>CAXXVQ010000007.1:0-141670 GCA_963662245.2 Paludibacteraceae bacterium | reverse complement strand
TATGAATCAATGAAGCTCAAGTTCATGTATTCTTCTCTGGTTAATGTTACATCCATAATGTGAAGAGGGTGTAACAGAAGGTTAAGGTTAACTTCTTTCGTTTTAGGATTAATCCAGTTTACCGCATGAGTAGTTCCTAAACGGAATCCTGCAACATCAGGGTATCCATATGAAAAATCTTCTTTAATACCTGCTTCTATCAAGTTGTCAAGCTTATCGGCCTCTAAAGTACGAAGGTAGTGATGCCTATTGTAATGCACTTTGTGTTTTGAATACAGATCAAGTATGTTTTTCTCTTTGCATAAAACATGAGGATGTTTTTTTGAGTAATAGCTTCCGTGTAGGCCTATTTTAGCATGGTTATTTCTGCATAAATGAAACAGGCTTTCCACATCATTGCTGTCTAAACTGTACTTTGGATGGTCATATGTAGCCATTTTCTTTGTTGGCGACTTAAAGAAAAATATTGACTCAACCGGTGTTTCTGTAGTTTCAGAAAGTCGTTTGTTAGTAGCTAGAATCCACGGGTAAGAAAAGAATGGGTCATGAGCTACTTTTCCGCAAAAAGTTTTTAAAGCCGGAGAAATCTCATTTCCTTTGAGTTTGATAGTTCTGATAATAGAACCCATAATGTTTCGTATGTTTCTATATTTAAACGCCTGATCTACATCATGAGTTAAATAGATTTTTTTAATTCTATGTTCGGGTTGTTCAAATTTTATATCTTTCTCTTGAAGCCATTTTCTTAATAAAGCACCATATTCATCTACAATTGGTTTTTCAATAAAATCTTCTTTGTAAGCAATAGAGCTTTTTCCTAAAAAACGATCGTGTTCATCTCTAACATCTGGTTGTATCCATTCTTCATATTGGCTAAGAAAGAAATAGGCTGAAGCGATAATATCGGCATATACTACCAATGTGTTATTATGAACCTCGGTTTTTGATTCGCCGAAAAGGAAAGGTGTGTTTTCTATCTTTTGTAATGGAAGACTTGGTAGTGATGCTTTTGTTCCATATTGTTCGCTGTCAAAAAATCCCGAAGGTATGATAACTACTTTGTATTGGTCAAACTCATATTTGTTAGCTGTATAGCCCACTTCATGTAAAAACTTAGAGTTGTGTCTAACTTCAAGTAGAAAGCTAATGATATATTTGATTGTTTCTTCCATAGTAGTAGTTTTGGCAGAATGTTAAGGATATACAAAAATAGCTTTTTTGTTGGATTAGCAGCCCTTGTTTACAGGATGTTTCACTTAAATGTTTGCCAAATAGTACTTATCTTTGAATGCTTTTAAAAATTATACAGATGCAGATACACGAAAATTATTCACTAAAGTCAAACAATACTTTTGGTATTGATGCCAAAGCCAAATATTTTGTAGAATACGAAACAAAAGAAGAGATTCAGCAGCTAATTCGTGATGGTTTTTTAAAAGACAAACCTTTTATGTCAATTGGTGGTGGCAGTAATTTATTGTTTGTAAATGATTATTCGGGGGCTATTCTGCATTCAAGAATTTTGACGATGGATTTTGTGAAAGAAACAGAAACCAAGGTTTATGTCAAAGTAGGTGCAGGAGTCGTGTTTGATGATTTTGTTGAGTATAGTGTTAAGAATGGATGGTACGGAGCAGAGAATCTATCTTTGATTCCCGGTGAAGTAGGAGCGTTGCCTGTTCAGAATATTGGGGCTTATGGGGTAGAAGCTAAAGATGTGGTTTATTCCGTAGAGATGGTTGATGTTGAAACTGGGGAGCTTGAGGCAATTGGTAATGCCGAGTGTGAATTTGGATATCGTGAAAGTGTTTTTAAAAGTAAATATGCGGGAAAGAAAATTGTTACGCATGTAGTGTTTGAGCTTGAAAAGTATGCTGAATTCAAGCTTGATTATGGTACAATAGCAGAAGAGCTTGAAGAATATGCTACAATAGATTTGAAAACTGTTCGCGCAGCCATTATTAATATTCGTGAAAGTAAGCTGCCTGATCCGAAAAAATGTGGAAATGCCGGTAGCTTCTTTAAAAACCCGGTAGTGTCAAAAGCTAAGTATGATGAGTTGATTAAAGTGTATCCTAACATGCCTCATTATATTGTTTCCGAAATGGAAATGAAGATTCCTGCGGGTTGGCTAATTGAGCAAGCCGGCTGGAAAGGAAAGAGTCATGGTCATGCTGCTGTTCATGATAAGCAAGCTTTGGTGCTTGTGAATAAAGGTGGTGCAACAGGAACTGAGATTGTTGAACTGTCAGATTTGATTAAAGCTTCCGTTTTAGATAAATTCGGAGTTGAGATATCGCCTGAAGTGATTTTTATATAAGATTGTGAAAAGATTTGGACTAAAGTCCATCAATGGCAGGAGTATTATTTACCGTCGGTTAAAACCGACGGCAATGATTTGGATGCCGTTTTCATTGCCGTTGACTTTAGTCAACGGACATAAATGATTAGAGAATATGGGCTTTAGCCCAAATTGATATTTGTTCTTTCTGAAAAAAACAGTGCATATATAAAAAAGAAAATCTCTCAAGTTATTCTTCTTGAGAGATTCTTTCTATGCTTTGTAGGTATTGGTTCATTGTTACTGGTTCTATACCGCTTGGTCTTCCGAAAAAGTTATCTAAAAGAATCCTTTTATCAACATCTTGGGCAATATAAGTAACTACATGTTCTCCATTGTATGTGTCATACATTAAAGGTAATCCTTGTAATTCATCAAAATATGGGATCTTATATCCCGGGATGTATAGTTTAGGAGTGTACCATGCAATAAGCTGAATTTTGATGTTGTCTTCAGTTAAGATATCACAAACAACCTTTTTGCATTTATAACCTTTGATGCGTTTTTTTCCGCTAACTTCTCTGATTTTTCTTTTCTTATATCTAATAAAGTTCGGGGTAAGTTGGTAGTCACGCATTTCTTGAGGTGTTGCAATTACAAGGAACTTATGCGTTTTGGCTCTGATGTATTGGAAATATACATCTTGATTAATTCCTTCTGTGATTGAAATCTCAAGACCTGTGTATTGCTCAACTCTTCTGCTAAAGTTTTTATTCAGATATAACTTGTATAATGAGTCGAAGTCACCAAGTTTATTAATGGTTTTTGATTTATCCGGTATACGAGTTACTTTTCCATAATATGAAATAACGCCCGAAAATGTAGCACGCTCTTTTTCTTCGTGTTCTTTTTTCTTTTTTGCCTGAACCGGGATTAAGCTGATAGCAATAAGACAAAGTAATGCGATTGCTTTTCTCATGTTGTGATTTTAAGGTTGTTTCGGGGCAAAGATAGGTTTTTAATTCTTTTTAGGGTAGTAAATCTTAATTATTTAAGTTTTATAAAAAAGCTTATTGTACGCCTAGTTTGTCCATTTGTTTTCTATACCTGTTGGCATTTTTGATGTGTTCATTAAATGTTTTGGTAAAATCGTGTCCGCATCCACCATTGCCTTTTGCACACATGAATAAGTATGGGTGCGATTCGTAGTTAAGAACTGCATCAATGCTTTTTATAGTTGGGATGCGAATAGGTCCCGGAGGTAATCCCTTTTTTAAGTAAGTGTTGTATGGCGAGTTTTTAGTTGCTTCAATATGTTTAAAAAATACACGCTTAATATTGAAGTCATTTAATGCAAACTTAATTGTTGGGTCAGCTTGAAGTGGCATTCCTGTTTTAAGACGATTGATATATAGTCCGGCAATAGTTGGTTTTTCTGATTCCATATTGCTTTCTTCTTCAACGATAGATGCAAGAGTACTTATCTCTAACGGAGATAGTTTTAGCATATAGGCTTTTTCCATTCTCGTTGCTGTCCAGAATGCTTGGTATTCCCTATACATCCGTTCAAAAAACTTTGTTGCAGATATGTTCCAAAAGAATTCGTAAGTGTTCGGGATGAATACCGTAACTGAGTTTTCAGAGTTTAAACCATACTCTTTTAGAAAATCATTATCGCTAAGTAGTTTGTGCAATTCTAAAGAATCAAACATTAGTTGTTGGCTAAGTCTTTGGCATAGTAGCTCTTTAGTCCTAATATTGTTGAAAGTAACTCTGGCTGGTTTTTGTCTGCCTTTAAGTAAATTATTAAGGAGTTTCAGGTTGCTCATGCCTCCTTTTAATTCGTAGCGACCTTCTTTGATTTTTTTAGGATAGCCTATAAGTCTTGATATAATGTTGAATGAAGTGACACTTATTACTGAGGATTTGTTTTGAAGGGAGTCAATGACTTCAGTATAGCTAGCACCTTTGTGAATAAGAAGGTATTCTGTTTTATTTCCTGACTTTACATTTGGAAGTAGAACAAGGGCAATGGCAGTTGATCCGATAATAAGCCCAATGATAATTAGTCTTAAAATAATTTTTTTCATGCGTTTATTTAAAAAGGAGAAAAGAAGCTTAGATATACTAATAGTTTATTTCTCAGTTCTTTTGTACCTGAAATGGTTTAGTTGTTATCAATTTGTGAGACAAAAATAGTTATTCCAATTCAAAATATGGAAATTAAAGTTTGAAAGTTCAAAAACTCTTTTCTATATTTGCAACCGCAAAAATAAGCGGTCATCGTTTATATCTCGCACAAGGAAGTGTGGGTGAGTGGCTGAAACCACCAGTTTGCTAAACTGACGAACGGGTAACTGTTCCGGGGGTTCGAATCCCCCCGCTTCCGCGAAAGGCTTACAATCAAAAGATTGTGAGCCTTTTTTGTTTCTACACTGAATACATCCCTTATTATATCTTAAATTTACTCGTGCGCATCCGCATGGAGCTCGCTGAGGGTCAAATTGGCTCTTGTTTGCAAACATGAAGCAAAACGAGGCTCAGATTACGCCTTGCGCACGGACGGCAAGCAATCTGAGGTTCAGATTGCCGCTTGCGCGCGTGCAGGAAGCTCGAGTAGGCATCGGATTACTTCCCGCGGCAGTGCATGGAGCTCTATGAGGGTCAGATTAGTTTCCGCGCATGTGCGGGAACTAAAAATTCACATTGCTTCTTCTTTTTCTGTAGTTTTTCCTTCTGTAAAAAAGCTATCTTTATCGCATGATAAATTTCATTGATATTCTTGAATACGCGGGGACTTTTGCTTTTGCAATAAGTGGAATTAGAGCCGCATCTAACCGCCAGTTTGATTGGTTTGGAGCTTATGTTGTTGGTTTAGTAACAGCAATAGGTGGAGGTACTGTTCGTGACTTGTTGCTTGGAGTTACTCCCTTTTGGATGATGAATATAAGCTATGTGGTAATAACAGCTATAGCTTTGTTTTTTGTAATCTTACTTGGCAAGCGTCTTCTGCTTTTTAATAATACCTTTTTTATTTTCGATACCCTTGGTTTAGCCTTGTTTGTTGTTGTTGGTTTTGAAAAAACAATTGAAGCAGAGTTCCCTTATTGGGTTGCTTTGATAATGGGTACTATTACCGGAGTGTTAGGTGGAATAATGCGTGATATTTTGGTAAATAGGATACCGCTGATTTTCCGAAAAGAAATATATGCAATGGCTTGTCTTATTGGGGGTATAATTTATATGCTTTTAGATTTAGCGGGTATTGATCTTATATTTAAAGAGTTGGTTTCTTTTGTCTCAATAATTGTCGTTCGTGTTTTAGCTGTTCGTTTCAATATTTGCCTTCCTGTTTTGAGAACCTCCGAAGAAGATGAGGCTTAAATCCTCTTTTCATTAAACATAAATGGCCGAATTTCTTATTGATTGAAAGTAAAGTGCTAAAAAATATTTCAATTAATAATCATATTGGCTTTTTCCCTTACTGATTGTGTTTGTTTATTAATTTTGCTATATTTGAGACACTAATAATTATCACAATTTATCCCTTATTTAATATGGAAAATTTAGGAACTGCGATTGAATTAATGCTGGTGGGTTTGCCCACTGTTTTTTTTGTATTAATCCTAATTATTTATTTTTCTAAATTACTTATTTACTTAGTAAACAAGTATGTGCCTGAAACAATTGCGCAAGAAGTTACAAGTAATGATGTTGAAGAAATTGATGCAAAAAAGATTTCTGCGATAACTTCTGCTGTTTCGGTTTTGACAGGTGGAAAAGGAAAAATAACTAAAATTGAAAAACTTTAATCAAAATAGACTATGGGTAGAGAAATAAAATTCAGCCTTGTATTTAGAGACATGTGGCAGTCGGCCGGTAAATATGTGCCAAGGGTTGATCAATTAACAAAGGTAGCACCTGCTATTGTGAAGATGGGTTGCTTTGCGCGCGTTGAAACTAATGGTGGTGGTTTTGAACAGGTGAATTTATTATTTGGTGAAAATCCGAATAAAGCTGTTCGTGAGTGGACAAAGCCATTTCAAGAAGCCGGGATTCAAACCCACATGCTTGATCGAGCATTGAACGGTTTGCGAATGAGTCCTGTTCCTGCTGATGTTCGTCAGTTATTTTACAAAGTGAAGAAAGCTCAAGGAACAGATATCGCTCGTACTTTCGATGGGTTGAATGATACTAGAAATATAATCCCATCAATCAAGTATGCTAAAGATGCAGGGATGATTTCTCAGTGCTGTTTGTCAATTACTTATTCTCCATTACATACAGTTGAATATTACACAAAAATGGCTTATGAACTGATTGAGGCTGGTGCTGATGAAATCTGTTTGAAAGACATGGCAGGAATTGGTCGTCCGGTTTCTTTAGGTAAGATCACTAAGAATATTAAAGAAAAATATCCAAATACTCCGGTACAATATCATAGTCATGCAGGTCCCGGTTTAAATATGGCTTCTATCCTTGAGGTTTGTGAAAATGGGGCTGACTATATTGATGTGGCTATGGATCCATTGTCATGGGGTACCGGTCATGCAGATTTACTTGCCGTATTTGCCATGTTGAAAGATGCAGGTTACAAAGTGCCAGAGGTGAATATGGATGCTTACATGGAGGTTCGCTCGTTGATTCAAGAATTCTCTGATGATTTCTTAGGTTTATTTATCCCTGAGAAAAATCGTCATATGAACTCATTATTGATTGGTCCGGGTCTTCCTGGTGGTATGATGGGTAGCTTAATGAATGACTTGCAAGATGCTTTGGATAGCTTGAATAAATATTTCGAGAAAAATAATAAGCCTAAAATGAATATTGATCAACTGTTGATTAAGTTGTTTGATGAAGTGGCTTATGTTTGGCCTAAGATGGGTTATCCACCATTAGTTACACCATTTAGCCAGTATGTAAAAAATATGGCTCAAATGAATGTAATCATGATGGAAAAAGGCAAAGAGCGTTGGTCAATGATTGCTGATGATATTTGGGATATGATGTTAGGAAAATCAGGTCGTTTGCCTGGTGAACTTGCTCCTGAATTAGTGGAAATTGCAAAAGCTCAAGGTCGTGAATTCTTTACAGGAAACCCACAAGATGCTTATCCAGATGTATTAGATCATTATAAAGAAATGATGCAGAAAAAAGGTTGGGAATTAGGACAAGACGATGAAGAACTGTTTGAATATGCCATGCACCCTGCACAATATGAAGCCTATAAGTCTGGTGAAGCTAAAGCCAACTTTAACGATGCAGTAGAAAAAGCCAAAGCTAAGAAAGAGTGTGACGAAATGCCAAAAGAAGCTCAAGTATTGACAGTTGATGTTAATGGTGAGAAATTTAAAGTGACAGTTGCCTTTGGTGAGCAAGTTGCAGGAGAAGTGGCTTCTGAGGTTTCTGCTGCACCTATTTCAACATCAAGTGAAAATGCTTTAGATGTATTGTCTCCATTAGAAGGTAAATTCTACATGATAAAAAATCCATCAGATAAACCGGTTAAGGTGGGTGATGTTGTGAAAAAAGGACAAGTTCTTTGCTATATAGAGTCAATGAAAACATACAATGCTGTGTTCTCTGAATTTGATGGGAAAGTTGCAGAGATTTGTGTTTCCTCAGGCAGCTCTGTTAATGAGGATGATTTATTAATGATTATAGCGTAAGTGGAGTATGGAGAAATTGACTGAGATTTTTGAAAAGCTCTATAACATGACTGCATTTAGCAGTCTGGCTGTGGAGCCCCAATCAATAGTGATGATGTTATTAGCATTCTTACTATTGTATTTGGGTATTAAAAAACAATACGAGCCATTATTGTTAGTTCCAATTGCATTTGGAGTATTGCTTGCAAACTTCCCCGGTGGTGGAATGGGAGTGATTTCTGCTGATGAAAATGGAATGCTTTCATTTATAAATTCACATGGAGTAGCCGTTACAAAAAGCGTATGGGAAATGCCATTGCATGAGATTGCGCATGAACTAGGATTGATGAACTTTATCTATTACATGTTGATTAAAACCGGGTTTTTACCTCCAATTATCTTTATGGGTGTAGGTGCGTTGACTGACTTTGGTCCAATGTTAAGAAATCTTCGATTGTCAATATTTGGTGCAGCAGCTCAGTTAGGAATCTTTACCGTTATTATTGCAGCGGTATTAATGAACTTTACCCCAAAAGAGGCTGCTTCATTAGGTATTATTGGAGGTGCAGATGGTCCAACGGCTATCTTTACAACCATTAAATTGGCGCCACACTTATTAGGACCAATTGCTATCGCAGCATATTCATACATGGCTTTGGTGCCTGTGATTATTCCTTTGGTAGTTAAATTTACCTGTAGTGAGAAGGAGTTGAAAATTAATATGAAGGCTCAAGAAAAAGCTTTTCCATCAACCCATGTGTTTAAAAATTTACAAGCATTGAAAATTGTGTTCCCAATTGCAGTAACTGCTATTGTGGCTCTGATTGTTCCTTCAGCAGTTCCTTTGGTTGGTATGCTTATGTTTGGTAACCTTGTGAAGGAAATAGGTGTAAATACATTGCGTTTATTTGATGCTGCATCAAATGGAATTTTAAATACTGCCACTATCTTTTTAGGAATCTCTGTAGGTGCTACTATGACGGCTCAGGCTTTCTTAAACTGGACAACAATTGGTATTGTTGTAGGAGGTTTCTTAGCGTTTGGGTTCTCTATCTTTGGTGGTATCATGCTAGTGAAATTAGTGAACTTAATGTCGAAAAAGAAAATCAATCCACTTATTGGAGCTACAGGTTTGAGTGCTGTTCCTATGGCATCTCGTGTAGCAAATGAGATCGCATTAAAATATGACAATAAGAACCACTTGTTGCAATACTGCATGTCAAGTAATATTTCCGGAGTTATTGGTTCTGCTGTAGCTGCCGGAGTTCTTATTTCGTTCTTAGGATAATTTATTTATATAATGATTAAATAAGGGGTGTCAGTGACATCCCTTATTTTTGTTGTGTTATGGCAAAAAAGAAAAAAAAGAGAAAGTCGCTTAAGCGGTATTTCTTTTATTTATTGTTATTGGTTTTTGGGTTTATTGGCTTTATCGTTTGGTTAGGTTTTGAGCAAGCAAAGCTAGATAGTGATATTGCTACCTATTTTGAGGTAAGGGGAGTTGATGTATCTCATCATAATGGAAAGGTTGATTGGGCTAAGGTTGCAGATCAAGGGGTTTTGTTTACTTATGTGAAAATAACAGAAGGGGTTTCTCATGCTGATAAACATGCAATAAGGAATTGTGAAAAAGCTCTAGAAAACGGATTGAGTGTTGGAGCTTATCATTTTTTTGCATTTAAGCGAGATGGGGCAGAGCAGGCAAAATATTTTTTGTCAAAAATTAAAGATGTGAAACTTGATTTGCCACCGGCAATAGATGTTGAATATGCGAAGATTAATAAAAAGAGTTACAATAGAACTGTAAATGATAAGGTTGTTAGAAATATAGCATTATTTGATAGTGTAATTTGTGCCCGTACAGGTCAGCGCTGTGTGATTTATACAAACAAAGAATGCTATGAGGATCTTATTCGGGATAGGTTTCCTGACAATGAATTATGGATATGTAACTTAACAGAGGAGCCTGAAGCTACATGTTATCCTAATTGGGTTATCTGGCAGCATTGTCATAAAGGAGAAATTGAAGGTATTAAAACCGATGTAGATTTAAATGTTTTTCATGCTTCAAGAGATAAATTCAAAGAATGGCTACATCGGGATAATTAAGTTCATTTCGACTACGCTCAATGAACGAGTCGCATAATGCTAGAGACGGTGAGTGTGCGAAGTCGAACTCAGAGTCGAACTAAAATAGAAAAAGCTCCTAACAAATATTTGTTAAGAGCTTTTTTATTAGATGATTATTGTCTTTTTATTTTTGAACCTTAATGTCAAAAATAATTTGTTGATATGGTCCTTGTCCTGCTTTTTCAGGTTTAGTTTCGTCGTCTTTGATGAATTTAACAACCATAAGACCTTTTAAACCGGCTTTTCTGTGTGTTGGTGCGAATTCAAAAGCGATGATGTCGCCAACTTTAACATCAGAAATCATATAGTTATTTTCAACTTTCAATGAATCAAGAGATTCGTATGTTGCATTGAAGAAATCAACACCAGTAACTCTTTGGATTTTTGTAGCGTTTCTTTTTTTCCAGTTTTTCAAAGCAAAATAAGAATCCGGATTATCGCTTTTTCCTTCAAATTTACAATATGGTGTAGTGCCTCCGTCTTTTTCCCAGTCAATTACAGCTCCAGGATCTTCTGGAGAAAATAAATGGAAAGCTTTATCTTTGTAACCGTTTGCTTTATTTGCTTTTCCATAGTAAAGCATTAAGTCAATGTCGTCTGTTCCAGCTGAGTTATATGCATTCTCAAGCGAATAAGTTGATCCAGTATATAATGAAACAGCACTTCCTTTAGCAGCAGTATTTCTGCCAGATTGCGCATACACATAACAGTCCGGATAAGATTTAATTTTGTTTTTTGCCTCTACAGTTAATGTAAAAAGCATTGTGCACATTAAAATAAATGCAATTTTTTTCATGGTAATTAGATTTATTTAGTTGATAAGTAATTAATTGTCTATTTTCAAACAAGATGCCAAAGATAAGGTTTTATCATGTAATGCCATAGATGGAAGCTATATTTCTAAATGATTCTTGTTTTTTCTTTTCAATGGTAAAAGCTTTTTGTACAATCGGATAATAAAGCGTATTTTTGTGATTTTGTATTGATATTTATAAAACATGATAGAAATAATTCCTGCTATTGATATTATTGATGGCAAGTGCGTGCGCCTTTCTCAGGGAGATTATAATCAAAAAACAGTTTATAACGAAAACCCTGTAGAAGTTGCTAAGATGTTTGAAGCTGCCGGCATTAAGCGTTTACATTTAGTAGACCTTGATGGTGCAAAAGCTCACCATATTGTTAACCACAAAGTTCTTGAACAAATAGTACTTGAAACCTCATTGATAGTTGATTTTGGCGGTGGACTTAAGTCTGATGAAGATGTGAACATTGCATTTGAATCAGGAGCATCAATGGTAACAGGTGGAAGTATTGCGGTGAAAGATCCAGATACTTTTGCAAAGTGGATTAAATATCATGGAGCAGAACGAATCATTTTAGGTGCCGATGTTAAAAACGAGAAGCTTGCCGTTAGTGGTTGGTTAGAGGTTACCAATATTGAGCTTTTACCTTTTATTGGGAAATTTAAGCGTAAAGGTGTGAATAAAGTTATTTGTACCGATATCAGTAAAGATGGTATGCTTCAAGGACCATCTGTTGATTTGTACAGAAAAGTGTTGAATCAATATCCTGACTTATATTTAATAGCGAGTGGCGGAGTGAGCTCGATTGCTGATATTGATGAACTGGAAGCTGCAAAAGTTCCTGCGGTTATCTTTGGAAAAGCAATTTACGAAGGCAAAATTAGCTTGAAAGATTTAGAAAAATTTGCATATTAATATAGATTGGTTTACAGGTTCTTACCTGTTAACTGTTAACTGTTAACTATTAACTAGATGAATATAGATTTTAATAAGCAGGGCGGATTAGTGCCTGCGATTATCCAAGATGCTGTAACATCAAAAGTGTTGATGCTTGGATATATGAACGAAGAAGCTTTTGAGCAAACAAAATCAACAGGTAAGGTTACTTTCTTTAGCCGCTCTAAAAACCGTTTATGGGTAAAAGGCGAGGAGAGTGGTAATTTCCTTAACCTAGTTTCATATGCAATTGATTGTGATAATGATACTCTTTTGGTGAAAGTAAATCCGGTAGGTCCTGTGTGTCACTTAGGTACAGATACTTGTTGGGCAGAAGAAAATACGGAAGAGATTATGTTTTTAAAATATCTTCAAGACTTTATCGATAAGCGTCATGAAGAAATGCCGGAAGGTTCATATACAACTTCTTTATTTAATAAAGGAATTAATCGTATGGCTCAAAAAGTAGGAGAAGAAGCTGTAGAAACAGTTATTGAAGCTACTAATGGAACGGAAGAAGGATTTTTGTATGAGGCTTCGGATTTAATTTTTCACTTAATCGTATTATTAACTTCTAAAGGATATCGTTTAGAAGATTTAGCAAAAGAGCTTAAAAAGAGACATAAACCCAACTAAAATTGGATCCTAATGGAAGACTCAAATTTATTAATTAAATATGTAAGTGTAGACCTCTTTCAATCAGAAGTAGTTGTGTTGAAGGATGTCAATCTTGAAGTTAGAAAGGGAGAATTTGTTTACCTAATCGGTCGTGTCGGTAGTGGTAAAAGTTCTTTATTAAAATCTTTTTATGCCGAAGTGCCAATTCATTCGGGAGAACAAGCGCAGATATTTAGTTATAACCTGCAAAAGCTAAAACGCAGACATGTTCCGCATCTTCGTAGAAAACTTGGGATAATTTACCAAGATTTTCAGCTGCTTATTGATCGTACAATTCATGATAACCTTATGTTTGTGCTAAAAGCAACCGGCTGGAAGAAGAAAGATGAAATGGAAAAACGAATTGCTGATGTGCTTAAGCAGGTAGGTATGTCTAACAAGGGGTATAAGATGCCTCACCAATTATCTGGTGGTGAGCAACAGCGTATCGTTATTGCCCGCGCATTGCTTAATTCTCCTGATATAATTCTTGCTGATGAGCCAACGGGTCACTTGGATACAGAAACGGGCTCAGATATCATTAAATTGCTTCGTAGTATTCAGCAGGAAGGCACTACAGTGATTATGTCTACGCATAATATGAAATGGTTACAAGATTTTCCCGGAAGAGTGCTTCGCTTTGAAGATGAAAAGATGTGGGAAGAGAAGATAGTTTTGATGTCTAAAGATACGGCTGAAGTAGTTGAACAAGAGTTGGTGGAAGAAGAGCATAGTGCAGAGGTTCAAGAGGAAACTAACGCTACTGTAGAATAAACAACTTAAAATATATAATGGAAAAGGATGGCAAGAGATTAGTCATCCTTTTTTATTTCTTATCGTATTAGAGATAAAAAAGAAAGGCAATCCTATATGGATTGCCTTTCAATATTTATATAAGAAAAGTTATTTCTTGATAATCTTCTGGCTTGCAACTTTACCATCAGTTGTTTTGATGACAACGATATAGATTCCAGAGTTTAGTGAGCTGATGTTTAAGCTCGAATCATTTACTGATTCTACCTTGTTTCCGGTGATTGTATAAAGAGTAATTTCATCAACCTCAGCATTGTTAACTGAAATATAACTATTTGTTATAATTAAATCAATGTCCATTTTAGTAGAAGAACAATCTGTACTTGTTGATTTTGAAACGATACTTCCGCTTGCTGTAGCCGAATTTGAACCTCCGCCATTACCTGCAATATAGAATGAATAGCCATATGTTCCAGTAGCAGGAGATCCGTTGATTGTAATTGATGATGATGTTGTTGTAACAGTTATTCCACTAGGAGCAGTAGAGCCGTTTGTTGTTCCAGTCCAAGTAATTCCGCTAAATGTACCACTGTAAGAATATACTATTGGTGTAATTGCATTCCCTGCATTAACTGTTTGTGAAGTAGAACCGCTTGTCAAGCTGTATGTTCCATTTACCGGATTAGATGAAGTTGGAGTAGTTACGCTCGATGCTGTTGAGTACTCTCCTGATGGATAGCTGCTTGCATTTGCTTTGACTTGGTATGTATATGTAACTCCAGGAGTTAAGTTGCTTGCAGTGAACGAATTTGTAGTGACAGTAGTTTCGGTACAAGTAGCTGAACTAGATAATTTAATTAGGAATAGATCAATTCCACTAGCAGCTGAGTATATGTAGTATGTTCCAGCAGCAGGTAGTTCAATATCAAACTCGTCACTAGATGTTCCTCCACTAACTAATTCATTCGTTCCATTATTTACAATAAGGGATCGTCCTTTTGTACCGGCATTAGAATACAAAGTTAGGGTTACTGCTCCAGTAGTTGTAATGCTAAGAGCACAATCGCTTGTTGAGCCACCTCCATAAAAGTTTAGATATTGAGTGATGGCTACACCTCCGTATGTGCCAGATCCAGATTTAATAGTTACAGCCTTACCTGAGCTAACAATATTTAATCCATTTGATAATGAAGTATTAGTTGTGTACGACGCTGCTGTTTCACTATTAAAGTTGTATTCTTTAGAACTAGTGCCTCCGGTACTAGAGCAGAAATTTACAGTATAGCTAGTTGCATTTTCAACTGCTCCCCAATTAAGAGTAATGGAGTTTGTAGTTGTATTTGCAGTAATCCCTGTTGGAGTATCTAATGGACCATTTGAGACAGCAATTGTTCCTGTAAGTTTAGCATTTGTTGTTCCATCTGTAGCTGTTACAGTGTAGCTGTAGTTTCCTGCTGTGGTTGGAGTCCCTGATATTGTCAAAATAGATCCGCTTAAAGACCCGGTTACACCTGTTGGTAATCCAGTTACAGATGCTGTAGTGGCAGTTCCACCATATACATAAGTAATATTAGTTATTGCAGTTCCTTCTTGTACAGATTGAGAAGTTGTGGCACTAGCAGAGTTTAGTGTTAATGTAGGAGTAGTGGCATCACATGAAGACGAAACTGCCCCAGTTGAAGTATTCACTAGAAGTGTAGCTCCAGCTCCACAGCTAGTGTTTGTTACTGCAGTTTTAGCATCAGTAGCAGTTAAAGGAGCATACGAATATGTTGGTGCAGAAATGCTGCCTAATGCCGTTAAGTTGGCAGGAAGTCCATCAACTGCTCCAGTTGAGGTTACAAAACTAAGGCTGTTCCCAGAGGCATTGTCGTCGCTGCTATAGTCTTTGTAGATAATGCTTTTCTTTTGAGCAAAATAGCATCCTTCAACATATGCTTTGCATCCACCAAGACCTAGATTTACTTTAGCTGAAGAAGAATTCCAGTAACAGTTTAAGAAATGGAATTGGCTATGACGAGATCTAGGCATGCGTTCTACGCAACCGCTGTCCCACCAAGTGTATGCAAAAGTGATGCGTCTATTTGATGGTTTGTCTGTTTTATCTGAACCAATTAAATCAGAAAAACGGTGGTCGTCTGTTCCTTTGTCCGAAGTCCACGATGATGCTGCCTTTGTACCTTTTAAGTAACGAAAACGACACCATGTGACAGAGATGTTGTCTGTAGCATTTTTCATGTCAAAATTACCGTCAATGCCATCTTGGAAATCACAGTGGTCAACCCAGATGTTTGTAGCAGCATCAAGTGCTAAACCGTCATTACCTTCACAGTCCCATGCGCCAGGTCCGATAAAAGTTAAATTACGGATAACGACATTATCGGATCCGCTTTGTAAATATAAAATCCCTGTATTAGTTTTTGAATCCGTTTCTGAAGTAGGAACAAGAGTGTTTGTTAAAATAGCTCCCGGTAAACCAATAATTGTTTTATTGGTAACTTTAGCTTTGAGTAAAGTTGTAAAGTTTAATGTTCCTGATACTAGAATAATCTTTGACCCTGATGATGTAATTGCAGTTTTAAATTCTGCGGCTGTAGTAACTGTAGTTACTGAACCGCCTGTTCCACCAGTAACAGATGCTCCATATCCAATAGGACTTGTCAATGCATAATCTTGTGCATAAGCACCACTAAAGCACAGCATTAAGAGAGCAAGGAGTGATGATTTGAATGTTTTCATAGTTTGTATTTATAGTATATGTTTTTTTGATATTAATTATCAATTAAGATGAATTCGAATTGCTGTCTGTTGTATTAACAGATTTTTAACAGAATTGTTTTATCTAGATTGCTTGACGATCATTTCTGTTCTTAAAAAAATAAACTACTTGTTTGTTTTTTAATGATTGTAACATCAATGTAATTAGATGTTTGACTGTTTGTTGTGGGAGAAGAGTAAGTCTTTTTATCTTAAGCTCATATGCTAAAGAGCATAGACGAAAACTGGTTTTTAACAAATTCTAAAATACGATGAAGTTTGTATAATATTTCTTTTCACACCTCTACATGAACGCAGTAATTATCTAAATATTGTTCAAGAGTTTAGTTTGGTATGCGATTTAACACTTATTGTTTGATATTTGTTAAAATAGAAGAGGGGTATCATTTGCATGTTACCCCTCTTTTATGAATTAAGAAATACTTATTGAATAATTATTTTCTTAAATGCTTTTCCAGTTTCTGTACTTACTTCAAGAATGTAAATTCCAGAATTTATTTTTGAAATATTAATAGTTTCAGATTGACTCTCTGTTAGCTTGTTTCCAGATATTGAATACAGACTTAGCCCTATAATTGAAGCATCAGATATCACTTTGATTTCATTCATTGTTTGTTTAATAGAGAAATCAATTCTTGCAGTTTGCTTATTGCTAGTTGGAATTGACATCCCCATTGCATAATAACAAGTATTTGCAATAAGTTTTAATGCATTGTCTGAAGCATACGCATATGTTTCGCCACTTATACCTATTTGAACAAATTTATGTGCAATAGTAGAGCCGCTTACAGTTGTTCCAACAGGAATTTCCATAACACAAATATCGTTTGCCGTTTGTCCTTTAATTGTACCTAAAATAGTAATTGAACCTCCCGAAATTGACCAAGCTGTACCTAAAGTTGGGTTAATTGAATTTACACCTTTATTGTTTGGTCCTGTTTGAGTCACCATTTCCAATTCATTGCTGCTTGCTCCAGTAAAGCTTAAACCTGTAAATATTGGGTTTGATTGATTCGCTGGATCTACAACTATAGCCGTAGTAGAAGGCGTTGTTTTCCAGTCGCTGGCAGTTCCACCCCAGTTCCATGTTGTTTTAGGGTAAGCAAATACCTTCATCATTAAGATTGGTTTGTTAGCTAGTTCTGCTTTTACTGCAGTAATTCCTGCTGAACTTGAGTTAATTAACTCACTCAAAACAACCATGTCATATCCCGAGAAATCAATTGAAGATTGTGTGCCATCAATTTTTGTAACATTGAAGTCAATATTCTCGCTAAGAGCAGGATAGATTCTAGTATCATTCGTAGCTGTTAGATCAGTTACATATGCTATTTTTTTTGCTGAAGTAGATTTAATGATAATCTTCCCATTTACAGTAGCAGGAGTACCTGTACCACCTTCGGTTGTTACTGTGTAATTAAACACACCAATTTCTGTAGGAGAGCCAGATAGAGTGAGTGTTTTATTAGTACTGTTTGTATTTGTATTGATGCCTGTTGGTAGACCAGTGACAGTTAATCCTGTTGCTCCAGCCGACCATGTAAACACAATGTTAGTAATGCTTCCACCTTCAGTTAAGGATTGATCTTTATTGCTTGGAGTTGATACAGCACCCGGAAATTGGTCTAGGTTGCCTAATTCGAAACATCCCATATCAGGAGCTGCTCCGCTATATGCTAGAGATACATTTGTGCCCGCATCAATTAAATCGCTACCTGTAGCCAATTGCATGAAAACAATGTTAGGTAGACTACCATCTGCCTGACGAGCACTTGTCATAACGCTAGGATCTATCGAAATGAAATCTGCAGAGGTACAAGTAACCGAACCACTCCATGTGTTATTTGAAGTAGTAAGGTATGTTGAGCTTGGCCAAGTATCAGCAGATTTTGTTGCTAGAGAAACACTGTTCTTTATGTCTAATGTTGCATTAGTTGCTGGAACTTCAGCTGTTGGGTGTGAAGCGGAAGAACTTGATACTTTATCACCAAATCCGTAGTTTACACCATTATTGTATGATGTACAGTTATAAAGTGTCATTGCACCTGCATTGTTGTTTTGATCAAAACCGCGTACAGTATTGTTTGCTGACAAACAGTTTTGCATTGTCACAGTATTATTGCGGAAGTCGCCTCCAAGTTTGAACCCGTTACCATTACCGAAATTGGTGTAGTTTGCAAGCGTTACATTGTAAGTATTTGTTGTTCCCTTTTTAGTAACCGTTGCTGGGAATTGATCAAACCAAGTTTGGTCTGTACTGTATCTAGCGTGATTGGTCATATCATAGCTAGCAGGCCCATTTGCATAACACCAGCAGTTTTTATAATGAGTAATGCCTTTTCTATTATACATATCCCAGCCATCATCTGCATTATTCCAAGCTCGACAACCTTCGTAAATATTTGTATCGTTAGTGTTGTCAAATAATTTATCAGCAAAACCATCTGCATTTCCTCCAAAGTCGGCTGCTGCTAATGTTCCAGTTTGATAATCAAAATTTTCGTATGAGTCACAATTTTTTATAAGGTTACCCACACCACCAGTTGAAGAGCCTGATATTTGTAGTCCAGTATCGCAATTGCGGTAGAATGTACATTCTTCAATAATATTATTATTTGAAGTTATATGCATTCCATTATCTCCTGAATATTGTATTCTTAAGCCTTTGAAATGAAGATAGTCTTTGTCAACTTGAAAACCTCTTGAGCCGTATACTTGCCCCCTGAAGTCAATAACGACCGTTTCGCCAGGGTAGGCAAAATAAGCAATTCTTGCAGAAGAGTTACCACTATATGATTTGAAATCAACTTTTGTAGTTAAATCATATTGTCCTCCTCTTAGGAATAATGTATCTCCAGGAGTCGTTGCCTTTGCAACCCCAGATGTTAGGCTGCAAGGATCTCCAATCGTTCCTGTTCCAGTACCAGTAGGAGAGGCGTAGTAGTTTGTTGCATTTGAAAGAGTTGCGAAGCTAGAAAGCAGCACTAATGCAAGTGTTTTAAATGTAAAGTTTTTCATATATCTAGATATTTTTTGATTCTTCTAATTACAAATATATGACAAGTATAATAATGTAATTGCGTAATGCTTGTTATATTTTCTGTTTAGGTAGAAAAAATAACATTTGTTGAAACAAAAAAACAGGAGCAATATGCTCAGTCATGGTCGGAAGAAATTCCGACCATTTTTTTTGTTTATAAAAATGTGTTTAATCAATTGAATATCAATGAATTAACTTGCATATTCAATATGTTTTCACTATCTTTGTGTCTGATAATCAAATAGTTATGTCAGTATTTAAAGATCACAAAGTAACCGCATCAGAGATACTTAATGTAATCCCTGAAGCATTATTAAGTCATTTGTCAGAAACCACTAAGGTTGACCATTATTCAAAAGTATTACATGGTAAAAAGATGTTTTATCTTTTACTCTATGGGCTTTTAAATAATGAGAGGCTAAGTCAAAGAAGTCTAGAAGACACATTTAACGATTCTGTTTTTAAACTTCTGTTCAATCTTGATCAAGAAGATAAAGTTCGACGAAGCTCTATTTCAGAGAGACTCTCAAAGATTGATTCTAATTACTTTAAAGAAATTTATCAATGCATTTATACTCAGTTCTCAGATTTATATAGCTCAACTGAAAGAGACAAGTATAATCTAATACGAGTTGACAGCTCTATGGTTTACGATTTGTCGGGTAAACTCATTGAAGGTTTAAATCATAATTCATGTGGAAAGAAAGCTGTTAAGTACAGTCTTGCTTTTGATGGATTATTTCCTTGTGAAGCGCAAGTGTTTACTGAACAAAGCCATTGCAGCGAAGATGTTGCATTACCTAAAGTGGTTTTCTCTCATATAAAGCAGCAAGTAGGTCACACCAATTTATATGTGATAGATAGAGGACTGCAATCCTCTAGAACCATGAAAGACTTTTCTAAGCAAGAAATAAGCTTTGTGGCCAGATTAAAAGAAAACCGAAAATACGAAGAACTAGAATCATTAATTAATGATAATACCTCGTTGGATTTAGGCGAATTAACGCTACTCAAGGACAGTAAAGTGTTTCTGTATACTGGAGTGAAAATTAATAATACAAAAGGTAATACTCACTATCGCGAAGAACTCCTTGATCAGCCTTTTCGGCTAATCATAGGGCAAAGAAAAGATGATTCTCAAAAACAATTTTGGTTTATCTCTAATGATTTTAAACTAACTCCACAAGAAATTGCAGATGCTTATAGACGAAGATGGGACATTGAAGTTTTTTTCCGTTTTATAAAGCAAGAACTTAGTGTCAGCCATTTAGTCTCGTTAAATAAGAATGGAATTGAAGTGATTTTATACATGACCTTAATTGTTGCAATGCTTATTCTTATCTACAAGAAAATAAACAACATAAGTTACACTACGGCAAAAAGAAGACTGTCCATGGAAATTAGAAATCTTGGAATGGCAATGATAGTTCAACAATGCGGAGGAGACCCAAACTTAATGTTTAAAACATAAAAAAAGTCGGAAGATAAAATCTTCCGACCATGACTGCAATATGCTCCTGTTTTTATTTATAGTTCGAGATTGTTATCGGGTTGCTTTCCAGTTAAATTTCACTGCGTATACATCTTTGTTTGGTTCAGTGATTTTAACAACATAATTACCCGTTACACCATTAAATGAGTAAATAATATTTGTTCCTTCTTCTTTACGGATATATTTACCATTGAAGTTGTATACTTCTAATTTGTTGACATCTCCAGTAACTACTAAGTCATTGCCTTTTTGGTAAGCAATATGACCAGCAACTTTAATTTCACCTGTGTATTGTACTGAATCTCCGTTCATGTCAATTGTTGTAATTGTATAAGCTGAAGATAGAGTAGGGGTACCTGAGATAATCAGAGTTCCAGCTGTTTCATCAATAGTGTATGTAACTCCGTCAGGTAATCCTTCTACAATTATGTCTTCATAATCTCCACCAGTCCAAGTAAAGTAGATGTTTGAAATCTCGGTTCTAACTTTTACTTTCTGCGTTAAGTTAGCTGAAACATTTATTGTTGGCACAGGATAAACAACTTTATTTACAGTAATTGTACCACTTACAGTTGTTGGATTAGTTCCATCTGTTGTAATTGTATAAGTGTATGAGCCAACTGCTGTTGGAGTTCCGCTTATTGTATTTGTAGCCGAATTATATGTCACTCCATCAGGCAGTCCTGTTACTGTTACAGTTGAAGTTTCTCCACCTACAGTAAATGCGATGTCACTAATAGATTGGCCAATTGTAAGTGATTGGTTGAAGTTAGTTGGAGTAGCAATCCAATCATATTCTTCAACAGTCACAGATGTAGCTGTCATTACACATCCAGATTCGTAAGTGACAGATAAATCGTATTGACCAGCATCACTAACAACAAGAGCAGAATCGTTTCCAATAACATTTCCATTACGAGACCATGTGTAATTTACTGCACTTTGCGAAGAACTCAATGTTAGTGATTGTTGGTTTTCGTCAAGTTTACCATTCCCAATACCATTGATTGCAACAACCGGAGGTGCTTGTTTGTATAATGTGGTGCTCACTTTGTTCGTTGTACATCCATTTGCAAGAGTTACGCTTAAGTTGTAAGTACCTGTTTTTTCTGCAATAACAGTATCTGCATTTGATACAGTTGTACTAAAGTATTTCCATTTAACATTTTCTACTACACTGGTTGTAGATAGTTCATAGCCCAGAACAACATCATTGCATGTAATAATACTGTCTTGATATGCTCCACTAACAGTTAACGAAACTGTAGGAACGATGTCATCTTTTACAATCGTTACAGTATCATTAGATTGAATATTACATCCGCTATATAGAGCTTTTACAGTATATATTCCTTCATAATCAGAGTCTGTTGAACTGATTGGATATTGTCTAGTGTTAACAGCTGTATTGGTCCCATTTTTTACCCATGTGTAATCCGTGAATCCTAGAGTTGCACTCATTGTTAGATTAGACACTAAACATGTAATTGCAGTATCTGGACTTGATATTGTTAATTCAGGGATATCAATTTCAGAAACAGTTACAGAAGCAGTAGTCGAACAGCCAAGAGTATTTGTTCCTTCGATATAATATTTACCAGCACTTACTGTAGTCGGATCATTGATTTCTGTTGATTTTGCTAGACCTGTCCAGTATGTGTATGTTAAACTCGCATCAGAACCATCTGTTATACTCGCATCAGTAATGTCAGCTGTAGCGCCCGGGCAAATTGATGCTGGGTCTGTGATTGTTAAAGTAGGTAAACTATTTTCAGTTACAATCACAGCTGTTCTTGTAGAACTTAAGCAACCACTAGTTATTATTCTTGCTTCTGCATAATATGTACCTGCAGCAGTAGGAGTATAGCTAGAGTTATCTGATAAAAGTTTATTTCCACCAACAGCTGCATCATACCAGTCAACAGTCTCATCAGAGTTTACTGTAACACTAATTGTTGGTATTGTGCTACCTTGACAGTAAGTAGTGTCTCCAAGACTAATTGGAGCATCAATAGTACCACAAGAACAACTTGGAGCTGTCACTTCAAGGGTATCAGTACAAGTATTATCAGTTACAATAATAGTTACATCATTTCCTGTAAGAACACTTGAAATACTCCAGATATTAGATCCTAAGTCACTTGGAGTTCCATAGTCTGCTGTTACAGTCCCAGCACTTACAGTAACTTCAAGAGCATAAGTAGCAAGATCAGCAGCACAAGCAGGAGTATTGCTAACAGTAATTGTAGGTTTCGCATTTACAGTAACATCGATGCTAGCCGTATCACGACAACCGTTAGTCGTTTGAGCTAATACATAGTAAGTTCCAGTAGAGGCAATGGATGCTGGTGTACTTTCTGTCGAAGTTAATGCAGCATCTGTATAGTATGCAATAGTACCCGCAGTAGTGCTAGTTCCATTTGTAAGGTCAATAGTGCTAGGAGCACAAACCGCTGCTGGAGTCGCATTTACAGTTAATACTGGTTTAGTATTCTCAGTAACTTTAATTGCTGTTCTAGTTGTACTAGTACAAGCCGTTGTTGTATTTCTAGCTTCAGCATAATATGTGCCAGCCACCGTTGGAGTATAAGTTAAGCTTGCAGTTTGGATAGGAGAACCACCTGTAGCAACATTATACCAGTCAATTGTTTCTCCTGTATTGACAGAAGCAGAGATTGTAGGTGTTGCATTACCTTGACAGTATGCAGTATCTCCTGCGCTAACTGGAGCATCCATTGGAGCACAAGAACAGTTAGGAGCAGTTATATCTATAGTATTAGTACAAGTATTAGCACCCGTAACAGTAATGGTAATGTTATTTCCAGCAGTAATATTATCAATAGTCCAAATATTCCCTGTATTGTCTGTAGCATTACCTTCAGTAGCAGTTACACTACCAGAGCTAACTGTTACATCTAAGCCGTAAGTAAGAAGGTCAGTAGCACAAGATGCTGCTGAGCTAACTGTAATTGTAGGTTGAGAGTTTACAGTCACATCAATAGAAGCCGTATCACGACAAGAACCAGAAGTAGAATTTATAAGTACATAGTAAGTCCCAGTAGCGTCTACCGCAGTTGGATCAGCAACAGCTGAAGATAATACAGCATCAGTGTAATATGTAATAGTACCAGCTAAGTCGCTGCTAGTACCACTAGTTAAGTCAATAGTACTAGGAGCACAAACTGCCGCTGGAGTTGCATTTACAGTTAATACTGGTTTTTTATTAATAGTTACATCAATGCTAGCCGTATCACGACAAGAGCCAGAAGTAGAATTTACAAGTACATAGTAAGTCCCCGTAGCGTCTACCGCAGTTTGATTAGTAATAACTGAAGATAAAGCAGCATCGCTATAGTATGTGATTGTACCTGCAATATCAGAGCTAGTACCACTAGTTAAGTCAATAGTACTAGGAGCACAAACTGCCGCTGGAGTCGCATTTACAGTTAATACTGGTTTCTCATTTACAGTAACATCAATGCTAGCCGTATCACGACAACCGTTAGTCGTTTGAGCTAATACATAGTAAGTTCCAGTAGAAGCAATCGCTGCTGGTGTACTTTCTGTCGAAGTTAATGCAGCATCTGTATAGTATGCAATAGTACCCACAGTAGTGCTAGTTCCATTTGTAAGGTCAATAGTACTAGGAGCACAAACTGCCGCTGGAGTCGCATTTACAGTTAATACTGGTTTAGCATTTACAGTAACATCAATGCTAGCCGTATCACGACAACCGTTAGTCGTTTGAGCTAATACATAGTAAGTTCCAGTAGAAGCAATGGATGCTGGTGTACTTTCTGTCGAAGTTAATGCAGCATCTGTATAGTATGCAATAGTACCCACAGTAGTGCTAGTTCCATTTGTAAGGTCAATAGTACTAGGAGCACAAACCGCAGTAGGCGTAGCATTTACAGTTAATACAGGTTTAGTATTCTCAGTAACTTTAATTGCTGTTCTAGTTGTACTAGTACAAGCCGTTGTTGTATTTCTAGCTTCAGCATAATATGTGCCAGCCACCGTTGGAGTATAAGTTAAGCTTGCAGTTTGGATAGGAGAACCACCTGTAGCAACATTATACCAGTCAATTGTTTCTCCTGTATTGACAGAAGCAGAGATTGTAGGTATTGCATTACCTTGACAGTATGCAGTATCTCCTGCGCTAACTGGAGCATCCATTGGAGCACAAGAACAGTTAGGAGCAGTTATATCTATAGTATTAGTACAAGTATTAGCACCCGTAACAGTAATGGTAATGTTGTTTCCAGCAGTAATATTATCAATAGTCCAAATATTCCCTGTATTGTCTGTAGCATTACCTTCAGTAGCAGTTACACTACCAGAGCTAACTGTTACATCTAAGCCGTAAGTAAGAAGGTCAGTAGCACAAGATGCTGCAGAGCTAACTGTAATTGTAGGTTGAGAGTTTACAGTCACATCAATAGAAGCCGTATCACGACAAGAACCAGAAGTAGAATTTACAAGTACATAGTAAGTCCCCGTAGCGTCTACCGCAGTTTGATTAGTAATAACTGAAGATAAAGCAGCATCGCTATAGTATGTGATTGTACCTGCAATATCAGAGCTAGTACCACTAGTTAAGTCAATAGTGCTAGGAGCACAAACCGCCGCAGGCGTAGCATTTACAGTTAATACAGGTTTCTCATTTACAGTAACATCAATGCTAGCCGTATCACGACAACCGTTAGTCGTTTGAGCTAATACATAGTAAGTTCCAGTAGAAGCAATCGCTGCTGGTGTACTTTCTGTCGAAGTTAATGCAGCATCTGTATAGTATGCAATAGTACCCACAGTAGTGCTAGTTCCATTTGTAAGGTCAATAGTGCTAGGAGCACAAACCGCCGCTGGCGTAGCATTTACAGTTAATACAGGTTTCTCATTTACAGTAACATCAATGCTAGCCGTATCACGACAACCGTTAGTCGTTTGAGCTAATACATAGTAAGTTCCAGTAGAGGCAATGGATGCTGGTGTACTTTCTGTCGAAGTTAATGCAGCATCTGTATAGTATGCAATAGTACCCACAGTAGTGCTAGTTCCATTTGTAAGGTCAATAGTGCTAGGAGCACAAACCGCCGCTGGCGTAGCATTTACAGTTAATACAGGTTTCTCATTTACAGTAACATCAATGCTAGCCGTATCACGACAACCGTTAGTCGTTTGAGCTAATACATAGTAAGTTCCAGTAGAGGCAATGGATGCTGGTGTACTTTCTGTCGAAGTTAATGCAGCATCTGTATAGTATGCAATAGTACCCGCAGTAGTGCTAGTTCCATTTGTAAGGTCAATAGTGCTAGGAGCACAAACCGCAGCAGGCGTAGCATTTACAGTTAATACTGGTTTAGTATTCTCAGTAACTTTAATTGCTGTTCTAGTTGTACTAGTACAAGCCGTTGTTGTATTTCTAGCTTCAGCATAATATGTGCCAGCCACCGTTGGAGTATAAGTTAAGCTTGCAGTTTGGATAGGAGAACCACCTGTAGCAACATTATACCAGTCAATTGTTTCTCCTGTATTGACAGAAGCAGAGATTGTAGGTATTGCATTACCTTGACAGTATGCAGTATCTCCTGCGCTAACTGGAGCATCCATTGGAGCACAAGAACAGTTAGGAGCAGTTATATCTATAGTATTAGTACAAGTATTAGCACCCGTAACAGTAATGGTAATGTTATTTCCAGCAGTAATATTATCAATAGTCCAAATATTCCCTGTATTGTCTGTAGCATTACCTTCAGTAGCAGTTACACTACCAGAGCTAACTGTTACATCTAAGCCGTAAGTAAGAAGGTCAGTAGCACAAGATGCTGCTGAGCTAACTGTAATTGTAGGTTGAGAGTTTACAGTCACATCAATAGAAGCCGTATCACGACAAGAACCAGAAGTAGAATTTATAAGTACATAGTAAGTCCCAGTAGCGTCTACCGCAGTTGGATCAGCAACAGCTGAAGATAATACAGCATCAGTGTAATATGTAATAGTACCAGCTAAGTCGCTGCTAGTACCACTAGTTAAGTCAATAGTACTAGGAGCACAAACTGCCGCTGGAGTTGCATTTACAGTTAATACTGGTTTTTTATTAATAGTTACATCAATGCTAGCCGTATCACGACAAGAGCCAGAAGTAGAATTTACAAGTACATAGTAAGTCCCCGTAGCGTCTACCGCAGTTTGATTAGTAATAACTGAAGATAAAGCAGCATCGCTATAGTATGTGATTGTACCTGCAATATCAGAGCTAGTACCACTAGTTAAGTCAATAGTACTAGGAGCACAAACTGCCGCTGGAGTCGCATTTACAGTTAATACTGGTTTCTCATTTACAGTAACATCAATGCTAGCCGTATCACGACAACCGTTAGTCGTTTGAGCTAATACATAGTAAGTTCCAGTAGAAGCAATCGCTGCTGGTGTACTTTCTGTCGAAGTTAATGCAGCATCTGTATAGTATGCAATAGTACCCACAGTAGTGCTAGTTCCATTTGTAAGGTCAATAGTACTAGGAGCACAAACTGCCGCTGGAGTCGCATTTACAGTTAATACTGGTTTAGCATTTACAGTAACATCAATGCTAGCCGTATCACGACAACCGTTAGTCGTTTGAGCTAATACATAGTAAGTTCCAGTAGAAGCAATGGATGCTGGTGTACTTTCTGTCGAAGTTAATGCAGCATCTGTATAGTATGCAATAGTACCCACAGTAGTGCTAGTTCCATTTGTAAGGTCAATAGTACTAGGAGCACAAACCGCAGCTGGAGTCGCATTTACAGTTAATACAGGTTTCTCATTTACAGTAACATCAATGCTAGCCGTATCACGACAACCGTTAGTCGTTTGAGCTAATACATAGTAAGTTCCAGTAGAGGCAATGGATGCTGGTGTACTTTCTGTCGAAGTTAATGCAGCATCTGTATAGTATGCAATAGTTCCCACAGTAGTGCTAGTTCCATTTGTAAGGTCAATAGTACTAGGAGCACAAACCGCAGCTGGAGTCGCATTTACAGTTAATACAGGTTTCTCATTTACAGTAACATCAATGCTAGCCGTATCACGACAACCGTTAGTCGTTTGAGCTAATACATAGTAAGTTCCAGTAGAAGCAATCGCTGCTGGTGTACTTTCTGTCGAAGTTAATGCAGCATCTGTATAGTATGCAATAGTACCCACAGTAGTGCTAGTTCCATTTGTAAGGTCAATAGTACTAGGAGCACAAACCGCAGCTGGAGTCGCATTTACAGTTAATACAGGTTTCTCATTTACAGTAACATCGATGCTAGCCGTATCACGACAACCGTTAGTCGTTTGAGCTAATACATAGTAAGTTCCAGTAGAGGCAATGGATGCTGGTGTACTTTCTGTCGAAGTTAATGCAGCATCTGTATAGTATGCAATAGTACCCGCAGTAGTGCTAGTTCCATTTGTAAGGTCAATAGTACTAGGAGCACAAACCGCAGCAGGCGTAGCATTTACAGTTAATACAGGTTTCTCATTAATAGTTACATCAATGCTAGCCGTATCACGACAAGAACCAGAAGTAGAATTTACAAGTACATAGTAAGTCCCCGTAGCGTCTACCGCAGTTTGATTAGTAATAACTGAAGATAAAGCAGCATCGCTATAGTATGTGATTGTACCTGCAATATCAGAGTTAGTACCACTAGTTAAGTCAATAGTGCTAGGAGCACAAACTGCAGTTGGAGTAGCATTCACAGTTAATAATGGTTTAGCATTTACAGTAACAACTACAGAAGCTGTGTCATGGCAACCTTCATTAGTAGTTCCCACAATATAGTAAGTTCCAGTAGCATCAACTATCTTTTCATCCGCAATAGCAGTTGTTGCTGTAGCATCAGTAAAGTAAGAGTAAGTTAAGCTAGCTGTAGAACCTGTAGTTACATCCGCTGCAGTTAAGTCTACTGTGCTAGGGGCACAAACTGCACTAGGGTCTGTTATAATTATTGTTGGGTTTAGGTTAATTATAATTGTATCTGAGAATGTGCTGTCAGTAGCATCATCAATAGCAATAGCATAAATTGTGTCAGATAAATTAGCCGGAACAGTCCAAGTGTAACTAAATGTATCAACATCTTGAGTCCCACTACCGATTAATGTGCTTCCATTGTAGAATTCAACAGATGAAACAGTTCCATCAATATCAGTAGCAATAGCAGATAAAGTTAAACTTGCTCCTTCAGTAACACAGCTTCCGTTAGCCGGAGCAGACATTACTACAGTAGGAGGTGTGTTTACATCTGTTGTAATGCCTTCTAGAGCTATTGTTTGAGTATTAGCTTCTAAACTTGATACTAAGATTGTTGCAGAGTGAGGTCCAGCAGCAGTTGGGTTATATCTAATTTGAATAGTTTTGTCTGCATCACCAACAGTCGCTGTGATTGTTTTTGTTGTCCCCCAAGTGTCAGAATCACTTAATCTAATTTCAAATGGACTAGCAACTGTTACCGTAATGTCTTCAGCTAAATCTGTTCCCGTGATTTGACATAAAATAGAATCAGAAGCAACATTGGTTTCTGTTGAGAATGATAATACAGAGCTTGTGCAAACCGCAATTACAGGAACTGTTTTAGTTACAGTTACAGTGTAAGTTTGTGTTGATCCATCACCTGCAGTCACAGTATATGTAACAGAACTAGAACTAAAGTCTTGACTTCCTGTTGGACTAATACTAGCACCATTATGAGCAATAGTAGGAGTAAGAGCACTTAAGTCAGTCCCTGCAGGAAGATTAACCGTGATGTTCGTTCCTGAAATTGTTCCACTAACACCATTTATAGAGAATGAAGAAATTGTTTTAGTAGTAGATGCTGGAATTGACATTCCCATTAAGTAATATGCTGTATTTGTGATTAATTTTTGTCCATCACTTGTAACATTTGCATAAGATTCTGAGTTAATACCAATTTGCATCCATCTTTTTGTTGTCGTGTTCCCACCTACGGTTGTTCCAACTGGAATTTCGAAAATTCCTACCTGAGCAGTATTGCCACCTAGAGTTGCAATTTTTGATATTGTGCCACCAGAAACTGTAAATTGACTTGGGTCAGCATAAGTTAATCCTTTGCTGTTATTAACTGAGCTTAGGATCTGGATCTCATTATTTGATGTGCCGGTAAAATTAATTCCAGAGAATATTTCGTGTGTTGTATTTGATACAACCATATTTGTTAGAGTTGCATCTTGGTTAAATCCGGAAGCAGCCCAGTTCCATACTGTTGATTTATAGGCATGAACTTTCATCATTAAGAATGGCTTGTCTATTCCTTCTAATTCTACATTAATAGCATCGGCAGAACCTGGAACTTCACTAAGGATAACCAAGTCATACCCAGAGAAGTCTACGCCAGTTGTTGTGCTTTGAATAAGAGTTACATCAAATTCAGCTTGTAATGCAGGTAGAATTTTAGTGTCGTTACCGTATGTCGCAGAAGCTGAGTTCGTAATATAAGCTACCTTAGGTAAGCCTGCTGTCATTGTAGCACTTTCAGAAGTATTTTCACTAACCGCTATTGTTCCACTTGTACTTGTATAACCTGTTTTTGTTATAGAGTAAGATTGAGCTCCTGCACTAACCCCACTTATAGTTACTTGACCGCTAGCATTTGTTGTTCCAGATAAGCCATCTATCGTTACAGTAGCACCGTCAATAGGGTTAGTGCCATCAGTTACAGTAAAGGTAATACTATATGTTGGAGCATCAGTCACAGTAATAGTTCCAGTTGCAGTTGTAGCTGTTCCTCCATTCAATCCATCTATAGTGATGGTGTAATCATAGATTCCTGCTGTAGTTGGCGTACCCGAAATATTTACAGTTCCACCACTTGGTGTAACTGTAATGCCAGCTGGAGTAGATGTGCTCCAAGTTATATTATTATATGTTCCGGTAAATGTGTAATCAATATCAGTTATTGCTACATTAGTATAAACAGATTGAGTTGCACTGCCACTTCCAAGAGTTATGCTTGCATCAACTGGAGAAGTTAACTCTGTTGCTTCTGTATAAATACCGTTTAAATAGCCAACACCATTTCCTACAGCTTGTACTGAGATAGTACTTGTTGCTGAATTAAAACTTGTTGCTGTATATGAAGTTCCGCTTACTGAATATTCTGTACAGCTAGATGAACTACTAAAATCAATCAAGTAGATATTCATACCGCTACTTGCAGAATAGATATAGTATGTACCTGCACTCGGTAAATTAACTACAACAGTATTTGATGAACTACCATCTGAGATTAAACTGGATCCATCATTTACGGCTAATACGCGACCGTTATCAGCTGCATTACAGTACACAGTTAATGTTCCGGCACCATCTGTTGTTAATTTAACGGCGCAATCAGTTGTTGAACCTCCACCTGAGAATTTCAACATTTTAGTGATTGTTATTCCTCCATATGTGCCAGACGCACTTGCTACACTAACAGTTTTGGTTGAGTTAACTACCGTTAAACCATTAATTAATACATCCCCATTATTATATGTTGTTGCAGCTTCACTGTTGAAATCATATGTAGTTGATGTTGCGCTTACTCCACCAGAACACACTTTTACATTGTAACTACTTGCATTTGCTACTGCACCCCATGTAACATCAGCATCCGACCCATTCATAGTATATGTAGCCGTAACATCTCCCAATGTTGTTGGGTCAGATACTGTAAAGCTACCTGTAGTAGATGTATTAGCACCTGTACCAATTCCTGCTATGTCAATTTTGTAATTATAAGTACCTGCAGTAGCTGGTGTGCCAATAATACTTATACTTCCGCTTGTTCCTGAATCAACAGTAATTCCTGATGGAGTTGTTGTTGAACTTCCAGTCCAAGTGATACTTGTGTATGTGCCTGTATAACTATATGTGATATCATCAATGCTTTGTGATGTTATAACTGATTGCGCATCTGTTCCTGATGTACTTGTTAATGTTATTGTTGCATCCACAGGTTCGTCTGTAACTGTAATAGAGCCTGACGCAGATGCAGAAGCGGGGCTTCCACCTGCAATTGCACTAACGGCAATTGAGTATCCATATGTTCCAGCAACACTAGGTACACCATTTATTGTAATGCTTCCATTTGAATTGCTGACTGAAACTCCTGTTGGAGGAACTGTACTTCCACTTGTTCCACTCCAAGTGATTACAGCACTACCTGTATAATCGTATGTTATATTAGTTATTGCAGTATTTGTATATACGCTTTGAGTTACAGTTGCAGCTGCACTAGTTAAACTTATTGTAGCCGCTATTGGATTACTTGCCAAGATTGCTTCAGAGTAGTTGCTTGATAAATAACTTACCTCATTTCCAATAGCTTGAACAGAAATAGTACCTGTTGCAGAATCAAAACTGTTTGCTGTATAAGTTGTACCTGAAGTTACACTTGTTGTACTACATGTTGTTGTTGCTGCAGGTTCAACCTTAATTCTACTAAAGTTAATGCTGTTGTCTGCATATACATAGAGTGTAGTTGCTCCACCAGTCCAAGTGTAGGTTGCAATTGTTGCAGGCAGCGTCAACAGATACAAATCCTTGCTCTGTAGCACTTGTTCCGTCTGAAATTAGAAGAGATCTATCTCCAGTACTATTTCCAAAGAACCATGCTGTAATTTTTACGGGACCGTTAACGGCAAAAGTCATATACCGCTTAACAGGGAAGGCCACTGCTTGCACTACTACTACCACCTGTATTTATTGCATAATCTGCAGAAACATATCCATCAGGATAAGTTTTACCTTTTCCTGTTGTATAAGTTAATGTGCTTCCACCAGGTACGAAAGTCAATTCATCAACTGTTGTTGTAGTAGTTATACTTGATGGAAGATTAGATGTGAATGTTGAACTATTGAAATCCCCAATCTTTATCTGTTGTTCCTGAAACCCCACTAGAAGTACATACTTGTACATTATAGCTACTTGCTCCTGTTATTGCAGACCAAGTAACTATTGCGTCTGAACCACTCATTGTGTATGTTGCAACAGGATCTGATAGGAGCAGTCGGGTTATTTACTGTTATTGTACCTCCAAGAGATGTGTTTGTTGAACCTCCAGTAGTTGTTACTGAATATGTATATGAGCCAGCAGTTGTTGGAGTGCCACTAATAGTTATTACACCGGTTGTAGCAATATTAGCTGTAACTCCAGTTGGGTAGTCCTGTTACAGTTGCTCCCATTGCACCTCCACCATAAGTGTATACCACTGTCGATATTGCAGAACCTGTATATGCTGTTTGTGAAGCCGTTCCTGAAGTTAATACTAATGTTGCCGGTGATGGAACTACTGCTGCTATTGTTGCTGTAAGTGCATCGCTATCGTCTGTTCCATCAGTAGAATTTATTGTAATACTATATGTTGTCGTTGTTGTATTGTTTGGAGTTCCACTAAATGTAATAGTGCTACCACTTGTTGTTGCACTTAACCAAGATGGTTTTGAAACTGTTGTTCCGTTTGCTTTATAAACAACTTCAAAACTTGTGGCAGTTCCGCCATATGTGTAAACAATATTTGTAATTTCATTTCCAGTTTGTAGTGTTTGGTTAGTAGTAACTGAAGTGCTGCTAAGAGAAATACTTGGGCCGGCACATGCAGATGAAACTACTCCTGTAGTTTTTATCAACCTGTAATGTTGCTCCTGCACCACATGGAGCTTTTTATTGCAGTCTTTGCTGTTGCGGCTGTTAGTGCTGTTGGATACGAATATGATGGTGCATTAACAGTACCAGAATTGCTAGGTAAATTTCCTACACAAGATAAAAATTTAACAGGATTTGTTCCTCCATAAGATTTCCAAATTCTACTTGATGTATTAGCTGAGCCTTCAAATGTACATCCTTCTAGGTAGCCTTTAGCATTTTCAGGTCCTACGCAGTAATTTGCTACTGATGAACTCCAGTAACAATTCAAGAAGTGTAAGTCGGCGTTACGAACCCTTGGCATACGCTCTACGCAACCTTCATCCCACCAGCAATATGCTGCTGTAATATTAAATGTTCCATCAGCTGGAGCGTCAGAGGAACTAGAACCCCATAAACAAGTAAATCGGTGGTCGCCGGTACTACTGTCTCCAGGACCAGTTAAGTCAGGTGCATTTAGATATCTGAAGCGACACCATGTTAGCGTGATATTATCTGTTTTTATGTTGTTAAGTCAAAGTTACCATCCACATTATCTTGAAAATCACAGTGATCTAACCAAAATATTAGTGGCACCATCAATGGTAATACCATCAGTATTGGCATCTGTGTCGTAAGCACCAAGGCCCTTGGAAGATTAAGTTTCTGATTATTAAGTTGTCAGAGCCTCCTTTTATGTACCAACATCCAGCTCCATCAACAGATTTACTTAGGTTTTTAAATCCAGAACCAGCTGTTCCAATTATTGTTTTATCTGAAATCCCATCTAATTTTATAGGAGCAGTCAGTGTGATTGTTCCATCAACAATAATGATTTTTTTTTCCACTTGCATTTACTGCCGTTTCAAATGCAGATTTTGTTGTTACAACAGTTACAGAACCTCCAGTACCTCCGGTTGTACTTGAACCGTAACCAAATGGAGACGATAATGCATATTCCTGTGCATTTAGTCCTAAAAAAGATAGGACGAATAATGATAGTAGTAAAAACTTTTTCGTTTTCATAAAATAGTATAATAAGGTCAACTTTTTTCTTAAAAATTGTTTCAAATATACTAATAGAAAAAATGCGAAATATGTTAAATATTTGCTTTGCTAGTAGGGGGTAGGGGAGTTGAAATTGAGAAAACCCAGTTGTAGTCGGAGTTTTAAAAGAATGTTAAAATTTTAGCTAATAAAAAAAAGAGCTTGTGTTATACAAGCTCTTTTTTATTGAATATATTTCTTCGTTGTAGTTTATATGCAACATATATTCCAATTAAGGATAAAAAATACAAATAATTATCTCCTATAGGAATTGGATTTGTAAATAATGGTTCAGTAGCACCTAGCGCGGGTTGACTACCACCATTATCATCAATAAAGAAATAATCAGTACCGCTGAAGATATCTATTCCATAAGTAATACCAGATGAAAATACTGTGATTGAGTCATCAATAGCTAGGATACCTCCTCCTGTTAGTTGATACAATGGTGATCCACCATAGGTATCACCTGTATCTTCAAAATCATCTCCTGATCCAGAGTTAAATATATAAGTGGCTTCTAGTAAGTTATTGCTGTTCGTTTCTGTTTCTGTTTCGTATATCTGACCTAGTGAATTTTCTGAACCATAACTATTTGTTGGGTACGAAGCAGCCTGTACTAGCAAATTGCTAAAACAAACAAAAATAGAGATAAGAGTTAATACTTTTTTCATGTATTTTATTTTATACAGTAGTTTGGGCATGAAAAAATCATGCACCAAATTACTATATATTATTTTTACTTAATTAATACTTTAGAAATTTTAACATTATTCTCAGTGACAACTTTTACAATACAGATGCTAGTTCCACTATTCATTGTAATGTCAATGTTAGATTTTTCTATGTCATTTGTGAAAGAAATTATTTTTCCAACTTCACTCATGATAGTAACACTTCTAATTAAGTCATTCGGGTTACTAACAGCTGAGATAATATTACTTCCTTTTGTGAATATCTGAATTGAGTTATTTGTGTTTTCAGTATTGTTGATTTCAGTTGTAACAGCACTTCTAAAATTAACAAATAAGGAACCATCAGAGTAGTTATCCATATTTATTTCGACTGAAGGAGTTGCTTTTAGGTCAATAGTTGATTGTGTTGTACTATTTACTAATTCAACAATGATATCATCAAAGCTTTCAACACCTTCAAAATCTAATTTTACATTTCCTTTGCTTGTTGTCTTAATTGCAAGAGGAGTCATGTATGGTAGCTCACTAAATAAGTTTATGTCAAGAGGTTTCCCGTTTGCCATAGTGTAAACTTCAGGTACTTTTGTATCACTACTGAAGATCTTATAAGTGTCATTTCTACCATAGTTATTTGTTTGATTCGTTCTTTTTGCGATTGCCAACGAACTGTTTTCAGAACCATTACTTGCTGTAATATGCATTAAATTCTTAACAGTTTTTGTTGCCCGTCTTAAAGAACTTGTTGTGCTTTCTACGAAATGACTGCCAGTAGTGTTGAATACCAGGTTTCCATTGGTTGACGCATTAACAAGGAATGATTGCATTGGAGGTAACTTATATTGAGTATATGTTGGATCTGATGATAAGTAGTTTCCTGTAGTGTCAGTAATTGCTGATACCCATTTATTACCATTCCAGAACTTAATCTCGTTTTCAATGACACCAGAATTTGATGCTTGTAATGTAGTGAAATCTAAGTGTGTCATAATTGGATTACCTACTAAGTTATATCCGCTTTCAACAGGAACAGATATCGTGCTTGCATATGTGCTATCTGCATTTTCAAAGATAAATCTGTTAGCATAATTTTCATTCTTAGATATTGTTACTGCAGAACCGGTGTATGGCTTACCAGTGTATTGATCATATGGTATCATTACTTCAACAAGGCTGCTGTCAGTATTCATTCTTGGGAATGTTATAGATTTATCATTATTGTTTACCGATAATGCACTTGGGTAGTTAAATGATATGCTGTCTACCATAAATGCAAATCCTTTTCCTGCTGTCAATGGTATAGTCTGATCTTTGAATGTTTTAGTCCAACTTTGTACATATTCACCAGATGTAGAGTCATCTGGATTGTATGTGTCATAAAGTCTCATATATGCTATAGGTGCACCGTTAAATGAGTAATCACCAGAGACCATTTCTTTTAATGGTGCCGTTAATGTGTACCAAGTTTTTCTTTGTAAATCAACTTCTACATAAGCTTTTTCATATGTTAACTTAGTAATACCAAGTAGGGCACCTCCTGCTTCAAATGTAATATTTCTACATTCTCCTGCATCAGAAATAGTAGGATATGCATTTATTCCATTAACATCTGGGATTATTACATCTGTACAAGCTTTTGGAACTCTACCATTCCAGTTGCCATTATTATCCCATTCTGAGTTAACGGCACCTGTCCATGTTGAAGTTGCTGTTGAATAATCAAGAGTATCTGTTTGTGTTGCAGCAGTAATTCCACATCCATTTTGAGTATTTACTGTTGCATAGATATCACTAGACCCAGTTCCAATATTGATAACGATAGTACTGTCAGATTGAGATACAACAGATTGAGTAGGAGAGAAGTTCCAGTTATAACTTGTAGCTGAGTTTCCTGCTCCTTTTGCATTTAAGGTTAAATATCCATTGCTTGCACATTCACATTCAACGCTAGTTACAGGGTCTGGTGCTTGATCAGTAACCTGAATAGTTACATCATCACTATCGGTTAAGAATGCACATTCATCTTCGAATATTACTTTGATATCAAGAGATATTCCGGCTGTTGTTATCTCATCGGGTGCCGTTAAGGTTAGTGTTGCTGATGCAGTATCTCCAACTACCTCAAATAAATCTCTGGCAGCTCCTGTAATTGTCCAATTGTATGTTGGGTTATTTGTTTCTGGTATTCCTTCAATACTATATGTTACAGTTGAACCTATACATACTGTTTTAACCCCTGCAATGCTGTATCCAGTTGAAGGTTTATCTTCTGGTTCTAAGAAGTGTAATGTATATGTGCTTCCTACTCCAGAAACAGGAACTGTACAAGAACCATTAGAGATCTCTATTACTTCTAATATTTGGTCAGTACTGTCCATTGGAACAGAGACCTCAACTGTGTCTTTATATGAGTTAGTCCCATAATCTGGAAGTAATTCAACAAATACTGTGTAATCTTTTGTTGTTCCATTTTCTGCAGTAACTGTAAATATGATTGAGTCACTTGAGAAATCATAAGTGTTAGTCCCCGGAGATACACTTGCAAATGGAGAAACTTGAATGGAATCTACTGTTATGTTTGAAAGTGTTGCTGTGTTTGGAACAGATACAAAAATTACATCATCATAAATTCTAACATCCTCTCCTGCTTCTGTTGTACTAAAATATAGGATGTCTTTTGCACTGCTTTCAAGTTCAGCATTGTATGGTGTGATTTCTAAGTAATACATAGTTGTTCGTAATGCAGAGTCTGGACCAATAAATTCAATATTTAATGTAGTGCTACTTGCATTATTTACAACAGTTGATGTTGTGTAACAAACACCTCCGGCTAAGAAACTTGATGATTGTTCATAAACATTATTCGACTCATCCGTAATTTTTATTTTACGGTAACCATTAGAACACCACTTGACTGTTACTTGTCCAACACCATTGGCACAGTCTATTTCAAGCCCATTGTTATACGATCCAATATTTTGTCCAATTCTTAGAGCAGAATTTCCATTTGGCATACAGTTACCTTCAGCTTGGAATACATTGTATGATTCATAAAAATTAGCGTTTGCTGTAAATGAACTGTTTCCATTTAGTGTTATTTCAGCAGGGATATCTGTAAGGCTAGTGATATCCTGATATAATGTATCAGTGCTATATATTGGGGTTGTTAAGCCTGATTGATATTTGTATGGTAATACAAATGTAGCTTTACCACCAGTAAAGTTAATTGCAAATGGGTCTTCATCTAAGTCATCAGTAACCATTGAAACGCTACCATCATATGTTCCTGCAGTAGTTGTTGTTAGTAGAACTGTAAATTCAGTAGTATCACCTGGTGCAACAACTGTATTTTGAGGGTTTCCGGCTGAGATTGAATAGCCGGTGCCGCTAACTGTTACAGTGCCAATATGTAATGTATCAAGAATTGCAGTATTTATAATTCTAAGAGTTTTAGTTGTAGTGGCATCTGCAATAAGAGTACCCATATTTATTTCATCACCACTCGTGATGTCAGCATTAGTCGAAACTAATTCTACTTTAATTTCTGGAGCTGGTATTGGGCGTGCTGTGAATTGAGTATATTCAGTTGTAGGTAAAATATTACCAAGTACATCTGAAACATACATAATACTTAGTCTGTATACTACACTATAGTCAAAATCATATGTTGGGTCTACAGTAATAATTTGACCTGTACCATCAATACTAACAGTAGCCGGTACAACAGTGTCTTGAGCAACATCTTTTAACCAAATAATTTGAGCAATACTATCTTGTCCCATTGAACTGATAGCTGCAGAAGTTAATTCTACATAGCTGTTTGTTAATGGATAATATCTATACAGTGGTTCATCAGATGTAATAGTAAGAGTTGAATCAAGAGAGATACCTACAGATCCATTAACTGGCTTAAATGTTAGACTTGGTTCTACAGCATCAGGTCCTAAACAGATATTTACATCATCAATACATATATCATAGCTAGTACTAGTGCTACTTGTTTCATTTATAATCTTGAATCGAACATTTTCTGATGATGTGTTTACATTAGCTGTTAAGTTAGCCCATGTTGAGCCATTTAATGTTTCTGATATGATTGCAGTCGAATTATAGCTACTTCCTCCATCTGTAGAAACATAGACTTTTAGTGTTGTGGTATAGCCTGATCCTGTGTTATAGTTTCTAGCCCATAAACTAATACTTACAGGTCTGCTTACGATATTTGTCGCTATTGACCCATCATCACCTTGTAGGCGAATACTGTTGTTGTCACTATAAGAGTATGAACTAGAAGTGTTTAATCTAGAATTAACTGCTGCCCAAGTTGTTCCATCAGTAGTAAAGTTTGCAGTAGTATAACTAGTAGGTAAATCTATAGTTTCAAAATCAAATGAGTTTGCAGAACAGTCTGAAGCTCCAAAGATTGCTGATATTGCTTTATCATCATCCATTGTTAAGTCATATGGATTTGTAGAAACTCTAGTGCCGTCAATTTCCCAACGGATAAAGCCATATCCTGAGGCTGCTGTTGCTTCAAGAGTTGCTGCACCATTGGTTGCAAATTCAGTTGTGCTTCCGTCAGCTAAGCTAGAACCATTTCCTGTCACTGTACCTGAACTGTTCGGAGTAATATCTAATGTTAAGTTTTTTGTAGTTACAGTAGATACTGCTTGATTGCTTGACCATGCGCCACTACCAGTTGCGTTTACACATTTAATTCGATAGATATAATCTGTACTAGCAGACAAACCAGTAATGGCATCAGATGTTGTTCCTGAAGCAATACCAGAGTTTGTATATATTGGAGTAGAGTATCCTGTATCTCCAGATGTTGTAACTTCAATACTATAAGTAAATGTTTCACTGCCTTGAGTAGGAGCAGTCCAGTTTGCAGTAAATGTAGTACCTAATACATCAGTAGCTGCATCAACTGTTGGTGCAAGAGGTAAAGTGGTAAATGAAACATCATCACCATATCCTGTAGTATCACTAGTTGCATATGCTCTAGCGTAGTATAATGTGTTTGCCGTTAAACCACTAATGCTTGTAGTGTATGTGCCTGTAGATCCGACACCAAGTGTTGTTTTACTGTTGTCTATTGTTGGGTTTGCACTTGTACTCCAACATGCACCATGTTGTGTAACTCCTGTGTCCTCATCAGTAATGTTTCCATGTAGAGTAGCTAAATTTGTTGTAATTGTTGCTGCTTCTATAGAATCAGTTACAACGGTAGGGGATGATTTTGTTGTAGAAATAGATGTTTCATTCGACCAACCTCCAATGCCTGTGGCATTAAGACAAGCGACACGATATTTGTAGGTAGAACTTGCAACTGTACCAGTAATTGCACTGGTAAGACTCGTTGAGGCAACAGTATCTGCAAAGATAGGAGTGCTAAAGTCACCATCTACGGTATCCATTTGAATTATATAATTAAATGTAACACCTCCTTGGCTTGCTGGAGCAACCCAATTAGCCGTAAATCCACTAGCAGATACACTTGTTGCTGCAGTTGTCGCTGGGATAGACGGTAATGTTGTAAATGTTACCTCATCACCATATGCAACACACCAACTAGTTGTTGTGACAGCATATGCTTTTAAGTGGTAAGTTGTATTTCCAACTAAACTTGTAAGAGCACTTGTGTAAGCTCCATTTGTAGCGTTTCCATTTGTTGTATATGAGTCATCATCAATATTTGGCGAACCAGTTGTATTGTAACATACTCCTGTTGTAGCTGCACCATCACCTGAGCTCACTACATTTCCATTTCCAGTTGCAGTTAGTGAGTCAATTGTTGATACAGCTTGTGTTGTCACTACCGGAGGTGTACATTCTAATGTAAATGTAATACCTCTAATATATAATCCTTTACCATCAACTCTCATGTAAAAATCTTTAGTGCCATCAGGCATGTCCGAGAATGTGAAAGTTTGGTCAGTTGTTGTTGGTGTTAAGGTTGTATAATCTGTGCCATTATATGAATAATCATAACTGCCATATTCACATTTACCATAAAAACAGATTTCAGCAATATTTCTAACTGATGTGAAATGTATGGAAGCTGCACTTCCATTATCACCAAGTCCTAAAGAGGTTGAGAACTCTGTTGCATTTGTTGATTCTGAAACAGTAACACTTTCGCTGCTATGTACCTCAGTAACACTGGCTCCGTTGCAGCCATACGCTCCTGTTGCCCATGCTAATGTTTCCGAAGAGCTAAGTGTTGGTAAAACATTAGAAATAGTTGCTGTAGCATAATCTGAAGTTATATTTGAGGCACAAGGAGCAGTAGGTGAAACCACACATTTATAGTATCCTGTTCCTTCTGAAGCTGTAGCGCCTGCAGTAATGCCTAAAGTAGCAGTAGTTGCATTTGAGTAAGTAATTCCCGTTGGAGTTTCGTCAACTACATCTGTATATGAGCCACCAGAAGTAGCACAATATTGCCATTGATAAGCTGAGGCACCACTCGCTGTAACGCTCATGCTTGTAGCTGAACCACTAATAATAGCAGTAGTGTTGCTTGGTTGCCCTGATATTGAAGCAGCTGCTGTAACTACAATTGCACCAGAAGGATCTGAGTTAATGGAACATTCACCTTCACTAGTAACTGTACAATAATAATATAGAGTGCCTGCAGGAGTCGTAGCCGGAGTATAAGTTGCTGTTTGAGCGCCACTTCCACTACCTAAGCTAATGTCATCTCCAGAAGTAGAATTGCTATTGTCAGTACTGCTATACCATTGGTATGTAAGAGTTGTGCCTGAAGCAGTAATGCTTAAATCTGTAGGGGTGTCATTCTCACATAACGATTCTCCACCTGTAGCCGGTTGTCCTGAAATTGTAGGATTAGAGCATGGAGTTGCTATTGTAAGTGTACCATAATCTGATGTTACATCTGAAGCGCAAGGTGCTGTAGGTGAAACTACGCATTTATAATACCCAGTTTCTTCTGAAGCTGTAGCTCCTGCTGTAATGCCTAAAGTTGCTGTTGTTGCATTGCTATATGTAATCCCGGTAGGCGTGTCATCAGCTACATTCGAATATGAGCCACCAGAAGTTGCACAGTATTGCCATTGATAACCTGATGCATCACTAGTAGTTACACTTAGGGATCCAGCTGAACCACTAATGTAAGCTGTTGTTGTACTTGGTTGTGCTGAGATCGCCGGAGCAGCTTGGACTGTAATTGTTTGAGAAGTTGGTGTTCCTCCATCAATTTGAGCTGAACAATAACCATATGCTTGCTTAGAGTATACTGTAAATACATCTCCATCTGCTGGAGTTACAGCTGGGAAGGTGAATGCTGCAGCGCTTGAAGCGTGAATGCTATCATTTCCACCTAATGGAGAACCATTTTTATATAATTGGTAAGTTACACCATCTTCTGCTGCACTTAGTCCAATAGTAACAGTACTTCCATCACAAACTGAACTAGCATCTGTTGTTACATTGTAGGTTAATGCAGGCGCAGTGCAAGAAGCACCTTTATATACATCAATTTGTATAGGTCGCCAAGAGTCTGCTTCTCCTGTAACACCTCCAAATGTTTCTGATGAAGATATTCTAGCTGCTTTAAAATATTTTTGATTACTATCAGGAGCGGTATGAGTATTAACATTACATTGTGCTGTTGCTTGAGCTCCAACTCCTCCATCTGTCCAAGTAACTCCATCTATACTCCATGCGTAATTGTAATATACGACAGAATTATTTCCCACTTTTAGATCTACATGGTCAATTACTTCACTTCCAGATGTATTAACCATTATGTAATCATTGTTAGATCCTAAATTTAGGTATTTTGTTGAGACTCCACACATAGTAGCACTACTTGTTCCTGTTTCACCAGTAGTAAATGAAATGCTGTTTTGATCTGCAGGGGTATGAGTTGATGAAAACTCAAAAGTTGCGTCTTGAGCTATCGTGTATAAAAATGCTGAAGCACAAGTTAAAAGTGTTATAATAGTTTTTTTATTGTAAAATCTTTTCATATTCGCCTTATTAAAGGAGTTTGATATGTATGTTGTTGCCTTCATAATATATGTGGTGTTTTGTTTGTAATATTAGGTTGATATTATTAAGGTCTATCTAGTAGTAGGAGTTAATGTTTTAATAGTACCATCCGGCATTCTTACTTTTACTTGCCATCCTTCATAAATACCACCAGACTCAGCTTGGTTAATATTAGTAATGGTAAATGTACCGGTAGGATTTGAGCCATCTTGAGGGTCACAAATATCATCTCCTGATATTGTGAAGTTCGGAGAAGTTCCTATTGGCTCTTTGTCTTTTGGTGGGTATGTAAATGTGATACATTTTCCACCAAAGTTTGCTGGAGTACTAGCTACAATAACTCTAAATTTAGTATACATATCGTATTCAGCAATTGGGATTGTTAGTTCCAAAGGCATATCTGATGACTGAGTTTGAATAGGAGTAGAGTTCCCTATTGTTGTCCATATTCCGTTGGCATATCCTTGGAAGAAGAATCCATATTCTTCTACAGTAATATATTCCGGCATAGAGTCAGGGAAACTTGATAGTAAAGTAACCAGACCTTCAGCACATGCTAAATTAACACTGGTTGTTGATAGCTCAATTTCCAAGTTAAATGGTGCATAAGGTTTAAATACAATGTCATCAATTGCAATATCATTACCAGAACCAGTACCATAGTTGCGCACTACGACCCAACAGTAGTCTTGTCCTGTTAGAACAAATGTTTCAGCAAGTCGATACCATTTTCCTACAGTAGGGACATTATAAGTATCACCAACTTTTATTAGGGTTGCATTATTCGCTTCAGCAATTTGATTTCCTTCGTCATCACTATCTAAGTTACCTAAGCTAGGATTTTCTCCTGGATCTGCACTCCATATTTCAATACGGAAATGTGAGTTGTTGTTTGAATCGTGTATGTTTGCTAACCATGCTGAAAATTCAAATTCAGCTCCGCGACATAATTCTGTTACTTGTCTTTTATATACAGGACCTGTAATTGTACTAGATTGAGAGCAGTTGACAAATAAGAATCTTCCGTCACCAGTGTGATGATAACTGTTGGCTGTTGAATCTGCAGGTGTTAATGGAGATGTTGCAATTGAATCCCAACCCGTGTGGTCTTGCCATCCTCCTTGTAGGTAGCTGTCTGATCCAGTGAAGTCATTTGCGTTACTAATTAAAGCATAGTATCCATCGTCTGGAATCACACCTGTGTATGATGCGTCATCTGTTGTGGTATATAGAAATCCAAACTTCCAGACACCACTCATGCGAATCCAGCTACAAGGTAAATTTGAAGCCGCATCGGCTTTTAGAGGATAAGTTTCAGTAGTGTAATCTGTATGCTTAGTATCTAAGGTCATAGAACTCCAAGTTGTCACTTGCCAATATCCGGCAAAAGCAGTTGTTGTTCCTGCACTTGGTTTTTGAGCATAAGCAGTTGATGAAGTCGTGATTGGGATTTCGTGAAATTTTATCGTTGCTGTTGGATAAGCACCAATTAATACTGCTGAGTCAAGAGCAATATTGAACTCAAGGGGTCCTTCGTATAAATATAATCCACCAATAGCTCCGCGACCTGTTAGGTCAGATCTGTCTGTGCCTGAACCAAAGTCTTCGTGAAAAATGGTGTCACCATACATCACTTGAGCTTGAGTAGTTCCCGTGAACAATAAAAGGATTGATACAAGAAGTGTCCACTTAAGCTTAATGGTGCTTTTAAAAGTAGAGTTTTTCATAGGGGGTATAGTTTAAATATTATTTTCTATTTCTTAAATGTTAAAATTTTAACATTTATAGGTTTGCTTATTACTTACAAAGATACGCAAATATAAGAAATTACGGATAGCCCAAAAGTGGTATATTTACATATTTATTAACAGTGTCGTAAAACATATGTATTCTTGACTTGAAATGCCCTACTTTTGGCTGCTTTGCGATATGTTAAAAAATTTTAACAAATGTTATCGTTCGCATTTGTTTTTCTGTTTAATAACATATTTAATTATTGTAAATGTAAAAAAGCCATTAAGAAATAGAGTATCTCTTAATGGCTTTTTTTGTCGAAGCAAAAATATGTTAATCTCTTCTTCCCATGTATATCATAATGTAGTATGCAAGTGTTGCTAGTGAGCCAATAGCTGCGACTACATAGGTGTATGCTGCAGATTTTAATGCATCTTTAGCTTTATCGTGTGTTTCAATATTTGTAATGCCTGCATTGCTTAACCAAGCTAAAGCTCTTTTGCTTGCATCGATTTCGACAGGGAGTGTAACAAAGCTAAAAAGTGTAGTGAATGCAAACATGACTATACCTGCTAGTAATAATGTATTTCCTAGGTGGTTTACCAATAATAGTCCGGCAAGAATTATCCACTGCATCCATTGAGAAGAAAAACTTACGACTGGAACTAGCTTTGATCTTAGCTGTAATGGTGCATAGGCTTTTGCATGTTGAACAGCGTGTCCGCATTCGTGTGCAGCAACAGCTGCAGCTGCAATGTTGTTGGAGTTGTAAACTCCTTCACTTAGGTTAACTGTTTTTGTTGCTGGGTTGTAATGGTCGGTAAGCATGCCTGATGTGGAAATGACTTTTACATCTGTAAGGCCATTATCTCTAAGCATTTTTTCAGCAATTTCTTTTCCTGATAGGCTTAGTGGGATTTTTGAGTATTTCTTAAATTTGTTTTTCAGATTGCTTGATACTAGCCAGCTTGCCAGTATGGTGCCAATGAATATTATCCAATACATAATTTCTAGTTTTAAAGTTTAGTGTGTTATGTCAAAAAGCCTGCCAGTACTCAGAGGTAAGGCAGGCTTAAGAGTTGTATTTGTAATTGTATTACTTCCTAATGATAGTTTGATCGCGGTCTGGCCCCACAGAAACGATATAAATATCAACGCCTAATTGTTTCTCAAGGAAATTTAAGTAGTTAGAGAATTCTTGAGGGAATTCTTTTTCAGACTGCATTTTTGTCATGTCAGTTTTCCATCCTTTGAATTCTTGATAAACTGGTTCGATATTGTCAGTAGCTTCATAAGGGAACTCTGAAGTGATTTCGCCATTTATCTTATAAGCAACACATGCTTTAATGGTTTCAAAAGCATCCATCACATCACTTTTCATCATGATTAGTTTTGAAACGCCATTTATCATGATAGCGTATTTCAGTGCAACTAGATCTACCCATCCGCATCTACGAGGGCGACCGGTTACTGATCCAAACTCAAAACCATTCTTGCGAAGCTTTTCACCGTCTTCATCAAAAAGCTCTGTAGGGAATGGACCACTCCCTACTCTTGTGCAATATGCTTTGAAGATACCAAACACATCTCCTATGTTTGTTGGAGCTACACCAAGACCAGTACATGCTCCTGCTGTAATTGTATTTGAAGAAGTAACAAATGGGTATGATCCGAAATCGATATCAAGCATTGTTCCTTGTGCGCCTTCTGCTAGGATGCTTTTTCCGGATTGAATGTATTTGTTGATTTGGTGTTCGCTATCTACAAGAGTAAATTGTTTAAGTTTTTCAATTCCTTCCATCCATTCTTTTTCGATAGGAGCAAGGTCGTATTCAAAATTGTATTGGGCAAGAATCTTTTTGTGTTTTGCAATTGCGTTAGCATACTTCTCTTCAAAGTTGTGAAGGATGTCTCCAACTCTAACTCCGTTACGGCTAATTTTGTCAGTATATGTTGGTCCGATACCTTTTCCGGTTGTGCCAATTTTAGCATCACCTTTAGCTTGTTCGTATGCAGCATCAAGTAAACGGTGAGTAGGTAGTATTAGGTGCGCCTTTTTAGAAACATGTAATCTTTTGGTTAAATCATGACCAGAAGCTTCTAGTGATTCAACTTCAGCTTTAAAAAGAGCAGGGTCAAGAACAACGCCGTTTCCTATTATGTTGATTTTATCTCCTTGGAAGATTCCTGATGGGATTGAACGAAGTACATATTTTTGTCCTTCAAATTCTAAGGTGTGCCCAGCATTTGGTCCACCTTGAAAGCGACTAATGATATCATACTTTGGTGTTAGTACATCTACTACTTTTCCTTTTCCTTCGTCACCCCACTGAAGACCTAACAAGACATCTACTTTCATTTTGAGAATAATTTATAATTAGTTGAAAATGTATCACAACAAAATTTTTTCTTGTTGTGGATGAAACATAAAATTGTCCGTACAATTGACGGACAACGCAATGAAACATAAAGCATAACACTTTATAATTTTTCAGCGCATAAAGATAATGCTTTTTTGTGAAACAGACTTATAATATTTTAGAGTCGTGTGCTATTTCTTTTCCATAGATTTTGCACATTTTGAGCAAATTCCATATATATATAAGGTGTAGTGTGAAGTTTGAAATCCTCGCAAAGGTTTATATTGAATTATTTTGCGTAAGCTTTCGTCACCAAATTCTCTAATTGTCCCACATTGAGAACAGATTAGGTGATTGTGGTTTGTTTTAAGAGCTTTTTCATATGTTGCCGATCCACTCTTATCAAATTGATGTTTAATAATTAAGTTACATTCAAGCAGTAGATTTATTGTATTATATAAGGTAGCTCTGCTTAATGGATATTGGTCTTTGATAAGTTTAAGAAGTGTTTCTGTGTCAAAATGACCTTTTATAGAGTAAATAAGTTCTAGTACGGCAAAGCGTTCCTGGGTTTTGCGTAATTTTTTTTTGCTTAGGTATTCTGATAGGAGCTTTTTTGCTTCGTTTAGCGTTTCTTGTTTTATGGATTTTTTTTGTTTTTTCATATCAAAATAAATCAGATAGTTCCATATATAAAGGTGTACTCTTGCATTACCTCGTTGTGGATGTACTTTTGTGAGAAGATTGGTTGCTTATCAAAGTCTTTTATCTTCTCTAATATAATGTCTGCAATTTCTTTGTTGCTACGGCATATTAATCTAAGGCATACTGACATAGAGTGGAAAATCTTTATATCTGCTTGATTAGAAAGAGTGATGATGACCTTTATTATGTTTTCAATAAATTCATTATTGAATAGATTGAGCCTTTTCCCTACATATAGTAATGCTCCAGCTATCGTATATTGATTTTTCGTTTTCAGCCATTCGTCAACAGTTGTTGTTGAGATATCAATTTTAGATAGTAAGTTTGACGAAAATTGTTGCGCAATTTCCTCATTACTTAAATCAGTTATCCATTCTCTAGCAATTTCCTCTTTAAATTCTGAATTAGGATATAATAAGGTGGCAAGAATCATCATTTCTCTGATTTTTTGATTCCAAAGTTGTTCTGCTAATTGCTTTTCCGGGGTGTAATATTGGCTGATTTCTTTGATTCTCGGTAATGATACCCCGAAATTTTCTTTATAAGTGATATTTGCTTCTTTCATCCTGTCCGAAGTTATACCATTCATTGACAGAGTGATAGTTTTTTTGATTTTAGTGAGTTGTAACTCAATTTCTGGATTGTATGCGAAATATTTCATTTGATAAGAAAAAAGTATTGCGTATATGTTTTTGTTGTACTATATTTGCAACCGCAAAACACGGTGGTTGTAGCTCAGTTGGTTAGAGCGTCTGATTGTGGTTCAGAAGGTCGCCGGTTCGAGACCGGTCTTCCACCCATCAAAAGGGTCAATAAATATATGTTTATTGACCCTTTTTTATTTAGACTGCGTCAAAATTACACAATTTCTACCTTTCCTTCTTCCTTTTAGTAAGAATTAATTTTATCACTTACATTTTAGTAGCGCTTTAATATTTTTAATTACATGTAATATACAGGTAATCAAATGTTTGTATTCTATGGTTTGATGTTTGTTGTGTGCTTTAAAAAGTATACAATTATGACAGAAGAACAATTAAAAGAACTTGAAATCAAAGTAAAGAAAGCGAAGTTTAAGCTTTCTCAAAAAGCAAGTGAGCTTCATGATTTAATTGAAGATCGGTTGCTTGCTGATTTTGAAGATATTCCAGCATTTGCAGAAGCAACATACATAGCTTGTAAAGAATGGAGTGAGTTGAATAAGCAATTATATAGAGAATAAACAGTAAATAACAGAATGTTATGGTGATTAAATTTTATGAAAAGCCTGGGTGTATAAATAACACAAAGCAAAAGGAAATGCTCAAAGCTGCAGGGCATGAAGTTGTTGCCTTCTCGCTTTTAGAAGAAAAATGGGGTACAGAAGCTTTAAAGAGTTTTTTTGTAGGGATTCCTGTTGTAGATTGGTTTAACCCTTCGGCTCCCCGTATTAAGTCAGGAGAGGTTGTTCCATCTTGTTATGATGAGGATACTGCTATTGTAGCTATGAAAAATGACCCGTATTTAATTAGGAGGCCACTTATTGATGCAGAAGGCGAAAAGGTTTGTGGCTTTAATAATGAGCTTGTGGATAGGCTTTTGAATAATGCTGATGTAAGTCATGTGCAAGGCTGTCCTAATCTTTTAAATCCTTGTGATTGATTTATATGTATAAAAAACGGGAAGTAAATTACTTCCCGTTTTTTTATTGTTAGTTTATCTATTCTTCAAACTTCACTATAAACTCTACGCGTCTGTTTTTAGCACGCCCGGCTTTTGTGCCATTATCAGCAATAGGCATGATATCTCCATAACCTTCAGTTGCCATTCTGCTACTTTCAATATCTTTTTTGCTAATGTAGTCTTTTACTGCTTCTGCTCTTTGTTCAGACAATACTTGATTCTTTTCTGAGCTACCAACATTATCTGTGTGTCCATTTATTTGTAGCTGATAACTTGGGTTGTTTTTCATAATCAATGCAATCTGATTTAGAATAGCAAAAGACGATGACTTGATAATTGCTTTTCCTGATTCGAATTCAATTCCTTTAAGTGCTTTTTCAAAGATTTTCTTCTCAGCAGCTTTAATCTCAGGGCATCCATGGTTGCTGACAACTCCTGGAGTTCTAGGGCAATTATCCATATAGTCTGCTACGCCATCACTGTCAGTATCAAGAACGCATCCTTTAATATCAACTTTGCCAAAGGCTTCTTTTGGTGTTCCAGGGCAAAGGTCTAGATAATCTGCAACGCCATCACCATCAGTATCCTTAGGACAACCTTTTTCGTTAATAGTTCCATATGCTTCTTTAGGAGTTCCTGGACAAGCATCATTTATGTCTAATACGCCATCACCATCACTGTCAAATGGACAACCAACTGAGTCAACTCTAGTGTTTGCTGGAGTATTAGGGCATTTGTCAAGGTAGTCAGCAACTCCATCATTATCTCCATCTAGTGGACATCCTACAGAGTCAACTTGAACTCCTTCAGGAGTATTAGGGCATTTGTCAATATTGTTATTTACTCCATCTTTATCATCATCAAGTGGGCAGCCAACTGAGTCAACAAATATTCCAGCAGGTGTTCCAGGACACTTATCTAAGTTATCAGGAACTCCATCTTTATCTGTATCAACAGTACATCCATCCTTATCAACTAAGTAACCATATGGAGTGTCAGGGCATTTGTCTTTTCTGTTTTTCACTTTATCTTTGTCATCATCACCAACTTTTTTAGGGTCATTGATCGACATTACTAACCCGGTTTGAATATTGAATGATTTTAGGTGTGTTGGTATATATTCGGAAGTGAATGTTGTTGGGATATGATCTAAAGCAATATACATGTTAAATGGAAGTATCTTGATTTGAATACCGGCACCAAAGCAGCTCCATTGTCCATCTAATAATGAGTAGCTAAAACTGGCACTAAACCAGTTGTAAGGTCTGAAATTTGAAGATGCAGTTAAGTCAGAATGAGCAGATACGCCTGTAAATAATGTTGATGATAATAGACCAAATCCAATTTTGTCATTCACTATTGAATATTCACCCCCAAGATTAAATCTTGTAGATAAGTATGTAGTGTAAGCATTATTAGATCCATTTGCTCCAAATATATCTTTAAAATCATTCCAGATACTATCTGCATTGTCTTCTATGTCGCTATCGGGGTCAATATTTACACCAGAAAAAGAGAAGTCATCGTTAAAAGAACTGTTTGTGACATTTTCTTTCCATCTAATAAATCCGATATCAGTTAATGATGATGAAAGTTCTAAATTAGGTAACAACTTGTAAGTTGCACCTAAATCTAGCCCAAGACCCCAGTTCGAAGTTGCAACAAGGTCAAAAACATCTGCATCTTCAAAAGGAGTAGTTGTTATATTGTCGAAATCAATTGTTCCGTCAGGAAGTATTGGTGAATTAACTAATGGAACGGATGAGTTTATTTTTCCTTTCCCAGAGATAGTCCAATTGTCAATTCCTGTATTAAGTCTTAGTTTATCAATGTCTGTTGAGATATTTGCTTGTCCCATCAAGTATTTTACATTGGCTCCCAGCGTTAATTTGTCATTGATTATTCTGGAGTAACCGACAGAAAATTCAGTATACAAGGTTGAATTTGTTCCTAGTTTATCAAAATTAAAACTTTTGCTATTGATTGAGTCTGTTCCTTCTAGGAACAAAACAAACATGTCTTTGGGTAAATAGATGTTTGATGAAAATTTTTGTCTGATGTTAAATGTAAAATAGTTTTTCTTAACTCTAAATCCAAACCCAATTAAATCAAATGTCATTTCTTGTCCAATATGGGTTGTAGACTTCAGTGAGTTTAGAAAATCACTTTTATCTGCTTCAGGATGAAGAAAAGTAATGGTACTGTCAATGCCATTTATTTTTTTAGAAAAAATTATGTCATTGAAATCAACTGAATTATTCCCAATCTCAAATTTATAATTTGGTGTAATTGGCAGATCCCAGTAAACATTATATATTGGTTGGAAAGCAGGGTTGTATTGATTTCTTTCCTCAATGTTTTTCATAAAGTACATTGTGTGTACTTGCTGAGAATAGATTTTGGAAATCCCAATGGTTACTAATGTTATTAGGATTATGATTTTATGTATTGTTTTCATATGTTTTTATGTATAGTTACTCTTTAGAATTTATGCTAATTCCACCGGAAGTATATGCGCCTAATTTGATTTGTATACTATTGGTATTTTGAACTTTTATTTTATTTGAAAGCTCATTAGTGGTAATGTTTAGCTGTATATGTTTTGTTTGCGTAAGCTCATCATTAAATCCTTTTTTATATTTGATGAAAAAGTTACTTGCAACTTCGGAAAGGACTTTTCCGGTGTCATCAGTTGTAGCTGCATCTATATGGTATAAATAAGTATGTTGATTTGGAATCAGGTTGTAGTTTTCATCAAGAAGTTTTACATCAATATCAAAACCAAAAGGAAGTGTGTTTTTGTTCTCAAACTTCAGAACTAATTCCTTCATACTATCGTCTTTTAATATTTCATCTAGATTGACATTTTTCAATGTGTCTGAATATGCTAGAATGCTGCCGGCATTAAGCCATATCGGAATGCTAATGTCTGTAATCATATCAACCTTACTGTCAGATCTGATAAATTCGCGGGTAGATGCCGTTTTTTTTGTTAAATCTTGTTTGAAGCTGATGTCTAATTTTGCATCGTTAAATTTAATTTTGAAGATATTGTCTAGTCCATTGTCTTTATTAAACAGAACCTGAGATGACGCAATATTCTCATTTAATATAGCTCCATTAATAGGGAAAATGTTTCCAGATGCAAAGGAAGCTTCAGCAGAGTCTTTGATAACATTGTTGGTGACAATCTGAGATTGTAAATCATCAACAATTAGAGAAAGGGGTAATCCGACATTACTGGTAATAGTTAATTTAATTTCCGGATCTACTGGTTTAATAAAGTTGCCTGCTGGTAAGTAGCTATATAAGTCAAGTCCATTAAAGATTTTTTCTGCTTGTTTGTATATGTCAGTATAGTTGAAATCTCCGTATGCGACATATTGAGAATTTTCTTTGTCTAAAGGTTGAAATGTAATGTCAATTATATCCGTTGGGTTTATAGTGATTGCTCCTCCGTTGGGATAAAATGTTATATCCATAGGTATTGCAGATGTCAATGAATCTGTTGTCGAAATGTAGAAGTTTGTGACATTTTGTTCATATGGCATTGAATCACTATTTTTCACAGTGATTATTTTGTCAGAAGCGTTTGTTGAAGCATTTGGTAGTTTTATTTTTACTTCCATATAGCTATTGCCAGTGAATGAAATATTTGTATTTAATGTTACTCTAATAAGAGAATAGTAAAAGTAAATACTATCTATTTTAGCTTCATCGTCATCAGCTACCTTAGTTATTTTAAATTGTTTGGAGCATGAGTATGGTGTCTCTCCTGTTATTGGTGTTGTACCAGTAATCGCTGGGTTAAAATCATTGCCAGTAACTAATTGTTGTATACATAATGAACTGTCAAGAGCAAGCTTTGTTGGGTTTGAATAGCTCATTGAATCTTTGTAGAACAGGGTGATTATGTTATCTTTTGTTCCGATACTAATACTTGAGCTGTCTTCCGGTTCATAGTGAGAAAGAAGTTTTTCAATGTTAAGGTCTGCGATCCCAAGAGGTGCTGCTAATGTGCCACCTATTCTCATTTCATCAGAAACATTGTCTAAGTCAATACTGTCATCAATGCATGACCATAATGGTAGCATTACTAATGATATTGAGAATATTAGCAATTTTGTTATCAAAGTTTTTTTCATGATTTTGTGTTTGTTTTATGATTTTCAACTCCAAAAATAAAAAAAACTTTAATTAATAGCCTTTAGGATTTGATTAAAGTTTAATGATTGTTTTTTAAAAGAAGCATTATTGATTAAAGTAGTCTTCTGGAAAGTTGATGAAATAGAGTTTCTTTGTGGCGCGAGTAATTGCGGTGTACATCCAGTGGAAGTAGTTAATTCCAAATTCTTCTCCAATGTATCCTTGGTCAATAAATACCGAGTCCCATTGACCTCCTTGAGCTTTGTGACATGTGATTGCGTATGCAAATTTCACCTGTAAAGAATTATAAAATTCATTAGAAGTAATTTCTTTCATTCGCTCTCTTTTATTCCCAATATAAGCGTAATCTTCTGCTACATTAGCGAATAGTTTTTTATTTAATTCTTCCATAGCAGCAGGCGTTTCTGCATGAATAGAGTCTAGAAGAATTCTTGTGTCGATATCAAAATCGTAGTTTAGAAAACGGAGTGTCAAGTCTACAAACCTAAGGTTATATAAATCGTAGTGTTTTCTTATGCGTACAACTTCAACAATTTCTCCGTTGGCAATAAAATCAAACTGTTCGTAGTTTTTACCCCAGAAATAGTTGTTTTTTACAATCATTAGTAAATCTCCAGCTGATAGCTCATCTTCTTTTTGAAGAACTTGATGTCTAATACCTTTGTTGTAAATCAGAGCTTGTTTATTTGAGCGAGTGATGACAATCGTGTTTTCTTCTCCAAAATCATTGTATGATTGGTTTAATCTTTCTATCAAATCTTCGCCGGTAATGTGTTCGATGTCAGGGAAGTTTGTCGTTTCAAATTTGGGAGCTGTAAGTGTGTCATTGTTTTGGATGCGCTTTCTGATAAGGGTTGCATTGTGAAGAATTCCACTGTCAATGCTTTGTCTAGCAACTGTTTGTAGGCAATAGTCGTAAACTTTTAAGCTGTATCCTTCAATAAAATTAGCGTTTAACGCAGGGCTTTCTTCTTGTCCAATAGGAGGCAGCTGAGCATTATCACCCATGAGTAGCATTCTACAGCCTTCACCGGTGTAAATATAGTTAACTAAGTCATCGAGCAATCTGCCTGAACCAAAAATGCTGTCAGTCATGCCGCCATTTGATATCATTGATGCTTCGTCAATAATGAATAGGGTGTGTTTGTGTAGATTCTCAGCTAGTTGAAACTGAAAATCAGTAATTGATTTTTGGCGGTAAATCTTTTTATGGATGGTGTAAGCTTGAGTGTCTGAATATGAGGTAAATACTTTTGCAGCTCTTCCGGTTGGAGCCATTAAAAATGTTTTTTGTTTTAGCTCGTTTAGGGTTTTTATTAAGGCACCAATAATTGAGGTTTTACCAGTGCCGGCGTAACCTTTAAGCAAAAACATTTCATCATTTTCTTTTGATAATAAAAAACGACTAAGTTCCTGAATCAGTTGTTGTTGATCATCATTTGGTGTGAATGGTAAATATTGTGTTATTTTCTGAAATAAAAAGTCTGAAAGCATGTTTGTTATCTTAGTTTTAATATAATAATGCGAATTAAGGGTTGAAATTAAAATATCAAATTAATAAAAGCAGCAGCAATTCTTCCACATATAAAGGTCAATAAACCACTAGTAGAACGAACCTTGCTGGCTATTTGTATTTTTGTTTTTTCATTTAACCAGTTGAAAAGCGATTCAATTGGCTGTCTTACAGTTGAAACGGCTGAGGAATATAAATCAGCCCAAGCCTTATTTTGTTGTTTTTCCCATTCTGTTTGTCCTTTAATTGCCTTTACAGGAGTTAAAATGGACAAGTTGTTTGTTTTCTTTTTCTCAGACCAGAATTCAGCATTTGAATAAGCTTTGTCTGCAACAATAGTACGGTTATACATGTCTTGAGAAGCTTCTTTAAGCATACATAAATCATGTTTTGAAGCCTCTGTGAAAAGCATTTGTTCTGGATGAGGCAAATGTCCTTTTCGTCTAAAAGAAATGGCGTGTAACTTCAATCCATAATAGTATATACCTTTGGTAGAGCAAAAGCCCTTGTCAGTAATTTCTTGTGCCACTTTTGAATTTCTTTTTCCTGAATATATTATAATTGGCATAGAGTCTACAAGACTAATTTCTTTATCACAATCATTTGGCACAAAGTCATTAAACAAATACAATGTAAGAGCTTTAAAGCCTTCATTGAGTCTATTTATCCTTGTGTTGAAAGCCACATATGATGTGAGTTTTGGAAACCATTCACGAAGATGCTCACTTGCAAATTCATGAATCTTTTTCACTTTGTGATGTTCTTCAACTTGCATTACATACAAGTAAATGCTCATAGCCTCTTGGTCTGTAAATTTTGGCTGATCATTGTTGCTAAAGCGTTGACAAATATATTTTATCTCTTTATCGTATTGCTCACATACATAGCAATAGATTTTTATTAGTTTTATAGCCTTATCCTTGGGTATCATAATTAGAATAAATCGTGGATGATTTTTCATCTAATTTAATGATATTCAAGGATATAACAAAATATGTACCCGCTTATTTTGCTGTATCACAGCACTTTATTTATCTTTTTTCAACCCTTAATTCGCATTAATAGTAAGTTTTTTCAAAATTTCACAGCCAGTAATCTCTGAAATTGAAATTCTTTTATAAATTTGCGCTGACTAAACTATTTGCATATAAAAAACACAAAAATAATATTTAATTCGCATGAAAACAGTTGTTAAAATTTTGTTAGGGATATCTATCGTCGTGTTAGGTTATTTCTGTTATTCGAGTATTATGACTCCAATCAAATTTGAGCAAGCAAAAAACACTCGTGAAAAAGCAGTTATCGCTCGTTTAATAGATATCAGAAAAGCCGAAGTAGAATATAAAAATCAAAACGGAAAATATACAGCAAGTTTTGATACATTGATTTCTTTCGTTAAGGATGGTAAGATGAAAATGTTGAAAAAAGAAGGGACTTTATCAGATATTCAACTTGAAAATGGGATGACAGAAGAGAAGGCAACTGCAATCGTTCATAGAGGAAATGCTAAAGAAATTGCTGATAATGGTCTACAAGGATTTGTTCGTGATACGGTATATGTAAATGTTTTAGAGTATTTGTTTAAAGATCAGTATGATGCAAATTCAATTTCTACAATTAGAGAAATTCCTTTCTCAGAAGGAAAAGAATTTGAATTAGAAATTGGCGAGCAAGAAAAGAATAATATCAAGCTTCCATTATTTGAAGCTCGTGCTCCATACGAAACATTCTTAGGGGATTTAAATCACCAAGAATTGGTTAATTTAATTGATTTACAAGACAAACTTGATAAATATACAGGTTTGAAAGTTGGTTCTGTTGATGAGCCAAACAACAATGCAGGTAACTGGGAGTAAGATAAAAAAATACAAATATGGGAATCCATTTGTGATGTAACAGTTGCAAATGGATTTTCTTTTTTAAACTATTGCAAATGAGAATTGTAAGTGGAAAATATAAAGGGATTAGGTTAAGTCCACCTTCAAATATTTCAGCAAGGCCGACTACCGATTTTGCGAAAGAGTCACTGTTTAATGTTTTGAATAATCGAATAGATTTTGAAGAATTAAAAGTGCTTGATTTATTTGCCGGCACCGGAGGTATTAGTTTTGAATTTGCGTCAAGAGGATGTTCTTCTGTAACTTCAATAGAAAAGAATCGTTTGCATATAAATTTCATTAAGAAGGTTTGTGCTAACTTAAAAATGAATGAAATTCAGTTAGTGCAAGGAGATGTGTTTAAATTTATTAAGTCAACGAAGGTGAAATATGATTTGATATTCGCCGATCCCCCTTATGAGTTGCCCGAGCTAGAGACCTTGCCCGATTTGATTTTTGAATATGAATTGTTGGCAGAGGGAGGTGTGTTTATTTTAGAGCATCCATCTAAAAAGAGTTTTGAAACTCATCCGCATTTCGAGGAACATAGACATTATGGGAATGTGAACTTCTCATTTTTTGAATAAATAAAAAAGCCAAGTAAAATCTTACTTGGCTTTTTGTTTGAGTATGTCAATGGTGATTAGAAGTTTGAGATTCTATGCCCATCGTATCTAAGATGTTGTTCAATGTAGCTTTCAGTATAATCAACTTTGATGTCTGTGATATTTCCTGCGTCATCTGTAATTGGTTTATACACCGGGTTAACAAATCCTTTGTATGGAGCCAAATTAAGCTTCTTGTAGCGCTCTAACACTTCTGCGTGAAGTTCTGGGTCAACTTGAATTGCGTAAGCTTCTACAAGCTTCTTTGCGGCTTCAAGATCTCCTTCTGATTTTATGCGTTGGATTTCAGCAAGTAATTCTCCAAATAAATTTCGCAATTCATCGTAGTTATTGATTTTGACATAAGTTTTGTTGTCTTTCTTAGCTAATTCAACAACATTCATGTATTGTCCTTTCTCCAAAACCCATCTTGCAATTAACTGACGGTTTCTCATGTGAGATTCCTCAATTATGTCACCAGGTTTAATGCGTGTAAGTTGTGTCATCAATCCATTCATCATGAACCCGTAATATTCTGCCTTGTAAGCTTCTTTATTTGGCAAGATGCCTAATTCTACTAATTTTGGGTCAGCAGTGTAATATAGGCCAAATAAATCAGCTCTAGCTTCTTCTATAGTTGCACCATATGCTTTTAATGCGTCTTGACTCACTCCTGGAAGAAGTTGTCCGGAACCATGACCAAGGCATTCGTGTAAGTCAGTGTGCAGATTGCTAGTTAGTGCACCGTATTTTAATTTTAAGTCTATCTCTTTCTGGCTATACATAAACTCTTCGTTGAATCCGGTTCCTTGAGAAGCTTGGTCATAGGCATCTGTGATATTTTCAATTGTAACAGATTTTGAGCCGTGTACTTGTCTAATCCAGTTTGAGTTTGGTAGGTTAATTCCAATTGGTGTTGCCGGATAGCAATCTCCACCAAGCATAGCAACTGTAATGACTTTTGCAGAAACGCCTTTTACTGTTTTCTTTTTAAATTTAGTGTCTACTGGAGAGTTGTCTTCAAACCATTGTGCGTTTTTGCTGATAATCTCAGTTCGCTTAGTCGCTTCAATGTTTTTGAAATTTACGATTGATTCCCAGCTAGCTTTCATTCCTAGAGGATCACCGTATGTTTCAATAAATCCGTTTAAGAAATCTACATTTGACGCCGTGTCTTTTACCCATTCAATGCTGTATTCATCAAAAGTTTTTAAATCACCGGTTTTGTAGAAATCAATAAGGGTATTGATGATTAATTTTTGGTGTTCATTTTCAGCAACATTAGCTGCTTGGTTCAGCCAATAGATAATTTTTTCAATTTCTCTAGAGTAGCGACCACCAACTTTGTATGTTTCTTCTACAACATCATCTCCAATTTTAATTAAGCGGCTGTTTAGCCCGTATGAAATAGGAGTGGTGTCAGTGCTGTCTTTCATTTTGCCATAAAATGTTTCAACTTCATCTTGTGTTACTCCTGTATAGTAGTTGTTTGCAGAGCTTGTGATTAAGTCTTCACCGTCAGCTTGGTTAACTCTTTTCATTGCAACAGTTTTGTCAAAAAGAGTAGTCACGATTAATTGGCTAAGATCTTCTTTTGATTGTCCTGGATTAAGTGGTAAATCTTTATTAGGTAATGACATGATGGCGGTCATTAAAAACTCCATTGAGAATTCCGGTTCAAATTTCTCCATACCATAGTGGTGGTGGATGCCATTTGAGAACCAGACTCTTTTCAAGTAGGTTGTGAATTCCTTGAATTCATCAGTTTCTTTGTCGCTATTGTAGTTAAGATATATTGATTCTAAAGTATTTCTTATCTGTAAATTGTTCTTGTAATTTTGGTCATACAGAATATCTCTTCCTTCTTCAGCTGCTTTTGAAAGAAAATAGATAAGCTTCTTTTGTTCTAATGGAAGTTCCTCAAATCCGGGAACTTCATATCGAAGAATTTGCACATCGGCAAATTGGTCAACAATAATGTTTGAAATATTCATAGTGTTATTTGTTACTAAGTTTGTATTGCACATAGCTGTAATTGATGAGAAACAACATATTGCAGCTATGGAAAGTGATTTGGTATTCATAGTATACAACTAAGGTTTTTGAGGTATAAAGTTAAATAAAAACACCCGTGCTTTGACGACAGTGTGAGTCAAAATACGGGTGTTTTTATGTTATCGAAAAGTCTTTTTGGAATAATTAACAGAGATTCTTATTGATTGTTGCGCACATCAATATCTTTTTTGATTACCCATGTATCTGTTTTCTTAAACCAGTGTTTCTTTCTCTTTAAAGCATCGTATGACATGTCTGGGCCATTGCAACCTCTTGCATTGCCTTGGTCATCGCTAAGTGGTGTTAAGTGGTCAAATATGAATCGTTTTTCTTGTTCTTCATATTTTAAAGAAACGCCTAAGTCAGAACAATATGTAAATACTTCTCTGTAATCTTTGCCTCTGTATCCTTTAAAAATTTTGCTACCAAGCATTACTTTATGGTCTTCAGTGTCAATGTCTAATACATCCAAGATTTTCATTTTAGTGTTTACATTTGGTTGACTCCAGCCAAGTAAGATGTATTTAGGATCATCTTTTTTCTTAGATACTCGAAGTACTTTGTAGTACAACGCTCCATACCATCTTTTTAGAAGTATTTGTTGGTTAGCTGCTGGAACATATACAGGACCGCTTTGTGTTAAAGGATAGATAGCGTCATTATCTAAGTCTTGGATGATTCCCCAGAACTTGTATGACATGTCTTCCATTTCACAACACCAAGTATATACTCTAATTGAATAGTCATCAGAGTAAATTTTCCCTAAGTTTTTTAAGCTATCAAAAGGGTGAGTAAAGCTACCTGAGTCTTTAAGCATTGTAAGTAGCTTGTCGTAGATTAGGTTGTTAAGTCTTACTCTGTCGCTATCTCTTGTATCTCTTGTAAGGATAGAATCAAATACAACTTTAATGTCCATTTCTTTTTTCATTAAAGCTGGAGATACTTCTTTTGCTTTTTTTGTTGTGTCTTGTGGTTGAGCTGTGTCTTTTGCTAATTCTTGAGCAAAAATCCCCAATGGTAAAAATAAAAGTAATAAGAAGCTAAGTTTTTTCATTTGATATAGTTTTAATTATAAGACAAAGATTCACAAAGATATACAAATTGATAAGAAAAATATGGTTTTGTAAACCGTTGTGCTTGTTTCTGCCTGATTATTTATCAACAATTTGTTTTTATTATTCTTTCATGTTATGGAATACTTGTTGAACATCGTCATCATCTTCTATTTTCTCAATAAGTTTGTTGACTTGTTCTTTTTCTTCTTCAGATAATTCTTTTGTGTCATTTGGAATACGCTCGAATTCAGCGCTAATGATTTCAAAGTCATTTTCTTCTAGGTATTTTTGAATATTATTGAATGATTCAAATTCTCCATAGATGATAATTTCGTTTTCATCTTCAAATATCTCATCAACACCAAAATCAATTAATTCAAGTTCAAGTTCTTCTAAGTCAACACCTTCTTTTGGAGTGATTTTGAATACACATTTTCTATCGAAAAGGAATGATAGACATCCCGAAGTTCCTAGTGAGCCACCGGATTTGTTGAAATAACTACGAACATTTGCTACTGTACGAGTATTGTTGTCAGTTGCAGTTTCTACAACAACTGCAATTCCAAAAGGGCCATATCCTTCATATACGATTTCTTTATAGTCGCCTTCACCTTTTGAAGTTGCTTTTTTAATAGCTCTTTCAATAGTGTCTTTTGGCATTGAAGCAGCTTTTGCATTTTTAAAAAGAACGCGCAGACGAGGGTTGTTGTCCGGATCCGGACCTCCTGCTTTTACTGCAATTGTGATTTCTTTTCCAAGTTTAGTGAAAGTGCGAGCCATGTTGCCCCATCTTTTCATTTTTGTCGCTTTGCGATATTCAAAAGCTCTTCCCATGGTTTATGTATGTGATAAATAATGGTTAATTAATATTAGCTTGCAAAAGTATAAATGCAAAACAAAGCTTCAAAATATTTTAGGTGATTTTTTAATTGAGATAGAGTTGGTTTGTTATGTTTTTTGTGAATTAAGGCAGTATTATTAATAGACTTTTATGTTTTCTTATTTGTCATATATTTGTGAATAGTCAAATTATAAATCAATTATATGAAGAAATATTTACTGTTTTTGTTTGCAAGTTTTTTGCTTGTAGGGTGTAGTTCAACAAACATTCTGACACTTTCTGTAGTTCAGCCACCTGCTGTTCCTATAGCCTCGTCAGTTAAAAAGGTTGGTGTGCTAGACCGTTCAAAAGGTAATTCCAAGCTAAATAAAATTGATCAAGTATTAACAATGGAGTCACCCAAACTTGAAAAAAAAGGGACTGAAGAAGTGTTGAATGGGTTAGTTTCAGAATTAAAAGTGGCTAATCGTTTTGAAAAAGTTGATATTCTTGAAGGATACAACCTAACATCACAAGGAATGGGTGTGATGGATAAGCCTTTGGCGTGGCCACAGTTAAAAAAGATTTGTGATGAAAATGATGTAGAAGTTGTTTTTGTACTTGAAGCGTATGATACGGATACTCATGTGGGAGTAGAAAAATATGTTGAAGTACAGGAAACTCCAAGAGGTGAGGTGCATCATTCGAGAGTAGATGCAAAAACTACCGTTGTGATAAAAGGTGGATGGCGTATTTACGATCCGCAGTATAATCAGATAATTGATCAAAGAAAGTTTAATCGTTCATTTAATTATACGGTAGATAAGAGGAATCCTTTAGAAATGATTGTTGGGGCAGTGAATAGTGTTTCTGATGTACGCGATTTTAGTTATCAAGTTGGGCAGGATTATGCTCAGATGGTTATGGCTCACAATGTGCGTGTTTCAAGAAACTATTATGTAAAAGGAACCGATAATTTTAAAACCGGGAAACGATTAGCTCAAACCGGGAAATGGGATGAAGCAGCAATGCTTTGGAATAAAGAGACAAAAAATGCAGATCCCGAGATTGCCGGAAGAGCATATTACAATATGGCTATTATAAATGAAATTAACGGAGATTTAGAAGCTGCAATTGATTGGGCAAGTCAATCATATTCAAAATTTAATAACAAAAAGGCTCTTTCTTATCTTAATGTCTTGAAAAACAGACAAAGAGATGAGCAGTTTATGGATGAACTACAAATGAAATGATTTATAAAAAAAATATTCAGCGTTAATCGCATAAAAAAGCCTTCTTAAAATCGATAGAAATATATACTTTTGTGATTCGATTTTGAGAAGGTTTTTTTTGAGCCTTAAGTTTAGATTGTGAATTTAAAAAATCATTCATTTTCAGAATGATAGCTGAGTAATATAAAATTTTAAAAGACCGTATGAAAGTTTTAAAATTTGGAGGAACATCTGTAGGTTCTGCACAAAGAATGAAGGATGTTACAAAGTTAATCCTTGATGGAGAGTCAAAAATTGTTGTTTTATCAGCAATGTCAGGTACTACGAATTCAATGATTGAGATTTCAGATTATTTGTATAAAAAGAATATTGATGGTGCATTAGATGTAATTAATGTTCTTGAAAATAAATACAATGCTGTAATTAAAGAGCTTTTTTCTACACCTGAATACTTGAAAAAAGGTGAAGCTTTTGTAAAAGAGCAATTTGATTTTCTTCGCTCATTTGCTACTACGAGCAAGATATTTACCCTTTTTGAAGAAAAAACAATTCTTGCACAAGGGGAATTGATTTCTACAGCTTTGGTAAATGATTATCTATGTGAATCAGGAGTGAATTCAATGCTTTTACCAGCATTGGATTTTATGAAGACTGATAAAAATGCTGAGCCAGATATGGCTTTTATCAAAGAGCAAATTGCAGTTCAGTTAGAAAAATATGAAGGAGCAGAGATTTATATTACTCAAGGATTTATTTGTAGAAACCATTATGGTGAAATAGATAACCTTCAAAGAGGTGGTAGTGATTATACTGCATCAATTATTGGAGCTGCTATTGGTGCTTCAGAGATTCAAATTTGGACAGATATTGATGGTATGCACAATAATGACCCTCGTTTTGTAGAAGGGACAAAACCTGTTGCAAATCTGCATTTTGAAGAAGCTGCTGAGTTAGCCTATTTTGGTGCAAAAATTCTTCACCCAACATGTGTGCTTCCTGCTAAACAAGCAAATATTCCTGTACGCCTATTGAATACAATGGAACCTGAAGCTAAAGGAACCTTGATTTCAACGGAGTGCTCAAAAAATAATATTGAAGCTGTAGCAGCAAAAGATGGAATTACTGCTATCAAGATTAAATCTGGTCGCATGCTTTTAGCATATGGATTTATGCGCAAAGTATTTGAAGTGTTTGAGCGTTATCAAACTTCTATCGATATGATTACTACTTCAGAAGTTGGGGTTTCTGTATCCATTGATAATACAAAGAATCTTTTTGAAATACTTGATGAACTTAGGAAATTTGGAACTGTTACCGTAGATAAAGATATGGTTATCATATGTGTGGTAGGTGATATGAACTATGAGAATGTAGGTTTCCAAGCAAAAGTTATTGGTGCGTTGAAAGAAATTCCTATTCGTATGATTTCATATGGTGGAAGTAACTACAATATTTCGTTTCTGATTAAAGCTGAGGATAAACAAAGAGCCCTAAATGCTTTAAGCAAAGATTTATTTTAATAAGTAAGAAATAATAAAAGATATAGATTATGAAAGGAATATTTCCGGTAGATAAATTTGCTCAAATTGAGACGCCGTTTTATTACTACGATACTGAATTACTTCGTAAGACTTTAGAAATAGTAAAAGCAGAAACAGAGCAATATGGATATGTGGCGCACTATGCAGTAAAAGCAAATGCAAATGCAAAGCTTTTGAAGATTGTAGCTTCATATGGTCTTGGTGCAGACTGTGTAAGTGGTGCTGAGGTTCAAGCAGCTATTGAAGCTGGTTTCCCTGCTTCGTCAATTGTTTTTGCCGGTGTTGGTAAAACTGATAAAGAAATCAACCTTGCTCTTGATTATGATATTTTCTGTTTCAATGCAGAATCAAAACCTGAGTTAGAAGTTATCAATGAACTAGCTGGTAAAAAAGGTAAAAAAGCAGGTGTTGCATTGCGTATTAATCCTAATGTGGATGCTCATACTCACCATTATATCACTACTGGTTTGAACGAAAATAAGTTCGGATTCAATATGAGTGATATTGATTCAGTATTTGCGTTGGTAGCATCATTAGAGAATTTAGAGCTTGTAGGTGTTCACTTCCATATAGGATCTCAAATCACTGATTTTTCATCTTTCCAAGATTTATGTGTAAGAGTAAATGAGCTACAAGATGAATATGAAGCAAAAGGAATTAAATTGCCAAATATCAATATTGGTGGTGGTTTAGGAATTAACTACGAACATCCAAATCATTTCCCAATTGCTGATTTTGAAACATACTTCCGTTTGTTTAATAAAAACATAAAATTGCGTGAAGGTCAAGTTTTACATTGCGAACCGGGTCGTTCTATCATGGCTCAATGTGGAAACTTAATCACAAAAGTAACTTATGTGAAAGTTGGAACTGAAAAGAAGTTTGCTATTGTTGATGCTGGTATGACAGACTTAATGCGTCCAGCATTATATCAAGCTTACCACCGTATTGAGAATATTACTTCTGTTGAGGCTGAAGATGTTTACGATGTGGTAGGTCCAATTTGTGAATCATCTGATGTATTCCAAAAAGAAGTGTGCATGAATGGTACTAAGCGTGGTGATTTAATCGCATTGCGTTCAGCAGGTGCATATGGAGAGATAATGGCTTCTCAATATAATCTAAGAAGTCTTCCGAAAGCTTATTTGTCAGAAGAATTATAATAATAAATGATAAGCGATTAAAAAGAGCAAAATTCATTTTTGCTCTTTTTATTTATATTTAAACTTGCACATAAATGTTGAATTTTGAAATTGACCTTGAAGCTATAGAATGGTATGTATGGGTGCTTATGGGCATCTTTGCTTTTAGCTTCATTATTCAACTGTTCTATTATTTATATTACTACACTTCTGTTCTTTCTTTTAAAAAGAAGGTTATTAAAGCGGAGGTTCCTTATCTAAAGGACTTTCCGCCGGTTTCTGTTGTGATTTGTGCCAGAAATGAATCAGAGAATCTGACAGAATTTTTGCCATCGGTGTTAAATCAGAAATACCCAAATTTTGAGGTGATTGTTGTAAATGATGGGTCGTCAGATGAGTCAAAAACCGTGTTGGCTCAATTTCAACAGCAATATCCACATCTTTATCATACTTATGTGCCTCATGATGCTCAGGTGATGAGTCCGAAGAAATTGGCTTTGACAGTTGGTATTAAGGCAGCAAAAAGTGATATTCTTCTTTTTACAGATGCAGATTGTAAACCTAAGTCAGATTATTGGATTAGAAACATGGTGCGTAATTTTGTTGATGGAAAGAACTTTGTGTTGGGTTATGGAGCATATGAAAAGAAAAAAGGTATCCTTTCTCACATGATTTCATATGATACATTCTTTATTGCTTTGCAATATATGGGATTTGCTATTAAAGGAAAACCATATATGGGTGTTGGTCGTAACATGGCTTATCGTAAGGAGTTGTTCTTTAATATGAAGGGCTTTGCTTCAATGTTACACCTGCAATCAGGTGATGATGATTTGTTTGTCAATAAAGGTGCTGATAAGACTAATGTGCGTGTGGAAATTAATCCTGATAGTGTTACCGAATCTACAATAAAGCCAACATTTAAAGAGTGGTTTGTGCAAAAGGAAAGACACTTGTCTACAGCTTCATATTATAAAAATGCCAGTAAGTCAATTATTGGGTGTGAAGTGTTTACTAGAGGATTGTTTTATTTATCACTAATTGGTGTTTTATTGTATGCACAACCAATCGTTGCTATTGTAGCTGGTTTATTGTTTATATTACGCTACTCAATTCAAGCGATTGTGATTAATCTTTCCGCAAAGCATTTCAAAGAAAGATTATTTTGGTTGTCGATTTTAGTTTTTGATATTATGCTTCCGCTTATTACTCTTTATGCCATGTTTGGTATAAAGTTAAGAAGAAAGCGTAAGTATCAGTGGAAATAAAATTTAGCCTAAGCATAGTCTTAGGCTTTTTTATTAATAGTAATCATTAGTTTATTGTTTCTATCTTTGCGTTAAAATATAATTGATATGATAATTTTTAATACAACATACAGTGTTTCAGACAAGGTGTATGGTTCATTTCTAAAATGGGTGAAAGAAAAGCATGTGCCTGGAATGATCAATAGTGGTTATTTTTCTGAATCTGTTGTAACCAGAGTGCTTAGTGATGAGATTGATGAGGGAAGTGCTATTTCTATTCAGTTAAAGGCAGATAGTATTGATGCGGTGAATCAATGGAAATCTGAATATGGAGATTTATTTCAAATGGAGATTTCATCTTTATTCTCTGTTGAGGTACTTTACTTCAGCACATTTTTAGAAGTGATAGATTAATGGCTGTAGAAAGAATAATATTAGGTATTGACCCTGGAACAACCGTAATGGGATATGGTGTAATTCGTGTGGTTGGAAATAAACCCGAATTGCTAACACTTGGTGTTTTTGATTTTAAAAAGATTAAGGATCATTACCTGACATTACAGCAAGTTTTTTCTCGTACAGTGGCTCTTATTGATGAATATAAGCCTGACGAGATGGCACTGGAAGCACCTTTCTTTGGGAAAAATGTACAGTCAATGTTAAAGCTTGGAAGAGCTCAAGGAGTGGCAATGGCAGCAGGTTTATTTCGAGATATACCTATAGCTGAATATGCTCCGTTGAAAATAAAAATGTCGATTACGGGTAAAGGTCAGGCGACAAAAGAGCAAGTGGCTGATATGCTTAAGCGTATTTTAAAAATACCTCAAGAGCAGATTCCTAAAGAATTAGATGCTACTGATGGTTTGGCGGCGGCTCTTTGTCATTATTTTGCTACGAATGCACCTAAGGTTGAAAAGAAGTATTCCAGTTGGAAAGATTTTGCTGCCAAGAATCAAGAGAAAGTTCGTGGTTCGAAGAAAGAGTAGCTTATTGAATTACAACTTTTAAACTTCGGCTTTCGTCATTTGCCGAAAGGATTACAACATAAGTGCCTCTTTTTATCTTTTCATCAAATTTGATTGTTGTGCGAGCGCTATCAAAAGTTACGGTTTCTTCAAACACTTTTTGTCCTCGCATATCATATATATATAATAGTCCAACACCTACAAATCCACAATTATCTACAGTGATTGTATTATTGTTGATGCAAACATTGCAAAATGTTTGCGAATTTTCGTGAAAGATAGAGTCGTTATTTTGGCTTTGAGAAAGCAATCCAATAAGAAAGAAGGTTGTAGTTAGTATTCTTTTTTTCATGGTGTTTTATTTCTTAGGGTAGACAAATGTATTAATTTTTTTCACATAGATAAAACTGATAGTTTTTATTTTTTAATTTGTATTCTTACAAAGGTCTTGAATTTAAAAGGATGGAACCAATCTTAATTTCTTCACCATTACAAGGTTTTACTGATTTTCGTTTCCGAAATGCTTTTCATAAGCACTTTGGGGGTATTGACTTATTTTATGCACCCTATATTCGTTTAAACGGAGAAAAGGATATAAAAGCATCGTACAAAAGAGATTTATTACCTGAGAATAATTTGGATATACCCGTACAGCCACAAGTGATGTGTAAAACGGCAGAGGATTTTATTTTGGTAGCGGATTATGTGAAGGCGTTAGGCTATACGGAGTTGAATTGGAATTTAGGATGTCCGTATCCAATGGTCACAAAAAAAGGTATGGGAGCGGGTTTAATTAAAGAATCTGATAAGATTGTCGATATTCTGACAGAATTTCTTGATAGATCAGCTATAAGTATATCAATCAAGATGCGTCTGGGAGATGAAAATGCAGATGAGGCTAAAGTATTATTACCAAAACTAAATCAATTTGCCATAAAAAACATAGCTATCCATCCTCGACTAGGGAAACAGCAATACAAGGGATCTGTGAACTTAAATACCTTTGAAGAATGTCTTGCTCTTTCCAAGCATGAAATCATTTACAATGGAGACATCAATTCTGTGCAGAAATTTAACGAGTTGAAATCTCGTTTCCCTCAAATTAATACATGGATGTTGGGGCGTGGAATTATTCAGGATCCATTTCTTCCGCAAATGATTAAACAAGGCTTAACAGAATATCCTTTGGACACCAAGCAGACTTTCAAAGGCTTTCATGATGAATTATTGGAAGGATATACTCAAGCATTGTCAGGAGAGAAACATATTATCTTGAAGATGTATTCCTTTTGGGAATATTTCTCATTGCTCTTCACTAATTCTCATAAATGTCTGAAAAAGGTTAAGAAAGCACAGAATATGGCTAAATATGAGATGGCGGTGATGGATATTGTTAGGAATGAGGAAATTGTAGGTGTTAGAAATGAAAAAGACGCCTTTTAGTAAGGCGCCTTTGTATTTAATCTCTTGCTCTTTTTGTCAGATCTCCAAATTCATCAATTCTTCTGTCACGGAAGAAAGGCCACATACGGCGAACTTCTTCTGTTCTTTTTAAATTGATATCCACAACCAGATTTTCTTCTTTATCAGTTGAAGCTTGAGTGATGAATTCACCTTGAGGTCCTGCTACAAAACTGCTTCCCCAAAACTGAATGCCGTTAGTTACTCCCGAAGGATCTTTCTCATAACCGGTGCGGTTTACGCTAATAACATGCAATCCATTTGCTACAGCATGAGCGCGTTGCGAGATAGTCCAAGCCTCGCGTTGGCGAGCCTTCTCTTCATCAGTATCAGTGCTTTCGTAGCCAATAGCTGTTGGGTATATCAATAATTCAGCACCGGCTAAAGCCATCATGCGAGCAGCTTCCGGATACCATTGATCCCAGCATACAAGAACGCCAAGTTTCCCAACCGAAGTTTGAATAGGAGTAAAGCCTAAATCACCCGGAGTGAAATAGAATTTTTCGTAATATGCAGGATCATCAGGGATATGCATTTTGCGATATTTACCGGCAATAGAGCCGTCTTTCTCAATTACGACAGCTGTATTGTGATATAAGCCGGGTAGGCGTTTTTCAAATAATGAAAGAACGATAACCACGCCTAGTTCTTTTGCCAACATACCGAATTCATCAGTACTTGGTCCCGGAATAGTTTCCGCCATATCAAAAATAGCAGGGTCTTCTACTTGACAGAAGTATAGCCCGTTGTGCAATTCTTGAAGTACAATAAGTTCAGCACCTTGTTTAGCACAAGCAGTAATATTTTCTTTCAGCTTATTGATATTGCTGCGAATATCGGCTGAGTTTGATTGTTGAATTAAAGCTACTTTCATAGTTTCTCAGTGTCTGTTGCCTGAGCGGAGTCGAAGGCAAAATGATTTTTACATTAAAAATCCTTCCGGATATTGCATGGTTACACAATGCAGGGAACCATGTTGTCTTATTAATGGAAAGCAGTTGATCCCAATGATTTCTCTATCGGGAAATGCTTTTTCTAATTGAGTTTTTGCAATCTCATCTTTGTCAGAACCATAGGTTGGCATAAGAACAGCACCGTTAATAATAAGGAAGTTTGCATAAGTTCCCGGCAAGCGATGTCCATCTTCTTCTACAGCTAAGTCAGCCATAGGTAGAGGAATTAAGTTGTATGCATTACTCTCCATAGTTTTGAATGCCTGCAATTCCTTTTCCATCAGTTTAAGCTCATCGTAATGCTCGTCAGTTTCATCATCACATTTTACATAAGCAATAGTATCTTCCGAGCAAAAACGGGCTAAAGTATCCACATGGCTATCAGTATCATCACCGGCAAGATAGCCGTTGCGTAACCAAAGTATGCGTTCAGCTCCGAAAATCATTTTCAGGTAATCTTCCAGTTCTTCTTTTTCTTTGTATTCGTTTCTGTTTTGTGAAAGAAGGCATTCCTCAGTGGTAAGAATAGTGCCTTTGCCATCGCTTTCGATACTGCCACCTTCCAACACGCAATGAAGCATGTTTTGATAGCCAACATTGCCTTCAAAAACCTCTCTTCGATATAACTCGCGAGTAATTAGGTTATCGTGGTTAGCCGGAAATTTCATCCCCCAGCCGTTAAAACAAAAATCGTAAATGTATGGATCATCATTTACAAACACGGAAATTGCACCATGGTCACGAGCCCAAGTGTCATTAGTGTCCATTGCGCGGAACTGGATGTTCTTACGGTTAACATCTTCGCCAAGTTGGTGATATACCACATCAACATCATGACAAACGATAAGAAGCTTTTCCCGCTTTGAAACTTCTTTGGCAATTTCCACGAAAACAGGAATTACTTCATCAAGAATATCTTTCCAATCAGTGTTTTCATGTGGCCAAGTAAGCTGTACGCCACTTTGCGGATGCCATTCAGCCGGAAGTGTAATATGTAATTGGTTTGATTGCATCTGAAAGTTGTGAATTATAAATAGGCTCCAACTGTTAAGCGGATGCCTTGCATCAGTTTAGCCTTGTTTGCAAAGTTTGATAACTTTTGCCCTTCAAGATCCATATTGCGATATACCTTGTAGATATCCATATTGGTAATTGTATATGCTAGGTCAAAAAATATAAAATCTTGCATTGTGAAATTAATTCCGGCTTTTAGATTCCAGCTGAAATAAGGCGTATCGAATTTAGTTTCAATGTCCCATTCAGAATGGTTAGAGTAAACAGGAACTTTCTCGTAATTAATAAATGCCATCGGGACAGGCTCTATTGAGATTCCGGGTTCAACGAATGCTGCAAGTTTATTTTTATGCTTAAGTCTTATTGATGGACTAGTGAATTTTGCCGATCCATTAAGTAAAATGCTTAACATTGGATTTTCCCAGTAGTAATCATAATAGTTATCGTACAAATAGGTACTATGTTCTGTACTCCAAAAAGAGATTCCGGCAAATAAAGTTAAGTTAGGGTGCTTGACCCAGCCTAAATCAAAACCTATAGCACCCGGGAAAAATGGATCTTGGTAGTCGTTACTTACATAGGCTCCTTCAAGATTCATTCTAAAGGCATATTTGCTTTCTTGTTTTTCTTGTGCGTTAACAGAAAGGAGAAATAACGATAATATAGCTAAAAGGAATGTTTTTTTCGCCTTCATCGTTTTATTTGGTATTAGAATTTTACTAAATGAGCTGCTTTTTCAGCATTAGCTCTTGCGATATCTGTATTTTCGGCAGTCGCCAAAACAACTCCCATGCGTCGACCGGCTTTGCAGAATGGTTTTCCAAATAAACGAACTCTAGCATTTTCAATCATTGATGCTTCGAGAATGTCAAAAGTAGGAGCCCATTCTTCTTTTTCTGCTTTTATAACATGAGTCGCTCCGGCTGAAACTAAGTCAGTATTAACTGGTAAACCAAGAATTGCTCTAACATGTAGTTCGAATTCTGACATCTTTTGAGTAACCATAGTCACCATACCTGTATCATGTGGACGAGGAGAAACTTCGCTAAAAATCACTTCGTTTCCACGCACAAATAACTCAACACCAAAAAGACCGAAGCCACCTAATGCGTTAGTAACTTTAAGAGCCATATCTTGAGCATCTTTTTTCGCTTGATCACTCATAGCCATTGGTTGCCAGCTTTCGTGGTAGTCTCCGCTGATTTGCACATGTCCAATTGGTTCACAGAATTTTGTGCCAAAAGCAGTGCGTACAGTTAGGAGTGTTATTTCGTAATCAAAAGTGATAAATTCTTCGATGATGATTTTAGAGCCAATTCCGCGAGCAGCTTCTTTAGCATAAGTCCATGCTTTTTCAATATCAGCTTCTGATTTGATGGTGCTTTGACCTTTACCTGAAGATGACATAATTGGTTTTGTTACGCATGGAATGCCAATTTCAGCAACAGCAGCTTTAAATTCTTCTAAACTGTCAGCAAACTTGTATTTAGCAGTTGTTACTTTTAAGTCTTCAGCAGCTAGGCGGCGAATTCCTTCTCTGTCCATTGTCAACTTTGTTGCATTGGCAGTAGGAATCACATTAAAGCCTTCGCTTTCCAACTCTTTTAACATATCGGTGTTGATTGCTTCAATTTCGGGAACGATAAAATCAGGTTGTTCGCGTTCAACTACTGCACGCAAGGCAGCACCATCTTTCATGTTGATGATGTGGTAACGATGAGCTACTTGGTGTGCAGGAGCATTTTCATACGAGTCAACAGCGATACATTCAACACCAAGGCGTTGAGCTTCGATGATTACTTCTTTTCCTAATTCGCCACTTCCCAATAGAAGCAGTTTTTTTGCTCCCTTTGCTAGTGGAGTACCGATAGTTACAGTATTCATGCGTTAATATTTTGGCTTTTATTAGTCAATAATTTCAAATCCGCAGTAAGGAACCAAAGCTTTAGGAATACGAATTCCTTCAGGTGTTTGGTTGTTTTCAAGTAATGCTGCTACAATACGAGGAAGAGCTAATGCGCTACCATTCAATGTGTGGCAAAGTTCAGTTTTCTTATCATCATTACGGTAACGGCATTTAAGGCGGTTTGCTTGGTAGCTTTCAAAGTTTGATACCGAGCTAACTTCCAACCAGCGTTGTTGAGCAGCCGAGAACACCTCAAAGTCAAAGGTTAGGGCAGAAGTAAAACTCATATCACCACCGCAAAGGCGAAGGATACGCCAAGGTAATTCCAGTTTCTCAACCAAGCCTTGAACATAATCAACCATTTCAGTTAATGATTTGTATGAGTGTTCCGGAGTGTCAATGCGAACGATTTCCACTTTGTCGAATTGGTGTAAGCGATTCAATCCGCGAACATCTTTTCCGTATGAACCAGCTTCACGACGGAAACAAGCTGAGTAAGCTGTGTTTTTTATTGGTAGATCTTTTTTCTCAAGAATAACATCGCGATAGATATTTGTAACCGGTACTTCTGCTGTTGGGATTAAATATAAATCATCCAAATTTGCATGGTACATTTGACCTTCTTTATCCGGTAACTGACCAGTTCCATAACCTGACGCCTCGTTCACTACATAAGGTGGTTGAATTTCCAAGTAACCTGCATCACGCGCTTCATCTAAAAAGAAGTTGATCAATGCGCGTTGTAGGCGAGCACCTTTCCCTTTGTAAACAGGGAAACCGGCGCCTGTGATTTTAACACCAAGTTCAAAGTCGATAAGGTCATATTTTTTTGCTAAATCCCAGTGAGGAAGAGGTTCTGCACCTAAGTCGGGAACAATACCGCCTTCTTTTTCCACAACATTATCTTCTGCATGTTTTCCTACGGGAACTTCATCAGATGGAAGGTTAGGGATAGTGCAAAGTAATTTTGTAAGTTCAGCTTCGGCATCTTTCATTTCTGTTTCCAGTACCTTGTTACCTTCTTTCATTTCGGCAACTTTTGTACGACTGGCTTCAGCTTCTTCTTTTTTGCCATCTTTCATCAAAGCACCGATGGATTTGGAAATGCTGTTTAGTTCTGCTAAGTTGGCATCAAGAATAGACTGCGTTTGTTTACGCTTGTTGTTGATGTCAATAACTTGTTCAATAACTTCTTTTGCATCAAAGTGTTTTTTAGCCAATTTGCTAATTACTTCTTCCTTGTTTTCGGTGATTTGTTTAAGTGTAAGCATTATTTTAATTAATAATTAACAATGAATAATTAATAATGAAAAGCTAAGTGATTAAAATGGAGGTATTTTACTTGCTACTCGCCTTCTCGCTCCTCACTATCTATTTTGTGAGGCAAATATACTAAAAAAGAAAATCCCGATTTCTCTTTGTTGAAAAATCGGGACCTTTTTATGAGTTAAATTACTGTGGCTTAGTTTTGCTCAGCAATTGGTTCTACAGAAACATAAGACTTATTGTCCTTTTTCTTTCTAAATACAACTGTACCTGTAACTAAAGCAAATAAAGTGTGATCTTTACCAAGACCTACATTTTCACCTGGATTGTGTACTGTACCGCGTTGACGAACTAAGATATTACCTGCTTTTGCAAATTGTCCGCCGAAAATTTTTACGCCAAGTCGTTTTGATTCTGACTCGCGACCATTCTTGGAGCTACCGACCCCTTTCTTATGTGCCATTTTCTACTAAATTTTAATAAGATTAAGCTACGATTTCGTTAATTTTCACTTGTGTGAATTTTTGACGGTGTCCGTTTAATTTACGGTAACCTTTACGGCGTTTTTTGTGGAACACTAATACTGTGTCACCTTGAACATGAGATACAACTTCAGCTGTAACTTTTGCGCCGGCTACTGTAGGAGCTCCCACAGTGATTTTACCATCGTTATCGATTAACAATACTTTGTTAAATTCGATTTTTGAGCCTTCTTCAGCCTCATTCATTCTGTGGATATACAGTTTTTTACCTGCTTCCACTTTGAACTGTTGTCCTAAAATTTCAACAATTGCGTACATAAAACTATTTGTTTTGTAATTATTTCGGGGAGGTGAGATATTGCCTCGTGCAATAGAGCTGCTTGATAACCTCTGTGCGAATCGGGCTGCGAATTTAAGCAATGTATTTTGATTTACAAATAGTTTGGGTGGAAATTTAGTTTCCAAGAATGAATAATCTTATTGTTTCAATAAAGTTTTTCATATCTTTAAGCATTTCTACAACAGTCAATTTGTCAAATTCAATATATGAATCGTAATCCCCTTTGGTCCTCCGGTTATACGCTTTATTTATCGCTTTCCCATGCTTTTCATCAATTAGTTTCTCGTGAATAAAGTTTTTGTTAAACCATCCGATGAGTTGTTGATGTTTTGATGTCTCAAAATCGTATTTTAGTAAGAGCCAATAAAGCATAAAACATTCCATAATAAATTCTGTTAATGGCAGCTCTATGTCTGTCATGCTCCATTAGTAGAATGACATCTTCTATTGTATCTTCAGCTTCCTTTTAAACGATACTTGATAAGTTCAATTCTATCTTTTTCTTCCAAACTCATGCGTAAATTCCTGAATTTATTGCATTGGAGAATATAGGTTGTTTACCTCTAAGGGTTGATAATTCTGCGAGAGACAGGAGGTGGGCATCTATTATAATGTTATATTTTAAATCAATGTCATAACATAAATCTAAAATTGTATTTTCATCTTGATGAGAATAATCTCTGTTTAAAAGAATGAGTATGTCATAATCGGAGTTCTCTGTAGCAGTGCCTTTGGCTTGCGAACCAAACAAGATTACATGGTTTATTGCATTTGCATATTTTTCTTGCAAATGTTTTTTTAAGTCTTGTAGTATGATTGTTTTATCTGCCATAAAATGAATTAAATAGTAAGACAAATATAGAGAAAGTTTCTATAGCGAAAAACAGGTGTTTTAAAAATTATGTCTTCACCACCATAATCTCATCCCACTCAGTTGTATATCTAGGTGAACGGCGTTCTTGTTTTATTTTCCAGCGTTGGGTGTCTTGTATGCCGAGGTGAGGTTTTTGGTCGCCAAGTTTTCGGTTGATGTTGTCAAGAGCTTTCATTAACGGGATATGTTTTGGGTTGCGGTTATTGAATAACTGCATTTGTAAGCCATTGTCCGCTTGGATATCTAGCATTACAACACCAGCTCGTTTGTATTCGTAACCTTCTTTGTAAATCTGACTGAGTGCTTCTGTGGCAAATTTTACAAGTTCCAAACTAGAACTTGTAGCATAGGGTAAGTTAATTGTTGTGTGTCCACAGTACTGTGCCTGATCATCGCGATGATAATTTGTATAGAGAAATTATGTACATGGCTTGGCAGCTTGTTTTTTGCTTGCGGGCACAAGTGATTGTATGTCTTTTTCTTGACTTATGGTTTGATTTTTCGACTCTAAAATTACGCTGAATTTCTCATCAATCAAGTCGCTTTTGGATGTTTTAAGGAAAAAGAAAAGCAGCACTGGTGGGTGCTGCTCTTTTAGAATTATTGAATAGATTCTTAATAATCATAGTCATTCCATAATGAACCATTGCTAGAGTCAATGTTTACTTGGAATATTGGCCAATAATGACGCTTGTCAATTATACTTTCATCAGAGTATAACAAATAATTGTTTTCTAAGTAACGATCTCCCAAGACATATTCATAAACATTCTTCTTTACCCAAACATTCGGATTTAAAGCATATGTTGATGGTTCGCTGTTTTCTCCTAAAGTTAAACCATAGATTTGATCTATCTCATAACCTTTCGTTACAATGGTGCTACCGGGATAAACCATTGCATCATTATTTTTGTACTTAATGTAAATTGTGTCATTCATTCCAGTAAATTCACCTTGATGCAGATTTAGATCATTAAGACGACTTGTTGTAGCTGCCAGTTTTTCTTTAAGTTTACCCCAACGCTCTAGGTCATATTTGCGAATATATTCTCCGCAAAATTCAAAAGCTCGTTCTTTTATTATATTATCCATTGTTAGTGTTTTTCCGGCAAGACCAGAGCGAGCTCTCACTTTGTTGAATTGAACTTGAGGGTTAAGTACCGTGTTGTTTGATGGAACATCTCCACTAATTCCTCCGATGGCAGCTTCGGCAAACATTAATAGAATATCAGCATAACGCATAACCGGGTAATCTATACCATCATCATTATTGGTTCTTGTTCTACTCATCCATTCTATGCGATACTTTCCAAGATATGCCTTATTAATATATACATTCTTTTGATATAAAACTTTTTCTGTGGCATTATCTGTTAAAAAAGAACCCGCAAAGATTGATTTTCTTTTTGCGACATCAACTGCCACTCCTTCTGCATTGTCTGCAACCCAAGAGAATGGAGCTACAGTTACCCACTTCCGAGTGTCACCAGCTTCAAAGTCATAAATAAAAGTAGGAACAATCATTTGAACAGAGTTGGTAGAGCCGGCAGTATTATTTACAAGAGACTTTAGTGCATCTGATGATTTTGGACAGTTGTAATTCAAAAACTGACCACGAGCTCCATCAGCAAAAGGCATAGCCCATAGCCATTCTGTATCGGTAAAAGATATTTTGTCTTGGCAAATATCTTTGAATACTCCATCGAAAGATGTTTTTAACTTATTGTCGCCGTAATGTGCAATAACTTCTCCACAAGCATTTAATGCTTCTTGATATAAAGCTTTGCGGCTATCTGCATCTTTAATATTAAATTGAACAGAGTAAGATGAACCTCCGCCATTTATCCATGTGTCAGGACGAAGAGCATAACCGGCATACATCATATCTGCACGGGCTAGTAAGCCTAATGCAAAAGCTTTGTTTGGACGAGATATTGTGTTTTTAGCAGGTGCCCATGTAATATTTTCCGACCAGTCCATTAAATAGGCAGCCTTTTTTAAGTCAACACGAATTTGCTCATAGATTATATTTCTATCAGTTTTCACTGGATATGGATTATCTGAGATTGCAAAAACGGCTGGTACATCACCCCAGAATTTTATCATTTCTAAGTAAACAAAGCTTCTTAGGGTATATGCTTCTCCTAATAAGTATTTAAATTCAGCTTTTGTTGTATCTGAATAGATAAGCATGTTGTCAATGATGTAATTGCATTGAGTTATAGCCTTGTTTAAATAGGCCCAAGGATCTTTGCCTTCTCTTGATAACTGGCTATCATTTGTAGCACAATTATATCTAGAGCTTTCTTGCGCATCTGTTTTAATCAGATACTCAATATCAGTATTCATTCCTTGATAGCCACAAGCCAAGCGGTTGCGATAACTTCTATCAGCACCAAATATGGTGTTGCTGTAAATTACTTGGATTAGTTCTTCTATGAAATATGGATTTTCAAAAGTGTTGCTTGTAAATATAATGCTGTCTATTCTGCTTATGTCTTCCTTGAAAAAATATGTAGAGCTATAAGTTGGGTCAGCATAATTAAGAGTTAGTGAATCCAAATCACTAGTTATGCTGTCAAGGTTAGTTAAAGAATATGTCTCATAACTGTAGTCATTTCTGAGGATAATAAGATTGTCTTGAGCAGATATATTTGTTATCAATAATAGATAAACTAGTGTTGAAATTATCTTTTTCATAGGTTTTATTTCTTAGTGAATTTAACAGATTGAGTTCCGATTTGAAGAATGTAGATTCCTGTAGGTAGGTTGCTTACATTGATAGAAGTTGTGCCTTCATAAGGATTCTTATTTACGGCAAATTTTTCTCCTTTGATAGAGTAGATAGAAAGCGCTTCGTTTTCAGGAATACCATTAATGTAAATTGTGCTTACTACAGGGTTCGGGTAAACTTTAATATTAGAGCTTTCCTTATTAGCGTTTTTATCAGAAGTATCTACTAAAGAAAAAACAATTTTTCTTGTGGTTAATAAGTCATGGTTGCTATCAGCATTAGTGCTATGCACAGTCATAACTCCACTGTTAAAAGTTATTTTCTCAATATTTGAGATTACATAAGCGGTTTGAGAATTGTCTGTAGAAATGACAATCATTTCATTAGAATCTGATGCTTGTGCTTGAAACCAAGCGAATAAGCATATAAGCGTAGAAAATAGAATCTTTTTCATATGGTTTATCTTTGTGTGTTATTTTTTGCGAACAAATGTAATCAATTAGTTTGTATGGTTTTTGTTAAAAAGTGTGATTTGTCTTTGAATAGATTATAGTTTGCTTTGTTGAAATCTTCCTTTCCTCACTTTTGCCCAAAAGCCTAAAAACTTTTTATCTTTGCTTGGGGTACAAAAAATGCCTGAATTTTAACTGTAGAACTGAAAAAATTCCGGAGAATATATAAGATGACAAAGACATATTTTACAGACGAAGAAAGACGCGAGTTTTTGATAGCGTATCGAAATGTATTGCAAGCGGCAAAAGCTTTTTTAACAAAAGATGATTTGGCGGTGATTCGTGATATGCTTCGGAAGACCATTGAAAAAGGAGCCGGTCTGCCAAGACAAAGAACCCTTAACCCGGTAACAAAAAATCTTCAAACCATACTGTTGTCAGTTGAGGAAATAGGTCTTGGGCGAGTGGCGGTAATTAGTGCCATCGTGTATGATGCAGTGCGTGCCGGGGTACTTTCTTTGGAAGAGGCTGAGAATCGTTTTGATAAGTCTATTTTTGTAATTGTGCGAGGGTTATCCCGTGCAACAGAATTATATGCCAAAAGTGTTGCGATTGAGACTGAGAATTTTCGAAAACTGCTATTGACCTTTGCTGAGGATATTCGTGTGGTATTTATGTTGATTGCCAAGCGAGTATATGTTATGCGTAACTTGGATAAATTTGACCATGAATCTCAGTTGAAAATTGCGCGCGAAGCATCTTATTTATATGCTCCGTTGGCTCACCGTATGGGTTTGTATAAGCTCAAAACGGAGTTGGAGGATATGAGTTTGCGTTATACATCCCCGGATACCTATTTTGATATAGCCCAAAAACTTAAGGAAACTAAAACTGTTCGAGATAAATACATTGAGGACTTTATTAATCCACTTAAAAAGGAGTTGGAAGAGCTTGGGTTGAAGTTTGAAATCAAAGGTAGAACGAAATCCATCTATTCTATTTGGAATAAAATCAAGAAACAAAATACACCCTTTGAGAAAATCTTCGATTTGTTTGCTATTCGTGTGATTTTGGATAGTCCGTTAGAGAAAGAAAAATCACAATGCTGGCAAGTATATTCTATTGTTACCGATAAATATCAACCTAATCCAAAGCGTTTGCGCGATTGGTTATCTATTCCAAAATCCAATGGTTATGAGTCATTGCATACCACTGTAATGGGACCTGAAGGTAAGTGGGTGGAAGTGCAAATTCGTACTCAACGCATGGATGAGATTGCAGAAAAGGGTCTTGCAGCTCACTGGAAATACAAAGGTGGTAAAAGTGAATCTGGAATGGATGAATGGCTGAAGAGTATTCGTGAAATTCTGGAAAACCCGGAACAAAATGCAGTTGACTTGATGGATGATTTCAAGTTAGATTTGTATGATGATGAGGTGTTTGTTTTCACGCCAAATGGAGATCTTCAACGCTTAAAAAGAGGTGCGACTGTTTTGGATTTTGCATTTAATATTCACTCAAACCTAGGTTCTAAATGTGTAGGAGCTAGGGTGAACGGTAAGAATGTACAGATTAAGCATGTGCTGAAAAATGGTGATCAGGTAGAGGTTTTAACCGGTGCTAACCAAAAACCGAAACAAGATTGGCTGAATATTGTTGTTACCTCAAAAGCTAAAACGAAAATCAAACAAGCTTTAAAAGAAGTTGACCACAAGGAAGCTGAACAAGGTCGTGAGATTTTGTTTCGTCGTTTGAAAAACTGGAAAGTGGATTATGATGATGCTGATATTACTCGTCTGACTAAAAGGCTGGGTTATAAAATGGTAACCGATTTTTATCAAGATATTGCTCTTGAAAAAATTGATATGCTTGAGGTGCGTGATGGTATCTTAGCTGAGCGTGAAAAACCAGAAACTCCAACCGATTTATCAGAAATTCGTTCGGCAAATAATTTTGTGCAAGAGAAAGAAATGCCAACACATTCATCAGGTAAGGATGATGTATTAGTAATTGATCATAACTTGAAAGGGATTGAGTATTCTTTGGCTAAATGCTGTAACCCGATTTTTGGTGATGAAGTATTTGGTTTTGTATCAACAACCGGAGGAATTAAGATTCATAGAATGGATTGTCCAAATGCACCTCAGATGATTCAGCGCTTTGGGTACCGTATTGTTAATGCAAAATGGTCAGGAAAAGCCGGTTCGCAATATCCTATTAGTTTGCGCGTGACAGGAAAAGATGATATTGGCATTGTTACAAATATCACTTCATTGATTTCTAAAGAATCAAAAGTGACTATGCGTTCTATATCAGTAGACTCGATGGATGGTATTTTTCAAGGCCATATCACGGTTTTGGTGAATGACTTAAATGACCTGCAAGGCTTAATTAAGAAGATTAAAACGGTAAAAGGAGTAACACAGGTTGAGAGATATAATTCTTAAAGTCTTTTGTTTTTGCTCTAAAATTTTTATTCTTGTTAAATAATAAATCCTACAGATAAAAGAATTCCAAATATTACAAGATTTCTTGCGGTGAGCCCTAAAATTTTATTTAGGGCTTTTCCGTTGTTTATACGGCACATTTCTTTCCAAGTGTTAATGTGTAGCGGAAGATAAACTAAAGGCAATGCTGCTGCCCAAATGCTTGTGTGGATGTAAAATATTCCAAGTGCCACAGCGATAATTCCATTGCTTAGATAAAAATAGCTCCCAAACTTTTCTCCAAAAATGACAATTGTCGTATGCTTATTACTTTTCTTGTCGTTATCTCTGTCCCGGTAATTATTTAGCACTAAAATATTGATTGCACCTAAACCAACAGAAGTTCCTGCAATAAAACTTTCAAAAGTAAAAATGCCGGTTTGTAGGTAAAAGCTTATAATGACAGCTACCCATCCAAAGAAAACTAAAACAAACACATCGCCCAATCCATTGTAGGCTAAAGGAAAAGGTCCTGCAGTATAGGCTAGGAGTGATAATATGCAAATAACACCAACCAGAACCATTATCCATCCACCAAAATAAACTAAGCCAAGTCCGAAAAGGCAGGCTAGAGCTATTACGACTCCGGTTCCAATTAGCATGTTTCTTGGTGAAATCCAACCCGAAGCAACAGCACGAGCAGGACCAAGTCGGTCTTCGTTGTCAGTTTTTTTAGCAAAGTCAAAATAGTCATTGCTAAAGTTGGATGCAATTTGTGCTAATAATGCGAATAAAAGGCAAAGAACAGCAGGTTGCCATTGGAAGCTTTCATTATGGTAAGCAAGGGCAGAGGCAACAAGTACAGGAATTGAGCCGGCAGCTAATGTTTTTGGTCGAGTGGCAAGTAACCAAGCCTTTACGGAATTCTGTTTTATCATGGAATATGTCCCTTTCAGTAAGATGCTATGTTAAATTCGTCCCAAAGTTAATCCTAATTTATTATTTTTGCATCTGTAAAATTTTTACATAATCAATCAAGGGGAATATATTATGTTTTCAGGAATAGTTGAAGAGGCAGCTCCAGTAGTTGCGTTACAAAAAGATAAAGACAATTTGCATATCAGTATGCGTTGTTCGTTTACAAATGAGCTGAAGATTGACCAAAGTGTTGCTCATAATGGCGTTTGTTTAACTGTGGTAGATATTAAAGATGATGTTTATACAGTGACGGCAATTAAGGAAACTTTAGAGAAATCAAACTTAGGTTTACTTGAAGTTGGAAGTAAAGTCAACTTAGAGCGCAGTATGATGATGAATGGTCGTTTAGATGGTCATATTGTACAAGGTCATGTTGACCAAACTGCAACTTGCATTAGTGTGGAAGAAACAAATGGAAGCTGGTATTTTACTTTTGAATATGAACTGAATCCTGAGATGGCAAAACAAGGATATATGACAGTAGAGAAAGGTTCAGTGACTGTAAACGGTGTGAGTTTGACTGTTTGTGGCTCTCAAAAGAACCGTTTTTCTGTGGCAATTATACCTTTTACATATGAATTTACAAATTTTCATCAAATAAAAAAAGACTCTGTAGTAAACCTAGAATTCGATATAATTGGGAAATATATCAGTAAGATGATGACTTTTTAATTGTTAAAGTGTAAAAAAAAATATTACAACCAATAGATGTTATATATATTTGTCTGTTGTTTTTTTTATATAAATTGAGCTTAGATGATATTATATCTTAGGGTGTATTTTAGCTTATGATTTTATGTTAAAATAAGAATTTTATTGAACTATTCGTTTTACTTGTTGTTTAAGCTGTAACAGAACCTTATTATTTGAATATGCCAAAGAAAAAGACATATAGTCATGAGTATTTACTGAATCCGCTTGTTGGTTTAGCTCCTATTATTGTAGTCTCTATATGTGAGATTATTTTTGGGTTGAATGTTGCTTTGCATATTGGGATATTGTTATCTATAGTTATTATGTTCTGGAATTACATGATTAAAGCCGTGACTTATCAACCGTTGTTGTTAGTTAATGCTTTTATTTTTGCCGGATATCAATATTGGTCAGTGCATTTAGTTTATATCCCAGAAGGTACAATGGAAGAGACGATGGTTTATCATGGTCTCATATTGATTAATATTGCCATTTTCTTTTTTATGCGCGAGCCTTTGTTTGCTTTTTTTGCTAAGCAATATTCAGGTACGAGTAAGCATATGGAAAGTAATTTGCGTGAGTTCTATTTTGTGTCAAGGTTCCTTTTCGTAGTAATGGCATATCACCCAATTGTTTTCCTATTATCATTGTTTGTTTCTGGGATGGAAGATGTTTATAAGAATCCAATTGTTGATTATGTAGAAGCAGGGTTACTTTTGTCTTTAGTTATTTTTGAAATGATTAGATTGTCTAGGATTAAAAAACTTCTTTCGGCAGAAGAGTTTTGGCCAATAGTAAATACTTCTGGAGTTGTTATTGGTAAAGTTGCTAAATCAATAACTCTTATCCCTTCAAAAAATAAAGAATTACATCCCGTTGTTCGTGTCCATATCATTCATGAAGGGATGCTTTACTTATATAAGTCTACCGGTGAGCAAGGTGAATCAGATTGGGATTGTGCTATCAATGAGCATGTCCTGTATGGAGAAAATATGGAACAATGTATTCAGCGTATTGCTGTAAAGCGCTATGGGTTGAAGAATGTAAAACCAAACTTCTTGCTTAAGCATGTCGTTGAACAACACTATGAAAATCAGTATATTCTATTGTATTATCTTAATGATGTAAGAAACTTGAGTTTGGTAAATGAAAATAAAGGGCAATTGAAACCTTGGCCAATGTGGCAAATAGAAGAAAATCTACAAAAAGGAGTTTTCTCAGAAGCATTTGAAATTGAATACGAATATATCAAGAATACTGTGCTACTCGCAGAAGAGTTTTCTAGAAGCTTGATTGAGGAGTAGTGAAAATACACCAACCTTATCTTTTTAAGATAAATTTAACCTGCAAAATCAGTTAATCTATTTTGCAGGTTTTTTATGCTTTGAATATTCCAAAAATACAAGGTCTTTTAGCTAAATCGATTTTTTCTTTTTTCCACTCAGCTATCGTTTTAGTTTTGATATATTCTGATTCAAGAGTAATATCTGCAGCAATACAAAGGCGAGTAGAGGCATTGCAGTTTTTTAAAATGTCTTCAAACATCTTATGGTTTCTGTATGGTGTTTCTATGAAAAGTTGAGTTTGGTTTTCTGAGTTGGCTCTGCTTTCTAGTTTTTTAAGAGTACGAGCTCTTTCGCCACCATCAATAGGCAGGTAGCCCGCAAAAGCAAAGCTTTGTCCATTAAAGCCTGATCCCATAAGTGCAAGTAGTATTGACGAGGGTCCAACAAGAGGAACTACCTTATAATTCATACGCTGTGCAGAAGCAACTATATCAGCTCCCGGATCAGCTACTGCCGGACAACCTGCTTCTGAAATAACACCCATATCATGACCTTTTTTGATTGGATCAAGGAATTTTGATATTTCAGTTGCATTGGTATGCTTATTTAATTCAAAAAACTGACAGTCATCAATTGGGAATTCTCTATCCATTTTACGAAGAAATCGACGAGCCGTTCTTACATCTTCAACAATAAAGTGTCTGATGCCTTTTGTTAGTAGATTATTCTTTTCCGGTAGAACCGCATTTAAATCGCTATCGCCTAAAGTTGTTGGAATTAAGTAAAGAGTTCCTGCCATAATAATATGAGATATGATGATTTTTGCAGCATTAAGTTAGGCTGCTTCAGTAAAATAGGCTGTAAAAGTACCACTATTTTTATAAATTTGTAGCAAAATATTTCATGATGAACCTTCCTCAAGCTTTTATTGACCGTACGAAACCGATATTAGAAAGTGACTTTGAGCATTTTGTAGATGCTCTTGCGTCAGAAGTTCCTGTAAGTTTTAGAGTGAATAAAAAGAAGAGTCAAAGTGATGTGGATTATGCTCGTGTGCCTTGGTGCTCTACAGGATATTATTTGCCGGCTCGTCCTTTATTTACGCTTGATCCCTTAATTCATGCCGGAGCTTATTATGTCCAGGAGGCATCTTCTATGTTTTTGGAGCAAGCAATAAAGCAGCATGTTGATGGAGATGTGATGGCTTTGGATTTATGTGCAGCACCGGGTGGAAAATCTACGCATTTAGTTTCTTTATTATCTGATGATAGCTTTGTTGTGAGTAATGAATATGTGCGTTCTCGCTCGTATATTTTAAGTGAGAACCTGCAAAAATGGGGTGTGCCTAACACTATGGCTTGTAATAATAAACCTGTTGATTATTCAAATTTTTCATCCTTGTTTGATTTAATCTTGGTGGATGCACCATGTTCAGGCGAAGGTATGTTTAGAAAAGATGACGGAGCTATTGAAGAATGGTCGGTACAGAATGTGCTGGTTTGCGTAGCTCGTCAGGAAGAGATTCTTACAGATATTTGGGCATCATTAAAAACCGGTGGTGTTTTAGTTTATAGCACTTGTACTTATAATCGTGAAGAAAATGAAGAGCGAGTACAGTGGATAATGGAACATCTTGGTGCTGAGCTGCTGGAAGTAGAACTAGATGAGGCTTGGGCTGTCACAAAATCAAATGCTGGATATCGTTTTTATCCACACAAGACAAAAGGTGAAGGTTTCTTTATGGCAGTGTTGCGTAAAACAGCTGAAGAGGCTGTAATGCGTATTAAGCCTGAAAAGCAAAAAAGGAAAGCCAACAAGGAAAATATTGATTTTGCAAAATATATTAAGAATAATGAGGAATATGTATTTACTGAGTTAAATGGTAAAATGGCATTATTTCCTCAACAATATGCAGAAAGAATACAGTTTTTGGCAAAGAAGCTTAATGTGTTACATGCAGGAATTACGCTTGGAGAGGTAAAAGGTAAAAACTTTATTCCAAGTGCAGCTTTAGCTTTATCAAATGAGCTGAATAGAGAGCTTTGCGTTGAGGAGGATGTTGATTTGCAAACAGCTCTTTCGTTTTTGAGAACCAGAAAATATTGTGCTACCAGATGCTGAGAAAGGATTGGTTCTGGTAACTTATAAAGGTCAGCCATTAGGTTGGGTAAAAAATTTAGGGAATCGATGTAACTCACTTTATCCTTCAGAATGGCGAATTAGAATGAATCTTCCGGAAGAATTACCGGTGGTGAAAGTATTGTAAGAAAAGATATTAGATATGAAATTAAGATTTCTAGGAACAGGAACTTCAACAGGTGTTCCACATTTGACATGTAACTGTGAGGTTTGTACAAGTATTGATCCCAAAGATGCTCGTTTGCGTTCGTCAGCTTTGATTACAAAAGATGGAAAAAATATTCTAATCGATTGTGGTCCTGACTTTAGACAGCAAGCGCTTTTATATAAAATAAATCATATTGATGGCTTATTGATAACCCATGAACATTATGATCATGTTTCAGGTATTGATGAGTTACGCCCTTACGGTGAAGCTGATATTTATGGTGAAGAGAGAGTTTTAGGTGCTTTGCGTCATAATATGCCTTATGTTTTTAATGCTCAGCCTTATCCTGGAGCTCCTGATATTCGTTTGCATGAAATAACTAAAGATTTACCTGCTTTTAATGTTGCCGGGATTGAGGTTTTGCCAATTCGTTTAACGCATTTTCGCTTGCCGATATTAGGATATAGAATCGGTGGTTTGGCTTATTTGACTGATTTTAATCAGATTACTGATGAAGAGTGTGAGAAGTTGAAGGATTTGGAAGTCTTAGTTATGGATGCATTGAGACAGCAATCACATCATGCTCACTTTAAGTTGACGGAAGCATTAGAATTTGTAGAAAGGGTTAAGCCGAAGAAAGCATATTTTATGCATATGAGTCATGATATGGGATTACATGCACAGGTGCAGGCTACTTTACCAGAAAATGTATTCTTAGCTTATGATGGTTTGGAAATAGAAATTTAGAATTTCTTTAAAGCTTTGTAAAGCTGGTGGATTGGTAAGCCCATTACATTAAAATATGAACCTTCAATGTGTTCAACTGCAATATAGCCAATCCATTCTTGAACTCCGTATGAGCCCGCTTTGTCCAGCGGTTTGTATTTGCTTAGGTAGTAATCAATTTCATCTTCTGTAAGTTCTGCAAACAGAACTCTTGAAACTGCACAAAAGCTTTCTTTCTTTTCTTTTGTTTGGATGCAAACTCCAGTAAAAACTTCATGCGTTTTGCCGGAAAGATTCTGAAGCATTCCTTTTGCATCACTTAAATCTTTGGGTTTTTCTAAAAGCTTTCCTTGGTTCCAAACTATAGTGTCGGCAGTGATAATCAAATCATTTTCATCCATGCTTTCCAAATAAGCAGATGCTTTTAGCTCTGATAGGAATAATGGAATATCTCCAGCTTGTAAATGAGGTGGAAATTTCTCCTCAAGACCATCAATTACTTTGATAGAAAATGGGATATCTATTCCTTTAAGCAATTCATGTCTACGAGGAGATTGTGAAGCAAGAATGATGTTGTATTTAGAAAGATTTTCTAGCATGATTATTTTACAATGAATAAGTCAAACATTGGGATGCCTTGTGCTTTAGCAATTAAGAAATAGAAGATAAAGCAGTATAGTGTCCCAATTAGCATGATGAATTTTGTGAATGTTGAGGCTTGGTGAAAGTCTTTTGGTGTTTTTGCTTTAATAAGTAAATATGCCAAATAGGCAAAAGGTAATCCAAGTCCAAAAATGATGTAACGAAGCGTTAAGCTGTTTTTCTCAGTTCCAAATAAAGGAAAAGGGTCAATGTATTTTGCATTCGCAAAAAATGCTAACCCAAGTGTAATAGCAATTAGAGCGTAAAGAAATAACTTCGTTTTGGCAAATCCCCAAACGATAGGCATGGTTCTGCTTTCCATTTCTTTATCGCCTTTTTCATCTTCCATATCTTTAATGATTTCACGAATTAATGTCATGATGAAGGCGAAAACTACAAATCCCATTGTCCAACCATAAGTGAACTTAATAACCGGAGTTTGGTTAATTAAGCTCCCATAGCTATCTGGTAAAGTAAGGAATGCTGCACTAGCTGTAATAATTACCAAAGGCACTAAAGCTGTGTTAATTGCAACAACAATATTTCCAACTAAAAACTGTCTTTTATAACTTGCTGAATAAAACCAAAGTAAGCCTGGTACAATTGCTATAATTAGTGCTAAGGTTGTGCTTTTGCATTGGTAAGCAACCCACAAGCCCATAGCTAAACCTAATCCGGTAGTGACTTGATGTGCGATTGAAGCAGTTCTTTTACTGATTGAATTTCCTACAATAAGTTTGTCCGGTTTATTGATTAAGTCAATTCTTGTGTCAAAATAATCATTGATAATATAACCGCCTGCACAAATAAATACCGTTGAACCAATTAACAATAATAGGTTTAATCCGTCAATAGTGTTCGCTGTATCAAGTCCAAATGTTGTTAAAATAGGAGTGATGATGCAATAAAAGATTGCCCATTGAAAAAAAGCTACAAACAGTAAGTTCTTATAGCGAATTAGGTTTAAAAAGTTCATTATTGTTTTATTAAATAAATTGCTGTTTCTTATTTCTCACTATCTCATTTTCTTATTATCTCACTATCTGTTTTTTTACCAACCGAAAGCTTCAATGTCTTTCATCCAATAGCCTTGAGCTTTAAGTACTTGCTCTACTACATCTCTAACGCAACCATTACCACCCGTTTTGTCCGAAATGTAAACTGAAACTTCCTTGATTTCAGGGACTGCATCTGCCGGGCAAACTGGTACGCCAACAGCTTTCATTACTTCATAATCAGGAATATCGTCACCCATGTACATTACTTCACTTGGGTCAAGATTGTATTTTTCAAGAAACTCATTCAATTTTTCCATTTTCATATGAACGCCCAAATGAATGTCTTTGAATCCAAGGCTGGCAAAGCGTTGAAATACTGCATCTGTTTTTCCACCTGAGATAATTGCCAAAGGAAATCCTTTTTTTGCAGCTAGATTTAGAGCATAACCGTCTTTGGTGTTAATGACACGCATCGGCTCACCTCCCGGATATAATGGAATTGCAGAAGTAGATAACACGCCATCCACATCAAAAACGATGGCTTTAACTTTAGGTAGTAGCTCTTTGAAATTCATTTTATTATTGTTTATTATTTTTTTGCTTCGTAGATTCTTTTGCTTAAAAGCTCGTAAATATGTTGCTCTTCCGGCATTTTGGACAAAGCTTTTAAGTGCTTGTCAATAACTGTTGTATCATATCTGACAGCCGGGCCTGTTTGAGCTTCATTCGGTGTAAGTACATCCAATTTGTTCACAGTTTCCTTAATCAAGGGTAAAATGTACTCAAACGAAAGTTGATTTTTTTCTAAAATATCAGCAGCAATACTATATAAGTGATTGGTGAAATTACAACTGAATACTGCTGCTAAATGTAATGACTGTCTTTGAGTAGAATCGCACTCAATTACATTATTGCTTAAGCATTCACCAAGCTTTTTTAACTTAGATAAATTCACTTCTGAATTAGCTTCGACAAAGATAGGGATGTTATCGAACTTTACTCGTTTGCTTTTTGAGAAAGTTTGTAGTGGATAAAATACACCGAAATTATCTTTTTTGCCTTTAATGATATCTATTGAAACGCTTCCGGCTGTATGTACATGTAAACCTGTTTTTATAGGATTGTTTTCTATTAATTCAGGTAGAACATCATCTTTTACTGCATATATATAAATGTCAGCTTGGTTTGAAATTTCTTGAATATTAGTCGTGAAATTACAGTCGCATTTATCAGCCAAACTTTTTGCGCTTTCTTCGGTTCGGCTATATATCTGAAGGATAGGGATGTTTTTTTCTTTTAAAGCTAAGGCTGTTTGAGTTGCCAGATTGCCGGCTCCAATAAAGATGACGGTTGGTAATTGTTGCATTCTATTTCCCTTTTTTGAATCCCCAAATCATTACTGCGCCTACTATAATTAGCACAATAGGCCATACATAGGGCGATAGTTGGTTGGTGGTTTTCATAATTAAGTCAAAACGCATAAAAACACCTAGAATAAGCATAGCAATTCCAATTGCTCTCGTATCGTGAAAAATTAAGAAAATGATTCCAACAGCAATAGGGAAGTTGCGAACATCAAATGCATATTGAGCTAAGCTGTGTGGTGCATTGCCCATATTTTAAGTAAAAACATGATGCCGAAAAATAATAGCGTCACGCCCCAAGATAGTTTATCGCTTTTTTTCATGTTGGGTTAGAATTTCTCAGTGTGAATTTTCTCTAGTTGAAGTTTAGCCTCGTCAAATGGGCTTTTTTGCTCTTCTTTATAGCCAATAGCGATTATGCTCTCGACTGCATATTCTTGAGGGATGTTTAATTCGTTACGAACAAAATCCTCAGTTTTTGTTCCATCTTTTTGCTCACGAAGGCGACATTGAACCCAGCAGCTACCTAATTCTAACTCCTCGGCAGTAAGTTGAAGTACAATTGATGCGATAGAGCAGTCCTCAATCCATACATCCGATTGGGTTGTGTCTGCTAAAACTACAATTGCTAAAGGTGCTTTTGCGATTAAAGCTGATCCATGTTCTTTACAAGTAGAAAGCTTCTCAAGCATTGTTTTGTCTTGGACTACTATAAACTCCCATTCGTTTTTGCTTTTTCCGGCAGGAGACATTAATGCTGCTTTTAATAATGCATCAATTTTTTCTTTTTCAACTGATTGGCTGGTAAACTTTCTAGTGCTTCGTCTTGCTTTTAGTAACTCAAATATATTCATCTAATTATTCTTATTTTTTACAAACATAAACTTGTCCTGTTTCATACCGAGTAACAATGATCTCGGTGTCTTTTTCAATAAAACCTTCTTCTGAGATTGCATCATACACTTCTCCTTCTATCTCAATTTTACCAGAAGGTCTTAAATCGGTAAAAACAACTCCTTTTTTTGTGATTAAAGCTTTTTGTTCTGTAGGAACTCCAATATATCCATCTTCTAGTTTTTCTTCAGTGCTTAACGCAATTTTTTTTTAAAAGTCCTTTTGTGCCAATTTTTGACGACAGATAGATTATAAGTAAGGCGCTGGCAATTAGGCTTGAAAGTACAGTGATTACTGCTTTGTTTATATTTTCAGAAGGAACGCTGTCAAAATTAAAATCGTCATTTCCTAATAAACTCAGAACTAAACCTGTAAAAACTAATATGATTCCCGAGATACCGGCAACACCAAAACCGGGAATTACAAATACTTCTAACGCTATCAGGATAATCCCGACCACAAAAATAAGTATTTCCCAGTTGGCAGCCAATCCATCAAGATATAAAGGTGCAAAGTAAAGTAAGGCTGCCCCGATTGCAGCAATTGAAGGGAATCCAATTCCAGGTGTTTGTAATTCGAAATAGATTCCGCCGATAATTACCATTATCAGTATTCCCCTTAGCATGGTTCCTGTAAGAAATCCCATGAGCTTATCCATGAGTGTTGGTTCATAGCTGATGATTTCGTAATTGGCGTTTCCTATTTCTTTTTGCACTAATTCATCTAGTGTTTTGGCAACACCATCGCAAAAGCCGTATTTAATCGCTTCCTCAGTAGTAAAGGTTAATACCTTTCCTGAGTCAATAATTCCGGGTATTGCCACACGGTCGTCTACCATTGCTTCTGCAATTTTTGGGTCACGCTTCCATTTGTATGTAGTGTCATTGCCATTAATGATGGTGTCTTTTCCTTGAGATTCAGCTGTGGAGCGAATCATGCTTCGCATATACGACTGGTATTTATCCGGCATTTGTTCTCCAGTTTGATTTACAACTGTGGCAGCACCGATATTTGCACCTTTACGCATGTAAATTTTATCGCAAGCTATTGAAATCAGTGCACCGGCAGAAGCTGCATTGTTATCAATGAATACATAAACAGGGAAGGGGGAGTTGATAATTTTTGTGCGTATTGAGTCAGCAAATATTACTTCACCGCCATAAGTATTCATGTGAATTAGAATTGTTTGAGGTAAAATTTTTTCAGCTTCTTCAAATCCTTTTTTTACTTCTCGCCAAGAACTGCTATTTATTTCTTGTTGAATGTTTATGTTGAAAAAACATCGCTTTAGAATTAGCTTTTGTAACTCCTATGTTTAGGCCAATTGTTAAAAAAATCAATAAGATTAAATTAATATTTCTCATGGTTGTGTTAAAATTTTTCATCAAAAATATGAAATATTGTGAAATATGAGTTATATTGCATGTCCTTTCTTGTTGTATTGGAAGGTTGATTAATTCTGATTTAGTAGTGATTTTTTTATAAGAATATTTCTAAAGTGTGACAATTTAATTGCTTTCTCGTATTTTTCATCTGTGATTATCACTTTTTTGTTTTTGTAATTGAGTAAGTTATGAGAGATTTGAATTTTGAAGAAAAACTTCTAGGCTTACAAGGAAATATGTTGAATTTTGCATATTCCTTGACTTTAAATCGTGAAGAAGCAAAAGACCTTTTGCAAGAGACCACGCTTAAAGTGTTAAATAATGAAGAGAAATTTGTAGACAATACTAACTTCAAAGGTTGGGTGTTGACAATCATGAAAAATATCTTCATTAACAATTACAGGAAAATTGTTAGGGATCAAACTATTATTGATCATACTGATAATATGTACTATTTAAATATACCTAAGGAATCTGGGTTTGATACCCCAGAGGGCTCTTATGCTATTGGTGAAATTAATAAATGTATTAACAGTTTCTCTGATGAGTATCGAGTTCCATTCTCTATGCATGTTTCGGGATATAAGTATCATGAAATTGCTGAGAAAATGGATTTGCCAATTGGTACTGTAAAAAGCAGAATCTTTTTTGCTAGACAAAGATTGCAAGAGTCTCTTAGAGATTATAATGAATAAGAAAAAATTATTTTTGATAGATAAAACGCTGAGGTTTTCCTCGGCGTTTTTTTATTTTTGTGTTTTTATTGTTGCTTCATGAATAACTATATAATATCTGTTAGTGCAAATTATAATGCACATGAAAATCTGGAATTGGTTCAAAGGCTTTTGCAAAGTGAGTTTGATGATGTAGAGTTTTCTTCTTGTATAGAAACGGTTCCATTTGGTGTGGGGTATAAATCTAACTTCATCAATATGGTGGTCTCTTTGTTCTCTGAACTATCTTTGGATGAGATCAACTTTAAATGTAAATCCATAGAGACTGATTTTGGTAGAACTGACGAGTTGAAAAATCAGAAAATAGTTCCAATTGATTTAGATGTTATCATTATTGGAGGTAAAGTTATTCGTGATGATTACTATCGTTTCCCTTTTATTAAGCAATTAATTCAAGATTTATCTATATCAAAAAGCTTTGAAAACTTATGAAAACATTTCAAGAGTCAGAACTAATTTTGAATGCAGATGGAAGTATTTTCCATTTACATTTATTGCCTGAGCAGTTAGCTGAAAAAATTATTTTAGTTGGAGATCCTGATAGAGTAGCAAAAGTTGCTTCTTTTTTTGATTCGTTAGAATGTGAGGTTGCAAATAGAGAATTTAGAACAATAACAGGTTTGTATAAAGGGAAAAGAATCTCAGTTTTGTCTACTGGGATTGGTACGGATAATATTGATATTGTAATGAATGAGTTAGACGCTCTTGCCAATATCGACTTGAAAACCCGGACAGAGAAATTTGACAAAACTTGTTTAGAGATTGTGCGTATTGGGACTTGTGGAGGAATGCAGGCGGATATTCCTTTAGGGAGTTTTTTGATTTCTGAATACTCTATTGGTTTTGATGGTGTGTTGAACTTTTATGAAGGTAGAGATAGTGTTTCTGATTTAGGTTTTGAACAAGCGTTTAAAACTGCTGTTAGTTGGTCTCCGTTAAAAGCTTCTCCTTATGTTGTGGCCGCTGATACTGAGTTGGTAGGTCGTGTTGGATCTGACGATATGATAAATGGTGTAACAATTTCTGCAAATGGTTTTTATGGCCCACAAGGTAGAGTTTTGCGTTTGAATCTTGATGATATGCAGATAAATGATAAAATAGAAGCTTTCTCATATAATGGAAGAAAGATTACTAATTATGAAATGGAAGGTTCTGCTATTGCGGGATTTTCAAAACTAATGGGGCATAAAGCAATGACAGTCTGTTGTGTTATTGCTAATAGAAGGATTAAGTCTGTAAATACAGATTATAATCCAAGAATAATGGAGTTAATCGAAAAAGTACTAGATAGAATCTAGTTGTGATATTACTTTCGTAAAAAAATAAAAGGTTTTATCGTAATGATAAAACCTTTATATTTATTGTAAACGCTGATTAGCGGTTAAGCATTGGGATGTAACGACGAATAACTCTTTTCCAAAGCATTCTTGCTAGTAAATTGATTAATAACATAGTGTTTGTTTTAAGTGTTTTTGTTTCTTTTGACGACGCAAAATTATGCTTTGTAGCATATATTTGCAACTGATAAATGATTTTTTTGTGCTCAAAAACATACATTTAACATAAGTTAACTAAAATGTTAATAAAAGACACTTTGTGAATTGGTGTGAAAAAGATGGTTGATTTATTGGTTTGGTTTCAAAATGAAAGAAGAATTGCTAAACCTTGTGTGGTGGTTTAGCTGAAATGGATAGTAGTAGGATAATTTGATATATTAGAAAAATGATAAATAATTCAACAATTTGCGCAATTTCAACAGCATCGGGTAGTGGTGCAATTGCATTAATTAGAGTTTCCGGGGAGAAATCATTGGAAATTTGTAGTAAAATATTTTCTCCAATTAGTAAAAACCAAACATTGCTCACACAAAAACATGCTACGGTATCTTTTGGGAATATTGTTGATGCAAATAATCAGATTGTTGATGAAGTTTTAGTTACAGTTTTTCTAAATCCTAAAAGTTTTACGGGTGAAGATACTGTTGAGATTGCATGTCATGCTTCTGGATTTATTCAACAAACAATAATTAAGCTATTGCTAGAAGGTGGTTGTCTATTGGCTACTCCTGGAGAATTTACTCAGCGTGCTTTTTTGAATGGTAAAATGGATTTGTCTCAAGCAGAGGCAATTGCTGATTTGATTGCATCGTCTTCGTATGCAGCTCATAAGCTTGCAATGAATCAAATGAAAGGTGGTTTTTCTTCTGAATTGATATCGTTGCGTTCACAGTTATTAGATTTTACTTCATTGATAGAATTAGAGTTAGATTTTAGTGAGGAAGATGTTGAGTTTGCAAACCGCACTCATTTAAATGAATTGGCGGATAAAATTGAATCAGTAATTTCTAGATTGGTGGATTCTTTTAATGTTGGTAATGCAATTAAGAATGGAATCCCAGTAGCAATAGTTGGTGAAACAAATGTTGGGAAATCAACATTATTGAACTTGTTGCTTAATGAGGAAAAAGCAATTGTGTCAGATATTCATGGTACTACTCGTGATGTAATTGAGGATACGATGTCAATTGGTGGATTTACTTTTCGCTTTATAGATACTGCCGGGATTCGTAAAACTGAAGATGTAGTTGAGAATTTGGGTATTGAGAGAACTTATCAAAAGATGGAACAATCGAGTATTTTGCTTATGTTGATTGATTCTACTTCAGAAGTTGAAAAGATTAGTGATTTTATTCAAGATCATCTTCCAAAGGCAGAGGAGAAAGAATTGGTTGTTGTGTTTAATAAGCTAGACTTGATTTCAGCAGATAAACAGGCAGATTTAAAGGCCTTGTTACCGGAAGGAGTTAAGTCGGTTTTTATTTCAGCAAAAGAAAAGTTAGGTACAAATCAGTTAGAGCGGTTGTTGTTAGATGCAGCTCAAATGCCTGAAATTAGTAGTTCTGATGTAATTGTTACTAATATTCGTCATTTCGATGCTTTAAGAAGTGCGTTAGAGGCAATTCATAGAGTTCAAGGAGGTTTGTCTTCAGGTATTTCTGGTGATTTTATTTCACAAGATATTCGTGAATGTATGCATTACCTAGGTGAAATTACTGGGCAAATATCTACAGATGAAGTGCTTGGAAATATTTTTGCTAAATTCTGTATCGGAAAGTAATTGATATGAAATTAAGTCTCTTATCTGTTTTTCTGCTGTCGTTTTCTTTAGGTTTGTTTTCTGAAAATCCAGCAGACAAAATTCTTGGTGTATACTATACTAGAAATAAGGATTCTAAGGTTAGGGTATATAAGCAGGGCGATAAGTATTTTGGACAGATAGTATGGTTGAAGAATTCTGTAGATGAGAAAGGGCAGCCTTTGACTGATGTCAAGAATCCAAATTTGTTGTTGAAATCAAAACCATTGGTCAGCTTGGTTTTTATGAGAGATTTTGTTTATAAAGATGGAGCATGGGTTAATGGAGACTTGTATACACCAAAATATGGAGTATATGTGGATGGTTTTTTTAAAATTTTGCCTGATGGTGATCTTGAAATGAGTGCATCTTATTACTTTATTTTTAGGACTGAAATATGGAAAAGAATTAAATAAAAAAAGCTGCTTAGAATCACTAAGCAGCTTTTTTGTTTTTATCAGTTATTCTGATATTTCTTTATTTTTAATGGATTCTGGTCCTTTTTCTCTTGTTCTGATTCTATATGATTCTCTAAGATCAGATACGAAAATTTTCCCATCACCGACTTCTCCTGTCGATGCAACATCCATAATTGTTTCAACTGTTTTATCTACGAAATCGTCGTTAACAACGATTTTAAGTAATCGTCTTTGGATGAATTCTGTTTTGTATGTTGTACCTCTGTAGGTGTGTCCTTCTTGTTCTCGTCCTTGTCCGGTAACTTCCCAGTATGAGAAGAAATCTACTTTTATAGCATGAAGAGCGTCGCGTACTTCGCTGAATTTTTCTCTTCTAATAATTGCTTCAATTTGTTTCATGATTCATTAGTTTTTTAGTTATTAGATACCTTCATCGTAGGCCATTTCTCCGTGAATTTGAGAGTCGAGACCTTTTAACTCAACAATTTCTTTTACGCGGACTGGTGTAAATTTATTAATAATAATTAATAAAATGTATGAAATTACGAAAGCATATATTGAGGCTCCTATTAAAGCGCTAATTTCTATTAAGAAAAAGTTAGTTCCACCAAAGAATAGACCATCGGCTCCAGCTGGATTAATTGCTGTTGATCCAACAAGAGCTAAAATAATTGTTCCAAATACACCGCCCATGCCGTGTACGCCCCAAACATCAAGGGCATCATCCCATTTGAGTTTGTTTTTTAATTGTACAGCAAGATAACAGCCTATTCCTGCTAGGACACCTGTCATTGCTGCTACGCCCATGCTTACAAATCCTGCAGCAGGAGTAATTGTTGCTAGTCCGGCTACTGCTCCAGTACAAAAACCAATCAAAGTTGGTCTTTTTGCTTGATGATTCCATTCGATTATCATCCAGGTTGTTGCAGCTACAGCGGCAGATATGTGAGTGTTGAAAAATGCAAGTGAAGCTATTCCGTCTATGTCAAGTGCACTGCCTCCATTGAAGCCAAACCAGCCAAACCAAAGCATGCCTGTGCCAAGAACTACTAATGGAATGCTGTTTGGGCGAAGCTCCATGTTTTTTCTTTTTTTTATGTAAATGACAGATGCTAGTGCCCCAAATCCGGCAGTTGCATGAACTACAATTCCTCCTGCAAAGTCAAGCACTCCAAGTTCAGCTAATAATCCACCTCCCCAAATCATATGTACAAACGGGTAATAGACTAATACTTGCCATAAAGCTAAGAATATTAGATATGATTTAAATGTCATTCTCCCTAAAAATGCACCTGTAATTAGAGCAGGAGTAATGATTGCAAACATTAATTGATAAGCAATGAAGATTATTTCAGGGAATTTGCCATTGCCTGTGTATAAAGAGCTCGGAGTTACTCCACTAAGGAAAATCTTGTCCAAGTTACCAAAGATTTCGCCTTCTCCTCCGCTGAAGCATAATGAGTATCCAACACTAATCCAAAGGATAGTTGTTATTCCGATTGATACAAAAGTTTGCATCATAATGCTGATTATGTTTCTCTGAGAAGCTAAGCCTCCATAGAAAAATGCAAGGCCTGGTGTCATAAAGAACACTAGAGCTGTGCTGATAAACATAAATGTAGTAGATCCTGAATCCATCATAATAAAGTGTAAAATTTATAATTGAGTCAGCAAAGATAATAGAAAGCTAGTTTAAACTTACATAAATGTAGTAAAAAACATAAAAATATTACATAACGGTACTATTTTTAGTTATTTGTTAATAATATTATACTTTCAAAAAGAAACATTATTTTGTCATATATGTGGGTATGTGTGGGTTTAATGTGTTAATATGATTTTTATTTTGATTGTATTTTATTTTATGTAAGTAAATTGTTCTTGGGGATGATTGTGTGTTTGTTTGATTTTAACAATTTGTTTTTTAGAAAGCTTACATCTTGACTTTTTGATATTGGTAATGACTAAAAAAGGCTACTTGGAATTCCCCAAATAGCCTTTTTCTAATCAATCAATAATAAACCTATATTTTAGATTGCATCAGCACCTTCTTCATTAGTTCTGATTCTGATACAGTCTTCTATTGGTAGAACGAATATCTTTCCATCTCCAATATCTCCCGAACGAGCTGCTTCGATAATTACTTTTATAGTTGAGTCAACATATTCATCATTGACCGCAATTTCTAGTTTAATTTTAGGGATTAAGTTTGGATATGTTTTTTGTCCACGGTAAATTTCTTCTTGAACCTGATTACCGTGTCCTGATACTGTACTTACGGTAACGCGAGAAATTCCAGCTTCGATAAGAGCTTCTCTTACTTCAGTAAGCTTTCTTTCTCTAATTATTGCATATATTAATTTCATAATTTCATTAAATTAGTTGTAAACAAAAGTTGTAAGACTAGTTTGCATTAAGCATTCCATAACCTCTTTCTCCGTGGTAAGAGTAATCGAGACCTTGAAGTTCTTCTGCATCAGTAGAGCGTATGTTAATGAATTTGCTCATAACCCATAAGATCACTAATGTAACAATAGCAGCATAAACAATTGCAATTCCAACAGCTGCTAACTGTACTCCAAGTTGACTCCATAAATCCCAGTCTGCACCTGCATCAGAGAACCATGAACTGCGGATGAAGAATACTAAAATTATTGCACCTGTAATACCACCAATGCCATGAACACCAAATGCATCTAAACTATCGTCATATCCAAATTTTCCTTTCATCATAATGGTGAAGTAGCATACGATAGAAGCAATTGCGCCTAAAGCTATAGCTCCAACAGAAGTTACAACTCCAGCTGCTGGTGTGATAGCCACAAGACCAGCTAAAATCCCAGATGCAAAACCTAAAGCTGTTGCTTTTCCTTGATGAATTCCCTCAATAATCATCCATGTTACAGCGCCAGTTGCTGCTGCTATTTGAGTTAATGTTAATGCTCTTGATGCATCTAGGCCACTAGATAAACTGCTTCCGGCATTGAAACCAAACCAGCCCACCCAAAGAAGTCCGGCACCCATCATTGTCATTACTAAGTTTGTTGGAGGTGATGTGAGTTTTACTCCACGGCGAACACCAATAAAGATTGCAGCAACAAGTCCACTTACACCTGAAGAAATGTGTACAACTGTTCCTCCAGCAAAGTCAATAGCTCCTTTAGCTCCCATGTTGAATAAGAACCCATCTGCCGCCCAAACCCAGTGAGCAAGAGGGTTGTATACTAGTATAGACCAAATTGCAATAAAAATAACATAAGCTTTAAATGAAATTCTTTCAGCAAATGCTCCAGCAATTAGAGCGGGAGTGATGATTGCAAATTTTCCTTGGAACATTGCAAAAATAAATTCAGGTATTCCTGAGTCAGTCACGCTCTCATCAATGCCTTTTAGGAAGAAAAAGTCCCAGTTCCAACCGCACCATCCGCCTAGTACGCTTTCCCCAAAAGCCATACTATAACCTAGTACTACCCATAAAATAGTTATAATACCCATAGCGGCAAAGCTATGCATCATTGTGCCTAGTACATTTTTAGTTCTTACTAACCCGCCATAGAACATGGCTAAGCCCGGAACCATTAATAATACTAGAGCTGTTGAAGTCATCATCCAAGCTGTTGATCCTGAGTCAATAGCAGGAGTGCCTTGTTGAGCAAAAAGTTCAGATGAACAGAATAGGGCTGCCATAATGAGCAGCCAAATTGATTTCTTGTTTCTTTTAGTTTGCATAATCCGTAATATGTAAGATAATAGTTTTTGTTTTGGAGAAACAAAAGTAGGGTAAAAAAATATTATTGACAAATAATTATCGTGCAAAAAGATAATATTTTTTTCAAAATGATTTCAAAATGACACTTAAATAGTCTTTTAGTGTGTGCAAAAGATATTTATTTTTGATTTAATCAACAATATGTTAATATGTGTGAATGTGTGTTTTGATTGTTTTATAGTTATTATGCTCGAAAAAAAATAATTGCAGTAGATTATCAGTAACTTTGTGAGTAATAAAAAAATAATATATGGTAATAGGTATAGTAGGGGCAATGCAGGAAGAAATTTCTGAGTTGTTGAAAGAGATGATTATTGAAAAAGTATTTGATCAGGGTAAGCGAAGGTTTCATGTGGGAACTTTATATGGTGTTTCTGTAGTTTTAGTTTTTTCTCGTTGGGGTAAGGTTGCCTCTGCTACTACGGTGACGCAGTTAATTGTTGATTTTAAGGTGGATAAGATAGTTTTTACCGGAATTGCAGGTGGGTTAGCCGATTCTTTAAATATTGGAGATATTGTTGTTGGGAAGCGCTTCTTTCAACATGATATGGATGCTCGACCTATGATGGCTCAATATGAAATTCCGTTAGTTGAAAAAACCTATTTTGAATCAAATAAAACTGATTTAGTTGCTGCTGAAATTGTGATTGAACAATTTTTGTCATCCTCAAGTGAGTTTCTTTTGTCCTTAAGAGAGCTTGGGATTGAAAATCCTAAGTTGCATGTTGGAGATATTGCTAGTGGAGACTTATTTGTGTCGTCAGATCTTCAAAAACAAGCTATTTTAATAGGTATACCTTCTGTATTATGCGTGGAAATGGAAGGGGCTGCTGTTGCTCAAGTTTGTTATGATTTTGATGTGCCGTTATTAGTTATCCGAAGTATCTCTGATACTGCAGATCATAAAGCACATGTTGATTTTCCGGTATATCTTGAAAAAGTAGCAGCTGTTTATGCTCACCATATATTTAAAAGGTTGCTGCCTAGGCTTGTGTAAAATGATAATAGCGAGGGGGACACCTCGCTATTATTCAAAAAACGACATTTTTTACCAAAGTATATTCGAGATTTTCTCGAAAGGTGTGGTTTGGGTTTTGCACTTGATTACTATTTATTGTCAAAATGCGAGTGCAAAAATATTATTTTTTTGTTCTTAAAAAACAGATAATTAATATTGAGAGTGATGTTTGAATCTTGTTGGAAAGTGAAATTACCTATCTGCTTTCAAATAGTTTTGTTTTGTTTTTTTTCTGTTGTTAATCGTCTTTTAATTTTGTTTTTTTGCTGTCTATATTTTTATTTATTCAATATCAACTTTTATTTTAAAATAAGGTTGTTGTTCTTCTTCTGCAATATTGTTAAAGTCGGGGTATGAATATTTGATTCGGTTAATGATAGTACTGTCATTTTTAAAGTACTGTTTGATAAGTGAATTTCTGAATTCCATTCTTTCATGTATTTTCTTCTCAAGTATGTTGTCAGAATACAATTTAACACATGCATCTTCAGGTTTTAATTCCGATGTTTCTACCCCTTGGTATCCTACGAATTCTAGGAATCTTGGCCCATAAATATTTATACTATTTAATGTTGAGTCGTTTATTGGAGAAATAGCTTGATCTCTTGCAAAATCTTCTTTTGCCATCGATACTGCTATGTGTTTTTTCTCATCTTTGAAATTTGCATGTTGTTCCAGCTCAAATGTCAATATAGTCTTTTTAGTTAATATTGTTTTAATATTATCGAGAACTTCAATCTGGTTTTCCATAAGGGAGTCTTGGCTGTAACTGTATGTTATTGCTTGCATCTTTTCTGGATTGATGGTGACGAGGTCGCTCATTGCATTAAATGGTGATACTGCAATTTTTATAAAAAAGTTAGATAATGTTTGCCAAAGTATCTTTGAATATTTGAATCCCGGTTTTGATGGGTCGCCAGAGACAGGGAGATTAAAGGCTATTCTCTCATCTTTATCTTTGATGATATATAATGCTAATTTTATAGGAGCATTAATTGCTGTGCTGTCTTTAGTTTTTTTACCAAAGATTAGCCTTTCAATGCGAATGTCATTTGAGTTTTTTAGTTCCGTAGGAGTTAAATCTATTTTCATATCATAGAACATGTTTCCTTTTGTGATTGGGCAAGCTATGTAGTATTCAGAGTATGGAGATAAACTGCTTAATCCTATCTTTTTAATGTTTAAAACTAAATTTGCATATCTAGGGTCTTTAAGATTTAATGTCATGTCTCCAGTTATTTTTCCATCTTGATTAGTTTGCATATAAAACTTAACCGGAACTTTTGTTGCATCAAGCGATATGTTTGAGGCGGAGATGTTTATTTGATTTATTTCATAAGTAAACTTGCGGTTTAGAGTATTGTCTTCGAATAATAAATTACCACCTTCGACTTCGAATTTGTCTAGTTTGAAGTTGATGCCTTCTTCTTGACCTTTTTGTGTTTGATTTTGATTGGCTGTTTTTGTGGTGTCTTTGTTTAGTCCTAGAACCTTTTCAATATTTGTAAAGTCTTTGTTCAGACGAGCAGATATATGAGGTTGTTTGATGATTATGGAGTTAATGTGGAAATTAGATTTTTGCAAATCTATGTTTGAAATGTTTGTGCTTAATTGGTCAAACGATAATAAATGTTGATTTGCTTTATCTGAGATGTATAAAGAATCAATTGTTATTTTACCATTTATTAAAATGTTCGTTATTTGCTCGATTTCACCATTGATAGTTAAATCAGATGAAAAAAGGCCAGAGAAATCATTGATGTTTAAAAATTGTTTTAGATTTTTCTTAGCTAAATCTAGATTAATGTTTTCGGTCTTTAGGTTTATAGTGTAGAAATTATTGTCTTTTAATTTTGATTGAATTTGAACTAAGCCTTTGTCGCCAATATTAAATTTAATTCCAACATTTGCTTGTTTGCTATTCCAAGATATTGTAGGGATTTTTAGCCCTAAATGTTCTAAGTTGATTGTATTGCTGATGGTTAAGTCTTTATAAATGATTTGTCCATCAGATATTTTCACATTGTTTAATGTGAACTGTAGGGGAGTGCTTTCTTCTTGAATTGTATCAGTGTTGATAGAGTCATTAGCTGGGATTAAATCTGAGAAGTTGAATAAGTCTTTGTTTTGGCTAATATAAACATATGGTTTGTCTAAACGAATCTCAGCAAAATAAAATTGGTCTTTAAATAAATGGAGAGGATCAAAGTTAATGTAGAGTTCATCAAATGAAATGAATCGTTCTTTACTATTTTTTTCAAATAAGGTGAATCCTTTGATCTGTACAGATACTTTGAAGCAATTGATGTGTAACTCTGTTATAGTTATTTTTCTACCTATAAGGTCTTGGCTGTTTTTCTCAACCCAGTTTTTGGTAATTGTAGATGCAAAGAATAATGCTAAAAAAATAACGAGAAGTACTCCGCTGATAATCCATTGCCAAACTTTAATATGTTTAATTTTCATGATATAATATGGTTTGCATTTTAAAAATGCAAAAGTATATAAAACAACAAACCTTTGGAAATATTTTCCAAAGGTTTGTTTATGAAGAATTGAAAATGTAACAAGATTATAATGTAACCCCAGTTTTAAAGATTGCAATTTCTTTGTTATCTTTTTTCTCGTGGTTAACTTTTTCACCGTTTGCAACTTTAATGATGTATTGAAGGAATTCTTCGTGTAAGTCTTCCATAGATTTTCCTTGAAGAAGTGTTCCTGCATTAAAGTCAATCCAACCTGGCTTGTTTTCAAACAATGGAGTATTAGTGGAAATCTTCATTGTAGGAACAAAGCTTCCGAATGGAGTACCACGACCTGTTGTGAATAATACCATTTGACAACCAGCGGCACCAAGAGCTGTAGCAGCTACAAGGTCATTACCCGGAGAACTTAATAGGTTTAATCCATTGGTTTTAATGCGGTCACCATACATTAATACATCATCAACATATGCTTTACCACATTTTTGAGTACAACCCATTGATTTATCCTCTAATGTAGAGATACCACCAGCTTTATTTCCTGGAGAAGGGTTTTCATATACTGGTTGATCATTTTTGATAAAGTACTCTTTGAAGTCATTGATTAAGTGAACTGTTTTGTCAAACATCTCAACTGTTTTACAACGGTTCATTAAGATTGTTTCAGCGCCAAACATTTCAGGAACCTCTGTTAGGATAGTTGTTCCTCCTTGAGCTACAAGGAAGTCAGAGAATACGCCTAATAATGGGTTTGCTGTAATGCCAGAGAAACCATCAGATCCACCGCATTTTAATCCAATGCGAAGTTCAGACAATGGTTGTTCTGTACGCACATCTTTTGATGCTATGTTATATAATTCTTTAAGAATATCTACACCAGCAGTAATTTCATCACTAACTTTTTGAGTTACTAAGAATTTGATACGGCTCTTATCATAATCACCTAGGAATTCTTCGAATACATCTGGTTGATTGTTTTCACAACCTAAGCCAAGAACTAATACACCACCTGCATTTGGATGTAATGTGATGTCGCGTAATATTTTACGAGTAGTTTCGTGGTCACCACCTAGTTGAGAACAGCCATAATTGTGTTTGAATACTTCAATAGCATCAATTCCTTTAAGTTCACCCATTTCAGCTTTAAATTCACGGATGATTGTGTCTGCAATACCGTTAACACATCCTACAGTTGGTACAATCCATAATTCGTTACGAACACCAACTTCGCCGTTAGTACGCTTAAATCCGTTGAATCTTAATTCATTACGCTTAGGGATGTTTAAATCCACTTTAACTGGGTTGTATGTGTACTCAAGAAGACCATCTAAGTTTGTTTTGATGTTTTTTTCGTTTACAACACCACCTTGTGGAATGTCTACGATTGCATGTCCAATTGGATAACCGTATTTTACGATATTGTCATTAGTTGCAAATGCAGTTAATGCAAATTTGTGTCCAGCCGGAATTGCGTCAACAAGAGTGATTTCAGTTCCGTCGATAGTTGCTTTTTCACCAGCAGTTAAATCTAAGATAGCAACTGCAACATTGTCATCTGGGTTGATTTTAATATACTTTGTGCTCATTATTTTTTATTTGAAAGGTTATTTATTAGAAGTTATTAACCCCGCCTTAAACTGAATTAGGGCAGGGTTAACTTATATCTTATTTAAGGATATTAGTTTTATTAGATGATAGATTTAACAACTTCAAGCATTCCTTTTTCTTGAATAGTTGTTAGGAATCCTTCAATCTTAGCTGTTAATCCAGCAACTTTATTTAAGTCTTCTCCCCAGATGAATTCTGCACCAAGAACACCTTCAGTTACTTTTTTGATGTCACCGGTAGCCCAAAGTCCTTTTAATAAATCAAGGATTGCTTGGTCATCGTTTGGAGTGATTTCGTCTTCACCGCGTTTGCCACCTTTGTAATATGTGATGATACCTGCTAAACCTAAACAAAGAGCGTCTGGTAATTGACCTTTTGCTGCAAGGTATTTTTTTAATCCTGGAAGATCGCGAGCTTTAAATTTAGGGAATGAGTTAAGCATGATGCTTGTTACATAGTGCTTAACAAATGGGTTGCGAAAACGCTCCATTACAGAGTCAGAGTATTCTTTTAATTCATCAGCAGGAAGATCTACTGTTGACATTAACTCTTCGTTCATTGCTTTGTGAACATATTTACCCATGATTTCATCTTCGCAGATTTCACGCACAGTGTCGATGCCAGAAAGGTAACCTACTGGAGAAAGAACTGTGTGAGGGCCATTCAATAATGTTACTTTTCTATCGTGATATGGAGCTTCGCTAGGTACTAGTAAAACATTTAATCCAGCTTTATCTGCAGGGAATTCTGCACCTAAAGTTTGTTTTGGATCTTCAATTACCCATAAGTGGAAGATTTCAGCTTTAACAACTAGGTTATCTTCGAATCCAAGTTGAGTTTGAATGTCTTTGATTGTTTCTCTTGGGAAACCAGGAACGATACGGTCAACAAGAGTTGGGTATACGAAACAAGCTTCGTCAAACCAAGCTTGGAAATCTGCACCTAGGTTCCAAAGCTCGATGTATTGGTTGATGCATTTTTTCAATTCAACACCATTGTGGAAAATTAACTCACATGGGATGATGTGAAGACCTTTAGATTTGTCTCCGTTGAATGTAGTATAACGACGGTGTAATAATTGAACTAATTTACCAGGATATGAAGATGCTGGAGCATCATCAAATTTACAAGCTGGATCAAAAGCAATACCTGCTTCTGTTGTATTTGAAATTACGAAACGAATTTCAGCTTGATCAGCAAGTTTCATGAACTCATCGTTTTGAGAATATGGGTTCAAACTGCGGCTGATGACATCAATCATTTCTAATGAATCAACAACTTTACCTTTATCCAAACCTTGAAGTTGAACATGATATAAGTTGTCTTGAGCATTAAGCATGTCGATCATACCTTGTGCAATTGGCTGAACTACAACAACACTACTGTTAAAGTTTGCTTTTTCATTCATGTTCCACACGATCCAATCTACAAAAGCGCGAAGGAAGTTTCCTTCACCAAATTGGATAATTCTTTCCGGGCGTAATTTAGCATCTTTAGCAGTGCTGCGATTTAATTTTTCCATAGTATAATTTGAATTTTAGAATTGATATTTATTAGTATATAAGTCTCTTTTTTATTCAATGTGAAACGGGATGACAAAAATATCAATTTCTTTTGATAAACAAAAAAAAACAGTAATTTTGTGAGCCCCGAGAAATGGTATGAAATTTGATTTTTCGGCTTAAATATTAAATTATTATAACCAAAATTTATAAACTTAAATCTATAATGCTTATGAAAAAGTTCATGGATGAGAATTTTGTGTTGGACACAAAGACGGCTCAAACGCTTTATCACGAACATGCAAAAAAAATGCCTATTATTGACTATCACTGTCACTTAAATCCAGCATGGATTGCAGAAGATCACAAATTCGATAATCTATCTGAAATTTGGTTGGTAGGAGATCACTATAAATGGCGCGCAATGCGTACTAATGGTGTTGATGAACGCTATTGTACAGGGAAAGATACAACTTGGTACGAAAAGTTTGAGAAATGGGCTGAAACTGTTCCTCACACAATGAGAAACCCTCTTTACCATTGGACTCACTTAGAACTTAAAACAGGTTTTGGTGTAGATAAAATATTAAAACCGGAAACTGCTCGCGAAATTTACGATGAGTGTACTGCAAAACTTCGTACACCAGAGTATTCTGCTCGTGGTATGATGAAAAAATACAATCTAGAAGCTGCTTGTACTACTGATGATCCTGTTGATTCATTAGAGCACCATATTTCATTGAAAAAAGAAGGTTTTGAAGTTAAAATTCTTCCTACTTGGCGTCCAGATAAAGCAATGGCAGTGGAAGTTCCTTCTGAATTCCGTGCTTACATGGAGCAACTTTCTAATGTTTCTGGAGTGTCAATCACTAAATTTAAAGACTTAATTGATGCACTTCAAAATCGTCATGACTTCTTCGCTGAAGTTGGATGTAAATTATCTGACCACGGTATTGAAGAATTCTACGCTGAAGATTATACTGAAGCTGAAATCGAAGCTATCTTTAATAAAGTATATGGTGGAAAAGAATTGTCTCGCGAAGAAATTCTTAAATTCAAATCTGCAATGATGGTTGAGTTTGCTATCATGGACCATGCTAAAGGCTGGACTCAACAATTCCACTACGGTGCTATCCGTAATAACAATACTCGTTTATTCAAACAATTAGGTCCTGATACAGGATTTGACTCAATTGGTGACTTTACTGTTGCTAAAAATATGTCTAAATTCTTAGACCGTTTGGATACAAACAATCAATTAGCTAAAACTATCCTTTATAACTTGAATCCTCGTGATAACGATCTTATCACTACAATGATTGGTAACTTCCAAGATGGATCTGTTGCGGGTAAAATTCAATTCGGTTCAGGATGGTGGTTCTTAGATCAAAAACCAGGTATGGAGGCTCAAATGAACTCTTTATCAGTTCTTGGTTTGTTAAGCCGCTTTGTAGGTATGTTAACTGACTCTCGTTCGTTCTTGTCATATCCTCGTCATGAGTATTTCCGTCGTATTCTTTGTAATCTTATTGGTAATGATGTAGAGAACGGATTGCTTCCGGAATCAGAATTAGATGTAATGAGACAAATGGTAGAAAACATCAGCTACTACAACGCAAAGAACTTCTTTAAATTTTAATATTTTATAACAATAATAGCCGTGATTTTTTTATTTCACGGCTATTTATTTTTGTTAAAATATGGTTGATTATATATATATTTGCAATCGAATTTTAATCAAAATTTATTTAACTAAATATCAATCAATTAACTAACTTAAAATTATGGCAAAAATCGTAACGCTAGGCGAGATTATGTTAAGATTGTCTACTCCGGGTAATACTCGTTTTGTGCAATCTGATTCTTTTGATGTTGTATATGGTGGTGGTGAAGCAAATGTGGCAGTTAGTGCAGCTAACTATGGTCACGAAGCTTATTTCGTAACAAAATTGCCTAAGCACGAAATTGGTCAAGCAGCAGTTAACTCTTTAAGACAATATGGAGTTAATACAGACTTTATCGCTCGTGGTGGAGACCGTGTTGGTATCTACTTCTTAGAAACAGGTGCATCTATGCGTCCTTCTAAAGTAATTTATGACCGTGCTGATTCTGCAATCGCAGAAGCTGATGCAGCAGACTTCGATTTTGATGCAATCATGAAAGGTGCATCTTGGTTCCACTGGTCAGGTATTACTCCTGCAATTTCTGATAAATCTGCAGAAATCACTAAATTAGCTTGTGAAGCGGCTAAGCGTCACGGTGTTACTGTATCTGTAGACCTTAACTTCCGTAAAAAATTATGGTCAACAGAAAAAGCACAATCTATCATGAAACCATTAATGCAATATGTTGATGTATGTATTGGTAATGAAGAAGATGCAGAACTTTGTTTAGGATTCAAACCTGATGCTGATGTTGAAGGTGGTCATACAGATGCTGAAGGTTACAAAGAAATCTTCACTCAAATGGCTAAAGAATTTGACTTTAAATATGTTATTTCTACTCTTCGTGAATCATATTCAGCTACATTCAACGGATGGAAAGCTATGATTTATGATGGTAAAGAATTCTATACTTCTAAGAGATATGAAATTAACCCTATCGTTGACCGTGTAGGTGGTGGTGACTCTTTCTCTGGTGGTATCATCCATGGTTTATTAACTAAACCAACTCAAGGTGAAGCATTGGAATTTGCTGTTGCTGCATCTGCATTGAAACACACAATCAACGGTGACTTCAACTTAGTTTCTGTAGAAGAAGTTGAAGCTCTTGCTGGTGGTGATGCTTCAGGTCGCGTACAACGCTAATGTTCTTTTGAAATAAAAGATTGAGATATAGCAAATCTGTATACCTAGTTTTACAGATTTGCTTTCTCCATTTTTAATAAATAATAAATTAATCAACTTATCGGCTTTTTATAACTGATATAATTTTATCAAAAAATGGCTAAATTTTCTAATGTTGAAGTAGTTGCGACTGCAAAAGAAACAGGGATGGTTCCTGTATTCTTTCACAAAGATGTTGAAGTTGCAAAACAAGTAGTTAAAGCTTGTTATGAAGGTGGTGTTCGTGTATTTGAGTTTACTAACCGTGGTGATTTCGCTCATGAAATCTTTGCTGAGTTAGTTAAATTCTGTGCAAAAGAGTGCCCAGAGATGATTATGGGTATTGGTTCTATCGTAGATCCAGCTACTGCAGCTCTTTATATTCAATTAGGAACTAACTTTATCGTTGGTCCAATGTTTAATCCGGAAATTTCTAAAATTGCTAACCGTCGCCTAGTTGCTTATATGCCAGGTTGTGGTTCAGTTTCAGAAGTTAACGCTGCTCAAGAATCAGGTTGTATCGTATGTAAAGTATTCCCTGGTGATGTTCTTGGTGCAAGTTTTGTTAAAGGTCTTAAAGCTCCAATGCCATGGTCAATGCTTATGGTAACTGGTGGTGTTAAGCCAGAAGAAGAAAACTTAAAAGGATGGTTTGATGCAGGTGTTACATGTGTAGGTATGGGGTCAAACCTTTTCCCTGCTGATGTACTTGCATCTAAAGATTGGGGTAAAATCACAATAATGTGTAAAGATGCCTTAGCTATCATCAAAAAAATTCGTTAAGAAAAATACTTGAAACGGGTTACAAACTGGTTTTGTAACTCGTTTTTTATTAATACTTAAATCTAAAATTATTATGAGTAATGTAAAAACAGTTACTGAAAAAATGACGAAGTATCGTTGGTCTATTGCCGGCTTACTTCTTTTCTCGACTACCATCAATTACATGGATCGTAATGTAATTGGGTACCTGAAAGATTTTTTCTGTCTTGCTGAAGCGCAAGGTGGATTCGGTTGGTCAGCAACAGATTTCTCTTACTTAACAGCAGTCTTTACTGCATTTTATGCTGGATTTACTTTAGCTGCAGGTTGGATTATTGACAAAATTGGAACTAAACTTGGTTTAGCAGCGTCTTTAATTTTGTGGTCTGTGGCAGGTATTGCTAGTGCGTTTATGGGTAAAGGACTTGTTCCTCACATTGTAGCTCGTAGTTTATTTGGAGCTGGTGAGGCTGGTAACTTCCCTGGGTCAATTAAAGCTGTAGCTGAGTGGTTCCCTAAAAAAGAAAGAGCATTAGCAACAGGTATCTTTAACTCTGGATCTAATGTTGGAGCAATGATTTGCTCATTAACAATTCCTGTGATTCTTGCAGCTTGGAATCCATCTGAAGGTAATGACTTATTCCTTGGATTATTTCACGGATGGCAAATGGCATTTATCATCACTGGTTTAGTTGGTTTCTTGTGGCTAATCTTCTGGAGCAAAATGTATCATACTCCAAAAGCAATGTTAGATGCAGGTAAGATCAATCAAGCTGAATACGACTATATTCACAGTGATGAAGAAGTAGCTCAACCTGTAGCTGATGGTGTTCCTCACCAAAAGGTGCCTTGGGGTAAAATGATGGGTTATAAACAAACTTGGGCGTTTGTTGCTGGTAAGTTTATGACTGATGGTATTTGGTGGTTCTTATTATTCTGGTTACCTACTTATATCAAACAACAATTCTGTGTTGGATTATCTCCTGAAGAAACTAAATATACAGTAATGATTTCAACATTTATCGTATATGGTATTGCTATTGTTGGTTCTGTGTATGGTGGTGCAATTCCTATGTCATTCATGAATAAAGGATGGCAAACTTACAAAGCTCGTATGACAGCTTTATTATTAATTGCGTTTGCTCCTCTATTATTATTAGGTACTCAATATGCTGCAGGTTTTGGTATTGTTGCTGCTGTAGCTGTTATTTCTATTGGTGGTGCTGCTCACCAAGCATGGTCAGCTAACCTGTTTACTACTGTGTCTGATATGTTCCCTAAAAAAGCCGTTGGTACTGTAACTGGTATTGGTGCAGCTGCCGGTGGTTTAGGTGGTGTGTTAGTTCAGTTATTAGCTGGGGGGCTTGAAGATGCTTTCCGTATTAAAGGTGTTATGGCTGCTCAAGCTGAAGGTTTAATTCAAGCTACTAAAGAGATTCCTAACTTGAAAGAAGTTAATCTAGAGAGTATCTCTAGTGTAGTTGTTGATCCAAGTATGCTTGATAAAGCAACAGATATCTTAAGTTCTAATATCTCAGTAGCATACGGAATTATGTTTGGTGTTTGTGCTGTTGCTTATCTACTAGCTTGGGCTATGATGAAAGCTTTAGTTCCTAAACACTCTCCAATTAATGACTTATAGTCAATATCTATTTGATTTATATATAAAAAGGCTTAGCATGTGCTAAGCCTTTTTTATTGTTCCTAAGTAAGAAATAGTAACTGTACAAAAAAATGCCGACTGAAATTATCCGTCGGCATTTTGTCTTTGCTTTTTTATCTTAATTCTTTTATCTCAACTTAGCTCCAAGTTTATCCTCAATATTCTTTTGAATCTTGTTCATAATCTTGTCAATTTGGTTGTCTGTTAGTGTTTTTTCTGTGTCTTGAAGAATGAAGTTGACAGCATAAGATTTTTTGCCTGCTTCAAGATTTTTACCTTCATAGACATCAAACAGTGTAACTGATTTTAAAAGTTTTCTTTCACTTTCGTATGCAATTGATTCAATAGCGTAGAATTCGATATTTTTATCAACTAATAAAGCTAAATCTCGTTTTACTTCTGGGAATTTAGATATTTCAACGGCACTCACAGAATGTTTGCGAATAGTATGTAATACTTTGTTCCAGTTGATTTCTGCATAGTAAACCTCACAGTTAATATCAAACTGCTTTAAGATAGAGGAGTTTACTAACCCATAGGAAACTAAAGTGTCGCCGTTAGCTGTTGCAATTCTTCTTCCTTCTGAAATAAGTTCATTGTTGAAGTTTTCTTTTGTAAAGTTTTTAGATGTATTTACACCTAAGCGTTTTAAGATATTTTCAACATAAGCTTTTAGCTCGTAAATTGAAGATTTTTCTTCTGGTCTAACCCAAGTTTGTGAAAACTTATTTCCTGTAATCCACATTCCTAATCTGAAGTCTTCGCTGTAAGCAGCTAGAGTTTCATCTGTAGACTTTTTGTTTTGCTCATTGAAGTAATAGCAGTTACCGAATTCATAAAACTTAAGATCTTGGCTTCTTCTGTTTCTATTATAGGCAATGCTCTCTAAGCCTCCAAAAAGCAAACTTTGGCGCATTACACTAAGATCATTACTTAATGGATTTAAGAGCTTAACGCAGTTTTCTGCTTTATATGTTTCTAGTTTCTCATAATAAGCAGCTTTGGTTAATGAGTTGTTTAAAATCTCGTTAAATCCATTTGCAGTAAGTTGTTCTGATACTAAGTTTTGTAGTTTGTGGCTGTCAGGCTTTTTAGAATAACTGATGCTTGATTTTACGCTGTCACCAGGTAATACATTATTGTAACCATAAATGCGTAAGATGTCTTCAATAACATCAACTTCTCTTTCTACATCAACTCTATAAGTTGGAACAGAAAGTTTTAGTCCTTCTTCTGTTTCGCCAATAGTTGTAATCTCAAGTGCGTTAAGAATTGTTTTGATGTTTTCAATGCCAATTTCTTTTCCTACAAGACTGTTGACTTTCTTATATGTAAGATCAACTTCTTTATTTTTAATTGGAGTGGGGTAGGTGTCAATGATGTCACAACTAACACTTCCGCCAGCTACATTTTGGATTAACAGTGCTGCAAATTTAAGAATGTAGATTGTGTTGTTAGGATCACAACCTCTTTCAAATCTGAACGAAGAATCAGTATTTAATACATGACGACGAGCTGTTTTTCTAACGCTTACAGGGTTGAAGTATGCACTTTCAATAAATACATTCTTAGTTGTCTCAGTTACGCCGGATTCTAGTCCGCCAAAAACTCCGGCAATGCACATGCCACCATTTTCATCACATATCATTAAGTCCTCAGAGCTTAGTTCTCTTTCAATGCCATCTAGGGTAGTGAATTTTGTACCTTGAGCTAGTTTCTTTACAATAACATGTTTGCCTGCAATTTTATCAGCATCAAATGCATGAATTGGTTGCCCCATTGCATGAAGAACAAAGTTTGTTGCATCTACTACATTGTTAATTGATTTTAAACCAATAGCGTTGAAATAATTTTTCATCCATTGAGGGGATTCTTTTACTTCAATGCCACTAATGCTTAATCCACAATATCTAGGACAAGCATCTGTGTCTTCAACTGTAACCTTAATTGGTAATTCATTATTTTGAACAGCAAATGCATCAACAGGATATTTTTGAAGTTTAATTTCTGGATTATAAAGTGCGTAATATGCAGCTAGGTCTCTTGCAACACCAAAATGCGATGCAGCATCAATTCTGTTAGGAGTAATGTCAACTTCAATTACAGTGTCATTTTCTACCTTGTAATAATCTTTAGCAAGAGTACCTGTTTTAACATCGGTTGGTAAAACAATGATTCCACTATCATCTGTTCCTATGCCAATTTCGGGTTCGCCACAAAGCATTCCGAAAGACTCCTCACCACGGATTTTTGATTTTTTTATTTGAAAGCTTCCTTCGGCATCAAATAGTGTAGTGCCAATTGTTGCAACAACTACTTTTTGTCCAGCAGCAACATTAGGTGCTCCGCATACAATTTTAAGAGGTTCTTCTTGTTCTACATTAACTGTAGTTAGGTGTAAGTGGTCTGAGTTTGGGTGGTCAACACAAGTAAGAACTTCGCCAATAACTAATCCTTCTAGACCTCCTTTTATTGATTGTATATCTTCTACAGCTCCCACTTCAAGACCAATTGAAGTTAAAGCTTTTGCAACTTCTTCCGCAGGAAGATTAATGTTTAAATATTGTTTTAACCAGTTATACGAGATATTCATAAGATATTGATGTTATTCCTTGGAAAATGAAGGGCAAAGGTAACAAAACTTAGTTTTTAATGCTAAAACTTCTAATAATTTAATAATACAAGATACTTTGTGTTGTTTTTAAGTTTACGACATGAATTATCTATATTTTGTTGCTTTCTATTTTTTAGGTGTTAAAAAATAGAAAATAGAAAAAATCTCTTCTAAAATATTTCATCTAAGTTCTAGTTTTGTTCTGCATATGTTGACAATATGATAGTGTTATCTGTCAATTTGTGTTTATTTAATATTGAAATTAGATTGAAATATGCTTGGTTTATGTTTTAGTTTGGATAAATGTACAATTAGTAGTTTATTCTTATTTTTTGTTGACAAATTGTATTTTATTTCTCATATTTGCATCTCTAAAATTCAAAAAACAAGAACAAATAACTGTTTTAATAAAAAAATCATTATGAACAAATCAAAATTAGAGTACATCTGGTTAGATGGTGTTGAGCCAACTCAAGGCTTGAGAAGCAAAACTCGTGTTAAAGAAAACTTCAGTGGTAAATTAGAAGATTGTCCGCTATGGGTATTTGACGGTTCGTCAACAAACCAAGCACAAGGTGGTTCTTCTGACTTGATCTTGAAACCAGTATTTATCTGTCCAGATCCTGATCGTAAAGATGCATATTTAGTTATGACAGAGGTTTTGAATGCTGATGGTACTCCACATGTAACTAACCACCGTGCAACTATCCAAGATGAGGATAATGATTTCTGGTTTGGTTATGAGCAAGAATATTTCTTATACGATCTTGAAACTCGCATGCCTTTAGGTTTCCCTAAAGGAGGGTTCCCTGATCGTCCACAAGGTCCTTACTATTGTTCAGTAGGTGGTCGTAACTCTTTTGGTAGAGAGATAGTTGAAGAGCACTTTGATCTTTGTCTTGAAGCTGGTTTGAACATTGAAGGTATCAATGCTGAGGTTGCTACAGGTCAATGGGAATACCAAATCTTCTCTAAAGGTGCTAAATTAGCAGGTGACGAAATCTGGGTATCTCGTTATTTGTTAGAAAGAACTTGTGAGAAATACGGTGTATATGTAGAATGGCATCCAAAACCACTAGGAGATACAGACTGGAATGGTTCTGGAATGCACGCGAATTTCTCTAATGGTAAAATGAGAACTTGCAAAGATAAAGCTGTGTTTGACGCTATCTGTGCAGAATTTGGTAAATATGTACCTGAGCACATCGCTGTTTATGGTGCTTATAACGACCAACGCTTAACAGGTAAACACGAAACTGCATCTATCCATGACTTCTCTTGGGGTGTATCAGACCGTGGTGCTTCTATCCGTATTCCAATCAGTACAATGGAAGATGGTTGGGTAGGTCGTTTGGAAGATCGTCGTCCTGCTTCAAACGCTTGTCCTTACCAAGTTGGTTCTATCATCGTTAAAACTACAAAAGCTTCTGGTCAATTCTAATTGTCAGAATCAAAATAAAAAAAGCCTTCAAGCCTTTGCTTGAAGGCTTTTTTCGTTTTGCCATTTTGAAACCATTTCGTACCTTCGACACACTTAATGGCAATGCTCATGTATAATAGAGAAAAATTGAAAATAAATAGACATTTATTCTATGAAACATCTCATTCACCGTCACTTGTTGATATTGTAGGGATGGAAAGATTAGATAAAGTAATTGACTTTTGTTTTATTGCTAACCCATATTATCCAGATAAGAAATTTATAAGGGATTTACAGAAGCAGTTGCCTGTTATAATTAAATCATATCCTTCAAGTAATCCATATATTTCCAGAAATAATTTAGCAGATGTATTAGGTGTTAAACCAGAGTATATTGTGCTTGGAAATGGAGCTACAGAACTAATAACATTGATTGATAAGAATCTGATTGATGATATTGCAATTCCAATTCCTACTTTTAGTGAATATATTGAAAAACTAAAAGAACAGAATTCAGCAAAACTATATCAATTGCCAGCAGATAAACATTATCAATTAGATCTTGATGATTTTGCAAATTGGATAGATGATAATCAAGTCACTTCTGCGTTGATAATTAATCCCGGAAACCCAACAGGTCAGCTTATAGGTTTAAGTCCAATGTTGGCATTCCTAGATCGTATGAAGCATTTAAAGATGGTTATTGTCGATGAATCATTTATTGATTTTGCCGGTTCAGATGTTCCGAGTCTCCTTAATCATATTGAGACATATAGTAATTTGATGATTGTACGAAGTATGAGTAAACACTGTGGTGTTCCTGGGTTAAGACTAGGTTATTGCTGTACTTCTAACAAATATTTCTTGTCAAAGTTATTGTCTTTAATACCAATATGGAATATTAATACTTTAGGTGAGTATTTCTTGTCTAGGTTAAAAGATACTGATTGTCAATATCATAAGGCTAGGTTGAAAGTTGTTCGAGATGTTCACCATTTGTATAATGCATTGAAAAAAATAGAGGGCTTTTTTGTGTATCCAACAGGAACAAACTTTATTTTGATAAAATCAGATTGTGGTTTAACTGCAGAAGAGTTGCAAACAATTCTTTTGGAGGAATATGGTGCATATGTTAGAGATTGTAGTAATAAAGTTGGAATTGATGAATATCATATTCGAGTTGCCTCTCAAGGCAGAAAGAAAGATAAAGTGTTGATAGAGGCGTTGAAAGATATTGCAAAGAGAAGAAAATAAGTTTATGAAAAAGGTTCTGATTGTTTCTCGTCGATTAATAAGAAAAGATAAACCTATAAACTGGGTTTCAGAGATATATCTTGAGTTATTTGCAAAAGCTGGGGTAATGCCTATAATTGTTCCAATAACCCAGGCAACAAAAGATATTTTGGATGAATATCTTTCTGATTACGATGGAATGATGATGATGGAGGGCGGTGATGTTGGTCCTCATTATTACAATGAAGAATATCCAATTGAGGAACTTGATGAGTATGATGCTATTAAAGATGAAATAGAAATTTACTGCTGTAAACATGCAATTGCAAATGATAAACCTTTAATGGGATTCTGTCGAGGTCTGCATATTATTAATGCTTTGCATAACGGAAAAATACATAAGGACATTCATGATCATAATCACAGATTAGTTATTCATATTAATTATGAGAATTATGATGGTCATAGACATAAGATAACAATTTTAGAGAACACGCCTTTGATGGACTGGTATAATCAGCATGACATATCTGTAAATACTTATCACCATCAAGGAATCATGTCATTAGGAGATGGTTTGGTTCCAATGGCTTATGCTGAGGATGGATTAATAGAGGGGGTTTATAATCCATCGAAAAGGTTTTTAGTTGGGTTGCAGTTTCACCCGGAAAGAATGTTGTCAGAGCATCCCGGACATCAAAAAGTCTTTGATGCTTTTTTGTCTGCCGTAAAAGAGATATAAATTTAAAACTGAATATGTATGAATATTAGTTCGTTTAAAGAGATTGCTTTAAAATATAAAGTGATATTCTTTGACTCATATGGAGTCTTGAAAAACTTTAATGGAATGTTACCCCGGTATTAGCGAAATGTTGCAATTCCTGGATGAAAATAATATTGACTATTATGTGTTAACAAATGATGCTTCAAGAAGTCCACTCCAATTAGCTGAGAATTTTCAGAAGAATGGTGTTAATGAGATTACTGAAGAGAAAATTATTTCATCAGGAATGATTGCTAGAGAATATCTTGGGAATAAAATTCGTGAAGGAAAAGTGGTGTATTTTGGAACTGAACAATCTGCTCATTATATTGAAACTCTTGGTTTAAGTACTGTGTCAATTTCAGACTTGGATTTAGAACAATATGATGAAATATCTGCGCTTTGTTTACTTGATGATGAAGGCTTTGATTGGAATAAAGATCTAACTAAAGCTGTTAATCTTCTTAGAAAACAATCTATGCCTGTTGTTGTTGCAAATACTGATGGAACCTATCCAGTGTCAAGATATGATGTTGCAATTGCCATAGGAGCCGTTGCAGATCTTCTAGAACCACTTGCAAAGAAGACATTTATTCGTTTTGGGAAGCCTGATTCTCAGATGTTTAATTTTGCATATTATCATGCTATTGGGAAATCTGAAGTTGATAAGAAGGATATCTTGATGGTAGGAGATACGCTTAAGACAGATATTATTGGTGGGAATAAGTTTGGAATTGATACATGTCTTGTGCTTTCAGGTAATATTCAAGCAAAAACTGCTGAATTACATATTGCATCATCAGGAATAATTCCTGACTATATTTGTGATTCTGTAACTACATAGAGAAATTAAATGATAATAAGAAAGGCTGCTTAAATCTTAAGCAGCCTTTCTTTTGTGAATATTGATAATCTTATTTTTTCAAATATAAATCAATTTGTTCTGCAGTCTGACGACCTGCATCAATAGCTCTAACAACTAAGCTCGCTCCTGTAGCGGCATCACCAGCAGCAAATACTTTAGCTACGCTTGATTGGCGAGTTTTAGGGTCAACAGCCACATTTCCCCTTCCATCGTAGTTTACACCAAGTTCATCAAGTAATCCTGTATGTACCGGGTGAACAAATCCCATGGCAAGAGTAACTAATTCAGCTTTGATTACTTCAGGTTTACCAACCTCTTTCATATTAAAGCGTCCAGTCTCATCTTTTTCCCATGCAACTTCTACTACTTCAACACCACTTAGTTTGCCATCAGCTCCTGCAATAAATTTCTTAGTTGCAAGATTCCAGCGACGCTCACATCCTTCTTTGTGTGAACTAGAAGTACGCAAAGTGTTTGGCCAGTATGGCCAAGGAATATCAGATGTTTCAACAGGAGGTTTAGGCATGATTTCGATTTGTGTAACGCTTGCTGCTCCTTGACGGATAGAAGTACCTACACAGTCAGAACCAGTGTCACCACCACCAATTACTAATACATTTTTACCTTCAGCAGAAATACGCTCTTTTTCATCAATTTTTTCACCTCTGTTTAGGTTGTTTTGTTGAGTTAAGAATTCCATTGCAAAGTGTACTCCAGGAATATTGCGTCCTTCAGCAGGAAGATCTCGAGGAGCTCCTGCACCAATAGTGATACAAACAGCATCAAAATCTTTAAGGATGTCTGATCCCTTGATGTCTTTACCAACTTCAGTATTAACTTTAAACTCAATTCCTTCTGCTTCCATTATTGCTAAACGGCGATCAATAACAGCTTTGTTAAGTTTAAAGTCAGGAATACCAAAACGAAGAAGACCGCCAATTGCAGCATCTTTTTCAAATAAAGTTACAGTGTAACCCTTTTTGTTAAGTTGATTTGCTGCAGCCATACCTGCAGGTCCACCACCAATAACAGCAACTTTTTTACCATTACGAGTTTTAGGTGGGTTAGGTACTATGTATCCTTGTTCAAATGCATATTCAGCTACAGCAGCTTCGTTTTCACGAATAGTTACGCTGTTGTCGTCAAGATTAAGTACGCATCCTTTTTCACATAATGCAGGACAAATGCGTCCAGTGAATTCTGGAAAGTCATTTGTGCTATGTAAAATATCTGATGCTTCTTTCCATTTACCTTTGTAAAGTAAGTCTTGCCATTCAGGCATCTTATTTCCAAGTGGGCAAGCCCAGTGACAGAATGGTACCCCACAATCCATACAACGAGAAGCTTGTTGCTTTCTGTCTTCTATGTTTAGGGTTTGTTCTACTTCACTGAAGTCGTTAACGCGTTCCTGTACAGGACGGTAACCTGCTTCTTTTTTATTTATGGTTAAAAAACCTTTTGGATTTCCCATGGTTGTTTAAAAATTTTAGATATAAAATGATACTTGACTTCGTCGATATTTGCTTTGCGATATTAGTGATTTCTAATATCGCGAAGCTTATATCAAAATATCGCCCGAAGGGGCAGAATATCTAAACGAATTTAATTAATAGTCTCTTTCTACTTGATCAATTTTTTTGCTGATAGCTTCCAATTTTTCTTGTTGTAATACTTTTTTGTATTCGATAGGAACTACTTTAATAAATTGATCTACATATTCAGCCCAGTTATCTAACATGCGCTTAGCAAGAGGACTTTGAGTGTGTTTGTAATGTGCTGTGATTAAATCTTTTAATTCACGGTTGTCGCTCATATCTTCAATTAAAGAAAGCTCAACCATTTCCATGTTGCAGAAGTAATCAAAGTCACCATTAACATTCCATACATAAGCAACACCACCACTCATACCTGCGGCAAAGTTACGACCTGTTGTACCAAGTACTACAGTGCGTCCACCTGTCATATATTCGCAGCAGTGATCACCAGTTCCTTCAACAACGGCAATAGCACCTGAGTTACGCACACAGAAACGCTCACCTACGCGACCATTAAGGTATACTTCACCACTAGTAGCTCCGTATAACAATGTGTTACCCGCAATGATGTTTTCTTCTGGTTTGAAGTCATATCCTGTTGGAGGAACAACAACAATTTTACCACCTGATAGACCTTTTCCAAGGTAGTCATTAGCATCACCTTCTAAACGGAAAGTAATACCTTTTGCAAGGAATGCTCCAAAGCTTTGTCCTGCATAACCATTAAATGTTGCAGAAATAGTGTCTTCAGGTAAACCTGCATAACCATAACGAAGAGCAACTTCTCCTGAAAGCATTGCTCCAGCAGTACGGTCAGTATTTTTAATTTCGCGAACCATTGATACTGATGAGCCATTTTCGATAGCACTTTTTGCTTCTTCGATTAAGCCACGGTCAATGATTTCATCGATACGGTGGTTTTGATCTTTAACCTTCTTAACTGGATTATTGTTCGCTTCTTTAGGAACAAATAACAGTTTAGATAAGTCAACTTTTTGAATTTTTGCATTTTGCTCAGTTGGGACAAATTTAATTAAGTCTGTACGACCAATGATTTCGTCAAGACTTCTGTAACCCATTTCTGCCAAATATTCACGAACTTCTTCTGCTAAGAAAGTAAAGAAGTTTACTAGGTATTCATAGCGACCAACAAAACGCTTGCGTAGTTCTGCATCTTGAGTGGCAACACCGCGAGGACAAGTGTTTAAGTGACATTTACGCATCATAACACATCCTAGAACGATAAGTGCACTAGTTGCAAAACCAAATTCTTCAGCCCCAAGAAGAGCCGATATAACAATGTCTTTAGCTGTTTTTAACTGACCATCAGTTTGAAGAGAAACTTGACCACGCAAGTTGTTCATAACTAATGTTTGTTGTGTTTCAGCTAAACCAATTTCTAAAGGAAGACCAGCATGTTTAATAGAACTAGCAGGACTTGCTCCAGTACCACCATCACAACCAGCGATCAAGATCATGTCTGCTTTAGCTTTAGCTACACCTGCAGCTACAGTACCAACACCGCTTTCAGATACAAGCTTAACTGTGATACGAGCTTTAGGGTTAACATTCTTCAAGTCGAAGATAAGTTGAGCTAAATCTTCAATAGAATAAATATCATGGTGTGGAGGTGGGGAAATCAATGAAATTCCTGGGATAGAGTGACGAGTTTTAGCAATGATTTCGTCAACTTTAAATCCTGGTAATTGACCACCTTCACCTGGTTTAGCACCTTGAGCAACTTTAATTTGTAACTCGTCAGCATTAACAAGATATTCAGTAGTTACACCAAAACGACCTGATGCTACTTGTTTGATAGCACTACGAGCGCTAGTTCCATCAGCACGAGGTTTAAAGCGTTCTGGATCTTCACCACCTTCACCTGTGTTACTTTTACCACCTAAGATGTTCATTGCGATAGCCATCGCTTCGTGTGCTTCTGCAGAGATAGAACCATATGACATAGCTCCTGTACAGAATCTCTTAGTGATTGCGCTTGCTGGTTCAACTTCGCTGATATCAATTGGATTGCGTTGAATGTCAAAGAAGTCGCGGATGAAGATTTTGTAATCTTTATTGTTTACAAGATTAGTGTATTCTTTAAATACATTGTAATCTTTTGTTTTTGTTGCAATTTGCAATTTTGCAATTACCTCAGGACTCCAAGAGTGGTGTTCGCCTTTTCTGCGGAATGCATAAACACCAAGGTTGTCTGTTAAAGGGTCATGAACTTCTTCCTCTGTAGCAAATCCTCTTTGGTGAGAAATAATTGTGTCATTAGCAATGTCAGATAAATCTGCACCTTCAATTTTAGAAACAGTTCCTGTGAAGTATTTTTCAAGAAGTTCTGTGCTAAGACCAATCGCTTCAAAAATTTGAGCTCCACGGTAACTACGAAGAGTAGAAATACCCATTTTAGATAATACTTTCAATAAACCTTTCTTAACAGCTTTGATGTAATGTTTTTCAGCTGTAGCAAAGTCAAGTTTAATATTACCTTGAGCTATTTGATCTTGAATCAATGCAAATGTTAGGTATGGGTTAACTAAGTTAGCTCCATAACCAAATAACAATGCAAAATGCATAACCTCACGAGGTTCTCCTGATTCTACAATGATGTCGATTTGCATACGCTTACGCTTATCGATTAAGTAGTGATGAACAGCAGATACAGCTAATAAAGATGGGATAGGAGCCATGTCTTTATTTACACCTCTATCACTTAATACGATATAACTGTTACCAGCGTCAACTGCTTTTTCCGCGTTTAAGCAAAGTTCTTCAACTGCTTTTTCAAGACCAGCTTTACCTTCTGCAACAGGGAATACCATTTGAAGAATTTCAGATGAGAATCCTTTGTAACGAAGGTTTGTAATTAAGTCAAATTCAGTATTTGTAATAACTGGACTTTTCGCTCTAACTACTTTACAGTGTTCCGGCATTGGTTCCAACATGTTCTTTTGTAAAGAACCAACAAAACCTGTTAATGTCATAACTAATTCTTCACGAATTGGGTCAATTGGTGGATTAGTTACTTGAGCAAATAATTGACGGAAATAGCTGAACATGCGTTGAGGGTGTTCAGAGAATATTGCCAAAGCAGCATCATTACCCATAGAGTTTGTTGGTTCTTGACCAGCATTAGCCATAGGTACTAAAAGCATTTCAGCATCTTCTTTGCTATATCCAAATGTGTTTAATTTAGCTAGATAATTATCTACTGGAATCTTAATTGAACGACCAGAAGATAGCTCGCTAATATCAATACGGTTTTCTTTAAGCCACTCTTTGTATGGGAATGCTTTTGATAAATCCTCTTTTAATTCTGGATCGTAAAAAACTTTTCCAGTTTGAGTGTCTACCATAACCATTTTACCAGGGCTAAGACGACCTTTTTCTTTTACATTTTTAATGTCGATATTTTGTACACCTGTTTCAGAAGCAACAATCATCATGTTGTCTTTAGTGATTAGGTAACGAGCTGGACGCAATCCGTTACGGTCTAGTGTACCACCGGCATATCTACCATCTGTAAATAGTAATGTAGCAGGACCATCCCATGGTTCCATGAAGATACTGTGATATTCATAGAATGCTTTCAAATCAGAAGAAATAGGGTTCTTGTCATTGAAGCTTTCTGGAACCATCATAGCCATTGCATGAGGAAGCGATTTTCCTGACATAACAAGGAATTCCATTGCGTTGTCAAATGATGCAGAGTCACTCATTCCTGGTTGAATAACTGGGAAGATTTCATTTAAATCACCTAGTTGTTCAGATTTTAGAACGCTTTCGCGAGCTTCCATCCAGAAACGGTTTCCTTTGATAGTGTTGATCTCACCATTGTGAGCTATCATGCGGAAAGGTTGTGCTAGAGGCCAAGCTGGCATTGTGTTAGTGCTAAAACGAGAGTGTACTAATGCAATTGCAGATGTAAAGTTTTCGTCAGTAAGATCTGGAAAATAGTTTCTTAACTGCTCTGAAGTTAACATTCCTTTATACACCATTCTTTGTGTAGAAAGGCTGACAATATAAAAGTTGCTTTTTCTAGAGATTGTAGATTGAGCAATTGCTTTTTCAATCTTCTTACGAACAATATATAATTTAAGTTCTAGCTCTTCTTGTGAAGATGCACCTGTTACGAAAATTTGTTTTGTATCAGGTTCTGTAGCACCAGATGCTACACCTAAAATATTGCTATTAACTGGTACATCACGAATAGCGGATAATTGAAGTCCTTCTGCTTCGATTTTTTCGCGCATGATTTTGATGCAAGCGTCTGCTTCATCTTTTTGTTTTGGTAAAAATACCAAACCAGTACCATACATACCTTTCTCAGGTACGGTGATACCTTGTAAAAGAATAAATTCGTGAGGGATTTGTAGCATCAAACCAGCACCGTCACCAGTTTTGCTATCTGCCCCTTCTGCTCCACGGTGCTCCATGTTCTCAAGCACTTGAAGAGCTCTCTCAACGATGTCGTGAGATTTTTTGCCATCAATTTGCACTACTAATCCAACGCCACATGCGTCGTGTTCATTCTCAGGATGATAAAGTCCCTGAGCCGGTCTTTGATACATAATTTGCCCCCTTTTTTAGGTTTAGTATTTAATGAATAATAAATCAAAAAAAAAGTTTGAAAAGGAACCTTTATACTTACCAATCCCCCCTTAGGTACTTGTTTTTCCAAGGAGGGATAAGATTTTGAGATATTCTAAAGTAATCTTAAGGTAATGGTTATCTTCTCTGCTTCTCTAATATTAAAATCTTAATTCTGAGTCATCCTAACATTTCATTTAATAAATGAACCGCATATATTTAACAAGAGTGTTCGGTGTTAAGATGCACTTTTTCAATCCACAAAAATACAAAAGTGTTTTGAAAAGAAAGAAAAAGCTGTGTTGAAAATGAAAAACATTTTCAAGTTTTAACAAAACATTCGTTTTTTATTTGTTTTACTATCAGTTTGTTTAGGAAATGTGATAATTCTTTAATTCTTGAAAGTAAAAAAAGAATCTATATTGGTGTGATTGTTATAATATGAGTAGAGTTGTTGATAGAGTGTAAGTGTTTTTGCTTTTGGAATAAAAAAATGTAACTAAATAAATAGTTTTTAACACTTAGTGTACAGGGGAAATTGTTTTTCTTGAAAAAGAAAAGCCCTTGGGTAAACCAAGGGCTTTTTGATATATATCTTGAAAGTATTTTTAAAATTAGTTGTAAGCAGTTTCTCCGTGTTCGTAAACATCAAGACCTTCTTCTTCAACAACTTTAGATACTCTAAGGATACCAGCTTTCTTAAGGATAGTGAATAAGATTACACCTGTTCCAAATGCCCATGCAAAGAATACAAGAACACCTATTGCTTGAACTCCTAATAATGTTGCATTTCCAGTATAAAATAGACCATCAGAAGTTGAGAATAAACCTACTAATAAAGTACCTAAGGCACCACATACACCGTGTACAGATACAGCACCTACAGGATCATCAACTTTTAAGATTTTGTCGATAAATTCAACTGCAAATGGTAATACAAAACCAGCGATGATACCTATAGCTACAGCTCCCATTGGATCAACAGTATCACATCCAGCCGTGATTGCAACAAGACCAGCTAATGCGCCATTTAATGATAATGATAGAGTAGGGCGTTTGTAGCGCACCCATGCTACGATCATAGAAGTGATTGCACCAGCAGCAGCAGCTAAATTCGTTGTCATTGCAATGTGTCCAATTGCAACTGCATTGTCAGTACCAGCAGCAGCTAATTGAGAGCCAGGGTTGAAGCCAAACCATCCGAACCAAAGGATGAATACACCAAGTGCACCATATGTTAAGTTGTGTCCAGGAATTGCGTTTGGTTTACCGTCTTTTTTGTATTTACCAATACGAGGTCCGATGATTGAAGCACCAGCTAAACCTACCCAAGCACCTACTGAGTGTACGATAGAAGAACCAGCAAAGTCATGGAATGTTAATCCGAATGTAGTATTCATCCATCCATCTTCACCCATCATCCAACCTTGTCCCCAAGTCCAGTGACCTGAAACAGGATAGATTAAGATAGAAATAACGATAGAGAAAATTAAGTATGCTTTGAATTCTGTACGCTCTGCCATTGCTCCAGAAACGATTGTTGCAGCAGTAGCACAGAATACTGTTTGGAAGAAGATATCAGCATAGTCTGAGTAGTTATCTCCAAAACCATCACTCATGAAGAACATTTTATCAAATCCTCCGATGAATCCAGAAATGTCAGTTCCATACATTAATGAGAATCCGATAATCCAGTAAAGAAGTGAACCAATGGCAAAGTCCATTAAGTTCTTCATCAAAATGTTTGCTGTGTTTTTTGAGCGGGTAAAACCTGCTTCAACTAAAGCAAACCCTGGTTGCATAAACATCACTAAGAAGCCTGCAATCAGTAACCACATGTTATCTAGTCCAATTTGTAGACCTTGTATTGTTTGTTCCATTGCTATATATTTTAAATGTCGTTTTTAGTAAATTTTATTTTTCAGTTTCAGGATTGAAAAGCGAAGCGTCCCCTTTTTCGCCTGTACGAATTGATACTGCATCCTCAACTGGGTAAACGAAAATTCTACCGTCACCAATTTCACCTGTTTTTGCAGCTGCTTGGATTACTGCAATTGTACTGTCTACATTTTTATCGCGAACTACAATGCTAAGAAGAACTCTCTCAATGTAGCTAGTGTCATAAGCAACACCGCGATATACACGCTCTTGTTTTGCTTTACCAACACCTCTTACATCATAGTAAGAAAACCATTCGATGTCATTGCTAGTTAAAGCATCTTTGACATCTTCAAATTTGGTTTTACGAATGATAGCTTCGATTTTTTTCATAATTGAATTAATTTAAAATTTTGATGTAATCTTCCCAATTCGGTTTAGGAGTTGTCTCCTAAACCGATTATTTTAAGGGAAGTATTTGATTTGATTGTTAGATTAGAAACTTGCAGTAACTACGAAGTTAACATCTTCAGACATTGGGTTAAGAATAACGCTTCCTGATAATGGAAGAGTGAAAGAGTCTGTTATTTTGATGTCTTTAGAAGTAGTTAAGCTGATGTTGCAGATGTTTACGCCATCTTGAGCTACACCGTAAGCATTGATTCCTACCGCATCTTCATTAACTAATAATCCACCTACTGCTAATGAAGTGTTGTCAGTTAGTGCATATCCTAACTCAAAGTATGTAGTGTATGCATTTTTCAAATCAGCACCATCAACTGCTTTGTCAGCACCATAGAACATTGTATTTACAGATGCGCTAAACTTCTCACCTGAATAAGCAAGACCTAGTTCATATACATGGCTAGTTAAGTCATTGTCATATTCAAAATAATTGTTAGCAATAGCCCAGTTATAATCTGTAATAGTTACAGAAAATGCATCAGATACAGCATAACCAACATAGAAATCACATTCTTTCGATGTTCCTGCAAAGTTAGTTGATCCCCAAGCTCCAATAGATAAAGATCCATATGTAAACTCAACTGTAGGTTGGATAGATGGGCCTGTTGCTCCTTGGTCAAAACCACGCCATACATAAGAACTTACAAGGTCAGCACCAACACTGAATTCTCCTTTAGTAGATGAAGCTGCAGGAGCGTCTTGTGCAGATGCACTTAAAGCTAATGATGATAAAAATAAACCTGCTAAAACTTTAGAAAATGTTCGATTTAAAGCTTTCATAATTAAATTGTTTTAAATTAATAATAGTGAATGAAATTAATTTTGTATGTGAAATGTTAGTAGAATTTAGTCAAATGCAATTCCCGTCATCCGGAATCAGGGAACTGTATCGTCTTTCTTCTTTGATTTTCAATAAAAAACTACAATGACCTTAAAATACATTTTCAAATGTTAAAGATAGTGCTTTTTCTATTTTGCAAACTCGGCTTTTAATCTAGCCATTGCTTCAATAGTATCTTCTCTTTTTCCAAAAGCGGTTAATCTGAAATAGCCTTCGCCACTTGGTCCAAAACCAACTCCGGGTGTTCCTACGATATTTACTTTTGTTAAAAGTAAATCGAAGAATTCCCAAGATGTCAAGTCGTTTGGAGTTTTCATCCAGATATAAGGAGCGTTTATTCCTCCAAAGATGTCAAATCCAAGTTCAGAAAGACTTTCTCTAATTATTTTTGCATTTGTCATGTAGTAATCAACAAGTTCGCTAACTTGTTTTTTCCCTTCTTCGCTATATACTGCTTCGGCAGCTCTTTGGATAATGTAAGGTACACCATTGAATTTTGTAGTGTGTCTTCTATTCCAAAGTTTGTTTAATTGAACTTTTTCTCCATTCTCAGTATATGCTTCAAGCTCTTTAGGGATGATTGTGTATGCACAACGAGTTCCGGTAAATCCGGCAGTCTTAGAAAAACTTCTAAACTCGATAGCTACTTTTTTAGCTCCCTCAATTTCATAGATACTGTGAGGAACATCTTGTTCTTGGATGTAAGCCTCGTATGCAGCATCAAATAAGATTAAGCATTTGTTTTCGATTGCATAATCAACCCAAACTTTTAATTGTTCTTTCTTCAAAGTTGTTCCGGTTGGATTGTTTGGGTAACATAAGTAAATAACATCCGGTTTTTCTTTTGGTAATGCCGGAACGAAGTTGTTGTCGATTGTACATGGGATATATACAATATCACTCCATTTGCCATTTTCTTGATAATCTCCAGCTCTACCTGCCATTGCATTTGTGTCAACATATACAGGGTAAACCGGGTCAGTTACCGCAACTTTATTTTTAATGCTTAAAATGTCACCAATATTTCCTGTGTCACTTTTTGAGCCGTCGCTCACAAACACTTCATCTGTCGATATATTTAATCCTCTCGGATTTAAATCGTTTTCAATAATTTTTTCAACTAAGAATTGATATCCTTGTTCAGGACCGTAACCTTTGAAAGTTTCTGCTTTACTCATTTCGTCTACTGCATTGTGTAAAGCAGAGACTACTGCATCAGTTAATGGACGAGTAACATCACCAATACCCATGCGAATGATTTTTGCATCAGGATTTGCTTTAGTGTGCTCGTTTACTTTTTTTGCAATTTCTGAAAATAAATAACTGCCTGGCAGTTTTAAGTAATTTTCGTTTACTAATACCATTGTTTGTTGTTTTACATTTATGAATAATTTATTTTGATAATTCGCCTTCAAACACTGTTTCTGCCGGACCTGTCATGAAAACATGATTTGTTTTCTCGTCCCATTCAATTTCCAGAGTTCCACCTAGAAGCTCAAGTTTGGCTTTTCTGTTGCTATAGTCATTTAATACTGCAGCAACTAATGATGCACAAGCTCCGGTTCCACAAGCAAGAGTTTCTCCGGTCCCGCGTTCCCAAACACGCATCTTTAAAGTGTTACGATCCAAGATTTCAATGAACTCAGTGTTTGTGCGTCGAGGGAAAATAGCGTTGTTTTCAAATTTAGGTCCAATATGAGTTAAATCAAGTTGGTCAATGCCTTTTGTGAAAACTACTGCGTGAGGGTTTCCCATCGAAACGCAAGTGATAGCATATTCTGTATTGTCTATCGTTAGCGGTACACTAACCGCTTTGTCTCCTTCAAGTGATACCGGAATTTCTGATGGTACTAGGATTGGTTCACCCATATCTACTGTTACCTTGTTTACTTTTCCGTTTTCAGTATGAAGCTTTAATATTTTAACTCCGGCACCGGTTTCAAGGCTTACTTCTGTTTTTTCTGTTAGTCCTTTGTCGTAAACAAACTTACCAACGCAGCGAGAAGCGTTTCCGCACATTTCAGATTCAGATCCATCAGAGTTAAACATGCGCATTCTGAAGTCACATGTTTCTGATGGTAGAATCATCACAAGACCGTCTGAGCCAATACCAAAATTTCTGTTACTTAGTTTAATGCTTAGGTCTGATGGGTTTTCGACTTTTTCAGTAAAGCCGTTGATATATATATAATCATTTCCGGCACCATGCATTTTTGTAAATCGTAAGGGGCGTTCCCCGTTTATCTTTGTGTTCATTGCAAAGTTATTATGTGTTTTTGTTTCAGCAAATATATAATCAAAAAATAAGCTATGATTTTAAAAATATGTCAAAATGATATATATATTGTTTATTTTTATGTCAAAATGATGATTTTAGCTCTTGTTTTTCAATAAGTGTCAATATTTCATAATGACAATTTGAAAGTAAAAAATCGACATGGGCTTTCAAAATGTATTGTAAATGCCACATTTTTGTAGCAAAATACATTTATGAAATGTTTTTTAACACTTATTTTTCCGCATTTTATGTTTTTGAGCATAATAAAGCTAAAAAATAGACCTCATATTGGCATGCAAATTTAACAAATTTGAGTGAGTTATATATATAAAGGAATAAAGCTAATGAATTTATATTATAAATGTGAGTTATTTGTACTTTTGTACTGTCTTACAAAGTAAATACTCAACGAATCTGCTATGGATTTCAGAACCATTGTTCCTATAAAACCTTTTGAAACTAAGTTGTTGCATGCAAGCCGATGTATGATGCTTGGTTCTTGTTTTACGGAAAATATGGGAGAGCGCTTACATAATGCTAAGTTCTCAGTGGATATGAATCCTTTTGGTATTCTGTATAATCCATTCTCAATAGAAAAGGCAATTTCTTATCTGTTAGATAATCACTTGTTTGAATCCTCAGAATTAGTAGAACATGGTGGAAAGTGGCATAGTTTTATGCATCATAGCCGCTTTTCTGATATTGAACAGAGTAAGTGTCTTGAGGTAATCAATAATCGAATTTTATTATCGTCAAGAAATTTAAGAGAGGCAGACTTTTTATTTGTCACTTTCGGCACAGCTTGGGTGTATGAATTAAAAGAAACAGGAGCAATTGTTTCAAATTGTCATAAGTTGCCCGATTCATTATTTAATAGAAGAAGGCTTGCTGTAGAAGAAATTGCAGACAAGTACACCTTAATAATAAATAGACTTATTGAATATAACCCAAAGCTTCAGGTTGTGTTTACCGTTAGTCCTATTCGTCACTGGAAAGATGGTGCGCATGAGAATCAGTTGAGTAAATCTATCCTTTTGTTAGCAATAGATGCTTTGGTGCAGCAGTTTGATGATGTAAAATATTTTCCTGCTTACGAATTGATGATGGATGATTTGCGTGATTATCGATTTTACACAGAAGATATGCTGCATCCCAATAATGTTGCCGTGAACTATATTTGGGAGCGTTTCTCAGAAACTTATTTTTCTGATGTTACTAAAAGAGCTGTGAGTGAGCTGGAGAAATTTATGAAATCATTAGCTCATAGACCATTTAATAAGGATGGTGAGGAGTATGAACGATTTTGTAAGCAACAACTGGCAAAGATTGAGGGATTTGAGAAGAAATATCCTGAGATTGATTTTGAGCAAGAAAAAAAGAAATTTTTAAAATAATTATAAAATACGATGTCAACAGAAAAGAAGCAGAAGAAAGAGAATCCAATTTGGAACCTAGCATTTAATATTGTAATTCCCATTTTAGTTTTAAATAAATTAAGTAAGCCAGATGAACTTGGTGCCGTATATGCCTTGTTGTTAGCTTTGGCTTTCCCATTAGCTTATGGACTTTGGGACTGGTTTAAAAAGAAAAAAACAAACTTTATTTCCATACTTGGTTTTGCCGGAATATTCTTAACCGGAATTATTGGCGTATTTGAGCTGCCAACAGAACTTATCGCTTACAAAGAAGCGTCAATTCCTTTTATTATAGGTGTAGCGATTATTGCTACAATTAAAACTCCTTTTCCTTTGGTGAAAAAGTTACTTTATAATCCTGAAATAATGGATGTAGAGAAAATTGATGATATATTAACTGAAAAAGATGCAAAAACTGATTTTGATAAAATATTAGTGAAATCATCTTATTTCTTGTCCGCATCATTCTTTTTGTCAGCGGTTTTGAATTTTGTGCTGGCAAAAGTTATTATGCACAGTCCATCAGGTACTCCAGCGTTTAATGATGAGTATAGTAAAATGCTTGGTTTAAGTTGGCCGGTTATTGCTTTGCCATCAATGGTGGTAATGGGTTTTGTGATGTGGTATTTATTCCGCTCACTGACTAAGCTTACCGGATTGAAATTCGAAGAAATGTTTAATATAGAGGATAAAAAATGAAATACTCCCTCCAACAAATAGCTGAAATTACCAATGCCAAAGTGATTGGTAACGGTAAAGCTCAAATAGAATGGCTGTTGACTGACAGTCGTGCTGTTTCATTCCCTGAAGAAAGTTTGTTTGTGGCTATAAAGACTTCGCGTAATAATGGTCATAAATATATTGCGGATTTGTATGCTACAAATGTGCGCAGTTTTCTGGTGAGTGAAGTCCCGACGGGGTTTGATGATGCTAATTTTTTGTTGGTAGATGATACGCTGAGAGCAATGCAAGCTTTGGCTGCGGCTCACAGAAAGCAATTTGCTTGTCCTGTTTTAGGAATTACAGGTAGCAATGGGAAAACTATTGTTAAGGAATGGTTATTTCAATTGTTGCAAAATGATACTGTGATTACTCGTTCGCCTCGTTCATATAATTCTCAGATTGGTGTACCTCTTTCTGTTTGGGATTTGAGTGCTCAAACAGAGTTGGGTGTTTTTGAGGCAGGTATTTCTCTTTCCGGTGAAATGCAAAAATTAGCTGAGGTTGTTTCTCCTACAATAGGTGTGTTTACTCATTTGGGTGATGCTCATCAGGAAAACTTTTCATCGCTAAAAGAAAAATGCATAGAGAAATTAAAACTGTTTGTCAATTCTGAAGTGCTTATTTATCAAAAAGATGATAAGTTGCTGGACATAACAGTTGCACAATCGGCCTTGAAATCCAAGCTATTTACATGGGGAAAAGCTTCCGGTGCTGATGTTAAGATAATTGATATCAAAAAGCAAGTAGCTAAAACTTTAGTAAGCTATATATATAAAGGTGTAGAATCTACTCTTGAAATTCCTTTTGTTGATGAGGCTTCTGTGGAAAATACATTGATATGCTTGGCGGTGATGTTGTATCTTGGTAAAGATGCAAAACTAATTGCAGAACGAGTGCTGCAACTAGAGCCGGTAGCAATGCGTTTGGAGGTAAAAGAAGGCTTGCAAAACTGTATCCTAATAAATGATTCCTATAATTCTGATTTTGGTTCGTTGGCTATTGCTTTGGATTTCCATGCAAGTGAAGCTACTGCTAAAGGCATGAAAAGGACATTAATCTTGTCTGATATTTTGCAAAGTGGGCAATCGTCAGAGGATTTGTATAAGGCTGTTTCTGCTTTGTTGGAAAATAAAGCCGTAGATAAATTGATTGCAATCGGAGAGGAGCTGGCTTCTCATGAAGCATTGTTTCATTTATCAGAACAATATTTCTTTGCGTCTACTGAAGAATTCTTGCAGTCACCACTTTTGGATGAATTAAAGGATGAAGCTGTATTGCTGAAAGGTTCTCGTAAGTTTAAATTCGAGACTATTTCAGAAAAACTTGAGGCAATTGTGCATCAAACTACTCTTGAAGTGGATTTGAATGCTTTGATCCATAATGTAAATTATTTCCGCTCACACTTGAAGCCTGAAACCAAGCTGATGAGTATGGTAAAAGCCTATGCTTACGGGAGTGGTGATGTGGAAGTAGCTCGTACGCTGCAACATCACAATTGTGATTATTTAGCCGTGGCGGTTGCTGATGAAGGTGCTGATTTGCGCAAACAAGGAATTCATATTCCAATAGTGGTGATGAACCCTGAAATGGGTGCCTTTGGAAAAATATTTGAATATAAACTAGAGCCTGAAATATATAGTTTCCGTTTGTTGGAAGCGTTTTTGAAAGAAGCGAAAAGACAAGGTGTTACCAATTATCCTGTGCATGTAAAAATTGATACGGGAATGAATCGTCTTGGTTTCTTTCCTGCAGAAACAGAAACTTTAATTGAGCTTTTGAGAAATCAGAATCAATTGATGGTTCGTTCAGTTTTTACACACCTGACAGGTTCAGATGATTCTGCATTGGATTATTTTACCGAAGAGCAGATCAGTCGATTTAAAACAAGTGCTCAGAAATTTGATGAGGCTTTCTCTTATCGAATTATGAAGCATGCTTTAAACTCGGCCGGAGTGGAACGATTCCCACAATATCAGTTTGATATGGTTCGTTTGGGAATTGGACATTACGGTATGAGTGCAGTCAATCATGATCTTTTGGAGGAAGTTTGCACTTTGAAAACAACTATTCTGCAAATAAAAACTGTGCCTGCAACAGAAACAGTAGGGTATAGTCGCAAAGGAAAGCTTAAGCGCGAAAGTGTGATTGGTGCTATTCCAATTGGTTATGCAGATGGTTATGACCGTAAGTTAGGAAACGGAGTTGGGGAAGTTTTAGTGAACGGACATTTTGCTCCAATAGTTGGTAATGTCTGTATGGATGTCTGTATGATTGACCTAACCGGTATTTCAGCAAAAGAAGGTGATTCTGTAACTTTATTTGGAAAAGGTCTTTCTATTAACGAAGTCGCTAATTGGTTGCAAACCATTCCTTATGAAGTATTGACCGGAGTTTCCCGCCGTGTGAAACGAGTATATTTTAAAGAGTAATGAGCGTATTTATTGAACATATATTTATTGTAACAACGCATGAGGCTTATCCTGAAAAAGCTGTAGACTTAGCATTGACATTGTCAAAAGGATATGATAAGCCGATTTGTTTTGTTTCTTATCTGGATAAAAAGATAAAAGCTTCAAAAGCTGAGATTGCAGATGTGCATCAGGTTTGGGTGGAAGAGTTGACGCCACAATGTGAGAATGCTGTGGAGAGTCATATTATGGATAGTCGTAACGATTTCCATTCTTTTATGGAAAAGGCTGAAGCATCTATGGTGATATTTCAATTGTCAGAACATGTAGGATATAATAAAGTGCAGCCATTTTTAAAAATGTCAAGAGAATTGCGTGTGCCATATATTTTTACAAAGCCTTATTTTGAACTAGTAAACTTGAATAAAGTTCTAGTTCCGGTAACCTTCCTTGTCGAAGATAGAGAGAAGGGGCCATTCAGTAGTAGTATGGGGCGATTCTTTGGTTCAAAGCTATTAATGATGCCAGCAAAGGATTATGGTTCAAAAGCGAAACAACATACCGATGCGATATGTACTTTGCTAGATAAATTCGAGATAGATTACGAATTTATTGATGCGAAAAAAGATAGCTTTAAAGTAGAGCTAGAAGCAACTCAAAGAAGCGAAGAATTAGGAGCGGGGATGGTAATGATTTCTGCCTCTCGTGAATATGGTTTGGATGATATTATTTTCGGACCAAAGGAATTGGCAAGTATTAATGCGGCATCAGTTCCGATTATGCTGATTAATCCCCGAGCAGATTTATATGTATTATGCGGATAATATTTGGGAATTAAATCTTCCCAAATATTTTGTCAATTACCCAACTGGCTCTAATTCCTGAGCTGGCAGGAGAAGGGCTTAGTCCTTTCCCTAATAATTCATTTGTGATTTCTTGGATTAAAGGTTGCTGGATATGTTGTGGGTTTTCTTCTGTGAATTCATGTAATCCTTCAGAGGTAGTTAATTGAATAGGCGTAAAGTCAAAAACTGCAAATTGGATTTTTCCTTTTGTTCCTAAAATTTCAACACTGTCAATGTTTGATTTTTCTTCAGTAATAAAGCTCCAGATTCCTGTTCCTAAGGCTCCGTTTTCGAATTGGAAGCTAGCGGAAACAGTGTCTTCTGTGTTGTAGAGTCCTCCTAAATTAGCAGTGTATCCTTTAGCATCAGTTATTTTTCCTAATAAAAAGTCAAGAATATCTATTGTATGAGGAGCTAAGTCGTAGAAATAACCTCCGCCGGCTAGATTTGGATCAACTCGCCATGTTTGCGTATCTGATTCAAAGTCACTTGAGAATGGAGCTCTGAATTGCTTTATGTTTACAGCTATGGGTTTCCCAATGAATCCGTTATCAATTAATTCTTTTACTTTTAAAAAATAAGGTAACGAGCGTCTGTAGTAAGCAACAAATAGTTTTTGTTGATTTCTCTTTGCTGCCTGCGTCATTTCTAAACACTCATTGTAGTCAAGTGCCATTGGCTTTTCTACATACACAGGTTTGCCAGCATTTAATGCCTTAATTGCGTATTCTTTATGTAAATGAGGAGGAGTGGCTACATAAATGGCATTTACATCAGGGTCATTAATTAGTTCGTCAGCAGTAGTGTAGTGTTTAGCAACATTGTGTCTTTTTGCAAAATCAGCAGCTTTGTCTTTATCTCTGCGCATAATGGCTGCAAGTGCTGAGCCTTGAGCTTTGTAGAATCCAGGTCCGCTTTTTACTTCACACACATCTCCGGCGCCAATTATTCCCCAATTAATAGTCATAGTTTAGTTGTTCAAATATTTAATATGATTACTCTTCTTCAGCTAAATCCATGTCAACTAATCCTTCTGGTAAGTCCATATAGATTACTTTGTTTAGCTCATCGATATCTGTAATGTAGTAGTCTGTAGCCGGTATTAGCAATTCTTCTCCATAATTATCTACTATGAAAAGAGTGTTTTGTGTGCTTTCGTCAACATCTTTGATTTTACCTAAAGAGCCATTGTTTTTTTCCTGAACTTCAAAGCCAATATAGAATTTGATGCTGTCTTCTAGGTCTTCTTCAAGAATCGCTTCTTTTTTTAGGTAAATAGTCTTACCCGTTAAAGTTTTTGCTTTTTCTTCAGAATCAATGTCTTCAAATTTATACAAAGCAGTTGTGTCTGTTTTAAATCTAAAGTTTTCCACAAAGAATGGGACGAAAATTCCATCCATATCAAATACGAAGTAGTTTACTTCATCTTCGTCAAAACACATGCTGTCAAAATGCACGGAAACTTCACCTTTTATGCCATGCGGTTTAGCTATATAGCCAACGGCAGAAACTTCTTCTAGAGTAATCATATCTCAACCTGTAAATGATTAAATATTATATGTTTGCCAAAGATAGTATTAATTGTCAATTTATTCTAGATAAAATAGTTAAAGCTATTGTGTGTTGTTGAAAAAACGCTATCTTTGCAGCCGCTTTATGAAAAAAGCGATTTAATTATTTAACAAATTTAATTTTAAGAGTTTATGTTGAAAAGTTATGAAACCGTTTTCATTTTAACTCCCGTTTTATCTGAGGTTCAGATGAAGGAAGCGGTTGAAAAATTCAAGAATCTCCTAATCGAAGAAGGTGCAGAGATTGTGAATGAAGAGAACTGGGGTATGAAAAAACTTGCTTACCCTATTGCAAAAAAATCTACAGGTTTTTACTCGTTACTTCAGTTTAATGCTGAGCCAACAGTAATTGAAAAGTTAGAGCTTCAATATCGTCGTGATGAGCGCGTATTACGCTTTTTAACTTTCGCAATGGACAAATATGCTGTTGAGTATGCAGCTAAAAGAAAGAATGTTAAATCATCAAAAGAAGTAAAGGAGGCTTAAAAAATGGCAGCAAATAATTCAGAAATCAGATATTTAACTCCTCCATCAGTAGAAGTTAAAAAGAAAAAATATTGTCGTTTCAAAAAGAACGGGATTAAATATATCGATTATAAAGATCCTGAGTTCTTGAAAAAATTCTTGAATGAGCAAGGTAAAATCCTTCCTCGTCGTCTTACAGGAACTTCGTTGAAATATCAACGCAAAGTTGCTCAAGCGGTAAAAAGAGCTCGTCATTTGGCGTTGCTTCCTTATGTAACTGATATGATGAAATAATTTAAGAAGGAGGACAAAAAATGGAACTTATATTAAAAGAAGATGTTTTACACTTAGGGTTTAAAGATGAGGTAGTAACTGTGAAAGACGGTTACGGTCGTAACTATTTAATCCCACAAAAGAAAGCCGTGTTGGCAACTCCTTCTGCAAAGAAAATGTTAGCTGAGGATTTAAAACAACGCGCTCATAAATTAGCTAAGATTAAAGCTGATGCTGAAGCTTTAGGTGAAAAAGTAAACGGTGCAACTGTTACTATTGGTGCTAAAGCTAGTGCAAACGGTAAAATCTTTGGAGCTGTTACTACTATTCAAATCGCCGAAGAGCTTCAAAAAGCTGGATTCGAAGTGGATAGAAAAGTAATCGCTATCAAAGATGCTATCAAAGAACTTGGTTCTTATACAGCTCAATTAAAATTACACAAAGAAGTTACTGCTGAAATTAATATTGAAGTAGTTGCTGAGTAATTAGAAGCGAGAAAATATATAAAAAGCCGAATCTCATAGAGATTCGGCTTTTTTATTTTTAGTCTTTGACTGTTGTTTGTTTAGGATAGGTATTCGTTATGTGATTGTTGAGTGTCGGTGTAATAGCAAAGGTTGCCTTAATGTGGTATTTGTTTGTAGAGCTGTGATCTGAGGCGAATTGCTATAGGTGTAAATAAAAAAGGAGGTTGAAATTCAACCTCCTTTTTTATTTATTCTTTAAGTAATTTCTTTTCAATCATTTCGTGTAGCTCCTCTTTAGATTTTTTACCTACAGACTTGTAGTAAGGAGTTTTTTTGTCTTTTATGAAAATTAAGCAAGGGATGTTGGTGATTCCAAATGCTTCTGTTATTTCAGGTTCTTGGTCAACATCTACACTGTAAATTGTGATTTTATCACCGTACTCTTCTTGAAGCTCAACTAATGAAGGATGAATGGCTTTACACGGTCCGCACCAAACAGCATTAAAATCTATTACGATTGGTGCATCTCCCTTATATTTAAAACTTTTTCCTTTCTTGAAGTTCCAAATTTCTTTTGTGAATGTTTTTTCGTCAAGCTTTTTAAGTGCTTTATGATTTTCTCCTGCAAGCGCAGCAATGCTTAAAGTAGAAATAAGAAGAACGAATGTTGTAATTCTTTTCATAAGTTTAAATTTAATGATGTGTTATTGTTTTTCTAATTCTGTTTCGTAAAGTATGATTTTGTTTTTTGATGTAGAGATTATGCGCTCTAAATCTTTAAGGTCTTTTTAAAACAACAGAAAAATTGTATGCCTTTGTTATAGCTTCTTTTTCTGTGTTAGAAAGCCATATCGTAGTTTTCTTTTTTTCTCCTTGTAAAATGACTTTTATTGTTTTGTCTTTATATTCTTGTATTAGTTGTGCAATACCTTCATTTGAGCTGTTTCTGTAAACGACTGTTTCAAAATACATGCCATCATTATATCTGTGATTGTAAGCTGACTCTAAAGGAACTACTTCTGTTTCAGCAGAAATGTCATTTACCATGAATTTTGCTGACTGATGATTTATTGGGAAGTCTGAACACAAAACACTGGTGATTGTAAATAACCCCATTTCTTCTACAAGAGGTTTGATATAAGATGTTCCCGCAATATTTTCAGTTCGTTGCCATTTGTAAATATACTTGCCTGTGGTTTCGTATTTTTCGTTCTTTTCATAACGAAAATCTTTAACCAGCTTGTCAAATTCAGCTTGTTTAAACTTAATTACGCTATCTGCATATATTAAGTTTCGCTTTGTTTCTATCAGTTTTATCTGAGTAAACAATGAATCAGCTTTTTTTCTAACTGCAATTTGCTTTTCGTATAGATTGTTAATTGTGTCTATATGAAGTTTCGCAGAGCTTAGCTGGTTGTTTTTAAAGCAGCTGTCTGCAATTTCAAGCTGTTTTTGAGCTAATTCCTTTTCTGTTGGTTCTTTTGGTCCACATGCAACCAAAGTGAAACCTAGTAGAATATTTATTAGCAGCTTATTATTCATCGTTATTAGAAAGTATATGAAAATGCAAAATAAGGAAAAAAAATGAGAAGAACATACAACTGTTGATAATATTTGTTGATTAGAAAATTTGGGACAAAAAATGTACCTTTGCCTTCCTTAGTGCCATTTTGAGCATGTTTGAACAAAAGATATGAAGGAACATTTACAACTAGATATATTTAAGCTAATATCAGAAATTGCAGATGAGCAGTCTAAGGAGTGCTATGTGATTGGTGGCTATGTCCGTGACTTATTGTTGAAAAGAGATTCTAAGGATATTGATGTAGTTGTTGTTGGTAGTGGAATTGAAATAGCTGAACTAGTTGCAAAAAGACTAGGGCGAGGTGCACATCTTTCTGTATTTAAAAACTTTGGTACAGCTCAGGTTAAGTATAATGGTGTTGAGGTTGAATTTGTTGGTGCGAGAAAGGAGTCGTATCAGAGAAATAGTAGAAAGCCTATTGTTGAGGATGGTACACTAGAGGATGATCAAAATCGTCGAGACTTTACTATTAATGCTTTTGCTCTTTGCTTAAATAAAGATAGATATGGAGAGTTAGTTGATCCGTTTAACGGACAAATGGACCTGAAATATAAGATTATACGCACTCCACTAGATCCGGATATTACCTTTAGCGATGATCCTTTGCGTATGATGCGTGCTGTACGCTTTGTGACACAATTAGGCTTCTTTATTGAAGAACAAACATTTGACGCAATTGCAAGAAATAAAGATAGAATTGAAATTATCTCTAAAGAACGCATTGTTGATGAATTAAAT
>CAXXVQ010000006.1:0-165522 GCA_963662245.2 Paludibacteraceae bacterium | reverse complement strand
TTTTATATTCCATCTCCTAACTCAACCACATTTAAATATACTTCTAAAATACGCTCTTTTGACCAAAAGAGTTCTATCAATACAGTAAAATAAGCTTCAAACCCTTTTCTGATATAAGAACGATTAGGATAAAGAAAGACATTCTTTGCTGTTTGCTGAGAAATCGTGCTACCCCCACGAATCTTTTTACTTTTCTGATTATGCTTAAATGCCTTTTCGATGCCTTTCATATCAAAACCATTATGCTCCATGAACAAATTATCCTCTGCGGCAATAACGGCATTACACATATTATTAGAGATATTCTCAATTGGCTCCCAGTCGCGCTCTAATTTTAATGGACGACCATCAACAGCCTGCTCAACCAAACGAATAAACATCAGTGGAGTAAAATATACCGGTACAAATCTATATAGTAAAGTCATCCCGATAGTGACAACAAAGAACCACATAAGACATTTAGCCAAAAAGATTCCAATTCTTTTCATCAAAGGTCTTTTTGTTTTAGATTTTGAAGAACGAGATTTCGGTTTTGAAGGTTTCGATTTTACAGATGATTTTGCCATAAATACACCTTAATTATATAGAGCGTTATTTTTAATAATTTTCAGAGCACAAAATTACTATGCTAAAAGGACATTTGATGCTGTTTTTGTGAAATATTTATTTCTACAGCAAATAAATTCCTAACTTTGCCATGCTAAATTATAAATAAGATGTCGGTACATATAGAAGACAACCGTAAAGTAACTACTCACCGCTTGCTTGAAATGAAACAACGCGGTGAAAAAATAAGCATGCTAACAGCCTATGACTTCACAATGGCTAGCATACTTGATCAAGCCGGAATTGATGTATTATTAGTTGGAGACTCTGCCTCAAATGTAATGGCTGGGAATGTTACCACATTACCAATGACTCTTGACCAAATGATATATCATGGTTCTTCAGTAATGAAGGGGGTAAAAAGAGCGTTAGTTGTAGTGGATATGCCGTTTGGATCATACCAAGGAAACTCTAAAGAAGCTCTTTCATCAGCAATACGCATTATGAAAGAAACCGGAGCGGACTGTTTAAAACTAGAAGGTGGTGAAGAAATATTAGAGTCAATCAGCAGGATTCTTTCTGCAGGTATACCAATAATGGGACACCTTGGTTTAACTCCACAATCAATAAATAAATTCGGGACTTATGCAGTAAGGGCTCGAGAAGAAGAGGAAGCAAACAAACTAATTAGCGATGCTCAACTTTTAGAAAAAACCGGATGCTTTGCTATTGTACTTGAGAAAATCCCATCAAATTTGGCAAAGAAAGTTGCTAAAGAGGTTAATATTCCAATTATTGGAATTGGTGCCGGACATGATGTTGATGGTCAAGTATTAGTAGTACATGATATGTTAGGAATGAATAGCAAAGGATTCTCACCTCGTTTCCTAAGAAAATATGCAGACCTGCATAGTGTAATGACTAATGCAGTTCAGAACTACATTAATGATGTGAAATCGGGCAATTTCCCTAATGAGAAAGAACAATATTAGTGACTAGAAAATAGTGATTAGCATAAGATAAAAGAAACGGCTTATTGGGAAATCAATAAGCCGTTTCTTTTATAATCTATCTTTTAAGATTGCTCGAATTTCATCCGGAGTGGTATCTAATCGCTCACCGGGTTTAAAGCCACGGGCATCAAAACGATTCGCAATTGTGTCAATTGTATCTTCACCTATACCATAATCACTCAATCTGGTTTTAATTCCTGTAGATTGAAAGAAAGCTTCCGTACAAGCAATAGCCTCATCAATTCTTTCATCTGAGATTCCTTCTGTAATTTCCCAAACTCGATCAGCATATTGCTCTAACTTCTCACGCTTGTTCTCACGCTTGATATTCATCACGCCCGGCAACACAATAGCTAATGTTTGCGCATGGTCTAATCCGTGAAGTGCAGTCAACTCATGACCGATTTGATGTGTAGAGAAATCTGTAGGAACGCCGCATGCTATCAATCCATTTAATGCCATGGTTGCTGTCCACATAAAGTTGGCACAATGGTCATAGTTTTGCTGGTCGACTAATATCTTCGGAGCTAATTCAATTAGGTTTAACAACAATGATTCTGAGAACCTATCCTGAACCATTGCATTGACAGGATATGTCAAATATTGCTCAATGGTATGCATAAAAGCATCTACCAGACCATTTGCAATTTGTTTTTTAGGTAAAGAATAACACACCTCAGGATCAAGGATTGAGAACTTTGGCATTACATGCGGACTATTGAACGCATATTTTTCCTGTGTAGATAAACGCGAAATAACTGAGTTTGCATTCATCTCACTTCCTGTAGCAGGAATAGTTAGCACAGCACCAATAGGTACAGCAGTTTCCACTTTTACTTTGTGTTGAATAATTTCCCAAGGGTCGTTATTAATAGGTAAAGCTGCTGCAATAAACTTAGTTCCATCCAAAACAGAGCCTCCGCCTACTGCTAATAAGAAATCGACTTTCTCTTTTTTACCTAACTCAATTGCTTTTAATAGTGTCTCATATTTTGGATTCGCCTCTATTCCACCAAATTCTACATAATTAAACCCGGCTAATGATTTCTTTACACTATCGTAAATACCATTTGCTTTTATACTTCCGCCACCGTAAGTAAACATAATCTTAGCACCATCAGGAAGCAACTCTTTCAAGCGAGCAATTTCACCTTTCCCGAAAACAATCTTAACGGGATTATGAAAAATAAAGTTATTCATAGTCATTCAATTTTATTGAAAGCAAATTTATATTGATTCCCCCACAAAACAAGTCTCAATATTATAATAATTCTAAACGACCAGAATTCATACTCATTATTTCATATTATTTGAAATACATGCTTCATTTTCAAGCATAAATACAAAGTGAAGTTTTTTTGTTAAATTTAATATCAAAATCTGTAAACAAATAAATTATGAAAAAAACTGTTTGTTATCTTTTATTAGTATTGGCAGGAGTTTTCTTTAATATTGGTTTTAGTAATGCAACAGAGTTACCAAATTACCAATTAACAATAGACCCTGCCGATTTAGCTGAAATGAACGCTCATCCTTTTGATGAAGAATCTTACCCTGCCGTTTTTCGCGTAAATGGCACTGATTATGAAGTTGAAGCCCGCTATAAAGGCTCATCAAGTCTAGCTTTCCCGAAAAAAAGCTGGGCAATAAAATTTGGAAATACCGATAACCCATTCAATGTTCCTCGTATTAATTTACATGCAGATTATAATGATGAATCTGCCATGCGTAATTTCTTGATACTACGACTTGCGGCGTTTCTAGGTTTACCTGCTCCAACAATAGAACATGTAACCTACACCGTAAATGGGGAAAACTGGGGCGTATATACCCAAACCGAACAAATTGACGAATACTTCTTAGCCCGAAACAATAGACAAAATCTAGCTCTATACAAAGGTTCTGACCATGGTGCAAACCTTGCTCCTCTGGTAAATGATGAGCTTTATCTTAGCGTATGGGAAATTGAAGGAAATGGCGATTTGAGTTATAACGAGCTACGAACTCTATTCAACAAATTCCTTTATTTGCCTAAAGCGGATTTTGACAATGAGCTTGACAACTTTGTAGAAACAGACAAAGTTCTTAGCCTTTATGCTATCCTTTTCACTTTTGTTGAATTCGATAATTTCACAAAAAACACATGGGTAAACAAAAACAGCAATAGCATGAAATACGAACTTTTACCTTGGGATAATGAAGGTTCATTTGGTAACAGTGCTTTTGGAGACTTTGATTCAACTTTGGTTAGTTATAATTTTGATCAATATCAACATCCGGAATATGCTTTATTGATTCAACGCATGCTAGAAAATCCGGTATGGAAAAATCAATTTGAGAATAAAGTTGATACAATCCTTGACAAAGGTTACTTATTCTTAGATAGCTTGATGGATACAACTTATGTGCAAATTAAAGACGCAGTTTATCTTGACCCAAATAAAAGAGGTACAAATGCGAGTTTCGATGAAGAACAAAATCGACTTAAATGGTTTATGACTGAACGAAAAGCATTTTTAGAAACCAACAATTTGCCGGAAAGAGATCCATTAACCATACATAGCGTAGAAAACCCACTACCAACAGAAACCAATCCTATTATCACAATTAGGATAAAATCGCCAAAAGCTCAAAGCGTTCGAGTAGTATTTGCTGATTCTGTTGATTACAAAAACATTGGTGAACCTAACAAACTACGCACCTATTCATTATTTGACGATGGAACTCACAATGACCTTGCAGCAGGGGACCTAATTTACGGTAGAGATATTGACTCCAGAGATTTTGATAGCGACTGGGCACAATTTACAATGCTAGGAGGCGGACAAAACTATCCTGCAAATGCAATTCTATATACAAAATATGTGCGCACAAAAGCTTTAGCTCTAAATAAAGGCAACACGAATAATAATGTGGCAGCTCAAATTGAGATTGACAAAGTACTTGGCTATGGCAACAATAGGTTTTTACGCATGATAAATAAATCAGCAGACACGCTCGATTTATCTTATTGCCATATCAGAACTACGAGAGCAACAGATGATTTCATGTTCCCTGACAATAGCTACTTACCAGCTAATGATACAGCTTATGTAAGTGCTACAACTCAAATGGGACAAGTATTTTTCCCTAACAAAACTGTATTTGCAAACTTGTATTATGAGGTCGATACTAATGACAGCTTGTTCTTGCTTTCACCTCCATTAACTCCAATGGATACGGTGAAGGTTGGCGCAATTGAAAACCTAGTGGCTGGAACCACAAATATTATGTTCACTGAAATCAATTATAAATCATCTAGCAGCTTTGATACTGATGACTGGGTAGAAATCTATAACGCCGGAACCGAAACTGTAGATATAAGTAATTGGATATTTAGGGACGGAGACAATGACCATGCTTTCTTTATCCCAGAAGGAACTGAACTTGCAGCTAATGCTTACTTGGTACTTTCATCTGACACAAGTGCGATGAATACCTTAAATACACCAATTAGTAATATGGTTGGAAACTTTGACTTTGGATTAAGTAGTAGCGGTGAAGCAGTTCGATTATTTGATAATATTGGAAACTTAGTGGATTCCGTTGAATATTCAAGCTCTGCCCCTTGGCCTACAGAACCGGCAGGAACGGGACCAACTCTTGAATTAATTTCTACAAGCTCGGATAATTCGCTTGCAACAAGCTGGTTTGTTTACAATGGAGAATACGGCACACCGGGATCAACTAACCATAGTGCTCCTACTTCGGTAACAGAAACCAACACTAGTAACTTTAGTGTTTATCCTAATCCGGCATCACATATTATTTATATAAATACCTCAGGGGCTTGCACTGTTGAATTAAGAAGTTTGAACGGAATTGTAATTGATAGAGTTATTTTCACTACGCCGGTAAAAGAAAAAGCTGTATTTAATTTAGAATCACTTGACGATGGTATTTATTTGATTCAAATGAATAGCACAAATGGTGTTGAAACAAAAAAAGTAGTTGTAACCAAGTAACATCACAAACACTTATCTTAAAAGCTGGCTTTGATTCAAGGTCAGCTTTTTTATTTATCTATCTTTGCGCCATGCAAAATAAAAAACGCTATAATGATTATGCTTCGGTGCTAAAAGGAATTTTCCCGGAAAGAGTTCAGAAGATTTTGGTAAATGCCGGATTTACTTGCCCCAACCGAGATGGCAGCAAAGGAACCGGTGGTTGTACTTATTGCAACAACCAAAGTTTTAGCCCGGAATATTGCAAGCCACACAAAAGCGTAACTCAACAGATAAAAGAAGGCATCGCGTTTTTTGCACACAAATATCCCACACAGAAATACCTGATTTACTTTCAAGCTTACACCAACACCTATGGCAATATTGAAAAACTAAAATCATTGTACCAAGAAGCTTTGGCGGTAGATGGTGTGATCGGGCTGGTAATTGGTACTCGTCCGGATTGCATCAGCGATGAACTGCTGGATTATTTTGCGGAGCTATCAAAAAGCTATTATATAATGGTGGAATATGGCTTGGAATCGACTTACGACAGTACACTGGTATTTATCAATCGCGGACATTCATTTGAGGAAGCAGAAACTGCTTTACTAAAAACTGCACAAAGAAAAATCTACACAGGAGCTCATTTAATTCTTGGGTTGCCACACGAAACACATGACATGTTGCTTGCTTCAGCTGACATGCTTAACAAACTACCAATTAATGCCTTGAAACTTCATCAGCTACAATTGATAAAAGGTACAACTATGGCGGAGCAATACCAAGAACACCCCGAATGGTTTAAGTTTTTTGAGGTAAATGACTATATCGAATTGCTAGTTGATTTCATTGAGCGACTTCGTCCCGAAATTGCCATTGAGCGCTTTGTATCACAATCACCAAAAGACTTATTAATAATGCCGGACTGGGGATTAAAGAATTTTGAGTTTACGGCAAAGCTGGAAAAACGATTGAAAGAAAGAGATACTTGGCAGGGAAGATTTTTAGCGATTAGTGGTTAACGATTAACATGTCTTCAAGCCAGACGGGCTCATACTTTTTTCCAACAGTCGAAAAAAGTATGCAAAAAAGACCGCTGCTTAACCTAGAAATCTAAAGATTATTTCCATTTCGCTAAAATCCTCCAAACTCCTCCCTACGGTCGTCAAACAAGGATTATTTTTTAACGCTTCATTCTCATAATCTTCTTAACGATTTCTAGCTAATGCAGAAATAAATTCTCTAGATGCAGTTTTTTCCTATCTTTGAATTTATAATTATTAATTGTTAACTATTAATTATTAACTGATGCTAGATTTACACTTAGATAAGATCCTTTTCCTAGATATTGAAACGGTTCCTGCTTCGGCAGATTATCATTCACTTTCGCCTGAACTGGCTCACCTTTGGGATGAAAAAACTCAAGCTTTACAAAGCAAGAATCCTGACCGCTATCCTGTAGATTGGACACCTCAGCAAGCTTTTGAGAATGGAGCCGGCATTTATGCTGAGTTTGGAAAAGTGGTTTGTATCTCTGTTGGGTTTATCTATTATAATGAGAAAAAGGAAATGTGTATTCGCACAAAATCTTTTGCCGATGATGATGAGAAGAAGCTATTGAGTGATTTTTCAGCTTTGGTCAACAAGTTTATGTCAAATCGAGACCACACCCTTTGTGGTCATAATATCAAGGAATTTGACATCCCTTATATCTGTCGACGGATGTTGATTAACGGACTGGAACTCCCTCCTGCCCTTCGCATAGCAGGAAAGAAACCTTGGGAGGTAAATTTCCTTGACACATTGGAATTATGGAAATTCGGTGATTATAAAAATTACACTTCGCTAAAACTGCTTACAGCTGTGTTTGGAATCCCAACGCCTAAAGATGATATTGACGGCAGTCAGGTTGCCTCAGTTTATTATCAAGAGCACAACTTAAAGCGTATTGCCATTTATTGCGAAAAAGATGTAGTTGCCACAACGCAATTACTTTTGCGCATGCTGGGAAAAACTTTGATTCAAGAAGGAAATATTAGTAGTGTAAAGTAGCTTTTCCTAACCCATCCCCCTGCGGGAACTTCCCTTTGCAAAAGGGAAGATTTTATACTCAAAACATAGTTATTTTTATATATAACCTTAAAAAAAATCAACAATTCAATTAAATACGAGAACACTCGACGCATATGTTGTCCCCTTTTAAAAAGGGGACGAGCGAAGCGGAGGGGTTAAATATTAAGCACATGCCAACAAAACACTTCAACAAATCAGAAATAAAACATCTTCGCAGAAAGTTGCGTAAAAAGATGACTGCGGCAGAAGTCGCTTTATGGCTAATGATTAAAAACAAACAGATAGAAGGCATTCGCTTCCTAAGGCAATATAGCGTTGACAAATATATTCTTGACTTTTACTGTCCACAACATAAACTTGCGATAGAACTTGATGGAGAATCTCACAACGATATCCATGCTATAGAATATGACAAGAAAAGGACAGAACATATTTATTCTATGGGAATTAGAGTTCTTAGATTTGAGAATTTTGAAATATTTGATTATCCGGAAAGAACTATTGATGAGATTATCAGATATATTAATGATAAAGATTTAATTCCGCCAAAAAGTGTTTTCTAATTTATTCCTAACCCTTCGCCCTTACGGGCACTTCCCTTTACAAAAGGGAAGATTTAATGCCCAAACAATAGTTATTTAAATATGAACTTTGAGATACAATCAACAATTCCATTAAATATAGAGACTCTTTCTACATAAGGTGTCCCCTTTTGAAAAGGTGACGAGCCAAAGGCGGAGGAGTTAAACTCCAAACACGACACTTTCCCCATTTTGTTTCCAGCTAATCGCTTATCACTTATCTTTTAATTATTATCTTTGCAGTTCGGTTAAAACCTCTATTATTATTGTAGTGAACTGAATTATTAATTTTTCACTATTAATTATTAATTAATTAAACATGCCAAAAATTTCTGAACGCGGGATTGAGATGCCAGCATCACCAATCCGAAAACTGGTTCCCCTTTCTGACTCAGCTAAAGCTCGTGGTTTGAAAGTGTATCATTTGAACATCGGGCAACCAGATTTACCTACACCGCAAGTGGCAATTGAAGCAATTCGTAACATTGACCATGCAGTGTTGGAGTACAGTCCTAGCAATGGGATTCGTAGCTATCGTGAAAAACTAGTGCATTATTATGCCAAGTATAATATTAATGTCGCCGCCGATGACATTATTATCACGACAGGTGGATCTGAAGCTGTACTATTTGCGTTTATGGCCTGCCTAAATCCTGGTGATGAAATTATCGTTCCTGAACCTGCTTACGCTAACTACATGGCGTTTGCCGTTTCTGCCGGAGCTATAATCAAAACTGTGGCTTCTACTATTGAAGAAGGATTCTCACTACCTCCAATTGAAAAATTCGAGGAACTAATCAATGAGCGCACAAAAGGAATTATGATCTGTAATCCAAATAATCCAACCGGATATTTGTACTCTCGCAAAGAGATGAATCAGATTCGTAATTTGGTGCAAAAATATGATTTGTACTTATTCTCAGATGAAGTTTACCGTGAGTTTATCTATACAGGTTCACCATATATTTCGGCTTGTCACTTAGTAGGAATTGAGGATAATGTTGTTTTGATTGATTCAGTTTCAAAACGCTACAGCGAATGTGGTATTCGTATTGGCGCTTTGATTACTAAAAATAAAGAACTACAAAAAACCATTACTAAATTCTGTCAAGCTCGTTTGAGTCCACCATTAATTGGACAAATTGCAGCAGAAGCATCACTTGACGCAAGCGAAGAATATATGCGTGATGTATATGACGAATATGTTGAACGCCGTAAATGTTTGATTGACGGATTGAATCGTATTCCGGGTGTGTACTCACCAATTCCAATGGGAGCATTTTACACCATGGCAAGACTTCCGGTTGATGATGCCGACAAATTCTGTGAATGGTGCTTAAACGAATTTGAGTTTGAAGGACAAACAGTGTTCTTAGCACCTGGAACTGGTTTCTATACAACAGAAGGTTCAGGGAAAAATGAAGTGCGTATTGCTTATGTTATTAATAAAGCAGAATTGACAAAAGCACTAATTGTACTTGAAAAAGCTCTAGAAGCATATCCTGGAAGAACAACAAAATAGATAGTGAGAAAGAAAGATGGCGAGAAAAGCACTACTCACCTCTCACTCCTCACAAACTCACTTACTATTTCATGAATTTAGAACTCTTTATAGCTAAACGCATACACTTTAATAAGCAGGGCAAGAAATCAGTTTCTCGCCCTGCTGTGCGTGTGGCCATATTGGGAATTGCGCTCGGGTTAGCCGTAATGTTAATTACAGTTGCCATTGTTATAGGGTTCAAAAAAGAGATTCGAGAAAAAGTAATTGCTTTTGGGTCACACATCCAAATCACAAATTACGACAGTAACGAGACTTTTGAAATGAAACCCATAGTGGCTTCAGACAGTCTTGTTAAAAGCATTGCAAGCGTTAAAGGAGTTAGGCATGTACAACGATTTGCAACCAAACCAGGGATTATCAAAACAGATGATGATGTACAGGGAGTGGTTCTAAAAGGTATTGACCAATACTTTGATTGGAAATTCTACAGAAAAAATCTGATTGAAGGTGATACTATTAGCATACAAAAAGACAAAGCGTCAAAAGATGTCATCATTTCAAAATACCTATCCCAATTACTAAGACTAAAGGTTGGCGACAACTTCTTTACCTACTTTGTAAAAGATGAATCAGTCAGAGCTCGAAAATTTAATGTGGTAGGAATCTACTGTACAAACTTTGTAGAATACGACCGTCAGTTTATCCTGACTGACATGCACCAAATACAACAACTAAATAACTGGGACAGCACACAGGTAAGTGGTCTTGAGGTTTTAATAAAAGACTACAACAAGCTGAGTGAAGTAAGTGATGACATGTACTTCAAAACAGCAAACCGTTTAAATCCGGATGGCTCAGCACTCCTTTCTCAAAGCATTGAAGACCTTAATCCACAAATATTCTCATGGTTAAGCATGCTGGACATGAATGTTTGGATTATACTTATACTAATGATTGTTGTAGCAGGATTTAATATGATCTCCGGATTACTTATTCTAATTCTGGAACGCACAAACATGATCGGAATCCTTAAAGCCATGGGTGCTGAAAACTGGTCTATCAGAAAAGTATTCCTATACCAATCTTTTTTCTTAATAGGCAAAGGTATGATGTGGGGAAACATCATTGGTATTACTTTGATGCTACTACAATATTTCACTCATATTATTCCTCTTGACCCGGTGACTTACTATGTGTCATATGTTCCTGTACACATTAACATTATACACATACTAATCTTAAATGTCGGAACCTTTATTTCATCGGCATTAATGCTCATTATTCCTTCATATTTAATATCTAAGATACTTCCAGCAAAATCCATTAAATTTGAATAAATACTAATTAGATTCTAAAACCATATTTCATTTATGTTAATTTCTGTGAAAATTGTAAAAATGTAAAAAGAAAAAAATGTACATTTGTGTTAACTGATTTCAAATAACACATTCTCACTAAAAAAAAAAATTATGGTTAGTAAAATTGGAGAAAATGCTGGTGCAGTTTGGAGCGCACTTAGCGATGGAGAAAAAAAAACAGTAAAGGAATTAAAAAAATCAACTAAACTTACAGACAAAGACATTTTTGCTGCTCTTGGTTGGTTAGCTCGCGAAGCTAAATTAGAGCTTGAATCTGAAGGAGCTGAAGTTTTTGTAAAACTTATCTAATTCTTCTACTTAAGAAAAAATTAAAAAAGCCGGACAATTTTGATCCGGCTTTTTTAATTACCATTCGCTACCGCTAAATACAGCAACCTGTCCGGGGTAAGTGTCAAAATCAAATATTTTATATGATTTCAATAACTCCTTCCCTAAATCCGATTCTTCAAAGTTTTTATAAAATGGGTTAGGGTTGTCACCACTAGCCGGTTCCATGCCCAAACATTTACAGCCATGTATTTCTTTTTGCACCTTTAATCTACAATTCCCACCAAGATTAGAGCGAACAACTAAGGTCTTAATTGCATCATCACGCCAAACTAAGTCAATTACAAAACCTCCAGGCATTTGAGCTCCTACTAGTCTCCCTTTTTCCGCCCACTCATTTGGCATTTCAGGCAAAATATTTATTGCATCTCCGCTTAAAGCAACAAGCTTACCTTTAATATATGCAGAATAGTCAACAAACTTGCGGAGATTCATATAGCTTTCAGGCATTATTGCATTACTAAAGATTGAATCATTTGTTGGGATAAAAAATTGCGGATGAGAACTAACAGATAATTCTGAGGAAACAGCAACATATCTTGAATATTGAAATAAACGCTCAATATCTTTACGATTAGACACCTTATCTAACTGAAAAAAACACTTATTATATTGGAACTCAAAGTCACCGGAATGTTTCTTTTTTAGTTGGCTATAAGATTCACTATCTACACTGTTTGAAGATTTATCTAGCTTAATTCCAAGTGTAACATCACTTGCACCAAAAATTTGAAATGAGTCTGCATTGTGAATTACTTTACCATCAGATTCTATTAGCTGTAAGTGTTCAAGATCAACTCCGCCACTAGCAGTAATAACAAACGAAATCCCCCTTTTCTCAGATGATTCAAGATGGAAAACCATCCTATTATTATCAAAGTCAGAAAACAGCTCACGCTTATAACTCACTTCATTTTGCTTATATACAACTTCAGACAGTGCTTTATCCATATATAAGGTTCTCCCAAAATCGGAACAGGAATCTGTAGTTTTAAAATCTATATTGTAAAATCCCACCGTTTTATAATTGACAGAATCGGACGAATCTGTAATTGACATTTCAAGTTTATCCGTTGAAACACCACCCCAATATTGCAACAAGTATTTATTATTTAAATGATAAAAACAATCATTGTTACAAGATGCTGTAACATTGTAACACAACTCATATTTCTCTGATGAGAATACACTAAACGACAAGATAACGCCTATAAACAAAGAGATTATGCGATTCATACATTAAAATTATATAGACACAAAATTACAACTAATGTTGATATGTATATGCAAGATTAAAGCTTTCGTAATTATTATGTAACATTTCTGTAATATCTGTTAAGTTACTTTGCAGCATAAATTTAAAACTAATTTAATCCAATTAATACATTTATGAACTTATCATTACGATTAAGTAACAAAACTGCGGGGGCTTTATTGTTGCTAGCTACATTAACAACAAACTCATTTTCACAAGAAGAAAGCCAAATTACACTGGATCCTGTAATCGAACAATTACAATCTGATGTTGCTTCTGCTAAGAAATTATCTTTTAGCGGATATGTTCAGGCACAATACCAGTCAGCTGACACTGTAGGTGTTGCAAGTATAGCTGGTGGAGATTTTAAAGGATATGACAGCCGTTTTAAAGTGCGCCGTGGAAGATTAAAAGCAAAATATGCAAGCGGTCTTTCAAGTGCAGTATTACAAATTGATATCACAGAAAAAGGTGTTGGACTTAACGAAGCTTACTTAAACTTCAAAGATCCTTTCACAAAATCTAACAGCATGACCGCCGGTATCTTTGACCGCCCATTTGGACATGAGATCTCTTATTCATCAAGCAGCATCGAAAGTTTAGAGCGTTCACGCATCACTCAAACTTTATTCCCAGGTGAAAAAGATCTTGGTGCTCAAGTAACATTACAAGCTCCAAAAACATCATCATTACACTTCATCAAATTAGATGCAGGTTTATTTAATGGCAATGGCCCTGCTGAAGAAACAGACTCATACAAAGATTTCATTGGTCACTTATCAATGGGTAAAACCACTATTAATGAAAAAATCACATGGGGGCTAGGTGCGTCATACTATAATGGTGGTTTTGCAGCTGCAACTGATGATGTATACTCTATGGAAACTGTAGCTGGAGTTAAAACATTTGTAAAAGACAGCGTTGGCACTGGCAATAAACTTGACAGAGAATACTTCGGTTTTGATGGGCAAATTAGTTTTGACTGGGCAATGGGTATGACTCAAATTAGAGCTGAATACTTATTCGGTACACAAACCGGAAAATCATCAAGCTCAACAAGTTTAAAAGGCGCTATGAGTGGAGACGGATATATAAGAAACTTTAATGGTTACTATGCATATTTCATCCAAAACATCTTGGAAACTCCATTCCAATTTGTAGTTAAATATGATGTTTATGATCCAAATACTGAAGTATCAGGAAACGAAATTGGATTAGGAGGAACCGGTGCTGCAGACATCATGTACAGCACTCTTGGCGTGGGTCTACACTATCGCTATGACAGCCACACAAAAATCTCTGCTTACTACGATATGGTTACAAACGAAACAACTGACTTGCTACCTGACGGAAGCACGCTGAAAGACCTTTCAAGTGACAGAAATGACAATGTATTCACTTTAAGATTACAATATAAATTCTAGATAAAATTTACGACAGTGTAAAGTGTTCGTAACACCTATGTAATATATATAACATTCCTTTGCAGTGTAACTAAAACAAGAAAAAATGAGAAAGAATTTAATGATTTTAGGCTTGGCATTATTAATGTCTCCAGCTTTAATTAACGCACAAACTATTGCATGTAAAATCAAAGGTAGTGATACTTGTTTACCTTTATCTCAAAAGTTTGCTGAATCATTCATTAAGAAAAACAAAGGTTCAAACATCTCTGTAGTAGGTGGAGGTTCGGGTGTAGGTATCGCAGCCTTAGTATCTGGAACAACAGATATCGCACAAGCATCTCGTAAAATGAAAATGAGCGAGAAAATGAAACTTCAAGATGCAGGAGAAAAAGTTATTGAAACAGTTATTGCATATGATGCAATTGCAATTGTAGTTAACCCTGCAAACAAAGTTTCTCAATTAACTCGCGAACAACTTTCAGACATCTTCACAGGAAAAATCACAAACTGGAAAGAAGTTGGTGGTGATGATATGAAAATCATTGTTTACTCTCGTGAAACAAGTTCAGGTACTTACGAATTCTTTAAAGAAAGTGTAATGAAAAAAAAGAACTACACAAAAGCAGCATTACTTATGCCTGCAACAGGTGCTGTAGTTCAATCAGTAAGCCAAACTAAAGGTGCTATCGGTTACATCGGATTAGCTTATGTTGAAAAAGATGTAAAAGCTTTGAAAGTTTCTTATGACGGTAAAAACTTTGCTGCTGCAAGTGTAGAAAACGCTAAGAACAAAACTTACCCTGTAACTCGTCCTTTACTATATTATTACACAGGAAAAACAACAGCTAAAATCAAACCTTTAATTGACTTTATTATGTCTACAGAAGGGCAAGCTATTGTATTAAAAGAAGGATATGTACCTGTTAAATAATTAACAGAAATGAACTTAAGAAAAACAACAGAAAAATTTGTTGAAGGAATTTTATTCAGTAGTAGTACGGTAACCACGGTTGCCGTACTATTTATAGTTTTCTTTCTATTCAAATCAGGGATAAGCTTATTTGGAGATAGCCCAATCGAAGAAAGTTATACGATCTCTATTAGTGCAAATAACCCTATACAAAAACTTTCTGCTAAAGATATCAAAGACATCTTTAACGGAGACATTACAAATTGGTCTGAACTAGGTGGTAAAGACCAAGACATTGAGATGTTCACACTTGAAGAATTAAGTGATTATTTCTCAGAAGATGAACTAGGTAGCGAATATGAAAATATTCCTCAGTGTTTAGATAAGTACATGGTTGATAACGAAGCTACTATAGCTTTTTTCAATGACAAGTACTATCCAAAAGATTTTCATGGTAAGAAAATCAAAGTAGACAATATCTCTGTTAGTGAATTCTTAGGCGGAGATGAATGGTATCCAACAGCAATACCATCAGCTCAATTCGGTGTATTCCCTCTTATTATGGGTACACTTTGGGTTACTTTTTTTGCTATACTTTTTGCTATTCCAATTGGACTTATTACAGCTATCTATATGGCTGAAATTGCGAATGAACGCATCAGAAAAATATTAAAACCGATAATTGAACTTCTAGCAGGGATTCCATCAGTTGTATATGGTTTCTTTGGCTTAGTTGTGTTAGTTCCATTTATTCAGAACTTATTTGATTTACCGGTTGGAGAAACTGCCCTTGCCGGTAGTATTATCCTAGCTATCATGGCATTACCAACAATTATCACAATATCTGAAGACGCATTAAGAACAACTCCGGTAGCTTTAAAAGAAGCGAGCTTGGCTATGGGTGCCTCACATTGGCAAACTCTAAGACGAGTAGTTATTCCTTACGCAAGCTCAGGTATCATGGCAGCCTTCATTTTAGGTGTAGGTAGAGCAATTGGTGAAACCATGGCCGTATTAATGGTTACAGGTAATGCAGCCTTAGTTCCACACTCAATTCTTGAACCCGTAAGAACTATCCCTGCAACAATTGCGGCTGAACTTGGTGAAGCACCATTTGGAGGAACTCACTTTAAAGCTCTTTTTGCTTTAGGTATTATTCTATTTATTATGACTTTCGTATTCAACACACTTGTTGATGTTATTAAAAACAGAAAGATAAAATAGCCATGTTAAAAAAGAAGAAATATAATTCGAAGCACATTAGCCAAGTAATTGCGTTTAACTCATTTAGAGTTGTAAGTTATTCGGTTGTAGCTATTTTGTTTATCATCCTTGGGTTTATCATTATTCGCGGAGCTTCAGCTATCAGCTGGGAGTTTCTTACATCAATGCCTGAGGATGGAATGACAGAAGGTGGTATCCTTCCGGCTATCATAGGTACACTATGTTTAGTTGCTGGAAGTATGATTTTTGCCTTCCCTGTAGGTGTGCTATCTGCTATATATATAAACGAATATTTGAAAGACAGCTGGTTCAAAAAACTAGTTCGCTCTATGACAAATAACCTTGCCGGTGTTCCATCTATCGTATTTGGTTTATTTGGTATGGCTTTGTTTGTACACGAATTGAATTTTGGAGACTCAATTATTGCAGGTTCCTTAACTTTGGGAATTATGGTTTTACCAATCATTATCCGAACTACCGAGGAAGCTTTAATTGCAGTAGATGACACTTACAGAACAGGTAGCTACGCTTTAGGAGCTACTAAATTACAAACTATCCGCAAAGTAATTTTACCTATTTGTTATCCAAATATTATTACAGGTTTAATTCTATCAGTTAGCCGTGTTTCAGGAGAAACTGCTCCTATCCTTTTCACTGTAGCAGCATATTTCCTTCCACGACTACCAAACAGCATTTTTGACCAAGTAATGGCACTGCCTTATCACTTATATGTTTTAACCACTAGTGGTACTGACATTGAAAAATCAAGACCAATGGCATATGGTACAGCATTAGTATTGATTATCATCGTACTAATAGTAAATTTATTTGCAAACATGCTTCGCAAAAGATACTTAAAGAGACTTAAGTAAAATATTTAGAAATAATTGAAATACAATATATAGTATGTCTAATATCAAAGTAGAAGCTCGTGACTTTAATCTTTATTATGGAGATTTCCACGCGCTAAAAAACATTAACTTCCAAGCAGAAGAAAATACTGTTACTGCATTTATTGGTCCTTCCGGTTGTGGTAAATCAACATTACTTCGCTCATTTAACCGAATGAATGATCTAATTGACGGTGTAAGCACAACTGGTCTGACTCAAGTAAATGGAGTGAATGTTTATGACAAGTCAATAGACATTAATGAACTTAGAAAACAAGTAGGGATGGTATTCCAAAAACCAAATCCATTCCCAAAATCAATATTCGAGAATGTTGCTTACGGACTTCGTGTAAATGGCATCAGAGACAAACACTTTATTGAAGAAAAAGTAGTAAGCTCATTAGAAAAAGCTGCACTTTGGGGTGAAGTAAAAGATAAGCTTAAAAAATCTGCCATGGCACTTTCAGGCGGTCAACAACAACGCCTTTGTATTGCCAGAGCTTTAGCGATTGAGCCTTCTATCTTACTTATGGATGAGCCTGCATCTGCACTTGACCCAATCTCAACATCAAAGATTGAAGATTTAGTATATAGCTTAAAAGACAACTATACAATTATCATTGTAACACACAATATGCAACAAGCAGGTCGTGTGAGTGATAAAACTGCATTCTTTTATATGGGAGAATTAATTGAATGTGATGATACTAAAACTATCTTTACAAATCCGAAAAACATTCAAACCCAAAACTATATTACCGGAAGATTCGGTTAGAATCCAAACGCTACAAACATAATTTTGTAAACAAATGAAAGAACCAAATTCACATTTAAATACAGAGCTAAAGCGCCTTAAACAAGACACCATTGAAATGTGGGAACTTGTAATTACCCAAATGGAAAAAGCCAAACAAGCTATTGAACACAATGATAGCAACATGGCGAATGAGGTTGCTGCCAATGAGAAAAGAGTAGATGCTTTTGAGCTAAAATTAGATATGGACTGTGAAAACATTCTAGCTCTATTTAACCCATTAGCAAATGACTTACGCTTTGTCCTTTCCGTGTTAAAAATCAACTATAATCTTGAAAGGATTGGTGATTACGCGAAAGACATCTCTAGTTATACAAAAATAGCTAAAGCCCCATTCTCAGAAGAAGTTCTTCGCGAAACTCATATTATTTCAATGTTTGAAATCGCAATTGATATGCTTAAAAATACCCTTGAATCATTTGAGGAAGAAAGCAATCATCAAGCAATTAGCATCTTTACTAAAGATGAATACTTGGATCAAGTTAACCGAGATGCAAATTCAATTATTGCTGAATTAATTGAGAAGAAATCAACAAACATTGAGGACACACTTCAACTGCTTTCATTCATTAGAAAATTAGAAAGAGTTGGTGACCAAACACAAAACATTGCTGAAGAAATTGTATTCTACCTTGAAGCAAAAGTTCTTAAGCATAAAAGGAAAAAAGAGATTTAATCTTTTTAGATAAACAAAAAACCCACAGAAATATTTCTGTGGGTTTTTCTATTTTTATTAAGGACTAAAATTCAGAATCTACACAAGCTCTGGATTCCAAAACTTCTCTGATAATCTTAGCCACAGCAACATGCTCAGGATGTACGGCATAAGCATCAAGATCTGCCATAGATTTAAATTCGGATAACAAGCTCAAATCATATTGCTCATTTGGGTTCATGTTTATCCCAATTTTCAATAACTTCAACTCAGGTATTAATGCCGGCAGAGCATCTAATCCTTTTTTTATTTCTTGTAGCTTCCCAGCTTTTTCCTCTTCGGCAACAAAAGGCTTAAACTTGAATAAAACAATGTGTCGTATCATATTCTTTTTTTTATTATTTAGAGAACAAATTTAGGGTTTTTAGGGTTAGTATTCTAAATCCAAAACACATTGTTTTTTATACAACAAAGAATATCTCTGCCTGATATTTAATTTTAACTTTTTTTCCGTAGTCCAGTCCAGTTTTTGAGTAATTTTGTTCCGAATAAATTAAACACATTATGGAATGTCTTTAGAAAAGGTAAAACCCATATTCTCAATGGCCCTAACAATATTAAAGGACTGGAGAACTCGCAGCAAAGAAAAGTTTAGAAACCTGCCTTGGCATAAAAAAGTCCTTTCTGTCTTTCTAAAATCTTTTATTGCCTTTATCATTTTCTTATTTTTAGTTGACATTAACTTCCTGTGGTTGTTTGGGCATTCTCCAAGCCTAAGAGACATCAGCCGACCACAACAAAACATCGCCTCAGAAATATACTCTCAGGACAACATCATTATTGGAAAATACTTTCGTGAAAACCGCAGTCCGGTAAAATACGAAAACATAGCACCCATCATGATTAAAACTCTCGTTTCAACTGAAGATGAGCGTTTCTATGACCATTTCGGAATTGATATCCAAGGTGTATTTGCAGCAATAAAAGATATGTTGCATGGTAAAGCTCGTGGTGCTAGTACAATTACCCAGCAGTTGGTAAAAAATATGTATAACACTCGCTCTGGCTATTCAAAAGGACTTTTTGGATACATCCCGGGGGTTAAGCTTATTATTATGAAAGCCAAAGAATGGATTACTGCCGTTAAAATTGAGATGTACTACTCAAAACGAGAAATCCTTACCATGTACCTAAATACAGTTGACTTTGGAAGTAATGCTTATGGAATTAAAACAGCAGCAAAAACTTATTACAACACAACTCCTAACCTGCTTACAACTGAGCAAGCAGCAACACTGGTTGGTTTGCTAAAAGCTACAACGACTTACAATCCGAAAATCAATCCTAAAAATAGTTTAAGACGCAGAAATGTTGTTCTTGAAAACCTTTATACACATAAAATTATAAACAAACATCAGCTTGATTCGTTAAAAGAGATTCCGGTACAACTAGATTTTAAAATTGAGCAAAACTATGATGGCAAGGCTCTTTATTTCAGGGAAGCTGTAGTTGAATTTTTAAAAGACTGGTGTAAAGAAAATGACATAGATTTATATGCTGATGGGTTAAAGATTTATACAACCATTAATTCCAGAATGCAAGTTTATGCTGAGAATGCTGTGCAAAAACAAATGCAGATTGTACAAAGAAACTTTAATAATCACTGGAGAAACCAAGAGCCTTGGCAAGATGAAAAACACCAAGTTATTCCAGGCTTTGTTGAAGATATTATCAAACGCACAAAACAATATAAAGACCTTAAAGCAAAATATGACAATAATCAGGATTCAATCTGGGCTGTATTAAATAAACCTCATAATGTAAAACTATTTGACTATAAAAGAAAGTCGATAGACACTATTATGAGCAGCTTGGACTCTGCTAGATATATGAACAGATTCATGCACACTGGTTTTGTTGCCATTGAGCCTCAAACAGGTCATATCAAAGCTTGGGTTGGTGATATTGATTTCTCATTCTGGAAATATGATAAGGTAATGGCAAAACGCCAACCGGGTTCAACCTTCAAGCTGTTTGTATATGCAGAAGCATTTAACCAAGGAATGGGGCCATGTGATGAAATCACTGAGAGCTACATAGACTGGGATTACATGGAGAATGGAGAAAAAAAGCATTGGGTACCAAGAAATGCTAACGGAAACTACAGTGGAGACACTGTTACTCTAAAATATGCTTTTGCTCGCTCATTTAACTCCATAGCTGTAAAAGTTGCAAAAAAAGCAGGTATTGAAAACATCATAAACACAGCCTATAAAATGGGGATTAAAACTCCTCTAAACCATATTCCTTCAGTATGCCTAGGTTCTTCTGATGTTTCTCTACTAGAGTTAGTTAACTCATATTGTACAGTTGTGAATGATGGGAAAATGCATGACCCAATTTTAGTGACAAAAATCGAAGACAAAGATGGAAAAGTAATCTATAACGCTACTACAAATGAGAAAGAAGCTATTCCCTACGAAACTTCATTCTTAATGATTCAAATGTTGAGAGCTGGACTAACAGAACCTTTAGCTACTTCTCAAGCGATGTGGGCTTTTGACATACAGCGTTCTAAAACTGATTTTGGTGGAAAAACAGGGACATCATCTAATCACTCAGACGCATGGTATGTTGGAGTTACACCTAAACTAGTTGCTGGAGCTTGGGTTGGTGGCGAGCATAGATGCGTACACTTTAGAACCGGACACCTTGGGGAAGGAAGTAAAACTGCATTACCTATTTTTGGTTACTTCATGGAAAAGGTTTTAAAAGATCAAACTCTAGAAAACTACAGAGCTAGGTTCCCAAATCCAAAACAAGAAATCACCAAAGACTACATGTGCCAAACGCCATATCCAGTATCAAAAGACACAACAGAGACTGAAGTAACAGCAGATACAACAAAGACTGAAACTAAATCAAATATCGAGTCAGATAGTTTATACCAATTCTATAAAAACTATTACAGTAAAAAAAGGAGTCACAGCAACTAATTCTTGGAGAAATATCATAAAATAGAATACATTCTAGCTTGGAATTTCTTTAATTTAAAGCTGAAAACAAATAAATTTCACATAATTTAACATAGTGTAATACAGCGGTGAAAAGGGCAAAAACATGTTGGGCAGCATGTTTTTTGGCCATTTTTTGATAAAATCAAGCAAAAACAGCAAATATAGCGGTATCTTTGTAGCGTTGTTTGATACAATCAGACTACAAAACTTGTCAGCGGATAAGTGAGATAATGATCTTCCCTCACGGTTAGATCTAGTAGTAACTAAAACATTATGTATGACAAAAATTAAAACAGTTTTTTCATTAATTGTTGTTTTAATCATTTCAGTGTCTTTTGCACCATCTGTAATTAACAACGGAGGTATTACCGTAGGAGACAAACTTGAAATAAAAGGGAATAAAGAATTACAAGCATCCCTTAAAACCAATAATGAAACACTTGTATTAATTAACTACTGGGCAGCGTATAACGCAAAATCTCATATTGAGAATATACAGTTTGCCAAAATTGTAGAACAATGCAAGCAAAAACAGTTTTTTAACGCAAAAGGAATCAAGATGATGTCCTTGTCACTTGAAGAATCAAAATCAGTTTTTGAAGAAACTGTAAGAAGAGATGATTTAACAGGTGTTCAAAGCATTCATCTAGAAAAAGGACTTAATTCGGAAATTGCAAAAGCACACGAAGTAGAAGACAAGCAATTTGCTAACTTTTTACTAGACTCAAAAGGAGTTATCATTGCAAAAAACATTAGTCCATCTGAACTAGAAATAATTTTATCTCAAAATTAAAAAAAGAGGAATCCAACATTGGGTTCCTCTTTTCTTGTTTTAGTATAAGCTCTTATATCTTTCGTATGTATTAAGAACATTCAGTACATAACGAATCGTTTCTCCACTTCTAAAATAGCCGGACTTAACTACCGGATCGGTATAATATTCCTGATGACTTTTTAATGCTACATAAGTCTCAACGCTACCAAACCAGATACAATCATTTCTTCCATGCTTTCGTGCTAAAGCCATCCCATCTAGGATATGACCGGGGCCGGCATTATATGATGCAACAATAAACTTGAACCGCTCATTCTTATCTTCTATTTTCAAAAATAATCTGTTCAAAAATTTCAAATACTGAGTTGCTGCACGGATATTTAATTCCGGATTCTCAATATTGTCTATATCTAAGCCATAATGCTCAGCCGTTTTGGGCATCATTTGCATAATCCCCCTTGCTCCTACCCATGACACAACACTTGAATCAAACTTTGACTCGCTATAAGCAATAGATGCTAATAAATGCCAATCCCAATCCAAACGCTTAGCATATCGCTTAAAAATAGCATCATAAGGAGAGAGTGCTCCACGGGGAATCTTTACTTTTCTATCACCAAAATACTTTGCCTGCACAAAATACTTATTATACAAGTATTTATAATAGGTTTTGCTAACTCGAAGCTCATACCACGAATTTATGGCACTATCAAGTTTCGCACTACCCTTTCGTACTGCCCAAGAAGAACGCTGATTAAAGCTAACTGGGAGTTTGCAATCAACATTCCTAAAGTAAGTTTTATTAAGCAGAGCAACATCCTTCTCAGAAACAGTATAGTCAATTTTCTCCTTTGAAACCATTTCAATCAAATCATCAACATTCAAAGAATCATTGACTGTAACAATATCGATTCCACCGCCTACTTCATCATTTAGATTTTGCAACCTTTCTTCAAACTTCGATCCTTTATTTACATATACCTGCTTTCCGATAAGGTCAACAACATTTTTCACATCAGCATTTCCATTACGCTGAACTAGAACCTGATTGTTTATATATTCCTTTTTAGCAAAATTGAATTTTTGCTTCAATTCATTGGTAATTGGCAAACGGTAAGCAATCATATCTACATCATGGTTATCAAGCAACTGGGCAAGCTCAGCGGTAGTATTGGCTAACACAACCTTAAGTCCAACACCTAAATCTGCAGCAAACTTTGCACACAACTCATAATCAAAGCCCATTTTTTCACCCTTGAAAATAAAATAGGATGAAGAACCATACATGGTACCTACAACCAAAGTATCATCCTTAATTATTTGCTGTAAATCCGTTAAACCGGATTCAACTTCTGAGGTTTCCTTTTTACAACTTACCAAAAGTAAAAAAGCAGATAACAGTATGTATAAAATTTTCTTCATTAGAATATTAATAATGTGTAGTTGTAACAAATATAAGAAAAACTCCTAATGAAAATAAATCCAATTAAAACTAGAAAAACAATTAGAATCAGCATAAACTAAAAAAAGGGATTTGCCACTCGGCAAATCCCTTCTTCTTTATTACTCTTCTTTCTTATCACAACAGTGTTTATGTTCTTTATCTTTGTCACAAGGCTTATCACATTTTTTCTCTTTGCCACATGGTTTATCACAATCAGCCTTCTTCTCTCCTTTGTGAGAATGACAATCAGATTCTTTTGACATACAGTCAACTTTTTTACCACAGGCACTACCAGTTGACTTAGGTGCAGCCTCATAACCTATTTTCTTAAAAGCTTCAACTAGTTTCTCATCTCTAGTTTTTCGAGTATCATAAGTAATGGTTACAGTTTTTGCATCAACATCAACTACCAAATCTTTAACACCACGCTCAAAAGCAATATTCTTTTCAATTTTTTCCTTACAACTTTCACAATGTATACTCACATTGAATACCGTTGTTTGTCTGTTCTTCTCTTTTGCTGTTGCAGTTGTACTTACACTTAACATCAGCAACGAACAAAGTAAAATCACCACATTTGTTTTCATAATTATCAATTTAAATTTTTAAATAAATCTATTTTCTAGACAATGCCCATCTAAACCCGGCATATATCTTTCTTCCATGTATTGGTCCCCAAACCATTGAAGCATCAAAGTTATTTCCAAAAGGATTTTCGGCATCAATAATAGGATATTTTTGGGTAAAATCAGTCAAATTCTCAGCTCCTATATATATCGACCAAGTTCGGAAATATTTTGTAATTTGAGCATTTAAAATTGTATAAGCATCAAATTCCTTGTCCCACAATAGATTATTCACATCAGGATCAGGCAATCTTCCTCCACCGTTGATTTGTGTAGTAAAATCAAATTGCCATTTCTTCAATCGGGTTTGATAAGAAGTGGTTAACAATGACTTATACCTATTTGTCAAAGGCTTTTCTCTAAGCTTTCCGTCAATAGTAGCTCTGGTGTCGGTAATCCTATGAGCTGCGGTTAAAGTCCATCCTCTAAGCAACTCATACGACACTTCAAGTTGTGCACTTTGAGCATAAGAAGTTCCGTCTAAGTTATTTACTATAGCAGCATGAGGATTAGAATCCAAATCAACTATTGCTTGATGAATAAAGTCTGTGTAGAACCATTCTGTCTGAATAGTCAAATCCTTACTATTTATTGGAATATAGAATGCAGCAGACACACCATAATTCCATGCTTCCTCTTGCTTTAAATCAGCAGCAATCATAAGACTCCGGCTACTAGCCAAATAAAAACTATTTTCTGCCAACACTCGTGGTGAACGATACCCTTTACCAACATTCCCTCTTAAACTAATTGCCTTAATCGGAGCATATTTAAGGTGTAGTCTTGGCGTAACAAACGAACCATATTCTGAGCTATAGTCAGCACGAATTCCTGCTTGAGCTATAAATTTATCATTTCTATTAAATGTATATTCTGCAAAAACACCGGGAGTAGTCTCTTCAGTAAAATATGGAAGTCCATTTACATATTCATCAAACTTATCATAATTAAAACTTGCTCCGGCAGAAAATTTTTGTTTCGCCCAAGGCTCAGTTAAAAAGATCAGGTTTGAATATAAGTTTGTTTGTTTAGCATCATAAGTCTTAAAACCATATTCTGAGTTATTTTCATGCAATGATCCACTCACAATCCAGCCAATGCTAGATTCATGTTTGTCGTGAAAAACAAAACCATTTTTCACATAAAACTCATAGCGCTGATTATCCACCGAAATTTTATATGGATTAGGTATATCTGAAATTTGGCCACCATCTCTACTCTCATTTAAAGCTCTTACCATCGCATTAAGCATATAATGATGAGTTAGGTATTGCCATTTATTCATAATGTTCTGTTGTTTCACTATTGGCAAGTCCATAAATCCATCATCGTTACCATCCATTTCTGTTTGCTCATCAGAGATATGCGCAAGCACTCCGGTTGACAGCTTCTTATTAATTGGCACTGCTGCCATAATATTTCCTTCAAGCTTTCCTGCATCACTGGCAAAACCATTTATACTGAGATAATCGCTTTTTGATGGTTTTAGGTATTCAACATTAATCTGCCCCGTTACCGATTCAAAACCATTTAGAACGGATGATGCTCCCTTTGAAATTTGAATACTCTCCATCCATGGCCCCGGTACATAACCCAAGCCATAAGGAGCCGCAATACCTCTAAAAGAAGGCACATTCTCAGAAAGCATTTGCACATAAGTACCTGACAAACCAAGCATCTTAATTTGCTTTGCCCCTGTAGCTGCATCACTGTATGAAACATCAACCGAAGGATTTGTCTCAAAGCTTTCTGAAAGATTACAACAAGCCGCTTTACATAACTCATCAGAGGTAATGGTTTGAGCAAAATCAATCGAGTTACGATTACTCACAAGCGCAGTTGCTCGCTCAACCACCTGCAGTTCATCTAATTGCACACCACCTTTCAAGATTACACGCACTTTTTTCTCATCTGTGATATTCAAAGTATCTGACTGATAACCTGTGTATTGAACAATTAGCTTATTAGAATTATCTGGCACTTCTATTTGAAACACACCATCAACATCGGTCAAAGCACCGATAGAAGTATTCATCCATAAAACAGAAGCACCAATAATGGGTTCCATTTTTTCATCCACAACCACTCCTTTTAGGGTTCTGGAAAATACTGTCACACAAACGAATGACAACACAAATAAAATATATTTTTTCATGAAATTGCTTTTTAATTAGACACAATAATACTGTAGAAACAAACATCAAAACAGTTCATTTCCGAATATTGAGTAATCAAAAAACTAAATAAGAAGAACACACCCGGAAGACAAGACCTCCCGACCCGTTAAGAGTAATGGGTCATCTAGCAAATGATTGCTTGAGGCTACATATACAGATGTGCTAAAGTCAAAGCTTGATATTAAATACGCTAAAACAAATGAGATTGGCTCACCTACATTTAGGCTAGAACCAGAAAATACAGAGTCATCAACTCTCAAATATTGCAATGTACATTGATCTTGATGATGCTCAGCATTAAAACCATCATGCATTTTATTGGTAGCATGAGAATTATTACAACAAGAATGCCCGTGTTCTGAATGGCAAGGCTCATCAAACAAAGCCTCAACACCCTCTTCAGCACATTGAGAACAACAATAGTTTACATAATTAAAACCAGTAGCTACAAAGACAAAAACTACTGACAAAACCACTGTTATTAAATATTTTACAACATTCTTAAACATAATTACTGCAAAGATAGCGTTATTCTTACACACTTTTCATTAATAATTCTCGTTTTTTTGTTAAACTTGCAGTTAAATATAAAACTCAATTATACATGAATAAGTTCATTTCAAAACTATTGCTAAGCCTTAGTATTACGGCATTTCTTTTTTCTTGTAAAAATGAAAAACCTATTGAATTTGATAAAATTGATTACAGCAAAACATACAGATCAGAATATGCAACAGACTCTACCGGTGGGTACTGTAATGTTGACATTCAGCTATTGTTTCCATCTTCATTTGAAAAAGCAGATGTGCTAAGTAAAATCCAACAGCAAATTCTAACTTTTGCTTTTGATTCAACTTATACAAAATTAACTGCACAGCAGGCTGTTGACAGCTTTGCTAATGGAACATTTGAAAACTTCAAAGAGTTTATCAATAAATATGTAAACAGCGAGCAAATGAAAAACAACCCATTGATTCTTCACAATGAAAAATGGGAAATGAACACAATGGTTGTATATAGCGACAGCAAAATTTTGTCATACGAACTTGACAGATCAACATTTGCAGGAGGTGCTCATGGCATGGACATAACTCAATATCTGACTTTTGATCTTACAACCGGCGATTTACTTACTGAGAAAGATATTTTTGAAGATGGCTATGAAGCTAGACTTTCAACGCTAATGAAACAACAAATCATGAAAGAAAATGGATTTGAAAGTGAGGAACAAATGCTGAACAACGGTTTCTTTATGGCTGAAAACATTTCGCCTAATGAAAACTTCTGCATTTCTGATTCAGGAATCACATACATATTCAACCCATATGAAGTTGGTGCATATTACATTGGACAAACAGAAGTAACAATTCCTTTTAAAAGCATTCGTTCAGTCCTAAAAGCAACAAGTCCAATTTCAGACCTAATAAAATAACAACATTACGACCTACGCCGTGGATATCATTTTAAAATATTTCCCTAAAATTACCGATACACAAAAAGAGCAGTTTGCTGCTCTTTTTGATTTATATACCGACTGGAATAGCAAAATCAATGTCATTTCACGCAAAGACATTGAAAACCTATACGAAAGACATGTACTACATTCATTAGCTATTGCCAATGTTTTAAGATTCAAAGATGGTAGCACAGTTATGGATGTTGGCTGCGGTGGTGGATTCCCAGGTATACCATTAGCCATTCTTTTTCCTGAAGTACACTTTCACTTATTAGATTCTATTGGTAAAAAAATCAAAGTATGCACTGAGGTTTCTAATGCCATTGGGCTAAAAAACACCTCTTTCAGACATGCCCGAATCGAAGAAGAAAAAGAGAAGTTTGACTTTGTGGTAAGTAGAGCGGTAATGCCACTACAAGACCTTGTTAGACTAAGCACAAAGAACATTAAGAAAGAGCAAAAAAATGCTTTACCCAATGGATTAATTTGCCTAAAAGGTGGAGAATTAGCTCAAGAAGTACTTCCTTATAAAAACAAAGCTAGTTTATATGACCTGTCAGAATGGTTTGACGAAGAATTCTTCATCACAAAGAAAGCCGTATATGTACCCTTATAAAATCAGATAATAAATTACATAAAAACATCTCATGCAAGTAAAATCATTTACATTTAATCCTATTCAGGAAAACACCTATGTGGTCTACGATGAAACGAAAGAGTGCATCATCATTGATGCCGGATGCTTTACACCACAAGAAGAATTAGCTCTTGCAGATTTCATTGAAGAAAAAGAATTAAAATTAAAACGAGTAATAAACACTCACCTTCACTTTGACCACGCATTTGGAAACGCATTTTTAGCGAAACAATACAATGTACTTCCGGAAGCACATAAAGAAGATGAATTCCTTATCCCTGCGATGCCGGATCAAGCAAAACGATTTGGGTTTCCATTTGAAATTATCACTCAAAACCTTGGTAAACATATTGAAGAGGGTGACATTATTAAATTCGGTAATACTGAACTAAAAGCCATACATGTTCCGGGGCACTCGCCAGGTAGCTTATGTTTCTACAGCGAAAAAGAAAAAGTGTTATTTGCAGGTGATGTTTTGTTTTTAGAGAGCATTGGCAGAACAGACCTTGATAGAGGGGATTATGCTGCACTTATAAGTGGCATCTCTAGCAAATTATTAACTTTACCGGACGAAACAGTTGTATATAGCGGACATGGCCCTAGCACTACTATCGGACACGAAAAACAACACAATCCATTTTTATAAGCTATACAGAATATGAAAACAAAAAACCTTTTATTATTACTTTTACTTAGCGCCTTTACAGTATCATTCGCTGCAAAAAAATCAGTGTCTTACAATGTAATGATGAACAATAAAAAGGATGCTAAAGTTGTAAAAAAACAATTAAAATCAATTGACGGTGTAACTTCTGTAAAAACAAATGTTCAGACAGGTCAAGTAGATGTATACTACAATGATGACGAAACAACTATCCCTAAAATCTCTGCAGGCTTCAAAACTGCAGGTTATTACGCCTCTCCTATTGGTGAGAATTGCGCCAACAAACCAGGTGGTTGCCTCAACAACAAACCAACAACAACAAATACTATGAGATAAACTTCTCATGAGATAAATATTACTAAAGCTCTATTTTAACAAATAGGGCTTTTTTGTTTTATCTGATTTAACAAAAAATGGCAAAAAATGCTATCTAGAGATTACAAAAGCTTGTTTTTTTTCTTATATTTGCATTCCACAAAAAACAAATATGGACGCATTTTTCAGAACACATAAATACTTAATTGAACATGTGGAATCACCTGTCAAAAGGCAGTTGATGTCTGAAATAGACTGGAATCATAGACTTATTGGAATTAAAGGAAGCCGCGGTGTTGGAAAAAGTACATTCTTATTGCAATACGCAAAAGAAAACTTCAATCCTGAGGACAAAACTTGCTTATACATCAACTTAAATAATTTCTACTTCACAAATCGCTCTTTGATTGGCTTTGCTGATGAGTTTCGAAAAAGTGGTGGAAAAACTTTATTGATTGACCAAGTTTTCAAATATCCTGAATGGAGTAAGGAACTAAGATATTGTTACGACAATTTTGAAGACTTGCACATTGTATTTTCAGGTTCGTCTGTCATGCGACTTAAAGACAAAGAAGAAAATCCGGACTTAGCTGGTTGCGTACATTCATACAACCTGAGAGGCTTTTCTTTTAGAGAATACATCAATTTAATGAGTGGTACTGATTTGCCTTCATACACTCTAGATGAGATTCTCGAGAATCATGTTGAAATAGCTAAAGACATAACTTCTAAAGTAAAACCATTAGCATATTTTCAAGACTATCTGCATCATGGGTATTATCCTGTTTTTCTAGAGAAGACAAACTTCTCAGAAAATTTGCTTAAAATCATGAATATGATTATCGAAGTAGACATTTTACTTCTTAAGCAAATGGAACTTAAATATTTACCTAAAATAAGAAAGCTCTTTTATTTACTTGCCAGTAGTGCAATCAACACCCCAAGCTCTCCTAATGTTAGCCAAATGAGTGGCGACATAGAAACATCCAGAGCAACGGTAATGAATTACATCAAATACCTAAAGGATGCACGACTTCTAAACTGGTTATACTCTGAAGATGAGGATTTTCCAAAGAAACCGGAAAAGATTTTCCTACAAAACACAAATCAGATGTATGCCATTTGGCCAAATAATGTTTCCAGAAAAGCTCTTTGCGACACATTCTTTGTAAACAACATGGTAAGAGATAAAAAAGTGCATTCTGGAAATAAGAGTTGTGAGTTCATAATTAACGGTAAATACAATTTTTGCGTAATACCAAAAGAAGAAAAAATAAAAAATAACACAAAGGCGTATCAAGCCGTTGATATGATGGATATTGGTAATGAAAAAATTATACCTTTGTGGCTCTTTGGCTTTTTATATTGATTTATTATAGTAGACGAGTTAACGAGGAAACGAGTTGACAAGTTGAGGATAACATAAAACTTGGGTTTTAAAACGATAAAACCTTATTTAAATTTGAAATAAAGACATTGGCGATAAAACTAGTTTACTTGTATACTCGTCAACTGTTTAATTCTATAAATTTTTCAACTTCAATTAATATTAACAAAAAATGGCAAAAGAAAAAAAATTCTTGACCTGTGATGGTAACCAAGCTGCTGCACATATCGCTTATATGTTTAGTGAGGTAGCTGCTATCTATCCAATCACACCATCGTCAACAATGGCAGAATATTGTGACGAATGGGCTGCTGTGGGCCGCAAAAACATTTTCGGTGAGACAGTAAAAGTAGAAGAAATGCAATCTGAGGCTGGTGCTGCCGGTGCTATGCACGGAGCTCTTCAAGCTGGTACTCTTTGTAACACATTTACTGCATCTCAAGGTTTATTATTAATGATCCCTAACATGTACAAAGTAGCTGGTGAGTTATTACCAGGTGTTTACCATGTTTCGGCTCGCGCATTAGCATCTCACGCACTTTCTATCTTTGGTGACCACCAAGATGTTATGGCTGTACGCCAAACAGGATGTGCAATGTTTGCTACAGGGTCTGTACAAGAAGTAATGGATTTAGCTGCAGTTGCTCACTTAACTGCTCTTAAATCTCGCGTACCTTTCGTACACTTCTTTGATGGTTTCCGTACTTCTCACGAGATTCAAAAAATCGAAGCTCTAGAAAACGAAGACTTAGCTCATCTATTAGATCAAGATGATCTTCAAGCATTCCGTGACCGTGCTCTTAACCCAGAGCACCCAGTAGCTCGCGGTATGGCACAAAACCCAGATATTTACTTCCAAGCTCGTGAAGCTTGTAACCCATTCTACGACAATGTTGCTGAAACAGTTGAACACTATATCAACGAAATCAACAAAATTACTGGTCGTAAATATGGTTTATTTGATTACTATGGTGCTGAAGACGCAGAACGCGTAATCATCGCTATGGGATCTGGTTGCGAAGCAATCAAAGAAGGTATTGACGAATTAGTTGCTAAAGGTGAAAAAGTAGGTATGGTTGCAGTACACTTGTACCGTCCATTCTCTGCTAAACACTTCTTGGCTGCAATGCCTAAAACAGCTAAAACAATTGCAGTACTTGACCGTACTAAAGAACCAGGTGCAACTGGTGAGCCATTATATCTTGATGTTAAAGATACATTCTATGGTAAACCAAACGCTCCGGTTATCGTAGGTGGTCGTTATGGTCTTTCTTCTAAAGACTTTACTCCTGCTCAAGTTCTTGCTATTTATGAGAACCTTGCATTACCAGAACCTAAAAACGGATTTACTGTAGGTATCGTTGATGATGTTACATTCACTTCTCTTCCAATGAAAGAAGAAATCGAATTAGCTAACGGTCCTTTTGAAGCTAAATTCTATGGTTTAGGTGCTGACGGTACAGTAGGTGCTAACAAAAACTCTATCAAAATCATTGGTGATAACACAGATAAATATTGTCAAGCATACTTCGCTTATGACTCTAAAAAATCTGGAGGTTTCACTTGTTCTCACCTTCGTTTTGGTGATAACGAAATCCGTTCAACATATTTAGTAAATACTCCTAACTTCGTTGCATGTCATGTTCAAGCATACTTGAAATTATATGATGTAACAAGAGGTTTGAAAAAGAACGGAACATTCTTATTAAACACAGTATGGTCTGAAGAAGAAGTTAAGAAAAACCTTCCTGACAATGTTAAAGCTTACTTAGCTAAAAACAACATCAGCCTATACATCATCAATGCTACAGATATCGCTGCTGGTATTGGTTTAGGTAACCGTACAAACACTATCCTTCAATCTGCATTCTTCAAAATCACTGGTGTAATTCCTTACGATTTAGCTGTAGAGCAAATGAAGAAATTTATCGTAAAATCTTACGGTAAAAAAGGGGAGAAAATCGTTAACATGAACTACGCTGCTGTAGATAAAGGTGGTGAAGTAGTTAAAGTTGAGGTTCCTGCAGAATGGGCTAGCTTAAGCGGTTCTCTTGAATACCCAACAACTGGTACTGAGTTCGTAAACAAAGTAGTTCGTCCAGTTAATGCTCAAGTTGGTGACGATCTTCCTGTATCTGCATTCAAAGGTCGTGAAGATGGTACTTGGGATCAAGGAACAACTAAATACGAAAAACGCGGTGTTGCTGCGCATGTTCCGGTTTGGATTCCAGAAAACTGTATCCAATGTAACCAATGTGCATATGTTTGTCCTCACGCTGCAATCCGCCCATTCGTATTAGACGAAACTGAAATGAAAGGATTCAAAGCTGATACTTTGGAAATGAAAGCTCCTGCTGCTATGAAAGGCATGAACTTCCGTATCCAAGTAGATGTTCTTGACTGTATGGATTGTGGTAACTGTCCTGATGTATGTCCTGGAAACAAAAACGGTAAAGCATTAGAAATGGTGCCTATCGCTACACAATATGACAACCAAGCAAATTGGGATTACTGTGTAGAAAATGTGAAATCTAAACAACATTTAGTTGACACTCAATCTAATGTTAAGAACTCTCAATTCGCAACTCCATTATTTGAATTCTCTGGAGCTTGTTCCGGTTGTGGTGAAACTCCATATGTAAAATTAATTTCTCAATTATTTGGTGATCGCCAAATGGTAGCAAATGCAACCGGATGTACATCTATCTACTCTGGTTCTGCTCCTTCTACTCCATATACTCAAAATGCAAAAGGACAAGGTCCAGCTTGGGCTAACTCTTTATTCGAAGATAATGCTGAGTACGGTTTAGGTATGGCTATCGGTGTTGAGAAAATGCGTGACCGCGTTGAGCGCTTAATGAAAGAAGGTTTAGAGTGTGCTGACTGTTCGGCAGAAATGAAAGCTCTATTTACTGAGTGGATCGAAAACCGTAAAAACGGCGAGATCACTAAAGCAATCTCAGAAAAACTTTCTCCAATGATTGACGCTTGTAGCTGTGATATCTGCAAAGAATTAGCAAAAGTTAAACAATATATCACTAAACAATCTCAATGGATTATTGGTGGTGATGGTTGGGCATATGACATCGGTTACGGTGGTCTTGACCATGTATTGGCTTCAGGTTTAGATGTAAATGTATTAGTTGTTGATACTGAGGTTTACTCTAATACAGGTGGTCAAGCATCTAAATCAACTCCGGTTGGTGCTGTTGCGAAATTTGCTGCTTCAGGTAAAAAAATCCGCAAAAAAGACCTTGGTATGATGGCTGCTTCTTACGGTTATGTATATGTAGCTCAAATCGCTATGGGTGCTAACCAAGCTCAAACATTCAAAGCTATTCGTGAAGCAGAAGCATTTGATGGTCCATCTATCATTATTGCTTACTCTCCATGTATCAACCACGGTTTAACTGCAGGTATGGGTAAAGCACAAACTGAACAGAAAAAAGCTGTTGAGTGTGGTTACTTCCACCTATGGAGATTCAACCCAGATTTAGAAGCTCAAGGACAAAACCCATTCCAATTAGACTCTAAAGAGCCTGATTTCAGCAAGTTCCAAGACTTCTTGAAAGGTGAAATCCGTTATACTTCATTGATGAAACAATTCCCTGCTGAAGCGGAAGAATTGTTCAAAGTAGCTGAAGAAAACGCTAAATGGCGTTACAAAGGCTATGTTCGTCAATCAAAAATGGAATACTAATAGCTTAGTAATCTAAATATGAAAGGCATCCTTTTAGAAGGATGCCTTTTTTTATGCTGTTATGGTAATAAAAATTTCAATGGGCAATAAATTATTGATTTAGAGCTAACTATTTTTATAGTACGGTGCGCTGCACCTTTACTCCTTATTTATATATATATTTCTACCAATAGAACGCTGCTATGCAGCTAAAGATGCAGCGCACCATGCTATGGCTAGAAAAAAATATAAATATCTAGATTTAGGTACAGCGTCAATGTCATTAAGTTAAGGGGATTTCAGCCTGAAGGGCTAATTTAATCTAGCCCAAGGCAACGCCTTGGGTTGATGAATGAATTGATATTTGCGTCCTGTAAGGACAGGTTAAATACATTAAATTGCCCTTTAGCTAACGCTGATTTTCAATTCAGGGCGTAAAATACAAAAACATAACTTACCCAAGGCGTCGTTTTACTTTGCCTTGGGCTAAAATAGATTGGGCTTACAGCCCGTCAACTTCTTAACTTAATGACATTGCCTTGCTCCCTCCGCCAAAAGTCTTATCTTTGCGACTCACTAATACAAAACTTAATCATGAGCGAAATTACAACATGCCCAAAATGTGGCTCCGAAAACATTTACTTTGACGGTACTATGTACATCTGCCCTGACTGTTTTTATGAAACTACAGGTGCTGATGATGCTGCTGAAGACACACAAGATATGACTCCACGCGACAGCAACGGAACAGAACTTGAAAATGGTGATGCTGTTACAGTAACACAAGACCTTAAAGTGAAAGGTTCATCTATGGTTATTAAACGCGGAACAAAAGTAAAAAGCATCCGCCTAACAGATGATCCGGAATTAGTTGACTGCAAAATTGAAGGAAGTAGCATCGTTCTTAAAACTTGCTATCTGAAAAAATAATTTCCTATATATCAAGACTTAAGAGCCTCGCGAAAGCGGGGCTTTTTTGTTTAGTGAATCTTCAATCATTTTTTTTAGTATCATTGTGATAAAAATCAAAAAATATGATTGAAATCAAACGCATTAACAATAGGATATTTGTCAAGATGCCGAAAAACGAAGTAGATATTCGTTTCGTGCGCAGCTTTCAGTATGCACGCTGGGACAATAAAGAATATCGTTGGATAATTCCCAATTATGGAGACAACTTAGCACAATTACGCAGCTACTTTAGTGCGCGACTTAGCAGTTTTATTGAAGAAGATATAGTAGCTCCACCCATCGCAGTTGATGAGCCAAGAACACATGTAGATAAAACGCAACTCTCTGCCGAAACCATCCAACAAATTGAGCGTTTCAAAACTTGGCTAGAGTACAAACGCTATAGCCAAAACTCCGTAAAAATATATTTAGATTGCCTTAGCAGCTTTCTGGCTTTTTGTGCCGACAAAAAAACGGAAGAAATAGATACCAGCGACCTTATTAGATATGTTCACGCCTACATTATTCCCAACAAACTAAGCTATTCCTTTCAGAACCAAACGGTAAATGCATCCAAGTTGTTTTTCCGTGAAATAGTGAAAAGTGAACTGGATGTAGAAACTTTCGAACGCCCGCGCGCACAGCATGCACTGCCCAATGTACTAAGCAAAGAAGAAGTAAAAGCCATACTCGACGCCATAATAAACCCCAAACACAAGGCCATGTTGAGCTTAATTTATGCCTGCGGACTAAGGCGCAGCGAACTACTAAACCTCCTACCCTCGCATATAGACAGCAAACGAAGTCTATTAATCATCAAACAAACAAAAGGGAAGAAAGACCGCATAGTACCCATATCCAACAAAACGGTGAATATGCTTCGCGAATATTACAAAAGTTACCGTCCACAAACATGGCTATTTGAAGGGCAAACCCATGGCGAACAATACAGTGAAAAAAGCCTACAAAGCGTATTAAAACAAGCCATCACAAAGGCTAAAATAAATAAACCCGTCACCCTACATTGGCTACGACATAGCTATGCCACCCACTTGCTTGAAGCAGGTACCGACCTTAGATATATACAAGAATTATTAGGACACAGCAGCTCCAGAACCACAGAAACCGAAGTATAAGGTTCACGAACACAAATATTTAAAAACAAAGACATGTGAGTAAATATACACCCATGTAAGCACAAAAAATATCCAACAAATTAAATCGCCATTTGACGATTTATAAGAATAAATACTTATTTTTGAAAATCAAATAAGGCCTGACGCTTGTCAGACCTATACAACCATATTTGCTGTATAGGTCTGATAAAATCAGACCTATAAATTAGTTGTGCGGCATACAAAAAGCCCACTACTTACAGAAAACTTTAGATGATGAAATACATTGATTATAATCTGATAAGCCAAGAGAAACTTGATGATTTCTTTGAAAAAGCATTTAAAGCATCTGGATTCTTGTATGAGCCAGATACACTACATAAAGATTTGAGGAATATTAAAGAAGTTTTTGAAAGCTCAGGTGGTGGTTTTTGGGGTTTGCTTCATAATGACTTGATAATTGGAACAGTTGGACTAAAAGTAAACGATAGTTCCGAAAAAATAGGAGAACTAAAGTGTATGTATCTTTTGCCTGAATATCAAGGGAAAGGCCTTGGGCAATTACTGATAGAAAAAATACTTACAGAATCAAAGAATAGACAATTTAAAAAGATACGATTAGATGTAAAGATAAAAAGTAATAAAGCGATTAGCATCTATAGGAAAAATGGATTTTATGAAATACCAAAATATAATGACAATAAAAATGATGTGCTATTTATGGAAAAGATATTATAGGTAATATGAATTTTAAAATACAACCCTATAAATTTGGACAAGAACACCAAATAACTAGACTCATTAGAAAAGTTTTTGATGAATTTGTTGCTCCCGATTACACAGATAACGGCAATGAATTTTTCTATGATTGGATTTCGCCAGAAAAAATAGCGGATAGACAGAAACAATATGTAAATTTATTCACAGCAACAATTAATTCGGAAATAGTAGGAATGATTGAAATCAGAGAGAATAAAAATATATCATTGCTTTTTGTAGACAAAGATTATCATGGGAGAGGAATAGCAAAAGGGTTATTTCTAACTGCTTTGAAAGAATGTTTAGCTAAGGATGAATCGCTGGATAAATTTTATGTTCACGCATCGCCATATTCAATCCCCGTATATGAAAGATTGGGATTTAAAAAAACTGGAGAGATGCATGAAGAACATGGAATCAAATATTTACCTATGGAAATGGAATTGTAATAACATGAAAATATGTACGACCGCACAACAATGTGTATAATTCATAAGGGTTTTAGCGGTTTTCGAGCATTATCACCCGCATCAATTTTGGGTGGCAACTTGATAGGTTTAAAGCACGCAATCCCTTACGAAATCATACACTTACCGTTACCGCCAATATTATGAAAGAGAACAGACTGACATGTCCGAATCCTTGGAATTTTGATAATAATGATAAATCTCTAAAATCTTCAACTGGTGATTTAAGAATAGAGTATCATGACTTGAATGAGATTGCAATGGGCGCACCACTTGGAGGCAAGTGCTTTTTGATAACTGATTTAGAAAATAAGACTCTAATTAGCGATTGGTGTGCAGGACCGGCATGTTGGAATGCCGATTATACTATGATTGCAATTCCGATTTGGGAAAAAACATTATTCAGAGGAACAATTCAAAAGTTAATTGTTGTTGACTTGATTAGTGGAAAAATAATAAAATACAAGAAGACCTTTCAAGTATTAGACATTCGTAAATTTGAAAACGGAATAATTTCTGGTTACGATAGTCCAATTCATAAACCAAATTTAATAGAATTCGATATTACAAAAGAAAAGATTGATACCACAAAAGTATTGAATGACTTTATCCTTAAAAGCAAAAAAATAAATGATTTACAAACAGTATTAACTAGTGATTCTGATAATGATACTTTTTATAAGATTGCTAGAATTATAGAATCTGATTTAGGATTGCATTTCAAAGAGAGAATATCAGGTATCGACCAATGGTATTGGGATTTTGAATTTAAAGGAGTAGTATTCACTCTACATCAAGAGCTTTATTTGGGAATAGAGATTTTCGCCGAAGAACAGAATATTGAAAACATTATTGATTTAAGCAAAGAATTAGAAAAAGAAATAAAAAAATACTGGCGGTAACAACCGCATTCTAAGACATAAGCAAGAAAAAAGGCAAATATTTTTAGATTAAGTTTAATGTTTATTTTCTCTATTTTCTAAATACAAAGGCACATAAATTCTCAGGATCTGTCAAGGGTGAATAAACAGCTCCTAAAGTCGCTGCCCTTGCCAGAACCTGACAATTTACAACGAGAAGTATTTAGAAATCAGAGTTTCATTTATTTTGCATTTAAAGCATATGAGAAAAATAAGCAGAGCTTAATGTGGGTATGTATAGCCATAGCAGTTTTGTTTCAACCATTTGCAAAGATTTCTCTTGGGCCTTTTTTATGGAATGTAGTTGATGTTTTGCTAGCAATCTCATTAATTATTAGCCTTTTTATAAAAAAGAAAACTTAATAATCAATTAAGCCAAGAATCTTTTTAGAAGGACTTTCATTTAGAAAGTCCTTCTTTATATTAAACCTCTGCATATGCGAACCAATAACGAAAATTTTTACCTTTGTGAAAACTCATTAATATAGATATGTCTGAGAATCAAAATGTAGAATGGAAAGAAAGTTGGCGAGATGAATACCTAAAATGTGTATATTCCAGTCAAACTGACCACCCTTGTCCGGTTTAAATTGAGCAGGCTTTCCGATTTAAATTGACCACCCGTAAATTGTCACTTTTTACGCATGATTTTTCATCTGTTGATTAGTATTCAAAGATACTTATTTTTCTATCTCTTTTAATGCCTTCTTTTTTCTCATGGACTCACCTTGCAATTCTATTCTGTGAGCCTGATGTATAAGCCGGTCAAGTACGGCATCAGCTATTGTTTTTTCTCCTATTATGTCATACCAACCTTGCACTGGTATTTGCGAAGTAACGATAATTGAACCATTGTTGTGTCTGTCTTCTATAATTTCCAAGAGTGTAATTCTATTCTGACTATCAAGAGCTTGTAGTCCAAAATCATCTAAAATTATTACATCTTGTTTTTGTATTTTATTTAGTTCTCGCAAATAAGAGCCATCCGCTTTTGCCATTTTAAGTCGGGTAAAAAGCTTAGATGTATTGAAGTAACTAAGTTTATATCCTTGTATACAAGCTCTATAGCCTAGCGCTGTGGCTAAATAACTTTTTCCTACACCAGTGCTTCCAGTAATAAGGATATTTTGATTTTTCTCAACAAAATCACATTCGGCAAGTCTCATAATTTGTGTTCTATCCAGATTTCTAGATTCTTCATATCTAATACTTTCCATATCTGCTCGGTAATGGAATTTGGCATTGGTAATGCTTCGCTCTATGCGCCTATTTTGCCTTTCATCCCATTCGGCATCTATTATCATTGACATAAACTGATCGATAGTGTAATGGTCTGTCCGACCGGTTTCAATGGCTGTTTTAAATGCATTATGCATACCATAGAGCTTCATTTGTTTCATTTTACTAATTGTGGCTTGATTCATCTTCTTTTTTGTTTTAATAGTTAATAATAATATTGTTTCCCGCGTATGTTATTGTGCGTTGGCAGTTCTGGTTCTTGCTGCGTTTGCTCTATAGTATCCAAGTTCTGCTCCAAGATGTTTTGGATTATCTTATAACTATAGGATTCCACATGCAGAGCTCGTTTGCAGGCCTTTATGAGTCTCTCTTTGCCAACCTTCTTTTCAAAGGATAGGATACCCATACAGGTTTTATAAGCTTGCTCTGGATGCGCTCTGGTTTCAATAACCTTGGCTATGTATTTTCCAACATCAGCATCTAAGCTATGCCCCCAGGATACAAAACGGGCAGCATCCCACTCGGCAACAAAGCGGTGAGTACTAGCCAAATGTTCTTGGTTTGTGGTGTATTGATATTGCTTCATATCTCTTGGATAACTAGCAATACGAGTGTATTTAGAATAAATCTCCAAGCTTGTTGAGGTAAACAGAACGCTTACCTTTCTTTTAATGTACTGATACGGAACACTGTAATAATGCTTATCGGGGCTAAATAAAATATGACCATTCTGCATTACCGTGCAAGTGGTCTGATATTTAATCTCAAAACGATTGACAGGAAGGGCATATAGTTCTTCCATCTCAATCTGATCAAAGAGCTCTTGCCGAGAATAGGGTCTAGAACTAAGTTTTCGGGCATTGTGCTCAACTAATAGTTCTTCCACCCGATTGTTAATTTCTTCTAAGCTAAAAAAGGTTTCTTTGGATAATCGAGCATAGATAGAACGATACAGAAGCTTAACCGCATTCTCAACCAAAGCTTTGTCTCGTGGTCTATAAGCTCGAGCAGGAAGAATCGTGGTCTCATAATGCTCTGCCATATTTTCCAAGGTTTTATTAATCGTAGGCTCGTATTTACTGCTTTTAATCACAGCTGACTTTAGATTGTCTGGAACAATGGCGCGTGGAACTCCGCCATAAAAGTGTAACGCATTCTGAACTGAGTTTACAAAATCTTGTGTCTGTTGAGTACGGCTGCACTCAGCATAGGTATACTGACTTGCTCCAAGTATGGCTACAAAGAACTCAACTTTCTGTATCTCTCCAGTTAGAGGGTCTATTATCTGAGGTTTATCTCCAGAATAATCAACAAACATTTTATCTCCAGCCTTGTGATCCATGTGCATAACCCCACTGGAACGCTTAGACCATCGATTATACAGTTCGCAAAACTGAGAGCGTTTATAGCCCTCGGGGTGAAGCTTGATATACTCTTGCCATAACTGCATTTTAGTTACATAAGGCTTCTTTAATGCCTTCTGCATCTGTGGAAAGAAGTCATAGAGCTCTTGTGTCTTTGCTGGAATATACTCTATGGAAGTGCCTGAAAATAGTACATCTAACTCAGCGTCTGTTTTAGTGTTCAGAGTTTCTAAGTTGAGTCCGTAAAGCTGAAAAAGAGAAAGATATTTCTTGACGGTATTGCGAGAGATGTTTAAATATTTACTGATAAACATTTTACTCTCGCCCTTGCAATGTAATTTTATTGCTTGTCTAATTTTGCTCATTTCTGTTATTTTATTTGCCATACTTTTTTTGTTGCGAAAGTATGGGTAACAGAATGAAAAATCAGTGTGTTTTTAGGTGGTCAGTTTACTCCGGAATGGGTGGTCAATTTAGTCCGGCAGAGCTGGTCAATTTGCTCCGGAATGGGGTGGTCAATTTAAATTGGAATTGTATGCTCAATATGACTGGTTTTTACATAAAATGGATTTGCGGTTTTGCAAATGCAAAAGGTGGCAGTATTTTTATTGGCAAAAACGATATTGGTGATGTTGTCGGGCTTAAAGACTCCAAGAAATTACTTGAAGATATTCCCAACAAAGTTAGAAATATACTAGGCATTTTAGTTGATGTTAACTTGCATCATACAGACAAGGGTGAGTTTATTGAGATTGTTGTTGAAGCCCAGCCCTTCCCTGTAAATTACAAAGGGCAATACCATTATCGAAGCGGAAGCACTAAACAAGAACTAACAGGTCTTGCTCTCGATAAGTTTATGTTGCAACGAAAAGGAAAACATTGGGATTCGGTTCCCGTTCCTCATGTTTCCGTGTCCGATTTAAAGAAAGATACATTTACCTTTTTTAAAAGAAAGCAGTCAAAGCTCAACGCATTGAACCAGACTCTTTAACCGACACCGATGAACAATTAATTGACAATCTGCAACTAACTGAAAGCAACTATCTAAAAAAGGCAGCAATTCTTTTATTTCATCCCAACCCCAATAAGTTTGTAACGGGAGCATATATAAAAATTGGATTCTTTGAATCGGACATTGATTTAAAGTTCCAAGATGAAGTTCATGGTAACATCTTTGAACAACTTGAGAAAACATCTGACCTGCTTTTCACAAAATACATCAAATCTTCTATCAGTTACGACGGCTTAAATAGAGTAGAGAAATATGAATATCCAAGAGAAGCTATTCGTGAGGCTTTGTTGAATGCTGTTTCGCATAAAGACTATTCTAGTGGTACTCCTATTCAAATAAGCGTTTATAACGACAAACTAATATTCTGGAACGACGGGCATCTTCCTGAAGATTTGACAATAGAGGATCTGAGTGTAAAACATCCGTCAAGACCATTTAATCCAGATATTGCTAACGCCCTTTTTCGAAGTGGGTACATTGAATCATGGGGTCGCGGCACTCTAAAAATGATTAATGAATGTATTCAGTTCGGAATTCCACAACCAAAATATTTTTATGACATGGGTGGTTTTTGGGTTGAATTCCGCAAAGATATTTTCACTCTAGAATACTTCAAGTCCGTTGGTTTGAATGAACGACAAATTCAAGCTATGAAATATGTAAAAGTGAATAGAAAAATCACTAATAGTGAATATCAGTCGAATTTTAATGTGGCAAGAAACACTGCAACAAGAGATTTAGCCGAACTTGTAGATAAAGGTCTTTTAAAATCATCTGTATCAAAAGGAGCTGGTTCGTATTACGAACTTTAATTGCACCATAATTGCACCAATTGCACCATAAAAGGAAAACAAATAAAAATAGGTAGCTATATGCCACAGCCACACACATTGCCAAGCCCCACAAAATCCACCCACAAATCAAAGCTTGGCAAAAAGTGTGTCTGTCACAGTGCATAGTCGATGCAGACAGTGCTTAAACAGCCAGCTTGTAACAAGGGCTCATAGCACATGGGGCTAATTCCCTATTTTGCATGACTTCAGTTTTATGTATAGCCCCACGATGCCATAGCGGCAACCGTCAGACTGTGCAAAAACCCTAAACATATTCGTATAGGTATCGGAGAAAAATTTCAAATAATAAAATCTCAGGAAGTTGAAAATAGTTTTTGCACAGACTCCCGTTAGCGTGCAGTTTAAGAGGAAAACAAAAGCGGCAGTTTCTTGTTCAAAATCAGTAATTATTAAACAAAATAAAACATGAGATTTTTATTATTTATTGTACTATCGGTTTTTGTTGCAAATACAGTAAACGCACAAGATTGCAATTGCAAAAGTAACTTTGAATGGATGAAAAAGACTTTTGAAGAGAATGATGCAGGTTTTCAATACATCATCAATAAGAAAGGGCAAGCTGCTTACGATATGCACAACAAAATAATTTCAAAGAAAATTAAATCTGCAAAAACATTGTCTGACTGTTCTGATGTAATGAATGAATGGCTAAAATTCTTTCGTTCGGGGCATATTGGTGTTAGACCTATAATGGTTGAACCAACAAAAGGAGAAAAAGCGGAAATTCCGAAATACAATATCGATATCGCCGAGTTTGAGAAATATATTAGCGAAAAAAAAGAGTTGGACTTCGAAGGTATTTGGACAAACGAAAAATTTAAGCATAAAAATAGAATTGGGATAAAAAAAGAAGGTATGAATTATATTGCCTTTAAAATTGATTCAACTCAAATGTCTGGGCAAATAATATTAAGGATGACAAAAGATGGCGATGAGCTTAAAACAATATACTTCTCAAAAAATCTCTCTCCTTACAAGATACCAAGTCCAAAATTAATTGGAACAGATTATATAGAATTTGGGAAATGGTCAAAATGGAAGCGTTTAGGTTCAGTTTCAAGTAAAATCACTAAAAACTCGGTTGATGAAAATTATTCAAAATTCAAGGATGCCAGTAAACCATATTTAGATGAATTGAACTCAAGCACACTCTATTTTCGCATACCATCGTTTAATATCAATCAAAAAGCTGCTATTGACAGTGTGATTACTGCCAATAAAGACAAAATATTAAAAACTAAGAATCTGATTATAGACATCCGAAATGGTAACGGAGGAACTGATAATAGTTATAAAGAATTGTTGCCATTTCTTTATACAAATCCTATACGAACACCCGGCATGGAATTTTTGTCAACAAAACTAAATAATAAAGGTCTAGAAGATGTAATGGCTAGCCCTCAATTCAAATCGTTTGACGAAAAAGCACAAAAAGAAATTAGCGATATGTATGAAAAATTAAAAAATAAACTAGGAGAATTTGTGCTGGTTGATAAAGAAGTTAATATCAAACAACAAGATACAATTTACGAATACCCTAAGAATATAGGAATCATCATCAATCATCAAAATGTAAGTGCTGATGAAGGTTTTCTGCTAGAAGCTAAGCAAAGCAAAAAGGTAAAACTCTTTGGCAACACTACATTTGGGGCTTACGATATTTCTAATGTAAATACGATAGAATCTCCTTGCAAAGAGTTTTTATTTAGATATAGTATGTCGAAAAGTATAGCTATATCCGAATTGACAATAGACGAAATTGGAATTCAACCCGACTACTATATTGACAAAAGTATTCCTGATAATAAATGGGTGAATTTTGTAAATGACATATTAAATAAATAAAGACTGCTCAAAAAACAAAAAAACCGACACGCTAACAACCGCATTCTAAGACTTAAGCAAGAAAAAAGGCAAATATTTTTAGAAAGAATCCTATACATCAAAACATTTAAGCCTCGCATATGCGGCAGTCATGGTCGGAAGATTTTAATGGAAATAATACAGTCAAAGCAAGCTTTTTTAATAGCACGGTGCGCTGCACCTTTTCTCTTGTTCTAAATACGACTTCTACTAATAGAACGCTGCTATGCAGCTAAAGGTGCAGCGCACCATGCTATTGGTAGAAACGGGTTTATGTATAGATATTTCTTTTAGGTACAGCGTACCGTGCTATTAAATTACTTATAATTTATTGGCAAATATTTTCTTCCGACCACGACTGCATATGCGGGGCTTTTTATTTTTAGCTCGCAACTAAGATTTAGCAACTAATAGCTACTAAAAAACCATTTTATCCCTTAATGTTGGGATTTAGTCTAACCCATCTCTCTCCTACCTTTGTATTACTTTCATAACAAGACGGATTTTTTGAATTAATGATTGTCACATTCCTCAGAGATACTTGGGGAGTGTGACTTCTAAAAGAACAAGCACAATAAATTAAAACTATATAGATTATGAAACAGATTGCTATCATTTACGGCTCTACTACAGACAACACAAAACACGCTGCAAGCCTTATAGCAAAAGAACTTGAAGGCTTTGAAATTAAAATTATGGATGTAGATCAAGTAGATATTATTGACTTTGAAAAACATGAAAATCTAATTTTAGGCACATCAACTTGGGGCTTTGGGGAACTACAAGACGATTGGGATTCTTTTTTTCCAAAAATCAAAAACATTAATCTTGAAGGAAAAACAATTGCACTATACGGACTAGGAGATTCAAGAACTTACCCAGATACATTTGTAGATGGTATGGGAATTATCTACAAAGAAATAAAGCAGAAAGGATGCAAGGTGATTGGCTCCGTATCAACAGATGCTTATCACTTCTCAGAATCAGCAGCTATTGAAAACAACAACTTCGTTGGGCTAGCTTTAGATGAAGACAATGAGTCCGATCTATCTCTTTTACGCATAAAAGCATGGATAGAAAACATTAAATTTCAGTTCACTTAAAATCAATTATCATGAAAGTACTTACACACTATATATACGAATACAAAAAAGGCTTAAGAAAACTTGTATTACACACAATGGATTCTAACTACAGAGAATTAGCTGAAAAGAAATTACAATCTCAAAAAATTAGCTACGAAATAAGAGAAGTAACGGATAAAAAGATTAATATCTTTTTTGGTGCAGATGAATGTATTGAAGTAATTCGCTCATTCGGGAATAAAAAGTTAAACCAGTTTTCTCCCGAAGAAGATTACATACTTGGAACCATGCTTGGGTATGACAAAATACAACAATGTCAAAGGTACCTACACATGCGTCAACAACAGGTCAAACTCAACGGTGATAATCTTCACCTAAATTAAATCGCAAAAACAAGGGGCACCAACATCTGTCAGTGCCCCTTGTTTATACAAATATCTACTAGTCAACTTTCACAAATCGTTCAGGAAAACGCCCGAACACATTATTGTAAAAACGACGAATTTCAATAATATCAGCATCTTCATCACCGGTAGGCTCAAAAATCTTTGTGATACCACATTCTTTCTTTTTATAATCCAAATAAGCTAGCTGTATGGGCACTCCTGCTTTTACTGCTATTTGATAAAAACCTTTACGCCATTTTTTAACAGGCTTACGAGTTCCTTCTGGAGTAACTCCAATATGAAACACATCATGGTTTTCAAACTCAGCTGCAACTTGCTCTGTCAAAGATTTATTTTTACTTCTATCAACTGCAATTCCACCCATTGCTCTTAATAGTATACCCAATGGAAAAAAAAACCACTCTTTTTTCATGAAAAACCTTGGAGCAGCCTTTCCTGTTGCGGAATATGCTAATTTTGATAAGATAAAATCCCAGTTACTTGTATGTGGCGCTACACACACTACGCTTTTATCAACCTCGGGTACTGTTCTCACAAATTTCCATCCTGATAACTTCAAGAAGAAAATAATTACTTTCTGCATCTATAATTTTTAGGTTTTGGTAAAATCGAATGACAAAATTACAGCTTTTATTCTAGTTATTAAACTGTTGATAATTAAATTTCAATTAAGATTCCTTATTTGCTATTTTTGCAAGTATTGTCTTTTCACTAAATAAAGGCCTCTTCTGAGGCAAATTTTGCTTAATGAACGAATCATTTTTAGAGGAATTAAATCAGAGTCAGAAAGATGCAGTTTTATTTAATAACGGACCATCTTTAGTGATAGCAGGAGCCGGTTCGGGTAAAACGCGTGTATTAACCTACAAAATAGCGTATTTACTTAGCCAAGGACTTCCTGCTGAAAGCATTTTAGCTCTGACCTTTACCAATAAGGCAGCCAAAGAAATGAAAGAAAGGATTGCCGAAATGGTTGGCTGGAATGTTTCTCGTCGCTTATGGATGGGCACTTTTCACTCTATCTTTTCACGCATTCTTCGTGCAGAAGCTGAAATACTTGGATTTACTTCGCAATTTACCATCTATGATTCTTCAGACTCAAAAAGCTTAATTAAAGCAATCGTAAAAGAGCTGGGGTTGGATGATAAAGTGTACAAAGCGAATGTTGTTCAAGGAAGAATCTCGTTTGCAAAAAATAATCTAGTTACGCCCAACATGTATAAGGCTAACACAGACTTACTGACTAGTGACAAACAATCAAAGGTTCCACAACTGCTTGAAATATACACCATATACGCCAACAGATGCAAAGCTGCCAATGCAATGGACTTTGATGATTTGCTTTTATTCACAAACATTCTTTTCAGAGATCATCCTGAGATCCTGGCAAAATATAAAGACTTCTTTAAATTCATTTTAGTAGATGAGTATCAAGACACGAATTTCGCTCAATACCTGATTGTAAAAAAATTAGCAGAAGATCATCACCGACTTTGCGTGGTTGGCGATGATGCACAAAGCATTTACTCATTCCGCGGAGCTAATATTGACAACATACTAAATTTCAAAACAGCTTATCCTGAATGTGAAGTATTCAAGCTAGAGCAAAATTACCGCTCTACACAAAATATTGTAAACGCGGCAAATAGCCTTATTGCCAAAAACAAAGGACAAATACATAAAAAGGTTTTCTCAGAAAACGACCATGGTGAAATCATAAAAGTTCACAGTGTATATTCTGATTATGATGAAGGATTCACTGTTGCAAATGCAATTGCAGACATGCACGCAAAAGCAGAGTTTGATGAGTTTGCAATCTTATATCGTACAAACTCTCAATCACGCGTATTAGAGGAAGCGCTACGCAAACGCAGCATTCCTTACCAAATATATGGAGGGCTTTCTTTTTACCAACGAAAAGAGATTAAAGATGTCCTATCCTACTTCCGTTTAGTTATTAACCCGGATGATGAAGAAGCATTAAAACGCATCATCAATGTTCCCGCAAGAGGCTTAGGGAAAACAACTATTGACAAACTTTTGGACTGCGCTCACTTACACCAAGTCAGCCCATGGGAAGTACTAAACAATGTTATCACTTATAACCTAGGTGTGAATAATGGCACAGCTTCTAAACTAGGTCGCTTTAGTGATGTCATTCGTCCGTTTCATGATATGCTTGGAGAGTTAAGCGCATACGAAATTGGTAACGCCATCGTAAAAACATCCGGTATTATTGCTGAAGCAATGACCGAGAATACTCCGGAAAGTTTAAGTCGCAGAGACAATATCGAAGAGCTTTTAAAAGCAATGCACGAGTTTTGCGAACTAAAAAAAGAAGAAGATGGCACAACAGCTACTCTAGCCGATTTCCTTTCTGAAGTCTCCTTACTTACTGACCAAGATAAAAAAGAAAATGACGACACTAAGAAAGTGACCATGATGACTGTTCACGCATCTAAAGGACTAGAATTCAAACATGTATTTATTGTTGGCATGGAAGAAGAACTATTCCCTTCGGCACAAACATTAAGCAGTGAACGCAGTTTGGAAGAAGAACGACGATTATTCTATGTAGCAATTACTCGCGCTAAGGAAACTTGCCAAATCAGCTATGCAAAATCTCGTTTCCGTAATGGAAAGAACAACTTCTGCAACCCAAGCCGTTTTATTAAAGATATTGACAAACAATATTTGGATATGCCACTAGAAAATAAGCTATTCTCAAACGAAAGAGAATCTAGTGGTGGTCTGTTCTCATCACAAAAAAGTCAATCATTCTTCGACAAACCAAAACCAAACTATAACACAAATTACTACAGTAGCTCAAAACCTTTAAAGAAAATTAATCCGGTAACAGAATCGGCTCCATCGCCTTCTAATAATGATGGAGAATTAAGAGCCGGTCAAATTGTAACACACAGCATTTTCGGCTATGGGAAAATCGTAAGTATCAATGGCAGTGGACCAGATGCCCGAGCTGAGGTTGAGTTTGACAATGTTGGAAAAAAGAACTTATTGCTAAAATATGCTAAACTTACGGTTGCACAATAAACTTAAGAATGAATAAAGAGGATTATATAAAACAAACCTCCCCCTTAACCCCTCCAAAGGAGGGGGATTTTGAAGAACGGTTTGGATATAATACTGCAAATCCTTACTCATACAAAAATCTAAAAGGATATAGAGATATTCAAAAAAACAATCCAACAGAAGCAGAAAAGATTCTTTGGGAGCTCTTGCGAAATAAAAAACTTGGACATAAAATCTGAAGACAACATATTATTCATGATTTTATAGCAGATTTTGTATGTTTACAAAAGAAACTTGTAATTGAGATTGATGGTGAAATTCATAATTTTCAGAAAAAATATGATGAAATAAGAAGCCTTCAACTTAACATAAAAGGTTATAAAGTAATACGCTTTACAAACAAAGAAGTTCTTGATAACCCAACAATCGTTGCAAACAAAATAAAAACAGAACTAGATAGAAACTAAATTTATAGTTAAATTAGCCCCTCCTTTGGAGGGGTTGGGGAGGTCAACCGAAAAACAATTCAAATATTGATGAGAAAAACAGTCTTATTTATACTCTTACTACTTTCGAGCATTGCATTTGCAAAGTCAGGAATGCGTATATATGGTTATGTTTATTCATCAAACAGAGAACCTGCTCCATTTGTCACAGTACAAGTTGAAGGAACCGGTTACGGCACAACTACAAGACGAGATGGATACTACGAGCTAATATTCCCTTTAACAGATACCGCCACTGTAAAATTCTTTTATATCGGCTATGAACCTTACATTCAAAAGGTTTCCACTCACGATTTAAATGTGCAAAAGATTGTTTACCTAGAAGAAAAATCTATTTTACTTAAAGAAGCTGAAGTTAAAACCTTTGGTATACAAGAATCTTCACAGAACAATCTGGATGTAGATAAAATCAAGTTTATGCCGGACGCATCAGGTGGTGGTATTGAATCAATGCTGAGCACATATGCCGGTGTAAGCTCAAGCAATGAGTTAAGTTCACAATACTCTGTTCGGGGCGGAAACTATGACGAAAACAGCGTTTATGTAAATAACATTGAGGTGTACCGCCCTATGTTAATTAGCTCAGGCCAACAAGAAGGCTTAAGCTTTATTAATCCGGATTTAGTTTCGTCAGTTTCATTCTCTGCCGGAGGATATGATGCAAAGTATGGTGATAAAATGGCATCAGTCCTAGATATCCAATATAAGAAACCAAAACAATTTGAAGCCAGTGTTGGAGCTAGTTTACTTGGAGGTTCTGCTTATGTAGGTCAAGCATCATCGGATAAAAAATTTACACAAATACATGGCATCAGATACAAAAGCTCAAACTATTTATTGTCAACACTAGAAACAGCAGGTGTTTATGAGCAAAATTTTATTGACTACCAAACTTATATCACTTATGCTTTTGCGCCTAAATGGGAAATAAGCTTCTTAGGGAACTTCTCCCAAAACAAATATCTTTCTATTCCGGAAAGCCGCTCAACAACTTTCGGAACTTATGATAGCCCTACTACCCTACAAATCTATTTTGACGGTCAAGAAGATGACATCTTTAGAACATTCTTTGGAGCAGGTACCATTAAATACCAACCAAAAAAAGAGCTTTCATTGAGCATTATTGGTTCAGCCTTTTCTACTAAAGAAATTATCAACTATGATATTGCCGGAGAATATTGGCTATCGGAAACAACTAGCAATTCTGATGGAAGCTCAAGTGATGGAGAAACTTTAGGTGTTGGCTCATATCAGGATTATGCGAGAAATGAACTAAACGCCGTAGTAAAAACGATCGCACACAGAGGTGAATACAAAACCCAAAGCAATAACTTAGAATGGGGAATAAGTTTCCAAGAAGAACAAATCAAAGACCAAATAAATGAATTCCAGATAAGAGACTCTGCCGGATATTTTTTACCTTACGAAGAAGGTAAACTAAATGTGTACTATAATCTTTATTCAGATTACACACTTGATAGTTATAGAACACAAGGTTTCTTGCAAGATGCATATAAAATTAGAACAGACAAAGGAACTATTATCCTAAATGGCGGTGTAAGAGCTAATTACTGGACATTTAATGATGAGCTATTAATCAGTCCAAGAGGAACTATTGCTTTTATTCCTCGATGGAAAAAAGAATTTAGCTTCCGTTTTTCTAGCGGTTTGTATTATCAATCGCCTTTCTATAAAGAAATAAGAGACACAGTTACAGATGCCTCAGGAAACACTGTGGTAGAGCTCAATAAAAACATAAAAGCTCAGCGTTCAATCCATTATGTATTTGGAAGTGACTACTATTTTAAATCATGGAGCCGTCCGTTTAAGTTCACAACAGAAATATATTACAAGCATGCGGACAATGTCATTTCATACAATGTGGATAATGTAAAAATAGTTTACAGCGGTGAAAATGATGCTAAAGCATATACTGCAGGAATAGACTTTAAGCTTTTTGGAGAATTTGTTCCGGGAACAGACTCATGGATAAGCCTTTCTCTGATGCAATCGAAAGAAGACAATCTTAACGATTCGTTGGGATATGTTTCTCGTCCGAATGAGCAACGCTATAATTTCTCAATGTTCTTTCAGGACTATTTCCCAGGGTATCCAAAATACAAAGTACACCTTCGCTTCAACTGGGCTGACGGTCTTCCATTTTGGTCACCTAATGCAAGTATTCATTCAACGAAAAATACAAATCGCTCAACTCCTTATCGCCGTGTTGACTTAGGTGTTACAAGAGCATATGTAAAAGGAGATGTTCATTGGATGGATAAAACAGGAATATTTAAAATTGTAAAAAGCATAAATACCGGTTTGGAAGTGTTTAACTTACTAGATATTAGCAACATTGGCTCATATTATTGGGTAACTGACATATACAACAGACAACATGCTGTACCAAACTACTTAACCGGAAGACAAATCAATTTCAGGTTATCATTTGATTTTAATTAACTTTGTAAAGAATAAAATATAAAATATGAAAAGAATAGCACTAATCATTATTTCATTAACACTTATAACGAGTATGTCTGCAGAGAATTTTTCTGCTATGCATAAAGGGAAAATCTTATATTTTAATATTCTTTCATCAGGAGATATGACTGCTGAAATTACCTTTAGAGGTAAAGATGTTAACGCATTTGTTCATGAATATGCAGGAAAAATTGAGATACCGGAATCTATCACTCAATACGGAAAAACTTATACAATTGTTGCAATTGGCGAAAATGCATTTCAAGATTGTTCAAGAGTAACAGACATAATCTTACCTTCAACTGTTACTGAAATAAAAAAACAAGCCTTTATCGGATGTAAAAACCTGACTTCACTAGATGTACCGGCATCAGTTACATCAATTGCAACAGAAGCATTCTCTGGATGTAGCATATTAAGCAATGTAAAACTTACAGAATCTATTAAAAATCTTAACAATAAAATATTTGATGGCTGCTCAAAGTTAAATAACTTCATCATACCTAACTCAGTAAAATCAATTGGTGAAAATACATTCTTGGCTTGTAACAGCTTATCAAAAATTAATATTCCAGCAGCCGTATCTGAAATAGGCCTAGGAGCCTTTGACGGCTGTTCAAGCCTAACTGAAATATCAGTAGACACATTAAACGAAAACTATGCTTCCGTTGATGGAATCCTTTACAACAAGAACTTAAACACATTAATTCGTTGCCCCGAAGGAAATATTGAGTTTTCTATTGTAGATAGCACAAGAGCTATTGGTAGATATGCTTTTAATGGTTGTAACAAACTTAGCTCAATCACATTACCGGATTCAATCTTAACGGACATTGGCGAATATGCATTTTTAGGTTGTAGCGGATTAACTTCTTTCGTAATTCCAAAATCAGTAAAAACATTGCAGGCTGGAGCATTTAGTAAATGTAACCAACTTGAGAAAATCAATTTCATTGGTGCAATAACAGCAATAAAATCCGAAACATTTTATGAATGTTCAGCATTAACTCAAATTAAATTCCCCAACACAATATCATATATTGGAGACAAAGCTTTTTATAACTGCTCGAATATCACAGCTGCATACTTCCCTTCCTCTGTAAAAGAAATCGGCAAGCAAACATTTTATGGATGCACTAAATTGGTAGATATCATTGTTGACAGTAAAGTCCCTGCCAAATGCGAAGCTAGTAGCTTTGATAGCAGAACAACTTACTCATGTACAGTATATGTGCCGGAAGGAGCTTCTACGGCATTTAAAGAAGCCCAAGGATGGAGAAGCTTTCAAAATATTAGAGAAGATGCAGCTGTAAGCAAACTTGATAAGCTAAAATGACTTTATCAGAACTAATAAAAAAGAATCGTTCTTACAGAAGGTTTGATGCTTCTGTTAGAATTTTGGATGAAACCTTAATCGAGCTCATTGATTTAGCAAGACAAGCTTCTTCGGCAAGAAATGGGCAAGCATTAAAGTATCTTCTATTAAACAAAAAAGAAGACTGTGATTTTGTTTTCCCTCTATTATCTTGGGCAGGATATCTGGCAGACTGGGACGGACCATCTGAGGATGAAAGACCAACAGCTTACATTGTTGTTCTAAAAGATACTGAAATAACATCTAACATCCACTGCGATCACGGCCTAGCAATACAAAACATATTACTGGGAGCTGTAGAAAAAGGCTTTGGTGGATGTATTATCGGTGCCGTAAAGAAAGAAGCTGTTCAATCCCACTTTAATATTCCCGAACATCTAGAAATCATGTATATCCTTGCACTCGGGAAACCATCAGAGGCTGTTGTGCTTGAAGATATGAAGGATAATGACATCAAATATTGGAGAGATGAAAATAATATTCATCATGTTCCAAAACGAAGCCTTGAGGAAATCATCATCAATAAAAAACAATAACTTTGCAGAAGTTATTCTCTCTTCTTATTTCACAAACAACTAATCTTTTTTGATCATGCTTGATGCGATATTTCTTATTGTTGGTTTTGTAATTTTAATATACAGTGCCGACACCTTAGTTGAAGCTGCATCTACCCTAGCTAAACTATACAATGTTCCAAGTATTGTTATAGGGCTTACCATTGTTGCTTTCGGAACATCGGCTCCGGAATTAGCGGTCAATCTATTTGCTTCTGCAGATGGGAATAGCGAAATGGTACTTGGAAACATATTGGGTAGCAATATTGCAAACATCTTACTCATTCTTGGTATTGCTGCATTATTTAATCCTTTGATAGTTAAAAGACAAACAACTTGGATTGAAATCCCTTTAAGTATGCTAGCTGCTGTTGCAGTATTTTTACTTGCCGAAGATACTCTTATTGATGGCACAGTTATGTCTCAGATCAATCATGTAGACGGCTATATCCTACTTTTATTCTTCTTAGTCTTTGTTGCATACAATATCTCATTAAGCATTAGAAACAATGGAGACGAGAACCTTGAAACAAAAGATTATGGCAAAGGTAAATCCATATTATTTATAATACTAGGTTTAATTGGTCTTACAGCCGGGGGAAAAAGTATCGTTTACGGAGCGTCAAACATCGCCGAAATGATGGGTATAAGCCAACGCATAATTGGTTTAACCATTGTTGCAATTGGAACCTCTTTACCTGAAATGGTTACAAGTGTAGTTGCAGCAAAAAAAGGAAAAACAGATATAGCAATTGGAAATGTCGTTGGGTCAAATATATTCAACACCTTCTTAGTTTTAGGTGTCTCTGCTACAATATCACCTATTGTTGTTTCAAACCAAGCATTAATAGATTTATCTATAAATATTGCAATAAGCTTTTTACTTTTCATATTTATGTTTACAGACAAAGCTCATCGCCTTACTCGTAGAGAAGGTCTTTTCTTTGTTATAATGTATATTGCATATTTAAGCTGGGTAATAATCCATTAATTATAATAAAATGGGATAGGAAATGATTCTATCCCATTTTATTATAATTAGCAACAAACTCCATATTAAACAGCTTGAGATTTAAATCAAGCAAACGAAAACCTTCTCCGGACAAATCAACAATCTTTGGATAATACTTAACAACTAATTCCTTAGTTTTCTTATATATATCATCAGCTAAGTCATTATCTTTTGCTATTTGAACAGCTTTTGCATAATAAGCTTGCATAGCTTTTAAATCAGCTTCTTTCTTATACTCGGGATAACTATCATCCTTATCTAACACAGTTTGAGTTGTATTAAGTACTGTCATGGCATACTGATTTATAAACTCACGACATTTCTCGTCAAGTTTAAATTCCGAATAATAATCTTTTATTAAACCGACTATCTCTGATTCAAACTCAAGTTTAAACCCATCATAAAACTCATCCACCTTTTTAAATTCCTTAAAGATGCGCTTTATTCTATCTCCACCTTCTTCATCATATATCTTCATCAGCATAATTTTTTATAAAAATAGGAAATAACTAAATATCTCTGGCATAATCATAAAAAAATGAACTCATCAGTTCTTAATTATTACGAACTCTCCTGCTAATTATATTATAGAATTTCCTATTTTTGGGGTTTAAGAAAAACACTAAATGAAAAATGAAAAAAATATTAAGCTTAACTCTTCTTTTGATCAGCCTAAACTTATGGTCAAATGACATTAACTTCAGCCCAATCCCTTCATGGGTAAAACCAGTAGAAATACCTCAATCATCAAATTTCTCAAAATATGATATTGAATCAGGCTACTACATTAAACTATATGACTATCAAACAAACTTGGATGATTACAGCATGTTCAACCATTATGTAATAAAAGTTGCTTCATATAGTGGAATTACAAATGCTTCGCAAATAACAGTTTCATATGACAGTACCTATCAAAAACTTTCAATACATCATTTATACATTTGGAGAGATGGAAAGAAAATTGACCGTACTAAGGATTTAAGTTTTGAAAACATTAAAAATGAAACTAATCTTAATAGAGGAATATACATTGGCTATGTAACTGCATATGATAATTTAGAAGATATCAGAAAAGATGACATGATAGATTTTGCCTATTCATTAGACGGATACAACCCCATATTTGGAGAGTACAGATATCTTTTTTCATCTCTTGAATTCCAAAGCTATATTGACCTATTCTCACTTATAATCAATCATCAGAGCTATAAAAACTACAGCTATAGAAAAGATAATTCTCCAGAAATAAACTTTACTGATACAGTTATTGGGAAAACTCGCACAATTGACATTAAAGTAAAAGATTTAAAACCATACAAAACAGAACCAAACACTCCAAGTTGGGTAATCCCATATAAATATTTTTCACTAACAAATATGAGGTCGTGGAAAGAAGTAAATTATTGGGCTCAGGAAGTTTTTGCATTAAAGGAACAGCCAGACCTTCAGAATGTGTATAAAGAACTATTAAGCGGAAATGAAACTCAAGATGAAAAGATCAATAAATTAATAAATTATGTTCAGGATGACATAAGATATATGGGAATAGAAACCGGTATTTGGGGTATAAAACCAACTAATCCAGAAGAGGTTGTTTCACAACGATTTGGAGACTGCAAGGACAAATCTCTTTTATTAGTTTATTTACTTAAAGGAATCGGTATTGACAAAGCATATCCTGTACTTGTAAATACATCTATGCAAAATGAGTTAAACTCATTATTACCAAGTAATGAGCTTTTCAATCACTGTATTGTCAAATTTGAATACAACGACAGCACCTACTGGGTAGACCCAACTTATACACTTCAAGGCGGAGACTTCAAAAATATCTACAACTATGATTATGGGAAAGTTTTAGTGGTTGGAGAACCTTCAAATCAACTATCTCAGATGAATCCTAAACAAGTGAAAAATGGTGTGGAAGGATATGATGAATTAACGATCAATTCTTTTAATACCCCAGCGACATTAGTAATGACTTCAAAAAGATATGGATATGATGCTGATAGTCGTCGGTCAATGCTCGAATATTATTCCATGAAGGATTTTTCAGACATGATTGAAAAAGAATTAAAACACTTGTTCCCAAAAGTAGAAAAGAAAGAAGAAATAAAAATTGATGATAATGAAGATGAAAATATTCTTACAGCACAATACAAATACGAAGTCGACAATTTATGGCAAGAAGATGTAACTACAAAGAATGTGAAATACATGTACTTGAAATTATTTTCCACTACAATTACAGATTTCTTAAACGAGTCGGAATGTGAAAAAAGAGATTTTGATTATTACCAGCCCTACCCTTTTAATTACAATTACACTTTTATTGTTCATTTACCTAAAGAGTTAATCTTTAATGACCAATATGAAGAATATGAAAATGAAGCATTTAAAATAACTGAAGCTGTTGAACAACTTGACGGAAATTCTATAAAATTCAACTATACTCTTGACACAAAAGCAAACTATATAAAAGCTGATAGATTCAAAGAAATATGTGAATTCAAACAAAAAATTGCAAAACAATTACAAACCATTATTTACTTTTATCAATAACCAGAGCATATGAAAAAGATACTATATATTCTATTACTAACAATAGCATGCATTAAGGTGCAAGCAAACGATACTATCACAACCTATTACAACGAAAAATGGGAAAAGATTGAAAACCCAGCAACAGCATCATTTTATAGAAAAGCATTTGTGGATAGCAATATGGTTTGGACTGTAAATGACTATTACATTTCCGGGGATATACAAATGCACGGAACATATAAATCAAAAAGATTAAAGAAGAAAAATGGATTTTTCACCTTTTATCACAAAAATGGAACAAAATCAAGTGAAGGAAATTACATTGACAATAAGATGGAAGGAACTTGGACTCTATGGCATGAGAATGGGAAAATCAAAGAAATTAGCAGCTATGAAAATGGGCTATCAGCAGGGAAATTAGAAACATGGTATAACAATGGCGAAAAGGAAATTGATGGTTTCTTTAAAAAGGATTTGAAAGATGGAGAGTTCTGTTATTGGTTTGAGAATGGGAAAATAATGTGCTTAGGAAAATATCAAGCAAACAATGCTATAGGCGAATGGTCATATTGGTACGAAAGTGGCAACAAAAAATCAAAAGGCAACTACTTAAAAAACAATAAAATTGGATTATGGAAATTTTGGAATGAGGATGGGTCTTTAAAGGCAGAAGAAAACTATTCTGAAAATAAAACTTCACTAATGATTGGGTATTATCAAAATGGGAAATTAAAATACAAAGGAAATTACATCGACGAAAAACCTGCTGGTGAATGGACATATTGGAATATAGACGGACGAGTAATTTATAAAGGAAATTATAAAAATGGAGAAAGAACAGGCACTTGGGTTAGAAGTTTCAAAGATGGAGAGATGATTGTAGAATATGAAAAAGATGAAATTATAAATAAAGTTTATGGTAGCATTATAAAGGTAGAATAACGATTTATTCTACCTTTTTTTGCATAAAGAACTACAGCTTAGTAAGTACTCAAAAATACAGATAGTGTAAAATCCAAATTAAAGGCGTATCTTTGCGCTGAATTTTAAAACAAGACACTACCTCGAGTATTAGTCTGCCACAAAACTTCCATTGGAAGTTACTTACCATAAGGAGAAGGGTTACACGATTTTTCTATGAGAGAAAACGACATGATTTTTTGCCGGATGGATACTCAGAGCGTGTGTAATTAATCACAATTTCATACATGACATTTAAAGAATTAGGACTTAAAGAAGAGATTCTTCGTGCTATTGAAGAACTCGGCTATGAGAATGCTATGCCCGTACAGGAACAAAGTATTCCATTTATGATGAACGAAACTAAGGACTTAGTTGCCTTAGCTCAAACAGGAACAGGTAAAACTGCCGGATTCGGTTTACCTACCCTTGAACTTATCGACCCTGAACGCAAACAAGTTCAGTTATTAGTATTAGCTCCAACTCGTGAGCTTTGTATTCAGATTGCAAATGACTTACGCAATTATTCAAAATACATCAAAGGAATGAAAGTTGTACCTGTATATGGTGGTGAAAACATCATCACTCAGTTACGCCAACTTGACACTCCCCCACAAGTATTAGTTGCAACTCCAGGGCGTTTGATCGACTTAATTGATCGTCGCAAAGTAAACTTATCAACAATTGACTACTTAGTACTTGATGAAGCTGATGAGATGTTGAACATGGGATTCCAAGATGACATTGAAACTATTCTTGAGAAAACACCGGAAACTCGTCGTACTTTATTATTCTCGGCAACAATGCCACGCGAAATTGCCAATATCGCTAAAAAATACATGAAAGAACATGGCGAGATTTCTATTGGCAAGAAAAACTCAGGAAACGAGAATGTTGAACATGTATATTACTTAGTTCAAGCTCGCGACCGTTATTTAGCGTTAAAAAGAATTGTCGACCTTAACCCGGATATTTACGGAATCGTATTCTGTCGCACAAGACAAGAAACAAAAGATATTGCTGAAAAGCTGATGCATGACGGATACAATGCTGATGCACTACACGGTGACTTATCTCAAGCTCAACGCGACTCTGTAATGCAAAAGTTCCGCATCAAGAATCTACAAGTATTAGTTGCAACTGATGTTGCTGCTCGTGGACTTGATGTAAATAACTTGACTCATGTAATAAACTATAACCTTCCTGACGACACAGAAAGCTACACTCACAGAAGTGGTCGTACTGGTCGTGCAAATAAAAAAGGGGTATCTATAGCGATTATTCATAGCCGTGAAAAAGGCAAGATTCGTGAAATTGAACGCATCATTAATCGTAAGTTTGAGCAACAACTTGTTCCTAACGGAATTGAAGTTTGTAAAAAACAACTTTTCCACATGGTAGATCGTATGGAAAATGTTGAAGTTAACTACGAGGAACTTGATCCAATGTTCCCTGAGATTTTGAAAAAACTTGATTACCTTGAAAAAGAAGAAATAATCAAACGCTTTGTATCATTAGAATTCAACCGCTTCTTAGAATATTATAAAAATGCTCCAGACTTAAACATCCAAGACAAACTTACTAGAGGTGAAGGTCGCGGTAGCGAAAGAGGAGGAGAAAGAGGAAACAAAAGAGGAAATAAAGTTCGTCTTAAAATCAACATGGGAGATAAAGATGGTCTAAGTCCTAAACGCTTGCTTGGAATTATTAACGACACTGTTGGAGATAAATCTATCAGCGTGGGTAGCATTGAAGTTACAAACAAGTTTACATTCTTTGATGTATTTGAAGATCAAGCAGATAAAATAGTTTCATCATTTAAAAATGCAGGCGAAGCTGAAATATCTATCGCAAAAGGGAGCAAACAGTTTGACGACCGTCGCTCTGGTTCTTACAGAGGAAAAAGAGACAACAACTCAAACAGAGGTGGTTCTGGATATAGAGACAGAGACAGAGACAATTCTCGTCGCTCAAGTAATAGCGATAAACCTTGGCGTAGCAAAAGATAAAATACAAAAGCGAGTTAGTTAATCTAACTCGCTTTTTCTTTTGCATTATTTTTGTGATATTTGCAGTAAAGAGACAATAATCAATACACTATAACATGAAAAACACTAAAATTAGACTCCTAGGCCTTGGTCTACTAAGCCTTATCTCAGCCAATATTTTAGCGGCAGAATTACAACCGGACACAATTTACTCTCGCTGGATTATTAACTCACGCATGAGTGATTTCAGAAATAAAAACAAAACCACACATTTCAAAACAGCTACTACAGAGCGTAATATTGAATGGGATTATGTACCTGGATTAGTTGCAAAGTCAATCATCATGGCTTGGGAACAATACCAGGATGAGCCATGGAGTGCACCCTATTATGTTTCCATTAAAAATTATGCTGATAGCACTCATATGAAGCTTGGAGAAAGCAATATTGATGACTTAAACGCTGCTAAAATTTTCTTTGAATTATACAGAGGTGCTACAAATAAAGGAGACATTAAAAGTGCTACTACATATAAAGAAAAAGCAACTTATTGTCGTAATAAACTAAAAAATGAGCACAAACGCATAGAAGCTCCACTTCCTGGAGCTGGTGGTTTTTGGCACAAAAAAGAATATGTTAATCAAATGTGGTTAGATGGGCTTTATATGGGTCCTACTCTATATGCAGAATGGGAAGGTAACTTCGGAAAAGAGCTTGGAGAAAAAGACTATATACAATCATGGGATGACATTGCTCTTCAATTTGACACTATCTTCACACACACTTGGGATGCTGATAAAAAACTAAACTATCATGCTTGGTCTGCAGAACCAATGAATAAAGCATCAAAAGGTTGGGCAAATCCGATAACTGGGCGTTCGGCTGAATTTTGGGGTCGAGGCATGGGTTGGTTCTTTGCTGCTTTAGTCGATGCTTTAGAATATATGCCTAAAAATCATGCGGCAAGACCAAGATTAGTTAGTTATGTAAACAAAGTTGCCGATGGGCTTAAAGAGCGTCAAAATGCAACAGGTTCATGGTATCAGTTACTACAATATGATGGAAGCAAAACTAGCAGTTGTGGTGTAAATAACTATCTAGAATCTTCAGCCTCATCAATGTTTACTTACTGCTATTATAAAGGAATTAGAATTGGAGTTCTTGATAGCACAACATATTTGCCTGTTGCTGATAAAGCATTTAAAGGACTCATCAATAACTTCATTATAGAAGAACCTGATGGTAAAATAAAAATTATCCAAAGTTGTGAGTCTGCCGGATTAAGCGGCACACGCAAAGGAGATGCTGATTATTACTTATGTGGAAAAGATGTTGGTATTAACAACGATACTGAAGGAAAAGTTCTTGGCCCATTTATTATGGCTTGTTTAGAACATGAAAAAGCGAAAAAAAATAGAACTTAAATGGAAATAAAAAGAGGCTGTCCCAAAAGCTAGCAATACCTAGATTAGAATTCAATATTTGAAAATGGTTTGAGGTTGACCTCAAATAAAAACAATATAAAAGAGGCTATCCAATACTTTTTGGACAGCCTCTTTTTATCTTATATATTGTTATTCTAAAATCCTTTAACTTTTACAGTAGAAACAACCTGCTCTTTATTTATTTTCATGTTTTTCATAGAAATATTTTTAGTTTGCTCACCATCAATTTTTATCTCATCGTTATCCGAATTTGATGAAGAAAAATTATCAACTGCTACATTTAAAACATTATTCATTTTTAAAATCGGACCTTTTCTCGGATTAACAAGAACATCTTTCATTATTATTCCATCACAGTCAGATAACTCAGCACCATTATCAGCACTAATGCTGATATTCTCCAAATGAATATTCTGCACCATCATTTCTGGTAAACCATTAAAAAACATTGCTCTATCAGCACCGTTACAGCATACATTTTTTATATAAATGTCTTTGAAAGTTGGCGTTCCGTCAGTAACAGGCATCCATTCCTTTATCGCATTTTTTTGCCAGTAATACATATTAAAGATAATGGCATCTTTTTTTATATTAATCATATTAATATTACTGATATAAATATTCTCAACAACGCCCCCCCTTTCTCTATTCGTCTTGAAACGCAAACCGGCATCAGTTCCTAAAAACAAACAATTGTCAACTGAAATATTTTTTACGCCACCAGACATTTCACTACCCACAACAAAACCTCCATGTCCATGGTACACAATACATTTGTTTACGATAATGTTTTCGCAAGGCATTCCTCTACGGCGACCATCTTCATTTTTACCGGATTTTATACAGATAGCATCATCACCAGCATCGAAAGTAGAGTTATAAACCACCACATTTTTACATGACTCCAAATCTAATGCATCACCATTCTGTGCATACCATGGGTTACGAACATTCACATCAATAATCTGAACATTTGTACACATTAATGGATGTAAACACCAAGCTGGCGAATTTTGAAAAGTAACGCCTTCAAGCAGAACATTTTCACAACTCACAAAGCTTAGCATTACCGGGCGAAGATAATCACGAATTTCTTGCCACTCAGCTTCAGTTTCTACTTTAGGCACATTTTGATCAACACTTAACTCAAACCCTTTTTTATATGACTCTGATGGGAACCAAGTCTTACCTTTTTCATCGAGCACACCGCCTGATTTCACCAAATCTTTCCATTGTGATTCAGTCATCTTGCGTTTATTAACGGCTCTCCAAGCATCTCCGGCGCCGTCAATAACACCATCACCTGTGATGGCTATATTCTTCAAGTTATTTCCACTTATTGGAGATAAACAACGACGAGTATCAAAACCTTCAAAACTTGTTTTTATCAAAGGATATTTGCTCTTATCTGAAGAAAACTGAATTAATGCCCCACTCTCTAAATGTAAATTTATATTACTTTTAAACTGAATAGGTCCTGTCAACCATAAACCTTCCGGCACTATAACGGTTCCACCACCTTTTTCAGAAATAGCATTAATCGCTTTTTCGAAAGCACTAGCATTATCTGTAACACCATCACTTACAGCACCAAAATCTGTAATACTTATTTTATTATCTGGATAAGAGTATGTACTTATCTGTTCCATCTTAAATGGAAGATTTTCGTATAAACCTACCAGTAAATCCTTTTGTGCAAATAAACCTGTAGCAAACAAGCTAAATGCAACCAATATCTCTATTTGTTTTTTCATAAAATCAATATTCTTTATTTTTCAAAATGAATCCAATCAACATCAATCCAACCACCGTCGTTCGATGTCTTTGGGCGTTGAACAACATAACCTACTTTAGCTCCAATCCATCTTCCCGGCTTAGCCATTAGCTTCTCTCCCATTTGCTTAAATTTCTTTCCATCAAAGCTGTAACTGAATGTACATTCTTCACCTTCTACCATTGTAATTCTCAAATAAACAGTGCTGTCTTTAATGTCAATAGCATCATTTACTTTTTCAAGCATCCCTTTTCTGGCATTTTTACACTCTACTTGTGATAACACTAATCCAAGTTCTGTATTCTCAATAGACAACATTGCATAGTCTTGTCCCATCAAAACAAAACTAGCTCGCTCTCCTTTATATTTCTCAGATGGACTGAATGTAAGCTTTGTTGTAACAGTAAAATTGGGAGCAGGAAGTTTTTGCATTAATAGGTTAGGTACATCCCATAAGTTTCTGACACTATCAGTGAAAACAGAGTATAATCTCAACATTCCTGTATGACCATTGATATAGCTCCATGTAGATTGAGAATTTGCATGCCATTGCCACTGTAAGCCCATATGAACTGATGAAAATTCATCATCATCAACTGGAGTCTCAATTGAATACGCTTTACCAACATTAGGTTTCTTATACTTTAACACGGGTTCGCCACAACCGTCTCCATCTTTATCAACCCCAATAACCGGCCAGTCGTTTTTCCAAACCATAGGTTGCAAATGAATAATTCGTCCACAAGCCTCAACATCTTGAAAATGGATAAACCAATCTTCACCAGTCTTTGTGTCTACCCATGCACCTTGGTGAGGTCCGTTAATAGGAGATTTACCTTGAGCAAGAACAATTTTTTCATCATAGGGTCCCCAAATATCTTTTGAACGAAGTACTAATTGCCAACCTGTTGGCACTCCTCCAGCCGGAGCAAAAATATACCAGTACCCATTTCTTTTATAAAGCTTAGTTCCTTCGGCTGTCTCATGATGCTCATGACCATCAAATACGATATGACTATCTCCAATGGTTTTAGTTCCATCAGCAGAAAGGCGAGTTACAGCTAAGACACTTTTATTCCCTGCACGAGAACCAGCATAGGCATGCGATAAGTAAGCATTTCCATCCTCATCCCAATATGGGCAACAATCGATTAATCCTTTCCCTTCTTTCACTAATACAGGTTCACTCCAATCTCCTAGTGGGTCTTTAGTTTTCACCATATAAAACCCAAAATCAGGATCCCCCCAGTAGATATAATATTCACCATTATGATAACGGATAGCCGGTGCCCAAACTCCGTTTCCGTGTTGTGGTTTATTGAAAACATTTAATGGCTTTTGGACAGGCAAAGCATAATTCACCAACTTCCAATTCACCAAGTCCTTTGAATGTAAAATAGGCAATCCCGGGATACAATTAAAACTGGATGCAATCATGTAATAATCATCACCAACACGACAGACATCCGGATCAGAATAATCTGAATAAATTATTGGATTCTTGTAGGTTCCATCACCATTGTCACCTACCCAAACTTTTGAGACAAAAGGAGTTTCAGCCACTGCATGAATAGCTAAAACACTGAGAATTAATACAAATAGTTTTTTCATAGATTAAGTTTAGAAACAACATAACCCGAAAATAAATATGGATATCACTTTCGGGTTATGGATATGTATTTAGTTACAAATTCTTATTTAGTCTTACCTTCATCAAGCTTATGATCGATGGTATTTTTCAAGTTATTAACTCCTTCAACCGGAGTTGTATAAGTAAGTTTAACTTCAGAGGCAGGTTTAATATGACTAACTAAAGGCTCTAAACCATAATGTTGTAGTCCTTCAATAAATAAATAAGCCATTTCCATTGCTCCTTCAGGACGGAAATGAGTATTATCTTCTTTTCCATCAGGATATTTTTCGCACTCACCTGGTTTTACATGCATAAAATACTGAACAGAAGCAGAATCTCCTGCACCAATTAAGAAATCCATGCTAGTATGTTGCATATCAATCAAAGCCACTTTTTGCTCTTTCGCTACTTCTCTCACTAAGTTTGGATAGATTCCATGTTGATCAACAAAGTTTCCATTTTTGTCAAACTTACGACGCTCAACAGGAGTACATAAAATTGGAGTTGCACCTTTTGCTCTTACTTCAGCAACAAATTTCTCCAAGTTCTTTTTATAGTCAGCTGGAGGAGTGTATCTATCAACTTTTTTTACACTTTGGTCATTATGTCCAAACTGAATTACAACAAAATCACCTTCACCTACACGACTAATCATAAAATCCCAACGACCTTCACTAATAAATGTACGAGTACTACGACCATTACGAGCATGGTTTTCGATGATAACATCTTCATCAAAATATGATGGCAACACCATCCCCCAACCGGTTTCAGGGTAAGCTTTTTTCTCTTTATCTGCCATTGTTGAATCTCCTGCTAAAAACAATTTCACAGGTTTTTCTTTCATAGCAAAAACACTCATCAATAATGCAATTGCAAGCGCATAAAAAGTAATCTTTTTCATAATATAAGTTTAAGTTATTATTCTCATTTACAAAACTTTGCCATTTCCAATGAAGCTAAAATAAATGACCCTACCACCTTTGGATCATCGCTTCTTATTGGCTCACTTATGTAGTATTCAAAGGTACCGCTTCTATATGGATCCCCTCCTAGCCCAGCAACAGCACAAGCGTTGGTTATTGAGATTGTTCCTGTTTCATTTCTTTGAATAAATGCTTGTACAAAACCATCATATGACTCACATACCATTTTCGTGTATGATTTTGGCAAATATTTCTTGTTGATAGCTTTTGCAATAGCGTAAATATACATTGCAGAACAAGATGACTCCAAATAATTCCCCTCTCGGTTTGGTATATTGGTTACTTGATACCATACATGAGTTTTGGGGTCTTGGTATTTTGCTAAAGCATCAGTTAAGCGTTTAAAATTAGCAATTATATCTTTACGAGCAGGGTGTGTTTTTGGCAAAAAGTCTAATACATCGACCATAGCCATCATATACCATCCCATGCTGCGTCCCCAGAAATTTGGAGAATGTCCGTTTTCCTTATTTGCCCAAGCTTGCACTTTCTTCTCATCCCAGGCATGAAAATTTAAACCAGTCTTTAAATCCAATGTAACCTTATCTCCAAACAACAATTGTTTTACCACATCATCATAGTTTGCCTTAGGCTCCTTTAATTCTTTTACACATTGTGCATAAAATGGGGCTCCCATATACAACCCATCCAGCCAAACTTGGTAAGGATAAACCTTCTTATGCCAAAACACGCCTATATCAGTACGAGGATGATTATCAATCTGTTTACGCAATAACTTTATTGCTTTCAAGTACTTCTCATCCTTTGTCAAGTCGTACATATCAAACAAAAACTTACCACCATTTAGTCGATCTATATTATATTCCTCAAGCTTGTAGGTTTTAATATTTCCATCTGCGTCAATAAAAAAGTCCGCAAATGTTTTTACATAATTAAAGTATGTGGTGTCTTTTGAAGTAAGATAAAGTTTTATTAGAGAATATGCATTTAAGCCTTGAGTGTATCCCCATTTTGGCTTCTTCACAAAATCAGCTTGCCATAACTGTGGATTACGAGTAATCTCTGATTTTGCAATCTCATTTGCCCACTTAAGATAGACATTTGGTTTCTTTGATGCCTGCACAGAAAACAGCATACACGAAAGAAAACAACCAACTGTTATTATACGAGAGATTTTCATGAATTCTAGATTTGACTTTGAAACGCCAAGATACTTATTATCTTTCAAACAGCCCGAAGATTCCAAAACAACTATTTCTTAAGAATCCTCAGCGATTTTGATTTGCCATCTGCAAAAACATGACAAACATAAATGCCGGCAATAAAATTTGACATATTAATGGTGATAGTGCCATCTTTTACAAATAGCTCTTTTTGCAACACAGTTCTTCCGTATACATCAGCTATCGTCACTGTAATATTTTGAGTATTTAGAGAAGATATATTTAATTCATTATCGATAATTGTAGTTGCATCAAATGACATCTCTGATGAAACAGATTCCATTATATCAGTTGTATTATCAGAAATAACTTCTTCAACAAGAGAATTTAGATAATTTTCAAGATTTGTATATCCATTACTAGCCACAACTGAACCATCAGAATATAAATTAGCATTTAAACCATTTGCGTCTTCCCAAGCATCAGGCATACCATCATTATCTGAATCTGTTGGAGCTATTGCCGATGATAATGAAGGCCATCCACCAACAGTAGTTTGTGAATCAACAATTCCGTGATTTAAGATTCCGCTCTGAGCGATATAAGTGTCTCCATAAGTACAAACTCCAGAACTCACTTCACCAATAATACGAAAATCAATAGTATCTCTTTTAGGATACGAGCAACCTACATATTTCAGCACATCAGCATATGCCTCTTCAGCAGTCTGTATTTTAGAAATGTAATATGTAAATGGAGTTAATACTCTAGCAGAATCAGTAGTTGCATCTGCTCCCTGAACCCCTCCCGACCAGTTATCAGCAGAAATGGCCGGATATCCATATACATAATTACCATCAATATACCATTCTCCTGGATCGTCGTACCCACCTCTATCAATATTGGCAATCATATATTTAGTCTTACCTGAGCTAGAAGTTTTTGTAGCAGATCCATACTTATAATAATTATTCACAATATTTTGATGGCCATATTCTCCACCATAAATTGTATAATATCCCCAGTTAAAAATAACATTGTTTCTAAAATCAGTCAGATCATCTGCAGCTTTATCAACAAGGAATCTTCCTCCATTAATACGCGGATTTCTACTTGTATTATTTGCATATAAATTATGGTGGAATGTAGCACCATAACCGCCTTGAATTCCGCCATAACCATGAGCTCCTTTAGCATGTCCACTATTATATAAGCTTTCACTGATAATACACCATTGCATAGTCATATTGGTATTTTGGTAAAATGAAGCAACCTCATCAATAGACCAACTCATTGAACAGTGATCAATCATAATATCACTTAAATCTCGCCCTCCTAAAGCATCACATTCACAATTTGCGACATTCAAATTCCCCAAACGAAAACGAATGAAACGAATAATTACATTATCTGCATTTAGTTGAAAATTATAGCCTCCTATACAGATTCCATCGCCCGGAGCTGTTTGTCCGGCAATTGTAATATCCCCATTATTTATATTTAAAGTAGAATCTAACATTATTGTCCCTGAAACTTTAAAAACAACGGTTCTTGAGCCAGATTGTTGGCAGGCATAACGAAGACTTCCTGCTCCTGAATCATTCAGATTAGTAACTTCATATACCGTTCCGCCACGGCCACCTGTAGTATAGCGACCATAACCATCTGCACCTGGAAAAGCAAGTTGTTGAGAATAGATGTTACTTGATAAAAGCAGCAGAAAAAACCCCAAGAATAAAGGGTATAATGAAAAGTAAGTGTTTTTCATAAATTAAAGCTCAAATTAGTTTGCGTATTTTTTACATTAACACAAAAATAATTTAAATTTAATTCTAAACAAAAACAAAAAAGTTAAATAACCAATGGCCATGATCTTTCCGTAGAAACCTCACGGACAAACTCCTTAATATAGTCATGATTAATAGTAGAAGTATCAAATAAATAGCCAAATCTTCGTTTTACAGTTAACTTATCCCATAAAGACATACGACCAACTTTAAACTCACCACCAACAATGCGAGAACTTACAGAACTAATTCGAAGTTCTTCCGGAAAAACTTCTTCAAACTGCCTCAAAGCCTCATCTCCTTCTTTCATACAACATAAAAAAAGTCCAACACGCTTTTGTAATAATAAGTCATAATAATGCTCAATGAAACGAGACATAGAAGACTGAATTTTCCCGACATGTACAGACGCACCAATAATTATAGTGTCGTAATGACTAATTTTATAATCATGTACATCATACACATTGGTCACATGCGTATGTTTTTTATCCATACGAGACCAAATTAAACCGGCAACTGAAGATGTTGTTCCGTGCTTTGAAGAGTAAACGATAAGAGTATTCATGGGCCAAAAACTTTATAGAATGAAAAAAGCTTTCGGTTGGTGATTTCAAAGATACTATAAGTTTTATTTTAACAAAATGTTAAATCTGTATTATAAAACATATAAGTTATAAAATACTTTACTTACTATTCGTATCTAAGAGCATCTATAGGATCTAATTTTGATGCTTTCTGAGCTGGATACCACCCAAAGAAAACACCTATAACAGCACAAACAAAAAAGGAGATTATTACAGAACTAGCAGTCACTACTGTAGGCCAACTCATTAAGACTGCAATAATTTTTGCTGAAGAAACACCCAAAGTAATACCTATTAAGCCACCGATTACACTAAGCAGTATTGCTTCAGTTAAAAACTGAAATAAAATATCAGAACCTTTTGCCCCAACAGCCATACGCAAACCAATTTCGCGAGTTCTTTCAGTTACTGAGACATACATGATATTCATAATACCAATACCACCAACAAAAAGTGAAATACCGGCAATTGCACCAAGCAAGATGGTTAACATATCACTAATGGAAGAAAAGGTTTCTATCAATTCAGCTTGTGAACGCACATCAAAGTCATCCTCTTCACCATCTCTTAAATGATGTTGATCTCTAAGCACAGAAGTAACCTCTTCAAGAGCTGCATCAGATTTCTCTTCGCTAACTGCAGAGGCTAATATTGATTGTAAGTGAGTAATAGCAAGAATTCGCTTTTGAACAGTAGTATATGGTGAAACAATAAGATCATCCTGATCTTGACCAAAAGTATTTTCACCTTTTGCGTCCAACACCCCAATTACCTTCATTGGTATACTTTTAAAACGAATACTTTTTCCTACTGGATTTACACCTTCGCCAAATAAATTTGTTACAACTGTCTCTCCAATCACACACACCTTTGATGCCGAATTCACTTCCCTTTCAGTAAAAAAACGCCCATTGGTAACTGAACGCTTTTTAATATCTAAATAACCAGTCCCAACGCCATATATACTTGTTGGAGCATTATTTTTTGAATAAATAACTTGTCCGCTAGCTCTTACCTCCGGCGAAACAGCAGTGATATGCTGACAATTATTTGTCAATGCTTTAACATCTGCATAGGAAAGCTTTTGACTATCATCATTACCCATATGCACACCACCACTAAACTGAGATGCTGGCATAATCATAATCAAGTTAGAACCCATACTTGACACCTGATCCTGAATACTTTTCTTAGAACCTTCACCTATAGCAAGCATAGCTATTACAGAGCCAATACCTATAATAATCCCTAGCATTGTCAAAAATGTTCTGAACTTATTTCGCAACAATGCCTTGGTCGATACTTTTAATAAATTACTGTAATTCATTTCTTTAATAGCTTATTCATAATCAGAATTCACTGGCATATTCATAAGATACTCTTTTGCATTAGCTTGATTCTGCACCATAAAATCCTTGATAATATACCCATCTTTAAACACAACATTTCTAGTTGTGAATCTTGCAATATCAGATTCATGGGTTACAAAAACGATAGTTTTACCTTTTGCGTTCAAGTCTTGTAAAAGGGACATTACTTCATACGAGGTTCTGGTGTCCAAATTTCCAGTTGCCTCATCTGCAAAAATGACAACAGGATCGTTTACTAACGAGCGGGCAATTGCAACGCGTTGTTGCTGCCCACCCGATAGTTGGTTTGGTTTGTGGTCTATCCTATCTGCTAAGCCTACTGAATCCAGTGCATGCATAGCTATTTCTCGTTTTTCTTTTGCAGTAATTGTTGGATTATAGAACAATGGCAGTTCTACATTCTCCAAAGCTGATGTTCGAGGCAATAAATTATACGACTGAAACACAAAACCTAGTTTCTGATTTCTAGTTTCAGCCAAGGAGTTCCTATTTAAATTGACTACATCTATCCCATCAAGAAAGTACTCACCGGAAGTTGGTTTATCCAAACAACCGAGAATATTTAGCATGGTAGATTTCCCCGAGCCACTAGTACCCATTATTGCAACAAACTCCCCTTCCTCAATCGTCAGGTTTATCCCTCGCAATGCATGAACCGTGATTTCACCTACATGAAAATCCTTGCGCAAATTCTTTACCTCAATAATTTTTTTTGCCATCACTTATTTTATCTTTTTGGCGGTTTTGGCATAAATGGGCTACCCCCTTCAGACTCTGTTGATTCTACTTTAGTTTCAGAAGATTGAGACATACTAACAACCACCTCATCCCCAAGTTTTAAACCGGATTTGATTTCAACATTAGATTCATCATTCAATCCTATTTTTACAGGAACCGGATATATAGACGAACCATTTTTTACCCACACATGATTTTCATCCGTTTTCGCCACTCCTTCTTTTGGTGCTGGCATATCTCCTATTGGTGGCATAGGTGGTTTTTGCATACTATCAGAGTTAGATTTCATGTAGGCCTGCATAACGGCCATATCTGGATTAAATCTCAGCGCCTTACTAGATACCGTAAGTACATCTACTGATTCTTCAGTAATAATTGAAATATCAGCAGTTAATCCTGGCATCAATTTTTTATCAGGATTTGGTGCATTAATGATTACAGTATAAGTCACCACATTAGAAGTCGTTATAGGTTGTAAACGAATCTGCGAAACCTCTCCTGAAAAGTTCATATCCGGAAAAGCATCAACCGTAAAGACTACTCGTTGACCTACTTTTACCTGACCTATATCAGCTTCGTCAATATTAGCTTCTACCTGCATCTGAGTCAAATCATTGGCAATGGTAAATAATGTTGGAGTACTAAAACTAGCAGCTACAGTTTGCCCTTCGTCTACAGCTCTATCTAACACAATTCCATCAATAGGTGAATAAATAGTACTATAACTCAAATTTGTCTGAGCTTTTTCAAATGAAGATTGTGCCGTTTTGAATGATGACTTAGATTCTTCATATGCATACAAAACCTGATCATAGTCATCTTGCGACACATAACCTTTTCCTAACAAAGATTTATAACGCTCATAACTTTTTTGCTTATAGTCTAAGTCGGCTTTGGCTTTATTCAAAACCGCTTGCGAAGACTCTAATTCTGCCAAAAGAGTTTTTCGATCTAACTCTGCCAGCAACTGACCTTTCTTAACTTCTGAATTAAAATCAACATAGATTTTATCAATCACACCTGATACCTGAGTACCAACTTCAACTGTCTTCAGTGCTTGCAAGGTTCCGGTAGCAGTCACTTCGGTAGACACGGCACCTTTTTTCACCTTCACTGTTTGAATATCAACAGACTGATCTGAACTACATGATTTAAATACAAAAATTGCAACTAGCACTAATAGCACAACTGAGGAAATATAAATTATCTTTTTCTTCATATTATTTATAGTCTAATATCTTTTCCGGAATAAAAATCTAATACCTTATAGCTAAATATCAACTTCAACTTGGCTTGCAACAAATCGCTTTCGGCATTAATGTATTTTGTTTTTTGCGTAACAAAATCAGTTGAACTAATCAACCCTAAATTAAATTTATCGGTAGCCACATCATAAGCCTCCTTCACTGCATCAAATTTCCCAAGAGATGCTTTGTATTTGATTTGAGCAGAACTCACATCCAAACAAGCTTGTTCAATATCTTTCCGTAATTCATTTCGAGTATTTATCTCATCAAGCATTGCTTGCTTAGTATTCAACTTAGCTATTTGAACTTCCGACTTCACTTGATTTTGTTGTAAAATAGGGATCGATAGAGTTACATCTACGCTTGGAGCTAATCTGTTTTGAAATTGCGTATCAAAACCAAGTCCGTTATAACTGCTACTATAAAGAGTATTCAAGCCTCCATTTAGAGTTAACTTTGGTGAATAACCTGATTTGGCAATCTTTTGATCCAGCATAGACATTTGCTTTACCAAGTCTGCACTCTTCACTTGTGGTTTTATTTGAAGCGCAATATTATATACAGTTTCTGCATTAGGTAACAAATTTTGATCAGCAAAAGAACTTATATCCGGATACTTTACTTCAAACGCTGTAGAGGCTGATAATTCCATCAATTGCTTAAGGGATAATTTGTCAATTTCATAACTAGAAGCCGCCTCAGCTAGACTTAATTTCTCATCAGCCAATTGCGCTTTAACTTCCAAATAATCAGCTTTCGACAATAAACCCTGCTTAACTTTTGCATCTGCTTGCTCCAGCTGACTCTCTGAATCCTCAATATTAGCTTTACAATTTTTCACAAGTTCCTTATCATAAATCACAAACAAGAAAGCATTTAATACAGATAAAGTAACATCTTCTTTCTGAGTAGCGGCATCATACAAACTTGCTTGATAGTTTAATTTTGCTTGTTTAATCCCATTATTAATTTTCCCTCCATTATAAAGAGTTAAACCAGTACTTAAAGAAGCATTTGTTGCATTTATAGAAGCATAATCACTGAATTTATTTCTTACAGTATTATAATCTTTTGACCACGAATACCCTTGACTTAAGGAAGCTGATAGCGTAGGATAACGCTGTCCTTTTTGAGCTACTAATTCTTGATTATAAATGTCTGAAGAAACATTTGCTTTGCGAATAGAAATATTCTTTTCTAAAGAATATGCTATACATTTATCTAATGTCCAACCTCCTGTATTTGAATCATCTGCGTATACAGAAAATGAAAGAAGAAAAAGAAAAAACACTAGAATATTTTTAAAGAAAACCTTCATAAACTTTTTATTTATAACTCGAAGTTAATAAACTAGGTTTATACTTAAGAAAACAAATATACCAAAGGGACATTTAAATAGATAAACTCATCAGATTGATAGACAACCCCAATTAGAGCAAATCTAATTTAAACAAACAATGCAACTAATAATCCTAAAACTCCAATCACAACCCATAATGTTACTCCCATCAACATTGGTTTATAACCTACAGTTTTAATGGCAGAACGAGATAGCCCTGCCCCAATTAAAAACAAGGTTAAAGTCAACATTCGTTTTGACAGAAAAACAATACCTGTAGTAAGCACTTCTGGAATAGGCAAATAAGCTGCAACAATCATTGCCAAAACGAAAAACAGAATAAACCAAGGGATACTAAGCTTTTTGTTTTCACTTTTAAATAAAAGAGCAGAAACAAAAACTACAGGAATAATCCACAATGCACGAGTTAACTTTACAGTTGTTGCGGTTTTTAAAGCCTCGGCACCATAAGCAGCTCCAGCTCCAACTACAGAACTGGTATCATGAATAGAGATTGCTGCCCACAAACCAAATTGATGCTGAGTTAAACCAATCAGATGCCCTAAAAAAGGAAAGATTACTAGAGCAATAGCATTCAAAGTAAATATTGTAATTAAAGAAATAGAAATATCTTCATCTTTTGCCTTAATAACCGGAGCTACAGCAGCAATAGCACTACCTCCACAAATAGCTGTCCCAGCAGAAATCAAGTAAGATGAATTTCGAGTAAGATTATATTTTCGTCCAAGCCAATAACCTACTAGCATTACAACAGACACACTAAAAAGCGTAATCAAAAATCCTTCTTTTCCCGTTTGAACTGCTTCATGAAGATTAATACCAAAACCCAAACAGACAACTGCTATTTTCAACAATTTACCGGAAAACTTTTTTGAAAACTCAGGATAAGGATTTCCTACAAGAAAAGACAACACGACACCTGCAACCAATGCTGTAGCAGGAGAAACAAATGGCATCACTGATACCGTTGCCAATAAAAAGAAAGTTACTTTGGCAACAACTGGATTAGATAATTCATTAGATAACATAACTCTTTCATTTAATAATCTATGACAAAGTTACGCTAGTGTATTCAAGTAAAAAAAGAATAAAAAACGATAGCTTATAACTAAAAGTTATGAATTTATATAATGCAATGCAAAACGCATAAAGTCCTCTTCAATTCCACCAGACTTCCCTTGCAAAAGCACAAATTGAAAATTGCGCAAGAAGTCAATGTCTGAAATATCAATCACCTTAAATCGTCCTTCAAAAATATCTTTCGCTACAGAACGGATAGAAACAATTCCCAAACTATCCGTACTATCCAAAAAAGCCTTAATACTCACAGTACTCCCAAGTTGCATAAGAATATTTAAGTCCGATAACTTTATGCCATGCTGTTGAAGTTCCGATTTTATAACCTCAAGTGTACCTGACCCATTTTCACGAATAACTAAAGGCAAATGTTGAAATTCTTTTAGACTAATTTCATCCATCTTTGCTATATTACTTTTTACAGATGTTATGGCAACTAATTCATCCTTTAAGAACAAGCTATATTTTAAATCCGGCTGCTTACTTACGCCCTCTACTAAGCCTAAATCAATGCGCTTTTCTTTCAGTGCATTCTCTATTTCATAGCTATTCCCACTTATGACAGTTAATTTCACATTAGGAAATTTCTTTAAAAAAGAAGCAAAAACAGGAGGCAACACATATTGGGATATTGTTGTACTTGCACCAATACGCAATTCACCTGAAAACTGCGCTGTAAGCAAATTCATTTCATACTCCATCTGGCGATATGCATCTAAAATCCGACGAACATGAGTCAATAAATACTCTCCGTCTTTTGTTATTTGGACATTTGCACCTGAAGTACGCTCAAACAGCCTCAGTTGATATTGCCCCTCGAGTTCATGAATATGCTTGCTAATAGCAGGCTGTGAAATATTTAATTCCTCTGCTGCTCTAGTAAAGCTTTTGTTTTCTGCTACTGACTCAAAAACGCGTAGTCTAAAATCCATTGATAAATTTTTCTATAAAAATAAAAAAAGAGTGTCAAAAACTGACACTCTTTTTAATATTCTATCTTACAGTAAGGATTATTTAGCACTTACCATTTTGTCTCGAAGAGTTTTTAGTTTTGCATTTAGCTCAGCATTTGGATCTTTTTTCTTATTAAAATATTCATTAACCAATGCCTTTGTTAAGAAATTAAGTTTTGAATATTCTACAGCGTTTAATTGATCATATACTTTTGATCTAACTTGCACATCTTTGTTTTGTACTAATCCATTGATTGTAGAAATAACAACATTAGCTACTGTTTCGGAAGCACCGTTAGCTTTTACAGCTTTTGTGATTTCATCAGCAGGAGATGATGCATTTAATTCACTTAAAGTCACTACTCTAAATGCATCTTCAATAACAGTAGATTGCTCTGTTCCAAGAGCATTAATTACATCAGACTTTCCTTCTGCACTCAAATTAACACATACCAGCATGAATAAGCCGGCAAATACACTTGCGATTTTTTTCATAAGATTGTCCCGTCCTAAAATAAGTTGACAATAATTAGACTTATTATGGAAGACTTAAGTAAACAAAGAAAGAAACGCAGTCAAAAGGATTACACATTAGGCTTTAAATTAGATCTAGTTTCTCGCATAGAAAAAGGCGAGATGACTTATAAACAAGCGCAATCCACTTATGGGATACAAGGCAGAAGTACAGTTTTGGTTTGGTTAAGAAAACATGGTACTTTAGACTGGTCAAAACCCAATGAAAGATTTATGCCTACTGCTAAAAGAAAAGAAACCCCAGCTCAAAAGATTAAACGATTAGAAAAAGAGTTAGAGGAAGAGAAACTTAAAACCCTGTTTCTAGATACGATGATTGATATAGCAGATGAACGCTATGGAACCGGAATCAGAAAAAAGTTCTCATCCCAACAGTCACAACGCTCCGACAAGAAAAAGGAATAAGCCTTTCAAAATCTTGTAGATTGTTTGGGATAAGTAGACAAGCATTATATCAATCAAATGCTAGAATAGTTCTACGGGAGCAACAGTTGCAAAAAGTAAAGCAGTTAGTTGAGACTACACGAATGCAGATGCCAAGAATAGGCACTCGAAAACTCTACAGCCTGCTAGAAGCTGACCTCAAGAAGCAAGGAATCAAAATTGGTAGAGATGCTCTGTTTAACTTCTTAAGAAGAGAGCACCTACTGGTAAAACCAAAGAAAAATTATACAAAGACAACTCACTCAAAACATTGGTTAAGAAAACATCCTAACTTGTACACAAACAAACAAGTTAAAGAAGCAGAAGAAGTTTTTGTAAGCGACATAACATACCTAAACTCAAGACAAGGAACTCATTATTTATCCTTAGTTACAGATGCATACAGCAGAAAAATAATGGGTTATCAGCTAAGTAATAATATGAATACTGAAAATGTGGTTAAGGCTTTAAAAATGGCTATTAGAAACAAGCAAACAAATAAAGTGACTATACATCATTCTGACAGAGGATTACAATACTGTTCCAGTCTATATCAAGAAACTTTAGCTAAAGCAAATATGCTTCCTTCAATGACAGATGGATATGACTGTTATCAAAATGCTTTAGCAGAAAGAGTTAATGGAATATTAAAACAAGAATTTTTATTGTATAATTGTAATAGCTTTAATGAACTTAATGAGCTAGTAAAAGAGTCAATAGCAACTTATAACTCTAAAAGACCTCATTTATCTCTAGGGATGAAGACTCCTGATTTTGTGCATAAAAAAACCAGAGAAGAAAGCTTCTCTGGTCTTAATTAATTTTATTAAAAACTGTCAACCTATTTTAGGACGACACAGATTTTTTTAATTAATAATTTAGGTTTTTGATTTTTAACAAACCAAAATTATACTAATTAAAATAAACACGCTCTAAAACGAAACATATTTTTAACAAAAAAGCTAATTTTCATCCACTTTCATTGACATACATCAATTCTTTAATTTGCTTATCAAAGCTTCAACTGCTTTTTCCACAGTTGGATTATCTCCCAAGGCTTTTATAAATGCACTTCCCACAATAGCTCCTGATGCATGAGTGCAAGCACTATCGAAGGTTACCTTATTGGAAATACCAAAACCTATTAAGGTTGGATTTTTCAAGTTCATATCTTTAATCCGTTTGAAGTAAGCTTCTTTACTTCCTGCAAAACTATCTTGAGCTCCGGTAGTTGCAGCAGAAGACACCATATAGATAAATCCATTCGTGTTTTCATCAATCAAACGAATGCGTTCTTCAGGAGTTTCAGGTGTAATCAACAGAATGTTCTCCATTCCATATTTATCAGCCGTTGCTTTAAACTCTTGCATGTATTCTGCCATAGGAAGATCAGGAATAATAAAACCATCCACTCCTACTTCTTGTGCTTTTTGGCAAAGTTTTTCAAAACCGAATTGCAAAACCGGATTTACATAACCCATCAAGATCAATGGAATATCGGTTACTTTACGGATGTCTTTTAATTGCTCAAACAACAAATTTTGAGTCATCCCGTTCGCTAAAGCTATTTGGCTACTGTTTTGAATGACAGGGCCATCAGCCATTGGGTCGGAAAACGGAATACCGATTTCAATCATATCTACTCCTTGAGCAGAAAGTTGCTTAATAATCTCCACAGTATCATTCAATTGTGGATATCCAGCAGTAAAATACACAGAAAGGATATTGCTTCCTTTTTCTGCAAATAATTTATTTATGCGATTCATATCTTATATAATGTTATTATTTCTGTAATAAGATATTAGCTCCCGTTGGTCGCGATAATTATCGATATTTTCTTCGTGATATTTATTGAAAAATATCGTGAGCGAAGCGAACAAATATCTATTTATTATCGCCTAAGGCTAATATCATTTTTTTTACTTTTTCTACATCCTTCAATGCCGGCTCAAGTTCAAACTTGCTATTAATATCAACTCCGGCAAACATAGGATGCTTGATCTTTTTGATTGTTTCTGCATCGTCCAAGTCAATTCCACCACTTAATAAAAATGGTGTTTTACCTTTATAGTTTTCAAGTAATGACCAGTCAAATTTCTGTCCCGAACCACCATGCTGAAGTGTTTTTGTATCAAATAGGAAGTAATCACAACATCCTTCGTATTCTTCCAAATACTCAAAGTCAGCTGCTTCTGCAATTGGAAATGCCTTGAATATTGTATAATCCTCTTCTCGAAGCTGCAAAGCTTGTAAAGGAGTTTCACCACCGTGCAGTTGCAAGACATCCAAGCCATATTCTTTAGCTGTTTCACGCATTTGCTCCACTGACTCATCAACAAACACTCCAACTTTCTTGATGCTTTCAGGTAACGAAGACAATACTGCTTTATCTACCGCAGCTGCATATCTAGGTGATTTTGCATAAAATATAAAGCCTAAATAGTCAACCCCAAGAGCTGCAATTTCCTTTATATTTTGGGAGTCTCGCATCCCACAGACCTTAATTATCATAAGTCAGCGATAAAGTTTTTCAATGCTTCAGATGGATTCGTTTCTTTCATAAAGTTCTCACCCATTAAGAAACCACGGTACCCTGCCTTGCGCAATTCACGCACAGTTTCTACAGCTGAAATACCACTTTCGCTCACTTTCACAAAGTCATTTGGGATCTTATCAACCAAATCAAACGATACTTGGATGTCAGTAACGAAAGTTTTCAAGTTACGGTTATTCACACCTAGCATATCCACAAATTCATTGGCATGTCCGAGCTCTTCTTCATTGTGTACTTCTAGCAAGACTTCCAAATTCAATTCATGCGCTTTACGAGCCAAGTCTTTTGTTTGCTGCGGAGTTAAAGCTGCCGCAATCAACAGAATTAAATCTGCTCCCATTGTGCGTGCTTCATATAATTGGTATTCGTCAATTACGAATTCCTTACGCAGAATTGGACAAGTAACTTGCGGACGAGCTGCAATGACATCAGCAGGAGTTCCACCGAAATAGATTTCATCCGTCAAGATAGAAATTGCACTTGCACCGGCTTGACTATAACCCGAAGTTACTGCAGTTACATCTGCATCTTGATGAATCCAACCTTTGGATGGTGACTTGCGTTTAAATTCAGAAATAATTCCTGAATTTGATTCCATCAAGTTCTTCTTCAATGAAAGTGTATCACGAGAGAATCCTGATTCGTTCATCAAATCTTCAATCGTCTTTACAGCTTTTCTATTCGCCACCTCAATGGCTTTATCAGCTAATATTTTATCTAGTATTGTCATTTAAGTTTATATTTTCGGGCTGAAAGCCCAACTAATTTTAGCCCAATGGCAAAGCGAAGCGTCGCCTTGGGTTATTTAACACCCACATAATCTGCGCCCTGAAAGGGCAACTTAATCTGTCCACAAATATTTTTCATCGTACTCAATATTGTATTCTTTAAGAAAAAGAATTAATTCTTCTTTAAAAGAAATTTTACGATGATGCTCTTCCTGAGATTCAATATATTTTCTTGTTTTCTCACAAAGTGACGGACTTATTGAAAATCCAGCATATCCACCTTGCCACGCAAACTTCTGATAGTAATCCCCTTTTGTCTTAATCCACCTACTACTATGCCTTTTTATATCTTCAAGAAACTTAGACAAAGAGATATTCTTAGATAGAATCGCCATAATATGAACATGGTTAGAAGTTCCATTTATGATAATTGGGACAGAAGCCAAATCTTTAATTATAGAACCTATGTAAGCATACAAATCATTTTTATCTTCATCTCGTATTCCAACAAAATCACTTTTGACATGAAATATTATGTGAACATATAATTGAGATAATGACTGTGACATAAAATTAATTTAAGCTGGGCTTTCAGCCCGATGGTTCTTCGCTCCCAATTTTCAACCAAGGTGTCGCTTCGCTTGCCTTGGGCTAAATTAAACTAGCCTTTCAGGCTGACATTACTTATACGCCTCCAAAAACTTCTCAAAGCTAGCTTTTGCACTTCCCGAAATAATGGACTCTAATGCAATTGCCTTACATTCTTCATAACTATAATCAGAACGAAGAGTTTGGATAGCAAATGCGGAGTTTGCAAGCACTACGGAGTGTTGAGCTTCTGTTGCTTTATTTTCCAATACATTTTTAAAGATTTTAGCTGCGTCTTCAATAGTATCTCCTCCTCTAAGTTGCTCTTGATGCAATGTCTCAAAACCAAGTTCTGATGGAGAAACTACTAATTCACGATTATTTGAAACTACTTTAGTATCTGCCGTTAGCGAAACTTCATCATATCCATCCAACCCGTGAACCAATGTGTAATTTGTTCCAATATGCTGATTGATATAAGTATACAGACGCAACATCGTTAAACTATACACACCAAGCAATTGATACTTTGGCTGCGCCGGACTAATAAGTGGCCCAAGCACATTAAAAAATGTACGCACACCCAACGCTTTACGGATAGGTGCTACATTTTTCATAGCCGGATTAAACAAGGGTGCATGTAAATAGGCCATACCCGATTCGTCAATAGCTTTCTTAATTACGGATTCATCCGTAGTAAATTTTGCTCCGTAATATTCTAACACATTAGATGCTCCACTTACCGAAGTTGCAGCATAATTCCCATGCTTAGCCACTTTGTAACCTGCACCAGCAAGTACAAAACAGCTTAATGTGGAAATATTAAATGTGTCTTTTCCATCCCCACCTGTACCAACTATATCAATTGGGTCGAACTCACTTACATCTACTTTTAAAGCTAAATTCAACAATGCTTCACGAAATCCCATCAATTCTTCCAAAGTGATATGACGCATCAAATACACTGTGATAAAAGATGCAATCTGCTCGTTGTTATATTCGCCTGCTGCAATCTTAGTAAGTACCTCTGCTGCTTCTGCACGACTCAAACTATGATAATCGAACATGTGGGTTAATATCTTTTTCATAATCTTCAAAATATTTTGTTCGCTAAGACGGAAAGACTCGAAGTAAATTATTCATAATAAAGCTTTAAAAATTCTGCGTCTTAGAATCTTTGCGTAAAACTATGCTTGCAACCAGTTTAGAATCATTTGCTCTCCCATCGGTGTTAATACTGATTCGGGGTGAAACTGTACACCACGCACATCATATTCTTTGTGATGCAAGCCCATAATCATTCCGGCATCGTCAACAGCCGTTACTTCTAAACAATCCGGTAAACCCTCTGTAGCAACAGCCCATGAGTGATAACGCCCAATCTCAATTTGCTTTGGCAATCCATTAAACAATACATCATCGGCAATGATATTGGCATTAGAACTTACTCCGTGATGTACTTCCGGAAGATTAATTAATGTAGCGCCAAAAGCTTCACCAATTGCTTGTTCTCCTAAACAAACTCCAAAAATTGGTTTTGTAGGAGCATAAGTTCTGATTACATCCAAAAGAATACCCGATTCGGATGGAACACCCGGTCCCGGAGATAGGATGATCTTATCATATTTTGCTATATCTTCTAACGCAATTTGATCGTTGCGATGCACTTCCACATCTTTATAACCTAACTTCTTCACTGCATGAACCAAGTTATAGGTAAACGAATCGTAATTATCGAAAACTAGGATTTTCATATTTATTATTTTATTACCCCTAAATCCCCTAAAGGGGACTTTGGCGTTGTGCAACCATTATTTAATTGAAATACAAAACTGTTTGAGCAATTCCATAGCCCCCTTTAGGGGGTTGGGGGTTCTATTTACTCGCTACTTGAATCGCTTTTGTCAAAGCACCTAATTTATTATTTACCTCTTGCAATTCATTCTCCTCTACCGATTTGGCTACAACTCCTGCTCCTGCTTGGTAATACAAAACATTGTTTTTACTCAAAAATGAACGGATTGTAATTGCCTGATTGAAGTTTCCATCAAAACCAATGTAACCAATGCAGCCACCATAGAATCCACGGTCGTGTTTCTCGATTTTATCAATCAATTGTAGAGCTTTCACCTTTGGCGCTCCCGAAAGAGTTCCTGCCGGGAAAGTGTCTGCAAATAGTTTGATGATATTCGCATCTTTGGGAAATTGACCACTCACAGAAGAAACCAAGTGTAACACATGCGAGTAATACTGAACTACACGAAATTCGTCAACCACTACATTGTCGGCATTACGGCTTAAGTCATTTCGAGCCAAATCCACCAACATCACATGCTCCGCATTTTCTTTTGGGTCGTTGCGCAATGCCTCGGCAATTTCCTTATCCTTTTCATCATCACCCGAGCGACGGAAAGTTCCTGCAATCGGGGTAATATACGCACGGTCTTTTTTCACCATTAGGTGAGCCTCCGGCGACGAACCGAAAATACGGAACGAACCAAAGTCGAAATAAAATAAATAAGGTGAAGGATTAACAGAACGAAGTGTACGGTACAACATGATATCGTCCCCTTTGTAAGACTGTTGGAATCGGCGCGAAAGCACAATTTGAAAAACATCTCCTCTAAAACAGTGCTCTTTCCCTTTTCTCACCATTTGGCGATAATCCTCATCTGTAATATCAGAAGACTCCTCACCTACTTTTTCAAAATCGTAAATAGCAATATTTGGACTTTCTAAGATACTTTCTATATCTGAAATTTTAGACTCCTCACCATCTAATAAATTTTCAATAATGGTAATCTCATTTTTATAATGATTTAAAGCGATTACATATTTGAACAGCACATATTGTATTTCAGGAATGTCATTTTCAGGCTTTGGGTTTGCCGATAACTTTACATCTTCAAAATATTGCACAGACTCATATGCGGAATAACCAAAGAAGCCATTAATGGAAGTAGTATTATTTCCTTCAGCTTGGAATGAAGCAATAAATGCATCAAACGAATTTGGCACTGAATATTTATCAGTTACAGGCAATGTTTCCACAACACCATCTGTGTACTGAATATTAATTTCATTCTCCTTTACCACATAGCTCGCCATTGGTGAAAATGCGATATACGAATTACTGTTAGCAGCACTATTGTAATCTGAACTCTCTAGTAAAACTGAATTCTGATATAAATCTCTTATTTTTAAATAAATACCGATTGGAGTCTGCAAATCTCCTAAGAATGACTTAGTATTTACGCTTAATTTTGTTTTCATATATAATATGTTATTTCTTTATTTTCAATTTAGAGAATATAACTTTTCGGGCTGAAAGCCCAATTCATTCTAGCCCAAGGCAAGCGAAGCGACACCTTGGGTATATTTAATGGCAACGCCAACCAGCACCCTGAAAGGGCAACTGAATTTTAATCTGTCCACAAATATTTTTCATCGTATTCAATATTATATTCTTTTAAAAACAATATCAATTCTTCCTTAAAGCTTAATTTCTTATGATGTTCCTCTTGATTTTGAATATAGTTCTTTGTCTTTTCACACAGAGATGGACTTATCGAAAAACCGGCATATCCTCCTTGCCACGCAAACTTCTGATAATGCTCTCCTTTTGTTTTTATCCATCTGCTGCTATGTCTTTTTATATCTTCCAAAAACTTTGATAATGAAATATTCTTTGACATTATCGCCATTATATGGACATGATTTAAAGTTCCATTTATCAAAATCGGGATTGACTCTAAATCCTTAATCACAGAACCCATATATGCATACAAATCTTGTTTATCTTCTTTTTTAATTGATACAATTTCATCTTTAACATGAAATATGATGTGCACATATAATTTTGATAACGATTGTGATATAATTAAACTTTTAAGCTGGGCTTTCAGCCCGACGGTTCTCGCTAGTCTGTCTACCCAAGGTGTCACTTCGCTTGCCTTAGGCTAGTATAAGTTGGGCTTTCAGCCCGAAATCAGGACACAAAAAACTAATATTATTATTTCCCAAAATGATCCAAGTAAGTTGGCATATCCTTATCTCCACGACCTGAAACTGTCAACACCACCACATCAGTTGGTTTGAAATTCACTTTATGCAATGCAGCTAAAGCGTGTGAACTTTCAATTGCAGGAATAATTCCTTCTAGCTTAGTTAATTCAAATGCAGCAGCAAGTGCTTCATCATCAGTAATAGCCAATACTTCCGCTCGACCAACTTTGGCTAAGTGAGCGTGAATTGGCCCAATACCCGGATAATCCAATCCTGCAGAAATCGAATATGGCTCCACAATTTGCCCATCTTCAGTTTGCATCAATAGCGTACGACTTCCGTGTATGACTCCTTCAGTTCCCAATTGAATAGTTGCAGCAGTCTCACCAGAGTCTACACCTAAACCGGCAGCTTCTGCAGAAACAATTTTCACACGCTCATCGTCCAAGTGATGATAATAGGTTCCGGCAGCATTACTTCCACCACCCACACAGGCGATAAGATAATCTGGATAATCACGACCTTCTTTTTCCAATAATTGCGCTTTGATTTCTTCGCTAATCACAGATTGAAAACGCGCTACCATATCCGGATAAGGGTGTGGCCCTACCACAGAACCAATAATATAGAAAGTATCAGCAGGATTATTACACCAGTCGCGAATAGCTTCATTGGTGGCATCTTTCAGCGTTTTGTTACCCGAAGTTACAGGTATAACAGTCGCCCCAAGCATACGCATTTTCTGCACATTCAAGTATTGACGATTCACATCCAATTCACCCATGTACACAATACATTCCATATCCATCAACGCACAAACGGTAGCAGTTGCCACGCCATGCTGGCCGGCTCCTGTTTCAGCAATAATACGGGTTTTACCCATACGCTTTGCCAATAAAATTTGTCCGATACAGTTATTGATTTTATGAGCTCCGGTATGATTCAAGTCTTCGCGTTTTAAATACACTTTAGCACCAACTGCAGCCGATAAGCGTTTTGCGTGATATAATGGTGAAGGGCGACCAACATAATCTTTCAACAAGCTATTGAACTCTTCAATAAATGAAGGTTCTGCCATCACCTTTAAATAATTCTCTTTAAGCGTTTCTACATTCTTTTGCAAGATTTCAGGAACATATGCACCACCAAATCTGCCATAGTAACCGTTTTCGTCAACTGAATATTTCATATTTAAGCTGCCCCCTAGATCCCCCGACGGGGGACTTAAGTTTTTTAGGGCAATATTTTATTTGTTAAACATTCTTCTTTCAAGTCCCCCGTCGGGGGATCTAGGGGGCTAATAACTAAAAAAGGCCTGTCGTGAGTCCGACAAGCCTTTTGTAATATCTTATTATAGTAAATACACGGCAATTCCACTCACGATTAATTGTTTCGTAAGCACCACCACCAAATATTTACTAAAACTGTTTTCATAATTTTGTTTTTTTTCGTTCTGCAAATTTGAAAAAACTCAACTAAAAATCCAAACAAATGACAAAAAACTTTTGAATAATAAAAGTATCCACTGATTTAATTAACTTTGGACTTTTTTTAAAGCTTCTATTTGTGAATAATAAACAGCAACTATATAATATTGCTTACCTTCGATCAATTGCAATCATTTTAGTAGTACTATATCATGCCTTTTGCCCATATAACGGGTGGAATAATTTCAAGTCAGAGTACTCTTTTGATTACTACTCAATTTTCTCCATTTGGCTAGGAGCCAGAATGCCTCTATTCCTTTTCATTTCAGGGTATTTATTTTCTTATTTGCAAAATCATAAAAATAAATATCAAAATTTCAAGGATTTTATTCTTAACAAGACTCACAGGCTATTTATTCCATACATAATATTTGCTCTTGCAATCCTTTTCTCTATCAATGACTTTAGTTGGAATAACTTAATAAAAGGTTATTCTCACTTGTGGTTCATATTAATGTTATACTGGAGTTTTATCGTCACTTGGATAGTTGGTAGAATTAAATCACCACTATTTCATATACTAATTTTATTCATTAGCATATGGATTAGCTTTTACGCAAAAAACAAACTTCCTCTCTCAATCAATTTTTTAACCCATCATTATGTTTGGTTTCTAACCGGATACTTAATTGTCACCTACAAACAAAAGCTTAACTTCCTATTTTCAAAAAAATTAATGCTGATTTATGGTTTAATCTGGATATCAACTAGCGTTGCAAGAAACACAACAAATTTTCACACATTACATCTTTTATATACTGTACGATACTTAAATATGTTTTCATTCATATTATTTGTATTTAGTATTTTTGAAGATCTTTTTATTAGAAAAAAATTAGCTGAAAACACTTTTATTAATCGAATAAACAAATACAGCTACGGCATATATATATTTCACGGGTGGATATATAGTTTAATATTTAAAGGGAATGCATATTTCCTAGCATACATTTCACCTTTTGCTAAAGAATACACAATAATATTTCCAATAATATTTTTCGCATTTCTTTTTAGTCTTTCATATATAATCACACATTTCTTTTTGAAAACTAAGGTTGGCAAATATTTAATTGGCTAATGGATTCCAATTATCACATGCGCCCAACACCTTCTCTATAGTATAATCCTGCAATTTAGATTTGTCTAGATTATTTGCCCATGCAACTCTGCCAACTTGCCATGCACCATCCCCAGTATTGTTACACTCTATAAATCTGGCTGTCTTTTCATTCTCCGAATTTCTCCAATTATGCCAGCCTTCAGCTCTAATAAAGCTACCTAACTCACAATTAATAAAAACAGTATTTCCATACGGACGCCAAGGTCTACCTAAATAGACTTTTGAAATAGAAGAATCGGCTGTCACTATACATTTATTAAAAATAAGACCAAACTCTTTGTTTTTAGGGGTAGAAGGAGCCGTAATATAGGAATTCTTCTTACAATGAATTTCACATTCTAGAAAATAAGCTGTAGATGGTCCAAATATAAAATCTGTAGTTCCATCTATATAACATTTATAATAAAACTGTCTACTGGTTTCACTTCCTGCAAAAATTGTATCTTGAAATCCAAGTATATTGCAATTAATGAACTCAGCTTTATCTCCCTCAACATGTAAAGCTACAGCTTGACCTAATTCCGGAGCATTATTTTGTATTGTCAAATTCTCTAATTTAATTCCATGCCCTTGCACTAATAGTGTATATGTTCTAAATGTACCCATTTTCTTATCAGTTCCTGCTATTGACATATTGGCGTGATCTGACCAAGTAATAATAGTACTATCCCTAGACTCACCTATTAATGAAACATTTAAAGTCCAGGTTGGAATTACTACCTTTTCATGATAAACGCCATTCTTAATAAAAATTGTTTTTCTCTCGGCCATCATTCCTCTTAGCGAAAACACAGCCTCTTGCACTGTAGTAAAATCTCCTGATCCATCATTTGCTACAATTACATCATACTCTGTTTTTAACTCACCTGCATATGCACTAATGATAAAAAAACAAGCACACATCATTAACATCAATCTTCTCTTCATTTCTATATTTTTTGTTTTTCACAAAGTTGATAAATTAATCCTAAATCCAAGATATTACTCAGTATATATTGGAATTTATGAATAAATTAACTAGAGTCAATAAAATAAAAAAGGGTGATTCGATAGAACCACCCTTTAAATTTATATTATAAAATTCTTATTTAACAAGAACTTTAGTTGAAACTCCATCTACAGAAACTACATATATTCCTTGAGGAACACTTAATGCTTCTAGAGAGCTTGAAATTTCACCACTAAACACTACTACACCGGAAATTGAAATTATTGACACTTTAGCACCAATAGCATCAGTGATAATAACTTCACCAGATCCAGTCGATACAAGAGCACTTACTTCAGCTTCAGAAATTGAAGTTGCAACAGTAAATGTAATTGTATAAGTTAGTTTTGTTCCATCTTCTGCTGTAACAACAACATTAGTTGTTCCAGGTACTGATGTTGCATTTGTGATATTTACATTAGCAATACCGTTATCTGTAGCAGTAGCATTCACTGTAGGCACTGAGCTACCTGAAGGTAGTTCAACTGTATAGCTTTGAGTTGAAGCACTAAATACTGGAGACAATGTTCCGGCAGATACTGTTAACGCAGACAATGTTGCATCTGAACTTTGAGGAGCTGACGCTACACTAAAGCTTACAGTATAGGTTGCTGTACTTCCATCTTCAGCTGTTACTAATACAGATGCTGTCCCTGTTACTGACCCAGCTTGAGTTACAGATGCATTTGCTTTTGCATCATTTGCTGTAGCTGTTACTGTAGGAACAGCAGTTGTTCCATATGGCAACTCAACACTATATGTTTGTGTTGTTGATACAAACGCTGGAGACAATGTTCCTGCTGAAACTGTCAATGCTGACAATGTTGAATCTGAGCTTTGAGCAGTAGCTACACTAAAGCTTACAGTATAGGTTGCTGTACTTCCATCTTCTGCTGTTACTAATACAGATGCTGTCCCTGTTACTGACCCAGCTTGAGTTACAGATGCATTTGCTTTTGCATCATTTGCTGTAGCTGTTACTGTAGGAACAGCTGTTGTTCCATATGGTAACTCAACACTATATGTTTGTGTTGTTGACACAAACGCTGGAGACAATGTTCCTGCTGTAACTGTCAATGCTGACAATGTTGAATCTGAGCTTTGAGAAGTAGATACAGTAAAGCTTACAGTATATGTTGCAGTACTTCCATCTTCTGCTGTTACAAGAACAGATGTAGTTCCAGGCAATGCTGAAGCTGGTGTTACAACTGCAGTTGCTCTTGAATCATTTGCTGTAGCACTTACAGTAGGAACTGTCGTTGTTCCATATGGTAATTCAACACTATATGTTTGCGTTGTTGATACAAACGCAGGAGATAATGTTCCTGCTGAAACTGTCAACGCTGACAATGTTGAATCTGTACTTGCAGCAGGAGTAAATGAAGCTGTTGGATCTAACAGATATGTAATGGCATTTGTAAACAGCGTTACACCATCTGTTGAGATTTGATCAAACATTCCATTAAATAACGCAATCATTAAATATTTTGATGTACTAGTAGACACTAAACCTCTATCAGCTGGTGTCATTTCATGGATAGCAATTTTAGAATCTGCTCCAGGTAAAGTTGCTAAGTCATAACCAACAGTCATCCCAGATGCACCTTGAACAACCTTAGTATCTGCACTGGTTGTTCCAGTAACTAAAGTAATAGTATCTCCTAACCCAACAAAAATTGGGTGACCAGCAGCTGTTGGTTTCACGGCAACACTATCCTCTCCGATGCCATTTTCTCCGGAGCCTAAACTCCAAACACCAGTCTTATAAAAATAAGATTTAGTATTTAAAATTGGTTTATCAACAGACAATAAAGGAGCAATCTCAGCATCCCCACTAGGAATTGACTCATGAAGTACCAATAAATCATATGGATCATAGAAGCTAGCATCTCTGGCAACACCTGCAGGAGCTGCTACAGTTACATCAACACCGTTTGCAATTAAACCTTGAAGCAACATATCATTCGCTTGAGTTGAAGCATCATCAGAAGTGATATAATACACTGTTGTCGCATTAGCATCAAGAACTGTAATTACACCAGAATCAGAAACTGCTACTCCAGAATAACCAGATAAAGCTGCTGGTGAAACAACATATTTGTAATCTGCTGGTGAAACTGCTGAATTTACAGTACCAGAAATTGTTAATGTATCATTAGCATAATTATAAGTAATATCCGCCGGTAAATTTGCAACTGCTACTGATTGTGCGTTTTCAACAACATATTGAATAGAAGAGATTGCTGCTCCAGCTTTTACTGATTGATTTTGAGAAGTAATTGCAGTAATAACTGGTGCAGGAGTAACATAAGGTAAAACTGTTACTGAACCATATAAAGTATCCACATTAAGCATTTCAACTGAATACTCATAAGTAGTAGTATCAGTAACGCTTCCAGCAGTTCCAGAAATAGTTACAGTAGAATCCGCAGGATTAACTACAGCCGAAATTCCACTTGGAGCTGATGTAGTCCAAGTTAATGTAGGGTTTCCTGAAGAGGCTAACCCCCATCCATAAACTATTGGAGTCATAGCTTCTGTAGCCATTACAGTATCAACAGCAGCACCTGAAGTTAATGACACATTTGGACCGGCAGCTTTTATTGATACTTTCACATAACCTAAATATTCAGAAGCACCCGCTCCATATGATGTACCACTAACAGTAATCTTTCTATACAATCGAAATGACTTTGCACCTGTAGGAATCGTTACTGGAGATACAGTCGTCAATGCTGTATATGCAGAATATGCAGGTGTTGTAATTTGTTCAACACCTAAAACAGAAGCATCACTAAATGGTGTAGAACTTGAAAAAACAATAGCCAACGACTTTCCTGTGCTTGTACCTGGATTTACACCTAATTCAATAGTAGAAAAAGATGAGCTAACACTATTTGAAGTCAAAGTTCCTTCTATGTAATCAACATTAAAATCTTCAGCATTCGAAGTAATCTTCAATCCATCAACTGTTGAGGCACCTGTAAATAAAGTAACTGAGTTGTTTGTTGTAGTAGCTGCTGCAATAATCTGAAATTCAGAAACTCCAGAACTATAAGTCGCAACCGTTGAACTTGAAACAGTTGGAAAAGCATTTGTAGTCCCATATCCAATCTCAACATCAACGGCATATAAGCTCGTTGAAATGAATATTGAAGCAATGACCATTAAAACATTCGTAAATAGTTTTTTCATAAGCATTTAATTTTAGTTATAATTTATAAAGACATTAGTGACAAAAATAAGAATCAATTGTTAAACTCAAAAAACATTAGTTCACTTTTTTTCGTTTTTAACAAAAAAAGTGAACTAAGTTAAATTAGTTCACTTTTAATATATTTACGAAATTCTCACATTATGGATATAAATGCGCTACCAAACTATTCTGATAAATCTCAAGATTTGTATAAATACCATTAGGATCCAAAGTTGTTAGTTTAGCATCAGAATATAAACTCTTATTTAATCCATGTTTATCTTCCCAATCATCTGGAATACAATCGCTATCAGAATCAGTTATTGATGATGAACTATAAATAGGCCATCCTCCTACTTCTTCCTGACTATCTATTAAACCATTAGTACTATGGTCGCCACTCTTGGTTACGGCAATAGCTGATTTTGCAGTAAAATTTCTATTTGTAACATTATCAATTATTCTAGAATCTACAACATCTCTTACCAAGCTAGCTCCAGCATATGCAAGAACATCATCATATGCAACAGCTGCTGAAACTTCAGTAAGACTAACTAACATATTTACTTTAGAAGCAAGTTTAATCGAGCTTTTAATAATTTCTCGAGTAGAATCATTAGCTTCCATACCATCTCTACTAGAACTAATATTTGGATACATTCCGGACCAATCATAATTAGCAGTAACAGTTCCTGTTTTATCTTCAAAAGAATTACCACTAACATAAAATTTACCCCACCAAGGTTTATCTACACCACCAAGCACTATAGACAAAGCTGAAGAGCTACCTCCATTTGACGGATCCGAATCAGGCAAAAAGAAATATGAAGAAGAACTTGCCGGCCCTTGCTTATAATAGTTATTTATCATATTATAATATCCTCCTTCGCCGGCATACCCTGCTCTATACCCCCAATTATATACAACATTGCTTTGGAAGTCAACTTTTTCATGATTTAATATCCCAGTAAATCTATCTCCACAAAAACGAGGATTACGACTACTATGATGAGCTAAAAGATTATGATGAAAGCTTGCATTTGTACCACCCCAAATGCCTCCATATCCATGAGATCCTTTTTCATGAATTGAGTAGGTTAAACTTTCTGATATTATACAATATTGCAGTGTGAAGTTTTCATTATTATAACAAGAAACACACTCATCAGTACTCCAACTAAAAGAACAGTGATCAATTAAAATATTATTCCTACCTATACAAGTAAAGGCATCACCAATAAACTCTTTTTTATCACCCATTCTAAAACGAAGGAACTGAATTATCACATTATCACCTTCTAGATAAACAGGATAATTTTTAATGCAAATTCCATCACCTGGAGCAGACTGCCCATAAATGGTAACATTACTGCCAATATATAACGGAGAGTTAAGCTCAATTATCCCGGAAACCTTGAAAATAATAATTTTCTTTCCTGATTGCAATAGGGCATAACGCAAAGTCCCCCCTTTCAGAGAATTATCTTCTAAGCTATTAACAACATAAACAGATCCACCTCTTCCTCCTGTAGCATACATTCCTCCTCCTTGTGCTTTAGGAAATGCAGCAACAATTGTAGGCTCAGGTGTTGTTTGTTCAGTAGTTGAAGATGAACTATCATCACTGCACGATAAGAGCAGAGTGAACAACAACATAAAACAGTATTTAAACCAAATTTTCATAGTATTATATCTTTATCACAAAAAGACTCTAAAAATACTACTATTTTCTGACAATATTATGCATTTAATAGTATTCTACATAAAGAAAAAACAAAACAGCACAGAAAACCTTAAACAGCTCATTATTAGAGCCTAAAAATCAAAGTGAAAATTTCTTTATCATAAAAAAACGGGCTAATTGCAGATTGCAATTAGCCCGTTTTTTTATGATATATCTTTTAATTACTCATCTTTTACACAACGAAGTGTAAGAGCATCTCCTAATTTAAGCTGAATATTACCTAAAGTAACACCTCCATCTTGAATAAATAAATGATTATTAGCACCACCGATTTGATCTTTAGCCCAATAGTATCCACTAACTGTATTCAACAATGAACCATCAAAGCTAGAACGATAACCAACAGCAGGAATGAAAATAGCATTATCTCCTGAACCGAAAACACAACCTGAAACTCCATTAACAGTTGTCCATTTATAACCAGAGTTAATCAAGCTTTGTAGTTCATCTTTAGTTGGGAGTCTCCATCCGGCAGGACAAACATTATTTGCAGTTGCCCATTGTACAGTATCACCACTAATAGTATCTGTAGCCACATGTGTTTCTTTGTATGTGTCATCCCAAGCAGAACCTGCACTCCAAGGTGGAGTAATATCAACCCACGCAGTATCACCACTTGAACTTAGTGTATAATTGACATCCTCATAAACTATATCATTAATAGTTAAAGGCCCTACATTAGTATTAACAGCAGACCAACCTTTTGTTGCGTCCCATTGATAAAACATACCTGGATCTTCAGGACTTGTTGCAAATGCACCTGGAGCAGCTACATTACTTGTAGCCCAACGAATTCCATCAATAACTACACCATCAGCAGAATTTGAATAAGTTGGCACAGTATCACTATCGTCACATGAAATAAACACTGACGATGTAATAAACAATATTACTGTGAATATCGAAAATTTTCTTAATAATTTCATATCATTAACTTAAGTTTATTAATAAATATATTCTAGTAATAGCCTAATAATCATAGTCATTCCACAATGTACTATTACTTGACTCTACATTAACCTGGAATATAGGCCAGTAGTGTCGTTTGTCTACTATGCTCTCATCTGAATACAACAAATAATTATTTACAAGATTACGAGGATCTGTATCTCCAAATGCATTCTTCTTAGCCCAAACATCAGGATTAGAAGCATAACTAGCAGGCTCTGAATTTTCACCTAAAGCCAAACCATAGATTGTATCAATCACATAACCTTTTCCTAATGACACCTTAGCTGTGCTATAATTTGGCATAACATAAGAATCATCATTTTTATATTTAATATAAATGTAATCAGTCATTCCGGCAAACTCACCATCATGTCTATTCAAAAGATCTAGACGACTTGTTGCAGTCACAAGCTTACTCTTTAATACTCCCCAACGCTCAAGGTCAAATTTTCTAATATATTCACCACAAAATTCGAATGCGCGTTCATTAATAATATTATCAATCGTAAGAGGTTTAGAAGCCAAACCTGCACGAGCTCTTACTTTATCAAATGCTTCTTGAGGAGTCCCGGCACCTGGATATGTTGTAACTGATGGCACATCTCCACTATTTCCACCAATAGAAGCTTCTGCATACATTAATAAAACATCAGCATAACGCATAATAGGATAATCAACACCATCATCACTACCATTTCTAGTTCTACTCATCCATTCTACACGGTATTTTCCTAAATGCACTTTATTTATATCAACATTCTTTTGATATAAGATTTTTTCCGCATCATTATCCTGCAAAAATGATCCTGCAAAAATAGCTTTTCTATTTGCAACATCAGAAGAAACACCCGATGCATTATCTGCAGCCCAAGTAAATGGAGCGACTGTAACCCATTTACGAGCATCACCAGCTTCAAAATCATAAATAAAAGTAGGTACAATCATTTGAACTGAATTTGTTGAACCTGCTTGATTATTTACTAAAGCTAATAATGCATCTGATGATTTTGGACAGTTATAATTCATAAACTGACCACGAGATCCATCCGCAAAAGGCATTACCCATAACCATTCTGTACTTGCAAAAGCTGTCTTATCTTGACAAATATCTTTAAACACACCATCAAAAGTTGATTTCAACTTAGTATCTCCATAATGAGCAATAACTTGTCCACAAGCATTTAGAGCTTCTTGATATAACTCTTTACGCTTATCAGCATCTTTTACATTAAACTGAACACTATACGGAGCTCCTCCACCTTGAGTAATATAATCCGGACGAAGTGCATAACCTGCATACATCATATCTGCACGAGCAAGCAAACCTAAAGCAAATGCTTTATTTGGGCGTGTAATCGTTTTTTTAGCAGGTGCCCAAGCAATATCTTCTGACCAGCCCATTAACTCAGCAGCTTTTGTTAGGTCTGTACGAATTTTCTCATAAATAACATTACGATCTTCTTTCAAAGGGTAAGGATTGTCATTCGTAAAATATGCAGGAACATCTCCCCAAAATTTCACCATCTCCAAGTATGCAAAAGCGCGCAAAGTCAATGCCTCACCCCAAAGATATTTAACTTTAGGATTAACAGTCGTAGTATCTATAAGACCAATAATATTATTACATTGTACAATAGCTTTATTTAGATATGCCCAAGGGTCTCTACCTTCTCTTGATAACTGGCTATCATTTGTAGCACAATTATAACGAGAACTTTCTTGCGCATCTGATTTATTACAATATTCAATATCCGTATTTAAACCTTGATAACCACAAGCAAGACGGTTACGATAACTTCTATCACCACCAAAAATAGTGTTACTATAAATCACTTGCATTTGCTCTTCATAAAACCCAGGATCATCACTTACAGCAGAAAGATTTTCTCCTGATGGAGTGGTAGTTTCAAAGAAATCTTGACATGAAACCAATCCAGATGCAAACAATAGCACCACAATTAAATATCTTATCGTTTTCATATTCTCTTAATTTTTAAAATGAAAGATTTAAACCAAAATTAAATGCTCTAGACTTTGGATAAGCTGAGAAGTCAAGCCCGGAAGCTAGTGGACTTCTTGCAGAACCTGTATCTACTTCTGGATCGTTTCCAGAATAGTTTGTCAAACAGAATAAATTAGAAGCTGTAAAGAAGAAACGCAATTTAGAAATATGCGCTTTGTTAATTAACTTATCTGGTAATGAGTAACCTATAGTAAGAGCCGCCATACGAAGATATGAACCATCCTCAACAAAATAACTATTTAAAGCAGAATAATTTACTACTGGATTAAATATACTTGCAGTAGTATTATTACTAGCTAACTCAGCAGCTAAAAGATCATAACTTGCTCCTTCAGTCAAACCAGATGTAGCGTCAGTTTGTGCAGCTGCAGGAAGATAATTCCCATTAGCATCAAACAATGAATAACGCTTACCATAAGCTACAGAATTTAAATTATTACGAAGTTTAGAACTAGAGTTTGCTGATGCAATAAATGATAAATCTAAAGCAGTTAGATTTACTACATCATTTCCAATTGAATAACTAAAGTTTGCTGATGCATCAACTGTTCCCCAATTACCACTACCAACATTTCCACTTAGAGAAAAACCTCCAGTACATAGTGGCATTGTATTTCCTATAACAGTGCGGTCAGCTTTTGTAATTTTACCATCTCCGTCTAAATCCTTTAGCTTCATCATACCTGGACGAGCACCATCTGCATCTGCTAAAACAGTTAACACTTCTTCACCATCTTTATACCATACATCATTAACTTTATCATAAGAATTGAAATCAGAAGTCGTATAAAAACCATCATATTCATAACCCCAGACTCTACCAAGAGGTTCTCCAACTTCAAGTTTGTATTCAATATCACTATTATCATAACCTGTAGAAAGGTATCCTGTAGCCACTGTGTACACATCTGTTCCACCAAAAGAAATCACCTCAGACTGGTTGAAAGAAGCATTTGCATCAACAGTTAAGTTATATTTTAAGTTTTTAGATTTATTATCTAAAATCACGCCGGTAACAGAAAACTCTGCCCCTCTATTTTGAGTCTCACCAACATTTTCATATCTCAATGAGTTACCCGTTTTACGCAAAACTATTAGATCAACAGTCGAATTCTGATAGATATCAATAGCACCACTTAAACGATCTTTAAAGAATCCATAATCTAATCCTAAATCTCTAGTAATTGTAGTTTCCCACTTTAATTCAGGATTTGCAGTAACATTTAAGTCATATGTAGCAGAACCTACATATGTACCAGAAGCAGGTGTTTGCTTTAACTTTTCAATATATGCATTATAAAGGTATCCTAAATCTACATTATTATTACCTGCAACACCGTAACTCAAACGCCACTTCAAGTTTGACACTTTAGCAGCTCTTAATGCATCTTTAATCCATGCTTCATCAGACATACGCCATGCCCCAGAAACAGAAGGGAAATACCCCCATTGATTATGAATAGAGTCGTTGTTTGCAAAACGAGTAGATCCATCTGCACGCATAGTAGCATTTAAGTAATATCTTGATCTATAATTATAATCAGCCTTTGCAAAGAAAGAAAGCATATTATCATTAGGCTCAACATAATGCGTTGTAAATTGACCTAAATAATCATAATACCCATCAAGAACTTTGTCTCCAGTAGACTGACCATCATAACCAAAAGTTGTTTGAGTATAAGAATCTACATCTTTCATCGTAGTTTCTTCTCCAAGCAAAACTGTCAAACTATGACCACCTGTAAAACTTTTTACAGCTGTTAAAGTATTAGAGTTTTGGAATTTAGAAGAAGTCTCATTGTTTATAATTGTAGACGAATACCCTGCAGCACCTCCGGCTCCAGTGAAACCATCACCAGCACGAGAATAATACGCGGTATTTCCATAATAACGATTTGTAGACTTTTCTTGAGACTCATATCCCCATGATGATCTAAAAGTGTAATCTTTCAAGAATTTATATTGAACATATCCATTTACACTCCACTTTTCATCAGTCTTATATTTATAGTTATCATCAATAGCAGTAATTGGGTCGTATAAACTACCAAAAGCTTCTTCATCTTGCAATGCTTGGTTAACATCCTTCGACAACAATTCAATAGGAGTATAAGCAATAGCATTACGAACACGAGATTCTGTTTTAGAACCTGCATCATCAGCAGTATTGGCACCAGCACCATATACTTCAGTATTTGAATAGCGACCAGTAATCCCAATAGTCATGTTCTTAATCGGTTTAAACTTAGCTTTAAGCGATAAGTTATCTCTATTGTAATCAGAACCATACATAATTCCTTCATCGTCAATACGGTTATAACTCAAAGCAAAGTTTGCTTTTTTATTACCACCGGTAACAGAAAGACTATGATTCATTTGTTGACCAGTACGACCAAAAGTTTTATCTTGCCAATCAGTACCCTGTAGAGCACCAATGCTATCAAATAAAACACCTAAATCTGTTCTAAGAACACTTGCAGAAGGATAATCTTGAGTATCAGAATACGCTTTATCAAAATAAACTCTAAAATTATCATCAATTTTATCTTTATTTACAAAATATGCATTTTCATACTGTATGCGAGCAAAATCCTCAGCATCCATCATATCATATGCATTCACCATCTTTTTGAATCCAAAATAACCAGTATAATCAACATTAAATTTGAATTTACCACTATCAGAAGCACCTTCTTCTCCATCTTTAGTTGTAATGATAATTACACCATTTGCACCTTGAGCTCCATAAATAGCTGTTGCTGCCGCATCCTTCAATACATCAATACTTTTAATTGCTGATGGAGGAATATCATTAATACTACTTACAGGAAATCCATCCACAATATATAATGGATCTGCACTTTGAGTTAAAGAAGAACCACCACGCACACGCACGCTGATTTCAGCATCAGGAGAACCTTCAGTTGTAGTTACATTTACACCTGCAAGTTTCCCTTGCATAGCCTCAGCTGCCGATGCAACAGGCACATCTTTTAACTGATCTGCACCAACTGATGCCACAGAGTTAACAAGGTCGCGTTTTTTAGTTTCCCCATAACCGGTTACAACTACAGCTTCAAGCTGCTTAGTATCTTCAGCCAGACTTACATCTACTTTAGACCCGCTAATAGCCACAGTTTTGGTTGCAAAACCAATATATGACACTTCTAATTCATTTGCATCTGCAGGAACATCTTTCAAAGTATATGCTCCATTAAAGTCTGTAATTGTACCAATAGTTGTACCTTTTACTTTCACTGTCGCACCAATAGCAGCTTCCCCAGCATTATCTTTCACAATACCCGAAATTTCTTTCGTTTGTGCAAAAACTTGGAAAGAAGCCATAACAAACAATAAAAGCATAAACATTGAGCGTTTTACGCCCACTAGTCTACTAGCTTTTTCTTTCATAGAATTTTAATTAATGGTTAGTTAATAAAGTGTTTAGTTACATTATTTCACATAGAATTTAACTCTTATGTTAAATTTCCAAGAAGTAGAACAAAACAATACCTCTAAAAAATTTAGTCAGCAAATATATTAATTAAATATTAAAAAGCAGCTTCAAATAATGGTTTTTTGCTTATTAACTTTTGCAATACAAATCAGTTAAATCAAGAAATTAGACAAGATTATCTACATAATTATTTTATCAAATTTTAAAGAAAAAAATATTACGAGATGTTAATTTTTCAGGAAAAATATTTACATTGCAATACACAAGTAAAATAAAATCGAAATACTTATGAACACATCTGATTTAGAAATCCTTAAAGAAAAAGGTATTGATTCTAAACAATTTGAAGCACAACTACAAAGCTTTAGAGAAGGATTCCCTTTTCTATCAATTCACAAAGCAGCTGAAATTGGAAATGGCATCTTTCAATTAGATAACGATCTTAACAATTTTTTATTATTATGGGAGGAGTATTTAAAGGGAGACAAAACTTCTGTAAAGTTTGTTCCAGCCTCAGGCGCGGCTAGTCGTATGTTTAAGAACATATTTGAATTCATTTCTACAGACTATACAAAACCAACAACCGATTTTGAAAAAACATTCTTTGATAAAATTAGAAGCTTTGCTTTTTACAATGAATTAAATGATATCTGCATAAAAAACAATCACAAAGACATCCAAACTTTAATTAATGAGGAAGAATATAAAACTGTAGCTTCTAATCTATTAAATACAGATGGCTTAAACTATGGCAATTTACCAAAAGGACTTTTAAAATTCCACAATTATGCCGATGGCAACAGAACTCCACTTGAAGAACACTTAGTGGAAGGGGCACTATATTCAAAATCAAACAATAATGAAGTCAATATACACTTTACTGTTTCAAATGAGCATCGAGAGCTATTTGTAAAGCATGTAAATGAGGTTTATGAGAGATACGCAAAGCAATACGATGTTAAGTACTCAATAAGCTTCTCAGAACAAAAGACCTCGACAGATACAGTTGCAGCAGACTCTAATAATGAGCCATTTAGAGAAAATGGTGAATTAGTATTCAGACCGGGAGGACATGGTGCACTTATCGAGAACTTAAATGATTTAAATGCAGATATAGTTTTCATTAAAAACATTGACAATGTTGTTCCTGACAGCCTAAAAGACACAACTGTAGTTTACAAAAAGCTACTAGCAGGACTATTAGTTTCATTACAAAAGAAGGCTTTTAACTACCTAGAACAACTAGAAAACGAAAACATTTCTGAAACATCATTAGCTACTATAAATAAATTCTGTGAGAATGAGCTACTTAACAAAAATCCTAAAGCAAGTAGTTTTTCAAAATCAGAACTAATCTCATATCTAAAAGGAAAGCTGAATAGACCAATCAGAGTATGTGGGATGGTTAAAAATGTAGGTGAACCCGGTGGTGGCCCTTACCTAATTGAGAATGAAGATGGTAGCATTTCCCCACAAATACTTGAAAGCTCACAAATCAACATGAAAGATGAGCGTTCAGTAAACATAATGAATACTGCCACTCACTTTAATCCGGTAGATCTTGTTTGCGCAATTAAAGACTATAAAGGAAATAAGTTTAATCTAACTAAATATATAGATAAAAACACAGGTTTTATCTCTTCTAAATCTAAAAATGGAAGAGAATTAAAAGCTCTTGAACTTCCTGGTTTATGGAATGGAGCAATGAGTAACTGGAACACAGTTTTTGTCGAAGTCCCTATCCTAACTTTTAACCCCGTTAAAACTGTAAATGATCTCTTAAGAGAAGAACATCAATAAGGATAAATAAGCTTTGCAAATTAGAACTATTCAAATTAGCAATCAGCAAGTTAGATAATAAACAATAGCAAAAAAGCCCTTAAACAAGGGCTTTTTGCGTATTTGAGATTTCCATATACTAATTTTGTCTTGGACAATATTAAAGCATATAACTAAAACCCGATCTAATTATGTTAAATAAAAATAGTTTGAAAAATATAGCCGGAAAGCTTTTGCTGAAAGTGCATATTTTTGTATATTTGTATTGAAGCCTATGGCGAGTATTGGAAAACTCAACATTTTTAAAATACCGAGACTAACTCAAGCTTTCAATGGCGGGCTGCACCTTCGGGTTTCCGACAAGTCGGAACGGCAGATTACAAAGAAAGCCAATGTCTCAAATCCTGTTTTTAGGAGTTTTCTCAAATGCCATAAGGCTTTTCTTTTAAATAAAGCGAGCTAAGTGAAAACTTAGCTCGCTTTATTTTTTATTCCATTTCAATCTTTGCTATTGTTTCTAAAGCTTCAAATGCCTGATTAACAGTTTTTATATCCTTCACCGAAATATAGCGCTTACCATTTTTCTCTTTCAACTGACATTGACGAGGATTAGACGCCATATAACTTAGAACAGCACCAAAAACATTTGTTTGATAATATGGTGATTCTAAATTTGAAACCAAGTACCCTATCATCCGCTCATTTTTAAGCACAAGACGCTCAAAACCAAGTTGCATTGCAAGCCAACGCATACGAATTGCAACAAGCAGTCGTTCCACCTCTTCAGGCATTTTACCAAAGCGGTCTTCTAGCCTTTTTTGGAAATCAACCAGCTCTTGCTCATTATTCAAACTATCTAACTCACGATATAAGAACATCCTTTCCGATGTACTTTCAATATATAGTGTTGGGAACATCAATTCAAGATCCGACTCTAACTGACAATCATTTACAAATTTGTGCTCTTTATCTTTAGTTGTATCCTCGTCAGCATATAAGTCTGCAAACTCTTCATCTTTCAGCTCATGTACAGCTTCATTCAGAATTTTCTGATAAGTCTCGTAACCTAAATCTGCAATAAAACCGCTTTGCTCTGCACCAAGCATATTACCGGCTCCGCGTATATCTAAATCCTGCATGGCAATATGGAATCCACTACCTAAATCAGCAAAGGTCTCGATAGCTTGCAAACGGCGTCTTGCCTCTTGCGTTAACTGACTCATTGGAGGTGCAAGCAAATAACAGTACGCCTTACGATTACTACGCCCTACCCGACCACGCAGCTGATGTAAATCGCTCAAGCCAAAATTATTGGCATTATTAATAATAATGGTATTTGCATTCGGGATATCAATACCTGACTCCACAATAGTCGTTGCAATAAGTACATCATATTCATAATCAATAAAATCAACAATAATCTCTTCCAGCTTATCAGCGGGCATTTGACCATGACCGACACAAATACGAGCTTCAGGAACGGCTTTCTTGACCATCGCTTCAAGTTCGTAGATATTATTTATTCGGTTATTAATAATAAATACTTGCCCATTACGACTCATTTCTCTTTCCACAGCTTCCTTTATAATGTCAATATTAAAAGGATAAACCTCTGTCTGTACAGGATAACGGTTAGGCGGTGGTGTATTTATTATTGACAAATCTCTCGCTCCTAACAATGAAAACTGTAGCGTTCGTGGAATTGGTGTTGCTGTCATTGTCAGTGTATCCACATTTACTTTTAACTCCTTAAGCTTCTCTTTTACAGACACACCAAATTTCTGCTCCTCATCAATAATCAGTAAACCTAAATCTTTAAACTTAACTTGTTTACCAACAAGCTTATGTGTGCCAATAAGGATATCAATCTTTCCTTCTGCAAGATCTCCTAATAATTCTTTTACATCAGATGACTTTCTTGCTCTTGATAAATAATCTACCTTACATGGAAAATCCTTTAATCGTTCTTTAAATGATTTATAATGTTGTAAAGCCAAAACAGTAGTTGGCACTAAAACAGCAACCTGCTTACCATCAGTTGCAGCCTTGAAAGCAGCACGCATAGCCACTTCCGTTTTCCCAAAACCGACATCACCACACACCAATCTGTCCATTGGAAGTTTCTTCTCCATATCCAACTTAACATCGGCCGTGGCTTTCAATTGATCAGGAGTATCTTCATAAATAAATGAAGCTTCAAGCTCCTGCTGCAAATAAGTATCGGGCGAATATGCAAAACCTTGCTCCGCTTTTCTTTTAGCATACAGCTGAATCAGCTCACGGGCGATATCCTTAACCTTAGATTTGGTTTTGTCTTTCAACCTCTCCCAAGCTCCGGAACCTAACTTATTGATTTTTGGAGGGGCTCCTTCTTTTCCCTTATATTTAGAAATACGGTGCAGGTTGTGAATATTCACAAAGATGATATCCTCATCTCGATATATTAGCTTAATAACCTCCTGCTTTTTCCCGTTAGCGTCAGTAGTTTTGAACAATCCTCCAAACTTACCTACACCGTGATCGATATGCGTCACATAATCGCCCAATTGAAACTGATTCAATTCCTTAAGCGTAAGCAAAACCTTACCACTACGAGCCTTATCCGACTTTAGCGAAAACTTATGAAAACGGTCGAACAACTGGTGATCTGAGAAAAAACAGCATGAAAGGTCATGATCTACAAAACCTTCATGCAGCGTTTTCAGCACTCCTGTAAAATCAATATTTTCACCTTTATCCTCAAAAATACTTTGAATACGAGCTGTCTGCTTTGTGCTATCACTTAGGATATAGATTTTATAGCCATCCTTTAAGAAATCCTTAAACGAGCTACAAACCAAATCAAAGTTCTTATGATAAAGTGGTTGTGGTGAAGTTTTAAAATCTACGACTTGTGCATCCGGTAAGGATGACTTATTGGCAACTTCCAGCTTCTGAAAGTTTGTTATTTGCTTCAAGAAATCTGCTCCTTGCAAAAGATGCTCCTGCACATTCTCCAACTTCTCTTCCGAATAGTTATTAGCCTCAGAAGCCTCATCATATACTTGATCGATAATATCTTTTACGAAGATGTAATCAGAGAAAAGCAGCTTCGTTTTTTCAGGAATAAAATTCAGAAAAGAAATGGTTTCCGATTTCTGGTCGCGATGCACATCGGGCACAATACTCACGGTCTTTCGCGAATCCGTTGACAGCTGAGTTTCAATATCAAACAGACGAATGGTCTCCACCTCATTTCCAAAGAAATCGACACGGAATGGCATTTCACTGGAAAACGAGAATATATCAATGATACTACCACGACATGAAAACTGCCCCGGCTCATACACAAAATCTACTCGCTCAAAACCATAGCTTATCAAAAGCTCAATGATAAATTCCGTATCTACATTTTCACCAACTGTCAGTTGCAAAATCTTTTCACGCAAAGCTGTAGTTGTAATTACCTTTTCGGCAATTGCTTCCGGATAGGAAATCACCAATGCCTTATCATCCTCCTTTGACATGCGGTTTAACACCTCTGTTCGCAAAATCTCATTGGCAGCATCAACCTGACCGTATTTGATGGATTTCTTAAACGACGAAGGAAAGAACAACACCTCATCCATACCCAAGATCTGCGAAAGGTCATTATATAGGTAACCTGCGGTTTCTTGGTCATTGGCTACAAACATATAGCTTGAATCCGCCTTGGAATAAATAGATGCTAAAACTAGCGCAATGGATGAACCTTGAAGTCCGGTTAAGGAGAAACTTTTCTTCGTTTCTTTTTGCATCGCATCCTGCAAAATCTGCACTTGAGGGTGTTTTGCGTATAAATGGAATAATTCGTAAAGTGTCAATGTAAATAAGTTTAGCCCGAAACTCAGTTTTAGGCCGTGATTCGGGTAGATTTATATATGAGCTGCAAAGATAAGTTTTTTAGCGATTAGGGGTTAGCGGTTAGCGATAAAAGATTAGAGATTAACTTAGTTTCCCAATTGTAATTATAGTGCGGTGCGCTGCACCTTTAATACGAAGCACGACTCTTTACTACAAAGAGAACGGCGCGCTGCACCTAAAGAAGCTGCAGAGCAGCGAACTATTTGTAGCTAAATATAAGCAAGTAAACAAAAGGTGCAGAGCACCGTGCTATTAAATGGCTGTATATTGAAAGGCGAAGCAATGGCGAAGGGTTATATCAAATCCGTTCATCGGGTAAAAAAGCCGCTTCATAGAAAAAGAATTCTATAACTTATAAGGTACAAATATCTTTACGCTGAATTAAAAAACTCTGAATATGGAAAAGCAAAGCGTATGCCCATGGTGGATGGGATATTTTTTATTATTGCCAATAAGAAAGTTCACTCATAATCCGCAAAAGATATTGAAACCTTATATCGAAGAAGGAATGAAGGTGGTAGACTATGGTTCAGGCATGGGGTACTTTAGTTTAGATATGGCTAAACTAGTAGGAAGTACCGGCAGAGTAGTATGCTTAGATATTCAAGATAAAATGCTTGATGGATTAATGGCTAGAGCCGAAAAAGCAAATATAGAGGAGCGCATAAAGCCCTTACTGATTACTAAAAAAGGAAATCTGGAATACCTAAAAGAACAGATTGACTTTACCCTACTATTTGCCGTGGCACACGAAATACCAGATCAAAAAGAGCTTTTCCAGAATATTGCAAAAATGCTTAAACCCAAAGGAAAAGTCCTTTTCTCTGAACCCAAAGGACATGTTAGCCCTGAGGCTTTTAAGGCTTCTATTAAAATTGCAATGGAGAATGGTTTCGAAATAAAAGAATCTGTATCTATTAAAGGTGGTTTATCTGTTTTGCTGGAAAAGGAATAAAAGAATTTTCACCCGTAGAGACGGAGCGCTGCTCCGTCTAAAAATTCCACAAAACAACAATAGGCAAACATGTTTGCCTATTGTTGTTAGACGGGGCACGCCCACATTTTTTCAGACGGGGCACGCCCCGTCTCTACTACTGTCTATAAAATTTATCAGCCTTCCAATTTATAATATTCGTTTCAATATAATCTGCTATCCGATTACATTCATCTTGATTGCGAATAATTCGGTCATGAAATCGTGTTTGCCATGCAAAAGTGATTTCATTAGCATTAGCATAGCGTGTTATTGCTGATTTAATTCCTCCAATAACAACTGCTAATGATTTTTTACGAAGGGAAATTTGCTGCATTTTGTTATCTATGGTAGAGACGGGGCGCGCCCCGTCTTTACAATTAATCGATACATCTACCGTAGAGACGGAGCGCGCTCCGTCTCTACGAATGCGTGCGTCGTTTCCCCCATCAATCACCACTATCAAATGAATATGATTAGGCATTACTACCCACAGAGGTATTTCTGCATACGGATAATGTGAATGCACTTTCTTTATTTGTTCCTCAGTATATAATCCGATATCCGAGAAAAACATTTTCTCATCATGAATATTTCCAAAATAACTTTCTTGATTAGCAGTACAGATTGTTATAAAATACATTCCTCCATCATAGTCATGCCATGTAGCACGGGCTGATGGTATACGATATTTATTTTGAAATTTTTCTGACATGGTTAAAATTGATTCTGCTTAGAGACGGGGCGCTGCCCCGTCTGATTATATCTAATTCTAAAAAATACGGAGCGCGCTCCGTCTCTACTGTTACACAAATATAGAAAAGATACTGAAACATCTATTAAATTCTAAGGATAAAATGGAGTTTGGAGTATTTTTATGGGGATAAAAAAAGCCGATGAAGATTTCATCGGCTTAATAGCTTTTACGAATTAAAATCATTTTACGACTGACCTAACAGCTCCTGCATAAGCATAAAAAATTTTACTCCAACCTGAAATACTATCAAAATCTGACGCACAATAACCATAAAGAGCCGCATTAGGAAGATAAGATGATTGTGGATAGAAACTATAGCCACTATTTTTTCGAGCTTTTATAGTCGGTAAAATAATAAAATCACCAGTAGTTTTATCTATAAATTTCTTACAAGCAATGCCATTTTCTGTTACGAATTCAACAGTAACCTTTGATTGGTCAAGTAAAGTTCTCCCTTCTGCATAAGTTGGAACACGAAAACCGGAAGGACTTGGATCTTTTTCTGACAACCAGACATCTGTAGTATCTGGAGAAGTGTATCCTCCATACCAATATTGGTTCCATACACTTCCATCTGTTGCTGTAATAGAATCTATAGACCCTTCAATAGGCCAACCTATATTACTATTAAATTGATACAACATACCAGCATCTTCTGGTGAAGAAGTAAATATTCCTGGTTTATCAACATTACAAGTTGCCCATTTTACGCCATTTATTTCTACATAATTTATTGTCTCATCATTAGCAGCAGTATTATTTTCAATTGCATCAATAACTTCCTCCGTTTTATCATTATCTTCACTACATGATGTAAATACTGTAACTACCAAACCTGTAGCAAGTAGCAACCAAAAAGAAATGTGTTTTAGTTTTTTCATATTTAAATTATTTTATGTGTTATAATAAACAAATTGGGGTGTGATAAAAATCACACCCCAAAAGTATCATAAAAAAACTAAAAGATGAATAGGTTAATAGGTTAATATAATTTCTATTGCGTAGAGACGGAGCGCTGCTCCGTCTTAGAAATCAAAATAACAGACTAGGTTTTAGACGGAGCACGCTCCGCCTCTACTAGGCGTAAATAACCTTACACCTTCCTCACCGAAATCTTCTGCGAAGAATAAATGCCGCTATGTCCGCTAAAGAAGTAGGCTACAAAGCAGGCTAGAGCGTAGTAGATAACATGCTCGCCTCCGAATAGCTCCACGCCCATCATGGTACAGGCAAGCGGCGTGTTAGTGGCTCCGGCAAAGACTGCCAAGAAGCCCATGGCTGCAAACAAATCGACCGGCGCACCAAACAGCATCGCGATTGAGTTCCCCAAGCTGGCTCCGATAAAGAACAATGGCGTCACCTCGCCTCCTTTAAAGCCTGTGCTCAAAGTAACTACCGTAAATACGAGCTTCCAAAGCCATGAGAAAGGATCGGCACCTCCTTCTTTAAAGGCATTGACCAAGCTGACCCCTAAGCCATCTTTGGTTACCACACCAATACCGAGGTAATCTCTACCGAAAATAAAGCTCAAACCAATAACGACTAGCCCACCGATAAAGGGTATCCAATATTTTTGAGGAATATATTTTTCTGAAAGTTTTTTGATTAAGTGAGATGATTCCGCAAACAGGAATGAAGTCAATCCAAAGGCAATAGCTGCTACCACTGCGTACATAATCAACACAGGGTCGATATGCAAAAAGGAATAGCCCGAACCCGAGTTGGCACTTACCGTATAATGCGTGTGAGTGATTCCCCATGCTGAGCAAACAATATCGGCCAAAAAAGCTGCCATAAACGAGGGTAAAAGCGCATCGTATTTGATGCGACCAATAGCGATTACCTCTAGCGCAAAGATAGTCCCCGTGAGCGGCGTACCAAACACAGCTCCAAAACCGGCTGCCACCCCTGCGGTGAGCATAATGCGCATATCATCGGCAGTTAGCTTTAGCTTTTTACCGATATAGCTTGCCATGCTTCCGCCTATTTGCACCGCCGTACCCTCTCGCCCTGCCGAACCTCCAAACATGTGTGTCAGCACTGTACCTACCAACACAAAGGGCGCCATGCGGGCAGGTATTCCTCCACCGGGTTTGTGTATCTCGTCCAAAACCAAGTTATTTCCTGCTTCGGAGTTTTTCCCTTTGAAACGGTACGCCCAAACGATCAGCACTCCCACTAATGGCAAGAGATACAGTAAGTACTCGTGCTCCCAACGGAACTCTGTTGCCCAATCCAATAACCATAGGAATAGCGCAACCAATGAGCCGACTACCAAAGCGACTGGCAGTGTCAACAAAAACCATCTAAAGAGATAGCGTAGAATTTGGATTTGGTCGAATGACCATTTTGGTTTTTTCATAACAATATTAACTTCGCTCTACCCCCAACCCCCTAAAGGGGGCTTTGGAGAATACAAACTTTGTTTTTTTACAATTAGTTGTAGTTATAATGAAGACAATAAATGATTAATAACACAGTTAGTACAACTCCCAAGTCCCCTTTAGGGGGTTGGGGGTGGCTGTTTCTTATGTATTTACCAACGATGCTGCACCCATTACGGCAGCATCATCTTCCGGTAATTCTGAAAATAAGAGCTTTACTTTTCCTTTCCAGACTTTCAGCACATTTTCTTCCATGGCTTTGCGGATAGGATTCATGATTAAGTCGCCTGCTTTTGCCAAACCACCAAAAAGGATAATGGCTTCGGGCGCACTGAAAGCAATAAAATCTGCAAAGGCTTTCCCAAGCATCTCTCCTGTAAAGTCGAACACCTCCAAGGCTAGTTTGTCGCCTGCCATAGCTGCATCAAACACATCTTTTGATGTGATATCATCTAACTTTATTTTGCGCAAAACGCTTTCTGTATTTTCTTGCAACAACAGCTCTTTTGCTGTGCGCACAACTCCCGTCGCTGAGCTGTAAGTCTCCAAGCAACCCTTGCGACCACAACCGCACAGGCGACCGTTTTCTCGGTCCATCGTTACATGTCCAAGCTCGCCTGCAAAACCATCATGACCGTACACCAACTGCCCATTGATAACGATTCCGCTTCCAACGCCTGTCCCTAAGGTTATCATGATAAAGTTCTTCATGCCCTGTGCTGCTCCGTAAGTCATTTCACCCAGAGCTGCGGCGTTTGCATCATTGGTTACCGTACACGACAAACCAAATTTCTCTGACATCAATTTCCCAAACGGTACAATGCCTTTCCAAGGTAAATTGGCTGCCTGCTCAATATTTCCTGTGTAATAATTTCCATTAGGCACACCGGCTCCTATACCTTTGATTTTATCTAACCCGCCAACTTCATTTATCAACGGCAACAAAGCATCGTACAGGGCTTGCACATAATCATTAATATCATCATATGCTCCCGTTTTCACTGAGGCCTTTGACAAAACTTTTCCTTGTTCGTCTACAATTCCCATTTTGGTGGATGTCCCACCCATGTCGATACCTATAATCATAATTTCTACCCCCAACCCCCTAAAGGGGGCTTTAGTGTTGTGATAACATTCTTAATATTTAATTACATATTTGAATTAGCTATATGCTTGAACCTTACTCCAAGTCCCCTTCAGAGGATTTAGGGGTAAATGGCTTATTTAATAATCCGTAAATTAAAATCACAGCCAAACAAACTAATCCCACCCAATAACTGGTTTGGAAATCGCCAATCACATCAACTATTTTTCCTTGTAATGCAGGAACTACTCCTCCACCAAATACCATCATCATAAAGATTCCTGAAGCCAAATTCGTTTGCTTTCCTAATCCATCCGTAGCTAAGATAAAGATACAAGTCCACATCACCGAATTACAAAGTCCGACTAGCACCAGCAACAACACATTCACCGGCACTTGTGCAAATAACAGATGTAGTTTACTGTCAATTGCAGGCATTACCACCATGTTACCGGCAGGGATATAAATTGCACCGAGATACAAGACCAAAGCAATAGTTGATACAATTATCAGCTGCATACGGCTATGCACTTTAGTTCCTATCGCCACACCAATCAAACGACCAACAAGCATCAGCGTCCAGTAGGTACCCACGATGGCTCCTGAGATTGTCGGATCAATATGCAAATCGTTCAACATATACAGATTGGTCAAACTTGCCGTCGCAACCTCCATCCCCACATACAGGAATATCGCCACTAAGCCGAAAATAAAATGCGGAGTTAACAGGGACTTATAATTTGGTTTGTCTGCTTCCGTCTGACGAATACCTACATCAGGTATTTTCACCAACAGAATAACAAAAAACATCAGTGCAAACACAGTCATCATGGTAAACAACAAGGGATTCACATCCTTAACCGACAGCGTATTAATAGCAGAATTTCCAATAATAAAGCCTACTACAATCGGCGAGAAAGTTGCCCCGATGGAAGAAGCTGCACCTCCGAAGTTCATACGGCTATTTGCACCTTCTCGCTTACCTAAAGCAATTACCATCGGGTTTACCACCACTTGCAAAATAGTAATAGCACAACCCAAGAAAAACATTCCGAATAGGTACAACTCTATCATCCCCATATTTCCGCCTGCAAACACGATCCACACTCCGGCAAACATGGAAGCCAAAGAAATCAAAGTAGCGTTTTTATAGCCCACTTTATTTACTACCATAGAGGCTGGAACGCCCATAAACAAATAGGCAAAAAAGAAGGCAAAGTTCCCGAACTGCGATTCAAAAGTGCTTAGGGTAAACTGCGTTTGTATCACCTTAGCAAACGGATCATTTAATCCCGTAGTGAAGGCAATCATAAAATACAACAGGAACATCATCCCAAGAGGGAGGTAATAGGCTTTATTTTTCATGTCTTAATTTCTTTTTCTTTTCATCAGCTTCCAATTGTTCCTTGCTTCTACTTTGGGTTACCACATACACTCCTGAGAAGACTAAAACAATGGCAATAATTTTCACAAAACCGAAAGTATCCAAACCCATTACAACTGCTACAATGGATGCCACAATCGGCTGAATGTAATTATACATACTTACAACAGTTGGACGCAAGGCCTTTTGCGCAGGCATAATCAGCATATAGGATACAAATGTTGCACCTATAACTACATAGGCAATTTCCCAATATACAGGAGTTGGTATGGCGGAATAATCCATCTGGGTCAGGTCACTATACGACAAAGGAATAAAACAAATAGACGCATAAATAAACATCCATTTCATAATCGTTATTCCTGAATATCTTTTTATCAAATCACGATAAACTGTTAAGTAAATGGCAAAACTGAATTGCGCACCCAGGCACAATAAATCGCCCCAAATACTACTATCTCCGGCCGCACCTTTATTCGTATTACTCAGCACCAATATCAATGCACCAAGGGCTCCAATAAACACTCCCAACACCTTTTTGCTTGTAACGGGTTCTTTCAAATATACCGCTGCAATTATCATAGTGACAATAGGCAGCATGGTAACAATCACCGAAGCATCAATAGGCGAAGTATAAGCCAAACCAAAAGCCATTGCCCCCTGATTAATCACAATACTAAATAATGCGGCAAAAAACAGTTGCAACAAATCCTTATGATGCACATGTTCTCTTTTTATAAATGCTGATGCAATCCAAAAAGCAGCTGCAGCACCCACCATTCTAAATGTAGAAAGCGTCAGTGGTGTAACTGACGCATTAAGCACTTCTTTGCTAATGGGTGCACTTAAGCCCCAAAGAATACTTGCTATAAATATGGCCGTATGACCTTTTGCTTTTTCGCTTTGCATAAAATGCTTAATTACGGGCTAAAGGCCCAAAATATTTTAGCCTAGGGCAACGCCCTAGGTATTTAATCAACATAGATATCTTCGCCCTGTAAGGTAGGGTGTCCAATTTGATGTTCTAATTTTCACCCAGTATTTTTCAATTTTTCCATACGCAAATGAACCAGATTTGGCGATAAGTTTTTGTTTGACCAAACCTTTATTTGATTCATTCGCTTGTCTTCCAAAGCAGCCTTAAAGTTAAAGTTCAGAGCTTGTTCTTGGTTAATTAGTTTTGTGTAAATCGGTATAAACAATACATACGGTGTCACTCCATTTAATTTATTTGCTGACTTGCGAGCCTTATATCTACCAAATATAGTTTCAATAATATCGGAGGAGTTGTTGTGTGCAGTCATTTTTTCGTCTATCAACAATACTTCTTTTCTAAGAAATTCAGCAATGCATTCTCCTAATGTTATCATTCGTCTATTCCCAGAGAGTAGATATTTTCCTATTTCTCTTTGACATTGGCTCATTGTTGCCTGCGACAATCCTTTGTGCTTACAAATAGATTCAATGCTCTCTACACACTTCATCACATCGCCTAATTCATCAATTAAGGATGCATTTGCGGGTATAAAAGAGAACGCTTTTCGCTCTTCTTCGTTTAGCTTAAAGTAAATCTCAAGCATTTTCGACGACCATTTAACCCAACTAGACAAGTTAATGAAACGAGCCACAGTTCGCTGTGTGGGTGGAAGCAAGTATGCTATCTTTTTCATATTGTACTTAAATTTCGAATCGGACATTGACTTAGTATATTCAACAAAGTCAGGTGATTTACTGTATGTCCTTTCTAGATACATGCCTAAAGAATGGCTAATATCATACTGATGATTCATCTCTGCACACCTTACCCCCTTGGTCATAATCGAAGCATTATCACTTATTACATAAAGTGGATTATGACCCACTTTTCGGCTAACTTGTGCAAGCTGTGATGCAATACCATCGCCATTCCAAATGTTTGCAATTGCTATATCGAGCACAGATACATCAGAGCAATTTAGTGGGCGCCCTTGATGTTCTGCTGGCACCCCAAGGGTCAGAAGCAACTTTTCACTTCCTATCATCATGCTTTCATCAATTACTCCTGCATAATCTTTATTTTTCAAAGAAGCACCTGCCGTTTCGTAAACTTGAAGCCCACATTTTTTCACCCAGTTTTCAATCGTATTATAACAAGGAACTGCCCCTAAAAGACCATCAAAAGTATCGTTTATAACACTTAAAATATCGACCACTGAACGAAAACCACAATCAACACGACTATAAAGCATGGTGCTCAATCTTACAATAAGTTCAGAATATTTATGTCTGTCAATTGGCTCGAAAGTGATCGTTCTTGTTCTTTCGTGAGTACGATGATTCGATCGTCGTTTTTTTTTAATTCTTGCTGTAATTTAACCTTCTTACTTTTAGAATTATCTAATTTGCGAGAAAGATTTTTATTCTCCTTTTTTAAAGCAGCGTTTTCTGCTTTTAATCGTGCATTTTCAATATCAGCATTTGTCTTTTTCATACTTCAAATATCTTATAAATAAGATATAAATATACTGATTATCAATTATATATAAAAATGATTCCAAATGTTTTATTCGATAAAAAAGCATAATATAAGCTTAGCTACAAATGAGAAATTACATGTCTTTTCAGAACATCAAATTGGACACCCTACCTGTAAGGGCAGAATAATATTTTGCCCTTACAGGGCGCATTTTCTAACCTCATCATTAAACCCATGGCTACGCTTCGCTTGCCATTGGGCTAAATTCTTTTGCCCTTTCAGGGCGCAAGAAGCTTTACTTCAATTGATCTTCAAAGAACTCAGTGATACGAGTAAACATATGGTAACGCGTATTTCCACCGTTCAAGGCATGTTTTTGATTTGGGTAAATCTGCATATCGAATTGCTTATTAGCTAAAGTCAATTGCTCAGCGTAATTGTATGTATTTTGGATATGTACATTCTCATCTGCTGTACCGTGAATAAGCAATACGCGCCCGCTTAGTTTTGAAGCTAAAGCCATTGGTGAACTGCGGTCATAACCGTTAATATTTTCTTCCGGGCGACGCATATAACGCTCAGTGTATGCTGCATCATAATATTTCCAATCAGTAACCGGAGCAACTGCAACACCGGCAGCAAAAACATTTTGGCTTGTACTCATTGCCATCAATGCTTCAAATCCACCAAAGCTCCATCCCCAAATACCGATTTTCCCTTTTGCAACATAGGATAGCGAGTTCAAATATTTGGCAGCAGCAGTTAAATCGTTCGCTTCTTTTTCACCAATGTGCATATATGTCGATTTCCGGAATTTCTCACCACGCGCACCTGTGCCACGGGTATCAACACAAACCACAATAAATCCTTTTGCAGCTAAATTTTGCTCTAAACCTACGCTATAAGCATCAAGCACTTCTTGGTAATCCGGACCACTATATTGATACATCACCACAGGGTATTTCTTCGACTCACTAAAGTCTGCCGGTTTCAAAATCCAAGCATTTAAACTATCACCTTCAGCTCCTTGCAAAGTCATAAATTCTTTTTTCGGCAATGCTGCTACTCGCTCAGCTAAATCCTTATTCTCTTCCAGCTCACGAACTGCTTTTCCATTTGCAGAACAGATTAAATATTGTGTTGGAGTATTTAAAGTACTTGTCTTATTTTCAAAATATGTAAACGCTTGATTAAACGACGCGTCATTAACGCCACCATCAGTCAGTTTTGCAACTTTTCCTTTAGAATCTAAGCTATACACATCACGCACTAATGGCGACGCCTCAGCAGCCTGGTAGTAGTACACTCCTTTTATAGTATCATAACCATAAAACGCAGTCACATCATAGTTCCCACTAGTTAATTGCTTATCTAGAATTCCGTTGCCGTTATATAAATACAAGTGACGATAACCATCTTTTTCACTCATAAAAGTGAATTTCCCGTTGTTCAAGAATTGTACTGCATTAATATTTCTGTAATCCACATAAGTTTCACTTTTATCCTCAAGCAAAAGTGCAGGAATCAATGATTTAGAATTCACCGTATACATTCTCAGCAAATCCTGATTACGGTTTAATGAGAACACCATAAATTGCTCAATCTCATTTGACCACTTAATGCTTGGGATATACATCTCACCTTTTTCAGGGAAATCAATTTCCATAGGCTTCTTGTAGTATACATCAAAAACATGAACACTAGCTTTTGGCAATTTCGTCCCTGTTTTAGAATATTTCATAGAATTCATAGTAGGGTATAAATCTGCTTCCGATTGGAACGGATATCCGCCAAACACAGTGTACGAGTAAGTTCCCACTTCCGTTTCATCTAGGCTCACATACGCAATTCTTTTGCTATCCGGCGACCATGCAATTAAACTTGTCACATCGAATTCTTCTTCATACATCCAATCCGTAAATCCGTTAAAGATCATTGTATTGCCCTCTGAATTGGTCACACGAGATTCTGAGTTATAAGCTAGTTTCTTCAAGTAAAGATCATTACCACGCACGAATACTACATTTAGTCCATTAGGAGAAAAAAGCGGATCGCGTTGTTTGCCTACACTATCAGAAAGCGCCAACAGCTTATTGCGTTGCACATCAAAAGTATAGTAATCAGCTTTGAATGAATGACGACCGGTTTTCTCAGCATTAGTGTACACCAACATCATTTTTTCGTTTGGTCCCCAAAAATAGCCTTCGATCTTCTCTACTTTTTTCCCTAAAGTTTTTGAAGCATCAAACAATACAGCCTCTTCCTTTCCGGTTTTATAACTGTGTTTTGTGATGGTTTTTCCATCAGCCGAAAGTTGCGTATAGGATTCTCCATCTTGCATCGACTGCATTTCTGACGGACTTTTAGGAGCATATTCTCCTTTTACCAAACTACTTAAAAAATCCTGCGAACTGCCTTTTCCTGCAAATAGCACCGTGCTAGCCATCAAAGCTACAGCTACTAATTTCATCTTTCTCATATCTTTCTTGTTTAAATTTTCATGTATTCTTAACTACAGTATCAAAAACTGGCGTTATTATTGCAAATCACTTGCGGTATATTTCATGCAAATAAACATAAAAATAGACGAACATAACAGTTCATATCCACTTTTTAAATATATTTGCTAGAGAAAATTTATTAACAATAAAACTGAATTCAGTGTCTGATTGTCTTGTAATTATCCCGACTTACAACGAGAAGGAAAACATCGAAAACATCATCAAGACTGTTTTTGAACTACCACATCTATTCCATGTTTTAATTATTGACGACGGTTCTCCGGATGGCACTGCAACTATCGTTAAATCACTTCAAAAAACATATCCCGAAAAGCTGCATATCATTGAGCGTCAAGGCAAACTAGGTCTTGGAACAGCTTATATCACAGGTTTCAAATGGGCTATCGAGAAAAAATACGACTTCATTTTTGAGATGGATGCCGACTTCTCACACAACCCAAATGACTTGCTAAAACTATACGCAGCTTGTCATGATGAAGGCGGTGATGTAGCTATTGGCTCACGCTATGTTTCAGGAGTAAATGTTGTTAACTGGCCTATCAGTCGCGTGTTGATGTCGTACTTTGCGTCAAAATATGTACGCTTTGTACTAGGTATGAAGGTAGCAGATACCACAGCCGGATTCAAATGCTACCGCCGCGAGGTGCTTGAAAGCATCAACTTAGATGACATCAAGTTCAAAGGCTACGCTTTCCAAATCGAAATGAAATTCAAAGCATACAAACAAGGGTTCAAAGTGGTTGAAGTGCCAATTATTTTTGTCAACCGCGTGTTAGGCGTTTCAAAAATGAGTGGCGGTATTTTCGGCGAAGCTATTTTCGGAATCATCCGTTTGAAAATCAACAGCGTTCTTTTTCCAAGTGTTTATAAGAGAAAATAAAAATACTACCCCCTGCCCCCTAAAGGGGGTTCTCTAAAGTCCCCTTTAAGGGATTTAGGGGTAGAATACCAATAAACAAAGCTCCTCTCTACGGGAGCTTTTGTTATAAAATTTAATTTAAGAAGATGTCAATGTTTTATGGAGCCGGTCAAATTTTGTTTCAATTTGCAAAAGAATTAAGAGCAAATGAAACTGAAGCAGAAAAACTCCTTTGGTATCATTTATCATCAAATAGATTTAAGGGCATCAGATTTAAAAGACAACATCCAGCCTTATTCTTTGTAGCTGATTTTTATTGTCACAAGGCAAAATTGATTATTGAAGTTGATGGTGGTTATCACAAAATTCCATCTCAGTTTGAATACGATAAAAACAGAGATAATGAGCTAGCAGATTTAGGGCTAAAAGTTTTACGATTTTCAAACGAAGAGATATTCAAAAAACTTGACAAAACATTAGATAAAATAGAAAACGAAATAAAATTAAGATACATATGAGCAATTCAACAAAGTCCCCTTCAGGGGATTTAGGGGTAATTCTTATCCACAACGCAAAAATCGTAAATGAAGGACATTCTTTTAAAGGTTCTGTTTTAATTGAAGGAAACAAAATTTCTAAAATTTTCAAAGACGATGTACCTGCCAATGTATTTCAGATGGCAGAAGTAATTGACGCAACGGACAAATACCTTTTCCCGGGAGTAATTGACGGACATGTACATTTTCGCGATCCGGGATTAACGCAAAAAGGCGATATAACTAGCGAAAGCCGTGCTGCCGTTGCTGGCGGAACCACCTCGTATATGGATATGCCGAATACCATTCCGCAAACAACAACTCTAGAAGTGCTTGAACAAAAATTCGAGTTGGCTGCCGAGAAATCCTTAGCCAACTACAGCTTCTACCTGGGGGCAACTAACGACAATATTGACCAAGTGATGAAGGTCGACCCAAGCAAGGTTTGCGGTGTAAAAATGTTTATGGGTTCATCTACCGGAAATATGTTGGTAAACGAAGAAGCAGCCATCACGAAAGTGTTTGCCGAATCGCCAACTTTGGTGGCTATCCACAGCGAAGATGATGTGATGATTAAAGCCAACATGGAAAAATACAAAGCCGAATTTGGCGATGATATTCCTTTCCGTTACCATCCGCTTATTCGCTCAGCAGAAGCTTGTTACAAAACTACCGCTTTGGCAATTGGTTTTGCACGCAAATATAACTCACGCCTGCATGTGATGCACTTAACAACGGCTAAAGAGCTATCACTTTTTGAAGGACAAACTCCTTTGGCTCAAAAGAAAATCACTTGCGAGGGCAGTCCGCAATACATGTGGTTAGACGATAGCATGTACGACACGCTTGGCGCACGCATGAAATGCAATCCTGCTGTGAAATCTGCTGCCGACAAAGCGGCATTAATCGAGGCCTTGAACAACAATAAAATTGATGTAATCGGCACCGACCACGCTCCTCACCTGTTGGCTGACAAAGCAGGTAACTACTGGGAAGCAGTATCGGGAATGCCTCAAATACAACACAGCTTGGTGCTAATGCTGGAATTAGCAAAACAAGGCAAAACCACTGTGGAAAAAGTGATTGAAAAAATGTGTCATGCTCCGGCAACGCTTTACCGTGTAGAAAAACGCGGTTATATCCGCAAAGGCTATTTTGCCGACCTTGTGCTAGTTGACCGCAACAAACATTGGACTATCGCAACCAACAATATCCTTTCAAAATGCGGTTGGTCTCCTTACGAAGGCACTGAACTTAGCCACCAAGTTTCGCACACTTTTGTGAATGGTAAATTGGTGTATAATAATGGTGTGTTTGATGAGAATGTAAGAGGGGAAAGATTGAATTTTAATCAATAGACCTCTCCCCAACCCTCTCCTAAGTAGAGGGAGTAAAAACATCTAGCATATATAATTTGCGTTAAAATAAGCAAAAATGAAGATTGTAACTTGGAATTGTAATGGTGCATTTCGGAAGAAGTTTGAAGATATCTTACACTTTAATGCAGATATATACATAATACAAGAATGTGAAGATCCTTCTAAATCTAATCACAAAAATTATCAAGATTGGGCTAAAAATTATCTTTGGATTGGAGATTCAAAAAACAAAGGACTAGCAGTCTTTGCTCGACCAGATTTAAAGTTAGAAAAATTAGATTGGTCTAATCAATTCAAAGATCATAGTGTAAAATACTTCTTACCTTGTAAGATAAATCAGGAACTTGATTTACTAGCAGTTTGGACACATAGCAACAACTCTCCTAATTTCGGTTATATAGGACAATTCTGGAAATATTTGCAGATAAACAAACACAGACTAAACACAACAATTATTGCAGGTGATTTTAACAGCAACAAAAGATGGGATCAATGGGATAGATGGTGGAATCACTCTGATGTTGTAGCTGAACTTAAAGAAATTAATATCGAAAGTTTTTATCACAAATTTACAGGAGAAGAGCAAGGGGAAGAGACACAGCCAACATTATACTTTCAACGAAAAATTGAAAAACCTTATCACATTGATTATGTTTTTGGTGCTCAATCATTCTTTGACAAATTAAAAACAATTGAAATTGGACAAATAGATAAGTGGCTAGGTTTAAGTGACCATATGCCTATTTTGTGTGAAATCAACGATTAAAAAAATCAAATCCAAATAATTGAACCCACTCAAATCACATATCACCCTAATACTTCTTTTGATAAGCAAGCTGCTTGTTGCCGGAAATATTTCCTTTGGGACAGAAATTCCGGTAAGCATAAGCGCTTACAGCTTAGATGCGATGGAGCCTGCGCTTTCTGCGGATGGCAATACGCTTTTCTTCAACAGCCTCAACAATGGCACGGATACGGATTTGTATTTTGCCACAAAAGTCAACGATAGTTCGTTTGTGTATCAAGGGGCTTTGAGCGGAGCAAATCAAACCGTGAATCCACGACTGGATGCCGTAGCCTCAATAGATACCGCAAGCCAATTCTACTGGGTTTCCACTCGCGATTACCCAAGCGAATTTGACAACCTACATGTTGGGTACTTCAACGGAACAGATGTCGAGGATGCAAAACGCGTGCGTGGTGATTTTTACATCTACCAAGCCGGCTGGCTGATTATGGATGCGTCTATCAGCGAAAACGGCAAGCAACTGATTTTCTGCAACGCATATTTCAATGATTGTGCGCCCCTACCCTGCAAAGCAAAACTCGGCATAGCAGCAAAAGTCAATGACAGCACTTTCAATAAGTTATCCACTTCCGACAGTCTATTGGCACAAGTGAACGACAGTAATTATCTGGTTTACGCGCCACATTTATTAGCAAATGGCTTGGAGCTTTATTTTACACGCATACTTAAAACAGACCTGACACATACCGAAATTTGCGTTGCTCAGCGCGCATCTGTAAGCGAAGCCTTTGGCAGTGCAACGGTTTTGATTAGTTCTACCGAAGTTGCCGAAGCCGCCACATTAAGTTCGGATGGAACAAAACTGTACTATCATAAAAAGGTAAATGGGAGCTATCAACTCTTTTTGCGATATCGAAACAGCACCACGGCAATTGCTGAAACAAAAACGGATGCTCAAATCCTGCCGCAAAACCCGATAAACGAAACGCTTTATTTAAATGCTCAGCTTCTGGAACAAGGTTTCCGTGCAGAAATTTACTCGCTAAACGGGCAATGCGTTAAACGATTTGAGAACCAAACCGAAGTCGATATTTCCAAATTGAATAAAGGCATCTATTTGCTAAAAATCACACAAGCAACAGGTTCATGGGAAGTGAAATTTATCAAGCAGTAGCGGAATCTCCCATCGGAAACATCTTGATATGCGGAACCGAAAAATATATCACAAACATACAGTTTGTTGGTGAAAACACAAGTGAGAGGGTGACTTGGAGTCACCCCCTCACTAACTGGTATCTCGGTAAACAAGCCCAAAAGCAACTAGAGGAATATTTCTCAGGCAAGCGAGCGGTTTTTGACTTAGTTTTGCAGCCACAAGGTACAGAGTTCCAACGAGCCGTTTGGAAAGCCTTGCAGGAAATCCCCTTTGGAGAAACCCGCTCTTATGGCGACATAGCAAAAGCCATAGGCAAACCCAAAGCTGCACGAGCCATTGGTCAGGCAAATAACCGCAACCCGATAGCGGTTGTGATTCCTTGTCACCGTGTAATTGGCAGCAACCACAAACTAACTGGTTATGCCGGCGGACTGTGGCGAAAAGAGTTTTTATTGGAATTGGAGAAAAAATAAGATTATAATTAACCCCTCCGCTTCGCTCATCCCCTTAAAATAAGGGGACAGTATAGACATAAACTTTCGGCATTCCGATTCTGTTTGTTTGAGCAAAAAATCTTCCCTTATGATTAAGGGAAGTGCCCAAAGGGCGAAGGGTTAGAAAAACTGCGTAATTTGCGTTCAAAATATCTGAATAATGAAACAACTAAAATACATAAGCCTCATCGCAATAACACTTAGCGTATTTGCCTGCAAACCGAAGCAAGCAACCGATTTTGAAACCATCAAGCTGGAAGGCTTTGTGCAAGGCTCAACTTACCATATCACTTATATGGACTCTCTTGGGCGCGATCTGCATACTGAGATCAAAGCCGAACTAAAGAAATTTGACCAATCTATGTCGGTATTTGACAGCAGTTCAGTGATTTCTCGCATTAACCGCAATGAAGAAGGCGTACAGGCTGATTCTATCTTTATCGAGGTGTTCAAAAAAGCTTTAGAAGTTTCAGAAAAAACAGATGGCGCTTTTGATATGACTGTGGGGCCACTAGTGCGCATGTGGGGCTTTAACAATGGACAAAAAATCACTGTAACCCAAACCATGGTGGATAGCGTAAAGGAATTTATAGGCTACCGCAAAGCAAGCCTCAACGGCACTCAACTTATCAAAGATGACCCTCGCATCAGCCTTGATGCTAACGCTATAGCGCAAGGTTATTCTTGTGACTTGATTGCAAAATTCTTAGAAGACAAAGGCATTCATAACTACATGGTAGAAATTGGTGGCGAAATCATGACCCGTGGCGGAAGTCCTCGTGGTGATAACTGGAAAATCGGCATCAATAAGCCAATAGATGACAGTACCAGCACAGTTAGTGAAATTCAGGAAATTGTAAAACTACAAAATGTAGGTTTAGCCACTTCGGGGAACTACCGCAAGTTTTATATGCACAACGGCAAAAAATATGCGCACGAGATTGACCCGCACACAGGTTATCCGGTTACGCATAATCTGCTTAGCGCAACCATTATTGCGCCCGACTGCATGACTGCTGATGCCTACGCCACAGCCTGCATGGTGCTTGGCTTAGAAAAAAGCCAAACCCTCATAAACAGCCTACCCAATATTGAAGGCTACTTTATCTACAGCACGCCGGACGGGAATAAGGAAGTCTGGACAAAAGGTTTTGAGAAGTATTTGAGTAAAGAATAAGAGCAACGGTCGGTGAATTTCATCGGCCGTTGTTTTGTTTAACAGTTTTTATTCAAAAACTTAGTAGTAGTTTTATATATTTGCAAACACTAAAAAGTAGGTCATTTATCAGACCTATACTACCATATCGGTGGTATATGTCTGATAAAATAAGACCTATAACCTAGTTGTGGCTAATTAAAAAAAACAAAAACACCATCATGAAAAACAAACTTCTACTACTGACTATTATTTCAATTTCATTGTCAGGTTTCGGACAAAAAAGTGATAAAATAGAACGATTTTTTTCAGACCCAATTATTGCAGATAGTTCATCAACTGTGATGATACCAATAAAATATAATTCTGAATTAATGTCTTCAAACAAAATCGCTCTATGGAATGATTATTACGCAAATATCATTTTCTATGACTTCAAAGCGGACTCACACAAAAAACTATTCAAAGAGGACACATTTATAAAAGGATTCACAAACAACTATAATTCACACATTTACTACGAAAGACCGAATAAACAAGAACAGACTTCTAGTAAGTGGATCTTTTATTTTGTCAAACAAACAGATTTTGATAAAAGCGGTAGAATCGATAATGATGACCCTTCAATTCTTTTTGTTTCTGATAAGTATGGAAATGCTTTAAATGCAATAACACCAACCAACGAAAATGCTGTATCTATTGACATTTTCGACAAACAAGGATTTGCATTAATAAAAATGCAGCGAGATTTAGATAAAGACAACGATTTCGATTGGAAGGATAAAGACTTTTACTATATCCGACTTGATTTAAACACATTGACTCTTAGTAAAAAAATAGAGATAAAAAATTAACTAGCCACAACAACCGCTCATGGCACATGCGCCACAGCCTTTAGCGAGTGAACGGCACAGCCTCTTGGCGTGGGACACCTACGGTGTCTGCATCGAGCGACATCTAGCCTCACGGCTGATGTCACACGATGCCATAGCGGCAACCGTTATGGGCAAGTGTAGAAACGAAAACGAGACGGTTACTTATAATTTGAAGCTAATCACGAATCTTATAATTTATGGAAGAAGAAAAATTATCATTTAAAATTGATACAACAGATTCAATTTCGGTTGAAGCATTTTCGAAATCATTAGTTGCCTTCAACGATGAATTTAAAAGATTAAACATTAGTAGTAAAGAATTACGAATTGACAAAATTAAAGAAGGTAGCTTTATCGTTGATTTTGTAGTCGGAAGTTTAGCTTCAACTTTACCATTTTTGTCAAATGCGAATACAGTTATCGAATTCCTAGAACATTTAAATAATATAAAGGAATATATTCTAGGGAAAAAAGACATTAATTATTTGACAGATAAAAGTCTAGAAAACACCTTAAGCATTATTCAACCTATTGTAAATTGTGGTTCAAATTGCACAATTAATATAAATTACGGTGAACAAAAAGTTAATTTCACTCAATCAGAATGTGATATAATTAATAAAGAAACACCAAATCTTATAAAAAAGACAATCGGTAAACAAGAAGAAACAGAAAGCTCTCATTTCAGAAAGAAAGTATTATTTTATTGGTACCAAACCTGTTTCGATAAAAATAAAATGAATAAAGGAAACAAAGGTATTATTGATAATATTTCCCCAGAATTGCCAATTGCTGTAATTTTTGAAGACGACAATTCTGATGCTAAAATACAAATGACAACTTCAATAGATAATGTTGATTGGCAAAAAAGAGGTTACATTGTGGATGTCGAAGTTCTGAAAGCTGGAGATAAAATAGTAAAGTACAAAATAGTAAACAACTATCCGGGAGAAAGTGTTCCTGATTTGTTTGACTAATTTATTATAAACGAAAAACAAACACCAGCCCATAACAACCGCTCATAGCACATGCGCCACAGCCTTCGGGCAGTGCGTTGCGCATTGTCTTCAGCGGGGGACACCTACGGTGTCCTCATCGGGCGACATCGAGCCTCACGGCTGATGTCTCACGATGCCATAGCGGCAACCGTTAGCGGTAATTTAAAGATGGCACTACCGTTTTGAAGAAATGAAAAAAAATTCAATTATGACATTTCCTGACATAATAAAACATTTACCACCATTTGGAGATAGATATAAATCTGTAGAGGATGTTCTTTCTTGTTATGGAGGATGGATTACAAATGATACTGAAGCCCAAAAGTGCCTGACACAAGAAAATTTAGAAGAAATTGATAAATTGATTAGAGCAATTTTGAAAGCAGATAGATATTTTCAGACTGGACAAGTGTCAGAATGCTATAAAATGATCTACGATATTATTTTTTCGTATTCATATGCTTACCCAATCATGCGTAATCACAAAGTGGATGTGGATAACTACTTTTATCGTATGCGACAATGCGATAATGAATATTTATTTTCAAAGGAAGAACTTTTTCATATCCCTTTTCAAGAAAGACGAAAAACATCAAATCAGCGATTTAGCTTAACAGGTTACCCTTGCATGTATTTAGGTAAATCAATATATGTTTGTTGGGAGGAACTTAATCGACCTAAATTTGATAACACAAATATTGTAGGACTTAAAACTCTTCGTCCAATACATTTATTAGATTTGCGTATGCCGACGGAGATTAAAGATGCTTCCGATTTTTATCTTATACCATTAATTATAGCAAGTTCTGTTAAAGTTCAAAAACCTAATTTACCGTTCAAGCCTGAGTATGTAATTTCACAATCCATTCTTCACGCTATAATTTCTCAAAACAATACAGCTCCTTCGCCAAATAACCTGAATGGAATCATTTACTATTCCTCAAAAATAAATAATGGTCAAAACTTATTTGAAAACATAGAGTTATTTGAAAACATTGTAGTTCCAACAATAAATAATACAAAAGATCCAAATGCAGAACAAATATATCAACATGGATTCTGCCCTGTATTATGCAATACTTTTGGAATAACTAATCCTGTATCTTTTAACACTTTTCAACTTCAGAAAGATGTAAAAACAATTTTTATAGGGCAAGGATCAACACCTGAGGAGCTGCCATATTTCAGGACACAAATGGGAGCTCTAGAAGAGCACATCAAAAAATTGGATACTTATAAAATTGAACCCAATAAGTTTTTCCGCATAAACCCTAAACTTCTTGGACAATATTAATTAACATAAAATGAAAATCGAGTAGGTAAAGGGGAGTCTCACCCCTAAACCTCTCACAGAACCGTGCTTGATAGTCTCCCATCACACGGCTCTTCATAATAAAAGACTACGATTAGGGCATAAAGCCGACTTTCCAATGTTCAAACATGTAGGGGTAAGACTTTGCAATACCCTGTAAATGCTTGTAGGCAAAGAACCAGTGTTTACGCCTAAATCTGCGATATTTGTTGCTTACCCATCGGGCTAATCGCTTGTTCAAGTCACGAAATAGATGTCGCAACTCTGACTTGCGGAACTTCGAGTAATAGTTTAACCAACCCCTAATTTTGGATTTGAGTAACTCTCCTACCCTGCTTAGGCCAAAGTATGTCCAACGATGTATTTTGAGCTTTCGCAATACTTCATTGATTCGGGCTATACTTTTATGACTAATGGCTGGGCTAAAACCCAGCATCAGTCTTCCACGCTCTTGGCTGATTCTTGGTTTGAAAGTAAACCCCAAGAAATCAAACTTCTGATAGTGAACCTTAAAAGGTGGTTGTTTCTTTTGGTTACCACGACAATACACAATCTTTGTCTTGCTTTTGTTTACTTCCAACTTGCAAGCTTTAAATCGTTCTTTTATCGCTTCCAACAAGCGAAGTGCTTCTTTGATATGCTGGCAATGAACCACAATATCATCGGCATATCGCTCGAACACAACTTCCGGATTCCGTTTCTCAATCCATTTATCAAACACCACATCTAAAAAGATATTTGCCAATATGGGGCTGATTACTCCGCCCTGTGGCGTACCTTTTCCTTGTGGGTGTTTAATGTTTCCATCGGGCAACTGGATAGGTGCTTGCAGCCATCGCTTGCAATACAGTAAGATATGACTCTTGTCTGTATGCCAGTTTACGGCTTGCATAAGTAACTCATGGTCAATATTGTCAAAGAAACCCTTGATGTCAATGTCTATCACCCAACTGTATTTCATACAGTTGATGCGACATTGCTCTACGGCTTGATGGGCAGATTTATTTGGTCGATATCCAAAGGAGTTATCGCTAAATGTTTTGTCTACCATATTTTCCAATTCCGTTGCTATTACCTGTTGGGCTACGCGGTCTATTACCGTTGGTATGCCCAAGGCTCGCATTTTCCCATCGCCTTTGGGGATTAGGGTTTGGCGTACTGCTTTTGGAAAGTAACTGCCGCTTGCCATTCTGTTCCACAATGGGTACAGATACTTGCGTTTTTGATTATCTACCTTTTCGATGCTGATATTATCAACGCCTACGCTTCCGCCATTGGCTTTTACTCGTTTAAAAGCCTGCATGATTTGCAACTTACTTATCGGTTGCGTCTTTTGTTCATCTTCAAAAATCATCCTTAAAATGAATCTAAGTTGTTATACAATTTTGAACTTATTATGTGAAGCCCTTCGCTCGTCCCGCATTTCTGAGGGTCTCTCTTGGATATGTTCGCTACTACGACTTCATCTGCCACAATACTGCACTTCGCTACTTTTGGCGTTTCCCGTTACGGGTTCTCCACCGTTTTGCTTGGCATTGCAGTATTGCTTCTCCTGTTCCTTGAAAAAGCCCAAACATAGTTCTTGCCCTCTTTATGCCGTGCGGTGTGTAAGCGTAAATCAGGTTAGCCCTTACACTTGTATCTCTCGAGGTCGCCCCCCTCTCGATTTTACCACAGTAAAAGTTATTTTCGACACTTCGATAAGGGTTCACTTGCGTTCAACTCCTATGCTCATACCATACAAAGCCTCGCCATACAACCGACTGACTTTGCCTTAACCTTGACGCTCAATACCACACCGTGAAAATGCAGCACCTCAAGGCGGTTTGGTAAATCTGCCTGAACAGCCTTTACCGATAGTCCATCTTAACCCTATTGTTGGTGGTGAGTCCTCTACCTTACCCTTTGCTTTTCGGGGAGTAGCTCGTTGCTTTTACAATAGAAATTTAAAAACCCTATCATCTTTTTTCAAAGTTATGTTACCTTTTCAAAGAACTTTTTGATATCTTCGTATCCTAAGGTAACGCAGGACACACAACTACCGCCAACAACCACTATAACACATGCGCCACAGCCTACGGGCAGTGCGTTGTGCTATGTGTGTGTTGGCTGACACCTTTGGTGTCACATCGAGCGACAATCATCCTCACGGCTGATGTCACACGATGCCATAGCGGCAACCGTCAGACTGTGCAAAAACCCTAAACATATTCGTATAGGTATCGGAGAAAAATTTCAAATAATAAAATCTCAGGAAGTTGAAAATAGTTTTTGCACAGACTCCCGTTGGCGGTCATTGTAAGAAGACACCACAAGCATTAAAAGAAATATATAAATGACAGAATAGATTAACTGCATTATTTCCAAGTTGAATTATGATTTAATGCCATTAGGTGTATGGTTTGTAAATAGAAATATTATATGATAGAAGTTTTTGCTAGTTTATTGACCGCTTTAGTCGCACTAGAGCATTTGTACATTTTATGGATTGAAATGTTTGCATGGGAAACCAAAGGTAAAAGGACTTTTAAAACAATCCCGGAAGACTTATTTGCTCGAACAAAAGGTTTGGCTGCAAATCAGGGACTTTATAATGGATTTTTATCAGCAGGATTAATTTGGTCATTCTTGATTTCAGATATAAATTGGTCAACAAATATTCGACTATTCTTTCTAATGTGTGTTATAGTCGCTGGAATATTCGGAGCAATAACAGCATCAAAAAAAAATTTTTTCATCCAAGCATTACCTGCGATTATAGCCTTGTTATTTGTTTTAATTAAGTTTATTTCAATATGATTGACTTAAGATATGAAGAATGAATGTTTGAAATAAAAAAACAACGAACCGCCAACATGTGGTATAAGGCATGGCGGGGTCTCACGGCTTGACGGTTTTCAGCTTGTTCTCGCTTCGTCACGGTCGGACTGGATTTTCTTCGAAAATCCGCCACGACCTCATACCACTATCGTCAGACTGTGCAAAAACCCTAAACATATTCGTATAGGTATCGGAGAAAAATTTCAAATAATAAAATCTCAGGAAGTTGAAAATAGTTTTTGCACAGACTCCCGTTAGCACCAATAATAGAACATAAAACACATAAACATGAAGAAGACAATATTAACATTCCTTTTAACAACTATCATAACATTTTCCTGTTTGGGAAGAAATGACTTTTTACCTCTTCCAACTTTAGTTAAAAAGATTGACACTATATATATGAATAGAAATTGGGAAGCAATCCCTAAAGGAACAAAATATTCATACTTCAGAACTATAGAAAAAAGAAATGATTCTATCTTTTTAGTTAAGGATTACTACGAAAGCGGACAGCTTCAAATGTCTGGAGCATATAAGTCAGCAACACTAGAAGAAAGAGTTGGAAAATTCACATGGTATACTGAAAAAGGAGAACAAGTACATTTATTTAACTATGAAAAAGATAAGGTTTCAGTAAAATCATATATATATAAATTTAAGGCTGAGTTTCCAAAAGAACCTTCAGTAGAAATTGAAAAAAAGGGAGAAGTTACAGCATGCTGTTTTCTCTGCAAAGACACAATAACTCAGACTGCATGTGGGGTGTTTTATGTTGAGAATCGCAATAATTCAAGCAATAAATATGAAATTTCTACTACTCTCGAGAATCTAACTGATGAATGGAAAAAGAAAATGGAGAAACAGTATGGGAAAATAATTGCAGAAAAAGAAATCGAATTTAAAGGTTATCTAGGAAAAGAAATTATAATCGAAACTAGAGTGACAAAGACAATATTACTCCTGAGATTTTATTTGGCTACGAACAAATTCTTCGGAATAATAGCAGGTCCTTATAGTGTTGAAGACATCAATAATTCAGCTTCTCATTTTCTTAACTCATTTGATATAATTGACACAACTGAATGGTTCCAGTACAAATCAAATAAACATGATTTTAAGATTGAATTTCCCAATGCTCCAGAGTATGAAATAGAGTCAAACGAAACAAGATTTGGTCTAGTTGAAATGACTTCTATAAGTTTCATTGATTCAATAAGTGTAACATCTAACTCATTATACTTTCTAATAAGCAACGAATTTCCTACTTTACAAATTCAGTCATACATGAAAGACTCTTCATCTTATTTTTTCAAACATAAGATTGATGACATTTCAAAGAGTATTGGAAAAATTATCAAAGAAAAAGAAATTGAATATAAAGGCTATTCAGGAAAAGAAATTACGGTCAAACGCAAAAAGAAAAAGGGTTATGCAAGATTGAGGTTATACTTGATTGAAAATAAATTCTATGTGTTAGGCATATTTACTAAAACAAAAGATTCTAATAATGCAATTTATCGATTCTTTAACTCATTTGATATAATAAAGGATATTTAAATTACAGGTGCTAACAACCACATTCTAAGACATAAGCAAGAAAAAAGGCAAATATTTTTAGATTAAGTTTACTGTTTATTTTCTCTATTTTCTAAATACAAAGGCACATAAACACAGCTACCTAGCAAATCCTTTCGCGGGGTAAATAAATACACCACACGATAGAATCGTGCGGCAGCAAGAAAAAAGGTCAGACATAATCTGACCTTTCATATTTTACTTTACTATCCGTAGTTCCACTCTCCTATTCTTTGCTCGTCCGGCATCAGTATTATTATCTGCAATAGGTTTTGTAGCGCCATAACCTTTGGTCGTAAGCAGAGCATCATCATATCCTTCTTTCACCAAGAACTCTTTCACTGCTTTAGCACGGTTTTCTGAAAGCACTTGGTTTTTGGCAGCATCACCTACATTATCTGTATGTCCTCTAATTTCCACTTTTAATCCTTGAGATTTCAAGATACCAGCCACGCGTTTTAGTTCAGGAATAGAATAAGGCAAAATCACACTTTCGTTGGTATTAAAGAACAGGTTGGTAATTGGCACAGCCACTCCTTTATCCACCATATCAGTAATAGAAATCATAGTGATATCCTTATTAATTTTCACTGATTCCTTATGATTGCGCAAGTCCACATTATCTGACAACGGGAAATAACCATCCTTTTCCACATAATAGCCGTACATCTTACCCAAAGGCAAAACGATAAAATACGAACCATCTTTGGGGTCAGCTTGTGATTTCCCAATAATTTGACCTGTCACCAGATCTTCCCACACGATTTCAGCATCCACAGCCTCTCCTTTATCATTTAACAGCTTACCTGAAATAGTTGCCACCAAATCCGGGCGCATAGACACAGGCAAGTTCACCGAATAAATATCTTGTGAAGCTTCACCTCTAACTCCTTTAGCAAAATAAGCTTTATCTCCTTCTGTAGTAATTTTATACCCCCAGTCATGACTTTCGGTATTGATTTCCTTACCCAGATTCACGGGTTCACTCCAACAGTTCCAGCAGCTATCAGCCAAACGGGTAGATTTATACACATCCAGTCCACCCAAACCACCATGACCATCAGAGCTAAAATACAGCGTTTTCATATCCGGGTGCAAAAACGGCATGCGGTCGCAATATTGCGTATTAATTACCGAACCAAGATTGATAGGCTCACCCCACTCGTCATTTTCATCCAGCACAGACACATAAATATCTGCCGCATAATGATAACTTCCGTGGTATGGTCGCGCATCAACCAAGCCATAACCATCAGGGCGTATGGAAGTAAATAACATTGCTCGCCCATCACTGGTAATCATAGCATCCGCCTGCCAGCGCTCAGAGTTAATTTGTTTAGGGTATGGCACAGGTCGAGTCCAACCGGTTTTGGTTTTCTTTGCGTAATTAATCTGCCCCGAAATAAACATCAGCAACTGCGTTCCATCAGCGGACACGCTTAAAGGAGCATCGTTAGTACTTGACATAGACAGGTCGCGCACAAGCTCTGGCTGCACCCAATTATCGTTCATATTTTTAGCCACATAAATATCTTCACCACCCACACTATCAGGGCGTGACTTTCCACAGAAATACATTAGCTTACCATCTGCCGTAATAACCGGAACATATTCTCCTCCGGATACGGTATTTACAGGAGGCCCTATTGACTTTATCTGAATAGACTTATCCACTTTTGTCTGCAAGAGCGCACGCAAGTCATTTATTTTCTGATTATTCTTACCAAAATATTTTGCATAAACCTCAAGTTTAGCCAAAGCAATATCATATTGCTTCTTTTTAATTTCAGGGCTCATATAACGCTGTAAAGCAACAAAAGCTCTCTCTCGCGGTGCTGCTTCCTTTATGTATGCATCATATTTCTCAAAGTTTCCCGGATAATATTCCTTCTCTAATTTCAACAAATCTCCCATCGCTGCCAAACGATAATCCTCAACACGAATATCCTGAAACAAAGGGTCGCCATTTTTTTTATAAAATAAATCTAACGAAGCCATTTCGCCATCATCAGTAATTATATCATGCAACAACAAAAATGCTTTATCTCGCTTTTCACCTGAGAAATGATTAACACAATACTGCAAAATAGCGATATTTTTTCTGCGTTCACCGATAGCCAACAAACTATCTGCAGCCATATTCACCACATTTTCCTTTGCCGCCGTTTCATACATTGTACTGTATTTACACCAACATCCAATCGGATCTTCCACTAGCCATTGCAGGGCTTTGTATCGTTTCTTTGCTTCGGAAAATTCTTTACTATCAGGGTAAGTGTCTACGAAATCCTTGTAGCTTTTTTTCGTATTAGAATGCGCAGCCTTATCAAATGCCAATTCGCTAATCCTTGCCTTTGCTTTTTCGGTTGCTGCCGACTGAGGATGCGTATCTAAAAATTGTTGGTAGGCCGCAATCGAGTTTTTATCCTGGATATTATTAAAATGTATCAACTCAATCTTATCATGAACTCGCTGTTTAAACCCCTCATCGGCATTGGGCATATCAGACAGTAAATTCTGATAAGCTTCCAGCGTATTATCCTTTACCGCCTGCGAATAACGCAAGCTCATTGCCTTACTTATTGAACTATTAATCCCCGACTTACTTATTTTCTTTTTCTTGAGGTCTTTTATCTCTTCTTTATCCGTCACCAAAGCATACAAACTATCAGCAATAAGCGCATAACGATATGCAACATCCGAATTCAGATTCTCATTTTTCTTATGAATATTGATTGCTGCCTTGTAAAAATTCGCCTCAATATCATCAGGATTTTTCTCTAGCGTTTTGTCAGCCTTTGCTTCTGCTTTTTCAAATTGTTTCTTTTTCAACAGTTCAGGATATTTACTCTGAGCAAAAGAAATTTGAAAAATAAATGAAGTAAGTATAATGAAGAGAAATTTTATACGCATAATTGAGCTTGTTTTTATTTTGACTAAAATCACATCTGCAACATATACTGCAAACCTTCGGTTAAAACCGACGGCAATGAAATACCAAATTTGGATATTCATTGCCGTTGACTTCAGTCAACGGATTTTTAAGTAATTCAAAAATGGGCTTTAGCCCAAATCTTTCACATTGTATAACGAACAATGCCTACACTTATTTTGAATGACAACAAAGGTAAAACAAAAAGGACGAAAGCAAATTTTGCCTCCGTCCTTTGAATTTAATCTCGATATCTTATTAAGTGAACTTTGGATATCTTAGAAGCCCCCTCTAGCGGGTTCTAATCTTTATACGCAAATAAAAAAAATGGTTTTCGTAACAGGAAATTCCGCCTCAGCTAGAAATCGTATAAAAAATTGGCGCAGACGAGCGTAAAAATCATCCTTGTTTGACATTTTCGATTCTTATCGGAAGTGGAGTTTGGATGATTTTAGCGAAACGAAGATAATTTTTAGATTTCTAGGTGTAGCGGCGGCTTTTTTGCTAACTTTTTTTGAGCTGTAGCAAAAAAGTTAGAGCCCGTCCGGCTTGAGGACATGAAATAAATATTTGTGTATAAAGATTAGTTTAGAGGGTTGGGGGTTATAATTACTTATTCCCCTTATTCTTCATATGCCAACTAAACCCAACAATTGCAAGAATAGTCAATGCACCACCAATCCAATATGAGATATTTTTATCTAACGAGAATCCTTCCGGAGCAATTAAAATATACACTGTAGTAACCGCCGTCATAAATATTGCTGGAATTAACGAAATCCACACCGGCTTTTTAGACAAATACATATAAGCCGTAATTGCCCACAGAGTCACAGCTGCTAGTGTTTGGTTCATCCATGCCATATATCGCCAAATGATTGAGAAGTCAACAAAGGTCAGCGTTAAACCCACAGCAAACATTGGCACACTAATTATCAAACGATTTTTGATAGACAACTGGCTTGATTTGAAAATATCCGCAATAATCAAACGAGCAGCACGGAAAGCGGTATCTCCGGAAGTAATCGGCGCAGCAACTACACCCAGTAAGACTAAGACTGCACCCACCGGCCCCAGTAATTTCGTAGCTACATCATTTACTACCAAAGCAGCATTTCCACCAATTTCAGTCATTGTATCGTTTAACTCACGCACTCCACCAAAAAAACTCATCGCAATAGCCGCCCAAATAAGAGCCACAATACCTTCGGTAATCATTGAGCCAAAGAAAATCGGGCGACCGTTCATCTCATTCTTCATACAGCGAGCCATTAAAGGTGATTGCGTAGCATGGAAGCCGGAAACCGCTCCACAAGCAATGGAAATAAACATCATAGGGAAAATAGAAAACTTATCAGGAGTATGATGTAGATTTGTTTGAAAAACAGAAAGGTCAATCTCAGGCACTTGGTATCCACCAATAACCATCATTACCACAATTCCTAAAGCCATAAAGATTAAAGCAAATCCAAACACAGGGTATATATTCCCAATCAGCTTGTCCACAGGCAATAGTGTTGCCAACACATAATAGATAAATACTACTGAAATCCAGAATAATTCACTACTCCATGCCTGACCAGAAGTCATACTATACAAAATCCCGGCAGGGCCTTTAATAAATACCACACCAACAATTATCATCAACACGATAGTGAATATTCTCATAATTGCCTGAGTAGGTCGACCTAGATATATCCCAATAATTTCAGGTAAACTCAAACCGCCCTGACGCACAGAAATCATCCCGGCTAAATAATCATGAACAGCACCACCGAAAATACATCCAAACACAATCCATAAAAATGCAGCCGGACCCCACATAGCTCCTGCTACAGCTCCGAAAATTGGCCCTAACCCTGCAATATTTAAAAATTGGATTAAAAATACCTTCCACGAATTTAATGGCATAAAATCTACACCATCAGTTTTTGTATATGCTGGCGTTTCACGAGTAGCTTCGGCACCAAATTTGCGTTCTATAAAACGCCCATAAAAGATGTAACCAAATACAAGTGCAATCAAGCACAGGAAGAATGTTATCATAACAATTGCAAATATTAAATCTTGTAATCCAAAGGGCACAAATATAATTATTATGAATTTTCTTTAGTTTAATTTCTCACATTATATGTTTAACCCATCACTAGTCTGCTCAGACACATGCTTTTTAGTGAAAAATTTATTTTAATAATTCAGATGGAATACCTACCTTTGCCCTTCATTTCTTTAAATATGAGTAGAAAAACCCTTTATATACTTCTTATAAGTGTTATCCTTTCGTCTTGTAGCAGTTACGACAAACTGTTAAAAAGCACTGATAATCAGCTAAAATACGAGACAGCAAAAGAACTTTATCAAAAGAAGAAATGGTATAAGGCAATTGCATTATTAGATGCAGTTGCACCATATTACAAAGGGACAAAAGAATCAGAAAATGTTCTATTCTTAACAGCTCAATGTTATTATGGCAATCAAGAGTATTATACAGCAGCCAGCTATTATAAAACTTACACAACCACTTTTCCTAAAGGTGAACACATTGAAGATTGTTGGTTTTTAATTGGTTATTGTCACTACTTACAGTCTCCAGATGCTCGTTTAGATCAATCTGAGACTATTGATGCAATAAAAGCTTTTGACGAGTTCTTACAGATATTCCCTAATAGCGAAAAAGCTAATGAGGTAAATAAATATATGTCTGAACTAAATGAAAAGCTAGCATACAAAGCATATTTGAGCGCAAAACTATATTATGATTTAGGAAACTATTTGGGGAACAACTATAAGTCTGCAATCATTACTGCAAACAACATTATTAAAGACTACCCAAATACAAAATATAAAGAAGAATTAAGCTTCTTGATTCTTGAATCGAAATACGAACAAGCAAAGCTGAGTGTACCAGCAAAAAAAGTTGAGCGCTACAGAGAAACTATAGACGAATACTTTAACTTGATTAACGAATATCCCGGCGGAACTTACTCAGAAGACGCTGAGAAAATATATAAGTCATCTTTAAAATTTGTAAAAGAATAGCATAAAACTATGGACTTCAAAAAAACAAACGCACCTTCTAACACGATTACTCGTGACATGAACAGCCTTAGTGCTGAAGTTGGTAATATTTACGAAACTGTGAAAATTATCAGCAAAAGATCTAATCAAATTAGCGTTGAAATGAAAAGTGAATTGGAGAAAAAACTTCAAGAGTTTGCTTCATACACTGATAACTTGGAAGAAGTTTTTGAAAACAGAGAACAAATTGAAATCTCTCGTTTCTACGAAAAACTACCTAAACCTACTTTAATTGCAATTCAAGAATTTAAAGAAGGAAAAGTTTTCCACCGCAATCCATCTAAGATCAAAAAATAAACATCGTTTATTTTAATTTATAAAAAGATAAAAGAATGATTCACTCCAAGGCTTGGAGAACGAATTGTTCTTTTGTCTTTTTTTTATATTTTTACACATCAACAACAGCTTTTGTATAAAGGCTTCTATTGCAAGAAAAAGAACATTATGCTTCAAGGGAAAAAGATAATCGTTGGAATAACAGGCAGCATTGCTGCTTACAAGTCGGCATCACTTATTAGATTACTCGTAAAACAAGGTGCTGAGGTTAAAGTTATCATGACTGAATTAGCTAAAGAATTTATTACTCCTCTAACATTGGCTACATTAGCAAAAAATCCAATCCTAGTTGACTTCTTTGATCCAACTAACGGGAACTGGAATAGCCATGTTAGTCTTGGCCTTTGGGCTGATGCATATTTAATTACTCCTGCTACTGCTAACACTATTGGAAAAATGGCGAATGGCATTGCAGACAACCTGCTTCTTACAACCTATTTCTCAGCTAAATGTCCTGTTATCGTAGCACCGGCAATGGATTTAGACATGTATGCACACCCTGCTACTCAAAAAAACATTGAGACACTTCGCTCCTACGGCAATCATATTATTGAAGCTGCGGCAGGAGAACTTGCTAGTGGACTTGAAGGGAAAGGGCGCATGCAAGAACCGGAAGAGATCGTTAAAGAATTAGAATCTCTTTTTGCTAAAAAAAAAAATCTTAACGGAAAAAAAATCCTAATTACCGCCGGACCCACATACGAAAAAATTGATCCTGTTCGTTTTATTGGTAATTATTCTTCAGGAAAAATGGGCTTTGCTCTAGCAAACGAATGCGCTGAACGAGGTGCTGAAGTAACATTAGTTGCCGGACCGGTTCAAATCAAAGCTCAACATCATGCCATCAAACGCATCAATGTTGAATCTGCATCTGAAATGTACGAAGCTGCAAATAACGCATTTTCTAACTCAGACATTTCTATACTTTGTGCTGCGGTAGCTGATTTTACACCTAAAATAAAAGCCGAAACAAAAATCAAAAAGAAAGAAAATGAGTTTCAACTTGAGCTAACTCAGACTACAGACATTGCAGCTGAGCTTGGTAAACAAAAAAAGGATAATCAACTTTTGATTGGATTCGCACTGGAAACTAATGATGAAGAGCAAAATGCACTAAGTAAACTTGAAAGAAAGAACTTAGATTTTATCGTTCTCAACTCTTTGCAAGATGAAAATGCAGGATTCCAACACGACACAAATAAAATCACTTTAATTCATAGAAACGGTAACAAAAAGGCTTTTGAATTAAAAAGTAAAACTGAAGTTGCCAACGACATCATTGATAATTTAGAACTATTGTTACAATGAAAAAAATAATTGGCATAACAATATTACTACTTATTGGGCTAGTATCATTTGCACAAGAACTTAGCTGTAAAGTCACTGTAAATGGGGACCAATTAACAAACACAAACAAGCAGGTCTTTATATCTATGCAAAAAGATATAGAAGAATTTATGAATAATCATAGATGGACAGACATGCAATATCAAGCAAATGAAAAGATTGACTGCTCTCTTACAATTACTCTGAGCACGCAATCTGATGAAAAAACATTTGCAGGAGACTTATATATACAAGCCCGCAGACCTGTTTACAATTCCACCTACTACACTCCTATCTTCAACTTCAAAGACGGTAACTTTGCTTTTGAATACATAGAACACACACCGCTAGAATATGTAGACGGAACATTTACAAATAATTTAACTGCTGTACTAGCATACTACGCATATATCATTATAGGCTATGATTCTGATTCTTACTCAAAATTAGGCGGTTCATCGAGTTTTAAAAAGGCTGAAACAATAGTTAACCAGGCTCAAAGTCAAAGTGAAGTTGGATGGAAAGCATTTGAAGATGACAAAAACAGATATGCTTTAATTAACCACTTAATGGATGAAAGCTTCAGAAAGTTCAGAGAATACTTTTATGAATACCACAGGCTAGGCCTTGACGAAATGTCAAATAGTACACCAAAAGGGAGTGCAAAAATTGCAGATGGAATTGAAACCCTAAGAGAAGTGAATCGCGCGCGACCTTCTTCCATAGTACTAGTTTCTTTTATTGACATGAAACGAGATGAGATTATAAACATCTTTTCAAAAGCACCTGCTGCTGAAAAAACAAAGGTTTATGAAATCTTGATGGATGTTGACCCTGCAAAACAAGACAAATATAAAACCATACTTAATAACTAAGGAATGCTATCTTCACTATCCATAAAGAATTATGCAATAATTGACGAACTGGACATTGATTTCAAGTCTAGGCTTTCTGTTATTACCGGAGAAACTGGTGCGGGAAAATCCATCATAATGGGTGCACTTGGGTTGGTTCTTGGCGAAAGAGCTGATAGCAAATCACTGAAAGACAACGACAAAAAATGTTTAATAGAGGTTTGTTTTGAAATTGCAGAATATCAATTACAAGGATTCTTTAGTGAAAATGATATTGATTATGATGATAGCACAATCATCAGAAGAGAGATTTTAACTTCAGGTAAATCAAGATCTTTTATAAATGACACTCCGGTTTCTCTAAACACACTTAAAGAACTCGGAGAACAACTTATTGACATACATTCTCAACACGAAAATCTTCTTCTTAAAGACAATAGTTTCCAACTAAAAGTAGTCGATATAATTGCTCAAAATGCAAAAGAACTACAGAGCTATCAAGACACATTTTACAAATACAAAAAAGTCGCACACGACTTATCTAAATTAATCTCGACTAGCAAGCAAAATGCAGCAGACAAGGAATACCTACAATTTCAGTTTGAACAACTAGTAAAAGCTGAACTGAAAGAAGATGAACAAGCTGAATTAGAAGAAGAGCAAGCCCAATTGACGCATGCAGAGGAAATAAAGCTTGAATTAAATAAAATACAAGAGTTTTTAAGCAATGATGAACAAGGTGCAGTATTAGCATTAAAAGAAAGTTTATCTGCGGCTAAAAAACTTGAAAAATATTTGACTGAGGCAAATGAATATAGTGAAAGACTAAATTCCTGCTATATTGATTTGAAAGATCTAACCAATGATATTGAAAATAAACAATCTCAAATCCATCACGACCCTCAACGAATTGAATTTATAAACGAGCGACTAGATACAATCTACACTTTACAACAAAAACATCAGGTTGACTCAATCAAAACTCTCCTTTCATTAAAGGATGAATTTGAGGCAAAACTAAATAAGATAGAAAACTCTGATGAGGAAATAAGCTTATTACAAAAAGAACTAGACGCATTACATAAAACAAGTATTACTTTAGCTGAAAAGCTAACAAGAACAAGAGACAAAGCTGGCAAACAGATTTCTCAACAAATGGTTGAACAACTTAATCTCCTAGGTATGCCAAATGTCAAATTTGAAGTTAAAATTTCACCAAAGGAGGAGCTTGGCACTTCAGGTTTTGATCAAATAGAGTTCTTATTTTCAGCAAACAAAGATTCTTCAGCTCAAGCCGTAGCTAAAATTGCCTCTGGTGGAGAAATTGCTCGCGTAATGCTTAGCCTAAAAGCATTAATTGCAAATACAAAAGCATTACCTACAATTATCTTTGATGAAATTGACACCGGCATCTCAGGTGAAGTTGCTAATAAAATGGGAGTAATCATGAAACAAATGAGTGATAACATGCAAGTTATCTGCATTACTCACTTACCTCAAATTGCATCAAAAGGCAATCATCAATTTAAAGTTTACAAAGAAAATTCTATCACTAATATTAGAAATTTATCAACAACAGAAAGAGTCAATGAAATTGCCTTAATGTTGAGTGGATCCTCTTTATCTGAGGAGGCTGTAGCAAATGCCAAGAGACTACTGTCTGATAGCTAAAATGTTAAATATATTAGATAAGAATCATTCTTAACATTTGAATTTTAAATTTCTTTTGCATTATTAAGTAATATATAGTATTTTTGGGATACCAACCTGAAAATAATTCATTTGAGATGAAACATTTAATACTCGCACTGATGATATTGTTTAGTAGTCAAATTTACTCAGAGAATTTGATGTTTAATGACATGTTCGAAAGTCAAGCATTAGAACAAACTACTATCGAAGCGAGTGTTTCTTATCTAAACGGAAAACTTTTTGTTAAAAACGCAATATCGGGAACTTCAATTGAAATATTCAGCATGCTTGGTGTAAGTTTATTTCAAGATGTAGTAATAGATGCAGAACAAGAATTTCTTGTTGACCTAAAGAAAGGATACTACATTGTAAAAGTAGGTAAAGCAACGAAGAAAATTTCAGTAAAATAATAAAGCACTATAAATAAAAAACTCGCAGCATTTCTGTTGCGAGTTTTTTATTGCCATGTATCAATTCTACATTCCCTTCAGCTTCTCTTCTAGCTTCATTAATTCATCACGATATTGAGCAGCTTCAATAAACTCAAGTTTCTTAGCTGCTTCTTGCATCAATTTCTTAGTTCGAACAATAACTTTTTCCAATTGTGGCTTACTCATATATTGCACCACTGGATCTGCCGCCAGATTAATTCTTTCTTCAGGCTCAATATAGGCTTTCACATCTTTACCATCCTGATGTACGAACAACGAGCTCTGAGCCTTAGTCAAAGCCTTAGGAGTAATATTATGCTCCGTGTTATATGCAATTTGCTTTTCACGACGACGATTTGTTTCATCAATAGTGCGTTGCATACTTTCCGTAATCTTATCGGCATACATAATCACCAATCCATTTAAGTTACGCGCTGCACGACCTGCTGTTTGCGTCAATGAACGATGTGAGCGCAAAAAACCTTCCTTATCAGCATCCAAAATTGCTACTAACGAAACTTCCGGCAAATCTAAACCTTCACGCAGCAAGTTAACTCCTACAAGTACACTGATTAAACCTTTACGCAAATCCTCTAAAATCTTTACCCGATCTAGCGTATCTACATCGGAGTGAATATAACTACAACGCACATTATGTCTTTCCAAGTAAACAGTAAGTTCCTCAGCCATTCTTTTAGTCAGGGTAGTCACCAAGACGCGTTCGTCTTTTTCAATGCGTTGCGCAATCTCTTCCATTAAGTCGTCAATCTGATTCAAGCTTGGACGCACATCTATATTTGGATCAAGCAAACCTGTTGGACGAATAACTTGCTCAACAATTGCACCACCCGTTTTTGCTAATTCATAATCTGCCGGAGTAGCACTAACATATATAGTTTGAGGAACAATCTGTTCAAACTCGTCAAATTTCAGTGGTCTATTATCTTTTGCAGAAGGCAAACGGAAACCATACTCAACCAAATTTGATTTACGAGCAGCATCTCCTCCATACATAGCTCGAATTTGAGGAATCGTAACATGGCTTTCATCAATCACCATCAAGAAATCTTTGGGAAAATAATCTAATAAGCAGAAAGGGCGACTACCTTCGGGACGACCATCAAAGTAACGGGAATAGTTCTCAATTCCTGAACAATAGCCTAACTCACGCATCATTTCCAAATCATAATTAACGCGTTCATTTAGGCGCTTGGCTTCGTATATTTTACCTACACTCTCAAAATATGCCAACTGCTTTTGCAAATCATCTTGTATTTGATAAATTGCTCGTTGTACACCTTCTTTAGTAGTTACAAAGATGGTTGCAGGATAAATTTTATATTCATCAAAACTATCTATCACATGTCCTGAAATTGGATCAATCGTTTGAATCTCATCAATCTCATCGCCCCAGAAAATCACTCGCACAATATGATCTGTGTAAGCAAGGAAAATATCTACCGTATCGCCTTTCACTCGGAAATTACCACGATTTAGCTCAATCTCATTTCTCGAATATTGGCTATCAACAAGCGAACGCAAGAAAACATTACGCACTATCTGTTGACCGCTTTTTATAAATATCAGATTTGAATAAAAATCATCGGGATTACCAATACCGTACAAACACGAAACAGACGAAACCACCAACACATCTCTCCTGCCTGAAAGCAACGAAGAAGTGGCCGCTAAACGCAATTTCTCTATTTCATCATTAATAGATAAATCTTTTTCAATGTAGGTATCTGAAACGGGCAGATAAGCCTCAGGCTGATAATAATCGTAGTACGACACAAAATATTCCACGGCATTATCCGGGAAAAAGCTTTTAAACTCACCATACAACTGTGCCGCAAGAGTCTTATTATGACTTAAAACCAGCGTTGGGCGTTGTACGCGTTCTATCACATTGGCCACAGAAAAGGTTTTTCCTGAACCTGTTACTCCAAGTAGAACCTGAGTATCCAAACCTGTGTTCAACCCATCAACAAGTTGACGAATCGCTTCCGGTTGATCTCCCGTTGGCTGATATTCTGATGATAATTTAAAATCCATGTGTCGCAAATCAATAAACTACAAAAATAAAAAACTTCCGTCCCAAATACTAGAAACGGAAGTTAGTAAACCCTAAATAGGCACAAAAACATTTATTCACCAATCTCTTTTGCAGGAATAACTATCCAACAAATTATATAAGCCAAAATTCCAGTACCGGCAAACAATGAAACCACAGCCCAGATTACACGGACTAAGCTTACATCTAAACTAAAATAATCAGCAAATCCTGAGCAAACACCACCAATCATACTGTTACTTAAGTTGCGCTTTAATTTCTTTCCGTTTTCCATATTTATTTTTTTGTTCTGTTTCAAAAATACATTTTATCTCCGAAAACCACAATAGAAGAAAAATCGACTGAGTAAAGATTCATATATTTGTACAATAAAGATTGTACCGATGAATAACTCTCACAAACCTCATATTCTTATTAAGAAAGCTTCCGGTGAGGAAGAATTATTTTCTACTGAGAAATTAATCCACTCATTGACAAAAGCCGGAGCCAAAGATGAAACTATCGCCAAAATTGTTGATGATGTAGAACTATGGGTTTTTCCGGGCGTTACAACTAAACAAATTTACACAAAGGCTTTTTCAACTCTCCGTCAGGAAAAAACAGCAGCTCCATTCCATTATAGGTTAAAACAAGCAATACTTGAAATGGGGCCAACAGGCTATCCTTTCGAGATTCTTGTAGGCGAAATATTTAAACGGGAAGGATACAAAACTGAAGTTGGCGTAACTGTTGCCGGACAATGTGTGACACACGAAATGGATGTAATTGCCACTAAAGGAAATACACAACAATTAGTGGAATGCAAATTCCATAAGGACCGCAATCAGGTAAGTGTACAAGTTCCATTGTATGTGCGTTCTCGTGTGAATGATATTATTGCCAAAAGAGAAAAACAAGCTGAGTTTTATGGATTTGAGTTTACCGGATGGGTAATTACAAATACGCGCTTCTCGACTGACTCCATTCAGTACGGAACTTGTGCAGGACTAAAACTTATTGCATGGGATTATCCAAAAGACAATGGGTTGAAGGATCTTATCGACAAATACAAAATTTACCCCATAACTGTTTTGCAAAAACTTACGATTAAAGAAAAGCAATTTCTGCTTGACAAAGGAATAGTTACTTGTAAACAGTTACGAGAAAACTTCGCGACTCTGGATGATCTAGAATTATCAAAAAATAAAAAGAAAGCCATCCATAAAGAAATTGAGAATGTGTGCAATCACTCAAAATAGGCTTAAATAATTATTATTCCGACTTATAGTATCCGACAAAATGCTTTTCGAAATATTTATATTCTTCAGGCTGTAGGTTTTTGCATGAATAATAATACTCACGAGCTTTACAGTCGTTAAATAGGGCAAACTCATTGCTGCCTGTAAACTTACTAATTCTATTAACTACTTTCTGAACAAGCATTTTATCCGAATCAGCGTAAAAATCAGGCAAAATCACTTCACATAACACTTTAACTTTCCCATCCTCAAACACAGAGCGGGTTTGCATAATCTTGTACACATAAACTAAACCATCAATATGTACCGTATCTACTTGTTTATTCTCATACGGATAACATAAAATAGTTTGATTCAATGCTGACTGTCCAAATACAGGCAACAATATAACTGTAAATATTGCGAATACGAATAACCTCATTTCATCTTAGTTTTTATAAAGATAGGTATTTGCATAAAAAAACTGCACATACCTAAAAAATAGATATGTGCAGTTTCATATACTGATAAACTATACACCTAATCAAATACTACTGTTCTATTATTGTAAGCAAGGATTTTATGTTCAATATGCTTCTCTACAGCTCTTGACAAGACAATCTTTTCTAAATCCTGACCTTTTCTGACCAATCTATCAACATTGTCTTTGTGTGTAATATGTGCAACATCTTGTTCAATGATTGGCCCAGCATCCAAATCTGCTGTTACATAATGGCTAGTAGCTCCAATCAACTTAACACCTCTAGCATGAGCTGCATGGTAAGGTTTTGCTCCAACAAATGCAGGTAAAAACGAATGATGAATATTAATTACTGCGTTAGGATAGTTGCTAGTAAAATCTTGAGATAATATCTGCATATACCTTGCTAACACAATAAAATCAATCTTATACTCCTCCAACAAAGCTTTTTCAGCAGCTTCTTGCTCAACTTTATTTTCTTTTGTAATTGGGAAACATTTAAAATCAATTCCAAATTTATCAGCAACAGGACCTAAATCTGGATGATTACTTATTATTATAGGAATCTCAACATTCCATTCCCCAGCTGCATATCTAGCTAAGATATCATACAAACAATGAGACATCTTTGATACGAATAATGCCATACGAGGCTTAGCATCCTGAAAATAGAGATTATATTTCATCTCATACTTATTTGCTATCAATGTCGAAAAATACTCTTCAACTTTATCTTTTGGAATCTCAAATTTACTCAAATCCCATTCTACCCTCATAAAGAAGAGACCCTCCTCTTTATTTACCCATTGATCAAGATATAAGATATTCCCCTTATTTTCATTGATAAACTCTGTTACTGTAGCTAAAATACCTTGTTTATCAGGACAATGTATCAAAAGTATTGCTGTATTATCTGATGTACTCATATATATCATTTTCTTTGAGTCGCAAAGGTACTAAAAATACATCTTGTATGATGTGTAAAAATCTATCATTTTTATCCAAATGCTATATACCTGATTCTCTTTACATAAGCAGCTTTCAGAGAAAAATATTTTAAATTAATTGCAATTTTAACCACACATCTATTGCATAAAAGAAAAACATCACTTATCTTTGCATCGCAATTGAGGGAAAGACCTCAACTCTCAAAAAGGTGTGGTAGTTCAGCTGGTTAGAATACCTGCCTGTCACGCAGGGGGTCGCGGGTTCGAGTCCCGTCCATACCGCCCAAGCAAAAGCCAAGTACTTAGAAATAAGCTGCTTGGCTTTTTTTGTTTGCTATATTTTTCCGCCCATTTTCCGCCCACGCACATAAATCAAGAATACCAGCATAAAAAAAGACCACAAAACATTCGTTTCGCAGTCTTAGCTATATCTAGATATCAAAATTCCAAGGTTATTTTCAAGAAGCCTTCTTTCTATTCAGCAACCCTTTTACTTCCGATAACTTATATCCATTTTTTCCACCCAGAGAAATTGGCATAAGGTATTTTTGCTTATTCCACCTCCAAAGTGTTGTCGAACTAATACCCAACATCTCACACACCTCTATGGTATTTAGGTATTTTTCATCATTTTCATTTCTAATGAAGCTTTCAAACTGCTGCTTTGCATCTTGAATTACCCATCTATGCCATTCTTTTAAGTCATTAATACTGATCGTGACATTCATATTTATGCCACTCTCCAAAATCTTAGTTATTTCATTCATTCATGAAATGCCATGCAACTATTGGTCGGATTACGGCTCCAGTTTCTGCGTTGCGCCCGGTCTTTTGGTATCGTTTCGTGGTCTGCGCCAACAAGTACTTAAACTCGGTTCTCATAAAACCGCTAGCTTCTAGCTAAAATCACTGCATCGCTACGCTTTGAGCAACGCTGTCTTCCAAGCAAGTTGTTTTTGCTTGTTTTTTTAATCAATACAACCAATTTAAGAGATTCTTTGCCCAATAGTGAAGGTTGGAATGCTATTCGGATTTTTAACGGCAGAGCAATCATAAATTCAACAGTACAAATTTTATCTGTTAAATCATATTGCAAATATACTAAATATATTTAATATTTCCGATTTGGGTAAAAATATTTTGTTAATACTAAATATTTTATATGTGTTTTGTGTCTTATATAACAAAGTCCTTTAATAATATATTTATATATTTGATATTTAGTGTTTTATATAATTTATACAAATTAATAAAATTGAACAAAAAGAGTTAAAATATGTTTTAGCTATTGTTTTTCTAACATTTTTTAAATATAATTTTATAATACAGCTTATTTTAAAGTTCAAAATCCGTATAATTCAAATAAAATTTAACACTTAATAATATGACAAAACAAAAAAATCACTCACTCACAGCATTAGATTGGCTAACATTTCATGTTAAGAAAACGGATGAATCAAATTTTAGAGAAACACTCATCAAAAACAATTACCCATCCACAATAAAATTTGGTCAAATAACACTTAAAAGAATCTACCTTAGAGAAAAGAATGGTGAGGATAGCGAATTTCAGCTTTATGAATTTCTATATGATGTAATCATTAATAAAGATCCTTACGCATTTCTCGGAATACAGAAGAAATGTGGCAAGGCTTCAGAAGAAAATATCTACAAAGTCAAAATTCATAATGAGGTTTTTTACAACCATCAAACCATCCTATGTGAACTTTATTACAATTTTACTGAAACACTGGGTTTTTCTTATGTAAATGTTTCCAGAGTAGATATTGCCCTTTTTCACACGATGTCTATTGGTGATTGGTTTAATAAAAATGCAGAGATAAAGGGATACAGAATAAAACTTTTCAATAAGGTTATCGAAGAAATTAGCATATTGGGTAAATATATGTGCGAAAGACCAGGAGAAAGATGCAATCCAGAAAATAAAAAATCTTACAACTTCGTGAACACAACAAGAAACCATAAAAAAAGCGGACCAGCTAATAAGTTAAAAAGTTATTTTAAAAGCGAGTTCCAACATGATTATCAAAAAGAATATGTAGAAGCTCATGGTTTGGATAGCTCCAACTACTATAACAATGAAATAACTATCTTTCACAACAATTTGAAAACATATAGCAGCGGTAAAACAAAAGAATATATACAAGATATTCCAGATTTATTTGACCCAAACTTTCAACTTGCGTTGTATGTACATTTCCTTAACAAGCTGATGGAGGTTAGAAATCAACACGGCATGTATATACGATTTATCGATACCAAAGTAAAGTTAGTTCCAATGATAAAAACTTACATCTCAAAAAAAGACCCATATTTCCACGAAAAGAATAGTATAAATGACTGCTTGAAGAATTATCTGAAAACAAAAAGGAATATTTTGCTTGATACGGCGTCAAAACTAGCAGACAATGAAGAGCTAAAACTACACTTAATAAAAGCCTGTAATAAACTTAAAAAAAACATTCCTCCTTCAGACAGTATAATTAATGAGCTAAACACAGTAGCGAATGCAAAACAAGAAGAACCAACAAAGAATCAGTTTGCAATATACAATACGCATATCAAAAAGCTTGAAGAAGAAAGATTAGAATTATACAGACAGATCACCCAACAGCACTACATTAGCCATCCTTGTTAGTCCAAATAGCCACCAACATATTAAATTTGAGAAAGCAATACATATCTTTGCTTTCTCAAATTATGTAAGCCATGTCCAAATATTATCCTGAAATAGCAGAATTACGCAGTGCAATCGAAGAATCTGTACAGCGTAAAATGAAAGCACCATCCGATTTTGAATTTCTCGCAGGTGTTGTTTGGGAAAGAGTCCGTGAAACCATTAGCCCAACCACATTAAAAAGGTTATGGGGTTATATTGATGGTGCAGACAAAACAAGAAATAGTACACTTAATATTTTGTCGAAATTTGTTGGCTATAATGATTGGGATGATTTCTTGCTTATGCTTGAAAATAAATCCGATGTTCAATCCAGCTTCATTTTAACGGATAAATTAGAAAGCAGTTCACTAACAATAGGCTCTAAAATAGAAATATCTTGGCAGCCAAACCGACATTGTTTATTAGAATTCTTGGGCAACAATCGCTTCACTGTATTAAGCTCTGCACATTCAAAACTCAAAACTACTGACACTTTTGATTGTGCATTCTTTCTCGAAGGGCAACCTCTTTATATTGACAATCTAGTGCAAGATGGGAATCCTCCTGTTTCTTTTGTTGCAGGCACAAAAGGGGGAGTTACTCTGAAGCTTCTTTCATAAGTTCATCTCGTTCAAGTTGCTTCAGTTTCTCTATAAGTGAGTTTGAGTAATTTTGAGCCATTCTTTCCCATCGGCTAATGGTTAGCGCATTGCGTCTAATTGGAATTTCTTTTTCAAGTCTCTTTTGTTCATGATATGCATCTGAACTAAAACTGCCCCAATCCTTTTTCTTCTTCACTGTTGCCTTGAAAACACTATCGGCAAAATGCTTGAATTTATTGAATAATGTAATTTCCCATTGTTCTTTAGGCAAAGCATCTTGTTCTTCTTCTGTTAATGAATACGGTTTATTTTCGCCTATTTTCTTTAATTTATCCATTAGAGGATATGTGTATTCCCAGCTTTTACTTTCAAATTCAGAATACACAGCATATCTCATTTCATTATCAACCCTTATTTTCAAAATTATTCTACCTGCATCATTTTGAAAACCAGAAGTAATAGCATAGCTCTCTCTTTCAATTCTTGCACTTTCAGCCTTTTTCTTATACACTTTATAACAACTATCAATTTTCGGCTTTGCCAGAGCATAAGCTTCCGAAGCTGTTATATTACTTCCATATGATGAACTGGTAGCTATACCTGTTTGTTTTAAATTTTCATTGCTTGCATTTCCTTTAACACTATCCTTCTGGTGGCTTGATATTATCTTTGTTTTATCGCCATTGCCTACAAGCTTTGCATCCTCTTTTGTTGCTTGCACATTACTCTTCAACTTGTTTTCTTTGTTGCTTATATTGCCCGTGCTCACAAGCCTTCTATTTGCCCAAAATAAGGCTATTACAAGCCCCATAATACACAATGCTAAGACAACATATATCCAAGCAATTTTCTTTCTATTTTGGAAAGCATTTAGCACCTCGCCAACATTGCTAAATCGCTTATTACAATCTGCTTGCGTACATTTCTTTACTATTCGTTTACATTGCTTAATGTCTAATTCTTGTAGCAACTTACCAAATGCATAAATATCTGTTCTAGCATCTATTGGAGCATTATTTATTAATTGCTCAGGTGCAGCATATTGTCTAGTTCCAGCAGCTTGTTTTAATACATCATGATAATCGGTGTCCGACAACCCAAAATCAATAATTTTTACATTATTGCCATTATGAGTAATCAGAATATTATCAGGCTTAAGGTCTCGGTGTATTATTTGTTTGCTATGGAAATATGCCATTGCATCCAACAACTCAAGTACTATTTTTTGTTTTATGCTTTCAGAAACTCGTGTTTTTAAAAACTCTCGCAATGTAATACCATCAACATACTCCATCACAATACAATCACCCAATAACTTGTCTTGCTCTTTATTAAAAACCCTTACTACATTTGGATGATCTAAAGAGAAAGTAATATCAAATTCCTTGTTAAGAAGTTCCTTATAAAGAGCTTGCTTGGCAAATTCTTCTTTTAAACCTTTTAGGATATGCCATTTGCCATTTCGTTTAGCTTTGAATATCCGGTTAAAACCACGGCATGGCAATTCCGTGTAGCTTGTAAAATCTACAGAACTTTCTACCTGCTGAGTAGCAACAATGCCAGATGTTGAAGAATTGGTTTCTACCATGCAGCAAAACTAATAAAAAGCCTTCAACTTTTTAATAGCCTCTAACATGAAAACAAAAATGAGGATTTTTAGAAATTGTAGCAGACCGTATTCAAAAGCTAGTGAAAGTCAAATATCAATTTTTCAACTACTAACTATTCATTGTTAACTATTAACTGCATTCTATTTTACCACCGCACTAAGAGGAACTTCTAATGCAGAACAAATTTTACATAAAGTTTTTATCGTATAATTACCTACACCTGCTTCTATACGACTCAGATTTGCTCTTTCAATATCACATTTATAAGCCAAATCTTGAATACTCAAGTTTCGTTCTTCCCTGAGTTTCTTAATTTGTGATGCGATATAATTTATTTCAACCTGATAGTTCATATTTGCCATAAAATGTTTTGAATAGCAAATTTTATCTTTTAAATTTGCCCTATCCGTATCATATATTACACGGTTCGCAATTCAAAACACTCTATCTATACTTCTATATTACAGATATTTAGAATATAGCTGTAAACATATTTTAAGAAAATAAGACTTATACAAATAAATATAATTACATTTGATTCAATGAATTTTTAGTCGCTAACTAAAGAAAACAAGGACTAACAAGGACTTTTGAATCCTGCTTTTTATCTTTTTACTTTGTAGTATAGATTTTAATCCTACTACGATATGAGAATTAAAACAAACAATACCCTTGTTATTTTAATTGCCTTGATGCTATCAAGCTGCAATTATTTAGATTCTTTAGAACCTGATAAATATGAGGTAGTAAATGCAAATAGCATAGAGCAAAACCCTTATGCACCCTATTCAAACATTTCGAGAAAAGGATACTATATCAACGACCTTTATCCAAATGATAAGCTCATTGATAATTCCTATAGAATAAGTGACGATGGTGGTTATTCAATAAACCTAGATGGCAGATGGAAAGTTGTTAAAGCAGTGCTATACAGCAAATCGGGCAGTCAAATTTCAAGAGTAGAATTATACACTTTAGGCAGAGGGTTTATCTCAAAAAGTGCACACAACTTTTTAGAAATAAATAAAACTATCATAAACATCAATAACGGTAGTTACATCGAAGAATCTTATCCAGATGAAAAGTACAATATAACTTGTAATTCAAATTACAATAACACAAAGTTTGGTGAATTAAACATTAGTACAAAAAATACAAGTAACAAAATTTTCATTGTTGACATCAACCAAGATATAACTCAAATGGTATTACAAACCTGCGATTATTATGGTAATGCTAGCTTTGATTCAAACTACATTAGATATATTTTAATAAGGATATAAAAAAAAGCTTGGGTTTGATAATTTAGAAATTTATTAAATTGAATTAGTCGTTATGGAAATATGGCATATTTGGAGTATAATAGCTCTTCTTTTCTTAATATTTGAGATTTTCACACCATCCTTTATAGCTGCAAGTATCGCTATTGGATGTTTCTGTGCCACACTAATTTCATTAATTGGTTTTGGACTTAAAATTGAGTTAATTATTTTCTCTGTAGGTATTTTAATTTCATTCTTCGGTGTTCGCCCATTCATGTTGAAGTACGCTCAGAGTAAAAATAATATTAAAACAAATACTGCAGCACTTATTGGAAAAGTAGGTAAAGTTATTACTCCTATCAATAATTTTGAAAATACAGGTCGAATCCTAGTAAATGGCGAAGACTGGAAAGCTCGAAGTGTCGATAATGAAAAAATAGAAATAGAACAACTAATAGAAGTTATAGAGATAGATAGTACGATTTTAGTGGTTAAACAAACAAAATAAACAAATTACTTATGGGCGCATTTATCATTGTATTATTAATTGCAATTTTTGTAATAATTTTTGCATTAATGGGTTTCAAAATTGTTCAGCAGTCTGAAACCATTGTAGTTGAAAGGCTTGGGATATACAACAGATCATTAGAAGCAGGTATTAATATCATCTGGCCAATAATTGACAGGCCGCGTGAAATTATGTGGCGTTATGTTAAAGAAGGTTTTGATGGTGGTAATATTGTGCTAAAATCCAGTGTTACTAAAATTGACTTAAGGGAAACAGTTTATGATTTCCCTAAACAAAATGTAATAACTAAAGATAATGTTGTCACCGAAATTAATGCAATATTGTATTTTCAAATTACAGATCCAGTAAAAGCCGTTTATGAAATCTCAAATTTACCCGATGCGATTGAAAAATTAACTCAAACAACACTACGCAATGTAATTGGAGATATGCATTTGGACGAAACACTTACATCGCGTGACACAATAAATAGTAAGCTAAGAACTGTATTAGACGATGCTACTCATAAATGGGGCGTTAAAGTTAATAGGGTTGAATTACAAGATATAAATCCACCTCATGACATTCGAGATGCAATGGAAAAACAAATGAGGGCAGAAAGAGACAAACGAGCGAAAATACTTCATGCGGAAGGAGAAAAACAGTCTCAGATATTGGAGTCTGAAGGTTTGAAATTAGCAGCAATAAACAATGCCGAAGGAAAAAAACAATCTCAAGTATTAATGGCTGAAGGTGAAGCCCAAGCTCGAATAAAAGTTGCCGAAAGTGAAGCTCAAGCTATCGAACTGATTACTAAAGCCGTTTCAGCAACCAAAGGTGACCCAACAAATTATCTTATAGCAATAAGGTATATTGAAACACTTAAAGAAATGACTTCGGGCAAGGATAATAAACTTGTTTATATGCCTTATGAAGCTACAGGTATATTAAGCTCAATAGGTGGAATAAAAGAAATGTTAACAAAAAATAATTAAATTATGGGGATATCAATCGTTTGTACAATAGGTGCATTATTGTACTGGTTATTCATTTATTTGCCTCAACAGAAAGCAAGAAAGATAGAAGAAGAATATCAGCTAGAACTTAAAAATATCAAGGCTTTATATGATGAAGCGTTAAAAGGTAATGATAAAAAGGAAGCTTTGAGTTTAGGAAGAGAGTACTATTCTAAGCTTCGAAGAGGAAATCTTACAATATATGATGAACAAGCAATTACAAATGACCTTCACACTCTCACAACTAATGAGAACGCTGAAGATAAAATTATGACAGAATCTTCTTCTCGAATAGAAAAACTAGAAAAACTTGCACTTCTAAGAACTCAAGGCATATTAACGGATTCAGAATTTGAAGCAGAAAAGGATAAAATTATGAAATAGCTATTGCTGTAAAATTATTTAAAATTAAGAATAGTGAAAACAAAAGTTAAAATCAAATTTAGCCATTCTTCCAGAGAAATTGAAGGTATTGGTTATATAGACGGATATGTTTCTAAGAATAATGTTGAAAGTGATTCTTATTATGATTATGATCATAATCATAATAAGACTTTAGGAATCAGCACAAGTATGGAGGTTTATGCAATTGTAATATTGAAAAACTCTATTTATGTAGTAGACCCAGATGATCTTATCGTTTTAGATGATGAGATTGAATCAATTCTAGATAAACTTCAAAAACTTGGTAATCTAAAATCACAAGGCATATTAACTCAATCTGAGTTTGAAACTGAGAAAAATAAAATCCTAAAAAATGGATAATCTTGATGAATTATTAAAACTAAAAAAGCTTTTAGATGATGGTATTATTTCAGAATTTGAGTTTGAAGGTCTAAAGAAAAAAATCCTTACTGCGAATACTAATTTGAAACAGCCCAAAACTGATTCTAATAACACAATTCAGGTTAGCTCTAGTTTCAAAAATAATAAAGTTGAAGTTGTTTCAAAAAAATCTGTTGTACCAAAGGTTATATTATTCATAATCATTTCCGCAATTGTCATTACTTTTTTTAGTATTAGATATTTTGCTGGCACTAAAAATAGCAATCCTCATATTAATGATTCTAATATTTCTAAAACAATCAAGATTTCAACACCGGGTTCTTTAGAAGACTTAATCTCAATAGAAGAGCGAAATACAATAACTAGCATTACAGTTAAGGGTGTGATTGATGGTAGAGATTTAATGTTTTTAGCTTCTCTAGGCTCATCAAGAATACGAAAAATAGATTTAAGTGAGGTTAAAATTGTGAGTACAATGTTGGATGATGTATTATCTGATACTCATAAATATTGTGCTGAAGATGAAATTCCATACAACACATTTACGGGAGGTGAATTTGAACAAATAATTCTTCCCAGAAATTTAAAAGTTATTGGTGCTTGTGCTTTTCTTGGATGTTTAAAATTAAAATCCATTTTCATACCTGCAAAAGTTGAAGAAATACAAGATGCCGCGTTTGTTTCCTGCCAAAACTTGGTCGAAATTAATGTTGATAAGAATAATAGTAAATACCTCAGTATTGAAGGTGTGCTATTTGAAAAAGATTTGAAAACACTAATATGTTGCCCTTCGGCTAAGCTTGGTGAATTTTCAATACCAAATTCAGTAGAGAATGTTGTTCACGATGCTTTCTATGGATCTCAGCTTCGCAAAATAGACATACCAAAAAGTGTTATCAATATTGGCGCCAATGCGTTTGATAAATGCAATAATATTATTGGGCATGAATTAGATAGCTTAAAAACTCAATAAATGAAATCTTCGCACTAGCATACATCAATATTAGGCAATTCTTATAAACCATTATTTGTATAAAACCGTAATAAATTATTTGAACTATGGAAAACCTCGAAGAATACAAAAAAGCCTTTAGTAAATTAACAGAACTACTTACAGAAATAAGGAGTACAGAATTATAAACGGCAGTCAACAACTTTGACAATGAAGCAAAAGTTCTTAGAAAAGAGTTTCTATATGCTGGTATACGACTTTTGCTCAAACTCGATTCTAAAATAAGTGGTCATATTTATACTCAAGAAGAAATTGATTTCCAATTAGGAATTGAAGCAATCTGTGATAAAAAAGAAGATGAATTAATCCTTCCTGAAATTGCTAAAGAGGCTGCGACTCCTAAATACAATAATACAGAAGAAGGCAAAAAGCATTATGAACGCTTAGCAGCTCAAAACGATTGGATGTACCAAGATTTCTTACAAATGCAAGAAGACGAACAGAAAGAAAAAGGAACAAATGCAATCTAAAATTAACTCAGAACTGTCGCAATTAATCTTTGATACATTATCTAAAGATAAATTGACTTTAGATAAGTGGGGATTTGCAAATCCAACTACTTCTTACGAAGGCTTTGGTCTCGATTTTGAGATAAACTGTTCTAGTAAAATTGGTTTTGTAAAAGTGCATTATGATTACGAAGTAGATAAATTTTATATATACCTTCTCACCCAAACACATGATTTTGTCGCCTTGCATTCCGACATTGATTTAGAAGAAATTGTCAAGTCTATTGACAATGAATTATTTATATAATCATATTTACAAACAAATTTCTTCTAGGTATAAATTCAAACATGAAAAGAATATTATTGATTTTATTACCTCTGTTTATTACTACATCGATGTTTGGTCGTGTGTTTAGTGGTACGGCAGTACAACAAGCTCTAATTCCTGAGGGAGCAGAAGAGTCAAACATTATTTGGACAGAATGCAATATAAAAATTTTTATTACTGCTGAAAAGTATCTTGAGAAATTTGAAATCTATTCTAAACAAACTAAGTCTATAGTATTAATTTCACTTACACGCAAAGATGTTTATAAAGGCATCGAAACATTTTGGTATATCGGTAAAGATGAAACTACAGGTGTAGAATGCAAGGTTATGGTTCAGTTTCTATCTGAAAATAAAATGGCATTAGGTATTTTATCCACCTATGAATCATATAAATACATAATCAATATAAACAACTCTAAATAAAAGCTATGGAAAACAATATCACAAATCTAATCGATTTAATTACGCCTAAAGATTTCGACAAAAAATATCGTCCATTAAAATATAGTCAATTGGAGTTTAATGGCATATTAACAATCCAAGATCTTATTGATACAGACGAAGAAACCTTTGCAGACAAAGCAGGCAATAAATTAAACAGTTTTCAGCAGTTCAAAAAAGATATATTAGGACGCACTGAACCAGAATCTGACGAGATTGACATTTACACTCAACTAAGAAATGAGTTTGGGGCAGATTATGTAGAAATCCTAAGTAAGCTCCCTGTTAAAGATTTCGAGAATGAAAATGGAGCTGCATTTATACAGAGAGTCATTGATACAAAAGTTGAGAATCTTTTAGGTGTTCTGGCAAATAAAACACCTATTAGTCATAAAAGAACTCCTGATAGATTTGCAGAAAAATACAAGAAGCTTCGCGAAGAAATAATAAATAACAAAGAGAAATTTATCGATTTATACAATGATAATTATAAACCGATTATCCTTCCTCAAGATTGCAGTTCAAATAACTTTCTTGATAATTGGAAAAATTTCCTTTTGGAATACTGTAATGAACCTTCATTAATTCCAATCGACCAACAAGAAATATTTAGAGGATATCTTAACGGTTTTGGTAAAGGTGAAATCTCAAAAATAGAAAAGAAAAATCGTCATCCCGAAAGTATACGACTGATATTAAAAGAACATATAGATGATTTAAATAATTTTATTGAGAATCCTAAAAGTGGCAGCCGATTTAGCATTGATAGTAGCTTAGCAATTAAATATTCTGAGATAATAGAACTATTAGACAGGAAAAAATATTTTCCATTTCAACTTCTTCTAGAAACAATCTCTAACAAGAGTCACGAAGATCTAAGTTTATTTGAAAATGGGAGTATCCAAATTTTATTAGAATCTCTTGGTTGTTGTGAACTTGAAGATACATATTCACTTAAGAGGCTTAATGAAGAAAGAATAATAATTAGAAGCAAGGATAAAACTGAAAAAGCAAAGAGTGAATTTAAAGATATTGCAAGATTAACTCTAAATGCTCTGAATAGTAATATTATACCTTTGTCAGAGATTGATTTGCTGGAGCAAGTAAGAACCCTAGCTTCCGAAGAAAATATTACTTATAATGAAGAGCTTATTTTAGCTATTATTTACAATTTCAATATAATTAGTCAAGTAGATAAGGATTTTTATTTAAAGTCTGTTTCTGGTAGTCAAGTGTATCTAGCCTTAAAAGAATTAAACGGAATTGATACTCTTGACAGAATCTACGAAACAATTTTATCCCTGTTCCCAAATGAAAAAATAAACGGAAAAACAAGCTACAAGCAATTAATACTTAATAATAAAGACATATTCTTCAATATTGATAAACTTAGCTTGTATGGTATAAATACCTATTATCCAAAATTTCAAAATAATGAAAACATAGATAATATCATTATTGATAGTATTATAGAAATATTAAATGCGAGTAATACACCTTTACATATCAGAAGTATTTACAAACAACTACTTTCATTATTTCCAGATAAGCTTCATTCTCAATTTAAAGAAGGGACAATATTTGAAAAGCTTCGTTTAAACTCACAAAACAAATTCAAAAACTATAACAATAAATTTTTCTCAACAGAATTAAAATCCTTTACTTCATTTGTATCAAAAGAAATTCCTAAAAGCCTAAAGTCTGAGGTATCTGAATATATAAAAAAAGAAAAAGATTGTTCAATCCCTGATATTATTAATTTCTTTAAAGAAAAATACGACATTGGTTATGATCAAATAGAATACTGGTTTGAAAACTCTTATATTCCAAGCTTAGCTCAACAGGATTTAACACTAAATAATCCTACAACCAATATTGACTCTAACCAAAATGAAATCGAGAATATTGAAGAAGAAGTTCTTTTTCCTGAGACTCAAATTTTACAAGAAATAAGTTTAGATATAATTGCGCCTAAAAACACGAAATCAAGTGTTACTACGGATTCTGATGCTATTGGTAAGATTGATTATATTAAAAGGGCAATTTTGTTGAAAAAGTTAGGAGACAAAGGGGAAGAATTAGTTCTTGATTTTGAAATAAAAAGGCTTATAAGTGCTGGTAAACACGATTTAGCAAAGAAAGTTAAAAGAGTTTCTTTAGAATCCGACAAACACGGATATGACATTTTATCATATGAGAGTGAAGGTGCTGAAATTGAAAGATATATTGAAGTGAAAGCTACAAAAGCAAAAGCTGGTGAAGCAAATTTCTATTTAAGCGAAAACGAACTCAACACGGCAAGAGGAAAGGATAATTATTACATATATATGGTTTATGATATACAATCTACCAATCCCTTTGTTTGGGAAATTCCAAATCCATTTTCAGAAGTTGATTCCAATATTCAAATTAAACCCATCAATTATAAAGTCACTATTAATACAAAAAAGAGTTAATATATTTTATTGTAAAGAATCTTTGTAATTAAATCTCGGTATATGTTATTATATGTCTAGAATAAGCATCACCATCAAAGTAGGGTCAAAAACCCTACTTTTTTCATTTTATCAATTTGAGAAATTCAGATATGTAAAAACATTTATCAATGATGTAACTGGGAAAGAATCACTTTAGAATATCAAAAGGATTTCTTTCGATTTTAATATCCCACCCATTGCAATTATTGGTTTTGCTGCTTGTTATTTTTTGTCATATTTTTTGCCTCTTCTGGCTTACATGCACATGCAGCTGAGAATACAGCAGCAAGAGCATAGCCAAGGCAAAAAAGCAAGCTGGGCACCCCTTCAGCTTTTATGCCAAAAAATAACAATCAGAAGCTATTTAAACATAATGTTGCCTTATGTGAAATGAGAATACATTCACATAAGAACACTATGCTAAATAGCCAAAACCAATAATCGCAATTCCCACCCCAAAGAAACCACCAATTCCCCACCACCCATTAAGGTACATTTTTTAATGAAGCATAAAGAGTTTATTTCCCTTTGCTTGCGGTAGCTTCATTCACTGCACCTACATTTCGTTTCAGTGTTCCGTTTCTCTTCACAACTTCCACTCCATTCCGTTTCCGTAAATTTCAGCCCCCTCAGCAACCCACAGGCTAAGTGCTTCCATTCATTCCAAGCCTCAAATATCCACCCTGCAATTCAACCCACATTTGGTCTTTCCATTCAGTCAGCACATAGCCTCTTTTCCACCCACTTATTTGGTATGCTTCATTAAAAACTGGCTTATCTACCCCATTTCAACAGCCAATAAATACAAATAGGAACAGATTATTTTCACAAAAAAATAAAACGATATGGCAAAGATAGGATGGATAAACAGCCAAAAGTTTGGTCAAGGTCAAGACAAGTTTGGTCAAAAAAATCTCCACACTTTCAGGTAGTATTTATTTTGCCCAAAACCTTGCCCAAACTTTTTCATCCATCCTAAAAAATAGCCATTCCTTTTCTTTCTTTTTTCTTCTTCTTTTTGGGTGGAAATAATTGTGAGCGGAGCGAATTAATTTTTAATAGCTCAAAGTATGCACACACTTACCATTAAAACCCATCGTAAGGATATTATTTATCCTGTACCGCATTTCTACATCCTAAACAAAGGACTTAACAGTGGCAAACCTTTATTAAATCCTTGCCCTAATTGCTTTGTTATTCTCTGCAATAATGAAGATGAAAAAGAACAGCTATACTGGCTCTGCGTGGGCTTATGGCAGTCAAAAACATATCACCCATTTTTGCGTGGCTCAGTTATTCCGTTTGTCAACTTATCGGATGTTAATAGCTGCATCTCACAAGCCTATAAAGAGGCAAAAGAAAGCTTTGTAGGCTTTCAGAAGTCAATTAAGACCTTGCGTTCATTAGAAGAATTAGAAAGACAATACAAGCAGAATTCAAAGCTTATTCAAGATGCTAAAAGAGTGGTGTTTTATAGGTATATGAAATAATTTTTATTTAGTACAGAAGTAAGGATTAAGGGTAGGATAAAAGCAAGACAAGTGCACTATATACAAAAGTGAGAGCATAAAAAACTGCACCTAAAAAGTGTCTAATTTTTTGGGTGCAGTTCAACTGTAGAGGCTATTTTCTAAAGGATTCGATGTTAATATATATCGAAAACCTTAAGCGCATTCCCTGAACTTAAGAGGTAAAAGTTTCCATTAACTTGTTGTAAAAACTCAATACCAACACAAGCAATCAGACTTGTATCATCCGTTAATGCTGTAATGCTTGTTGGTAACTCGCAGGTGTTGTTGGTAGTGATGCTGCCACTGCCACCTAATGAAATTTCAGGAAGGCGTAAAACACTACTTTTCTCGTTTAGGTCAGCATTTGCAGGTTCATACTGTTTTGTGTCTATGTGATAAACAAAGTCACTTATAGCAGAAACTGCAAGAACTAATCTAAAATGTGTTGCACCAGCAGGAGCATTTACATTGTTTGCAGGACTGTAACTGATGATTGTGTTAACACCTGTTCTGTTTCCTGTTGGTGTCATTTTTACATTCCCTGTAAACAAGCTGTCAAAATTAATCCCTTTGTCAAAAACTAAGCTTTTTAGATATTGAGGTTGTTCTGAGATGAGAATTGCTCGTTGTCCTCTGGCTTCTGATTGATCTTCAAGATTAATCTTTTTCATGATAGCAGTTAAACGACCTGTGAGTTGTGGGTCTGCCATCGTTTTAATTAATGCACTTAATCCAACACGAACAGACTTTCCAGCAGCTGCACAGCCACCAAATTCATTCATGTTTTCCCTTGTGCGTTTAAACTCTGGAGCAGTTTTAATCTGTTCAGCTGATGCACCTCCAGCCATACCTGCAAAGTCACCTGAGATACCTTTGATTTTGTAGTGACGAATTCCTCCGATGTTGCCCTTGTATTTCAAGGGTCCTGTTTGTCTAGCCATATTTATCTATTTATTTAAAGTTTATTATAAATAGTATAAAAAATATTTTATGACTAAAAAAGAATTAGTTTTTCAAAAAAACATAAAAACACATCTTAAAATCATTAATGTAGTAGATGGGGATGGGATGATTGTGGAAGATATTATCACAAAAGAGCAAATAGAAATACGCCTTTTAGGTATAGATGCTCCCGAGATTAAACGCTGTAGAAAATTAAAACTTGATGAAAAAATACTCAGAATGCCAGGGGAGCTTTTAATGCATTTAGGGCGCATATCTCACATGTACTTAATTAATATTGCTAGTAGAGGAGTTGCTACAACATTTTTCGAATCAGAAACCCCATCAAGATAGGGTTTCTGATGGGGTTGTTGTTTCGGGGTAGATTTCTTTCCATTTATCACCCATCATTCTAGCGTGTTCTTCTTGGGTAATTTTTATATATTTCAAGAATGCCTTCTCTGTTTTATGACCACTAATACTCATAATCATCAAAGTTGGTATTCCTTGTTTATACATATTCGTACAAAAACTTCTTCTTCCCGTGTGACTTGAAACTAGTTCATATCTTGGGTATGTAAAATTTGTCAACACTCCTCCGATAGTTTTTGTTATAACTTCATTTGTATTCAATTCAGCTAATTGCGCAGCTTCTTTAATATAATCATTGAAATTTTGATTTGAAATCGGTTCTGGTAAGTTAAAGTTGTATTTTTCCAATATTTCTATCACTACAGGATGTAGAGGTATAATAACTTTATTTATTGTCTTTTTCTGTCTGAATGCTATAGTGTTATCTTTAATATCTGTTCTTCCAATTTTTCGCAAATCACTATATCTACATCCAGTCCAGGCTAGTAATAAAAAAGAATCTCTAACTCGGTCTAGGTGAGGCGTATTTTTTAAATCAACTTCTTTTAGTTGTTTCAGTTCAGTTTCATTAAATAAATCGTATCGACATCTTCTGTAAATACATGAAATTTGGAATACATTGTACTGGTATTGATTCCAGCGCTAGTAGCTTCATTTAGCATAAGCTTTAATATCCGAATATGTTTACCTACTGAATTCTGTGTAAAATCCTTTTTAATCAATAAAGGATCCCATCCTTCTTTAAAATAACATTACCTGATTCATCCTTTGCCACAATCTTGTTTTGCAGATACTCAACAAATTCAGAATAAAATGTCTGGTCTATTTGATTAAATTCAAAATCATCTCTATTCTTTATTTTTGCAAAATATTTAAGATGCTTCTCTGTGGCTACATATTGTTGAATGTTATTTGGTGTCAAGTAGCGTCCTGTTTGCCTATCTTTTCTTTGTGGTGCTGCTTCTATAAACATTTTAACATACTGAAGTAGCATTAACGGTTTTTCTTCCTCTATTTGATATCTTTCTGGATGCAAATTCTTGTCAATTTCAAGATTTAACCATTCTGATGTCACATCAACATCATAAGGCTTATCATTGTATATTTTTTCAATTAAAGCCTTTCGTGCAGCTATATTTCCATTATATGATTCTTTCTCATATCCTTTTGTTACATTCTGCTTGGTTGCATTCCAGTTTATTGGGTCAACCTTCATTTCGCTGGTGTAACACACTTCTTTATGCCTACCATAACTTAACTTGAATCTTATTGGTACAAGTTGAGTTTTCTTAGATGTTTGAATAAATGCTCTTACTGTTGCCATAATATTTCATATTTGTTTGTTCTACAAATATAAGAAATATTTCCGCCATATTTCCGCCCGACACAAAATAAATTGAAATATATTGAAAACTATGAAATACACAAATATTATCTATATATCTATTTATCAGAGATATTAAAACAAATTATGTAATAAATGTATTTCAAAAGATTTCTAATTATTTCATAAATAAAGTCCCGTCCATACCGCAAAAGGATAGTCAATTTGGCTATCCTTTTTTGTTTACACACATCTCAACATTTCACTTCTACGATAAATTACAACTTCAAGCAAAAGAAAGCCTCTTAATATCTTATACAACTCCCACACTTTCCTATCCAAATAATAAGTCCAAGCATTTAGTTCTGATGGCACAACAACTAGTTGAACACTTCAACAGCGAAGTGCCAAGCGATTTAGATGCCCTACAAACACTCCAAGGTGTTGGACGCAAAACAGCTAATGTAATCGCAGCTGTAGCCTTTAATCAAAACACTATGCCCGTTGACACTCATGTTTTCAGAGTCTCTAACAGAATAGGTCTCACAAATACTAAAACACCCATAGCTACAGAAAAAGAACTCGTT
>CAXXVQ010000005.1:0-184715 GCA_963662245.2 Paludibacteraceae bacterium | reverse complement strand
CTCACCATCAAAAAATTTAAACAATTCTTTATAACCAACTGTATTAAGCGAATTAAGATTTTTATGTTCATACAAACCTTTCACCTCATCAAGCAATCCTTCTTTTACCATAATATCTACACGAGCATTTATTCTCTCGTACAAAATATCCCTTGGCATATCAAGTCCAATTTTGACAACATTAAAAGGCCTAGTATATTTATTATGTCCTAGAAATTCTGAGTATGGTTTTTCAGCTGCAATAGAAACCTCAACAGCATGCATTACCCTTTGCTTATTATTCAGATCAAGTTTTAAATATGATTCGGGGTCTAATTCTTGCAATTTATTTTGCAAACCCACCAATCCCTCTTTCTCGTACACTTCAGCAACTTGATCCCTTATATTTGAAGGCACTGCCGGAATATTATCTAAGCCATTACAAACAGCATCAATATAAAGCATAGAACCACCAACCATTAATTGGACATTATTTTTTTCAAATAATGTATCCATTAAAGACAAGGCGTCAAGTTCAAATTGACCTGCACTATAATAATCAAAGATACTCTTAGTTCCAATAAAATGATGTTTTACTCGAGAAAGCTCATTCTCGTCAGGTGCTGCAGTGCCAATTTTCAACTCTTTAAATATTTGTCTAGAGTCTGATGATATGATATCAGAATTAAAATGCTCTGCAAGCCGAATGCCTAATTCTGTTTTTCCAATACCAGTTGGACCAACTAAAACTATTAAGGTGTTCTTATTCACGATGCAAGTTTAATAAAAAAACCCAACCTAAGTCGGGTTTTTTTAATTAATTAGTATTTGTTTAAAAATCTGCATCATCTATAGATGAAGTTTTATCTTCACCATCAAGGCCAGAATAACCATCTCCATCTAATTCATCTAAATCATATCCTTCATCTCCAAAGAAATTCTCATCAATTCCAACACTAGAAGAACTTAGCTCTGTGTCGAAACCATCTACAAGCTGAAGAGGAGCATCTCCTTTAGAAATTGAACAATAAGGTTTAGATAATGATTTCGAGAAGATGATTTCTTTCAATTCAATAAAGAAAGCTCTGTCTGAAACATAGTCAAAAACATATAGAAGCTTTTGACCTTCATCTGAAATCTGATCCTCTAACTTTGTTTCGGACATAGTTAGGTTATCATATTCAGAACTAGAATCCATTTCCATCAATGTAATTTCTTGTTCTTTCTCCCAATCTTCGGAGCAAACAAAAAATGATGTAATCTGATCCTTAGTATAATTAACAGAATCTAAGATTGCTTCATGCAAATCAAAAAAAGAAGATTCTGAATCTATTGAAATTTCTCTTGCAAAATTATCCGATTCATCGGATAGCAATAAAAAACGATAAATCATTCTCGAATTGAATTAAATTAATAAACCCTGTCTTACGCTTTTTTCAGCTTTGATTCAATTTCCAAAACACTTGATTTGAAGTTTTTATCTGTAGACATCAAATCATTTACCGTTTTACATGCATGAAGTACAGTTGCATGGTCTCTATTACCAATAGCATGGCCAATTGAAGACAAAGAGTTTTTTGTATATTGTTTTGACAAATACATGGCAATCTGTCTAGCCTGAACAACTTCACGCTTTCTAGATTTTGTCAAAATAGACTCAAGCTCAAGATTAAAATGTTCACAAACAACATCTTTAATTCTTTCCATTGAGATTGAAACCGGAGTTATAGAGACAAGCTTCTTAACAACCTTTTCGGCCAATTTGATATCAATAGGAGCATTTGTCAACATTGAATGTGCTAACAAAGAAACAATGACACCCTCAAGGTCTCTTATATTCTCTGTAACATTTTCAGCAATAAAGTCAACAACTTCTGATGAAATATCTAGGCCATCTCTATATATCTTACTCTCAAGAATTGCTTTTCTTAACTCAAAATCAGGTTTTTCTAATTCTGCAGTTAAGCCCCACTTAAAACGAGTCAATAATCTTTGCTCCATTCCTTGAATTAAAGCAGGAGATCTATCACAAGTCAAAATAATTTGCTTACGCGACTGGTGCAAGTGATTGAAAATATGAAAAAATGTATTTTGCGTTGCAGTTTTTCCAGCAAACTCATGAATATCGTCAATAATCAACACATCAATTGTTTGATAAAAGTTCAAGAAATCATTCACAGAATTTCTTCTAACAGCATTAGTGTATTGAATTTGAAAAAGGTTTGCAGAAACATACAAAACCCTTTTATTAGGATTCTTTTCTTTTGCAGCTAAACCAATAGCATGCACTAAGTGTGTTTTTCCAACTCCAGAATGACCATGAAGAAACAAAGGATTAAATGCTGTATCACCTGGGTTCTCTGAAATGCTTTTTCCAGCTACTCTAGCAAGTTTGTTTGATTTTCCTTCGATGAAAGAATCAAATGTATAACTAGTATTAAGTTGTGGGTCAATATCTTTAAGCGTTACTTTCTCAAAAGGATTTGAAATAGACGCTTGCTTATTTGTTGTAGTAGAATTTACTTCATATGTAGCTTTTTTTGCACTAGGAATTTCAGTTACAGTTTGTGTAGCCTTATCCATCACAATATGATACTTCAATTGCGTTCCCGCTCCAACTTCCTTATATAATATATTTCTAAGAAGATCTATATATTTCTCCTCTATATATTCGTAAAAGAATTGACTAGGAACCTGCAAGATAAATTCATTATCCCTGTAATCAAGAGGAACGATAGGCGAGAACCAAGTTTCATAGGCAACTTCGCTTACATTATCCTTAATTACATTCAGGCATTTTTCCCACAACATTTGATGACTCATTATTCAACCTCCCTTGTATGTATTTCTGATTTTGATGCATGCAAAATTGAAAAACATTTTCAGTAAAAAAAAATAAGATTCAGCTTGTTTTTTCTAATAATTCCTATTTTTCTTATTTTCAACATTTTATGTCAACTAACTAACAGTCAAACAGTTAACATTACTACATTTATGTTAAGTATACTGAGAATAAACAACTTAATGCTATTAGTATTTATTCTAAAGTAAGAAGTTGGAAATGCAAAAATCTCCTAAATTTAAATGGTTCGAGACTTTAACATAATTTACTCTAATTTAGATGCAATCTAAATAATACAAGTAAGCAATATTGATATAAATCAATAACTTGAAATAACTATTGCGAAAACACACTAGTTAAATATTGAGAAACTAAATAAGAATTGTGAATTGTAAAGAAATTGAAAAATGATTACAAAAAGGCTGAAACAGAAAAGACAAAAAAAGCGACTTGAAAACTCAAGTCGTTTTTTTAGTATCCTAAGATCTTCAACATAGATTTATAACTTTGTTCCTTGGCAAATAGTTTTGTAAACCATTCTCCATTCTCATCCCTATCGATTACCACAAGCTTGGGTGCTGGAATTAAACAGTGTTGAATGCCACCATAACCACTTAATGATTCCTGATAAGCGCCGCAATGGAAGAACCCAATAAACTGCTCTTCACCACTAGTTACTTTAGGCAAAAAGATAGCATTGGAATGAGCTTCTGCATTGTAGAAATCCTCACTATCACAAGTTAGACCTCCTAAATGAACTCGCTCATATTCTTTGTTCCAATTATTAATTGCAAGAAATGGGAATCGCTGATTAATTGCCCATGTATCTGGCAATGTTGTCATAAAAGAACTATCAATCATATTCCAAAGCTCCCGGTCGTTTTGTTGCTTCTGGTTTACAATAGAATATAACATTGCACCACTTTCACCAACAGTATAAGAACCAAATTCAGTGAAGATATTTGGTTCCGGAACTCCATGCTGCTGACAAGTATTCTTTATTTGAGCAACAATCTCTTCCGCCATGTATTCATAATCATATACGAAATCCAAATGATTCTGAATTGGGAATCCTCCACCAATATTTAGGCTATCGAGCTCAGGACATTCTTTGCGAAGTTCACAATATAAGTTTACAGCCTTATTCAATTCATTCCAGTAATAAGAAGTATCTTTTATACCAGTATTAATAAAGAAATGAAGCATCTTTAAACTTACTTGTTTATTCTTACGAATAACATTTCTATAATAAGGAATAATATCACTATATCTGATACCTAAACGAGATGTATAAAAGGCAAATTTTGGTTCTTCTTCAGAAGCAATTCTAATCCCTACCTTAAATTTTTTGTCAAAATCTTTCAATAAAAGGTCTAATTCAAACTTATTATCAAGAATAGAGACGACATTATTAAAACCTGACGAAATCAGATTTTGAATATTCTCGACATATTGAGGTCTTTTAAATCCATTACAAACAACATAAGACTCTTTTTTCAGATGCCCAGTTTCATGTAATGTTTCAACCAAATTGATATCAAAAGCAGACGATGTTTCAACATGAACATCATGTTTTAATACTTCTTCCATCACGAAAGAAAAATGTGAACTTTTAGTACAATAACAATAGTTATAAGTTGCATTATAATCCACCTTAGCCATAGCCACATTAAACATTCTCTTTGCCCTTTGAATATTCATTCCAATTTTTGGCAAATATGAAATTCTCAACGGAGTTCCATATTGCTTAATAATATCCATAACCGGAACTCCAAACCACAATAGATCATTTTCTTCTAAAGCAAATTCATCGTTTGGGAATTCAAATGTTTGTTCGATTAAGTCTGAATACTTATTTTTCATTTTCACTTATATAAATAATAAATATAAACAGATATTTTCTAAAGCAAGTAAGTCCGATTAGTAGGATCAAAGTCAACTAACTCACTTAGATTATCATTAAAAACTCATTCCATAAGAATATGAGCGGCAAATGTATATAAAAACTTGAATTAAACACATGATCCAAATATTTATTTTACACAAAATTCAAAAACCTGCAAACCAACACAACACCCTAATAAGAAGATATATACACAAACAAAAGACAGTATTGAAACAAAAATTTCACATCTATACACATTTGATTAATGTAAACGAGTTAGATTTTATAATAAACAGCAATCCGAACAAGTTTCTTTCTAAAATAAAATATTCATAAACAAACATAATTCACGAATAAATTTTATAGAATCTAATTCTCGATTGTAGTTCCAGTTTTTAGTTTTCTCTTATCTTTGCAGTTCATTTTTCAATAGTAAAATTAAGATGGCAAAAGGACTTACTTCTCGTAGCGAAAATTATTCGCAATGGTATAATGAACTAGTATTAAAAGCTGATTTAGCAGAAAACTCTGCAGTTAGAGGATGTATGGTAATTAAACCATACGGTTATGCAATTTGGGAAAAAATGCAACAACGATTAGATTCAATGTTTAAAGAAACAGGACATGTGAATGCATATTTTCCTTTGTTTATTCCTAAATCATTTTTAAGCAAAGAAGCCGATCATGTTGAAGGATTTGCAAAAGAATGTGCAGTAGTTACACATTATCGTTTAAAAACCTCTCCTGATGGAAAAGGTGTAGTAGTAGATCCGGAAGCAAAACTTGAAGAAGAACTAATTGTTCGCCCAACTTCTGAGACCATCATTTGGAACACATATAAAAACTGGATTCAATCATATAGAGATCTCCCTATTTTATGTAATCAATGGGCAAATGTTGTTCGTTGGGAAATGCGTACTCGTTTATTTCTTCGCACAGCTGAATTTTTGTGGCAAGAAGGGCACACTGCTCACGCAACTTCTGATGAAGCTCTTGAAGAAACAAAGAAAATGCTTGATGTATATGCAGACTTTGCGGAAAACTTCATGGCTGTTCCAGTTATCAAGGGTGTAAAATCAGCTAACGAACGCTTTGCAGGCGCATTAGAAACTTTCTGCATTGAAGCCCTAATGCAAGACGGAAAAGCATTACAAGCAGGAACATCTCACTTCCTTGGACAAAATTTTGCAAAAGCATTTGATGTAAAATTCCAAACTAAAGAAGGTAAAGAAGATTTCGTATGGGCTTCATCATGGGGAGTATCAACTCGTTTAATGGGAGCATTAATCATGACTCACTCTGACGACCTTGGTTTAATACTACCTCCAAACTTAGCTCCATTCCAAGTAGTAATTGTACCTATATATAAAGGTGATGATCAATTAGCTCAAATTTCAGAGAAAGTTGATGAGCTAATCGCAAAACTAAAAGCCTTAGGCATTAGCGTAAAATATGATGACAACGACATGAAAAAGCCAGGTTGGAAATTTGCTGAATACGAATTAAAAGGGGTTCCTGTTCGTCTTGGCATTGGTGCTCGTGACCTTGAAAATGGGACAATTGAGGTTGCTCGTCGTGATACAATGACAAAAGAAACAGTCAATATTGATGGTGTAGAAAACTATATCAAACAACTGCTAGAAGACATTCAAACAAATATCTTCAAAAAAGCATATGACTACAGAGCATCAGTAACTCGTGAAGTAAATAGCTACGATGAATTTAAAGAAGAAATTGAAAAAGGCGGTTTCTTACTTTGCCACTGGGATGGCACTCCTGAAACAGAAGAAAAAATCAAAGAAGATACAAAAGCAACTATCCGTTGTATCCCTTTAGAAGGAGATAAAACTCCAGGAACATGTATGGTTACAGGAAAACCATCAGTTCAACGAGTAATATTTGCTAGAGCATATTAATATCTCTCAACCATATACAAAAAAGCCCTTAAGAAATTCTTAAGGGCTTTTTTATTTAGTTTTTATTTAATTCTTCTAAGCAGCGCACTAATCCATCCTCCCAATGAGGAATATCTAATCCATAAACAGATTTAATCTTAGCTTTGTTTAAGACACTATAAAATGGACGAGGCGTTTTATCAGGATAATCTTTTGTTTCAAGAGGTAAAACCTTACATGAAGTGATTCCTGAATTTTTATGAATACTGATAGTAAAATCATACCAACTACAAACACCCTCGTTAGAGAAATGATAAATACCTGCTTCAAACTTACCGTTAGCAATAATCTGCATAATAGCAGAAGCTAAATCAGCAGCATATGTAGGCGTACCCACTTGATCAAAAATAACAGTAAGTTTATCTCTCTCCTGCCCTAACTTAATCATAGTTTTAACAAAGTTATTTCCAAAAGAAGAGTACAACCATGATGTACGCAAAACAATACTATCAGCACAAGCAGCTAAAAGAGCAGCTTCACCCTCAGCTTTTGTTTTACCATACATTGACTCTGGATTGATAGGCATATCTTCAGTATATGGAAGATAACCTTTACCATCAAACACATAGTCTGTAGAAACATGGATAACCTTAGCTCCAACATTTTTAGCAGCTTTTCCTAAGATACCTGCTGCATCTCTATTGATTTTATAAGCCAAGTCAATATCTTCCTCAGCTTTAGTTACAGCTGTATATGCTGCACAGTTAACTATAAAATCAACCTTATTTTCGTCTACAAAAGCTAACACAGCAGCTTCATCACAGATATCTAATTCAGCTACATCTGTAAAAATATATTCATATTGAGAATACTGAGAAGACAAAACTCTCATTTCATTTCCCAACTGACCATTTGAACCTGTTACTAAAATCTTCATTTTTTAAAAAGTAAAATTCATTTCTGCATCAGCTAATAATGGATGCTTCAAATCTTTATCAGAAATAACTTGTTTATCTGCAGGAATTCCCCAATCAATATTTAATGCTGGGTCATTATACATAATTCCTCGGTCTAACTCTGGCGTGTAAAAATTATCACACTTATAGCTAAAAATAGCCGTTTCACTTAACACAGCAAAACCATGTGCAAAACCTTGAGGAATTAAAAATTGCAAATGATTCTCATCTGACAATTCCACACCTACCCATTTCCCAAAGGTTGGAGATCCTTTACGCATATCAACAGCAACATCGTATACTTTCCCTACGATTACTGAAACTAACTTTGATTGACTTGCAGGGTTTAATTGATAATGTAAACCACGAATTACACCATATGATGATTTCGAGCGATTATCTTGGCAGAAATTAATATTAATCCCGTTTTCTTTGTAAGCTTTCTCATTATATGCCTCAGTAAAATAACCTCTGGCATCTTCAAAAACTTTATTTTTTATAATTACTAAATCAGGAATTTCTGTTTTTATTACTTCCATCTTATTTTACTATACTATTTTGATTAGCAATTTTAATCATATATTGACCATACTGATTCTTTTTCAAAGGTTCAGCAAGTTCTAACAATTTCTCTCTTGTGATATATCCTTTACGATAAGCAATTTCCTCTAAACAAGCCACTTGCAAACCTTGACGATTTTGAATCGTAGAAATAAAGTTTGATGCCTCAAGCAAACTATCATGTGTACCTGTATCTAACCAAGCCATACCACGACCCATTAACTCAACACCCAATCTACCTTCTTCTAAATATATTTTATTTAAATCAGTGATTTCAAGCTCACCTCTTTTTGATGGTTTTAAGCCTTTTGCTTTCTCAACTACATCGTTTCCATAAAAATATAATCCAGTAACAGCCCAATTTGATTTAGGTTCCAATGGCTTTTCTTCAAGGCTTAATACCTTACCATTATCATCAAATTCAGCTACACCATATCTTTCCGGATCATTAACATAATACCCAAATACTTTTGCACCGTCAGTTAATTCCGCAGCACTCTTAAGTAATTTTGAAAAATCCCATCCATAATAAATATTATCACCAAGGATCATACAAACACTATCTTTACCAATAAATTCTTCGCCAATAATAAATGCTTGCGCCAATCCATCAGGAGATGGTTGTATTGCATATTCAATATTAAGGCCTAAATCAGAACCATCATTAAATAAGTTTTCATACAAGTGAATATCTTGTGGTGTAGAAATAATCAAAATATCTTTAATTCCCGCTAACATCAAAACCGATAATGGATAATAAATCATTGGTTTATCATATACAGGTACAATTTGTTTAGAAATACTTTTTGTAATCGGATAAAGACGAGTACCGGAACCTCCGGCTAAAATAATTCCTTTCATTTGGTTTATCAGTTTTATTTAACGATTGGCAAATATACTTAGTTTACTCAGAATCGAGCTTTAATTGACCTGCTTTATACAGCTTATATTTTGAAGCTAATTGAACTATAAATTTCGAGATTGATTCTTTTGCTTTTTCAGTTCCTTCTGATATTTCTTTCTGTTGAAGTTTCAACATCAAAATCCCATATAAGAAGCTAAAAGCAGTCTCAATATCATCTATTTCAGTATCTGTTTGCTTTGTTTTCAGCTCCGTAATAAAAGGTAATGCCTTATAATATGCTGAAGAATAATCAGGATACTCTTGAGAAAACAACAATTGCTTATGCATATCCAATAAGTCAATCAAAACATTCTTATTAACTTGAAGATGCCCTATCTGCTGCACATTTTCCATACGCATCATCTCAATCAAATTTTCATACCACTGAACAAGTTCTTTCTCCTTTTCAGTTTCTAAACCAAATTTAGAGATGATATTTTGTCTAATCTGATCTATATCAAACTTATATGCTCTAATCAAATCTTCAATTTGCCACATATAAAGTATATATTCAGCAATATTTTCTTTTCTTTTTTGAGCAGATATGTACATATGCTACAATTTATTAATTTTCAATTTATAATAAAAAATATCTCTCGACTACTCTTCTTCATCTATTAGGTCAAAATCCCACTCGTCATCAAGGAAAGTTGGCTCAGTAAAACTATCAATATCTCGGCGTTGCTTTTTAGTAGGCCTACCAGCACCTCTATCACGCATTCCATTACCGGCAATCTTACTCAGCTCAAGAATCTCAATTTGATCTGGCTTTGTGACATTCTCCATAAAATCAGGGACTAACTTAGCTCCCATTCTTTTTTCAGACAAAGCCAACACCTTAAAAGAATAAATTATAGGAGGGCGTTTTATATCAATCACCTCTCCAACTTTAATATTCCTTGATGCTTTAACTTGGGTTCCACCAATAAAGACTCTCCCTTTTTTGCAAGCTTCAACAGCTAATGTACGCGTTTTAAATAAACGAACAGCCCACAACCACTTATCAATCCTAACTTCAGTCTTTTCACCCATATCTGAGTTTACTTATTATTATAAGCATTCATTGTATTTTGCATACCGGCAAGACAAAAACTTTTTATAATCTCACCAGCAAGTTCAATACGATCACCTAACATAGATTGTTCCTCATCAGAGAACTTCCCAAGCACATAAGGCACTTGTTGTCCTTTGGGGAAATTATTCCCAATTCCAAAACGAAGACGCGGATATGAACTTGTTCCAAGTAACTCTTGGATGTTTTTCAATCCGTTATGTCCGGCATCGCTACCTTTTGATTTCAAACGCAAAGCTCCAAAAGGAATTGCCAAGTCATCAACAATAACTAAAACATTTTCTAACGGAATCTTTTCTTTCTGCATCCAATAGCGCACGGCATTTCCACTTAAATTCATAAAAGTAGATGGTTTTAATAATACCAACTGCTTATTTTTTAACTTAAGCTCCGCTACAGAACCATAACGCTGTTCCGTAAAAAAAATATTGGACGCCTTAGCTAAAGCGTCCAATACTGTAAATCCTATGTTGTGGCGGGTATCTTGATACTCATTACCAATATTCCCCAGCCCTACAATTAGATATTTCATTCAAAAAACATTTTTGTTTTTCACCAAGGATTACTTACCAGCTTTAGCGGCAGCACCTTTTGCAGCTCTTGTTAACTTAACTGCAGTAACAACATTCATTGATGGAGAAAGAATTTCTAAACCATCGTATGATAAAGCTCCAACTTGGATTGTTTTTCCTAAACCTAATTCAGTAACATCTACGATTAGTTGCTCTGGCAATTTATCATAAGTTGCTTTTACTTTTAAGTAACGCATTTCTTGAGTTAATTTACCCCCGGCTTTCACACCTTCAGCTAAACCTTCTAATTTAACAGGAATGTTAAATACAACTGGTTTATCTAATGATACTTCTAAGAAGTCGATGTGTAAAACTTTATCAGTTACTGGGTGGAACTGAAGATCTTTCATTACTGCTTTATATTCTTTACCAGCAACAGATAATTCAACTAAGAATACTTCTGGAGAATAGATTAATTTACGAACAGCATTGTTTGACACTTCAAAGTGAACATTTTCACCTACACCATAAACTACACATGGTACATTATCACCTTTACGAGCAGCTTTTGTAGCTTTTTTTCCTAGAACTTCTCTTACAGTTCCTTCTAATTTAAATGATTTCATTCTTTTAAAATTTTTTGTGTTACTCAAATTCAAGTGATACGAGTTTAATCGCTTAATTCCCATCACACTTATGCTTTTCTTAAAGCGGATGCAAAAATAGAGTAATTATTTGAATAATACAAGCTTACTAGAACTAATCACATAAATAAAGTTATTAGAATAAAAAAAGCGGAACTCCCATTCAGGAATTCCGCTTTTTCTTGATATCTAGAATAGATTATTTCTTGATATAATCAACAATCCATTTACCAACTTCAGAAGTTTTGTAAGCTTTAGCACCGTTAGCGATATCTTCAGTTACAACACCTGTTTCCATAGAAGCAGTAACAGCATCACGAATAGCTTTACCTTCTTCCATTAATCCGAATGCATATTCAAACATCAATGCTGCAGAAAGGATTGTAGCTAATGGGTTAGCAATATCTTTACCTGCTGCCTGTGGATAGGAACCGTGAATTGGCTCAAATACAGATGTATGAATACCTACAGATGCAGATGGAAGCATACCTAAAGAACCAGTAATTACAGAAGCTTCGTCAGTTAAGATATCACCAAATAAGTTTTCAGTAACCATTACATCAAAGCTTTTAGGCCATTGAATAATACGCATTGCCGCATTATCAACAAACATAAATTCTGTTTCAATTTCTGGATATTGAGGAGCAATTTCTTGACCAATTTGTCTCCACAAACGAGAAGTTGCAATAACATTCGCTTTATCAACGATTGTTACTTTCTTGTTGCGTTGACCTGCATATTTATATGCTAAGTGAAGGATGCGTTCTACTTCTTCACGAGTATAAACACAAGTATCATATGCTGTATTACCATCTTCAGAACGACCTTGAGGACGACCAAAATACATTCCACCAGTTAACTCACGAATACACATAAAGTCAGCACCTTCAACTAAGTCACGACGAAGTGGAGATTTGTCTAACAATTGAGGGAAAGTCATTACAGGACGGATATTTGCGTACAAACCTAGTTTTTTACGCATAGCCAAAAGACCTTGCTCAGGACGAACTTTTGCTGAAGGATCATTATCAAATTTTGGGTCACCAATTGCACCGAAAAGAACTGCATCTGATTGCATACACAATTCATGAGTTTCATCCGGATACGGATTTCCAACTGCATCGATAGCACAAGCACCAACGATTGCATCTTTATAAGTTAATTCATGACCAAATTTTTCACAAACAGCTTTCGTTACATCTAAAGCTTGAGCTACGATTTCGGGTCCGATACCATCACCCGGCAATACTGCAATGTTTAATTTCATTTCTTTTGATTATTATTTTGAAGTTAATTTATTCTTTTGGGGATATTAGCTCCCGATGGTCGCGATATTATATTGATATTAATCGATATTTATTGTTTAAATACACATTACAATATCTACAAATATCGCCCGAATGGCTAATATCTATCAATAACTTTGATTTACTTTCTTTCAAATTTCACATACTTTGGAGGAGCAGGAACATAGTCCTTTACATCCCAAAGCGTACTAGTTAGCATCAAATCTGCACTATATCTATTACATGCAATAGGAATATTGTGCACACGACATTGACGCAATAACATTTGAATATCCGCTTCATGAGGTTGAGCATTCAAATCATCAATTAAGAAAACACACATATGCACCTCTTTACGAACTACAAGAGCTGCAATTTCGGCATCTCCACCCATAGGCCCTGAATTCATACAAGTAATATCCAAATTAGTTTTCCCAAGCTTTTCATAAGCTTCTTGAACCAAACCGCCTGTAGTACCTGTACAAACCAAGTGATGAGTAGAAAGCACATCTGCATTTGCCAAAGCCCACTCTACCATATCTGCTTTACGGTAATCATGAGCGACAAGAGCAATCGTAAGTTTTTTTGTTTTAAATGGTTTCATAACTTTACTCCTCAATTATATTTAACATCTTAATTGTTGCAATAATAGCAGCTTCAGTTTGATCTGCCGCTAAACCTCTAGTGCGAAACTCTTTTCCTCCATTATTCCATGAAATAATAGTTTGAACAAATGCATCTGTACGCCCTCCGGGAGGAATAGTTACAGAGTAATTTGTTAAGCGAGGAAGTTCCTTATCTTGATTTTTATACACTTTGCGTAGCGCTTTCATAAAAGCGTCATACTGTCCATCTCCCCATGATGTTTCTTGAAAAACCTTACCATGAAGTTCTAATTTCAAAGTTGCCATAGGATGCAAGCCATTAGAAGAACTCAAAGAGTAGTTTAAGATACGAACGCCTTGTTCTTTATTATCATAACCAAGAACATCCGCAATAATATATGGCAAATCCTCTTGTGTAACAATTTCTTTTTGGTCACCAAGTTCAATGATACGAGTAGTAATTTTACGCATCGAATCATCATCTAACTCAATTCCCATTGCCTCAAGATTCTTTTTAATACTTGCTTTTCCAGATGTCTTTCCTAAAGCATATTCACGCGAACGACCAAATCTCTCCGGCATAAGTTCGTTGAAGTACAAGTTATTCTTACTATCTCCATCAGCATGAATACCTGCAACTTGAGTAAATACATTATCACCAATTACAGGTTTATTTGCAGGAATACGGATACCGGAATAACTTTCTACAATCTTACTCACTTTAGTAAGCTGCTCTTCGTTTAGGGAAGTTTTAATTTTAAGCTGATCATGTAAAATTGCCAAAACACTTGACAAAGGAGCATTACCGGCACGCTCACCAAGGCCGTTGATTGTTGCATGAATAGCTTTGACTCCAGCCTGAACGGCAAAAAAGACATTAGCTACAGCTAAGTCATAATCATTATGTGGGTGAAAATCAAAATGTAGATTAGGAAATTCATCTACCATTTGCTTACAGAAATCATATGTCTGCTGCGGATTTAGAATCCCTAATGTATCTGGTAGCATAAAGCGTTTAATACCACTATGAGCTAAAGCACCAACTAAATATTTTACATATTCAGGAGAATTCTTCATCCCGTTAGACCAATCCTCTAAATACAGATTGACAGTGATACCATATTTTGCAGCTTCTTCAACTTCTCTTTTTATATCAGCAACATGCTCCTCTTTTGTTTTGCGAAGCTGCTCTGACAAGTGCTTAAACGATCCTTTAGCCAATAAGTTCAACACCTTACAACCAGCATCATTTAGCCATTTTATAGAAACGCCACCATCAATAAAACCTAGAACTTCCACTTTATCAATACAGCCTTTTTGAGTAGCCCAAGAAGCAATTTTCTTAACACCATCAAATTCTCCGGCTGACACACGAGCAGACGCAACTTCAATTCTATTTACACGCAACTCTTCCAACAGCAAGCGAGCCACACTTAGCTTCTCTTGAGAAGAAAAAGAAACGCCCGAAGTTTGTTCGCCGTCTCGTAAAGTAGTATCTAGTATTTCAATCATAATCTTATAATTTGCCAATTTAAAGAATGTGCCAATATGCCAATAAAAACTATTGGCATATTGGCATATTGAGTCATTAGCACATTGAATTTATGCTCTTTTAGCTTCAAATTCTTCGATCATATCTTTTTTACTTAATAAGTAATCAATATCATCAAAACCATTTAAGAAACATTCTTTTTTATAAGAGTTAATCTCAAATGACTCTTTGTTTCCTGTTTTGTCATTTGTAATTATTTGAGCTTCCAAATCAATTGTCAAGCTCATTTTTGGATCTTCTTTAATAGAAGCAAATACCTCTGCCAAGAAAGCTTCAGAAACAACAACCGGCAATACACCATTATTCATTACATTGTTTTTAAAGATATCAGCAAAGAAACTTGATACTACAACACGGAATCCATATCCAGCAACTGCCCAAGCAGCATGCTCACGACTAGAACCAGAACCAAAGTTTTTACCACCTACTAAAATCTCACCACCATAAGTTGGGTCATTTAATACGAAGTCTTTGATTGGTTGATTGTTTTTATCATATCTCCAGTCACGGAATAAATTATCACCAAAACCTTCTTTAGAAGTTGCTTTTAAGAAACGAGCAGGAATAATTTGGTCTGTATCTACATTCTCAAGTGGCAAAGGCACACAAGTAGATGTCAATTTTATTAATTGTTGCATAACTCTATAATGTGAATAATAAGATTAATGTGTTAATGTGCCAATTACTTAACAGTACAATTAACCTTAGATGAATATATTATTTTATTGACAATTTTTTGAATCTCTTTTATTTCTTCCATTAAAATAGGTTCAAATGGATAAGAATCTGAATACTTGCATAACAATAGCCAATATTCTGTTTCATCTGCTTCCTTTGCTGCTATTTTAATTTTATGAATAAAATCCGCCTTACTTTCGCAATTTTGTGCTTCTCGGATATTAGCACCAACTGAAGTTCCGCTTCTTAAAAGTTGATTAGCAATTGCAAATTTTCTTTTCTCTTCCAGTTCCTCTGCAAACTTTATTATTTTCAAAGAAAAACTAAAAGTCAAATCTACAATACGATTACCTGTTAACGGAATTTCCATTGGCACATTAATCTTATTTGCACATTAGCAAATTAGTTACGAGGATCAGTTAAATTTACCTGTCACGGCAGCAGCAGCAGCTACAAGAGCTCCTGACAAAATTGTGCGAGCACCAGGACCTTGACGACCTTCGAAGTTACGGTTTGATGTAGATACCGCATATTTACCTGCAGGGACTTTATCATCATTCATAGCCAAACATGCAGAACATCCCGGTTGACGAATTTCAAATCCAGCTTCTTTAAGAATTACATCTAATCCTTCTTCTTTTATTTGCTTATCTACCATCCATGAACCTGGTACTAACCAAGCTACAACATTGTCTGCTTTTTTCTTACCTTTTACATAATTCGCAAACTCACGGAAATCTTCAATACGACCATTTGTACAGCTACCTAAGAAAACATAATCAATTGGTTGACCAACGATTTTTTCACCAGCTTTGAAGCCCATATACTCCAATGACTTAGCATAAGAGATACGACCAGCCTCATCAACTGTTTCCATTGCAGGGATAGTATCATTGATACCCATACCCATACCTGGATTAGTACCATAAGTAATCATTGGCTCAATGTCAGCTGCTTCAAAATTGATTTCTTTATCAAATTTAGCATCAGCATCAGTAAACAATGTTTTCCAGTGAGCCAAAGCTTTATCCCACTCAGCACCTGCTGGAGCTAACTCACGACCTTTGATATAATCAAAAGTAGTATCGTCCGGAGCAATCATTCCACCACGAGCACCGCTTTCGATAGAAAGGTTACAAAGAGTCAAACGACCCTCCATAGTCAATCCTTTAACAGCGTCACCAGCATATTCTACAAAGTAACCTGTCGCACCACCAGTACCAATTTTAGAGATAATATAAAGAGCGATATCTTTTGCGCTAACACCTGGTTTAATAGCACCCTTAACATTGATACGCATTGTTTTTGGTTTTGATTGGAACACACATTGTGTAGCCAATACCATTTCTACCTCAGAAGTACCAATACCGAAAGCGATAGCTCCCATTGCACCGTGAGTAGATGTATGTGAATCACCACAAACCATTGTCATACCTGGTAAAGAAAGACCATTTTCTGGTCCAACCACATGAATAACACCATTTTTAGGGTGACCCATTGGGTAATAGTTTACACCAAAATCTTTAGCATTTTTATCTAATGTATCAACCTGATTTTTAGAAATAGGATCTGAAATCGGTTGCTCTTGATTCATTGTTGGGATATTGTGGTCTGGCATACAAGTAATTTGTTGCGGACGGAACACTTTCAAGCCCCTTTCACGAAGACCTGCAAATGCTTGCGGACTTGTTACCTCATGACAATACATACGGTCAATATATAATTGTGTAGGACCGTCTTCCACTTGGGTTACCACATGCGCATCCCAAATTTTTTCAAATAATGTTTTTCCCATTGTTATATTGTTATAATTGATTTTAATCGAATGTAGATACGGAGCGCGCTCCGTATCTACTTAATATTATTTCACAAATTTATTGATTGCATCAATATAAGCTTCTACAGAAGCTACAACGATATCGGTATTAGCAGCAAAACCGAAATATGATCTTCCTTCATACTCTACTTGCATATGCACTTTACCAAAATCATCACTTCCTTTTGTAATAGCTTGAATTAAGAAATCTTTCAACACCATTTGACGGTTGATAATTTTCTTAACCGCTTTGATTGCCGCATCAACAGGACCATTACCAGTTGCTGCTGCTTCAAATTTCTCTCCGGCAATATCTAAACAAATACTTGCCACTTGTTTGATACCAACCCCAGCAGTTACTTGAAGGTAATCAAGTTTAATACGACTACCCGATACTCTATCTTTATCTACTAGCATTAACACATCATCATCAGTGAAGTCTTTTTTGCTATCAGCTAATTTCAAGAAATCTTCGTAAACTTTATCTAGGCGTTTTTGATCAAGCTCAACACCTAAAACACTTAAACGGTGTTTCAATGCCGCACGACCACTACGAGCTGTTAATACGATTGAGTTTTCATCGATACCAACATCAGTTGGATCAATAATTTCGTAGCTTTCACGGTTTTTCAACACGCCATCTTGGTGAATACCTGATGAGTGAGCAAATGCATTACGACCAACAATAGCTTTGTTTGGTTGCACCGGCATATTCATCAAACTAGAAACCATACGGCTAGTCCCAGTGATTTTAGGAGTATTGATATTTGTATCAATTCCAAGATCTTTATGTGAACGAAGAGCCATTACCACTTCTTCTAAAGCTGTATTACCAGCACGCTCACCAATACCATTGATAGTTACCTCAACTTGGCGAGCTCCGTTTAACACACCTGCTAACGAGTTAGCTGTTGCCATACCAAGGTCATTGTGACAGTGTGTAGAAAGAATTGCATTATGAACTCCATCTACATGTTCTATAAGATACTTGATTTTCTCACCATATTCGTGAGGGAAACAATATCCTGTAGTATCAGGAATATTTACAACTGTAGCTCCTGCTTTAATAACAGCTTCAACTACACGAGCTAAATATTCGTTATCCGTACGACCTGCATCCTCACAGTAAAATTCCACATCCTCTACATATTTTTTCGCATGTTTAACAGCTGCAACAGCACGCTCGATAATTTCTTCGCGAGTAGAGTTAAATTTATATTTAATGTGGGAATCACTTGTTCCGATACCAGTATGAATTCTTTTGTGTTTTGCATATTGGAGCGCTTCAGCAGCAACATCAATATCTTTTTGCACACCGCGTGTTAAAGCACAAATAGTTGGCCATGTCACGGCTTTTGAAATCTCAACTACCGAGTTGAAGTCACCCGGGCTAGAGATTGGGAATCCCGCCTCGATTACATCAACACCTAATTCTTCCAAAGCTTTAGCTACTTGAATCTTTTCGATAGTGTTCAATTGACATCCCGGCACTTGTTCGCCATCACGCAAAGTCGTGTCGAAAATAAATAATCTGTCTGACATAAGTATAAAAAATTAAATTTAACTGCCTAAGGCAGAATCAGTTTCACAATTAAAGCCTAAGCGTTATAAACCGAGGCAAAAGTAAGAAAAAAATCACTAAACAGCCACATAAAAAAAGCCCTTCTCCCTGTTGTAGTGAGAAAGGCCATATACTTTATTTTAAATCTTGTTACACATATATTCACGCCAAACTCACTTCTTCTGACAAATAGTCAAGAGAAGAATCAGGTCTAGCAGAATAATATATGCATATGATTTCATGTGCTTGTGTTTAAAATTATGTTGCAAAGATATGGCTTTTGACAATTTACACAAAGGAAACTATTATTTTTCTGCCACTTAAAATTACATTTTTTAAGCCAAAAAGGCCATTTTCGCACAAATCGAAAGCAAATGTGCATAAATTTCGCTACTAAATCGCTTTTTCACTTACAAAACGGAAGAAGAATCTAAATCGCTAGGAAATTATTCATTTCAATAAATTATTTATATTAGAATCCGTATTTTTAAACTACTTAAATTAAAGAAAATAATCCAAATCCGTTTTATGCTTTACCTAAAATCAAAGAGCCTTTAATGAGTGATTCTATTAAACTAAAATCGCCAAAAGAAGAGGAAGTGTATGAGTATGATTTGGAGATGAACAAAGGAGTATCAATTATTTCAATAAAATAAATCAATCTTCCTTTTTATCATTAGACTGTTGAGATAGTAACCCAATTTCAATATCAAAAAGCCTGAAGATTCTTTTTGTTATCATCAATATTGTCACAAATAAATGAGCTAATCCTGAATAAAAAACAAAACTAAAAAACAATAAATAAAAATCATAAAAGCTTAACTCTACATCAACTAGAGTTAAGATACACACACAAACATCCTCAAATGGTTTCAACTCTAATAATAACAAATTACATATAAGAATTAAAGACGCTGGTATTAAAAAACAAATATTATAAAATATCTCTTTTATCAAATCAACTCTATCTTCATTATGCCTGGTTCTAACTTTATTTACAAGCGTTGTTATTAACAACACTAATAAATTCATAAATAATGGAACAAAAATAGACAACACGACAGTAATTACATTTAACACAGATGCTGTCCAATTAAAAAATATACCCGCACATATAGCACCTATAAACAATGGCAAATAAATGAATAACTTTCTATTCAATTTATTTTCTCCTAAGTTCAAAACAGCATAATGCTTTTTAAATATTTTAGAGATATCTATAAACGAACTAGTATTTGTACTCATTATTTAAATATTTTAAATTCTTTATTTGTCTTCAAAAACAACTTCACTTCACTTAAAATAGAACTAAAAAGACTAAATCCATTTTCACTTTCCTCTACTATTAATTCATAGTATGGTCGAATCTTTTCCTGCTCATTATTTAAATGATAAGTTCTTGTTTTTGTAGATCTACCAACAGTGGTAACAACCTTCTTCTCCGAACCTTCTAATATTTCCGTAACATCTTCAGACACAAATATAGAAGCATCTCCTTCTATAAGCTTTTTAATCTTCTTTTGATTCTTCCTTGGCTCATTAAATTTTATAGTCATTTCCATAGAAAAATCTTCAGAATTTAATTCCTTACAAAAATACTTATCGGCAATATCCTCAGGTAATGATTTAACACTCATTGTAATAGATTTGTACACCCCTTGAGTTAAATCCTTTAAATACTCATGAGTAATTACGCTTGATTTTTTTAATTGCACCCTTTTATCAAACCCGGACCTAAATATTGAAGACATTATCGATGAGAATACGCCATAAATACCATCATTTTCTGTTCGCTCTAAAACAATAAGACCTTTATCTCCTTTTGAAGGAATTTGAATCAAGTAAAAAAATGGCTTCATTATAGCAGATCCTTTGCTTGTTGTAAAAACATTTTTCTTCGGATCACTTTTATCTGCAATATCATATTTCTTACCATACAACCCAGACTCAATTATGCCATAAATAAATCGACAATCATCATCAAAGCCAAAATAAGTAACTTTGCCCTCTTTAGGTGGGATTCGAACTGCTCTTTTCTCTGTAGGGATATCCTTTGCCGAAACATCTATAAACTTAACCCAGTTTTCTTTTAAGAATTCATATACATCTGGATCACTTGAGAAAGAGTGATTCTCCATTTCTATTGGAGAATAAAAAGAAAAAGAATAAACTTCAATTGTTGTTTTCACATCCATATTCAAATATATTTACAATGAGACTCAAAAATAGTTATTCACACACTCACAACAAACTTTTCAAAATAATACTTATCAACAAGTTCATTTAAGTATATTTACATCCATGAAAACTACCAATAACCTCCCCACCTATTCACTTCGGAACTTCAGCAGGTCCGAACTAGAAGGGCGTGCGTTTCAGGTAGAGGTTTTTGATGCAAACCGTCACTTTGCGGTGGAATACCCACATAGGCATGATTTCTTTGAAGTGCTGTATTTAAAGCAAGGTTCGGGGGTGCATGTGATTGATGATAATCGCTACAAGGTAAAGCCTCCCTGTATCTTTTTTATGTCGCCGGGGCAGGCGCATAAATTGGAGCTAAGTCAGGATATTGAAGGATACATCTTTTTATTTACTTCGGATTTTTACCTAATTAATCAAAGTAATCAAAACCGCTTGTTGGAATTCCCGTTCTTCTTTACCATCCAGCAAACTAATCCGCCTTTATTACTAAACAACACACAAGACACGGATTTCTTGGGCAATCTCTTTGTGCGCGCCATATCGGAAGTGAACAAAACCAATTTCACGGAAGAACTACTGCGTTCGTTCTTGGATTTGATTCTGGTGTACGCAGCGTCTATCTATAAGGTAGATGAGCAAATGCAGGTAAAAGGCAAAGGACATCTGCTGGTAAAACGCTTTTTTCAGTTAGTAGAAGAAAACTACCAAAATAATTTTTCGATAAACGAATATGCTTCCATGCTTGCCATCACGCCCAATCATTTAACTCAAACAGTAAAGCAACTGACAGGAAAAACAGGTAAAGAAATTATCCAACAGAAACAAGTGCTTGAAATTAAGCGACTTTTAGTCCACACAAATATGGGAGTTTCAGAAATAGCCAATCAGCTTCATTTCGTTGACCAGTCCTATTTTACTAAGTTTTTCAAGAAATCAACCGGAAAAACACCACTCACTTACAGAAGTGAATCCATGAAAAATACCTAAAATTTGTGTGTTTTTACACCTACCTATAAATAATATTCCGTTTCTTTGTAATCGAGAAATCCACCCCTAAATCCCCTAAAGGGGACTTTGGGCATTTCCAAACAGTGTTTTTCTCTTAAGTGAACACTGAATTAATAAAGTATAATTAACTGTAACCTTCATCCGAAAGTCCCCTTTAGGGGGTTGGGGGTGGAAATTAAATTAAATTTAAAATGGCAAATTATTTCAACACGCTTCCATTAAGAGAGCAATTGAATCAATTAGGAGTTTGCGAATTCATGGACAATAGCGAATTCGCTGATGGTGTTAACGCACTTAAAGGTAAAAAAATCGTTATCGTAGGTTGTGGTGCACAAGGTTTAAACCAAGGTTTAAACATGCGCGACTCAGGTCTTGATATTTCTTACGCTTTGCGTCAAGAAGCTATCGATGCAAAAAGAGCTTCTTTCGTTAACGCTACTGAAAACGGTTTCGTTGTTGGTACTTACGAGCAATTAATCCCAACAGCCGACCTTGTAATCAACCTTACTCCGGACAAACAACACAGCAATGTTGTTTCTGCTGTAATGCCTTTAATGAAACAAGGTGCAACACTTTCTTACTCTCACGGTTTCAATATCGTAGAAGAAGGAATGCAAATTCGTAAAGACTTAACTGTTATCATGGTTGCTCCAAAATCTCCGGGTTCTGAGGTTCGCGAAGAATACAAAAGAGGTTTCGGCGTACCAACACTTATAGCTGTACACCCAGAAAACGATCCGGAAGGAAAAGGTTGGGCTCAAGCAAAAGCTTATGCAGTAGCAACTGGTGGCGACCGTGCAGGTTGTCTTCACTCTTCTTTCGTAGCAGAAGTAAAATCTGACCTTATGGGTGAGCAAACTATCCTTTGTGGTATGTTGCAAACAGGTTCTATCCTTTGCTTCGACAAAATGGTGGAAAAAGGAGTCGACGCTGCTTACGCTTCGAAATTAATCCAATACGGATGGGAAACTATCACTGAAGGTTTGAAACACGGTGGTATCACTAACATGATGGATCGTCTTTCTAACCCAGCTAAAATCAAAGCATACGGTTTAGCTGAAGAATTAAAAGAAATCATGCGCCCTTTGTTCTGGAAGCACATGGATGATATCATGTCTGGCGAATTCTCTTCTACAATGATGGCTGACTGGGCTAACGATGATGTTAACTTATTAACTTGGAGACAAGCTACTGCTGAAACTGCATTCGAAAAAACTCCTGCAGGTTCAATGGAAATCTCTGAGCAAGAATACTATGACAACGGTGTATTGATGGTTGCTATGGTTAAAGCCGGTGTAGAATTAGCATTCGAAACAATGACTGAAGCTGGTATCAAAGAAGAATCTGCTTACTATGAGTCATTACACGAAACTCCACTTATCGCTAACACTATTGCTCGTAAAAAATTGTACGAAATGAACCGTGTTATCTCTGATACAGCTGAGTACGGATGTTACTTATTCGATCACGCTTGTAAACCACTTTTAGCTGACTTCATGAAGAAAATCGATACTGATGTTATCGGTACTACTTACGGAGCAGGTAAAGGTAATGGTGTAGATAATCAATTATTGATCGCAGTAAATAGCGAACTTCGCAACCACCCAATCGAAATCGTTGGTGAAGAACTTCGTGCTGCTATGACTGCAATGAAAAAAATCGTAGGATAGCTTCGACTTCGCTCAGCTACCTAGTGACTTCTCTTCAAGTTCGCTCAGGGGTGCAGCTCTCTTACCTACTCGACTACGCTAGCACAACTGTTGCCGAAGCGTAGCCGAAGGCAAAATAAAAAAGCCCTGCATTCAAAAGAATGCAGGGCTTTTCATTTAAAACACACTAACAAAAAATTATACCCATGACTTCTTGGGTAGACTATGAAGTTTATCTAATAATTTCTCGATATCTGATTTCAGGTAATTAATATTAAAATGCTTCAAGATATCTTCTAAATACACTGAATAAATTTCTTTCATTGGAAACAATGTTTTGAATTGACTCTCAAGCATCTCATACACATTCTTACTTGCCTTATGCAACCATACCCCGGTTTTCGAGCTTAAAATATCTGAAGCTGGTTCAACTAAAACTTGACCTTGATTTGGCATTTCTAATATCGCCTGTCTCATATCTGACAAAACCGTGTAATTAGGTGAAAACTTTGGGTCACTCTCTACAGCAAGCTTATGTTTTTCATATTCTTCTAGCGTAACAATTCCACTATAAGTTTCAAGAACCAACTCTTTGTTTTTCAAAATAAGATAATTGCTTTTCATAATCGAATCGTATTTTAAGATTAAACTACTAATTAACTAACCTTGGCATAAAATCAAATCCCGTGCAAAACTTTATGCCTATATAAATTTTAAGATGATATTAACGAATATCGCCGACTTATGTTAACAATAGACAAGACCAACAATAAAGTATTGATATAAAAAAACCTGCATCTTGATGCAGGTTTTTCGTGTTTTACTTTTTCCTTTTTTATACCCTAATTTTTTCTTTCTAGAAATTCTTCTATTTCTGTCTTATAGTCCTTTTGATCCAGAAAAACCAATAAGTCATCCAGTTTCTTAGAATTCATAGTTTTAAAAGAAAAGCCTTCAAATATATATCCAAACATCTTATTAAATTCCATCTGGTTCTTAGTCGAAAACAATACCCCAAATTTCTTTTTATCAGCCAAATCACCTCTTCGCACAACTTCAGCAAAAATAGCTAGGTCATTCATACTCATTTTGTAAAAAACCCTTCTGACATCCAACAGATGGTCATACGAGTTATCATAACAAGGATCCTCGCCCAAAAAGTGTGCATGACTACCCAAATCATCTAAAGTAACAATTCCACTATATGATTCAATTATCAAGCAGCGTTCAGGGATTATCTTATATTCTACATTAAAAACACCCATTTCGGCATCACTAAACCGTTCTGATTCAAATTTAGACTTTATTGACTGAACTAATCGCTTAAAAAAAAGCGGACTGGCCATTGATTCTATATCCCAATCAAAGTCTTGATTTGCTTTTTTTTCTAAAAAAAAGCGATTAACTTCTTCTCGCAATTCTTCGTGACCAAGATAATCTAAAAGCTGCTCTAGATTTGTCGAATAATTGTAGTCTATTGACAAAAAGGATGACAACTTACCAAATGACTCATTAAAACTCTTATCATTTAAAGATGCAATTAAAGCCGCATTCTTACCCTTTCCACAAAACCCTACTCCTTTTGTATTTGCCAAGAAGCTCAACAGCTCTGTATCAGACACGCTATCAGTAACATTTCTCAAATCAGTAAGCACATCAAAAGATGCATCAAAATCAGTATCAGCTAACAACTTCTGTTTATGCTTTAGCAAAACATCAAAAGTCATCTCCCCTTCATATGATTCAAGAATCAGAGCAGAATCCTTTATAATCAAATAGCTGGTTTTGAATGTATCATTTTTTCTCATACACAAATAAAATCAAAAAACACGATTATTACATCAAATCTAATAATTAGTTTGAAAAAAGCCTTCAATATCAGACTTCAATTCTTTTTTATTTAAAAAATCAAGCAACTCATCTAAGTTCTTTGAGACTCTATTTACTAAAGAAAAATCTTTAAACATATGTGCAAACATAGTATTAAAGTTTAGTTGATTCTCAGTAGATGCCCAAACCGCAAATTTCTTATTTAAATCAAAACCTGCATTACGCATCCGGTCAGCAAAGATTGAAAGTTCATCCAACGACATTTTATATGTAGCACGCCTTACATCTATAAGGTGGTTATAGCCTTCAATACAACTTACATCAGCAGACAGTCGCTTTGCATGCTTATCCAAATCATCTATAGTAATTAAGCCACTATATGATTCAATAATTAGGTTATGATTGGGATATATTTTATAGCTAACATTAAAAATATTGGAAGCATTATCACTTTCTTTTTCTGAATTCAATAAGCTTTTAATTGAAGTACAAATTTTTGCAAAAAAATTAACCTTATCTTTTGGGTTAATATGCCATTCAAAGTCCTTATTATTCCTTTTTTCTAAAAGGAAACGACTAACAACAGTTCTTAGTTCCTTATGATCGAGATAATCTAACACTTCATCTAAATTTTTTGAATAAAAGTGCTTAATAGATAATAATGGAGAAATCTTCCTGAAACCCTCATTATGGAAAACATGTTCAGGAGTAGATATCAATGATACATTTTTACCTTTACTAAATATCCCTTCACCTTTAGTTTTAGCTAAAAACCGAAGTTTATCAAGATCTGGCATATCATACTCAACATTGCTAATATCAGTAAGTAAATCAAAATGCGGATCAAAATCTGGATCAGCATGCAGATTCTTTTTATACATAAGCAAGCTCTTTAGAGTCATAACTCCATCGAATGTTTCCACAATAAGAGATGACTGCTTCAGAATCATATAACTTGTTTTAAACACCTTCTCCTCGTCCATAATTATTAAATACCTAATGAATCTCATTTAAACAAAAACACCTCAAAATCAATTACAAGATTGAGGTGTTATTTTCTCACGAATGACTAAGCCCAATTATACTTTGGCTTATCGTGTAAAAAAATTAAATTATACTCCACTTCTTTTCTCAGATCAACCATTCCAATTGACGAAAGCAATTCATCCAGATTAACAGAGAAAATGTGAGATGGAGGAAATAACGAACGCAAACGATTAAAAATACGACCATATACAGTCTGATTTGCATTATGAACTAAAGCTACCGAAGTGATATTTTGCTTTAAAGCATCTTCATTAATATTAAGATTTGGAATATCAGCTTCGCCATTTGGCATATCAAAAATTGCTCGCGTTAAATCGGAAAGCACAAAAAAATCCTTAGAATACTCCGGGTCTTTTGCCATTTCAAATTTGTGTTGTTTACTATTCTCCAATGTGACAATTCCGCTGTATGTTTCAAGAATCAGCTTCTTGTCTTTCATAATTAAATAATTGCTTCTCATTTTTAGCTTTATATCATTTTATTTATAGGGTTAAGAATTATTCTATGAAGATAGATATTTCTTTTAGCTAATTTTAATATTTTACACATATTCAAAAACATGTTTTTGACATTTTTACACAATTTAAAGAGAAATATCATGCAAATCAATATTTTATCCTCAGATATTTTTTCATCAGATAGACAAAGTATTTTTTGAGTAACTTTGAGCAAAATTTTACATAATGATTCAGATTAAAAAAACAGATTTAGAAAAAGCAGGTGCCGAGAGTGCATTAGCCTTTTTGGAAGTATTTTTAAAAAAATATAATGAAGTAATTGAAGGTGAGCTAACTGCCGAAGGAATGGCAAAATTGAATGCCGACCAAAACACACTTTTAGCGTTTAATATCTTCAGAGAAGAAGTGCGTGGCGGAGGGTTTGTACAGCTAATCTACAATGGATACGGTCCATATATTTTTGATAACCCTTTTGCAAAAGCTTTGCGCCTAATGGGTGCAAAAGACTTATCGAAGCTAATCTATAAAGCTAAAGACATTTACGACTTACGCAAAGAAGAACTGACAAAGGAAGTGGAAGAAGAAGAGCTTTGTGAGATATATAGTGAGTTTGAGGAATTTGATGAACTGGATGAAGAATATATTAGCATTGAGGAAAGTTCAATTTACAGCTTAGCTGAATATGTGGACGGAAACATTGAGAACTTTGGAGAAGTGATATAAAAAAAGCTTTACTTAATCTCTATTAAGTAAAGCTTTCAAACCAACCAAATATACATTCATTTTTATCCAGCACAATCTGGAAACAAATTTATATATCTTTAGTACAAAGTTAGGATTCACGAATGTTAAAAACAACTACACATTAGTGTAGTATTCTGACAAACAGACCAACCTTCATACACAATGGATAAAACAATCTTAGAACGATTTTTCAGACCCATTAAACCTGTTGAGTTCAAGAAAAAACCTGATTACAAAAAACTTGAAGGAATTAAGCCATTACTTAATGGTATGTCCGACATAATGTCACATAACTCATATATCATTGACTACTATAAAAAAGAGTTTTACTTCATATCTAGAAACTCAATTTTCCTTTGTGGATATAGTGAAGAAGAAGTTATGAATTGGGGGTATGAATTTTATGGCAAAATCATTTCTCCTGATGATTTAAGCAAGCTTGAAGAGATCAATACTATTGGATTCAATATATTTTACCAAGCCTCACCAGAGAAAAGACCAATGATATCAATTGCCTATGACCTAATTTTACATAGCAAAGATGGACATAGATTTGCTATCAGACACGGACTTAAGCCTTTTCTTTTTGCTCCTGATGGAAATATCTGGATGGCAATATGCAGCGTGTCACATAGTAGCTCAAAAAAAATGGGAAATATAATTTTATCCTATAAGCACATAAATGAAAATTATACTATTGATCTTGATAAAAAAACAATCAACTTAATTCCCCCAATAATACTAACTGAATCAGAACAAATTATCATTAAAGAAACAGAGAGAGGTTCTCTTGAGAAACAAATAGCTGTTCAACTAGGCATCACTACAGATACTATTCATTATTACAAAAAGAAATTAATAAAGAAGACACACTCAAAAAGCTTTACAGAAGCAATAGCATATTTAAAACAAAATGACTTTATTAAATAAGAAAGCAGGCCTTTAAAAGCAGTCATGGTCGGAAGAAATTCCGACCATTTTTTTGTTTATAAAAATGTGTTTAATTAATTGAATATCAATAAATTAACTTGCATATTCAATATATTTTCACTATTTTTATGTCTGATAATCAAATAGTTATGTCAGTATTTAAAGATCACAAAGTAACCGCATCAGAGATACTTAATGTAATTCCAGAAGCATTATTAAGTCATTTGTCAGAAACCACTAAGGTTGACCATTATTCAAAAGTATTACATGGTAAAAAGATGTTTTATCTTTTACTCTATGGGCTTTTAAATAATGAGAGGCTAAGTCAAAGAAGTCTAGAAGACACATTTAACGATTCTGTTTTTAAACTTCTGTTCAATCTTGATCAAGAAGATAAAGTTCGACGAAGCTCTATTTCAGAGAGACTCTCAAAGATTGAGTCTAATTACTTTAAAGAAATTTATCAATGCATTTATACTCAGTTCTCAGATTTATATAGCTCAACTGAAAGAGACAAGTATAATCTAATACGAGTTGACAGCTCTATGGTTTATGATTTGTCGGGTAAACTCATTGAAGGTTTAAATCATAATTCATGTGGAAAGAAAGCTGTTAAGTACAGTCTTGCTTTTGATGGATTATTTCCTTGTGAAGCGCAAGTGTTTACTGAACAAAGCCATTGCAGCGAAGATGTTGCATTACCTAAAGTGGTTTTCTCTCATATAAAGCAGCAAGTAGGTCACACCAATTTATATGTGATAGATAGAGGACTGCAATCCTCTAGAACCATGAAAGACTTTTCTAAGCAAGAAATAAGCTTTGTGGCCAGATTAAAAGAAAACCGAAAATACGAAGAACTAGAATCATTAATTAATGATAATACCTCGTTGGATTTAGGCGAATTAACGCTACTCAAGGACAGTAAAGTGTTTCTGTATACTGGAGTGAAAATTAATAATACAAAAGGTAATACTCACTATCGCGAAGAACTCCTTGATCAGCCTTTTCGGCTAATCATAGGGCAAAGAAAAGATGATTCTCAAAAACAATTTTGGTTTATCTCTAATGATTTTAAACTAACTCCACAAGAAATTGCAGATGCTTATAGACAAAGATGGGACATTGAAGTTTTTTTCCGTTTTATAAAGCAAGAACTTAGTGTCAGCCATTTAGTCTCGTTAAATAAGAATGGAATTGAAGTGATTTTATACATGACCTTAATTGTTGCAATGCTTATTCTTATCTACAAGAAAATAAACAACATAAGTTACACTACGGCAAAAAGAAGACTGTCCATGGAAATTAGAAATCTTGGAATGGCAATGATAGTTCAACAATGCGGAGGAGACCCAAACTTAATGTTTAAAACATAAAAAAAGTCGGAAGATAAAATCTTCCGACCATGACTGCCTTTAAAAGCCTGCTTTCTTATTTAATAATCTTCTTCAAGAAATATTCATGAACCCGAATATCCTCAGAAAGTTCAGGATGGAAAGCTGCAACTAAGAAATTATCTTGCTCTGCAAAAAGAATCTTTCCTTCATGTTCCCAAAGAATATTCACGCCCTCATCTACTTTATCAATATATGGAGCACGAATAAATACAGTATGAAATGGCTCTTCACCAAGGCAAGGAATATGTACCCAAGCCTCAAAACTTGCTAACTGACGACCAAAAGCATTTCGTTCAACATGCACATCCATTAAACCAATACGATGCTGATCACTTCCGTTTATATTTTTAGCTAACAAAATCAAACCGGTACAAGTACCAAAAATTGGTAAGCCTTTTCGACCTAATTCAGCTATTGGCTCTAACAGATTATAACGCACAAGCAACTTACCCATAGTGGTACTTTCACCACCGGGAAGAACTAATCCGTCAATTCCTTCTAAATCTTCAGGATTCAACACATCTACCGTTTCTGCACCCAGTTTTTGCAATGCATTACGATGTTCTCTTACCGCACCTTGAAGGGCTAAAATTCCTATTTTCATATTCAAGTTAACAAGTAAAACGAGTTAACAAGTAAACGAGTTAACCCTATATTATTATAAAAAAGTGAGATGAAGACAAAGCCATCATCCCACTATATTTTCATTTGCTAATTTGCTAATCAACAAATTTGCTAATTGGGTTTTTACCAACCGCGACCAGCTAATTTATCTTCTGCTCTCATAGAAGCTACGCTTGTACCACGAATAGCTTCACCTAGACCTTTAGAAACTTCAGCGATTAACTTAGCATCTTTGTAATGAGCTACAGCCTCAACAATTGCTTTAGCGCGTTTTGCAGGATTATCTGATTTAAAAATACCAGAACCAACAAATACACCATCACAACCAAGCTCCATCATTAACGCAGCATCAGCTGGAGTAGCAACACCACCTGCTGCAAAGTTAACTACAGGAAGACGACCTAATTCTTTTACTTGTAATACTAATTCGTAAGGAGCACCAAGATCTTTAGCTATAGTCATCAATTCCATTGGAGATGCGCTAACTACGCGTTGGATATCTTCGTTTACTTGACGGCAGTGACGAACAGCCTCAACGATATCACCTGTACCAGCTTCACCTTTTGTACGAATCATTGCTGCACCTTCACCAATACGACGAAGAGCTTCACCAAGATTACGAGCACCACAAACGAAAGGTACTTTGAAATCATCTTTTAAGATGTGATAAACATCATCAGCCGGAGTTAATACTTCACTTTCATCAATGAAGTCAATATCTAATGCTTCAAGAACACGAGCTTCAACAATATGTCCGATACGAGCTTTTGCCATTACCGGGATTGATACTGCAGCCTGAATTCCTTGAATCATTTCAGGATCAGACATACGAGCTACACCACCTTGTGCACGAATATCAGATGGTACGCGCTCTAGTGCCATTACAGCAACAGCTCCGGCTTCTTCAGCAATTTTTGCTTGTTCCGGATTAACAACATCCATAATTACACCGCCTTTTAGCATCTCTGCTAATCCGGTTTTCACTTTAAGTGTTCCTGTTTCTTTTTTAATGTTAGTCATGATTGTTTTATAAAATGTATTTTGGGTGCAAATTTACTTGTTTTCATTATAATACGAAAGAGGAAAAGTGTGGTATTTTCATACCATATTCATGGTAAATAAACATTTCCCTCTAAGCAAATTCCACAGCAGCTTTGCAAACCGTTTTTTTCTAGTGTTATTTCTTTTATTTCAAACTGATAGCTTCCCTCTCCTACTTCTTTTCTACAGAACGCCAAAGTATCATCCGGCAAGGCTTCTGCTAAATAGGTAATCTCAAAGGTTTTTATCATTCTTCTGACAAAAATATCGACATCAAAAGTATCTAACATATAGTCCAAATAACGGACACTATTGAAATGTTGGTTGATATCGATATCAGAATATTTTGGTTTATGAGTAAAAATTGGTTCGACATTCAATGCTTTAATTCGAATAATAGTCTTTCCATTGCTGGCATCAACTGGCTCGCAAAAGTTGGTCATTGGCATATTAAGCTCATTTATATTACAGGATTTGCGCAGATTTACATCTATCACTGACCAATATGTTTGAGCCTCACCTATCTTATTGCCTGATTGCGCATAAAACTCAAAACAGCGTTTACTAAAAAAGCGATCAACATCATAAATCCATGTTTTCACCACTAGCTCTTCTGCAAAACAAGGGTATTGTTCCATGTATATTCCTACACGAGACAATACCCAAGTTTTATTTTGTTTGAATAATACGCTATATCCAAAATCTCTTTCATCGGCATGTTTACCGGCTGATTTCAGCAATAATTGAAAAAGACTTGATAGAGACAACTTCCCATTGATATCACAAAAAGATGATTCTACAGTAAAAGTATATGTCCCTACTTTTGGCTTCATTCTCCAAGAATATTCTTACGCTTTTCTTCTCTTGCTTCAAGCATATCTGTCAGCTTCTCAACTTTTGAACGAGAGATAGCCACACGACCAGAACGAATAAACTGCAATACTCCTGTTTGTTCTTGCAACTCATGGAATAATGCTTGAGTTTCAGCATAATGACCCGTTTTTTGAAACACAACATAATGCTCATTCAACTCTAATACTTGCAAGTTATGTTTACGGATTAAATCCTCAAACTTTCCTCTTTCAAGAATTTTTTTTGATGATATTTTATACAAAGCAATTTCTTGATGAATTAATTCATCATCAGTGTTGAAATATGCTTTGATAATATCTACTCGTTTATCAATTTGCTTCACCACCTTCACCATCGTTTCTCTATCAGAATATGTTGTGATAGTAAACTTATGGATTCCAGGTATTGCTGATGGAGAAACTGAAAGTGTTTCAATATTCATGCTTCTGCGAGTAAACACAATGGTAATCTGATTTAACAGACCAACCTGGTTCTCAGAGAATACAGTTACGGTATATAATTTTTTTTCCATTCTTTTTTATTTTTGATACTTGCTCCTTTCAGTCGCGATATTTAGTTGATATTCATTTCTTCGAAATTGATATTTGATTGTTCATCAAAGTTGTTTGAGCTTTAATAAAATTATTGAGTTTAACTCCAATCTTATTGTGCTCATTAAATAAGCTCTGATAAACCGCCTCTGAAATTAACTCTCTTCGAAAAGCTTTCGTCAACCAAGTTTTGCTTTCATACAACGAACCCCTTGCTATATAATAAAAGCTTCTTGAATCTTTATAAGAATTTCGACCAAAGCCTTCGCTAATATTAGCACTAACTGAATCCGCAGAGCGTACCCACTGATTGCCAAGACTGCTTTTTTCAAAATATTCCCATTCCCCAACAATATTCCAGACTACATCTGAAAAATCCATTGACAGATTATAAATTTCAAGATCCTCTAGCTTCATTATTTAGGATTTTAATATCATCCTGAAAGGATAAATATCTATAAATATCAACTAATATCTAAAGTTCAGGCTTCGCCTGATTACTCGTCTCCTAAAAGAACATTAGTAACACATGCTCCGGCAGGAACCATTGGGAATACCATTCCTTGTTTTTCTACATCAACAACAAGTAAATATGGTTCATCATCTTTCAACATATCAGCAATAGCTTCGTCTAATTTTGTATGATCTGTCACCAATTTACTATTGATTCGGTATGCACCTGCAATAGCAATAAAGTCAGGATTTTCCATTGGCGTTGATGAGTATCGCTCATTATGGAATAACTCTTGCCACTGGCGAACCATTCCTAGAAAATTATTATTTAACAAGATTATTTTTACGCCAAGACGCTCTTGCATAATAGTTCCAAGCTCTTGTATCGTCATTTGGATACCTCCATCACCAACGAAACAGCAAACGGTTCTGTCCAAAGCACCAAACTTAGCTCCAATTGCAGCCGGAAGTCCGAATCCCATTGTTCCTAATCCACCAGAAGTAACAAGACTGCGGTGTTTCTTGAACTTAAAGTAACGAACTGACATCATTTGGTTTTGACCAACATCAGTAACCAAAATTGCTTCATTATTAGCCGCTTCAGAAACTTTACGAATCACCTCTCCCATTTTGATTTTTCCTTCAACAGAGTTTAATTCTTTTTGAATAACTACTGTATCTTCTTTTTCTTCAAATGGAGTAAATTCAGCTAACCACTCTTTGTGTTCAGCTTTATTTAATTTAGCGGTAACTGCAGGAAGCGTATATTTTACATTACCAAGAACGGCAACATCCGGTTTTACATTTTTACCAATTTCAGCAGGGTCAATATCAAAATGAATTACCTTAGCTTGTTTTGCATAACAATTTAAATCACCTGTAACACGGTCGTCAAAACGCATACCAATAGCAATCAACACATCACACTCGTTAGTTTTGATATTTGGCCCAAGGTTCCCGTGCATTCCCAACATACCCTTATTTAGATAATGGTCAGTTTCCAATGCCGAAAGACCCAACATTGTCCATGCAGCAGGGATTTCTGCTTTTTCTAAAAATGCTTTTAATTCATCTTCAGCTTCACCTAAAGTTACACCTTGACCAATCAAGGCAAATGGTTTTTTAGCTGAATTTATAATAGCTGCAGCATCTTCCACTGATTGAGGCTCTGTATCCGGCACAGGAATATAACTACGAATAAATGTGCAAGGCTCATAACTGAACTCACATTTTGCATTTTGAGCATCCTTAGTGAAGTCAAGAACTACAGGCCCAGGACGACCGGAACGAGCAATATAAAACGCACGCGCAACAGCCCAAGCTACATCTTCCGCACGACGGATTTGATAACTCCACTTAGTAATAGGCTGAGTGATACCAACCACATCAGTTTCTTGAAAAGCATCAGTACCTAAAGCAGTTGAAGTAACCTGTCCGGTAATAACCACCATTGGAGTACTATCAATCATTGCATCAGCAATACCGGTAATTGCATTAGTTGCTGCTGGACCTGAAGTTACAATAGCCACACCCACTTTTCCTGACACACGGGCATAACCCTGTGCTGCGTGGGTTGAACCTTGTTCATGACGAGTTAATACATACTTAACTCTATCATGATAATCATATAATGCATCAAATACAGGCATAATAGCCCCACCCGGATATCCGAAGATGGTATCTACCCCTTCTTCCAACAAGGAATGCATCAACGCATGACTACCTGTTTTTATATTTGTTTCCATAAAATCTCAATATGCCAATGTGCTAATATGCCAATGTGCTAATTAAAACACAACATACGACATTGACTAGTTATTTTTAAAAATAAAAATCTCAAATGCACCTCCATAAATTATATTGGCACATTAATCTCATTATTCACATTAGTCTATTACGCGTACCCCACCCATATCAGCAGAAGCCACCATGCTTGCATATGCTCTTAGGGCTTTAGATACGACACGGTCACGGTTTGGTTTGAAAGCATCTTTTCCGCGAGCTTCTTCAGCAGCACGGCGTTGCGCCAATTCCTCATCACTTACCAACACATTTATTGTACGCTCCGGGATATTGATCTCGATGATATCACCATCTTTGATTAAACCAATATTACCTCCTGCAGCAGCTTCCGGAGAAATATGTCCGATAGACAAACCAGAAGTACCTCCAGAGAAACGACCGTCAGTAATCAATGCACATTCTTTACCTAAGTGACGAGCTTTGATATATGATGTTGGATACAACATTTCTTGCATACCAGGTCCACCTTTAGGTCCTTCGTGTGTGATAACCACCACATCACCAGCATTTACTTTTTCTTTCAAAATACCTTCACAAGCTGTATCTTGAGATGTAAACACTTTCGCTGGTCCTGTAAATTTGAAACAGCTTTCGTCTACACCGGCAGTTTTTACTACACAACCTTTTTGAGCAATGTTTCCAAATAGGATACCTAAACCTCCATCTTGATAGTAAGCATGTTCGATATCACGAATACAACCTGTTGCACGGTCAGTATCTAATTCTTTATATTTCACATCTTGTGAACCCATAGTCAAGCTAAACTTGTGAGCAGGTGCACTCTTATAGATGTCGATTGCTTTTTCAGTTACATTAGGACTAAGCACATTGTATTTATCGATAGCCTCTGCCAATGACAAACCGTCAGCGCGTTTCACTGTAGTATCAAGCAAACCTCCTTTTGCTAATTCCGCTAAAATAGCCATAATACCACCTGCACGGTTTACATCTTGGATATGATAAATTGGGCTGTTAGGTGCTACTTTACTCAAACATGGAGTTTTACGAGAAAGAGCATCAATATCTGACATTTTAAAATCTACACCACCTTCATTTGCAATAGCTAATAAGTGAAGTACTGTATTTGTAGAACCTCCCATTGCAATATCCAACGCCATTGCATTCATAAATGCAGCTTTAGTTGCGATAGAACGAGGCAACACGCTATCATCACCATCTTGGTAATATTTATAAGCATTATCTACAATCATTTTCGCAGCATCAACAAACAGTTGTTTACGGTTAGCGTGAGTTGCAACGATAGTTCCGTTACCGGGAAGAGCTAAACCGATAGCTTCGTTCAAACAGTTCATTGAATTAGCTGTAAACATACCTGAGCAGCTTCCGCAAGTTGGACATGCATTAGCTTCCACTTTAGCAACTTGCTCGTCGCTCACATTGTGGTCAGCAGCTTGTACCATGGCATCAATTAAGTCTAGGTGTTTGCCGTCAAGCTCACCTGCTTCCATCGGACCTCCTGAAACAAATACCGCAGGGATATTCAAACGCATTGCTGCCATCAACATTCCCGGAGTGATTTTATCACAGTTAGAGATACACACCATAGCATCCGCCTTGTGTGCGTTTACCATGTATTCTACACTGTCAGCAATCAAATCGCGCGAAGGCAGCGAGTACAACATACCGTCGTGACCCATTGCGATTCCATCGTCGATAGCGATAGTATTAAATTCGGCTGCAAAGCAACCTAGTTTTTCAATTTCAGCTTTGACCTGTTGGCCTATTTCATGTAAGTGCACATGTCCAGGAACGAACTGTGTAAAAGAGTTTACGATAGCGATAATTGGTTTCCCCATTTGTTCGGTTTTCATGCCGTTAGCATGCCATAACGAACGAGCTCCCGCCATACGGCGACCTTGTGTGCTGGTAGCACTGCGTAATTCAATTTTCATATCCATTTAGTTAACGAGTAAACAAGTTTAAAAGTAAACTAGTTTCTCCAATTACAATTTTTATCTTTTTTTAAGCTTGCAAAAATACTTAAAATGTCTTGAACGCTAATTACTCAAATTGCCCAAATTAAGGTAACAATGACTTTTTCTTATTAAAACTTCTTTGCGAAAATTTGCTTAATTCCCGCAATTTGCGTTCTTAAAATTCTACCTTCCACGGGAGGATGTATAAAAAAAGCCCTTCTCATGGTGAGAAAGGCTTTTCGTATATGTTTTTCTATTACTTTATCTACACAAGCGTTCCTCTACCTAATTTTTTTAACTAGGACGACCACGCTAAGGACGATATGTAACATTGAGTTTTGCATCTTGATTTTTCATTTTGCTGACACAAAAGTAAAAACCATTTCCGAAACCACCAAGATTTTTTTACAAAAACTCTCCTTTTTATTTTAATTTATTAGTTCAGTATCAATATTTTGCACAAATTGAAAGTAAATGTGCAAGATATTCAATTTGGGCAAACTTATTTGAGAAGTTGTTCTACTTGATTTTTTAAAATGGGAAGATGTCGAGTTACAATACTCCAAATAATTGCATCGTCAACTTTATCATATCCATGAATAACAAAGTTACGCACATCAACTATTTTACGAGCATTATCAATTGGAATAGTTGAATCTATCCTTAAAAGGCGATTAGCAGCTTCACCGATTATTTCTAGTTCGCGCTCAACAGCGCGTCTTAACAAACGATTTTCTTTATATTGATTAAAATCTCTATTGTCACCCAAAAATTCGTTGATAGAATTAATTGAAGACAACATATCGTAAAGATATTTCTGAACCTCAAGCTGCATACAAAAGTTCTTTTGTTTGTTCTAGGCTCTTGATAAAATAGGGATTTGAAAGAGAGTTCTCGGTTACCAGATCAATATCTCTACCAAGAAGAGCTTGTAACTTATAGTGTAGGTCTAAATAGAAATCTGCATAATCTTCAATCGAAACATTATCAAAAGAAATAAGAAAATCGATATCACTTTCATCATTGAATTTGTCTGTACAAACCGAACCAAAAACATACATGGTTTTCACCTTGTATGTTTTACAAAGTGCTATTAATTGGCTTTTCTTGTCGATAAGTAATTGATTCATTTCAGTATGCTTTAATGCAAAAATACAAAAAATATAATGCAATCAGTTTTTTGTATAAAAACTCCATGGGGAAATGCTTGAAGAATATTGCAAAATGGGCCTTGAATCAATATTTTGCACAGATTGAAAGTGGGAATGCAAAAAATAAAAAGAATAAAATCATTTCCAGTTTCAATCCACTTTGAATAAATACTTAAATTTGAAAAAAATATCAGTTAATAATCCAATCTCACATCAACATGACAAACAAGATCTTTTCTCTAATCATCTGTCTTATATTTATAAGCAGTATTTTTAGTTATGCTGCATCAAATACTAAACATGAAAGAAGGTTTAATGGAAAATATTTATTAGAAGACATAAGACTGAAAAAAGACAGAATCAACAGCGACATAGAAATCAAAAAAAAAGTGACATACATATACGACTCTATCCAAATACTTCAAGATACAACCTTTGAAAATATAGAAATCACCACTATGGATGGAACACTTAGACCTGTAATAAATAATCAATATTTTTTCAGTGTAAAACCTCAATACAATATAGTTTCAAGATGGAATAAAGAAAATCAGGAATGGGTAAATACATCTGTAAACAAATATAGCTTTGACGCTAAAAATAAAACCAAAACAACTATTAACATGAAATGGGATTCTAGAAAAGAAGAATGGACAAACAATGTTAAAAGCATAAAACGATTTGACAAAAATTGGGATATAATTTCAAACAAGAAATATAAATACGAAAAGAAAACTAAAGAATGGATTCCTACACATACTGATATTACTGAATATGAAAATCATAAACTCAGTCAAAATATATCTATCAGCTATGAGAATGGCAAAGTGAAAAAGTCCTTAAAATCAGTATATTTAAGAGATTCTCTTGGACATAACATTAATGAACACTGTTATTCTCTTAAAAACGACTCTAATAAATGGAAGTTAATTTATATTGAAGAAAAGACTTATGTAAATGACAATATAGCAACTAGAATAAATACAAAATACACCAATGACAAAATAACAGAACGAATTAAAACAAATCGCGAATATGATTCTAATGGAAAAATAACTAGTAGCAAATTTGAAGAATACAACTTTAAAAAGAACAGATGGGAAGAACTATATAGACCAAGCCCTAGAGAGTATTTAGAAAAAGCTGAAAAAATAAGAAAAGGAATAAACGATGAAGATGATTGGTAGATTTAATAATTAACCATAAAAAAACAAGCAAATGAAAACAATGGTGACAGTGGTGAGTTTCCGCTATCCTTACCGGGCTTAGCCCTAACACCACTTATGTATGTCCGTGCCTTTGCAACCAATAAAGCAGGGACTGCTTATGGAGAGAACCTGAGTTTTACAACGCTACCTTAAATCCTTCACATACTTAAATCACGATTAAAACATAAACAAAAAACAGTATTAATTTTAATTATATTTAAACTTTGGCTATATTTGTAATATATTTTAATTGTAATAAAAAATGAATATTCCCAAACAGCTTATAGGCAGAGACAGCTATATAAAACGCATTATTCCTTTTATGCGTAAACCGCTGATAAAAGTTCTTACCGGACAGCGACGAGTTGGGAAAAGCTTTTTGCTTTTTCAGTTAATACAACAAATACAGCAAGAAGACAAGAATGCCAACATTATCTATATCAACAAGGAGGATATGGATTTTGAATTTATTACAACAGCTTCGGAACTCAACTTGCATATACTTTCACAAACAAAAAGCAACGCTCGAAATTATATTTTCATTGATGAAATACAAGAGATAACTGATTTTGAAAAGGCTTTACGCTCGCTCCTACTTGATGAAAACAATGACATTTACATCACCGGTAGCAATGCAAAGATGCTTTCAGGCGAATTGGCTACATTCCTTAGCGGCAGATATATAGAGTTTAAAATCTACAGCTTATCATACGGCGAGTTTCTGTCATTTCATAATCTTAATGACAGTGCCGAGAGTTACGAATTGTATGCACGGTATGGCGGATTGCCTTACTTACGAAACCTCGAACTGCGTGAGGAAGTGGTAAGTGAATACCTAAAAAGCATCTATTCTACTATCGTTTTCAGAGATGTAGTGAGCCGCTATAATTTACGCAATGCAGACTTTTTGGAAAAGCTATTAAGATTCCTTGCTCAAAACATCGGCAGTCTTTTCGCTGCAAAAAATATTAGCGACTATCTGAAGTCACAACACGCCACGGTTTCAGTCAACCAAATTCAAACCTATGTAGACTACTTGGCTAATGCCTTTTTAATACATCGTGTAGAACGCTATGATTTGGTGGGAAAGAAAATCTTTTCAATTGGTGAAAAATATTATTTTGAAAATACCGGAATACGCAACGCCGTGTGTGGCTACAAACCCAATGACAGAGGCAAATTACTCGAAAACATAGTATATAACCATCTGCTATACAAAGGCTACAATATTAAAGTGGGCATAAACAGAGATGAGGAGATTGATTTTATCTGCGAAAAAGACTCTGAAAAGCTTTATGTTCAAGTGGCACTACAGCTGGATGACGAAAAAACGATAGTACGAGAATTTGGAAACTTATTGAAAATAAAGGATAACTACCCTAAAATGGTTATTACAGAATCTGATTTCGAAGGTAACAGCTACGAAGGAATTACTCACCAATCTGTCAGAAAATTCTTACTTCAATAACATTCTCTCTAAGAATAATTTTATGACCAACCAAGAAATTATCAAAGCAACCCTCTCCCATGTAAAACAAACCATGCTAGGCGAAGGCAGTGGACATGACTGGTGGCATGTACACAGGGTGTGGCTCAATGCAAAGCAGATTTGCGATAAAGAACAAGCTGACTTATTTATAGTGGAATTAGCCGCATTGCTTCACGATATTGCCGACTGGAAATTCCATGATGGCAATGAACATAAAGGAGCTGAAGTAGCGCAGGAATGGTTGAATAAGTTTGATATTGAACAACCAGTCATATCACATATCTGCCAAATCATAACGGATGTAAGCTACAAAGGTGCCGGAGTGGAAACGCCTATGCACAGCATTGAGGGCAAAATTGTTCAGGATGCCGACAGGCTAGATGCCATTGGAGCCATTGGCATTGCCCGCACTTTTGCTTATGGCGGCAACAAACATCGAGAAATGTATAATCCAGATATCAAACCGGTAATGCATGCTTCGTTTGAAGAATACAAGAAAAACGAAGGCACTACCATCAACCATTTTTACGAAAAACTGTTATTACTTAAAGACCGTATGAACACGGAAACAGGAAAAATGATTGCAAAGAAAAGACATGAAGTAATGGAGAGTTTCTTGAATTCGTTCTACAACGAAATAAATGGGAAAGCTTAAACTAAACTCTCGAATATATCTTCCCCTTTAAGTTGAGTTTTTGCCAAAACTGCCATTACCACATACAAGCTTTCAGGCATTTTATCTTTTTGCCATTGCAGGCTGTCGTTAAATTCTTGCTCAATAATGGAGGATATTTTTATCCCTAATGACTCTAAGGAATAACTGTGTTTTTGAGGAAAACAACACTCCTCCCCTTTTTCTCTAACACAACTCTCACATGAAAACAATGTCCGGCAATCAACACAGCGCAGTCAGGACAATTCTCTTTTGACTCTTGCAGCTGCTTATTCAGAATTATTTTTTGCATATGATAATGTGCAATAGCCTCATCCTTAGCTAAGGTTTTGTCCAAAGGAATCCTTACACCAATTACATAAGCAAAACTGAATTGCTCTAAATATTCTTTCGGTACAAAGTCATGCGGTGGGCACGACCAAAACTTACCATAATTAGAACAACGACTACAATAACCCAGAATTTCTTCTGGATGATAATAATTTAGCAATTGCTCTATCGAGAGTTCCTTTATCTTAGTTTGCATATTGATGCAAAATTAAACTTAATACACTGAGAAGAAAAAAGGGTGATAGCAATAACTGCCATCACCCTTGTGACTTTAATTTTAAAAAAGAAAAAAATAATACGAAAAAATTATTTAACGATAACTTTTTTCACAGAATCAGCTACTTTCACAATATACATTCCACTTGTAAGATTTAACTCAACTGAAGAAGTCGGCGCATAAGTGGCAACTTTTAAACCGGATAAGCTATATACTTCAATATCAGCACTTGTTGTTTCACCAAAAGAAAGAGTAGTACCGACTAATTTCCAAGTAGAAGTTTTTGCATCATTCACTACTGAAGTAATTGCATCACCTTGAATCTCAAGGTTATCAAAACGATAACCTTTGTTAGTAGCATAAACACTTGTTGTATTTGAAGGCATATAAGTAGATGTACCTGACTGGAAAGCAGACACAAATCTTACAGCGAAATTTGCATTATTATTCACATCAGCAATTGAAGTAAAATCAAAACTGCGTAAAAACCAAGTATCGTCAGTAACACTAGCAACATAAGTAGTTGCATCTACCCAATCAGTACCATTCACTGTATATTGAAGCACAGTTGTATTTGCACATTTGTTACCGTGTCTAACATCTGCCGTAAACTTAATGTTTTGGTAACCAACAGTACTAACATTTACTTGAATACCTGCAGTTTTTTCTGATGTTCCTTGTGTAGGAAAATTAATTACAGCATATCCTAAGCCGGACTCTGTAGCACCTAAGATTCCGGACTCTGTAGCAACACCAGAATCTATTCCTGTTTTATCAGGATCATATGATGTCCCTCCTATTAATGAAAAGGTTCCTGTACCTACAGCTGGATCTGTTGTTGTGGCAGTTGTTCCAAAATCCCAACTAGTAATAGTTGTTTTTGCCGATAAACCTAAAAAAGAACTAGCAGCCAATAATACTGCAACTGTTTTTCGTGTTAATGTTTTCATGATTTTTGTATGTTTTTAAATTAATTAATTACTGTAGAACTGTTATTTGTGTCGCCTTGTGTACTGCTTTCAAAATAATACAAGTTAGATGAGCCATCAGGTTTACGACCATATGACTGATCTCCATTAGGCATCTCCCCAAATGTCAAGTGATCAACTTCTTTACCGGCAGTATCAGCAAGAATTACCTCGTCACCGGATTTACCTAAACCAAAAGTGAAGGATGTTGCATTTACAAATACCAAATATTTACCCGCAGCCAGTGTCGTCCCATCTGGAATTGTATAAGCACTAGCATCCGCCAAACCTTTTGAATCAGCTAACACATAACCACTAAGGTCAACAGTTGCTGTACCCGAATTATATAATTCTATCCAATCAGAACCACCTGATGAAGGATTTGAAACCACTTCATTAATCACAATTTTAGCTACAGTAGATGTAGAATCTGTATTGCCTGTATTAGAGTTAGAATTCGAGTTAGAGTTAGAATCTGGAACCGTGGTTTTAGTTGAGTCTAGAATACTCAAATCCGGCTCTTCGTCATCTTTACATGACACGGCTAACATAACGATGCTACACACAAAAAATATCAACTTAAACTTTTTCATAATCAATCATATTATTAACCTTAGGTTAATTTTAAACTAAATCCATCTCGTTAATTACTAGATATTTTGATATTAGCTTTGCGATAATTCACTCACTTCGTTCGTGATATTAAATCGCTTAATATCGCCCGAAGGGCTAATATCCATCAATATCATTTTATTATCTTTAAAAAATTAGAATACGGCTGTCACTCTAAATTGCAGCGTATTGAAATCTAAACCATCCGACAAACTTTTATATAACTCTTCTCCATTATTCTGGATTTTATCATCTGCATTGGCCCACTTATCATTATTAACTAATGAATAACTAAGTGAGAATTTCAGATTATTATTTGGAGCCCAGTTTACTTGTGCTGTAACAACATTAGACTTACCTCCTGTTACCCAATACAAAGGCTCATCTGACTCATGAAAATCATTCATATTGATGTAGCTATAGCGCAAACCAGCTTCTAATGTTCCTTTTTTACTTTGCTGTTTACCTGATCTGAATGATGCCTTTTCCTCATCATAATGTCTATAATCGCCCCAGATATCATACAATGCTGCAACATACCAACCATCGAATGTGGCATCTTTCAAACCTTGTTTTTCATTACTTGAATCATACATATATCTGGAAACTGTAGTAAACAAATACTCTCCTTGAACCAATAAGCGATTATATCTGTAAGCTAGTTCGGCACCGGTAACCGTGTAATAATCTACATTTGAGATTGTTGCACTAACAAAACGCATTCTGTTCACATAAGATTCGGGCATAGAGCGAAACTCTACACTTCTATCATCAGAACCGTTACTATTAGGAGTTCTATAGGTTCCACAAACGCCAAGATGTAATGTTTGAGTTTGCGAGTTAATAGGAATATATGCTATGCGAGCTGTTCCTGCGTAACCATCATTTCCTCGATTTGCCGTTTTAGCATCTTGGTCATGAATTGATTGACCGAAAAGACCTGCCGAAGCATATAAATGTCTGGAGAAATAAGTGTAAGAAGCACCTAAACTACGATTTGGAGAGAAAGCATCTATAGCCATTGGGCGCTCCATAAATGGCAAATAGCGAGAACTTGTATTATTTGATAAACTAAACGGCTCTTTAAAGTTTCCTAACTTAACAAGCATATTATTTCCAATACTATAACCCACATAAAGGTCTTTCAAGTCAACTTCATTATAGTTGAAATCAACATCCATCTCGCCATTCCAATTTCTATCAAAATTTGCTTTCACAGCAAAACGAACCCTACGAGTAGAAATTCCGTTACTAAAATTGAAATCGGAACTACCATAAGTCATTTGAGATAAATCTTCATTGGTGGAATAGCTTGCCGCATCAATAAATAAACGAGTATCAAAACGCCACGAAAACTTATTATCCTCAGTATTTAAAGTTAACTGACCTCTATTACTAACATGAGGAGTTGTAACTAATGTGCTGTCTTGTGCTTTGCCTAGAACCAACAAAACAAAAAACATCAAGCCCGAACAAAATATTTTCTTCATCTTTTTACTTTTGTTTTGTGGCAAAAGTATGTTGCACCTATTTCAAGGCAGAAACAAGGGGATTAAGAAAGTATTTCAAAGTAGCTGTCAAAGCTTAAAAAACATTTATTTCAAAGGCATTTTACACTGATAATTTGCAAGCTGAAATTTTCTGTATTCAGGCTGAAATAAGGATTTCGCTTCGGTATTATCATCATAAAAATCGACAGTTCCGTCATCACAAAGCAATTGGATATTTAACAAATCACCTTGCGCACTACACAAAACTGCCTCAGGGAAACCTTCACCATCACCACTTGCTGCATTTTGTACTAATGGCGACAGATCAAAAGGCAGTTTCACCAAAGAAGAAGTAGCTGTAGAAATTGGGTGCATGCCTGAATTTCCCGGTACTTTCCCATCCCAGAAATATAAGTTTGGAACTCCACCTCCTTTATACAATCCGGTAAGAATAACATAGCCCTTTCCTTCCACACGAATAATATCACGAATACCTTGACCGCCAAAATCAAATAAAATTGGTTCTCCTATTATCGGTTGGGTTTTAACTTGCCCATCTTCATTCATCATTTGCTCAAAGTTGCTTACCGGAGCCATAACAGCATATTGACGATTCGCTTTGGTTGGAGCCGTTCCTTTTAGCGGAACGCAAGGAGCCCGAAATCCGATAAAAGCACTTTCTCCTTCATTTGTAATACTCAATCCTTCAATATTAAATCCATCCAAGCGTTTAGGAATCAAATACGATGAATAAGTAAAATCCCATGTATTTTCATCTCCCCACTGAATTAACGCCTTACGAATTTGTTTAGAGTAACTCTTCACTTCCAGCGTAGCATTTGCACCATCGCCAATAATATCAGTCGCAATTAATCTATTTCTGTACGGTTTCGCTTTTCCGGTTTTACCATTACCCAAGGAACCAATCCAATAAGCACGCTTCCCATTATTATATTTTATACTACTTAATGAACCTCCCTCTATATCAAATTCCTCATCACCAATTCCCGCTGCTTTTGAAGAAATATCAATACTATTTACCGCTAAACCGGACTGATATCTGTTATATAGGCGAAGAATATTAGTCTCATCATCAGCAACAAACATATAATTACTGTCTACTGCTACCACCGCAGAAGCGTCAGACATTTGAAGTGGAAATATTGTTTTTTCCTTTATCAATTCTGACTTTGACACAGTACATTTTAAGGTGTATTTATCTGACTCCTTCCCATTATAAGCTTGAATAGAAATATCAGCATAACCAGTACTTACCGGATTTGCCTTCAAAACATAATCATCACCACCAATGTGCTGCATTATGACATTAGCATCGTGAATAACAGTTGCGTTTGAACTTTTTATAATAAAAGAATCAGGTTGATTTGTTGCAGTAAAATAAATTCCAACTGTTGCTAAAGGATCAGTAGGGTCATTTATTTCAGAACTTATACAGGTAGTTTTACCGGAACCGGAATTAATAGCTAAAATTGCTTTATTGGTATTCTTAAAACAAGTTTGTTGCTCTTTTGCAGATAGTTCCGGTTTTTCTTTTTCATATTGAGAAAATGCTTGAGTCGCAAAAGAAAAAAATAACACACAAGCTAAAACGGAAATAGATTTGTGAGACATAACGGAGATATTGTAATTTTTTCGATAAAAGTATGATAGCACAATTACAAACGACCAACAGTCACAATACGATTTGGTGACAAAATATTAAATACAAAACGGGTATCTTTACTCAATAATTTATTGCAAAAAACAACACAATATGTCATACTGCACATTCATTGAAGAATTACCCGAAGGTGATAAAAAACAACTCCACAAGAATTATCACGACAAGCACTATGGATTCCCCATACATGATGACAATGAGTTATTCGGCCGATTAATTATGGAAATCAATCAAGCCGGACTTAGTTGGGAAACTATTCTCAAAAAAGAAACCGCATTTAGAAAAGCATATGATAACTTCAACATTGAAAAAATTGCTTCATACACAGAAAAAGACAAAGAACGATTGCTTAATGATGTAGGAATTATTCGCAACCGACTAAAAATAAATGCTGCTATCGAAAATGCGAAAACCATTCTATCTCTTCAAAAAGAATTTGGGTCATTCGAAAAATGGCTGGAACACCATCACCCGAAAACAAAAGAAGAATGGGTCAAACTATTTAAAAAAACATTCAGATTTACAGGAGGTGAAATCGTGGGTGAATTCCTAATGAGTATTGGATATTTAGCTGGTGCACATGATGAAAACTGCCCTATTCAGAAACAAATAGAAAAGCTACATCCAATGCATAAAAACACTAAAAATCAACCCATTAAATAATCAACCCATTACTTCATTTTCTGCTATTTTTCTCGTAACTTTAATAGACTAACCAAAATCCTGATATTATGTTTTTAAGTGGAAAAATAGTTGTAGTAACAGGTGGAGGAAGCGGTATGGGACGCGAACTCGTATTGGCTCTGCTTGCAAGAGGAGCTAAGGTTGCAGCCATTGACCTTAACAGGGAAGCTTTAGACCAAACAAAATTTTTAGCCGGACTGCGACAAAATTCTCTTAGTGTGTACACTGTAGATATTACAGATATGGATGCCGTAGAAAAATTACCACAAGCAGTTATTGCTGAACATGGAGGCGTTGATATATTAATCAACAATGCCGGAATCATTCAACCGTTTGTACGCATTAATGATTTGGACTACGATCATATTGATCGCGTAATGAAGGTCAACTTTTATGGTTTGTTATATATGACCAAAGCATTCCTTCCATTCTTACTAGAACGAAAATCAGCTTATATCGTCAATACCTCCAGTATGGGAGGATTCTTACCTGTACCGGGGCAAGCAGTTTATGGTGCATCAAAAGCTGCGGTAAAACTTTTCACAGAAGCCCTATACGCTGAACTTAAACCCACACGAGTAAAAGTAAGTGTAGTATTTCCCGGAGCTGTTGACACTAATATCACCAAAAACTCAGGTGTAAAAGCCCCTAAATCAGAAAAAAGCTACAAAAGTCTTTCGGCAAAAGATGCAGCAGAAGCAATCATTTGTGGTATTGAAAAAAACAAAATGTATATTTTTGTAGGTAGCGATTCTAAATTTATGAACTGTTTATACAGAATGTGTCCAAAATTTGCGACTGATTTTATCAGCAAAAAAATGGGCGACTTGTTAGGATAAAATCACAACTATGAAACATCGAATAACTAAACTTATATTTCTATTATTCTTTTTCAACATTACCATATTCGGGCAAGAAATTCCATTTCAGGTTGATTCATTATTTGATATGAGTCAACCTGAATCGTTAGGTCTTGACTTTGCCCAAAACGCTGAAACCTTCACAATTTTCTCTCCTGATAGCTCTCAAAACCATTATAACCACGGCGTTGTACTTTTTCCCTTTAAAGGAATGCTCTATGCCCAATGGCAAAGCTCCGCAATAGATGAAGATGGCGCTGACACCCGAGTTTATTTCAGCCAAAGTGCAGACGGAAAAACATGGTCACGCCCAATGCCGTTAACAAACAGATGGGACAAAGGCATAACTACAAGCGGTGGTTGGTGGAGCAATGGCGATACACTGATTGCTTACATATGTGTGTGGCCTGACAGCCTGAAACCCAAAGGTGGCTACACAGAATACATGAGTTCAACCGACGGCATCCACTGGGATAATAATCGAAAACGAGTTACAGATATCAACGGTAAGCCTATTAACGGGATTATTGAACAAGATGTGCATGCTCTTCCTTCAGGCAGAATTATCACAGCATTTCACATGCAACCGGGATTAATTATATCGCCATTTTATACTGATGATAAATCAGGAGTAAGAGGCTGGCATAAGGGGAAAATTGAACTTTTGCCAACCAAAAAAGAAGAAATCAGCCGAGAAATAGAGCCGAGCTGGTTTTACAGAAAAGACAGTGCTGTAGTGATGGTATTCAGAGATCAAAACGGCAGTTTTAAAAAGCTTGCATCCGTTAGCCATAACCAAGGAAAAACATGGTCCACTCCTACCCTTATTGACACACCTGATTCTCGCGCCAAACAAAGTGCCGGCAACTTACCTGATGGCACTGCATTTATGGTAAATAACCCATCGGGCAGCAAACAGCGCTTTCCGCTTGTGATAACACTAAGTGCTGACGGATTCCATTTTAACAAAGCCTACTTACTAAGAAGTGGTGGTAAAGATTTACAACCATTGCGATATGAAGGTAAATACAAACGAGTGGGTTACAGTTATCCTAAAAGCGTGGTTTGGGGAGATTATTTGTATGTGGGTTATGCTACCAACAAAGAAGATGTGGAAGTCACCCGTATTAAATTCTGAGTAGAATACACTTGTTTATCTATAAAATCCACCCATTTACCTATTTGATTTCTTTAGCCTAAACTCGATTCATAATTTAGATGTCAGTTTTACTACCAACATAAACTTGACATCAATGATTTTCTCAAACTCACTTACAATTACTGTGACCGAGGAGCGGTTTCAGAGCACAAAAAAGACTGGTACGAATAAGCTTCTTTTATCCAAAGATTTATTTTTCTCAAAGCTTAAACACCTTTCTCCCAAACACAAGAATAACAAATTTATCTACTACACAGCAAACTTCGCTAGTCTACTTATTCCGGCAAAGATTTTCGAAATTCATTTACCGAAGCTATTATTAAAAGTTCTAGAATATGACACTGGTTACATTCTGAATCGTGTCAATTATTACAACAAGCTAAATAAAACTACAGAGCTAAATGATGATTGCATCCAGCTAATAGATTTTAAGCTTAAAAGAAAATTCAAGACTTATTTCTTTGACACTTATGAACACACAAAATACTTCCCAAAAAGATTAAAGATGTCCTACTTCTTTGGTGACATCACTGCAATTCCTGACGCCCCGTCTTTCGTTAAAAGTAGACCAATTAACGGAGATATTTCAAATTCGGTACTTTTAAAACTAAACAAGGTTAGACATTTCAATTTTATAAATGATAAAAAGCCTTTCCACGAAAAAAAGAATATGCTTGTGGGACGATTTGATGGAGAACAACCCCAAAGAGTGAAATTTCTCAGAATGTATAATAAACATCCGTTGTGTAATGTGGGACAAATACACAGAAAAAACAAACAACGAAAATTTGAAAAAGAATATTTGACAATATCGGAACAGCTTAACTATAAATTTATACTATGCCTCGAAGGAAATGATGTATCGACAGCTGTAAAATGGGTTATGTCATCCAACTCAATAGCTGTAATGCCTAAGCCGAAATATGAAACTTGGTTTATGGAAGGTTGCTTAATTCCTAATTATCATTACATAGAAATCAAAGATGATTATTCCGATTTAGAAGAAAAAATCAACTATTACATAGATCATACTGAGGCTGCTGAAGATATCATCAGCAACGCCAATAAATATGTAAATCAGTTCAAAAATAAAAGACAAGAACAGCTAATATCACTGCTAACTGTAATAAAATACCTTAAAAACACCAATCAAGAATTCTAAATCAAAGACCTAACAAATATTCTAAAGTTAGATTTTTTTCTACTTTTGCATGCAAACCATTGACACATGAAAAAGTACATCCTTATTATTCTCACATTTAGCTTATTCATTCATATCACAGAAGCTAAACCAAAAATTGGTATCTGTTTAGGAGGAGGTGCTGCTCTTGGATATGCACATATCGGAGTACTACAAGCTTTAGACGAAAACGGAATTCACCCGGATATCATTGCCGGATCAAGCATGGGTGCTATAGTTGGGGCTCTTTACGCTCAAGGAATAGAACCATTAAAGATGCTTGACATTATCAGCGAAAAAGAAATTTACAACCCGAAAAAGCTTCTCAGTTTCACATTCTCAAACGAAGGTCTTGGACAACATTACGCTCTAAAAGAGATACTTGAAGAACAAATCCCCCACAATAACTTTGACAGCTTAAAAACGCCTCTTAATGTTTGTGTATCAAACTTAACAAACGCCAGCTGGAGAATCATAAATCATGGCGATTCATTAATCAAATATGTAATCGCATCTTCATCTATTCCTTATATCTTTGAACCCATAAAACTTAAAGACAGTCTTTATGTAGATGGTGGATTATATAATAACCTCCCGGCACAAGCTTTAGTGGGTAAATGCGACTACATCATTGGCGTGGATGTGCTTCCTTATAAAGAAGTTTTTAGCACAAAAAAGAGAAGCGATATACTGATGTATTCTATCAGAAGTATCGAACATCATAACTCAAAAGATGGTCGTAAACTTTGTAATTTTCTCATTGAATCTCCAGCCATTAATGAGTATGATGAATTTAGCTTCAAATACTACAAAGAAATATACCGAATTGGTTATCAAACAACAATTGAATATCTAAAAGCTCACCCGGGACTAAAAAACTTAGCAAAATCTAATATCAAGAAATAATTTCCAGCTTAGTCATAATTGAAAATATATTTTAATTACATATATTTGCATTAAAGTACCTAAATTAATCAATTATGAAACTCTATATAATATTTATCATTGTTTGCCTAACAAGCCTTACTGGCATTGCCCAAAATTCGGGTATAATTCGAGGCAGCGTAAAAGACAAAAACACACAGGAAGCAATTATCGGTGCGGTAATCGCTCCAGAGAATAGCACTGAAGGAACCATAACTGACTTAAACGGGAATTTCAAACTTGAACTACCATTAGGATCCTATAACATCAAAGTTTCATCGGTAGGTTTCAACACGGAAACGAAATACAATATCCAAGTAATTTCGGGAAATGCACAAATTATCAATTTCCAACTGCAAGAAGATAATATCGCGCTAAAGGATGTGGTGATAAGCATCGACAAGGAAAAGCAAGTAACGGCAACGGACATGTTTACGCCACTATCGGTACAACAACTTACCACGCAAGAAATCCGCAGTAATCCTGGAGGAAACTTTGATGTGTCCAAAGTAGTGCAAACCTTGCCAGGGGTGGGAAGCAATAGTGCCGGAGGAGGAGGTCGTAATGACCTGCTTATCCGTGGGGGTGCACCTAATGAGAATGTGTATTATCTGGACGGAGTGGAAATTCCTATCATTAATCACTTCCAAACGCAAGGAAGCTCGGGCGGTGCACAAGGGATATTGAATGTATCCTTTATTGAGGATTTAAAACTGACCACTTCAGCTTTTGATGCAAAGTATGATAACGCCCTAGCCTCAACCTTTGTGATTAATCAACGCGACGGTAACCCTGAACGAATTTCAGGAAGTGTGCGAGCCGGACTAATTGAAACTGCCGGAGTCCTTGAAGGTCCTATTGGAAAGAACACAACCTTCTTGGTTTCTGCCAGACAATCATATACTGATTTACTTTTCACTTGGTTGGATCTACCTATACGCCCCAATTATTTTGATTACCAATATAAAGTCACACATAAGTTTGATAAGAAGAACTCTTTGACAGCTATTGGTGTGGGAAATATAGATAATTTCTCGTTTTCAAACACGGCAAACTCAACACCGGAGAATGTGTATACCACACGCTCCCTTCCATACTATAACCAATGGAGTTACACCACAGGCTTTGTATTTAAGCACCAAATTGAAAAAGGATTTATCAATGTAATTGCGAGCCGAAATATGTTCCAAAATTATGTGGATAAATACAAGGAAGGCTTAAAAAATCCTGACGAGCAAACCTTAAAACTTTCGTCGGCGGAAATTGAGAACAAACTGAAGGTAGACTACAATAAATACATTGACGGATGGAAAATCAGTGCCGGCTTGGGTGCACAATATGTGAAGTACAACATTGATTTCTTTAGCCAAATAACTAATGAAATAACTGACGGCAGCGGCAATATCATTACGCCTGCACAAACCATCACTACCAATAGCGACATTGAGTTTTTCAAATACGGCGCTTTTGCTCAGGTAGCAAAGAGCTTTTTCAACAGAAGCTTACTGGTTTCGGCTGGTGCCAGAACGGATATGAACAGCTTTACCAATAGTGGCAATGATCCCTTAAATACGCTTTCACCAAGGCTATCATTGAAATACAGCCTGACAAACAAGTGGGCACTAACTGGCTCTGTGGGTAGCTACTACAAACTGCCGACTTACACCTCACTTGGCTACACAGATAATGATGGAAACCTTACAAATAAAAACCTTGAGTATATCCAATCTACCCACTATGTGCTGGGTACGGAATATCTACCCAACGCTTCTTTACGCTTTGTGCTAGAAGGATTTTACAAGCAATATGACAATTATCCCGTATCAGTAGAAAATGGCATTTCGCTAGCCAACCTGGGCAATGAGTTTGGTGCGATAGGCAGTGAGGATATTGTAAGTGTGGGTACCGGCGAAACCTATGGTGTGGAATTATCAGCGCAACAAAAAATGACTAAAAACCTGTTTTATGTGGTGAGCTACACCTATGTAGTAAGCCAATATGCAGGGCTTGATGACGAGCTTATTCCAAGCTCATGGGATAACCGCCACTTAATTTCGGCTACCTTGGGTTATATCTTCAAGCATGGATATGAGCTAGGCTTAAAATACCGCTTTGCAGGAGGAAACCCTTACACGCCTTATGATGAGGATGTATCGCGCGCAACATACATGTTACTTGGGTCAGGAACATTGGATTACTCGAAACTAAACACTTTGAGGATGCAGAACTTCAACCAACTAGATTTCCGTGTAAATAAAAAATACAATTACAAGTCCCTTACACTAGAAGCATATATCGATATCCAAAATATCCTTGCCTTTGCTAACCAAAGCATGCCGACTTACACTTTCAAACGCAATGCGGATAACACAGGCTTTGAAACTACAGATGGACTACCTATCAAACAAGATGGCTCTAACGGCATTCCCGTTATCCTAGATAACGAAAGCTCTACCGTAATTCCTACTATTGGTGTGATGTTGGAGTTTTAAGATTATGAGGTTCTTTTTGGGGAAGAAATAGTTACTTTTGGAGAGAAATAAAAACAAAATAAAACTTGCTTATACATACTATATGTGGATATATAAGCAAGTTTTACTTGCTATATAAACTAGTTACCAGCCATTATAAAAAAAATAACACCAACTAGATAATAAACTATTATGCAAATAAAAACATACATAATACTCCTATTATTGCCAATATATTTAAGTCTTGTAGCTCAAGAAACAGAAAATCCACAGTCATTTAAAACAAAAAATATCGAGGTACCCTTTAATGAATCTCGAGAAGTTAAATCAATTTACCAAAATGAGAAGTTATATATTCTAGCAAGTAAATTTTGGAATCGTACATCTGAAACACCAAAGGTTCCTACAGTATATATCTATAATAATGACGGCATTTTAGAATTAACAAAACCAATTCTTACAGAACAATATGATGCACTTGATATATATAGAAACAATAATCACTTTTATGTCTGTGGCAGATATATTACCTCTGACTCATTAACATCAAACTCATATCCAAATATCTATAAATACTCTGGAGGCTTTTTTGCAGAACTTTCAGATAATCTTGACTTAATAAGAATACTACATATTCCAGGGACTATATTTTGGAAAGTTAATCTTTCAAACAACTCATTATATCTACTAGGTGAGTTAGTACAAAAAAAGGCAGAATTTCAGGAATATAAGATTAAGTCATACTTAGACTTGTCAATCGAAAGAGAAAACCCTTATACTGGAGAAAATGAAAAAATAGATATTAATTCTCATGATGTGGTATTACTAAAATTAGACTCCACATTTAAAATAAACAAACTTAATCATTACGCTATTGATGGGTATTTTCAAAATGGAGCTAGCCTAATAATAAATAATAATGGCTTTGTCACTTTCTCTGTCAATACATCTTTTCCATTAGAAGAGGGTCGTAATGATGGTAATCTTTTCCTCATAGATAATAACTTCAAGATGCTATGGCACAAACAATTTACAAATTTAGACAATTGCGACTTTCATACTATGCCATTAATTTTTAATAACAAGAATGAGGTTTTAGCATATGTAAAAACATCTAATACTATTGAGTCAAAGAATAGCTCTAAACTCCCTAATTATAAAAGAACACTTAAATTAAAGTCTAAGAAAGAAAAGAAACAAGAATCTGAAAATCTTATCTTATATGATAGAAAAGGGAAGATAATGAGTATAGCAAAATCATGTTGTTTTTGGAGACCGACAATAAATCCAGAAATATCTAACTATTTTACCTATAATAACAAAGGTGAGACATACGAGTATTTTGCTCTCGGACATAATGAGAATGAAGCATACATCCAATATATCCATTTCAATATTAATGGAGATATGAATAAATTAAGTTTGCCGGATAAATTCCCTCCATTCTTAATAAGAGATTATAATTGGAAAATAATTACGCTTGAAAAATAAAAAACAATAACAGCTGGAAACAACCCCTCGCTAGCGCAAATATATATTTGTGCTTTGCTTGAAAAGCAATTCATCTTGTTCTTTAAACAACGCACGGATAGATATCCGTGCTAGCGGGGGTTATATTTATAGTTAAAACACCATTCATTATATTTTAGAATCTCTACCTTTGAACTGCATAAAGAATATTAAATTTCTTAAAGATGAGAAAAATTAAATTTTGTATTAGTGCATTAATTGGAATGCTTTTCTCCAATAATGTATTCAGCCAATATAATCCACTTGGAATGGAAAGCTCATTTATGCAGTTGGATCGCCAACGAGGAGCAATAATTATGTCGAGTGCTGCATTAGGCTCATATTTAATATCAAAATTTCTTACAGACGATGTAAAAATTGATTACTACCAAGCTCATGCGGGCTATTTTTACGGATACAGTGGCGGAGGTTGGGGACCAACAGCTCAAGAATCATCAAAAACGCCATACAGCATTTATATGGAAAGCTTTGGTGCCGAGCGAGAATATTCTCCGTGGTTCTCATTAAGGCTAGAAGGCACGATACAGGAAATGAGTGGCGAAGATTATTTCACTGTTGGTGGAGGAATTAAACTTTACACAAAGTGGACTATCTTAAGAAAGAAGAAACTGCACCCTTACTTTGAATATGGAGGAGGTATTTTTTGTGCAGTTGATAAATTTCCGGAAGGCTGTTCCAATATCACATTTAACTTAAACTATGCCGTAGGAGCTGAATACATTTTACCAAACAATGATAAAATTATGGTAGATGCAAACTTTAAACACCATTCAAATAATAATTTATGGCAACCAAATTATGGCTTCGATGGGAACGGAGTCAGCCTTAGCTATTGCTGGTTTTGGAAAGAACATAAAAGATAGATTAGTCCAGATAGAGACGGTGCGCACACCGTCTGTACACATTTCACAAAATCACAATCCTATAAAAAAATTGAGCGTAGTTTCCCAACTACTCGCTAGCGCAAATATATATTTGTGCTTTGCTTGAAAAGCAATTCATCTTGTTCTTTAAACAACGCACGGATAGATATCCGTGCGAGCGGGTTAATTTTAAAATGAAAACCTATTTAACATACATAATAATATTTATCTCACTTTTTTCATTTGGACAAAGTGCAATAATTGACACACTTGTACTTCCTGATGCAAATCTTTTTGGAGAACAACATTATATGTCATATCCTTTAATTAAAACAGGAAATATAAAGGTTGACTCTTTAATAAACATTGATCTTAGAAATAAATACACAGATAACAAATACGAAACAGAATCGATTGATTCTTCTTTAATAAAATGGGGACATGATGGGATTACAGATCTTAATTTTGAAGTTACATATAATAAAAATGGGATTATTTCTTTAAACATAAGTGCTGAAGGATGTGGAGCATACTGCTCATATTGGACTGAATATTATAATTATTCTACAATTACAGGAAATCCATTAACACTTGATTCAATCGTAAATCTTAAAAATCTGCTTTCAGAAAAAATAAATAATGACAAAAATGAGCAGTTTCAAAAATGTTTTTATGAATTAAAAGAAGGAATAAAAGAAAATGAAGCTGAAATTGACTCAGCTACATATAAAATAGCACTCGAATATTATCAAAACTGTTTTAATTCTTTTAACCCGAATAATTTCTCTTTAAATACAGACTTTTTAGAAATAATTGTCGATTGTTATTTACCAAATGTGATGAAGAACTTATCACCAGTTATTGAACTAAAATACAGATATTCAGAAATAATAAATTATTTAATAATAAAAAACTAACCCTAACAAACGGTATTGCACATGCGCCACAGCCTACCGTAGCGCGTTGTCCAAAATGTGTTTCGGCAGACCCTCGTTGGCAATGTCTCCTCGCTAGCGCAAATATATATTTGTGCTTTACTTGAAAAGCAATTCATCTTGTTCTTTAAACAACGCACGGATAGATATCCGTGCGAGCGGGGACCTGAATAACATTTAATCAACGGTTGTATACTATGATAAAAAAGCCCCTCATGTTGCAAGTTTGAGCGAAGCGTTAACTTGTACCTAAAACGAAAGCAGTTAGCAACTGCATGATTTTGCAAAAAATCAAAAATTGATGCGATTACAACAGATAGAGACGGTGTGCGCACCGTCTGTACACATTTTCCACAAAATCATAATCCTATAAAATTCCACAGTACAGACGCGATTAATGGCGTCTGTAGCACAAGCCATAAAAAAGCCGTTGGATTACTCCAACGGCTTCCTCTTAAACCAACCTTTATCAAGATTATTTCACAATAACTTGCTCTACAAACATTTTATCACCAGATAAAACTTTCAACATATAGATTCCGCTATCTAAAGCAGATACATTAATTTGATTCTTGTTAGTCATAGTTACCATTTGACCTTCCAAATTGTAAAGAGCCATTTTATCAACCTCAATACCATCAACATTAACTACAGTATTAGATGGATTAGGATATACATGGATATTTACTAATTCTGAATTATTAACAGATTGAGCTGGGTCTGCTGACTTCACTACTTTAAATGAGTCATACTCTGTAGCTACACCATTGTCATCTACAGTATAAGTAGTAACGAAGATAGTGTCAGATGTAACTGTTACATCACTAAATGTAGGTTCACCAGTTTGACCAAATTTACCGGTAAATAATCCCCAGTAATTAGTGATACCTGTTGTGCTTTCAGCATCAATCATTTGCTGCTCTGTTCTTGGTTCATATTTCTTTTTACCTGCTGAGTTATTTAAAAAGAATAATGTTCCGTTTTGTACATTGTACACCCCACCTTGTTTTCCGGTCATATTTTCTCTAACACCACCTTCAGAAACAGAATCCACAGCAGCTACAGCACCATCAACCAAAGCAAAATCTTTAGTTACACCAATTACTTCATAAATGTGGTCATGCCCTTGAAAAGCCATATCAATACCTACTTCGTCAAACAATGGAATAAATGCTTCACGCACTGTTTTTCCATCAGAGTCACTTTGGTGAGATTGGCTACCTGTATACATAGTTTTGTGATAGAATGCAATTTTCCATTTTACTTCAGGGTGAGCTTCAACTTCAGCTTTCACATAAGCTTTCAACGAATCAAGGTAACCAACCTTACTCCAATCTTCAGTACTCATAGAAATAAATAATGCATCACCATAAACAAATGAGTAAACAGTACCCGGAGTAGTTGACATTTGTTGGTCAAAGCTTACAGTATCGGTATTGAAGTGGTAAGTTAAGTTTTTGTTAGTAGATTTATCGTGGTTACCACATACCGGAGCTACAGGAACATTTTTCCATACCGGTTGCATTAGTTGGAACCATTGCTCCCATTCCCATTCTGAATTGCTAGAACCTGAAGATTCTACTAAGTCACCTGTCATCATACAGAATTGCGCATCAGGCACAGTCTCGTAAGCTGTTTTTACAGTTTTTTGTGAAACTGAGAAATATTCGTCATTCATTGCTTGAGTATCTGCAATATAGAAGAATGAGAAATCATCTTTAGAAGATTTAGCTGTAGTAAATGTACCTACTTCACTCCATGAACCTGCTTTACCTACACGGTATGAATAAGTAGTATTTGCAATTAAACCTGTTGCTAAAGCTTTGTGAGATGAGTAGCTTTTTTTAGTATTATTAGCTATGCCAGCTAAGTTAGAAAGATTATTTCTAGAGTTACAGTAGTTTAAGTTCAATACATTTAAAGTATCGGCAGCAAAAGAAACTTTTGTAGCAGCTTCAAATGCTGTACTATCAGTTACATTTCCTTCTACAATTTGGACTTCACCTTTATCAATACCTAAATTAGTAAACCAAGCAAATCCCATGCGTGAAGTCGGGTCACCGTTAATAGCCATAGCTACAGTGTACGGCATTTCTTTTGAAACTAAAGAATCAATATAATTAGTGTAATCAGCTAAAGATGCCGAATCACTTTCAGCACGAGCAATTACTTCTTTTCTTTTGAATAATGTCCATGATGGAACAGTATAATTATCCTCAACTAAAGTACCTGAAATAACATTAATAGTAGAATCTACTTTTACGGCCATAATTGAATCATTTACTGCTTGAATAGAATCCAATACAGCTTGAGTCGAATCAGCAGCTGTCATCATATAAGAAATAACAAGCGTTGCTGCAGCAGAAGGTTCGCCTTCATATGATTCTACACATCTCACACCATCACCTTTGATGTAAAATGCCATTGAGTTACCCGATTTCCAATTGGTACGATTTACTAAACTTTGAACAAAATTTGTAATATCCGTAGTTGAGTAGCTGCCATCAATAGTAACAAAGTCACCGGCAGGAATATCCCAAGCGATTGAGTCAGTAGATTTTGCACGAGAAGATAAGTCATAAGATGCAGTCCCAAATAAAGCAGCACTATCAGTATCTTCTGCCCAAATGTGGAAGCTGGCAGCATCAGTACTTTTCAACTCATCAAGTTCAAACTCAATGTGAGCTCTTACAATTGTTCTGCTGTTTCCTACAGGAACCTGTGTAAAACAAAAACCAGATAACTGAGGATTAGAAGTTCCACCATTTTCGTCACCAAGTTCAATATCAGAACTTCCCGGATCAAGACTACCTACAGGATCAGCTTGTGATGCACCTGGTATCACTTGAAGAACTTCCTCCATATCTCCTTCAGCAGAAGATATTTGAATTCGCACTTCTTTTTGTGCAAATAAAAAAGTTGTCTGTAAACGCTAGTAACGATGTTACCAGTAAATGAGATTTTTTCATGGTTAATTTATTTGATTGTTAATTAGTGATTCTTCAACTAAATTTTCAACCACAAAAAAACTGTCAGGAAATTTCAATTCAGAGACAATAACATATCAGTGAAACCATAAATAAAAAAGCAATACATTTACAAAAAGGCAACAAAAAAACTCCCACTTTGCAGCAGGAGTTTCAAAAGAAAATATTTTAAATTTCAGAATTAATACAAGTTCATTACAGCTACTCACTGATATGTATGTCGCGGAAACCAAGGAAGTATAGCACTCCATCAAGCCCGAGTGTAGAAATAGACTGACGGGCATTCTCTTTTACCTTGGGTTTTGCATGAAAGGCAATTCCTAATCCAGCAATATTCAACATAGGTAAATCATTAGCTCCATCACCCACAGCAATCACTTGCTCTAGTTCAATTCTCTCAACCTGCGCTAATAACTGAAGTAACTCGGCTTTGCGTTTTCCGTCTACAATATCGCCTTTATGTTTTCCGGTTAGTTTGCCGTTTTCAATCTCCAATTCGTTAGCATATACATAGTCAATATCAAAACGCTTTTTCAGGTATTCACCAAAATAGGTAAACCCTCCGGAAAGAATTGCAATCTTATATCCGCATTTCTTCAAAGTAGACATCAAGCGATCTGCACCATCCATGATAGGCAAGTTTTCAGCAATTTCTTGCATCACGCTTTCATCCAAACCTTTCAAAAGAGCTACACGCTTTTTAAAACTTTCTGAAAAATCAAGCTCGCCACGCATGGCTGCTTCAGTAATTTCGCGGACTTGCTCTCCTACTCCGGCTCTATCAGCTAATTCATCTATCACCTCTGTTTTAATTAAGGTAGAATCCATATCAAAACAAATTAAGCGACGATTTCTACGATAAATATTATCTGCTTGGAAGGAAATATCAATTCCAATTTCACGACTAAGGGTTACAAACTGCTCGTGAATAAGGTTTTTATCTCGGGGCGTACCACGCACAGACAACTCTACACATGAACGATTTTTTAACTCAATATTTTCTTCACCTAATGGAATGCGACCAGTTAAACGCTTAATGGTATCAATATTCAAACCTTGATCCGAAACCACTTGTGTCACCTTCGACAATTGCTGAGCCGTAATTTTATTTCCTAACAGAGTAAGGATAAAACAATCGCGACCTTGTCTGTCAACCCAAGCTTGATATTTCTCCGGCTCAATAGGGATAAACTTAGCCTGCACTTCCAACTCGTAAGCTTTAAAAAGTAAATCTTTCAAAATATGCCCATGTTGATCCGAAGAATCAATCTTAAACAAAATACCCAAAGACAAGGACTGATGAATATTAGCCTGACCAATATCTAAAATGGTTGCGTTATATTTCCCCAAAATTGCTGTAAGTGATGATGTCACTCCCGGCTTATCATCACCCGAAATACTCATTAAAATTATATCCTCTTTTGCCATAGCTATATATTTAAAACCGTTATTCTTCTTAAGTCCCACAAAATTAATGTTTTTTCTTATCACACCTCATCTGTAACATAAGCTTTTCTGCATTATTTCAGCCATTTGGGAGAAACAACGACAAATTCAAATATCTACCCGAGAATCTTAACCCTAGCTTAACACGGTTGAAAAATCGTAGCCATATCCATTTCATATTTTCGTAAAAAACTAATTACCAACCTATGAAACCAGTATTAACGAAAATATCGAGGAAGCATAAGAACAGTAAGTTCCTATACTATTCATTAAATTTTGCCAGACAGTTTGTGCCTAGATCATTTTTCCAAGAGCAGCTAAACAAGCGACTTCATCACTTAAGTAAATTTGATTTGGAGTACATTAAATACAGAGTAAACTACTACAACAAATTACATGACAAATGCGCTCTTCCGACAAGCGTACACCCACTTAAAGACTTCAAACTAATCAAAAAACACAAGACTTATTTCTTTGATACATTTGAATACACAAGATTCTTTCCTGACAATTACCGAATTGACTTCACATTTGGAGATATTACAGCTATTCCTCCAGTTCCATCCGTTGTAAAAAGCCGTCCAATCTCAGGCGAAAACAACAATGCTGTAATTATGAAACTTAATAAAGTGCGTCATTTTACATTTACTGCGGACACGAAAAAATTCTCGAAGAAAAAGAACATACTTGTTGGCAGAATGAATGTGAACCAAGAACAAAGACTTCGTTTTTTGGATATCTACTTCAACCATCCCCTTTGTAATGTTGGACAAATTAATGAAAAAGGAGGTAATCCAAAGTATCTTGTAAACTACCTTTCTATTGATGAACATCTTGACTACAAGTTCATATTATGCATTGAAGGTCATGATGTTGCTTCAAACCTTAAATGGGTAATGTCATCCAATTCGGTAGCCGTAATGCCTCGCCCAAAATATGAAACTTGGTTTATGGAAGGAACGCTTATCCCAAACTACCACTACATCGAAATCAAAGACGATTACTCCGACCTGGAAGAGAAACTTCAATACTACATAAGGCATCCTGAAGAAGCTGAAAAAATCAGTAAAAATGCTAATGAGTATGTAGAACAATTCAAAGATAAAAAGAGAGAAAATCTAATTTCACTCCTAGTCCTTGAAAGATACTGCCACATGACAGGACAAAAAGAAATGAACAGATCTGTTATGAAAGTATTCGAGAACAACAGTTTAAAAGCAGTTTAAATCTTCATAAAATAAGCTTTTGAAAGATATTCGTAGTGAATTTGTAATACTGCCGCAATATCTATTTATTCATTTTGCAAAAAATAATACAAGACAATAGACATGAAAATAATTAAATCTCATAAACACCTAATTAACAAAGAAATAAGTTGGCTATACTTCAATCATAGAGTTTTACAAGAAGCCCAAGACCCAACTGTTCCTTTACTAGAACGCTTACGCTTTCTTGGGATATATTCTAACAATCTTGATGAGTTTTTCCGCGTGAGAGTAGCTACTCTAAAACGATTAAGTGAAATGGATGACAAACTTTTCCCTGCATACGAAAAACCAGCTCACATATTAAAAAAAGTGTCAACAATGACTTCAGAATTTCAATTAGAATTTGAAGCAACCTATAAAAAAATTGTTGAGGAACTTAAGACAGAACACATCTATCTTGTAAATGAAAAAGAATTAAATGAAAAAGACAAAGAGTTTGTCAAACAATTCTACAAAAAAGAATTAGCAGACAACCTTTATCCACTAATGATTTCAAAAACAGAAATTTTCCCGGAACTAAGAGATGCTAGAATTTATTTAGCGATAAAATTATTCAATACAGAAAATCTCAATAAAAAAGAATATGCTTTAATTGAGATTCCGACTAAATTCATGTCCAGATTTATTGTACTTCCAACAAAAGGTGAAGATACGCGAATCATACTTTTAGATGATGTTATCCGTTTCTGCTTACCTAAAATCTTCAAAAGTTTGGACTATGATGGCTTTGAAGCATATACATTCAAAATCACTAGAGATGCAGAAATGGAATATGAATACGATTTTGGGGACAGCTTACTTGAAAAAGTAATTAAAGGACTAAAAACCAGAAAATCAGGAAGTCCTGTTCGCTTTGTTTATGACAGCAAAATGGCAACTGACCTAAATAGGTTTCTACTTAAAAAGCTGAACTACAAAAAAACAGATACAATTATTGCAGGAGGAAAATATCACAATTTTAAAGACTTTGTAAAATTCCCTACAGTAGGAAGAAAAGAACTTGTGTTTGAGCCATTTCTTTCTATGCAGAAAGCTCGCATTGAGGAAGCTTCTTCTGTAATTATGTCATGCCAGACACAAGATAGATTCTTGCATTATCCATATTTCTCGTTCTCACAATATCTGCAATTATTACAAGAAGCAGCTATTGACCCCAATGTAAAAAGCATTAAAATCACTCTATACCGTATTGCGGAATACTCAAAAGTTACCAATACTTTGATTAATGCTGCTAGAAACGGAAAAGCTGTAACAGCAGTTATTGAATTAAGAGCTCGCTTTGATGAGGAACACAATATTGAATGGGCAAACAGGCTGAAAGAAGCTGGTGTAAAAGTTCTGTTCGGTGTTGAAGGCCTAAAAATTCACAGCAAACTGACCTTAATCAAGATGAAGAAAGGCAAAACGCTTGCTTGTATCAGTACAGGGAATTTCCATGAAGGTAATGCTAGCGTATATACTGACTTTACTTTGATGACTACTGATAGGAAGATTACAAATGAAGTTGAACAGGTTTTTGAATTTATCAGAATGCCTTTCCAGAACTTAAACTTAAACCATCTCTTAGTTAGCCCACAAGAGATGCGTAAAAAGCTTAACACTTTAATTCAAACTGAAATCAATAATGCTAAAAAAGGATTACCGGCATATATTCACTGCAAAATCAATCACATAACAGACCCTAAAATCATTCATAAACTATATGAAGCAGCAGAACTTGGCGTAGAGGTAAAATTAATTGTAAGAGGTATGTGCGCTTTAACACATCCAAAAGAAACGAAAGATGGTCTAGAAGTTATAAGCATTGTAGACCGCTACCTTGAACACTCTAGAATATTTATTTTCTGTAACAAAGGAGATGAAAAATATTATATATCTTCAGCAGATTGGATGCCTAGAAACTTAGATCATAGAATTGAGGTTGCTGTGCCAATTTATGATAAATCAGTTCAAGAAGAACTAAAAAGAATTGTTGATTATGCTTTAAAAGACAATGTAAAAGCAAGAATCGTTGACGGAACCGGTAAAAACAAGTTTAAATGCAACAACGAAGAACCTTTCCGTTCGCAATTTGAATTATACAAAACATATAAAAAAGCAAACGAGCTATAAATACTAAAGGATAAACTATGTCATTACGAAAAATTGCTGCTATAGATGTTGGTTCCAATGCCGTTAGACTTTTAATCTCGGGCATTAATGAGGATAACGATGGGGTATCTTTTAAAAAAATTCTTTTAGTAAGAATACCTCTTCGACTAGGTGAAGACAGCTTTTCGGAAGAAGGACAAATAAGCGACAAGAAAGCTCGCAAGCTTATAAAACTAATGAAAGCTTACCGTAACTTAATGGATGTAAATGAGGTTGAAAGCTACAAAGCGTATGCGACTGCAGCAATGCGTGAAGCTAAAAACGGTGAAGCTATTGTTGAAAAAATTAAAGCTAAAGCTAAAATAGATCTGAAAATCATTGATGGGTCTCTCGAAGCAAAAATGATTTTTGAAAGCCACATTGCAGATAAACTAAGTCGGGCAAAAAATTACCTGTATGTTGATGTTGGAGGTGGTAGCACCGAAATTACAGTCATTGCAAACGGAGATTTAGGTTCATCTCAATCATTCAATATTGGTACAATCAGAATGCTCCGCAAAAAAGTTACTGAAGCAGAGCTTGAAAAAATGAACAAATTTCTAGATCAAGTAAAAAAGAAATACAGACCTGTTGAAATTATTGGTTCCGGAGGCAATATAAATAAACTACATAGACTAGCAAAGCTTAATAAAGAAGATATTCTAAACATTAACAAGCTAGAAGAGGTTTATGACCAACTTAAGCAGCTTAGTGTAGAAGAAAGAATGAAAAAATTTGAACTTAATCCGGATAGAGCTGATGTGATTGTACCAGCTTCTGAAATATTTTTACATATAGCCTCAAAAACAGGAATAAACGACATATATGTTCCAACATTTGGTCTTGTGGATGGTATAGTGCAAGGAATTTATAGAAACTCATAAAACAAAAAACTCAAGCAAAATTGCTTGAGTTTTTTGTTTTATGAGTTTCTCCTACGATTTCAGTAATCCAGTTTAAGATTTAGAATCCTAATTCAAACTCTCTCAAATATCATTTGACAATAAATTCTTTTATATTTTTGTTAAAAAGTTATGCTAAGCTAACACAATAAATAAGCCCTATTATGGTTGATAAATTATGCACTGGCATAATTTATGATTAATAAACATTATATACATGTCAGTTGTTAAAAACTGCTCAGCAGAAAATTTACTTTTAACATTAAAAATATAAACAATAATTTACTTTTACCCCCGAAATGAATATATTTGCAATCCTTGAAACAAAAAACAGAAACTAAATAATAAAAACAATCTAAACATTATATCAACAACTAAGTTGATACAGAAATTATGACTATGAAAAAAGGACTATTAATTTTTGCCATTTTCGGCATTATGACGAGCGTGTTAAGTGCACAAGAAGTAACAAAAACCTTAAGTATTACACCTGGTGGATTATACAAAGCCCTTACTCTTCCTGAGAAAAAAGAAACAACACACCTTATCCTTACTGGATCTATCAATGCTGAAGATTTTAAAACAATTCGTGATGCATTACCTGTTCTTACATTTCTTGATTTATCAAGAGTTAGAATCGTAGAATATAAAGGAAAAAAAGGAACTGTTGCTAATGCAAAAAATGCAAAGTATGCAGAAAACACAATTCCTCAGTTTGCATTCTATAATGAAAACAACCTTACAGGAAAACAAACTTTAACTCAAATCATTTTCCCAAAAAATCTTGATGGTATTGGAGAAAAAGCTTTTTGGTCATGCTACGGTTTAACTGAAACTACAATTCCTGAAACTGTAACATTCATTGAAGATGCAGCATACTACAACTGTAAAAGTTTAACTTCAATCACTGTTATGAACTCTAAACCAATTTCTAAACTTGGTAAAGGAGTATTTGAAGCTCTTGACCCTAGCACTTGTGTATTACATGTTCCAGTTGGTGCTCAAGAAGCTTATGTTAATGCAAAACAATGGGGTAACTTCATCAATATTTCTGATGATGTAGAAACTAAAACTAACGAAGAGTAATTAGCTAATTAAGCTTAACAATATTTTAAGAGTGAAGTAAATCCTACTTCACTCTTTTTTATTATCTTTACAAGTAATCAAATACATATTTACTTTAATTATACAATAAACTGAATCTATATGAATACTTTACTTGAACAATTAAAAAACTACACAAAAGTTGTAGCAGATACTGGGGATTTCGAATCGATGAAAACCTACAAACCGGTTGATGCTACTACAAACCCATCGTTAATTTATGCCGCGTCACAGATTGAGCAATACAGCCCATTAGTTGATGATGCTATTAATTATGCTAAAGTTCAAACTTCTGATAAAACAAAGCAATTAAGTATTACTTTGGATAAACTTGCCGTCAACTTTGGTTTAGAGATATTGAAAATTGTTCCGGGTAGGGTATCTACAGAGGTTGATGCAAGACTTTCATTCAACACGGAAGGTACAATTGAAAAAGCGAGAGAGTTAATCAAACTATATGAATCAGCCGGCATCTCAAAAGAACGCGTTTTAATTAAAATTGCCACAACTTGGGAAGGAGTTAAAGCAGCCGAGGTTCTTGAAAAAGAAGGAATACATTGTAATCTGACTTTATTATTCTCATTAGCTCAAGCAATAGCCTGTGCAGAATCAGATGTGACTCTAATTTCTCCTTTTGTAGGTAGAATACTAGACTGGTATAAAAAAGCCCAAGGAGTGGACTCTATTCCTGCAAATGAAGACCCAGGCGTTCTGTCTGTAACGAGCATCTATAACTACTATAAAAAGTTTGGTTATAATACTGTAGTTATGGGCGCTAGTTTTAGAAACATTGGTGAAATTACTGAACTTGCAGGTTGTGATTTACTTACTATATCACCATCATTACTTAAAGAACTTGAAGCGACTCAAGCTACCTTAGTCCAAAAGTTAAGTTTGGAAAAAGCAAAAGAATCTACAATTGAAAAAATAGAAATGAATGAAAAAACATTCAGATGGATGATGAATGAAGATGCTATGGCTACAGAAAAATTAGCTGAAGGTATCCGAAACTTCACAAAAGATTTAATCAAACTGGAACAATACATTAGCACGAAGCTATAAAAGACAAAAGCCGTTAAGCAAATTAGCTTAACGGCTTTTTATTTAGTCTTTATTGCTTACACTAATCTAATACCATCTTCAAGTATTTCAAGTTTTCGCTTTCTATACAAATCTCCGATTGCTTTCTTAAATGTTTTCTTACTTACTCCAAACATATCAAAAATTGATTCAGCAGAACTACGGTCATTCAAAGCAATATACCCTCCCCTTTCTTCCAATCTTATATATAACTCATCAGAAAAATCTTCAACTTTTGCATAACCGATTTTATTTAGACTTAGATCTATTTTAAAATCATCTCGAACTCGCTTAATATATGATGCACAAACTTGGCCAATTTCCATCGTATCCATAAGCTCATTTGCATAAAGCATTCCAATATATTGATTGTTGATTATTGCCTTAAACCCTAAATCAGTCTTAGATGCAATCATAATTTCAACTTCATCTCCTACATTATATGGAGGTTTGGTTTTATCAATATACTTATCGTATTTAGCTGAACCATACAAGCGTTTTGTCGTAGGGTTATATTTAACTTGAACTAAATAAGTTCCATCTTCAACCATCCTTGCCTTTTGCTCTCTGATAGGAACAAATAGTCTACGAGCAACACCCCAATCCATGTATGCACCAGCATCATTGACTAACTCGACTTGTAAAAAAACAAAGTCGCCAACCTTAGCATAAGGTTTTTCTCTAGTTCCAACTAGCTGATCTTTAGTGTCCGGATACACAAAAACATGCACCTTTTCACCTATCTTCATCCAATCTCTAATATACTGCTTGGGCAGCAGTATCTCCCCATCCTCTTCTCCATCCAAGATTGCTCCTTTATCAGCAAATCGCAGAAGGGTCAAATCATTAAACCTTCCTATTTCAACCATATACTTAATTTCAATTATAACAAAGATGAGATTAATTTTTAATATAACATTGTTTTTACAAAAAATAAAGCTCATTGTTTTTCAATGAGCTTTATTCCTAAAACATATTTTTAAACTTTCTAAAGAAGTCTTTCGTAGCTGAAGCATTAGGCTTAACATTCTCCGATTCTTGCAATTTCTCAACAAGTTTCTTCTCATCTTTACCTAGAGTCTGAGGAATATAAATTCCAATATTCACCAATAAATCTCCTGTTCCATATCGATTCACACTAGGCAAACCTTTACCTCTCAAACGAAGCACTTTTCCAGGTTGAGTTCCAGGCTCAATTTTCACCTTCACTTTTCCTTCAATTGTTGGCACCTCAATTGAACCACCAAGAATTGCCGTAGGAACATCTAATAGAAGGCTATAAATTAAATCATTCTCATCACGAATTAGCTCTTCATGTGGTTCTTCTTCTATAACTACTAACAAATCACCATTCACACCACCTCGACGAGCTGCATTACCTTTTCCACTTACAGATAATTGCATTCCTTCCATTACACCGGCAGGAATATTAATTGAAATCACCTCTTCTTCACGAACAATTCCTTCGCCATTACAATGAGAACATTTTTTTGTAATAGTCTTTCCATCACCACCACAAGTAGGACAAACACTTTGAGTCTGCATTGCCCCAAGAATAGTTTGTTGAACACGAGTTACACGACCAGTACCGTGGCAAGTAGAACATGTTTCAACATCCGAAGGATTTTCTGCTCCAGTACCATTACAATGTGAACAAGAAACATATTTCTTAACTTTTATCTTTTTCTCAACTCCTGTTGAAATATCTTTCAAAGTTAATCTAACCTTAACTCGAAGATCAGATCCTCTATTTACCCGTTGCCCTCCACGGCTACTTCCGCCAAAACCACCAAAGCCACCAAAATGACCACCAAAGATATCCCCGAAATGAGAGAAAATATCATCCATATTTCCACTCCATTGAGAACCACCTCCGCCACCCATTCCGGCATGACCAAATTGATCATATCGTTGACGCTTCTGAGCATCGCTTAACACTTCGTAAGCTTCAGCTGCTTCTTTAAAATTCTCCTCAGCCTCCTTATTATCAGGATTTTTGTCTGGGTGAAATTGAATCGCTTTTTTACGATATGCTTTCTTTATTTCATCAGCAGAGGCACCTTTGCTTACGCCAAGCACCTCATAATAATCTCTTTTTGACATCTAACTATATCATTAATACTACTTCACCCGAAGCAGTAAAGTTTTACTCACCTACAACAACTTGTGCAAAACGAATAACCTTATCGTTAAGCATATATCCTTTTTTAGTACAATCAATCACTTTTCCTTTCAGCTCTTCTGTTGGAGCAGGAATAGTTGTAATTGCTTCATGAAATTCAGTATCAAAATTCTTTTCAGCTGTTTCAATTACAGAAATACCATGTTGTTTTAAGAATGCAGTAAACTTATCATAAATAAGCTCCATTCCTTCACGCACGGCAGAAATATCTGTAGAATCAGCAGTAACTTGCAAGCCTCTTTCAAAATCATCAACTAAAGGCAATACACTTACAAGAACACTTTCACCTGCAGATTTCAACAAATCAGCTTTTTCTCTCATTGTACGCTTTCTGTAGTTATCAAACTCAGCCATTAAACGCAAATGAGCATCATTTAATTTGTTATATTTCTCTTCTAATGATTCTTCTTTAGGTTCAACTATTTTTTCTTCAACTTTTGCAGTTTCATCTTGTTCAGATTGAACCTCTTGCTTTAGCTCTTCTTGCTCTTGATTTTCGTCTTTTTTATGCTTCGTCATATTTAATACATTTTACTTTAAAACAAATATTGCAGTTTGCTATTGATACAATTTTATTGCCATTAGTCAAATGGCAGAAAAAACAGAACGCAAAACTGCCATAAAGACAGTTTTGCGTCATATTCTCATATTTAAAATGTAGGTTTTGTCTATTTTTTATTTCGATAAACTTCTAAAGCTAGTTTAAGATGCTCTTTGAATCGTTCGACATTTTCATCATAGGCATATGCTTTTGCAATTGGCATACCCGCATTATCAAGCAAAACATAATAAGGTTGAGCGTTTGCACCAAATTTCATTCTTTGCAAGTAGCTCCATTTCTCACCCTTAGTTTCCATAACAATTTTCGCCCCATTCTCCATTACTGTTTCAGGGCTCTCTAACAAGTCCCTGTCATCAACATATAATGCAACAAGTACAAACTGCGACATCAACCTTTCAACATCAGGATCAGTAAATACTGCTGCCTCCATCTTTCTACAGTTCACACATCCATAACCTGTAAAATCAACAAATATCGGCAAATGATTTTCCGCGGCATATTTCATACCTTCATCAAAGTCATGAAATTCCTGCAAAGAACCTTTTGGAGGTAAAAATGCACTAATTTCTTTTAATGGAGCTCCCCAGAAACCACATGATAAGTACGCAACAAAGAGAAAACTAGTTACAGCTAAAGCTCGTCTTACCCATCCAATGTAAGCATTCTTTGAATCATGTGGGAAACGAATTACCCCTAACATATACAAACCTAAACCGGCAGCAAAAACAACCCAAAGCGCTATAAATAAATTTCTTGATAAAATACCCCAACCAGAAGTTAAGTCAGCTACTGAGAGGAATTTTAATGCTAATGCTAATTCAACAAAAGCTAGAGTCACTTTAATACTGTTCATCCAACTTCCTGAACGAGGCATAGAGTTCAACCAGGATGGGAATAATGCAAACAAACTAAATGGAATTGATAATGCCAAAGCAAAGCCTAACATCCCAATAGCCGGAGCTAATAAAGAACCGGATGTTGACACCTCAACCAACAGAGTACCTATAATTGGACCAGTACAAGAGAAGGAAACAATTACCAATGTGGATGCCATCAATAAGATACTCAAAACTCCACTTGTATGTTCCGCCTTATTATTTAAAGCTGTTGACCAAGATGATGGCAGCGTAATTTCAAAATATCCAAAGAAAGAAATTGCAAAAACAACTAGCATTAAAAAAAACACTAAGTTAAATATCGCATTTGTTGATAAGGTATTTAAAGCACTTGCACCAAATACAAGAGTTATTATTACTCCTAAAAACAAATAGATTCCAATAATAGAAAATCCATAAAAAAATGCATCTTTTCGTCCTTTCTTCTTATCAGTATTTCTCTTTAAAAAGAAACTAACAGTCATAGGTATTATTGGCCACACACAAGGAGTAAACAAAGCCAACAAACCACCTACAAAACCTGTGATAAAAATAATCCACAAAGACATTGACTCTGCACTAAAATCCTCTTCCCCAAAAGCTTTTAGCTGCTCTATCACTGGCACCCAATAATCAGCAACTATTTCCCCGGCCACAGAATCAACATTCATCTCTCCTATCTCAAATTCAACCGGTTGAACAGCTGCAACAGTATCGACATGATGCTCTAGTCCAAAAGAAAACATCTCTTTCTTAGGTGGCAAGCAACTTTTATCATCACAACACATGTATCTTAACTTACCGGACAAGAAAAACTTCTTTTTATCAGTTACTCTGACCTTTTGAACAAAAACAGCATCATCCTCATACCAAACAAGATCCATCCCAAAGGTCTCATCAAATTTACTGATTGACTTTGTACTAGATGAAGGCTTTATTGATCCTATCAATTCAGCTCCTTCAATCCTATCAAAAATAAATTCAGTGGAAACCGGACCATCTTCCGGCATATTCATAGCATATACATGCCAAGGATGGTCAATTTTAACCTTGAAAAATAACTCTACTTCATCATTACTTGTAGAATATTGCTCAAAAGACCATTTTACGGGATCAACAATTTGAGCTAAAAGAGAATATTGTATAAATAGAAATAATAATAGGAAGTAACTTTTCTTCATGATAGATATTTGGCATTCTTATTTAGGAATATGATTACAAAAATACGAAATTATTAGGAGAATTAAAATGTTAAAATAGTATTAAAAACATTTATACTAAAATAAATATTTTATCTAGTTAAAAGCAGTTTAACACTCATCCCAAAATTAGAATTTGAGGTTGGGTAAGACGAAGATATAAGTGGCGTACTAACCTGTCTATCATAATATAACCGAAAATTCAACTTAGAGCTAAAGACATATTCAGCCGATGTCTGTATACCAAATGTATGATCTCCTGATGTTGCTTGAGTAGCATCATCATCATCTAATTTCCTAATTAATGCTTTTGTATCACTAATTGACATATCAAGGCGCAAATTCAAATCATTCTTAACTTTTGACTCTTTATCATTATTTAATTTCAATATTACATCAAAATCAGAAATTCGATATCCAAAACCAAATGTGTACTCATTATTTGAAGACTCTACTAACTGCGTACTGGCAATATTTAGATTAAGAGTTCTTCCAATATTATAACCAGAACTAATCGTAATGTTATTATTCATAGTCATATCAATACGCAATAATGGGGAGAAACTCTCTACAATAGAAACTGCTGGAACTTCAAACTGAGATGATGGAACTGGCAGCCCCGTAGAAACATCAGAAACAAAACCAAAATCTCCATCTACTCCAACCCAATCTGCATAGGTTGAGTAACCTCCAATATTATATTTACAATTATAAACATGTGTCAAGTTAACACTCTTAAAATAATCACTTACATACGGCAAACGAGAAAGCCCATCGTAGGTTATCCTCCAGTTAGGCAACATTCGCCAAATAGTTGGTATCAACTCAAAATTATCGGCATCTAAAGACACTCCGGTATACGCTGACAAGAATGAAGGGATCAACACTTCAGATGAATTTTGAGAGAATGCTCCGTTTGATTCATTAAAGACAGTACCAACTAAAACCGAAGCATCTGATTCGGACATAAATCCTCCTGATGGGTATATTACACTAGAATACTTGGCATTAAGTTGTGCTAGTACTTTAGCTCTATTTGCCTTAAATGTTTCGTACGGAGTTGAACGATAATTATTTTTTGAAGTCCCAACACCACTAAACAAAGTTCCAACAGCAATTGTACTCATACTGAAGCTACCGGTTTGAGTCGTAGGCATACCATCATACATATACTGAACCTCAGACTGAGTAGCATAATTTCTTGACACACCTAAATCAATCTTCAAACCATTTAATGGCTCAACTAGCATCTTTATTTTTAGGTCAGAGGTATAAGTCTTACTAATAGCACTAATGGTACTATCCATTGAAAGCCAACTGTTATTTATTGCATTCTGAATAAATCCGGGATCTTGATATCCTAAAGCAAATAAATATCCGGGAGCAGAAGTCCCATTCCAATCATCTTGTCCTAACAACCCGTTTTGAGGCATAAATCCACCCACTGACATTCCATCACTCTGATTATAATTAAAAGAAACATTTCTGAACATCATTAAACCTCTGGAAGAAACTTCTAACATTTTCTTCCACATTGAATCACCCTCATCATCAGCAGCAGTTATGACAACTTGCAATCCTTTATAATTATCCTCTGGAATTAATTCAAGAGCATTATTATTGATGATATTGTATTTAATATCTACCGGGTTATTTTTTTCATCAGTTGCAACTACATTTACTTTCGGAGCATCTAGCCTGTGAATAACGCGTTGCTTTCTTCCTTTTACAAGATTCAACTTTTGATCATACTTCTCAGGAGCATTTGACTCTTTCTTTTTCCTTGAATTATTTTTTGAAGAATATTTCCGATTTACCTCACTTAAATAAGTAGACTTATTATACAATTGCTCCAGATTAAATCTACCATTAAACTGCCATGTCCCTAAACTTGTTATTGAATTCCCCAAGCTAGATGTGGTACGACCTTCAGCCTCATCTTCTTCTGTCAAAGCACCTCTATCCCAAGTATAATTTCCAGTATATAAGGCATTAGATGTAATCCAATTAAATGCAGGAATTTTATTAATTGGAATAGTATAACTACCTGTAACCACTTGTTGGAATGCATATGGAGTTCCTCCATCTCCAATACTTCTTAAAACTGTATCTTTCCAGTTCTCATACTCATCAGGGAATAATTCTTTATTCACCGGAGAATATTTCGTCTCTTCAATTTGAGCATTAGTCACGGAGCTATAGGTAAACTTCAACGCTTTACTAAAGTCATATTTCAAATCAAATCTTCTGTTCCATAAGAAGTCTTTACTATTTGTAAGTAGCGCATTTTCAGGATCAGAATAGAGAATTTCCATGTTATTATAGTTTCTCAACTGCTTTTCTTCATAATGCCTAGATAACGATGTACTATACCCAATACTTGCAGGTAAATAGTAAACATTAAAATCTCCAATAATCCTATAATTTGGACTTTTAAGAACGGCAACCTTCTTGAATGGCTCCCATGGTTTTGAAGACAAATTGTATTGGTAATTTATTGAACCCTTATAGTCTTGTGTCAATTCTCGTTCAACATCCGGGTCATGCAAGTTTGATTCACTATAAGCATAACTTACTGAGAAGTTAGTTGGGTCATAAAACATCGGTGTTTTACTCTTAAGATCAAGTTTAACATTGGTTAAGTTAAAACTTTTAGTGGTATAAACAGTTGTAGAGTAGTCTAGAATAGAGTCTTTCTCTTCCTGAGTCCCTGCCTCCTCCAAAGATGTTTCTAACAAGATATCAGTATTATATGCATCATATTTAGGTTTAGACACATCTTTTGAGTACGAATAGAACATTGGCATTCTCAACTTTGTTTTTTCAGGAACAAAGCGACCTAACTCTAAGTTAGTAGAAACATTAAACTGAGTATAATCATCCATTCGGCGTTCTAAAACATTATCCTCAATTCCACCAAATCCAACAGTTTCAATTCGACCACCCACATTGACGCTACCAATATCTGACAGATTTAATGTTGTATTAACAACAGCAGCATAACCACCATCCTCATTAAACCCAGTTAGGCGCATCTCATTAACCCATATCTCTCCTGATTTAATATTAGAAGACTGGTTTCTAACACCAATCATCATTGATTGTACATCAGCTAAAGTTGGATTACCAATAACATATATTTTGTTTGCATCATTACTTGGATCAAGACTTTGGAAACGAGTAGACAAGGAAACACCATTATCTCCTTTACGCAATTTCTTATTTCGTTCAGATTTTATCTCAGAAAGGTTACTTAGAATAAAATTAAACATATTTTCTTCTGGCCAAACAGCTTCTCGCCCATCACTGGTAGATTGGCTATAAATCCCCGGTGCAGTTAATTGCAATGGTATTTCATACTCATAATAGTTTTCAGTAAGGTCAGAACCAATTCTCACAAAAACGGTTAATTCAGAATTGTTCAATGCTGTAACATCATCAATAAACTTCTCTGCATGCACAAACATTTGGAATTTCTTAAACTGGCGCATATCATACGACACACTTTTGTAAACGCCTCGAGCATCTGCTGGTGCCAAATCAGTAACTTTTACAACTAAAGCCTGCTCATTCTCTTGTCTAATCTGACTTTGACTAGGATCTTGCTCTCTATCAACACCCGGAGGTAAAACATAATTAACAGGTTTTTTATCTGCATTTTCCTCAATATTAACTACAGATAAATCTAAAACCCCTTCTGATGATGGAGGTCTCGTAATATCGTATAAAGCTTGCTTATATTTTCGCCAATCTCCTCTTACTAATTCCAAAGTACCAAAACGCAAATGAGTTGTTTCTGTAAAATCAGTCATATACATTCTCATAAAACGAATTGAACTATAATCTGATGCCGAACGATTTCCAACTATACTATCATATTCTTTTATTGGCACTTTGAACTGATACCAAGAAACAGTTTCCACATTTCCATTCTCTAAACTTACTGTTGCATCAACTTTATCAGTAATATAGTTTTGGCCAACCACAAAGTCCTTTGGACGGATAGAGACTTTATATTGAAAGTATTTTTCATATTCATTCAAGTTATTATCTTGATTAATATCTTCAATATTTGGTAAATTTGTTGCTGATGTAGAGTAACTTGCACTTGTAGAAGTTGTCACCGGCGAGTTACCTTCTATCCCGTTATAATATTTATAACGATCAAGAATACTCATTTCAGCCTCATCCTCGTCCGATCCTCTAAAATATCTATAGTTATCACCTGCAGGGTCGTTAATTGGAGAGAATAGATTTGAATTTAATGAATCAAGATACATAGGATCAATCTTCGCTAAATACTTATCCAAATAATTTCTGTAGGTATGGAATGTCAACTCATCCTCGGTTCTTAATCCATCTAACCCGACATCTTGATATTGTCTAGCACTCTCAGAGTTATCAAATGCATTAACCACTGATTGAATTGTTGGCACGCGACCCCATTCCGTTGTATCAGTCTTGGTTGTATCTCCATCCACAGGTAATCCATTCTCAAATGATTTATTTCCATCTTTAAGAATATCTTCAGATATATCCCCAAGGTTAATATACAGATCCCCCCCCTTGGCTTGTGAATCATATACAAATGGATCCATCATCCAAAACTCAACATATTCAATATTTGCCGTTTCAAAATCAGTAACATCCATCTTGCGCATAATACCACCCCATCTATCTTCAGGATTACTCAAAGATCCATCAGAGTTGATATTATCTACATCCAAATTATACGGACCTCTCTCCTTTGGATAATACGACAAGTTTAGTATTGATAATGTATTTGTTTGACCTTGTATTGGCTCTCTATTTGGAAACACCTCCTGCTCCTCTACCTTACGAACAAAATGGTTTGACAGCTGATCCTTATCTTTCTTTATGTGACTTGGAGTAGTTGAAGAGTTTGTGGTAAAAAGGTTATCAATAGTATACCAAGCTAACAAGGCCCTATTTTTACCATATTCAATATTATTGGATAATGATGCTTCTGTAAATTTCGCACATTTTGGGGTACTGGCTAAAAACCATGCATACGGATATTGAATATTTATTGATGTTTTAGAAGCCTCAAAATCATCAATATATGCTATACCCGAAGCCCCAACCACATCTGGGTGACCAGGTATAAGTTGAGCAAACTCTGCATTTACAAGAAGTGATGATGGAGCTTTTGCCTGAACAATTGGCAATTTATCCAATAGGTCTGTTACAAGTTGAGTTTCTTGCTTGTAACTAGTATTAAGTCCCCATATTGTATTTGACATTGGCTCATCACCAACAGTTACTTTGTTTGTTAAAGGTTTTTCCGAAAGGTGCATCATTGTACCACCCAAACTAAAGTCTTTATTAAACTGATATTCAAGATGTACTCCCGAAAGTGTTTTACGCTGCATGCTAAATAAAGACTGACTTTCCAAAGAAACATCAATTGTACTTCCTGACTCAAGAATAGCCTGATTTATAATAGTTACAACACCCATTGAGTAATCAACAGTATAATCAACATTCTCATTCAAAGTAAGCCCTCCGGCTGTAACAGTAACAGACCCTTGAGGTACATTCATTGCATTTAGTCGTATCTCCGAATTTACTGAAGCTTTATATTCTCCTTTAAGTCTAAACTTATTTTTCTCGGTCTCCTCCTCTGCTTGAGTTTTTGTCTTTGTATAAAGTTCCTCAAAAACATATTGATCTGCTAACGCATCATTCCCAATAGCTTCCCTTAAATCAGAACCAAACGGTTCTAGAACGGGGAAAATAACTCGACCGGACTGCGGTAAAATCGTATAACCATCGATAAAATCAAAATTACCATCCGGACGCAATTGATCTCTTGTATTTAACCTATCAAGTTTTAATACTTTTATTAAAGCCTGATTTTTAATTGCTCCGTCAGACAAATAATTTACATATACTCCTGATGAATCATTTCTAAATACAACATCAAGCTTAAAATCATCTTCTTGAACCTGCGCTCCTCCTAATGCATAAACATTCTTCATCATCAAATCCCAGTTTGACAAATCCGGAGACATTGCAGTTCCTTTCAAAAGCTTCAACATAAGACAATCAGGAGACTCAATACCATCACTTGAAAATTCCCCAACTTGGTATACTTTTCCTCCAACGGTATATTCATAAGCAACAGCTAATACCTCATCACTATTTAGTTGACTTCTCAATGAGATAAAACCAAGATCTTTGTTTAAAGTATATTCACTCTCTTCCAATCGTCGAGCACTTTCTACTTTTTCAAAATCCTCCCCACCTACAACACTTGAGTTATAACTTGTCATCACAGAGTTTACCTTCTGAATATCTCTAATCCCATCAACTAAAGTAACATTCCCATACAAATCATTTGCCTTATTGAATGGGTACTTTAAGGATGTTAATGGATTCCATACGGTATTATTCAGGTTTGGATTTATTTCACCTAAATCAAGGAAAGCAACAATATTTCTGGCTTGAGTATAATCTGCTTTTTTATTCGTTACCCAAACTTCAACACGATTGATGACAACACCAGAATTTATATTTGGAAGACGACTCATTGATTTCTCAAAGTTATCTCTAAAATAATGGGCTAAAAAGAAGTGACGATTTTCATCATAATCAGTGGCCTCTACCTCAAATTTTGTGGTTTGAGATCCATTTTTCAGACTAACAGTTTTGGTTTCTGTTTCTTGTTGAGAGGCAACAGCATCTACTGTCAAACGACCAAACTTCAGTTTTGTTTTAATACCAAACAAAGCCGAACTACCACGAATTAACGAACTATTTAAAGGAAGGCTAACATTACCTGCTTCAATACTTTGAATAATATCATCCTCTTTACCTTCGTAGGCAAGTTTAATTTTTGATTGATCGTAATCAAGAGATGCTTCAGTATTATAGTTCATGTTAAAAGTCAGTTTATCACCAACTTTACCATTAACATTCAACTGAATTTTCTCATCAAAATCAAAAATAGGAGGCGGATTCCTTAAGCGCTCTGACAATGTAGGATTTTGTACCTTATTGAACTTAAATCCAAACAATAACTCTGCGGAACCTTGCATCTTCACTTGAACTCCACCGGGTCCAAAAATTCTATCGGCCGCCCCTAATCCTATTTTTATATCTGTAAGAGAAACTTTATTTTCTTTTTCCTGCTCGGCCGCCTCTTTATTCTTATCAACCCAATAATTATTCATTGACTGCTTCATCGAATAATCAAGATACTCTTTTTCTGTCATTGTAAAAGGAGTACTTATTTCTTGATCACCAACTTTGGTGGTGAAATAATAAATATTTGTTACTGGATCATATTCAACACTTTGAGTCAGATTAGAAGGATTTTCCAAGTCCATGGAATAATTCTTATTTAAATCATCATAAGTGTCAGTTTTGGGGTCATTTACTCGAAAATCAGGAGGAGTATCCTCACTTTCCGAGTCATCTTGAGCTGAATATTGAGGGTTAGGCGTACTGGGTTGTACTTGAACCATGGCATAGGCGGTTCCAAATACAACAATAAATGTGAAGAATATAAATATTTTTTGAAATTTACTCAAGGTCGTCTCTGTTGCTTACTTAACGATTAGGAAACAAACAAATTGCACAAAATTTATTTTTTAAATCATTTTAAGAGCTTGCTTAATAACTGTTTCAACAGGAAGGCTTGGACTCTCTTTCAGAATCTTATCCACAGCCTTTTGTGAAGCAGGCTGTGAAAAGCCCAACATCACCAATGCAGATACAGCTTCTGTTTTAACAGCAGAATCTTTCGCAAATAAAACTCCTGAAGACTCAAGCTCCATTTTACCAATTTTATCTTTCAGATCGACAATAACTCTTTCTGCCGTTTTCTGTCCAATGCCTTTCACTGATTTCAAAGCATTTACATTACCTGACACGATTATTTCTTGAATTTCAGCAACACTTAATGAGGACATTATCATACGAGCAGTATTAGACCCAACCCCCGAAACTGAAATCAGATGCAGAAAAACTTCTCTTTCTGCCTGATCTAAAAATCCGTAAAGCACATGTGCATCTTCTCTTATTGCCTCATAAACAAATATTTTTGCAGATTTCTTATCGCTCAAACTCGAATATGTAGGAAGGGAAATATTAATAAAATATCCAAGACCGGAAGCCTCTAAAGTCACATGTGTTGGTGACAATTCGGCTACTTCTCCCTTTATATAATCAATCATAAAATCTATATTCAATTTTTGTCAAAGTTGACAAAGGTAATTACAATGATTTAAGTTTCAAAATAATGATTTATAGGCTATTTTATAAAAAATCAGATTCCTCTAACAACAATCTTTACGCCAAAAATTACTTAACACCATTACGAATAAGCAAAGCATCAATTGTGGGTTCTTGACCTCTAAATCTCTTATACAAAACCATTGGGTGCTCTGACCCACCCTTAGAAAGCACATTATCTCTGAATGATTTTGCCGTTTTTTTATCGAAGATTCCGTTCTTTTTGAAGACAGAAAATGCATCAGCATCCAATACTTCAGCCCATTTATAGCTATAATAACCGGCAGCGTAACCACCAGCGAAGATATGGTTAAACTGAACACTCATACAGGTTCCATCTACAAGAGGAAGGATTTGTGTTGACTTCCAAGCATTGCGTTCATATTGGATCACATCACCATCAAATTCTGTAGTGCGAGTATGCCATGCCATATCTAAATAGCCAAAACTCAATTGGCGTAAACATTGGTATCCAACATTAAAATTCTCTGACGCTTTAATTTTTGCAATTAATTCAGCAGGAATTTTTTCTCCAGTTTTATAGTTAACAGCAAACCCATCAAGAAACTCTTTTTCAGAAGCCCAATTTTCCATTAATTGCGAAGGTAGCTCCACAAAATCTCTATACACATTAGTACCAGACAGACTTGTGTATTTTCCTTCAGCTAACATCCCGTGAAGAGAATGCCCAAACTCGTGTAAGAATGTAGTTAACTCATCATAAGTAAGCAATGCCGGTTGAGATGCCGTCGCTCTTGAGAAGTTCATCACAAGCGAAATATGCGGACGACTATCTTCTCCATTCTCTTTCCACTGAGGCTTATATTCTGTCATCCAAGCACCATTTTTCTTTCCATCTCTAGGGTGAAAATCAGTATAAAGGATTGCCACAAATTTATCATCCTCATCATACACTTCAAAAGCCTCAACTTCAGGATGATAAACTTGAATATCAGTATTTTTCTTAAATGTCAACCCGTACAGTTTTGTAGCCAAACCGAAAACGCCTTTTTTCACATTCTCTAGTTCAAAGTATGGCTTTAACTGTTTATCGTTAACACTGTATTTTTCTTCTTTTAGTTTTTCTGAATAATAACTCCAATCCCAAGGCATTACAGTAAAATCTGCACCTTTTGAGTTTGCATAAGCTTGTACTTCTTTATATTCCACTTCAGCTTTAGGCTTGTATGCTTCAAGGAGTTGATCTAGTAATTTCTTCACATTAGCTTCATTTTCCGCCATGCGTCGTCTTAAAGCATATGAAGTATAATCTTTATAACCAAGCAATTGCGCAATCTTCAATCGAAGATCTACAATTTGCTTAATTACCTCTTTATTTGAATTTTCACCATCAGTTGCCTTTGTGTTATATGCCATATAAAGCTCCTTACGCAAGTCTCTATTATCAGCATATTTCATAAATGGCACATAACTAGGGTAAGTCAGATTAAATGCCCAACCTGCTTTCTCTTTCTTTTTAGCTAACGAAGCTGCAGCTTCCAATACATCACTTGGCAGTCCGGTAAGTTTAGCCTCATCATCAACCACCAACATATATTTGTTGGTTTCCTTCAATACATTTTGCCCAAACTTTAATTCTGCCAAATTAAGAGCCTCGGTATATTCTTGATATTTCTTTTTATCACTATCATTTAGAGTTGCTCCACTATTTACAAACGCATCATAAGTTTTCTCAAGCAACATACTATCTTCAGGAATAGATGACAATTGATCCTTTTGATCATATACAGCTTTTACTCTTGCAAAAAGCTTCTCGTTTAAGAATATTTTATTTCCATGCTGCGTTTCTTCAGGAGAAATTTCCTCAGCAATTTGATCTAAACTGTCATTTGTTTCAGCATGTAACAAGTTATAAAAACAATATTGCACCTTGCTTAACAATTGCCCTGATCTTTCCAAAGCAACAATGGTATTTTCAAAAGTTGGAGCTTGAGTATTTCCCGCAATCTTATCAATTTCTTCATCATGCAACTTCATTCCTTCTCTAAAAGCAGAAAGATAGTCATCATTAGATATCTCATAAAAAGGGATTGTTCCAAATGGAGTTTTATAGTCTCTTAAAAATGGATTATTTCTGGCAATTGTAGTCATAGTTAATATTCCTGTAATTATTAATATACTTAATCGTTTCATATTGTTTATAATTAAATGATTTCGAGTCCTAACTCTCCTACCATCTTTTTAAACACTTCATTATCTTCCACAAGTTTTTCAAAAACATCTTTTGGTAATAGTACCTTATGTGATTCTCGGTTTTCATCAACCAACACATTGAGCTCAAAAAAGTCATTTTGCAAAATATTACAAACGAATGGCATTAATTGAACCTTGAAATCATTAATCGCTTTTTCTTGAAATGCATTACTCACGGTTACCTTATATACATTCCCTTCTACTTGCTCAGGATAATTTATCTGCATGGTATTAACCAAATGCACCTCCTCAGGGATTGATTTTACAAAAGCAACCCAAGCTTGATGCAAGTCTTTCGGAGTAAATGGCTGATTTCTTTTTTCGGCTCTTACAGTCTGTGCCTGTTCTGCTTCACCATTAAGCGAAAAATTATTAATTGAAATAGTACGAGGTGCAGCTTTTGGTTTTGAAGGAACTACCGATGGTTTTGCTGCCGGTTTTGGAGTTACTGGCGTGGTTGGCTTAGACTCTACTTGTGGTCTAACTACCTCAGGTTGTTGAACATTTATAGTCGGAACAACATTTGCAGTTGACTGAAAAAATCGTTCAATTGCAAATGGTTCGTCATCCTTAAGCAGTTCGATTAGCTCATTTTTTTTTTTGCCCGATAGTTGACACAATCGGATAAGCATAATTTCTACCAGTAAGCGTTTATTTTTACTTTGTCGATAATCTAAATCGCAGTCGTTTGCAACCTTGAGCGCGACATATAAAAACTCTGGCTCGCATTTCTGAGCCTGCGTCTTATAGGACTCACCTATCGTCGCCCCAACTTCTAAGAGATCTGCCGTTTGTGGATCTTTGCATACCAAAACATCTCGCAAATGAGCACTTAATCCTGATACAAAATGATTTCCGTCAAATCCTTTACTCAGAATCTCATTGAAAATCAGCATTGACTTAGCAACATCACCTTCCAGGAAAAAATCTACCAGCTTAAAGTAATAGTCATAATCTAATACATTTAAATTGGCAATTACATCTTTATAAGTAATATTAGTCCCACAAAAGCTTACCACTTGGTCAAAAATAGACAATGCATCACGCATACCTCCATCACTTTTTTGTGCAATCACATTAAGTGCATCCGGTTCTGCCTGTACATTTTCTTTAGAAGCTACATACTGCAAATGCGCAACAGTATCTGCAACACTGATTCTATTAAAATCATATATTTGACAACGAGACAAAATAGTTGGGATAATTTTATGCTTCTCAGTAGTTGCAAGCACAAATAAAGCATGCTTTGGTGGCTCTTCTAGCGTTTTCAAAAATGCATTAAATGCAGCTTGAGACAACATATGAACCTCATCAATAATATACACACTATATTTCCCGATTTGAGGTGGTATACGCACTTGCTCAATTAACGAACGAATATCCTCAACTGAGTTATTCGAGGCGGCATCAAGCTCGTGAATATTATATGAACGCTGTTCGTTGAAAGACACACATGACTCACACGCATTACAAGCTTCACCGTCAGCAGTGTGGTTTTGACAGTTTATTGTTTTAGCAAAAATACGAGCACAAGTTGTCTTACCAACTCCTCTTGGTCCACAAAACAAATATGCATGTGCCAAATGATTATTGGCAATAGCATTCTTCAATGTGGTTACCAAAGATTGCTGCCCAACCACCGACATAAATGTGGAAGGTCTGTATTTTCTAGCTGAAACAATAAAATTATCCATAGTGAAATTTTGAAACGCAAATATAACAAAAAACAAGAAGAAAAAAATCTACTTACGGAACATTAGGCAGTTTTTCAAACATCAAAAACCATCCTCCTATTTTATTCATTTTAGATTTTTTCTTATTCTGTTTTTAGCTTACTTTTGCACAGTTGTTTACAGATAAAAACTGAATGAAAGACCTAAAAAACATATTCAAAGTAATTAAGCCGTTTATTAACAAATACACTATTGTTATTGGCATATTTACAGCAATAATGCTTTTGGGAAAATACAGTTTAGTGAAAAGAATTGAGTTAAGTAATAGTGTTAGTGAGCTTGAGAATGAAAAAGCAAGACTTGAAACTTCTATTAAAAAAGCAAAACACGAACTTGAACTTTTAAATAACAACAAATACAATCTTGAACGCTTGGCGCGTGAGAAATATCTAATGAGAAAAGAAAATGAAGATATTTTTCTGATTGAAGAAGACTGTGACAATTCTACCGACACTAGTCCTTACGAAGAGGATCAAAAATAATTATCATCAAAATGAGTAAAAAACTCGATTACCTTCACCTTATTTCCGGAGTTATTGTAGTAGCATCTACAATCGCCTACATTGCCAATATCCCTTATGCAACATATTCATTCTGTCTGGGAGCTATAGGCATGATTGTTTGCAAAATCATTGGCACAAAAAAATCAGACGACATTAGAATAAGACGATTACAAAAAATACAAGCTTTTGGAGCTATGCTTCTTATAGGAACAGCGTACCTAATGTTTATTAATCATAAAGCATGGGTAATCCCCTTAGTACTTTCAGCAGCATTTGACCTTATAGTAAGCTACAGAATGCCCAAAGAGAACTAAACAACTAATAGATAACATTAAATCCCCTTCTGATTTTTCAGAAGGGGATTTTTGTTAAAATTAAAATTTTTTCACATCCGTATTATTTAAACATATACATTTGTAAAAAATCTTAATTTTCTATTTAACCCTAAATTTCCATACATGAATAAAAAAACTCTACTCAAAACACTTTCTGCCCTACTTTTATTATTACTATTCTCGGGCTTAACATCTTGTGTAAAAGATTCGGAAGAAGAAAAAATTGACACAATCACATTGGTAAGCACAACATATCCTTCAGGTGGACAATTAACCACATCCGAATGGGAACAATTATATGTTGATTTGAATACTTGTAAAATAGCAATCAATGCTAGCACTGACTCGGCGTCTCTAGTTGATTCACTTGAACTTTGCGCACAATTTCTTGACGCATACTATAGATTACACTATAGTGAAAAAATCAATGGTACAACGCTTATAACTGGTACAGATTACAAAAATATTTGTGATGGATTAGATGACAATTATAAAGGAACATATGAGTACAAATGTATATTAATCAGCAGAGATATTTTATATTATTTCAACAAACAAATGAAATTAATCGAAGGGAAAACTGAAACTGAAATTATAAAAACCTTATTCAATAAGTATCCTGATTATATGCTACCATATGATAATTATGAATACGCATATTTATTGGATTTAGGAATTAGCCTTGACTCAATACAATAAGAAATAAGAAAGCGGGTATATAAATTATACACCCGCTTTTTTTATATCCATAACTCAATTATTTCTTAGCAATTCTTTCATTCAACAACTCCACTACTTCTGAAGTGATATCACATCCTTCTTCAGAATACAACACATTGTCATTCAGAGTATTACTCAATATCAATTGATATTTCTTTGTCTTATTATATTCCTTTAAGAAAGTATCAATCGTATCTTTAAGCTGCTCATTTACTTCTTGCTGCTCTGCCATTAACTCTCTCGTCAATTTAGCCTGAAGTTGCTCAAGCTCTTGTCTTTTCTTCATCAATCTAGCATTCTCTTGTTCAGCTCTTTCTTGACTTAAAAATAAATTTGCTTGAAGTTTCTTTTGAAATTCCATTCCTTCTTTTTGCCATTGATTCATGCGCTTCGCAAGCTCAGCTTCTGACTTCTGACTTTTAGCTAACAAACGCTCATTAGCTTCTTTAGAAAATGTGTAATTTTGAAGTAGTGTATCTGTATTAATATATGCTATAGGAAGCATGTTAAGCGAATCTGCTTTCACAGCTGTAGATTTTTTATCTGCACCGGATTTAACCCGACATGACGAAGAAAAATGCAATACATAAAGAAGAACTACCGCAACCAGCAGCACTACATTCAAAATTAAAGATAACTTTTGTTTCATCTGTTTTTTAGTTTTATTTTGTGTTTTCAATAGTAAATCACCCTTAAACAAGACCTGCAAAGATATAACAATAAGCATTCCAGCCTAAACCTTTTACTTTTTATTTACCTTTACAGTCATTTCTCTCAAACTGTTTTCACATATTTAAAAACTACAAACATGAAAAATACAAATCAATTAGAACCAATTTCAATCTGGACATATTTTAATCAAATTTGCCAAATACCAAGAGCATCAAAGAAAGAAGATAAAATTAGAAATTTCTTAATTGCATTTGCTTCTGAACACAATCTTAAATACAAAACAGATGATGCAAAGAATCTTTTAATAATCAAAGATGCAAGTGCCAAATACATTGACAAACCAAGTATTGCGCTTCAAACACACATGGATATGGTTTGCGAAAAAGACAGCAACAGCAACCACAATTTTGACACGGACGCAATCCAAACATATATTGATGGCGACTGGGTTAAAGCTACAGACACGACATTAGGTGCAGACAATGGAATTGGTGTTGCAATGCAAATGGCTCTTTTAGCATCAGATATTGAATTACCAAAACTAGAATGCCTTTTCACAGTAGATGAAGAAACCGGATTATATGGTGCAAATAACCTAGACCCAAACCTCCTTAAATCAAACACGCTAATTAACCTTGACTCTGAGGAAGAAGGTGAATTCTGCATTGGTTGTGCCGGAGGAATGGATACTTTAGTACACATTGATTACACTCCTGAAACTGAAGAAAAGTTATTCTATTTTCATGTAAAAGTTAGTGGTTTACAAGGTGGTCATTCCGGAGAAGATATTAATAAAAACAGAGGTAATGCAATCAAGATATTAGCTCGCTATCTACAAAATCTTAAAGAAAGATGTGAGGTACGCATCTGTAGTATCTCAGGCGGAAACTTACGAAATGCAATCCCTAGAGAAGCAGAAGCAATTCTCGCTGTACCTGTTAAATATAAAGAACCTGTTCGTGTTGAAATAAACATTTTCATTGATGAGATAGAAACGGAAATGCTTGAATTTGAACCTAAAGTAAATCTTGAACTTGGGAGCATCTCTGAAAAGCCTCTACATATCCCATTTGAATTAGGCAATAAACTCATTGATGCATTAAACAACTGCCAAAATGGAGTTATCAGCATGGATAAAAACATTGACGGACTAGTGGAAACTTCTACTAACCTTGCAGCAATCCACATTGTGGAAAATTCCATCTTTATAGAAACAAGCCAACGCAGCTCAAAAGAAGAAAAGAAAAAAGAAGTAGCTAAAGGTATCACTAAAAACTTCTCTGGCATTGCATCAAAAATAGAGAAAGGAAAAGACTATCCCGGTTGGGAGCCAAACATGAATTCTGAGATTCTTGAGAAATGCAAAACTTCATACACTAAACTTTTTAATCAAACACCAATTATTAAGGTGATTCATGCCGGACTTGAATGTGGTGTTATTGGCAAAAAATATCCAAATATGGATATGATCTCATTTGGACCAACAATAGAGAATCCTCATTCTCCTTTTGAAAAAGTTAGCATCAGCACAGTAGAAAAAACATGGAATTTCCTTATTGAAGTATTACAATCAGTATAGTTTAAGGTTTAATTTGTCCGCTTCATATACATTCTTAATCATAGCAAAACATGATTTGTCTATTTTTGAATTGTTTTATTAACAAAACGCTCTATGTACAAAAAACTTAATCTACATACCGGGACTCATGTTGCCTTTATAATTGCAATCATGACCAATATCCCTAGATTCATAAGAATACACAGTGTTGATCTAGGAATTACAGCGGCTCAAATTGCTTACACTGCAGCTTTTACATATATTTTATGGATCAATGCACAATTATTCATTAACTCAAAACAAATAGAACGCAAATTCGTAAGGCTCTGCGGTGCAATAATAATTGGCACTACCATTAGTGTGTTTACACAAATGGTAAGCACAATGCTCTTTGATGACATATCTTATATTGACCAAAAAATAGGTTCAGCATTTGATTTAACAGCGCAACAAATAATTGGTTTATATATCTTTAGAGGATTCACCTTCACCGGATTGATTTTATTTATTGCGAGCAATATTAAACTTGTCACTGAAAAACAAAAAAATGAGTTAGAAATTGAACAATTAAAACAAGACAATCTTGAAGCAAAACTCAAATTACTGAAACAACAAATCAGCCCACACTTCCTATTTAATTCCCTTAGCACATTAAAGACAATGGTAAAGGAGAAAGAGAATAAGAATTACATTATGCAATTATCAAATGTATACAGATATCTGCTAAAAAGTGATGAACTAAATACAAACAACCTTGTTACAGTAAAAGATGAACTTGAATTCACTCTATCTTATTTATATATTCTAAAAGAACGATTTGAAGACGGATTACAAGTTTCAATAAGCGTAAATGAGAAAAATTGCGAACTACTATTACCTCCTTTGGCATTACAGATACTTATTGAAAATGCAATTAAACATAACATTGTATCAATAGAAGAACCTTTATCAATAAAGATTTATGATGAAGAAGATAAATTCCTAATTGTAGAAAACAATTTACAACTAAAACAATCAGCAGAAGACAGCCTAGGGATAGGATTACAAAATATTAGAGACAGATACAAACTTATCAATGCACAAGACATTGATATCATTAAATCAGAATCTTTATTTAAAATAAAAATTCCTCTTCTTATACAAGAAAAACACAATAAGACCGACAACAACTTAAATATTTGTAGGAGTCCATTAAAGCGTCTTTCTCATCGTTGCAAAAAAGAGAATCAGAACTAATTTTTTTAATATTAAAAATTACAGCCATGTATAAAGTATTAATAATTGAAGATGAAATTAAAACCGGGAAAGATTTACAATCTCAAATAGAAGAACTAAGAGATGACATGGAAGTTATTTCAATTCTTCCTTCTATAAAATCCGCTTTAACTTGGTTCAACGAAAATCCATCTCCTGACTTAATCTTTTCTGACATTCAATTAGCAGATGGTTTAAGCTTTGACATTTTCAAACAAATTAAGATTGAAGCTCCAATAGTATTTTGTACTGCATATGATGAGTATGCTATTCAAGCTTTTGATGCAAATGGTATCGATTACCTTTTAAAACCAATTGATGAAGATAAACTAAGTAGAGGATTAGCAAAATACGACAAGCTTAAACATAGTAAACCTGAAGAAATTTCAGAATATCAGAAACAAATTGAATCTTTAATAAACAAATATGACAAACACTATAAAAGCAGTATACTTATTCATTTTCAAGAAAAAATAATCCCTGTAAAAACTGTAGATATCAGTTTCATCCACTCAGAAAATGGCATTGTTACAATATATCTATTAAACAATCAGCGTCACATAACAAACTACACTTTGGAAGCACTTGACGGAATGCTTGACCCGTCAATTTTCTTCAAAGCAAACCGCCAGTTTATTATTAATAGAAAAGCAATAACTTCAATAGAGCACTATTTTACTAGAAGACTTGTGGTTAAACTAACGACCCCTTCACCTGAACAAATTATTGTAAGCAAAGCTAAATCATCTGAGTTTTTAAAATGGGTTGAAGGCAACTAATTAGACAATTCATCATAGAATCAGAGCATTTCACCCTACAAAAAACACATTTCATCGTTTTTTAATTTCGACACTAAACATAAAGTTCTAGTTTTGTGTCAAAATATTAAAACATGAAAAAGCTACTCACTTCAACTTTCTTCTTTTTTGCGTTACTTGCTAACGCTAAAAATTACACCTTAAGTGGAACTATTAAAGATGCTAATAATGGTGAAACATTAATTGGTGCAACTATCCGCTCAATAGAAGATCCAACATCTGGAGCTCTAGCTAATGAATATGGATTTTATTCACTCTCTATTCCTGAAGGAAAACACACAATCATAATCCAATCAATGGGTTATTGTTCCGACTCTTTACATATCAATCTTAATAATAACATTGAAAGAGACATTAAGCTAGAAACTCAATGCAAAGTTTTAAATGATGTTGTTATCTCCGCTGAAAAAAGCAATAGCAATATTACAAACCCTTTGAGTGGAGTTCAGAAACTTGACATGAAAGAACTGAATCAACTTCCTGTTCTCTTTGGAGAAAAGGATATTGTAAAATCAGTACAACTATTACCCGGAGTTAAATCAAACGGAGATGGTGGAGGAAACTTTTATGTAAGAGGAGGTGCCGGTGACCAAAACCAAATCCTCCTAGACGAAGCCAATGTGTATAACGCATCCCACTTAATGGGCTTTTTCTCTACTTTCAATTCTGATGCAATTAAAGATGTAAGTTTATACAAAGGAACACAACCTGCACAATACGGAGGACGCCTATCATCTGCAATGGACATTAGAATGAAAGAAGGAAATAAACAAAGCTATGAAACTGCCGGTAGTTTAGGGTTAATTTCTTCAAAACTTGCAGTAGAAGGACCAATAGTAAAAGACAAAGGTTCGTTCTTAATTACTGGTCGTAGAACTTATGCAGATATGTTTCTTGCTTTATCAGATGAATACAAAGGCAACCAATTATATTTTTACGATTTAAACTTAAAAGCTAATTATCAGCTAACTAAAAAAGACGCAGTTTATTTATCCGGATATTTCGGTAGAGATAAAATGGCCGCTGGTGATTTATTTGGTATTGATTGGGGAAATGCGACTGGTACTGTCCGCTGGAATCATATCTTAAACAGCAAGCTTTTCTCCAACACATCATTCATTCTAAGTAATTACAATTATAACATAAACATAAACTTTGGTGGTGCTGACTTTGATGTTAAGTCATCTATTGATGATATTAACCTAAAACAAGAGTTCCAATATTTCTCAAGCAATAAAAACACCATTAAAGCTGGATTAAGTAGCATTTACCACACAATACTTCCCGGAGAAGTAAGTGGGGATAATATTGTACCCAAAAAGTTGCAAAATCAATATTCTTGGGAAAATGCAGTTTATGTTTCAGATGAATGGAAAGCCGCCAAGTGGTTTACACTCAATGCAGGAGTACGCATAAGCAGCTTTACGGTTTTAGGCTCCGGAGATTTTTACACTTTAAATGATGCTAGTGAAGTTACAGATACTGTTCACTACGGTTCAAATGAAGTAGTAAAGAACTATATTAATCCGGAACCAAGATTGAATACAACATTCATTTTAAATGATGCTAGTTCTATTAAAGCTTCATATTCTCGAAACACCCAATATCTACACCTAATCAGTAACTCTACCACATCTAGTCCAACAGACAAATGGATGTCTACAGACAACAATGTAAAACCAGGGAAAGCTGATTTATATAGTGTAGGCTACTTCCAAAACTTCAATAAGGATATGTTTGAGTCAAGCATAGAAGTTTACTACAAAGACATGTACAATCAGGTTGATTACAAAGATGGTGCAGACATCTTTTTTAATGATCAAATTGCAACACAACTACTTGAAGGAGTTGGGCGCGCTTATGGTGTAGAATTTTATCTAAAAAAACAAACCGGAAAACTTACCGGTTGGATTAGCTACACGCTATCTCGTACTGAAAAGAAAATTGATGGTATAAATAACAGCGACTGGTATGCTGCCAGACAAGACAAGACTCATGATATCGCCATCGTTTTGGCATATCAGATTTCCCCAAAAGTTAATATCGCAGCAAACTGGGTATACAGCACCGGAAATGCTGTAACATTCCCAAGTGGAAAATACATAGTTGATAATCAAACAGTTTGGCTATACACAGAAAGGAATGGCTACCGCATGCCGGATTATCATCGTTTAGATTTAGGCGTAAACTTTAACCTTAAAGAAACAAAAAATTATTCAAGTGAGCTATCAATAGGTTTATACAATGCCTACGGAAGAGAAAATGCATACAGTATAACATTCAGAGATAATGAAGATGACCCTACTCGCACTGAAGCAGTACAAACAGCATTATTTAGATTTGTGCCATCTATTTCTTGGAATTTTAAATTTAAATAGCCACTACTAAAAAACAAACAGTCATGAAAAAATATAGCATTATAAGCATTCTATGCGTATTACTCTTTACATCATGTGAAAAAGTTATTGATGTAAATCTGAATGAAACAGAACCAAAGCTTGTTGTTGAAGGAATAGTTTCAAATTCTGATGGACCACAAACCGTGCTTTTATCTCAATCATCAAATTTCTCTGACAAAACAGAATTTAGAGGTATCTCAGGAGCAACTGTGATAATCTCAGATAACACTGGAGTAGTTGACACATTAACCATGAGTGATACCGGCGTTTATCAAACATCAAAAATCATCGGCACACCGGGTAACACTTATCATCTCACTATTAAGCTTAATGATGTGGTATACACAGCGCAAAGCACAATGCCGGATCTAGTAATGATTGACAGCCTAAGAATTGATGAAATTGACATTATGGGCATGAAACATATATTGCTTGTTCCTTGGGCTTCAGATCCCGGAGATGTAAAAAATTACTATCGCTTCAAGGTATATCGTAATGGAGAACCAGACCCTACCCTTTTCATAAGTGACGATGAATATTTCAATGGCATTTCTCGCGAATTTAATTTGGACCCTGAAGGCAATGAGAATAATGAAATTACTAAAGGAGACATCTTTAACCTAGAGTTAATAAATATTGACAAAGAGGTGTATGTGTATTTTGATACATTGGATAAATCTCTCAATCAAAACTCAGCAAGTCCAGCCAATCCGCAATCAAATATAACAGGAGGTTGCTTAGGCTATTTTAGTGCTCAAAGCTCCAGTTCAACAACTATCACATATGAATAAAATATAAATGCCGTTAATTTTAATAACGGCATTTTCTTTTTTGATGTTTCAAGCTATCTTTGCAAGCATACAAGCATAAAAACATGCAACACAACAAAAGAAAAATCATTAACGACCCTGTTCTCGGATTCATAAATATCCCATCAGCATTTATCTACGATTTAATCCAGCACCCATACCTTCAAAGGTTAAATCGAATTAAACAACTCGGCCTATCGTCATATGTTTATCCAGGGGCACAACATACTCGCTTCATTCACTCAATAGGAGCAATGCATTTGATGAATGAAGCAATCGCCCAATTACGAGCAAAAGGTAATGAAATAACTGACGCCGAAGCTGAAGCGGCTCTTGCTGCTATTCTACTTCACGACTTAGGACACGGACCGTTTTCGCACAGCTTAGAAGACATCATCATAAAAGACTTTTGCCATGAAAGCATCTCTCTTCTTCTCATTGAAAAGATGAATAAAGAAATGAATGGTGCTCTTGACATGGCTATCTCAATTTTCAAAGGTGAATATCACAAAAAATACTTACACCAACTTATTTCTAGTCAACTTGACATGGATAGGTTAGACTACTTAATTAGAGATAGTTTTTACTCAGGAGTAGCCGAAGGTGCAATTGGAGCTAACCGAATCATTAAAATGCTTAATGTAGTTGACGACGACTTAGTTATCGAAGCAAAAGGGATATACTCAGCAGAAAACTTCCTGATTGCCAGACGATTAATGTACTGGCAAGTTTATCTTCACAAAACAGCTGTAGCAGCTGAGAAAATGCTTATCGCAATCCTTACCAGAGCAAAACAAGTGGTTAAGTCTGACAAAAATCTGTTTGCATCGCCTGCCCTTCTTTACTTTATCAAAAATGAAATTAATGGTAAAGAATTACAAACTGAAGAAGCTATAAAAAACTTCATTTCATTAGATGACTCAGACATCATTAGTGCCATCAAAGTGTGGAGCTCACATTCCGACAAAATCTTATCTTTACTTAGCCAAAACTTTATTGAACGAAGACTCTTTAAGGTGAAAATTAGTGATGAAGCTTTTGACCCAAATGAAATTGAATTATTAAAAAAAAACTACATAGAAAAACTCAACATAACAGAAGAAGAAAGCTCATTCTTTTTTAATGTCGGACCAATACATAGCGAGACTTATTCTCCTAATGCTGAGAACATTAAAATCCTATACAACAATGGCCAAATTAAAGAAATATCAGAGGCATCGGACATGCTAAATATCAACATGCTATCTAACAGAACAACGAAATATTACCTCTGTTATAGCAAATATTAGCCGACATACTCTAAAGTTCATTAGGTTTTAACCGCCTTATAGGAAAATTTAATTAAATTTGCAGCTAAAATTTTATAGAATGGAGTTTTCCGCACAACAAATAGCTGAATTTTTAAAAGGGACAATCGTTGGGGATCCTGAAATCAAAGTAAATGACTTATCTAAGATAGAAGAAGGGAAACCTGGTACTCTAACTTTCTTATCAAATCCCAAATACACAGAACACATCTACTCTACACAGGCAAGCATCGTACTTGTAAACGATACTTTTACACCTGAAAAACCAATTGCAGCAACCTTAATAAAGGTTGAAGATGCTTACAAATCATTAGCACTTTTATTAAATCTTGTAGAAATGTCAAAACCAAAGAAAACTGGAATTGACTCTTCTGCACACATTTCTGAATCTGCAAAAATTGGAGAAAATGTATACATTGCAGCTTTTGCTTATGTTGGTGAAAACGCTATTGTTGAAGATAATGCAAAAATATATCCACACACATACATTGGTGATAATGCTAAAGTTGGAGAAAACACAACACTTTTTTCAGGCGTAAAAATATATGAGAACTGCAAAATTGGCAAGGACTGTATTTTACATGCAGGAGCAGTTATTGGCTCTGATGGATTTGGGTTTGCACCTAGAAAAGAAGGCGGATATGACAAATTACCACAAATAGGGAATGTTGTAATTGAAGACAATGTAGAGATTGGGGCTAACTGCACGATTGACTGTGCTACAATGGGTTCTACAATAATAAAATCCGGCGTTAAACTAGATAACCTTGTGCATTTAGCTCACAATGTAGAAGTTGGAAACGACACTGCAATTGCAGCTCAATGCGGAATTTCAGGTTCTACAAAAATTGGAAAAAATTGCATATTTGGTGGGCAAGTTGGTGTTGGCGGACATATCTCAATTGCAAACAGCACTATTATAGGTGCTCAATCAGGCATTTCGTCAAGCGTTAAAAATACTAACGGAACATTTCTAGGAACTCCAATTAACGACATCGCAAAACAAAGAAGAGTTTATGCAGCAACCCGCTCTCTACCAGAACTTCAAGCAACAGTTCTGGAACTAAAGAAAGAAATTGCAGCACTAAAAGAATTATTAAACAAATAAGAACTTTTCCTCTTTACTTAGAATGGCAAAACAAAAAACGATACAATCAACTTTTTCTCTTCAAGGAAAAGGATTACACACTGGAGTAGACATCACTATCATATTCAATCCTGCTCCTGAAAATCACGGTATTATTATACAACGAATTGATTTACCTAATCAACCAACAATAAAGGCACTTGCTGAAAATGTGAATGGAACTACCAGAGGAACAGTTCTTTCTAAAAGTGATATTCAAATCAGCACTATTGAGCACGCATTAGCTGCACTATATTCTTTTGAAGTAGATAACTGCTTAATTCAAGTTGACGCTCCTGAATTCCCTATTCTTGATGGAAGTTCAAAATATTATATTGAACAACTAGAAGTAATTGGAACAGAAGTACAAAAATCTGATAAAGAATATTTCATCGTTAAAAGCAGAATGGAATATATTGATGAAGAAACAGGCTCATCAATAACCCTACTTCCAGATGACAAATTCAGCTTGGATGTCCATATTGAATACCCATCGCCCATTCTATCAAACCAATTCGCACAACTAAATAACCTTTCTGAGTTTAAAGATCAAATAGGCTCATGTCGCACATTTGTTTTTGTAAGAGAAGTTGAACCTCTTTTAAAACAAAATTTAATTAAAGGTGGTGATTTAGAAAATGCCATCGTAATTTATGATAAAGAATTAGGTCAAGAAGAATTTAATAGAATTGCAGAACTAACAAATCACAAAACTATGGATGCCAAGAAACTTGGTTATCTAAGTGGTGAACTTAAATTTAGCAACGAACCTGCAAGACATAAATTACTTGATGTAATTGGTGATTTATCTCTAATTGGAATGCCAATTATTGGGAAAGTTATCGCAAATCGTCCAGGTCACAAATTAAATACTAATTTTGCAAAGCAAATTCGCAAGCAAATTAAGAAACAAGAGTTTCAAGCACCTTTATATAACCCAGATGCAGAACCATTGATGGACATAAACCAAGTAAAAGGTTTACTGCCACATCGCTGGCCGTTCTTATTAGTTGACAAAATCATTGAAATTGGAAGCGAAAAGGTTGTTGGGGGTAAAAAATGTAACCGGAAACGAAACATTCTTCATGGGACATTTCCCATCAGAACCCGTAATGCCCGGGGTACTTATTGTTGAAGCTCTAGCTCAAACAGGAGGAATATTTGCATTACATGATGCCGATGAACCAGGAAAGATATTCAACATACTTCATGAAATTCAACGAAGTGAAGTTTAGAAGCAAAGTTGTCCCTGGTGACACATTAATCCTTCGTCTTGACTTGGTTGAACCAATCAGAAGAGGTTTAGTTCATATGAAAGGAACTGCATTTGTAGGAGAGAGAATTGTAACTGAAGCCGATTTCATGGCTCAAGTGATAAAAAATAAATAACAAACTAGTTAAAATATTTACATAAATGCACAGTCCACTTGCATCAATCCACCCAAAGGCTAAAATTGCAGAAAATGTAATTATCGGTCCTTTTGTAACTATTGAAGAAGATGTAGTTATTGGAGAAGGTACAGAAATCATGTCAAACGCTTCTATCCTTAATGGAGCTCGCATTGGTAAAAATTGCAAAATTCACAATGGCGCAATAATTAGTGGTATTCCCCAAGATTTAAAATTCAAAGGAGAAATCACAACTGCTGTAGTTGGTGATAACACAACAATTCGTGAATGCGTAACAATCAATAGAGGAACAGCATCAAAAGGAACAACTATTGTTGGAAACAACTGTTTAATTATGGCCTATTGCCATGTTGGACATGATTCAAAATTAGGAAACAACATCATTATATCAAATTCAACATCTGTTGCAGGAGAAGTTATTATTGATGATTTTGCTACTATTAGTGCAAGTGTTCTAATCCACCAATTCTCTCACATTGGTGCACATGTAATGATACAAGGCGGTTCTAAAGTAACAAAGGATGTACCTCCATACATTACTGCAGGAAGAGATCCTTTATGCTTTGTGGGATTAAACTCAATTGGTCTTAGACGAAAAGGCTATACTGTAGAACAAATCGACAGAATACAACATATTTATAGAATCTTATATCAATCAGGATTAAATACTTCTCAGGCTTTAGAACAGTTTGAAAAAGAGCTTCCTGAGAGTGATGAAAGAACATATATTGTTGACTTCATAAAAGGCTCTACTCGTGGAGTAATTAGAAGTTCAATTGACTTATAATAATAGATTACGATGATGGATAGTCCAAGCAAAAGCCTCAATTTTATTGAGCAAATGGTCGAGAAAGACCTGAAAGAAGGAAGAAATAACGGACGAATACAGACTCGTTTCCCACCAGAACCAAATGGATATTTACATATCGGACATGCCAAAGCTATTTGTTTAGACTTTGGCATTGCTCAAAAATATGGGGGTATATGTAATCTTCGCTTTGATGATACAAACCCTGTAAAAGAAGATGTTGAATATGTTGATTCTATTCAAGAAGACATCAAATGGTTAGGGTATAAATGGGCAAACATTTACTATGCTTCTGATTACTTCCAACAACTTTGGGATTTAGCATTAAAACTTATTCAAGCAGACAAAGCTTACATTGATGAGCAATCTGCAGAAGAAATTGCAAAACAAAAAGGAACTCCCACAAAACCTGGTACTGAAAGTCCTTTCAGAAACAGACCAATTGAAGAAAGCCTAGCTTTATTCAAAAAAATGAATACCGGAGAAATTCCTGACGGAGCAATGGTTCTTCGTGCTAAAATAGATATGGCATCATCAAACATGCACATGCGTGACCCAATCATGTACAGGGTAATTACAGATCATCCACATCACCGCACAGGAACACAGTGGAAAGCATATCCAATGTATGATTTTGCTCACGGTCAATCAGATTACTTTGAAGGTGTTACGCACTCGCTATGTACTTTAGAATTTGAAGTACACCGACCATTATACAATTGGTACATTGACCAGTTTGCAGACACAGACTATAGACCTTATCAAACTGAATTCAACCGCCTAAACATTACTTATACTGTAATGAGTAAGCGCAAAATGCTTCAGTTAGTTCAAGAAGGTATCGTTAGAGGATGGGATGACCCTCGCATGCCTACAATTTGCGGTTTGCGTCGCAGAGGATACACTCCTGATGCAATACATAAATTCATTGACAAAATCGGTTATACAAAATACGATGCAATCAATGACATTTCACTTCTTGAGTCAGCTGTTCGTGAGGATTTGAATGCAAATGCAAACCGTGTAAGTGCTGTACTTGACCCTATCAAGTTAATTATCACAAATTATCCAGAAGGGCAAGTAGAAGAAATGGTTGCACACAACAATCCTGAAAAAGAAGATGCCGGCGATCATACAATTCCATTTACAAAGGAGCTTTACATTGAGCGCGATGACTTCATGGAAAATGCACCTAGCAAATACTTCAGATTGACAGTTGACAAAGAAGTACGCTTAAAAGGGGCTTATATTATCAAATGCACAGGATGCAAAAAGGATGATGAAGGAAATGTAGTAGAAGTATACGCAGAATATGACCCACAAACAAAAAGTGGAATGCCGGAAAGTAACCGCAAAGTTAAAGGCACAATCCACTGGGTAAGCGTTGAGCATTCTCTTCCTGCTGAAGTTAGATTATACGACAGATTATTCCTTGCAGAAGACTTAAACGAGGAAACAAAAGATAAAGACTTTAAAGAGCTATTGAATCCAGAATCTCTTATTATTAATAAGAATGCAAGAGTGGAACCATGGCTTAAAGAAGCTAAAACATTGGATAATCTTCAATTCCAAAGAATTGGATATTTCAATGTAGACCCAGACTCGACTCCTGAGGCTTTAGTCTTTAACAGAACTGTTTCTCTAAAAGATAGCTGGAGCAAAGAACAAAAGAAACAATAAAAAAACAAACCCCATTCAAAACCGAATGGGGTTTGTTTTCCCCTAGAACTTATACCCGAGTAAGATTGATAATTGTTTTGCATCAGAACGATCTATACTATTTGCATCAAGCGATGTATAATATCCAGCTTGAATTTCTGCAAAAACACTACCATTTGAGATTTGATAATCAACTCCAAATTTCATAAGCAAACCCAACTCAACTGATGGCAAATATTCCCAATAGTCTGGACTAAAATATTCATTATCTAATCTTGTTTCTATTTCTTCATCACTCAAATGATGATCAGCATTCGCATAATAGGAATGAATCATTGACCTCTCATATGAACCATCTTCCATACCATCCACACTATAACTTCTGAAAATTATCAAATCAGGCGTATTAAAAAAGAAAACTGGAGTAACCCCGAAGGACAAATAGGGTCTAATTTTACTTTTATTCAGATAATAATTTAGATATACTGGAACCCTAAATGACAAAAAATCTAAATCTAAATTTTCTTTACCCAATATATTTTCATAATTACCTTCTCTAAGATTTTTACCTCCTTTAGTAGTTAAATAATAATAAGTATCATTCATTACTTGATAAGTTGAATAATCACAAGACACCTTATTGATATTTATTTTACTTAAATCTAATCCAAAAGAAACAGTTAAATTTTCGGACCAAGTAAATAGATTTCCAAATTCAGCATGCCCACCAATTGTATAACTACAATCATAATCAGAATAAAGAATTCCACTATGTATATACTTAGCAACACCAGAACCTAAATAAAAACCATATTTTACCTGCAACTTCTTTTTGGGTTTTTATAAACCATACATACATCCCCAGGACAAACAATATCATGATATAATTTCACAACATTAGCTAATGGCTCTGCATCAAATCTCGTCCTCTCTATTTCATCACTAATATTAGCTTCAGCTAACACATAATTCAACACACCAACATATGGTCTTTTTGTTGTACCAACCTCAGCTGGCTTTAGTTCTTTTAAAACAGCATCTTTTTCAACAAAATAATAATCATGTAAATCTCTATAATGATATAAGGCCACCTTCCCTTTCACCAAATACTCAAGAAAAACTAACTTTTGATCACTTCCATCTACTGAAACATTCTTAGAAATAAAATGCTTATAACTTCCAATATTGTACTCTGCTATTTCATTTGGTTTATATTCAGTAACGATTTTAGTAGCAGAATCCTTCTTAAAACAACACTTAAAGCCATTAGATTGACTTCCTCTATTATCGACAAAACCTGTCAAAGTATCTCCGTTGTTAGTAATCACAAAACCATTAGTCCAATCATTTTGCGCATAAATTGTACAAGCTAAAAACAAAGCAAGCACAAATAACATAGTCTTCCTCATCTATTTAAATTATTTTATAAGTTCTTTAGTGCACAAAAATATAAAAAAGGGAGATTGCATTCATTACAAAAAACTCACTCAACTCTTGATTGTTAATAAGTTCCAACTAATTTTGTAAAAACATGCTAATTTTTAGGCTAATTTTGTAAAAAACAAGAATATGTTTACGCCTAACGAAGAAAACTTTGAGGACATATTGCACAGATATGAGCAATACATGTCAGATCATCAGAATGGTTATTTTGATGTGGAAGAACTTGAGCAAATAGCAGATTACTATTTGTGGAAAGGGCGTACAAAAGAATCAAATAAAGCTGTAGATTTAGGCTTAGCGCTACACCCGGGCAGTTCGGCCCTTTTACTTAAAAGAGCAAAAATATATGCTGCAATGGGTAAAAAAGAAAAAGCCTTGGAGATTCTTGAAAGAAGTGCAGATCCGTCTGACATTGATACAATTCTGCTTAAAGGAGACATACTTGTCTCATTAAATAGATTTCAAGAAGCTGAAACATTATTTTCTCAAATTTTAGCAACTAAAGACAATGATTTTGACTCATTATGTCTTGATATTGCTTACATCTACCTAACTGCACAATCATTTGTAAGATGTCTAAAATATCTTACGGAAGGCATAAAGTTCAATCCTAAAAACATTGATATCCTTTTCGAATTAGCATTCTGCTATGAGCAAACCGGACAATTTCAGGATGCTATTGAGACTCACAACAAAATCATTGATTTACGCCCCTACTCTGCCGAAAGTTGGTTTAATCTGGGACAAGTATATTTTATGCTTAATGACTATGAAAAAGCTTTTGAGGCATATGAGTACACGACTATTATCAATGAAAATGATTCTGCTGCATGGCTTCAAAAAGGGCACAGCCTTTTCCAACTTGAACAATATCTTGATGCAATAGAAACTTACAAGGCATATCTTGAAATAACAGAATATAAGAGTAGTGTTCTGGTGTATATAGGAGAATGCTATGAAAAACTGCAAGATTTTGACCAAGCGCTAAACAGCTATCATGAAGCATTGGCTAGCGATGAAATGAACATTGAGGCTTGGACAGGAATAACTATCTGCTATCTTGAAAAAGAGGAATTTGAGAAAAGCATTGAAAGTTCATTAAAGGCTTTAGAAATTTCACCAGAATCAAATGACCTATGGGTATATCTTGCCGAAGCATATGTTAATCTTGAGCTTTGGGAAGAAGCCATCAAAGCTTATGAAACTGCATTAATCATCAATCCAGATCAAGCTGACACACTAATTGCACTTGGAAACATATATATTGAGTTAGAAAATTTTGATGATGCAAAAAACACCTATCTAAAAGCATACGAACTAAACTCAGAAACAGAAAACATTCATTTGTTTTTAGCTATAGCCTACTTTAAAACTCTAGACATTGATGATGCCCTTATGTTTCTTGAAGAAGCAGTAAAAAGAAATGACAGTGCAACAAGTACTTTCTTTGAAATATGTCCGGAAGCTTATATTATCTTTGAACGATTCTTTAACAAAAAAAAATAATCTATCTTTTCATGAAAAACTATATTTTGCTCTTCTTAAAAGGATTAGCCATGGGTTCAGCAAATGTAATTCCCGGAGTTTCCGGAGGGACAATTGCGTTTATTACAGGTATCTTCGAAAGGCTTATCAATGCAATAAAATCATTTAACTTACAAGCGGCAAAACTATTATTCAGTGGCAAATGGAAAGAATTTGCATCACACATCGACTTGTATTTTCTTGCTGCCGTTTTATCAGGAGTATTTATCTCGATTCTATCGATTGCAAAACTTTTTAAGTTTTTATTTGCTGCATATCCGGTATATATATGGTCTTTCTTTTTAGGTTTAATTGTTGCTTCAATCATTTTTGTAGCAAAAACGATTACGAAATGGGACTATAAAGTGACATTAAGTCTGATTATCGGAACAGGAATCGCAATCTTCATCGCATTAACAACTCCAGCCTCTGAAAGCAACAACTTTATATATTTAATTATTTGTGGAGTAGTCGCTGCATGTAGCATGATCTTACCAGGTTTATCCGGTTCTTTTGTATTAATCCTATTGGGCAACTATCAATTAGTAATGATTGATGCTGTTACTGATTTAAACATTGGCATACTACTACCGGTTGTTATTGGTGCAGCAATAGGCCTACTTGGTTTTTCATATATTCTATCATGGGTGTTTAAAAAATTCCACAATCAAACTATTGCCTTACTTACCGGCTTTATTTTAGGATCCACCACCATAATTTACCCATGGAAAGAAGAAATTACTCAATCGTTTGGTGATAAGCTTAAAACCATTGGATACAACTGGCATTTGCCGCAAATAAATACTGAATTCTTTATTGCCTTAATTTTCATCCTTTTAGGAGCCGGATTATTATTTGGCATTGAGTTAATTGCAGCAAAAATGAAAAAAAACTAAAACAAAAGATTCTTTTTTCTATGAAAAACTACGGCATTATAGGATTTCCGTTAAGCAGCTCATTTTCAAAAACTCATTTTAATGAGAAATTTGAAAAAGAAAAGCTTGACTCTCATTATGACTTATACCCAATAGAAAACATTGACCTATTTCCTGACCTTATTAAGAATACAGAGTTCTCAGGGATGAATGTTACAATTCCGTATAAGCAACAAGTAATGCAATATCTGAGTGACTTAGATGACACGGCAGAAAAAATCGGAGCTGTTAATGTTATCAAGTTTGAATATCATGGAAACACTATTAAAACTAAAGGTTACAATACTGATGCAATAGGATTTGAAGACTCGCTATTACCTTTACTTCAACCTCATCACAATAAAGCCTTAATTCTTGGAACAGGTGGTGCATCAAAAGCTGTAGCTTATGTACTTGACAAAAATAATATTGAATATAAATATGTATCAAGAACAAAAGCTGATGGACAATTCACATATGAAGAGCTAACAGAAGAAATAATGGGTAAATACTGTTTGATTATTAATACAACACCGCTAGGTATGTACCCAATAGATAGTTGCCCAGATATTCCTTACGAATATATCAATGGAATACATTTGCTTTATGACCTGGTATATAATCCTGCTAAAACTTTATTTTTAGAAAAAGGTGAGCAGAAAGGCGCAGCAATAAAAAACGGATTAGATATGCTGTATGGACAAGCTAAAGCGGCTTGGGAAATATGGAACTCATAAATAATAACATAACCTTATAACTATGAAAAAAACAATTTTAACAAGTTTAATTGCCCTATTCCTAGTGATAAGTAGTGACACTCAAGCTGCTAACTTGCCAAACAAGGAGCAATTCCTTGCCTTTTGGACACAATTTAAGAATGCAATTAAAAACAATGATGCCGACTACCTTTTTGCCCACATGGAGTTTCCATTTCAAAGCGAGGGCGCTTATTATAACGAGGAAGCATCACTTGAGGACATAAAAGAAAATTACAAAGAGGTACTTCCTCCATACCGAAGAGAAATGGAGTTTGTTCGCTTTGACATTATCATGGTTGAAGAAGCTAATGCATATGTCTGGCTCGGCTACTCTATAGAAGATGATGCTTACTTTTATTGTCTTAAATTAATGTCAACAACAAAAGACACAAACACTCCTACATACGAGGAAAAATATTGGTTTAAACTTGTAAATGGGAAGTTTTTATTCTACCGCACATCTTTAGGAATTGAATAAACTATTAAGGATAAATAATTAAATAATAGAAAAATAAGACTCACTTGCACAATTTTATTAACTTTGTGCGATTTTTAAAATTAGAAATAATGGGAAACAATTTATTAAAAGGAAAAAGAGGAATCATCTTTGGAGCTCTTAACGATATGTCAATTGCTTGGAAAGTAGCTGAAAGAGTCGTTGAAGAAGGTGCTCAAATTACGCTTTCAAATACAGAAATGGCTTTAAAAATGGGAACAATCAGCGAACTTGGTAAAAAGTTAAATGCTGAGGTTATCGCTGGTGATGCTAGTAGCGTAGAAGACTTAACTGTTGTTTTTGAAAAATCTCAAGAAATTTTAGGTGGAAAAATCGATTTTGTACTTCACTCTATCGGTATGTCTCCAAATGTGAGAAAAGCTCGCCCTTATGATGATTTGAACTATAAAATGTTTGATACTACATTAAATGTATCTGCATTATCATTCCACAAAATGCTACATGTAGCTAAAAAAATGGATGCTATTGCTGAAGGCGGTTCTGTATTAGGACTTTCTTACATCGCTGCTCAACGCATTTTTGACGGATACACAGATATGGCTGATGCAAAAGCATTACTTGAGTCTATCGCTCGTAGCTTTGGTTATATTTATGGTCGTGATAAAGGTGTTCGTGTAAACACAATATCTCAATCACCAACAATGACTACTGCCGGAAATGGTGTAAAAGGTCTAAACACACTTTACGATGTAGCTGAAAAAATGTCTCCACTAGGAAATGCAACTGCAGAAGATTGTGCTGACTACTGTGTAGTAATGTTCTCTGACTTAACTAGAAAAGTAACTATGCAGAACCTATTTAACGATGGTGGTTACTCTAGCATGGGTATGAGTACAGCTGCTATTGAAGCTTTTGAAGCTGGAAACAACGAATAAGATTTAAGTCTTATATATAAGGAAAGTCGGTGAGTAATCATCGACTTTCTTGTTATAAATACACACAAACATGCTAGTAAAGATTTACCCGGAAAATCCGAATCAAAAAGAAATAAACAAGGTAGTAGAGACGCTTAGAAATGGTGGTCTTATTATTTATCCAACAGATACTATTTACGGTATTGGTTGCGATATAACCAATGCCCGTGCCGTAGAGGCAATCTGCAAAATAAAAGACATTGACCCTCGAAAAAACAATCTTTCTTTTATCTGCCATGATTTAAGCCACATCAGTGAGTTTGCAAGAGTAGACAACAACACCTTCAAACTGATGAAAAAAAACCTTCCGGGAGCATTTACCTTTATCCTTGAAGGAAATAATAAACTGCCTAAGTTATTCAAACAAAGAAAAACAGTTGGTATTCGTGTTCCGGATAATAATATCATTCGCACGATTGTAAATGAACTTGGGAATCCAATCCTTTCTACTTCGGTAAAAGATGATCAGGACGATATTTTGGAATACTTTACAGATCCTGAACTTATCCATGAAAGACTTGGACACCTTGTTGATATTGTCATTGACGGAGGCTACGGAGAGCTAGAGCCATCAACGGTTGTAGATTGTACCGGAGATGAGATTGAGCTTATTCGTCAAGGAAAAGGAAATCTTACTTATTAAGGAATAAAAAAGGCAGTTCATTTGAACTGCCTTTTTTATTCCTTAAACATTAACTTCAATTATTTCACAATAACTTTTGTTGCTGTGTTACCTACAGTAACTATATATATACCTTCTGCAAGGCTAATTGTAGTTGTTCCTTCTGTTCCTTTCAAAGAAGCTGCTTTGTAACCATTCAATGAATATACATTAATCATTGCTTCTTCAGTCAGAGATACATTTACAAAACCTTTTCCTGCAATTACAGATGATTCAACTGATTCTGATTCGGCAATTGAAGCAGAAGGATTTGGATCTGTAGAAACAGCTATAGGATAAAGAGATGGGGCAGAATTATAAACAGAAACGACACCTAGAATATAATATTCCGTATTACTATCATATGTTGCAGTCATTACTCCAAATGAGTCGCTATAAGGAATTGAATCAGTTCCAACAACAAATGCCTTCTTCGTTGTATCTACTTTTGCTAACTCGATTTTGATTAATTTAGATTGATCAGCAGTCGTGATTGTTGGAATAGTCATTACTGTTGGAGATACTTTAGTACCACTTACAGCTGAAGGAATTGAATCCGGAATGAATTCGTGAGTTCCATAGTATAAAGAATATTTACCATAGATTCCTGTAAGAGTTTGACCATTAGTGTATGTTTCAGATGTAGAACCATAAATTAATAAATCACCGGAGGCATCAGTTACAAACAATCTTGAACCTTTTTGGTAAGTTACTGTTACCGCACCTGTAATCTTATACAAATTAGTTGTTGCAGATGAATTTGCAGACAAGAAAGTTGCTATATCATTTACTTTAGTTGCAAATGTATATGTTGCAGCTGCTGCATTACTTTCATCACCTGATTTTGCAATAGCAATAGCTTTAACAGTAGTAGTTGAATTTACTGAGAAAGGAGCAGTATATACTGAACTTGCTGATGTTGGTGCTGTACCATCAGTAGTATAGTATACAGTAGTATCAGTTCCGTAAGTTGAAATGCTTACTGATAAGTCATCTCCATATACTTTTTGGCTTGATGGAGTTATTGATGGAGTTGCTATTGGTGCTGAAGAAACTTGCAATTTGTATAGATATAGTTCTTTCATAGAAGAACTTGCGTATGGTCTAAAGTCTGCTTGATATAAAGAAATACCACGGGAAATAGTTGCATCCATAAACTGGAAATTACCACCACTTACTGAAACAGAATAGCTAGATGACGCTGTTGTATTAGCTGTAAAACCAGAAGTACTATTAACGGTAATTTCACCATAAACAGAAGCTGCTTCATTATACAAATTCCAGTTTGAAGCATTTGCATCTAGTCTCCAAACAATAGTTGCATCGGGATCTGTAATCTTATCACTTGAAACAGATACTGTCGTTGCAGTAAATTTTCCACTACTTAATGTATTACTTAATGCACCTTCGTATGTACCATTAACACCATAAAGCACATAATATGCACCATTTTCAAGGTCAGCTAGGGTAGTTACTTTAGTAAAAGTACCAGTTCCTGAATAACTAGCAAAAAGAGAATTAAAACTTGTTGCCAAAAGGCAAAATAAAATAAGAGTTTTGTTAAGAGTCATTTTTTTCATAACCTTATAAATTTGATTTCCAATATTGTATGTAATTTATTTATATAAAAACATTACACACAAAGGTATCTGTAGACGAATACATGGGTGTGATAAACGGATTACAAACCTGTTGAGGAGTTGTCATAAAAAGGTTTCAAAAAGAACTACTCAGAAACAATTAGTTTCACTGTGTTTAAATAGTTTTTTGAATTTATCGTAAGAAGGTATATCCCAACATGAAGTTGTGAATAATTAAAGCTTAGATTTTGTTGTTTAGTCTCCCCTTTTGAACAAATATCTCCAACGGCCTTAATCAGTGCATAAGTATAAGACTCTGATTGAGGATTATTTATTTGAACTGAAGTTAATGTTTTCTCAACATTAATATAAGACTTAGCGACTTCGGATAATGACGCCGACAGATTCCAAGATATTGATTTCTTATCGCCCCAGATGTAATCAGCCAATTCAGGATTATCTATAAAAGGATTTCGATTATGCTGAATATAGGTATAGATTGTGTTATTTCTATCCAGTTCTTTTTGTGAAACAGGGTCTTCTGTATTCCATTTCAAAAACAAGCTTACAGACCAATCTGACAAGGCCGGATATGAATTTCCCGCAAGCTGATCGGAAGACCAAGAAGCAACCTTATCTTCATAGCAAGTTACCATGTAGAAATAGGTTCGAGCAAAATCACCTTTATATTCATCGGCTGGTTCAAATACTGTTCCTGTATAAGTAGAATATGTTGATGTTCCTAATTTACCTAAAGCATCTGTACCAACTGAACCCCCATTAACACACTCACCCAATGGATAGTTTGCTCGCTGGTTATTTACTCTCCCATCTGTTGGGTATATGTGAAACAAATCAGTATACATAGGGCTCTCACTATTGAACCATGCTTTAGGCATAGAGTGCTCACGGTTATAACAATCGCAGATTTTGGTGTAATTTCCACATTGATATGTACCAAAAGAAAAATTACAATTAGAATAGACATCCCAGACTAAACCATCAGACTTTTGATCTGTATAATAAAATGCGGACCATAAATCAGCATACGCTATTTCATCATGACTCGAGATAATATTAAATAAAGATGTTTTAAGTACCGAACCGGATTTTCCGACAGCGGAATCGTAATATCCGGCTGGAACTTGAGCAAATACGCATAATGAAAAAAGAGAAAGAAAGAGGCTTAAAAGTAATCGCATAAAATAATGTGAAAAATTAATTGACAACAACTTTAAATGGACTACAACCAGAATCCGTTATTACAGAAAAAACATATACACCCTTTGAAAAACCGGAACAATCAACCTCAACATCGGAACTATTGGATGTTGCTTGAAGTATTATTTTCCCTGAGATGTCGTAACAAGTATAAAACACTAATTGCTCTTTATCATTCCAAATATGGAAAACATCTTTTGTGTATAACAGAGTGATATCTGCATTTTTTTTTATTTCAGAAACAGCTGTAGAAGACCACACTTTAACTGTATCAGTCCAAATTGCAGCAACCATCTCCGGATGGTCTATATACGGGTTTCGGTTTCCTTGAATCAGATAAACGGCATTATTACGATCTATTTCTTTTGTAGAAACAGGGTCATTTGTACTCCATTGAACCAATAAATCAATTGCCCAATCTTTAAACCCCGGATATGAGCCAGTCGTAAACATACAGTAAGAATAAGTATTCCATGTATTAATATCTTGATAACATGTAGCCATATACAAATAAGTACGGGCAAAATCGCCTTTGTACTCATCAGCAGGTTCAAAAGCTATACCCGTATAATCAGTACGAGATGAGGAACCAACCATACTTGAACCATTATCGAACGAGGAACCGCTAGTCACATCACATAATGGATAATTTAACTTAGCTTGATTTGCATCTCCATTAGCCGGATACATATTAAATAAATCACAATATTGGACTGAATTATCTCCAGTTGCAGTCACAATATCATCTTCATTCCACCAGCTTTTAGGAACACAATGTTCTTTTTCTAACCCATAGTGATATGAAAAATATGATACTGAATCAGAATACATATCCCATATCTGAGTAGCATCATCAGACTTACAATCAGTTGAAGGAAAATAATTCCATAAATCATCATAAGAAAGCGCTGTATGTGTATTTATAATATTATATAAAGCGGTTTTCAGTCTTGAACCGGATAATCCCTCTGCACTATCATAATACCCTATTGGAATTTGAGCTGTAACTATAAAAAAAGAAAAGACTAAGAAAAAAGAACTAAGAAAAAACTTCAAATGACATTTGTGGTTTGAATGAGACTGTTTCATATTCTTCGTATATGCTTATTTTAGGCTGCAAAACTAAGCAACAGGCAATACGCTGTAATTACTAGAACATTACATCAATCTTTCAATCAAAACATTAACTGAGAACAAACTTATTATAAACAAATAGCCCTCTAATAAGGTATTTAGACTTTATTAGAGGGCTATTGCCTTTCAGAAGAACAATATCCTTTTTCCAGATAGGTTCTATAGAATTACTTCACCATTAACTTAGTTTCTTTAAAGCTGTTTTCTGTCACCACTTTTACAATATACACTGCGGTTGATTTATCTACAGGAATTAAAACCGAAGATGCATCTACATTTTGTAGAGATGCGACTTGTCTGCCAATAACATCATAAACAGATACACTCTTAATTTTATCAGAAGGAGAACTGATTACTGTAATGCGACCTTCATTTTTTGAGTAAATATTGATATCTGAACTTGCTGCTTCTGAAACGCCTGAGGTAACTTCTGCATTTCTAAACTCAATAAACAGTGTTCCTTCTGCATTAGAGGCATCAACATCTAATGAATATGAAGTCGTTTCTTTTAAGTTCACATTTTCCCCTGATAATGAGTTCACCAGATAAACATCAACATCATCAAAACTTTCTGCACCAATAAAATTAAGGGTTACAGAATCAGCTTCATTAGTATGTAAACATAATGGCACTGAATAAGGATAAGTCGCAAACTGATTTATATCTAAACTTTGACTACCAGCCATTGTATACACCTCTGGTATTCCTGCATATTGAGAGAACAGTTTAAAGGCATCATCATCACCAAATGTGTTTGACGCTGCATCATTTTGCATAAGCAAAGTACCACTTGAGCTTTCACCATTCTCTGCTTGCACATACAATTGTCGATATGGAGTCTTCGAGCTTCTTAGTTTTGTAGTATTATTAGTTGTAAAATCAGATGAAGGATCAATCACAAGAGTATCTGCAGCTTCTGAGTAAACAAAGAATGCTTGCATAGGAGGGATAGAAGTAATATCTGTAAGCCCTATCATACTTGAGCTTGCAGTAAAATCATCTAAACACATATAACTAACAAATGTTACTCCATTCCAGATTTTAACTACATTGTTAATTTTATCTGAGTTATTTGTATGCAATTGCGAAAAGTTCAAATGAGTCATTAATGGGTTTCCAATAAGATTAAGACCTTGTTTGATTGGAATCTTCACTTTACGAATATTACCACTTTCATCTTCAGCTAAGAATCGATATGCTTTTGAACTATCTTTTTCAATCTCTGTAGCAATCTCGGGATACTGCTTTCCAGTTATTCCACTATATTTTGGCAATAATCTAACTAAGCTGCTATCAGGATTAATTCTAGGGAAAGTAAGAATAGTATCAGTATATACTACACTACATCCTGTTGGATAATGCCATTGAGTAGAAGTCAATTCAAAGGCAAATCCGGTTATTGTATCTAATGACACAGACAAGTCTACAAAACTACTGGTCCAAGTCCCTTCAGATTTCACGGTGGTAGTTGATCTTAAGTCTGGATTTACATCATCAAATAGTCTCATATATGTTACAGGAGATCCTGAAAAATAATAATCACCGGAATACATATTCTTCAATGGCGATTTTATTGTATACCATTTATCTCGAGCAACTTTCATTTGTACAAATGCTCTAGAATAATTTAGATTCTCAATACCTTTTACTCCTGTTTCAGGTTCAAATGTGATATCGTTACATTCACCTGTGGTTAAAATCACTGGATAATTTGCATCAACACCATCTGTACTGATAATAACATTAGTACATGAACTAGGAACTCCATCGCTCCAGTTATCATCATTTTGCCAAACTGTATTAGCAGCACCAATCCAAGTTGTTGTTTTAGAATATACTCTTGCTGACACTCGATATCTTTCAGCACTTTTACAACCATTTGCCAAAGCTTCAACAAAATAGCTTTTCAATCCTCCTGATATATCTTCTGTTGAATAACTAGTTCCTGTAGCCAGTAGAGTTGTTGTAGTTGAATCTGCATACCAATTCACAACACCGGCGCTTGCTGTTGCTTCTAAGGTTAGAGAACCGGCATGGCATCTATTTGCACCTGTAACACCTGTAATTGTTGGTGGAGTATTAACTGTAACGCTAACAGCTTTGGTAGCAGTACAAGATTCTGAAGAACTTGTTGTACCAAGTGCCCAACCCAGAGAGCTTGTTAAATTTGCAATTGCTCCTTTAATATAATATGTACCGGATGCACTAACTGCATCAGGATCAGATAAACTTGATGTCGCAGAAGCATCTTCCCAATAAGTGAAATTTAATCCGTTATCAGACCCTGCTGTCACTGTAGCCGCAGTAAGATTAACCTCAGTACATGAAGCATCCGGATTTGTGACTGTAAGAGTTGGTGCTAATACATCTCCTGTAACGATTATATTATCAAAACGCCATTTTCCCCCATCATAAGATTTACTTGTGGTTGCAGCTACGAATTTAGTACCATCATGAATAGCAACAATTCTGACAGCAAAATTTGCATTATTTTCTGCCGCAGCCACGCCACTAAAATTATACTTACGCATATACCATCTTTCATCATAATCATCAGTCCCTGATAACTTAGATGAGTGAGCCACTTTGTAGGTATTTGCAGTAGTCCAAGTAGAACCATCTGTTGTGTATTGTAAAGCCATAGCATTTGCTGACTTATTAGAATATCTCATATCAAATTGCAAATAGATATTAGAATATCCTGTTGTTGGAACTGCAATCTTAAGTCCATATGTATATTCTGCCGCAGTAGTAGATGATGGATAATCATCCGTTTGTAGCCCTTGACCTTTATCATCTTCGGCAACTGCTGTTGTTTCATCAGAATTTGTTGTTCCGGCAGTTTGCCCTCCTTTATCTGAGTCAGTAACTTCTTTTGTTACTCCTCCAATGGCACTAATTACACCAGAACCTAATGTGGTAGAAAAATCACTAGAAGATTTACCGTCAAATAACCATTCTGCAATAACTTTATTACAAGCTGAAGCTCCTGTTACAGTAATAGTATATTCACCTACACAAGCACCAACTGTGTAACTAATTTCAACAACACCTTCACTAATTCCGGTAACAACTCCAGACGCATTTACTGATGCGATACTAGAATTAGCACTACTCCATGTTCCACTTGCTTGATCAGCAGTTAAACTAATTGAAGAACCTTCTGCAACAGATGATAAACCTGAAATTATTGGAGTTACACATGTTGATGGAATTGCACTACACCCATCATTACTATAAGTAGTTGCACCAGTATAATCCCATGACACAAAATTTCCATCAGCAGAAGTACTATTAAAATGAGTACTATTATAAGTTACCATATTTGAAGAACAAGTACTAGAACCATTGGTTAATTGTATATATCTATCTCCAGAGGAATTTGCAAAGTTTCCAGCTAAAGTCCATACTGTATTGGATCCTGATCTATCAATAAATACAACATAAACATTACCCCCATTACAAAGAGCATCAAGTACATAATCTTGATCTAAATCACTTGGAATAAATAACACTCTACTATTAGCCGGAATAATTGTTGTTGGATCTGTCACATAAGTAAATGAGCAACTAGAAGTGACACTCCCTGAGCCTGTTTTTGTAGTTGCATCTGCTCCTGACATTTTTGCAATTGGACTTGAAGTAGGTGATGCATCATTATCATAATATACTGTATATGAACTTACATACTCAGCTGAAGTTGTTGTAAATACGACAAACTCATTTGGACCTTCATTAGTGCCACAGGAATTAATCATTGCTCCTTCAATAATTGGACAACCTCCTGAACCAATTGATTCACTAACTGCTCCTGACATTGCAATGCTTACAGTAGAAGCTCCACCACCGGAGACAGAAACATTTCCGGCATAAGATGCTACTGACAAACCTGATTTTAAACGAACATATATAGTTGTAGCACTAAGTGTTCCTCCTGAATTTGAAATTGTAAGATTTGAACCATATGAAGAACCATTTAATGATATCTCAAAATTAGTTGGAGCTGTAACTGTAATATTTTCTGAGCTTAAATATGAACCGGAAACAGTAAAGGTTTGTGCTGAACTTGGACCTGCATTTATTAAATAATCCAGACCTGTAATTGATGAAGGTGATACAACAAGAGTAGGATCTGTAGAAACTGCTGTGATTACTGATATTTCATTAGAATTTGAAGTTTCACTAGCATCACATGAGCTAATTGCTATTACAACATAGTTATATGTTACTCCTGAAGTTAAACCGGAAACAGAATAAGATGCAGAACTTACTGATTGATTCTGAAGTACATAACTAACACTTCCAGCAACTACTTCAACATCATCTAAATACCAAGTATTAAATGACGAACTAAATTTAAACCGAACATTCGTATTAGAAGATATTGAGCTTAAATCTACAGTTTCGGTGCCACCGGCTGTACTTACTGTAAAAGAATATAAAGAGGTCCAACTTGCTTGTTGGTCACTCATATAATATACATATGCAGTATTACCATTACCGCCACTACTTGCATCTTGATTAAATTTCAATTCGGTAGGGTTATTACAGGCAGGAGAAATTATATAGTCACCTGAACCTAATGCTCTACATGGAGAGGCATCTCCATAATGACCGGAGTCAGTATCAGATGCAGTACCACTATCAGTCCAGTCACTAAAAGAAATAAAATCTTCACTTATAACAGTTCCTGAACCGGAATTTGTATACACATCTACTTCATAGTGATCTGCACCCGTTACAGCATTCCAATTTGCGGTAAAACTATTTGCGCCAACAGTTGAGGCTGTAGTTGCTACCGGGGCTGAAAGAGTTGGACATGCTACTGTCAAGATATATGTTGCAGAACCGGCACAATATGTTCCATCAGCGTCATGCTGTGCTGTAATAGTTGATGTACCGGCAGCTACAATAGTAACCTCACCCGTACTACTATTTACTGTAGCTACACTAGTATTAGAACTTGAATATGTAATTGTTTTTGAACCGGAATAACTTGCTGTTTGAGTAAACTTTGCATCTCCAGGTTCTTTTGATACATCTCCTCCACTAAAAGCAATATCCGAAGATGTACAAGCTGATACTGACTCTAATTTATACAGATATAGAGTTTTCATTGAAGAAGAAGCATATGGTCTAAAATCTGATTGGTAGATAGAAATACCTCTTGAAATAGAAGCATCCATAAATTTAAAATTACCACTACTAACAGAAACCGAATAACTTGAAGATGCCGAACTATTCGCAGAAAAGCCGGAAGTCGAACTTGCTGTTATTTCACAGTACTTAGATGAAGCCTCATTATATAGATTCCAGTTAGAGCCATTAGCATTTAATCTCCACACGATAGATGTAGCAGGATCAATAATTTCATCACTTGAAATCGATACTGAAGTTACAGTAAATCGCCCACCACTGATAGCGTTACTCAATGCTCCTTTATACGATGAATTAACACCATACAAAACATAGTATGCCCCATCTTCCAAATCTGAAAGGTTTTCCACCTTAGCAAAAGCTCCTGAACCAGAATAAGCAGCAAACGATGACTGAACATAAAAAAAAGACAAAGCAAGAAAAAGCGCAGTAATCCAAAACTTGGAAAAGACATTTGGGTTAGAATTAATTTGTTTCATATTATTTGTTGGGTTAGTTTCAGGTGGCAAAACTAAGCAACAAGCAATACACAATAATTGCTAACACATTACAACAATCTTTCAGTTAAATTATTAATAACCAATAAGAAAGCATTACAATCTCATTTCAGACACTAAAGCTCTTTTACCAAATAGATATAGCTTGGAAAGTGATCACTATAACCATTCAGATAGCTTCCACCGGCATGAGTTCTTTTGGGGTAACCTTTGTAACGACCCTCTTGTTGAGTCAAGAAATCTTCATTAAAAACATATGATTTCCAAAACTTATATCCGATTGTTGTTTCTGCATTTAATAATCCATAAGAGATGATTATTTGATCAAATAAATTCCAACTATCTCTGTAAGCTAAAGAACCAATACCCTTTGCAAATAATGACCATGAAGCGTTATACAAACCACCTTGCACAACTTGTTCTTTGTTCTTTTGGGCATTAAGAGTCTCTTTACAACTTTCATTTGTAGGGTCATCATTTAAATCTCCCATAATAATAATTTTTGCAGATTTATTTACACTCATCACAGAATCAGCAATATGCTTTGTCAAAGCGGCAGCAGCTACTCGTTTTGGTCGAGAGCGAAATTCTCCACCCGAACGAGACGGCCAGTGATTCACAATTACATAAATAGTATCACCATCAAGCATACCTTCTACTAAAAGTTGGTCACGCGTACGAAAACTTGAGTCATTATCTATATGCAAACGATACGGATCTGATTTTATCGGAGTAAAGTGCTCCTTGTTATATAGTAACGCAACATCAATACCTCTTCTGTCAGGCGAATCATAATGCACAATTCCATAATTTGCTTTTTTCAGTGCAGGCATTTTCACCAAGTCTTCCAACACTTGTCTATTCTCAACCTCAGATACTCCGATCACTGCCGGACCATCAGGAGCATACTTACCTCCTATTTGCGAAATAGCACTGGACATATTCTCCAGCTTATTATGATATTTCGTCGAAGTCCAAGCGTAACTTCCCTTAGGGGTAAAATCAATATCATTTACCTCAGGCGTGTCAATGGTATCAAATAAGTTTTCAAGATTATAAAATGCGACGCAAGAAATTTGATATTGTTTTTCTTGAGCAAAAAGTGAAAGGGTTGATACGAAAATAACAACCGAATAAATAAAGTATTTCATCTTACATATAGTGTTATAAAAATTTTTACTGCGAACAAAATTCTTTATAAAAAATGGTTCTACAATGGGCGTAACAGCACTTACATAGCTTTGTTGCAGCAATGTATCACAACGGCAACAATAATAGAATACTCTTTTCATTCCTTTGCGTCATTGAAATTTTGACTCAATAGAATACACTCGTAAATAATGTATAAAAAGAACTACCAACGCCTTTTACTTTCCTTGATGATATTATCTCAAACAGGAAACATTTTTGCCCAAAACACAGAATTAAGCCCTGATTCTATTCTTAATCAGGAAAAACATATCAAAGCCAACCTGATTATCCTTTCAGAAAGTGATCTTGGTGATGATGAGATGGAGCAAAACATTTCTGGCTTACTCAATTCTGGAAATGATCCTTTTGAATCTGCAACACAATACAATCTGTATGCTTATAGATTTAAAAAACGCGGTTATGATGGAAGATATGAGTCAGTATATATTAATGGATTAGAATTTAACAATGCGGAAACAGGCCGCTTCTCTTATTCTTTAATTGGCGGATTAAATGATGCGGTAAAAAATAGAGAATCTACACTAGGTATTACAACCAGCGGTTTTGCATATGGTAGTCTGGGTGGAGCTGTTAACATAAACACCCAAGCTGCAAGTTACAGAAAAGGTACAAGAGCTAGTTTAATTGCCGGAAACGGTAACTACAATGGCAGACTTATGGCATCCTACTCTACAGGCTTGCTTCAAAATGGCTGGGCTTTTAATGTTATTGCCTCTAAAAGGTCAACTATTGATGGTTATGAATCGGTAGAAGGAAATACATACGATGCTTGGTCCGTCGGATTAGCTATTCAAAAAATACTAAACGAACACCATAGCTTGGCATTTAATGCATACTACGCACCAAATACACACGGAGCTTCTTCTGCATGCAGTCAAGAAACATACGATCTGAGAGGCAACAACTTATACAATCCAAACTGGGGTTACCAAGAAGGCAAGGTACGCAATGCTAAAATGGTAAACTCTCAAGCTCCTATTGCAACATTGATGCATGAATGGAAAAAATCGAACAATTTCAAGCTGAACACTTCTGTTGGATTTATATATTCTATGTATAGCAAAACAGCTTTAAACTGGTATAAATCATCTGATCCTCGTCCTGATTATTATCGCAATTTACCTAGCTATTACGAATCTGAAAATCCTGAAACAGCTGCATTAATGACTGAAGCTTGGAAAAATGATGACAGCTATTATCAGTTAAACTGGGATAATCTTTATCAAATAAATTATTTAGCAAACTATCAAGGGATGAGTGCTCGCTATATACTAGAAGAAAGACATGACGACCAAATGGTTATCAACTTCAGCAGCACTGCCAATGCAAAATTGGATTTTATAAAAGTAAATGGAGGCATTAATGCTTCCAGCACAAAAGGCATGCACTACAAGACAGTTTCTGATTTGCTTGGAGCAAACTACTGGATTGATATTGACCCATTTACAGAGCGTGATTTTAATGACAGCTATACCCTTCAAAATGACCTAGACAATCCAAATCGCCAAGTTACAGTTGGAGATAAATTTGGATACAACTACAACATCTTTGTACAAAAAGCTAACGCATGGGCTAATGCAGAATATGAAGGTGACTTTATTGAGGCATACATTGCAGGCAAACTTACCGGAACAGAATTTTACCGCGAAGGATTAATGAGAAATGGTCGTTCTCCTGAAAACTCTTACGGAGTTGGTGAGAAACATGATTTCCTAGACTACTCTGTTAAAGGTGGTGTTACTTACAAACCGAGTGGAAGACATATTTTTTCAATTAACGGCTTATACGAAACAAATGCTCCTTTAGCCAGAAACTCATATGTATCTCCAAGAACTAAGGATGATGCGATTAACGGTTTAACATCTGAGAAAATAATATCTGCTGATGTAAATTATTTTCTTCACTACTCTTTCTTAACTGCTAGATTTTCTGCATTCTACACTGATTTTAAAGATCAATCTGAATTACATAGTTTTTATTATACTGGAAGTATTAATGCATTTGTAAACCAAGCATTAATAGGTGTAAATAAAACTCACAAAGGAATTGAACTTGGATTAGATGCTAAACTATCATCAATAGTTGGCGCATACGGTGCTTTATCTCTAGGTAAATATCAATACAAAAATCGTCCAACAGCAGTTACCAGCTGGGAAAATGGTTTAGAAAATGATACTTATGAAACAGTATATTTAAGAAACTTCTACACAAGTGAAACACCTCAAATAGCATCCACAGTCGGGTTAAAGTTTTCTCTTCCAAAATACTGGTACTTAAACATAAACGGAAACTACTGTGAGAAATCATACATCTCAATGTTCTATCAGCGTAGAACTACAGAAACTGTAACATACGGAATGACTGATAAAGAAATCAAAGATGCTACAGCTCAAGAAGAATTAAAAAGCGGATTTACTCTTGACGCTAGCATTGGAAAAAGTTTCAGATTCCAACATAAATACTCACTATACTGCAACTTAAGTGTAAAAAATATTTTGAATAAAGAAGATATACAAACCGGAGGTTATGAACAAAGCCGTACCTCAACTGACTCATCATCCGGATTCTATCCTTCAAACTATTATTATGCATATGGAAGAACCTTCATGCTTTTTGTAGGCTTCCGCTTTTAATCAACTAAGAAACAATAACAAAAAATAAAATTTTAGATAATATGAAAAAGCTATTTAAACTTAGTATACTACTAATAACTGCTGTAATAGGATTATACTCTTGTGTAGATGATGAATTTGACAAACCACCATACACTCCTCCCACTTATACCGGACCAGCAGTAACACACACTATCATGCAATTAAAAGATTCTCTGCCCGCTGATAGTACTATCAAACAAATCACTAGTGATATTGTCATCACTGGTATTGTATCAGCAAATGATGAAAGCGGAAACATTTATAAATACATCTGTATTCAAGACGCTTCGGGCGCTATTGAAATTGATATTAACCAAACAAGTTTATATAATACATATCCTGTAGGACAAAGAGTGTATGTAAACTGCAAAGGATTATATATTGGTAAAAAAAGTGGATCAATCAAATTAGGTGCAAACTATAACGGAGGGATTGGACAAATTGCGGCAATAGAAGTTAGTGATTATCTATTTAGAGATGGAGACCCTACAAATACCGTTACATCCGATACAATTACAAGTTTTACAGAGCTTACTGATGCAATGCAATATACATTAATTACTTTAAAAGATGTGTCATTTGAAGATGCGGGAAAACTTTATTCTGATCCTAACTCATCAACGCAACGCAATATTAGTTTGTCAGGTGCAAGCTCTGGAGATATCTACGCATATACAAGCAGTTATGCAAGTTTCCAAGCAGACACAATTCCTTCCGGAACCGGTAATATTACAGGGATTCTTGTAAAATACAATTCTACATGGGAAATCATCATCAGAGATCTTAATGATGTAACCGGATTCACTGCCTATGTAGCACCGGTAATTAATGGCGATGGTAGCAAAACAAATGCTTACACCGTAGATGATGCTATGGTAAAACAAGGAGAATCAGGAGTGTGGATAAAAGGATATATTGTTGGTGTAATTGAATCTGACGGAACCAATAATACAGCAAACTTTACTGGTCCGTTTACAATACAAAGCAATATTTTAATTGCTGCATCACCTACAGAAACAGATTCAACTAAATGCATTCCGGTTCAATTATCAAGCGGTACAACAGTTCGCGACAGTTTAAATCTAAAAGCAAATTCAGGAATCTTAGGTAAACAAGTGATGATATATGGTAACCTTGAGACTTATTTTAAAGTTCCAGGTTTAAAATCAGCTACAGCTTACTGGTGGCCGGATACAAATACAGGCTATGACCCATTAGCAGGAGCTATTTTCAGCGAACCTTTTAGCTCTAGCTTAGGGAAATTCAGTGCCCAAAGCGTAAGTGGGACTCAAACTTGGACATATAACTCCTCATATAATTGTGCATACATGAGTGGATATTCATCCGGTACTAATTACGCAAATGAAGACTGGTTGATTTCTCCAGCTATAAATTTATCAAGCGTAAGCTCTGCTAAACTAACTTTTGACCATGCCAAATATTCTGGAACAACTAATACTGATATTACAGTATGGGTATCTACAGATTATTCATCTGGACTACCAAGCACTGCAACATGGACTCAACTAACAATCTCTACCTATCCTACAAATTACACATTTGTATCATCAGGAAATATTGATTTAGCTAGTTACATAGGAAACTCTAATGTTCATATTGCTTTCAAATATGTAAGTACATCATCTTCAGCCGGTACTTGGGAAATGAAAAACTTCGTTATTAAAGAATAGTCTCATATAAATACAGGTTTTAGTTTTAGGTAAAGAGGGAGAATGTCGTGAGGCAACTCCCTCTTTTTTTAATATTCTATTCACATCTTCTTTTTAAGCTTGAAAATCCCCATCTATAATTTTGTCACTGGAAAACCATTTCCTCAACCAACCCGTATCTCATGAAGAAATTTTCTCTTATATCAATATCTCTACTTTGCTTATCTATAAGCCTTTTCTCTCAGACTATCATTTGGAAAGAAGATTTTGAGTCCTATGCTAATGGAGTACAAAACGCTCCTAATAATAAATGGACTACAGATTATCAAGATTGTGATGATGGAGGTACAATGAATATCAATTCTTCAAGTGGAAATACTTCCTATTACTGGGGAGTAAATAATGGTGAATTTGCCGTTTTTGATATTGAAGGTAGAGGATGTATATGTGGGAATGGTAGTGATAACAAAAATTTCTGGGAATCAGAAACAATCGATGTATCTGCATATTCAAATTTCACTATTTCAATGCAAGGTAGAGCTACCGGTGATATGGAAGCTGGCGGAGGCTGTAACTCTGCCGATATGCTGGAAGGCTGCTACCAAATAAATGATGGTGCCTGGATTCCCTTCTTTAGCATGGCTGGAGCCAATAATAATGACACCGAATCAGGATGTATACAAATTAATAGTGCGACAACATTAAAAATCAGAGTACAAGCTGGAACTCAAGCTAATGACGAAAAATACTTCTTTGATAATATCATAGTTAGTACTACACCTGAAATTACCGGAAGTGCCAATATTGAAAATGGGACTTCTCAAACGCTAAGTATTTCTACTACAGGAGGCACATGGTCAAGTTCAAACACAGCTGTTGCTACAGTTAATGCAAGTGGAGTAGTCACAACACACAGCATTGGCACTGCAATTATTTACTATAAACTTACTAGCGGATGTGATGTATCTAAAACCATTACCGTTACTGCTCCTTGTGTACACCCAACAATTAACCCGACTACATCAAATTCCAGATGTGGTGACGGAAGCGTAGTTCTTTCAGCATCCAGCAGTACAGGCACAATTTATTGGTACAGTTCTGCCACAAGCACAACAGCTTTAGCCTCTGGAAACACATTTGCCACTCCTAGCCTTTCCGGCACAACAACTTACTATGTAGAAGCAGATAATAGTGGTTGTTTATCTTCTTCACGCTCTACAGTTACAGCAACAATAAATCCTTTACCGGTGATTACAACTACCACTCCGGTATTTTGTTCGCAAAACGAAAGTGTAACCTTAACGGCCAGCTCAGGCACTAGCACTTTAAACTGGTATAATTCAGCAACTTCTAGTTCTATTATTGGAACAGGAACAAACTATACTACAGCTAGCATCACAAATACAACAAGCTTTTTTGTAGAAGCAAATAACGGAACATGTACTTCTACAAGAAAAGAAATTATTGTTTCCATCAATAGCCTTGTAACCGATGCAGGTTCATTACCTACTATTACTTGCAAATGTAATTCTGACAGTATTACAACTCAACTTAATGCAAATATTCCTGTTACAGGAAATACCGGAACTTGGTCTGTTAGCAGTATGCCAACTGGAATCAAAGTACCAAAATTTGTCAATACCAATGATGCCCATACTAATATCACAGTATACGCGCCCGGAGTATATGTTCTAAAATGGACAGTGACTGACGGAACATTAACCGTATCTGATGAAGTTACATTAGCGATTGAAGCCGATACTATCCCACCAACAATCAATCTAAGCAGTAATCTCGTTAATGCCAACTACGCCTCAAATTGCATCTCATTAGTGCCAGACCTTACTGATGTAATTAAAAATGCATCCTCAGACAATTGCTCAAGTAAAAACCAACTAATAATAGAACAGAATCCTTCAGCAGGAACTCAGATTTATCTTGATAAAGATGTTTTAATCACAATTACCGACATCTGCGGAAATACTACAGACACAACAATATGGGTAATTCCAAGAGTCCCAATAGAAGTGGAACTTCTATCCGATAAAGAATCGATACTCCCTACCGGTGGTGAAATTAAGCTTAACATCCATAGACTTTCTGAGGCTACTGATGAACAATACACTTACAAATGGACTCCGGATGTAAGCAATACTGACAGTTACACAACTTACCTGAAAAAACAAACCACCTATAAAGTTACAGTAACAACACTTGACAGCTTATGCACTACGGAAAGCAATGAGCTAACGATAATTTGCCCAACAGTACTTTTACAAACAATCCTTATTCCGAACAGCCATGATCCAATCAACAACGAATTTGGAGAAGTAGATACTCAAGGTGTCGACCTGGATGAATATTTCCCATTTGGTTATAAAATCAACCTTTTTAACCGATACGGACAAAAACTGATATCCTTTAATAATCAAGCCTGGGATGGACAGGTTGATAATCATTTAGCTGATGCCGGAGTGTATTTCTATACGCTGGACTACATCAACGAATTTGGAGAACAAAAAAACTTTTGCAAATCAAGTATAGAATTAATTCGTAAATAATTAACCATGAAACAGATATATTACTTCATCTTATTAGCTCTACTTTGTGCTTCAAGTATAAGCACCTCAGCTCAAACAGTGATTTGGAAAGAAGATTTTAGCTCCTATGCGGACGGAACAAATAACCTTAATCAAAGCTCAGAAAAATGGTGGACTGATGCACATGATTCTGATGATGGCGGTATTAATAATGATGGAACCAACTACTGGGGGGTAGAAAATGGCGAATTCAAGGTAAATGATATTGAAGGTGCATCATGTGGAACCGGAACCGGGGGAGACAATGAAAACTTCTGGTATTCTGAGCAAATAGATGTTTCAGGTTATCCCAACTTTTCTGTTTCAATAAAAGGGCGAGCTCAAGGAGATATGGAATGTGCAGATGAATATTCTACTGTAGGTGAAATTTGTCAATCTGCTGACATGCTTGAAGCTTCATACCAACTTGATGGCGGAGCATGGGTACCATTTTTCAGCATGTGTGGAGCAAACAGTGGTGATATCGAAAACAAATGTGTTCAGATTAATAATGCAACAAAACTACGAATTAGAGTGCAAGCCGGAACCAAGGCGAATAGCGAAACCTATTATTTTGATGATATTATAGTAACAACAACACCTGCTATAAACTTAAGTGGAGATATTATTATTGGAGAAACAGGAACTGCAAGTATATCTAGTACCGGAGGAACCTGGAGCAGCTCAAACACAGCTATTGCGACTGTAGATCAAACCGGAAAAATTACAGGCAAAGCCATAGGTACAGCTACTATTTATTACACTTTAGCAGGTGGATGTGATGTTTCAAAAGAAGTCAACATCATTAATTGTACTGCTCCTACTATTCAAGTAACAGATGGTAACAGATGTGGTTCAGGAACAGTTACTTTAAAAGCTACACCCTCATCAGGAACTGTAAATTGGTACACATCAGCTACATCAACTACAAGTATTGGCAGCGGAAACTCTTTTACAACTTCTACCCTATCTGCCAGCACCACTTATTATGCAGCTGCCACTGCCGGATCTTGTAGTTCAGCAAAAACGGCTGTAAATGCTGTAATTCATACTATCCCTACAATATCAGGCGTTAGCACACTGTATGAATCTGAAAGCACTTTATACAAAGCAAATGTAACAGCTGCAACAAGCACTCCTTGGGTCTCTGCAAATAGCAATATTGCAAGCATTGATGATTCAGGAAAATTAACCGCAAAAGCAGTAGGGTCAACCTCTATTACTTATGAATCAATAGATGGCTGTTCAAACAGCAGTAATGTCACTGTTATAGCTCCAAGTGCTAGCATTAGTTACTCAAATAGTTCTTTGTGTAATAATGTAAATTCACAAACGGTTAGTTTAACCGGAAATGGTCAATACTCTGGAGGGAACTATTCTTCTTCTACAGGTTTGTCAATCGATACTCATACAGGAGCTATTAATGCATCTCAGAGTACTGTAGGAAACTATGTAGTCATCTATGCATTCCCATACTCAGGGGGAACTCTTTCTGCCAGTACATCTGTTCAAATACTTGCTAGTCCGGTATTTTCTAATGTAGTTGCCTCTTGTCGTACTCTTCAAAGCATTTATGATATTACGGCTGACCTAAATCAAGGAGCACTTAGCTCAGATAATGGGACAGTAACAAATACAGGAAACAGCTGGACTATCAGTAATATTGATGCTTCTTTAAATACAACGCTTTCTGCAACAAGTAATGGCTGTACTAGCACATATATCGTAACTCATCCAACATGCTTTACCTGTCCAAGCATGAGTGCACCTATTAGTTCCGGAGATACTAGCTTTTGTGAAGGCACTACAATTCCAACTATTAGCGCTCAAGTAAATACTGACGAGATAGTAAACTGGTACGATGCAGAAACAGGAGGAAATCTACTTTTAGCAAATAGCCAAACCTACACTCCTAATAGTGCAGGAACTTTTTATGCTGAAGCAGAAAACACAAATACAAGCTGCCTCAGCACAAGAACAGCAGTTCATATAGAAGAAATAAATATCCCAATCATCACAGACATTACTGATGCAACTATTTGCGATGAAAATAGTGGAGAGTTAACAGCAACAGCCTCAGCAGGAACTATTTATTGGTATACACAAGAAAACGATATAAATTATATTGCAACCGGCAATACCTTTACCACTCCTATCCTATCTGAATCAAGGATTTATTATGCCGAGGCAATAAATGGTTCTTGTACATCAAATGAACGAAAGATGCTGACTGCAAATGTATATTCATCGCCCTATTTTACAAATTTTGAAATCATTGATAGAAACACATTGTACCTCCATGTTGATGGTGGTTCTAGCCCTTATGCTTATGAATTAAATAAAAATGAAACCGGCGAGCTACTTCTTAACTCCTTAACGCTTGAACTTAATAGCGGTAATTATTTAATTAAAATCAATGATAAAAACTTATGTTTTGTTGACACAATATTCACCATAGACGAAAAACCAAAATTAAAACCGGAACAAGTATTCACACCTAATGGCGATGGAATTAATGACTATTGGGATGTTGAAAACATTCAATTTTTCCCGAAAACTGAAGTATTTATTTACAACAGATTTGGTAAAGAAATTAAAGCCTATAAAGCATCCGCTTTTGAACCTTGGGATGGCTATTACTTAAATAACCCTGTTTCTAGTGAAGACTATTGGTATATCATCAATGTAAGAGAAACAGGCGATAGACTAACCGGTCACTTTACGCTTAAAAGATAAAACATGTTTAAAGAAAAAGCTCTTATATACCTTCTTACCTGCACTTTTACTATTTGCACTTATGCAAATAATGACTTGCAGATAATTGAAAGCAAGCTACTCCCTGTTCAAACCAACCAAACTACTGAGCTTGGAGAAAATATGCAAAAGCTTATTTCACCATATAAAGAAGAATTAGACAGTTTATTGCTGACACCAATAGGCAAAACAGATACTATCCTTGACAAATATAGACCCGAGAGCCCATTATCAAACCTATGCACAGACATGCTGCTTTCCTACACTCAAGAGCATAGTTCAATGCCTATTGATATTGCTATTCTAAATATTGGCGGACTACGCAAGGCTCTTCCACAAGGAACCATACGCATGAAAAATATTTATGAACTGATGCCTTTTGAAAATCAAGTCGTAATAGCAGAACTACCTGGATCAGAAATCATAAAGGTTTTTAAAAACATTGCAAAGAAAGACGGAGAACCTATTGCCGGAGCTCATTTAAAAATAAAAAATGGAGAGCTCATTTCTGCATTAATTAATGGAGAAAAAATCCAACCGAATAAGACATACTACATTGCTACAAGTGATTATCTGGTAGATGGCAATGACTTTATTTTTGAAAAAGGAGAAAAAAAAACACATCCATTCAATGTAAAATTGCGTGATGTATTTATTGAAAAGATAAAAGAACAGACTGCAAAAGGAAAAACTATTCAAGCAAAAACTGACAAACGAATTTATGTGGAAAAATAGACTCAATACATTCCTTACGCTCAGCATACTTTTCTCGCTTAGCTTTAGTCGGACTTTGACTATTTTACATACAAACGACACACATAGCCAGATTGATGCAAGTAAGGACAAACAAAACCCTTCAGAAACAATTGGGGGACTAGTTGCGCGTGCAAACTTTGTTGATTCAGTACGCAAAAACAATAAAGATGTACTTTTACTTGATGCAGGCGATTTTCTTCAAGGTTCAGCATACTTCAATTTCTTTCATGGCAGATTAGAAATACAAGCTATCAACCTACTAAAATACGATGCAATTACTCTGGGAAATCATGAGTTTGACAATGGAACCGATTCTTTGGCAATGTTACTGGAACAGTTGAAAGTTCCGGCAATTTGCTCAAATTACAATATCACCCACCCTATCTTAAAAAAACATATCCTACCTTATTTGGTATTTGAAAGAGCTGGAATGCGTATCGGGATTATTGGACTTGGAGTTGACCCTGAAGGATTAATCAGTGCGAGAAATTTTCAAGGAATAACTTACCAAGAGCCTATCCATTTAGCAAACTTTTATGCTGACAAATTAAAATCTGAATACAACTGCAACATAATCATTTGCCTTTCACATTTAGGTGATGAAAACCCAAGTATAAATGATAATATAATCGCTGAAAAAAGTAAAAACATTGATATTATTATTGGAGGGCACTCTCATAAAATGATAGACCGATTGGAAGTAAAAAACCTTAACGGAGAGAAAGTGCTAATTACTCAAGCAGGAAGCTTTGGAAAATATATTGGAGAAATAAAATTATCAAAAAAACGCCAGTAAGTATTATTAAATAATACTCACCGGCGCCCCCTAATCAAAATCAAAAAAACACTAATTACTAATCTTTCTTTTTATCATGTTCTTCAAAATCCTTCTGGATTTTGTCAAGTTTCTCAAGAATCTTTGCCGTATCTTTTGAACTATGATAATTAAACATTATCAATTTTACAGATACTAATAAAATCCCTATCTCCAAGGAAAGATCATGTAATAATCCTTCCGTAAACAGTGCTAGTATAAACAATATTAATGTTAATAATAGCACTATCAGATCACTTTTACTTACATATTTTCCTAACATAAATATCAAACAATTAGCCTAAACGACTTGTTCAACTCCCCATACAAAAGCCTTAACTCCAACTTCTGTATTTATCTCATCCAATTGCTTCACCTTATGTAACAAAGGCTGTACCATTTCGTCAGGAAGCACTGTTAAAAGTGCCGAATTCATTTCAGGCCAAGTATGTGAACCTTGTCTTGGCTCTCCATCAACAGAACCTCTCCCTTGAACTGTTTCCCACCATGTAAAACCACGAATGTTCAACATATCCAAAATATATTCTACACGCTCAGTATGAGCTTGATTAAAAACGATAAATACTGATTTCATAACTCTATCAAGTTAAAAGTTATAAGTTAAAAGTTAAAAGGGAAGCCCCTTTCACTCTTAACTTTTAACTATAAATTTTTAATTTAATTCTTTGAACTTATCTCGCACTTTTGATTGCTTATTTCTCTCTCCATGACGAGCCATGATAGCATATACTGTAGGCACAATTACCAGTGTAACAATAGTTGAGAAAGTTAATCCCCCAATTACGGCAACACCCATCGGACGCCATACCTCAGAACCTTCACTTGTACTCAATGCCATTGGTAACATACCTAAGATTGTAGTTGCAGCAGTCATTAATACCGGACGCAAACGAGATTGTCCTGCTTCTGCAATTGCCTCATTTAATTCAATCCCTCTATCTCTTAACAGGTTAATATAGTCAACTAACACAATACCATTTTTCACTACGATACCAATCAATAAGATAGCACCTAGACCGGCAATCATATTCAACTCTGTTCCGGTAATAAACAAGGCAATAAACACCCCTGAGAATCCAAATAGCGCTGAAAGCATAATTACGAAAGGTTTTCCAAATGACTCGAATTGTGAAGCCATAACAATGAACACCAATAATAGGGATAAAATCATTAATAATCCCAAATCACCAAATGACTCTTGTTGGTCTTCATAAGTACCACCAATATTGATCATCACATCTTGCGGTTTATCAATTCCGGCTACTGCTTTTTTGATACTGGTAGCTAGTGAACCAAGGTCAGTTCCGACTGGTTTTACTGATACTGTTACAATTCTTTCTTTACGCTTGTGTGAAATATTAGGTGGTGACCATAGTTCTTTCACTTCTCCTACTTCTTTAAGTTTCACCAATTTTCCGGCAGGAGTCATAAAGCTAATATTCTCAATATCAGAAACTGTATTTCTATATTGTTCTTTTAATCTCACAATGATATCATATTCATCACCATCTTCACGAAGTTGACTAGCGGTAAGACCAGCCACACGGTTTCTCAAATAGTTAGAAACAACAGCACTACTTAATCCAAGTTGAGCCAATTTCTCTCTATCAAACACTACTTGAAGTTCAGATTTATCATCTTTTCTACTAATTTCAATATCAGTGGCTCCCGGTATTGGAACAATTTTTTGTTTAACCTCTTGCGCAATTCTATTTGTCTCATCAAAGTCATGACCAAAAATTTCAACATCAACCGTACTTGGTTCTTGTCCTCCCATATTTCCGGCATTTGGAGTTACAGTATAGTTGATAACAGACACTTCGTTTCCAACTATTTTACGAATCTCATCAGAGATTTCAAATACTGTTCGTTTACGCTCAGACTTATCTGTTAATCTAATTGTAAGGTTGGTAATATTTGTACCACTCTCGTTAAACAATGAGCTAATTCCACCTTCATCGTCAGAACCACATGATGTAGAAACAAAGATTACTTCTGGGAATCTCTCACGAATAGTCTTTTGTAGTTTCTCTGTAATTCTTGAAGTCTCCTCAACCCTTGTTCCTCTTTGTAACTCAGCAAATACTTTAATAGAACCTTGATCTCCTTCAGGCAAGAATCCTGTACCAATAAATTTAATAAGCAGTAATGAACCGATAAAGATTGCTATAGAGGTAAAAATTACTTTTTTCTTATTTCTTAAAGACCACTCAATTGTTCTTCTATAGAAAATATCAACTCTATCTAAGAAACTAACTACAACTCGGTCATACCAGTTTGGTTTTTGACCTTCTTTTTTCTTTTTCAAACGCAACATTCTTGACGAAAGCATTGGTGTTAATGAAATCGCAGCCAGAGTTGAAATTGTCACCGTAATAGATACGATAAATCCAAGTTCTTTAAACAAGATACCCGTTTGACCTCCTAACATTGTTAATGGAAGAAACACAGCTAATACTACCAATGTTGTTACCAATACAGATAACCATACCTCATTAGTTGCATAAATAGCTGCTTCACGCGGACTACTTCCTCTTTCTATATGCTTAGTGATATTTTCCAATACCACGATGGCATCATCCACCACCATACCAATTGCAATAGAAAGAGATGAAAGAGAAATAATATTCAGCGAACTACCCGTTAATTGCAGATATACAAAGGCTGCAATCAAGGATACCGGAATAGTCAACACAATAATAAATGTTGCTCTCCATCTTCCTAAGAAGAACAGAATCACCAAAATTACAAAGATGAACGCATACATCAATGTTTCTGACAAACCATCAATAGATTGCTTGATATAAGTAGATGAGTCAAAGATTTCGTGGAACTCAATATCCGGTGGCAAACTGCTTTTCATTGCAGCAAGTTGTTTTTTCACATTTTCGGCTACTTCAACAGTATTTGCACCTGATTTTTTAGTTACAATAAGTCTTAAACTTTCCTGACCATTTACTTTTTCTTCTTGATAAAGGTCTTTCAAAGTATCTCTAACTACAGCAACATCTTTCAAGAAAATATTTTGACCATTATATGTTCCAACAACGATATCATTCATTTTTTGACTATCATCAAACTCTCCTTCTACACGAAGTTGATAGTCTTCTTTACCCATACGCACATTACCGGCAGGAATATTCAAATTCTCTTGAGAAATGGCATTTCCTATTTGCTCAACAGTGATATTATAGGCATCAAGTTTTTGAGGATCAGACTCTACATAAACAGTACGCTGAGGACCTCCGGCTGTAGAAATAGAACCAATACCACTAACACGATTCAAAGTATTTGCTACCTGATCATCAATAATTTTTTCAAGACCTTTATAGCTTTCTTTTGCGGTTACGGCATACATCAAGATAGGCATCATACTGGTATTGAACTTTACAATCTGCGGACGATCACATCCTTCAGGTAAATTATCAAACACACGGTCAATCCTATCACGAACATCATTGGTTGCCTCATCCAGCTCTGTTCCCCAATCATACTCCAAAGTGATAATAGACATATTATCCAAAGAGGTAGAAGTAATCTCTTTCAAATCTTCTACTGAGTTCAAAGAGTTCTCCAGCTCATTCGTCACATTGGTTTCAATATCGGCAGCACTGGCTCCGGCATATGTTGTAATAACCGAAATTGCAGGAATCTCCATTTCCGGATAAAAGTCAATTGGCAACTTAATAAATGAATACAACCCAAAAATCATAATTGCCACAAAAACCATAATTGTTGTTATGGGTTTATTCACCGCTGATTTATATATACTCATAACTTAATTTCTTTATTTGATTATGCTATACCTTTATTACTTAACGATAGATAATTTATCTCCGTTAATTAATTTTCCTTGTCCTGTAGTCACCAACTCAACACCGGCAGTTAATTCAGGTGCAATTGCTTCCACTTTATCATCAAAACGCTGACCTAATTGAACAACTACTTTTTTAGCTAAACCGTTATCGTTCACATACACAAATCTTTCATTAGAACCTTGTGTTTTTAGCACAACGATAGATGGAACCAAAATAGCATCAACCTTACCTAATGAAAGGCTTACGCGAGCAAACATCCCCGGTTTTAATTGCTCTGAACTGTTTGGAATAGATATTTCTACTTTGAATGTATGTGTTGTAGGATCTACAATTGGGTATATACGCTTGATAGTTCCCGTGATTTGTTTATCTGCATAAATATCTGATAAAATATCAACTTTATTCCCTGCTTTTACTTTTGGATAGTATGATTCCGGTACATCAATGTATGCTTTAAGCATATTTACTTGCACTAAACTCACAATTGCAGCTTTACCAATTGAAGCAACTACACCTCCGGAATAGTATTCTCCTTCCTCAATATATTTACCGGAAATTATTCCACTAAATGGAGCTTTGATATATGTATTATCTTCTAAATTCTGAACACTAGACTTAGCAACATCATATTGTGTTTTCACTTGGTCATATGATTGTTGAGATACAGAATTTGATTTTAATAAAATAGTCATACGATCTAATTCTGTTTTCAAGTTTGCTAGTTGCACTTTTGCTTGAAACAGATTTGTTTGATCCATTTCTACTAATATCTTACCTGCTGACACTCTTGAACCAACTTCTACATTAATCTTCTTAACACGACCAGGCATTGTTGGAACTAAATGAACTTGTTCCTGAGCCTCTAATGTTGTAGAAAGAACTTGTTCTCTAGAAATTTCTTGAGCCTCAAGTTTTGATACTTTCACAATTTTAGCCTTCTCTACAACTGTAGAATCAACTTTTTCCGTATTATCTTTCTTTGATCCACAACCTGTTGTTGCTAATGCAAAAACAGCAAGCATTACAGATGCGAATAATTTAATTGCTAGTTTCATAATTTATATCTTTTATAATTTATTTTTTACCTAATAAGTTTTTCAATTCATTCTCAGCAGATAACAAGCTCATAATTGAACTAATATAGTTGCTTTGAGCAGTTAAGAAATTGCTATTTGCAGTAGTTAATTCCATACCGGAAGCAACACCTTGTTCATATTTTAACGAGTAATCATTAAACACACTGGTTGCAACATCAATATTTTCTTTTTGGATTTTATAACTCTCAAATGCATTTTTCAAGTTAAAGCGTAATTGTTTTTCAGTTAATAACAATTGCTCTTTTGTATCCTGCATAGTCAACTCCGAAGATTTCAGTTGATATTTTGCTTGCTTGATACTTGAAGTAGTCTCAAAAGAAGTAAACAATGGTAATGAAGCTGAAATCCCAACTACATGAGGAGGTGTCATATCAAAACCACTCGTTGCAATTTTTTCCGTGTAATTATAATATGCTGAAATTGTAGGCAAAGCTTTACTTTTTGCCATGTTAACTTGTTTCTTAGCCAGATTCAAATTTTGGCTAACTAACATCATATCATAGTTATTATTTAAAACCAATTGCTCTAACAATAAACCTGAAACTTGAGCATCATCAACAAAGTATGAAAGTGAATCGGAGAAAACAATCTCATCCTCGCTTCCTAAACCCAATTGGAAACGGAATAGATTTTTAGCAACTTCTAATTGTCGCTCGTTTTCTTTAATTGCATTTTCAGTAGTTGCCACCTGAACCTTTAGTTGATCTGCATTTGTTTTCTCAGTTGCACCTACAGCCACCATCTGCTCAGTTTTATCTAACAAACCTTTTACATTCTCATAGTTGGCCTTAAGTATTTTTTGAATCTCTTTTGCAACCAATATCGATTGGTAAGATGATGTTACTTCTTTTGAAATATCAAGCTCTGTTTTCTTTAAACTAATAACAGACATTTGCTTTGCAATATCAGCTAACTGGATTCCTACCCAATAACTACCACTAAATAATAGTTGAGTAACTTGTAGCTGGGCATTTTGCGTAGGCTCCATTGTAAATGCTGCCATTCCCAAATTCACTTCATAATCCATTGAATTTTGGTACGCATAACTTGCTGTAGCATGAGGCAAACCTGCTGCAATAGCTTCCCACTTGGCACTTTTAGCCTCAGCAACAGATAAGCCTGATTTTTTTAAGGTTCTGTTGTAATCATATGCATATTGTTTTGCAGCATCCAAAGACAATTCCATAGATTGTCCTTGTACCATTGCTACTCCAACAATTAGCATTGCAGAAACCAACAACTGTTTTTTTAACTTCATCATCATATTTTATTTACTTAATTACAAAATTGAATGCAAGTCTACAACTTCATTTTTACAATGAGCATCATTTTCTTGCTAATTTTCGAAAACAAAAGTCATTAATATTCACCTTATATTATAAATAAAGTCTGTGCAATGGACAAAAAAACCGATGAACGATATTTATTGCCCGATGAAATATCTAGAAAAAGAGGGATAACACAAGAATTCTAGAAGCTATTGACAACTTAAAAAATCAAATTTAACAACTTATGCGAATTAAGGGTTGAAAAAAGATAAATAAAGTGCTGTGATACAGCAAAATAAGCGGGTACATATTTTGTTATATCCTTGAATATCATTAAATTAGATGAAAAATCATCCACGATTTATTCTAATTATGATACCCAAGGATAAGGCTATAAAACTAATAAAAATCTATTGCTATGTATGTGAGCAATACGATAAAGAGATAAAATATATTTGTCAACGCTTTAGCAACAATGATCAGCCAAAATTTACAGACCAAGAGGCTATGAGCATTTACTTGTATGTAATGCAAGTTGAAGAACATCACAAAGTGAAAAAGATTCATGAATTTGCAAGTGAGCATCTTCGTGAATGGTTTCCAAAACTCACATCATATGTGGCTTTCAACACAAGGATAAATAGACTCAATGAAGGCTTTAAAGCTCTTACATTGTCTTTGTTTAATGACTTTGTGCCAAATGATTGTGATAAAGAAATTAGTCTTGTAGACTCTATGCCAATTATAATATGTTCAGGAAAAAGAAATTCAAAAGTGGCACAAGAAATTACTGACAAGGGCTTTTGCTCTACCAAAGGTATATACTATTATGGATTGAAGTTACACGCCATTTCTTTTAGACGAAAAGGACATTTGCCTCATCCAGAACAAATGCTTTTCACAGAGGCTTCAAAACATGATTTATGTATGCTTAAAGAAGCTTCTCAAGACATGTATAACCGTACTATTGTTGCAGACAAAGCTTATTCAAATGCTGAATTCTGGTCTGAGAAAAAGAAAACAAACAACTTGTCCATTTTAACTCCTGTAAAGGCAATTAAAGGACAAACAGAATGGGAAAAACAACAAAATAAGGCTTGGGCTGATTTATATTCCTCAGCCGTTTCAACTGTAAGACAGCCAATTGAATCGCTTTTCAACTGGTTAAATGAAAAAACAAAAATACAAATAGCCAGCAAGGTTCGTTCTACTAGTGGTTTATTGACCTTTATATGTGGAAGAATTGCTGCTGCTTTTATTAATTTGATATTTTAATTTCAACCCTTAATTCGCATAACTTATTAAAAACCTAAAAGACATTGACTACTATTTTGTTGAAATTTTCTATAGATAGTGCCTATCATTCGTCAAACAAGAAGACTAATTTAAACAAAAATGCATTGCACAAACAAATCCTAAATGAGCAATAAAGCGTTTATTTACAACAATTTAACAATAAAAGACACAATTAATACAATTGATTAACAGAAAAAGAATCCTATCAATATCAAGTTCAGAGTAACTTTGTTCTACAAAATGATATACTCACTATGATAGAAATGATAATTACCCCAAAATTTGGGGATATTGATGGACTAGGACATGTAAATAACACAATTATGCCACAATGGTTCGAACATGCAAGAAATGATGTGTACGGATTTTTTAATCCTGAGTTTAGTTTTAAAACTTGGAACCTCATTCTAGCTCGTTTTGAAATCGACTTCGTTTCTCAACTTTATTATGGTAAAGATGTAAAAATTAGAACCTGGGTTTCAAAAATTGGGAACTCAAGTTTAGAGGTATATCAGGAATGCTGGCAAAACAACAAGCTATCAACTAGAGGAAAGACAGTATTAGTGCATTTTGACTTCAAAACTCAGAAATCAGCACCTATACCAACGGAAGCTAGGAAGCAGCTAGAAGAACATCTACTTGAGACAGTAATAAACGAGCCTGCCAATAATTAAATCAGCAGGCTCTATTTTTATTTCTTTTTCCAGCGTTCAAGCTTGTCTACACTTCTCACCATTAATTTGGCTACCCAACGAGGAACTTTTAGCTCAACAAACTTCTCAACATAGTGCTTTTTTACTTCCTCTAGAGTTAAATTAGGATGTAAAAACTTTCCGTCTTTATAACAGTGGTCACAGTACAACTGAGATCTACTGCCATCAGCTTCGGTCCCGAGTATACTGTTTTTCCGGTCTATTACTGCGCCACAGCTCTGGCACACTTTATTTTTTGCCATAATCTAATTTATTTCCAACGCTCTAAGCGCTTAATTCCACGAGTAAATAACCAAGCTACAAACTTGTTATGACCACCTTCAATCATTTTTACTCGACAATGTTCTTGGAACTCGTTTACTGTTCCGTCAAAGGTAAATTTACCATTTACATAACAGTAGCTACAGTATTTATCAGATTTTGAACCATCAGCATTAGTTCCACCATGATTTGGGTCTTTGCTTAACGGCATCCCACAACTTTGACAAAAAGCACCTTTATTCATAATTATTTATTTGTTTCTAAAAGGATAAAACCATGCTGTTCACCCTTATAGTGGTTATATATCAGAATATATTTGGCATCATTTGGGAAATTATCCCAAGCAGTCACTTTCTTCCCACACAAAGCTTCTACAGCTAAAAACATTCCAAAAGCAGAAGCAGTAGGATAATCTCCTACAAAGTTCTTAAAACTAAATGCGGGTATTTCTCTAAAAAGAATTTCATATAAATCACAATACCAATGATCTGAGCGAATGTCTCCGCTATGACCTAATATCAAGGCTGAAACTTCTAATTGAGTAAGACCATTCTTATTCAAAAAGGAAATCACTCTTTCTACAAGTTCTTCTTTCGTTGGATAAGCAATCTGAGTAACATCAACAAGCTTGGCTGAATAATCTGATGCAGATTTATTTAAAACAAACATACATGCACCTTCACCACAAACCGTTCCTTCTGTTTTACTAAGCAATAATGTTTCTGAGTTTGTATCTTCGGTTTTAAATTGTCCTGCTAATTTTTCAATATTGTAATTATAATCAGATATTTCTTCAACATTACCCACTAAAACACTCTCAACTGACGAATCCGAGAATAACAACATTGCATCAATCAACGCATTTTCAAAAGCGTTACCTTTATGAGTGTGCGTGTTATTATAGCAGGGGTTATCTGTCATTATTGCCAAATTACCTGCTAAAGCATTAGGTGTACTTTGCACAAAGTTGGTCGGCGTTAACGAACCTTCGTCATAGTCAACTATTTGATTTAAGAAACGAATACAATCTTCCAGCCCTCCTTCAGAAGAACCGATAATAATACCATTTACCTTTCCATTTTGTTTTAACAAAGGCATTCCTGCACCAATACCCATCCTCAAAGCTTTCCCCATTCTTCTGAGTACATTGGCCGGAATATGTTCAAGATAATTTGGTTCTTGAGCAAAGTACTTATTACCCTCTAGTTTGATAACCTGTCCTTCGAAAAAGGAGTTATCATGTGTATGTTGTGGTGAAATAGATTTTTGAGCAGTAATATACATTGTTCCTACACTTTTTGAAAAATAAGGGAAGTACAATTCCCACCAAATCCATATGAATTTGTCATTGCATAATTCAGATTCTGAACTTTTGTACATTCAAGAACAAGGGTATCAGTATACTCCATAAAATTAGCTGTTCTTAAATTTGGATATACTTCTTGATTTAAAAGAGACAACACTGTATAAACAGCTTCAAGGGCTCCGGATGCTCCAAGTGTATGCCCGGTGTATGACTTAGTTGAACTATAATATGGGATATTGGAAAATATTTCTTTAAGACCAACAATTTCTACAAAATCATTGTTTGGGGTACCTGTTCCATGTGCATTCACATATCCTATTTGGCAGGGTGATATTGAAGCATCAATTAATGCTGATTCCATGCACTTTCTAACACCAATGGCCTCATCAGACATAGCAGAGGAATGAAAGGAATCATTGGAGTTGCCTGCACCAACAACTTTTGCAAAAATATCTTTCCCGTTCAGTACATCTTCTGCTTCTAAAACAAGATATGCAGCAGCTTCTCCGAGGTTTAAACCTACTCGCTCAGTATCAAATGGTAAACATTTCGCATCAGACAATATCTGTAAAGAATTAAATCCGTTGACTGTATATTTTGCTAAACTTTCAGCACCGCCAACAATCACTCTTTTGGCTCGACCTGATTTAATCAACCTCATCCCAATCATAATCGCATTTGAGGATGACGAACACGCCGTGTTTATTGTGTCGGTATAACCTTTTATTTGATAATATTTGGCTACTTGTAAAGTATGTGCAGACCCGCCATAAGAACTCACATAATCTGATTTTTCGGAAATAGAGTTCGAATCACGATATAATTGATCTGTTAGACACATTCCTCCAACAGTTGTTGCAGAAATAAATGCAGTATCATAAGCAGAAATATCAGACGCACTAAGTTTAGCCATCTTTATGGCTTCGTCAAATGCTTTGAATGCCAACAAATCTGTTCTGGTAAGACCTGGAACATGTTCTAAATTCAAATCCTGACAAAGTTGTTCTGTTGACAGTTGAATCTCCCCAAAATATTTTTCTGAAGCATACTTTGACTCCAAAAAACTAGAACGACCTAAGCCATCCTTCATTAAACGAAGATTGTTTAGATTTTCTTCTACATTAAGACCAATAGAAGAAATACACCCAAAACCTGTCACATAAACATTCATATATTACTTGCTCTTTTCTGCAATAATAAACTCTGCAATTGTAGTTACATTAACCAATATATTTCTAGCTTCAGTTGGATTTGTAAGCTTAATTCCATATTCTCGTTCTAACATAACGATTAACTCAAGTGAGTCTATAGAATCCAGTCCTATCCCATCAGGGCCAAATAATGGGGCATTATCTTCAATTGTTTCAGGAGTATAATCCATCAAGTTCAGATACTTAATCATGTGTTGTTTTAACTCCAATTTTAAATCGTCTTTATTCATCTTGTTATTTTTTTTCTTAAGCTTAAATAAGCTATTGTTTGACAAATGAAACTAAAAGTAAATAAATATAATGTTATTTTCAAAATATCTAACCAGTTCCCGTCTTTAAGGAATAAGATATAAAAGCCTTCAATACACCAGTGCAAAGGTGAAAAGACACTAATTTTTTGCATAAACTCAGGCAAAACAAACAACGGTACCCATACCCCGCCAAATGTTGCAAAAATAATTATTGATATTGCCCCAAATCCGTTCGCTTGATCTGGTGTTCTCATTACCGAACCCACCATCACGGCATAGCTTATGGCTGCAATACAGCACAAGCCCGTTATCAAAATTAACCCCGGGATATTTTGCGGAAAGTGTAATTCCGGTAATCCTATATGTGGAAAAATTAAGTATCCTATTCCGAAAATCACTGTAACTTGTAACAAGGCAATAAGAAAATACACAACTTGTTTTGCAAAAATCACATGAGAGAAATCTGTCGGTAAAGTTTTGATTCTTAGAAAACTTCCTGAATTTCTTTCCGAAACAATATTAGTACCTAAAGACACAACCATGAAGAACATGGCAAAAACAGTCCATGCTGGGACATTATGCTGAGATGCATTAGGTAATACATTATCCTTACTTAAAGCAACCACACGATTGATATGTATATTTTCTTTTTTAAGATTTTTGGCAAAATCTTCCGGCACTTCAGCCATACCCATCTGGGTATAGATTTCACTTACTAATTCCTCCAACTCAACTCCTTTGGATACCCCTTTTATCACATTTAAAATAGAAAAGCTGTAACTTTCCTGAAGTGTCGGATCATGAACAAAATATATTTGTGGTGTTTTTTTGGACTTTACTATAGCTTCAACTTCTTCCATCGGCATGCCCATATTTGCGAGCATAACAGAAGTGGCTTTATTATTCTGTACTTTTAATATTTTAGAAAAATCTTTTGGAATGTAAATACCAACCAAAACCTCATTTGATATAATACAGCCTTGCAATTGATCCATCGTTAAAGATGAGTTTTCACGCAAATCAAACATGGCTGTATTATCAATCTCCTGCACTACCTTTTTACCCAATGCTCCTTCATCTTGATTTACAACCATCATTTTAAGTTGTTTTCCTTCAAGCATGCTAAATGCATTATTCTGAATAATGGTAATAATAAAAACCAGTAGAATTGGCATTAAAAACATTAAAGCCAAACCAACCTTATCATTGATGAATAATAAAATCTCCTTTTTTAAAAGTACCCGAAGTCTACAACACATCAGTCTCTATATCCCTCTCCGGTTAATTTCAACATAATATCCATCAAAGTAGCATCATTATGCTTTTCCTTTAATACAGACATCTTATCTAATGCAATAATTTTCCCAAAGTCAATTATTGCCACTTTATCACAAAATTCCTCAGCTTCTGACAAATGGTGCGAGGTATATATAATTGTTGTTCCATCATTATTAAGCTTATTCAAAAAACTCATAATTGCATTCTTACTTTGAATATCAACACCCACAGTCGGTTCATCTAAAAACAAAATAGCCGGTTCATGCAAAATAGCAATTGCCAAGTTTAGTCTTCTTTTCATACCTCCAGAGAATGTTTTCACTTTCTTGGTTGCAACATTAGACAAACCCAAAATCTTCAACAACTTATGACTGCGTTCCTTTATATCTTTCTTTTTCAATTGATATAAGGCACCAAAATATTCTAGATTCTGTAATGCTGTTAATTCTGTATAAAAAGCAAAATCCTGTGGAACTAATCCAATATTTATTTTCATCGTCCTAAGAGTATTCTCCATCGTTGGATAAAAAACACCTCCTTGAGAGCCATCAATAACACCACACATAATTGAGATTAGCGTAGTCTTCCCAGCTCCATTTGGTCCAAAAATGCCAAATTTATCTCCTTTATTTATTGTAAAAGAGACATCCGTTAAGCAAAATCTTTCTGCTTTTTTATATTTCTTACTTAGGTTATCTACAACTATTAACGGCTCCATGGTTTTTATTGAAAATTAATTTTTGACAGCCTTCGAAATGCTTGCTTTTCAACTTCTGCAATCTCTAGCATTACATCCGCAATAGCATTAAAATCTTTTTGTTCTGTATTTCTTCCTTTCAATACCGCAGCCATATTTACAGCATTTTGTCGCCATAAATCTCCTGACTTAGTAAATTCATCGGAAATAGCAATAAGACTGTCATCCTTCACATATTTTGCAGCTTGCTCCAAAAAAGCAGCATATATAAAACGGAATCCACCACCTCCGGTTCCTATCTCCTCTTGCATTCTTATTATTTGTGCAAAATATTGACCTGAGCGTCTAACTCCTAAATCATCTCTCCATTTTCTGATTTGTGATGCTGTATATTTTATGCCGGCAACTCCACCTATTTGACCGGGCAAATATAACATATCACGCACATTTCTTTTTATACCCGTCTTAATTCCAGTTTTTATTACATTGTCATCAATAGCATTTGATTTTTTAATATAATATAAATGTCCTTTGGGAGCTAATATTCCTTTTGCAAAGCGAACCTCATTTAACTCTTCAGGTGATAATTTCGTCACGGTATCCATTACCGGATCGCTAATCAAATAATGAGTATCAGTTTTACCGTAAACAATAATATTATGTGCATTAAAATGGAATCTGTATTCAATAGGGAAATAAGATAAATTATAGACCCCAACCTGGCATCCTAATAAATATCCTTTTTGAAGTAGCTTATCTAATTCTTTTTCTGCATTTACCGGATTTGAGAATTTTGCTGATTTCACATCAAGTTTCAAACTCTTACAAGTTCGGCTAAATATTTTCCCCGGCATTGTACGGAAACTTATTGCAGGCCCCGTGCCTACTTTTAAAAAAGGTAGATAAAAATAAAACAATCCTGAACCTAAACCAAATGCAAGTGGTTCTGTCATAAATGATAAGCCTGCATGATTCAACAGATTTGTAGTTACACCGTTTTCACAGTGTGCAGACTGTATATGATTAAAATTATTTCCCAAAACCATTCTCTTATTTTAGCTTACATAAATCCACCACCTCAACCTTAAAAACCTTAGCATAACGATTTAAAGTCACAGGTTTTATTCTCTTAAAAACGAATGGGTTCATATGCAACCAAACTCTTATAAAACTTATATTTGTGTATGAAGATAAAAGGGACACATTCATCATGTGCTTGTGCATGTGAAAGTAAATTGGACTCTTTTTCCCTGATTCAACCAAACTGCGTGCATTTTCAATGCTTTCATTTACATCTGACCATGCATTCTCCAAAGCTGTTGCTTTAACACTCCAACCACTGCTTAATGCTGTATCGTATTTACCTGTGTCATCTTTAACATAACACACCTCTTGGGTAAAATCCTTTAATGCACTATCGTCTTGTGGAATATCGGTCTTTCTCACAAATAAAACTATTTAGCAAACGGTTAACAAACTAAATGCATAAGAGAAACGAGCACTCTCTGGAACTGCCAAAAGAAGTTTATCACCTGATTTCAACACTCCGCTCTCAATTAAGCCATCAAGCATTATATATATTGATCCGGCACCAATATTTCCTTTAGTTTTAAGATTCGTATACCATTTATCGTATGGTATAGCTATATTATTATTCTCTAAAGTCTCGTATATCTTTGATTTAAAAAAGTAACTGGACATATGAGGCAATAAATAATCAATATCTTCAACTGCCACTCCTCGTCTGTCCAAAATATCTTTTAATCCATTGAAACCAAGCTGTACAATATTGTCTTTTAATATTTTCACATCTTGTTTCAAACTCAAAACAGATTTATCACCAATTTCTTTTGTTGTATAGTGCAAATAACTATTTAAAGAACCGTCGTCATTTTTTTCTGCACCCATATACATACATGGTTCCATTTGGTTGGCAAAAGAAAATAACTCGACCCATTCAACTTTCAATGAAATTCCATTATCATTTTTCTTGTTTTCCAACAAAAATGCACCGGCTCCATCAGATAACATCCATCTTAGGAAATCCTTTTCAAAAGCAATGTATGGATTTTCATCTAAGGCTTCTAGAGTCTTAACCTCCTCCTCAAACAATTCTGATTTCAACACTGCAGACACTCTCTCTGATCCGGCACAGACTACACTTGTTTTCTCTCCTGACTTAACAGACAGATACGCATACTTAAACGCATGCATACCTGAGCAACATGAACCGGAGTTCGATACAACCTCAATATTATTTGTCTCTGGAAGTAATCCATGTACCATTATTGCATGAGATGGTAATAACTGATCCGGTGTGGTAGTTCCACAACTAAGCATATCAATGCTTTTTATTGCTTCAGGATTATCAGTGAATAGATTTCTTATTGCAGTAGCAGTTAATTCTGCATTAGTGTGGGTGGAGTTTCTATTTTCATCCAAAGCATAAAATCTGCTTTCGATACCATTATTTCTTAATACTATAGGTTTTGATTTTGATGGTTTCCCGTCAATTCTACCCAAATACAACTCCATTTGATCATTGGCTATCGGCTTATTCGGGAAATACGATGCTGTTTTATTTATGTAAACTTCTACCATTTTGAATAATTTTCACAAAGATATTCTTTTTTCTTAGCAATACCTCTAAAAGTTAAGGGTACAACAAATAAAAAATACAAAGATAACACTATTGGAGCTATAACAAAAAGAGCGACAATTAGATAGTATTTAAACACTAGCAACAGTAGATTTCTTTTCCTTTTTGGCTTTCCAAACTTTTTAATGAAAAATGACCAAATTTTAAAGATTCTTTTGGCTTTACCTTCAATAAAAAGAATGTCAGTTCCTATCCAAATTTCACCTTTTGCAAAAAAACTTTTTTGAATATCTTCGATGCTATTATTTAAAACTGCATCAGCCAATATGTCCCCATATTCACTTGCAAAAGCAATATCATCATCAGAAACTCCCGGTTTCGGAAAGATACCAAATTTCCTCGTTTTCTTTCCGGTCAACATCCAATGAAGTATTGTCAACGCACTAATTTGATTTTGGCTCCTATCAATAAACGGAACATTCCCAATCAATCTTCCTCCTGCTGAATGTATTCTTTTTACAATTGACTCTTGTGAATTAATCCACATATTTCTTGAGCCAATAACAGAGATTACAGGTGTATCCCTTATTCTTTTTAAAAAATCATTATCTTGTAACAATGAGGAAGTTGGTATTGACGGAGATAAATACCAAGGTTGGTAACCCAATATTACCAAATCATATTTATCATGCTTATAATTGATTGGTGATAATTCAACCGGAGTTTCAAGAACTGATTCTGGCATTACATCCCAAAACTCCTTATCAGTCCACGGAAATGGGTATTCAACTTTGGGACTATACTTTACTACATCCAGATCATAAGCATGAAGCGGAGATATAAAATTATTTATAATCTCCTCTAACTGTCCCGATTGAGTATAATAAACAACTAATATTTTTTCTACACTATTCATTTCCTTGATAAATCTGACGGGTTAAGCACTTTTGACTGTTCACTGAACGACATAACATACTTACGAAGTGTAGAATTCATGTTTTCATAGGATTTAACAACTACTACACGATCATCGTCAATATTCTTATTGTAGCCAAGTATTTTAGGAGCATTTTCTTGTATTACTAAACGCAAAAATCTATACTCACTATTTGATTCGTTTTCTGCAATCTCTTTTTCCAATAAGAGGGCACCCTCTTTAAAAACCTTTAATTTCTCAATCGGAAGTGTTAGCAAAGATGCTTTTTTCATTTTCAGAGCGCCAGTATATGCCTTATTCAATGAAGTTTGCTTTTCATTATTCAATGTTGATATGACAGAATTAATTTCTGACAAATCTCCTGTTGTAAAGGCTTTATAAAAAACCTCCCTGTTTATACCGCTACAATATATTAGTGGCAATGACAGTAATAAAAAAAAGACAACTCTTAGTTTCATTATAGTATAGCTTTTAGGTGTTCAGCCATTTCTTCCTGCACTTTCAAAGCTTCAACTCTTGCAGCATTTGCAAAGTTTTCAGTGCTATCAGCATAAATAATTTGACGAGAAGAATTCACTAACAAACCACATTGACTATTCATACCATATTTAGCAACCTCGCTTAAGCTACCTCCTTGTGCACCTACACCCGGTACCAATAAAAAATGATCTGGAACAATTGCACGAATATCTGTCAACATTTCAGCTTTCGTTGCACCTACTACATACATCAAATTATCTGTTGTGCCCCATTTTTGAGATGTTTTCAAAACTGTTTCAAACAAACGATCTCCGGTTTCTTTATCTTCAATAAACTGAAAATCAAAAGCTCCTTTATTAGATGTCAATGCTAGAAGAGTCACCCATTTTCCTTCGTATGATAAAAATGGAGTTACAGAATCTTCACCCATATACGGAGCAACAGTAACTGTGTCAAAATCCATATTACCAAAGAATGTACGAGCATACATTTGAGATGTATTACCGATATCACCGCGTTTTGCATCAGCAATAATAAATTGGTCTGGATAATTTGTACGGATATATTCCACTGTGCGTTCTAACACTTCCCAACCTTCTAAACCAATACTTTCATAAAAAGCTAAGTTTGGCTTGTAAGCAACGCATAAATCAGCTGTAGCATCAATGATTGCTTTGTTAAACTCAAACATTGCATCTCCATCTTGGTCAAAAAGATGCTCAGGGATTTTTTGGATATCAGTATCTAATCCAACGCATAAAAATGATTTCTTGCGTTTAATATTTTCGAATAATTCAGTTGCTGTCATGAAATATATGGTTATTTGTTGTTTTGGTTAAATGGTTATTTTGTTTGTGCCTTCGACTACGCTCAGGTACCAAAATCGCAGTAGAGACTCTATTCTATTACTATTTTGCTCATTCCTAACCTCTCAATCCTAGCTTCTCGCTAAAGTTCGCTTTCTTTCAAGCGTTCAGCATTTTCAGCAATGATTAATTGGTCAATTACCCCTTGAATATCACCATCCATAAATGACTGAAGGTTATAAATAGTAAGGTTGATACGGTGATCAGTAATACGACCTTGAGGATAATTATAAGTACGAATTTTTGCCGAACGGTCACCTGTACTTACCATCGTTTTACGACGAGCAGCAATATCATCAATATATTTTTGATGCTCACGATCATAGATCAAAGTACGCAGGCGAGATAAAGCACGCTCTTTATTTTTAGGCTGGTCGCGAGTCTCAGTACACTCAATAAGGATTTCCTCAGCAATCCCCGTATTAGGGTTTTTCCACATATAACGCAGACGAACACCAGACTCTACCTTATTTACATTTTGACCTCCCGCACCACTCGAACGGAAAGTATCCCATTTAATTTCACCTTCTCTAATTTCCACATCAAGTTCATCTGCCTCAGGTAGAACTGCAATAGTTGCAGCTGAGGTATGCACACGACCTTGTGTTTCTGTTTGCGGAACGCGTTGTACACGGTGAACTCCTGATTCATATTTCAAAGTTCCGTATACATTCTCACCCGAAACCATCACAACGATTTCCTTGAAACCACCTGAAGTACCCTCATTAAAGCTGGTAACTTCCATACGCCAACCTTTTATCTCGCAGTATTTTTGATACATACGATAAAGGTCTCCGGCAAAAATAGCAGCCTCATCACCTCCTGTTCCACCACGAATCTCCATAATAGCATTTTTACCGTCTTCAGGGTCAGCAGGAATAAGCAAAAGTTTGATCTCTTCTTCCATTGGCTCCACCTGTGGTTCCAACTCGTCTATCTCAGCTTTTGCCATTTCGCGCATATCAGCATCGTTTTCTGTATCCAGAATTTCTTTAGCTTCCTCAATACCGCGCAACATGGTTTGGTATTTATTTTTTGCTTCAAGGATTCTTTCTAAATCACGATATTCCTTATTCAGCTTCACATAGCGTTTTTGGTCTGAAATTACTGATGGGTCAGTAATCAGGGTTGATATTTCTTCGAACTTATGCTCAAGTCCTTCTAATTTTTGTATTAATGAATTTTCTGTCATTTTTATATGTTGACTTAAAACTACAATAGTTGACACAGTTATCCCGTATCAACTATTATAATTAATGTATGTTAGCTATTTGTTATTCTCAATCCAGTTTTTCGCATTAACGAAAGCTTCAATCCAAGGAGTTACTTGGTCTTCGTTTTTGCGATTTAACGGATAGTGTGCCCATTGCCATGGGAAGATAGCACGCTCCAAGTGAGGCATCATTGCAAGGTGACGACCATTTTGAGAGCAGATACCTGCCACATTGTATGCAGAACCGTTAGGGTTTGCAGGATATCCTTCGTAAGAATATTTTGCAATGATATTGTATTCACTTTCAGCTTTTGGCAAATGGAATTTCCCTTCTCCGTGAGCTACCCAAACACCTAATTTACTGCCTGATAATGAACCAAACATTACAGATTTATTTGATGGGATAGTTAAGCCCACAAAGTTTGACTCAAATTTATGAGAGTCATTATGTAACATGCGTGGTCTTTCATCATGCTCTGGATTCAATAGATTTAATTCAACCATCAACTGACATCCGTTACAGATACCAAGACTTAATGTATCAGGGCGTGCATAATAGTTTGCTAGAGTTTGTTTAGCTTTCTCGTTATACAAGAAACCTCCTGCCCAACCTTTAGCAGAACCAAGCACATCTGAGTTAGAGAATCCACCACAGAATACTACCAAGTTCACATCTTCCAATGTTTCGCGACCTGAAGTTAAGTCTGTCATGTGCACATCTTTCACATCCATTCCTGCAAGGTACATTGCGTAAGCCATTTCACGCTCACCGTTTGTTCCTTTTTCACGAATGATCGCTGCTTTGATGCCTGATTTTCCATCACGGTCTTGAGATATTCCGTATTGTGAAAATTTACCTTTGAACTCAGGATTGAAAGTAAATTGAAGCGGTTGCGCTTTGTAATTCTCAAAACGAGCCTCAGCACATTTAACACCACTTTGTTTTCTATCTAATAAATAAGAAGTTTTGAACCAAAGGTCACGCAAGTAATCAATTCCGAATTGATAGCTTACACCATCTTTTTCAACCATTACATGACGCTCATCGGTTGGCTGACCAATTACAGCATAACCAATTCCATTCTCTTCCAATATTTTTTGAACCTCTTTCTTATCGCTTACCTGAATTAAAATACCGGGGTTTTCAGCAAATAAGATTTTCACCAGGTCATCTTCTTCAATTCCGTCAAGGTTGATGCTCAATCCACCTTCAGCATTACCAAATGTCATTTCTAACATAGCAGTTAATAAACCACCCGCAGAAATATCGTGACCGGCAAGAATTAAGTCTTTATTGATAAGCTCTTGAACTGTATTAAATGCATCACGGAAATATTCAGGATATTTCACTGTTGGCACTTCATCACCTAATTTATTAAGGATTTGCCCAAGTGCAGAACCACCTAATTTGTGAGAATCAAAAGAGAAGTCAACATGCATTAAGTAAGTTTTCGAATTGTTTACCAACACTGGAGAAACCACTTTTTTCACATCTTCTACTTCTGCTCCCGCTGAGATAATCACAGTTCCGGGAGAGAATACTTTCTCATCACCATATTTTTGAGTCATAGAAAGTGAATCTTTACCTGTAGGAATATTGATTCCTAATTCACAAGCAAACTCACTACATGCCTCAACTGCTTTGTATAAACGAGCATCTTCACCAGGATTTTTACAAGGCCACATCCAGTTTGCACTTAATGACACACTGTCAAGACCTTCAGTCAATGGAGCGAAGATGATATTTGTTAAAGATTCAGCAATTGACAAAATTGAACCTGCACATGGGTTAATCATAGCTGCTAACGGCGCATGACCGATAGAAGTAGCAATTCCTTTAGTTCCACGGTAATCCAAAGCAACTACACCACAGTCATTCAATGGCAATTGAATTTCTCCGGCACATTGTTGTTTAGCAATTTTACCCGTTACAGAGCGGTCAACTTTATTTGTTAACCAGTCTTTACAAGCAACAGATTCTAATTGAAGAACTTGCTCAATATATTCGTTGATTTTGCTCTCTTCAGTTACGATTGGAGCAAATTTTTCTTTTACAGTATTATCAGTGATAATTGTACGAGGCGGTTTACCGAACATGTAATCCAATGGCATGTTGATAGGACATTTTCCATCAGCTTGCTCAAAGGTAAATTGCATATCACCGGTAGTTTCACCAACAACATACATCGGTGCACGCTCGCGTTCAGCAATTTTACGGATATGCTCAATGCTATCTTCACCTACAAGCAATCCCATACGCTCTTGACTCTCGTTACCTACAATTTCTTTTGCAGATAATGTTGGGTCACCAACAGGTAATTTGCTCATATCAATTTTACCACCGGTAGCTTCCACAAGCTCTGACAAACAGTTTAAGTGTCCACCGGCACCGTGGTCGTGAATAGATACAATCGGGTTATGATCAGCTTCCGCCAAAGCACGAACAACATTCGCTGCGCGTTTTTGCATTTCAGGGTTAGCGCGTTGTACTGCGTTTAGCTCAATTGCATTTGCAAAATGACCGGTATCAACTGAAGACACAGCTCCACCACCCATTCCGATACGGTAGTTATCACCACCCATCACAACAACTTTTTGTCCTGTTTCAGGTGTTCCTTTTAAGCTATCGCTCAATTTTCCGTAACCTACACCACCGGCAAGCATGATTACTTTATCGTAACCATATTTTTTATTGTTTTCAGTATGTTCAAATGTCAACAACGAACCACAGATAAGCGGTTGTCCGAATTTGTTACCAAAATCACTTGCTCCATTTGATGCTTTTATCAAAATTTGCTCCGGAGTTTGGTATAACCAGTTACGCTCAAATAAATCTTTTTCCCATAAACGACCTTCTTCCGTACGAGGATATGAAGTCATATAAACCGCAGTTCCTGCAATTGGTAAAGAAGCTTTTCCTCCACCAAGGCGGTCACGAATCTCTCCACCGGTTCCGGTAGCTGCACCATTAAAAGGCTCAACAGTGGTTGGGAAGTTATGTGTTTCAGCTTTTAACGAGATTACTGATTTAAATTTCTTTACTTCAAAATAATCAGAAGTCTCAGCTGAAGCAGGTGAGAATTGTTCAATTTCAGGACCCTCATTGAAAGCCACATTATCTTTATAAGCAGAAACTAAACGGTTAGGATTTTCCTCTGAAGTTTTACGGATTAATTTGAATAATGAACTTTCTTTTTCTTCACCATCAATTATATATGTTCCGTTGAATATTTTATGACGACAATGTTCTGAATTCACTTGTGAGAATCCAAAAACTTCACTATCAGTTAATTTTCTACCAAGTTTTTTGCTTACCTCATTTAGGTACTCTACCTCATCATCACTTAAGGCTAATCCTTCTTGATGATTAAACGCAGCAATATCCTCAATTTCTAAAATTGGTTCAGGCTTTTTATCAATAGTAAAGATTACTTGATCTAAACCATTATACATGCGTTGCAACATTGCATCGTGCTCGATACTTTCACTCTCAGCAGGGAAGAATTCCTCAATACGAAGAATGCCTGACATACCCATGTTTTGAGTTATCTCAACAGCATTGGTACTCCAAGGTGTAATCATTTCACGACGCGGACCAACAAACCAGCCTTCAAGACTATCGCTTGCGATATATTCGGCATCACTGAATGCCCAAACTAGTTTATTTACATCTTCTTTTTCAAAAGCGTTTACTGCATCTACAGCAATAATGCTTTTATCCGGAGTTCTGAAAAATAGAATCATAAGGATTATTACAGGTAGTTTATTTTGAGCTGCAAAGGTAATCTTTTCGACTGTTAATTAAAACAGAGCTGCAGCAATTTAATTTTATGTTTTAAAATTAAAAAACTTAACTTTTTTAAGAACCATTTCGTTTTTATATTGTTATATAAAAACACCCTATAAAATAGGGGCATCAGGAGTACCTAAATTATAAATAATGATTACCAACAACTCATATTAATCATTTATAATAAGACTACTAATCACATTACTAAGGAAATAAAACAATTCATAGAAAACACACAAGTATGAAAAAATTAGTTTACTACATTTCTTTATATTTAGCATTCTTAAGTTTTTCTCTTCACGCTAAATCAAATGGAACTCAACTAGGACAAACCACCCTAACACCAACCGACAGCACTAAAAAAGTTTATGACAAGGAATTATCCGTTCATCTTTGCGATGAAAACGGCACAATAATTCAATGCACACAACCTGAAGTAAATGGCAACTTCTACTTTGAGAACCTAAAACCAGGAAAATACAGCATTATTGTCATTAACAAGAATGGCATACAGTCTGAAGCCTATACAGTAAAATGCAATAAATCAGACATCAACTGCAACCTAAGCAAAGTAATGACTCCTAGCAATTTAGCCAATCAGGAGAATTCTAAAATAGAAACTCATTCTTGCGAAGCCAAATCACCGCTTCAACTTTCAATCTCAACAACGCCTTTAGATGAAAGAGGTGATTTAGAATTTTATTTACATAACAAATCAGATGTAAAAATCTTAATTACTGACGACAATAAATCAATTGTATATACACTACCTCTAGGAGAAGTTCAACCTGGGGTTCATACTGTAAACTTCGATGTTTCTGACTTAAGTGGTGACTATTCTGTTTCTGCAAAAGCTGGTAAAGAAATCAGCACATGCCAAATTCGAGTTCGTTAGCTTTCAAATAATTTATCAAAAGAAAAAAAATCCTGCTGTCAAATTTATTACAGCAGGATTTTTTATTGGAATAAATCTTCAAACTAATTGAAACAAGTTCATAATATTTTCTAAAAATGACAACTATACATTTGCATCGGAGAAATATAAGAACCACTAAACATACAATTATGAAAAAGATTGTTTTTTTTATTACAATTTGTTTAAACACATTCTCATACTCGGTACAAGCAAAAACAAATAACACAGAAACAGTACAAAGCCCTATCAAAAGAGTGACACTTGACACAGAACTTACAATAAACCTTTATAACAATAATGGAGAATTTATTAAAATGACTACTCCTGAAATCAACGGAAATTTCCATTTCGGAAATATCACTCCAGGAAGATACAGCATAATCGTCGCCAATAGCAATGGGATAAAATCCGAAGCATACTTCGTCAGCTCCAACAAACAAGAAATATCCACTAACTTAAATGAAGTTGTTAATCCAAACAATTTGGCTTACAACAATAAATCATTAGTAGAAATTCACACTAAAAAAAATCAATCTTCATTTAAACTTTCCATCTCAAATAGTCCATTAAGAGGTCGTGGAGATTTAAAATTCCATTTAGAAAACAAATCCGATGTAAAGATTTCAATAATTAACAAGAATCAATCGATAATATATACTCTACCCTTAGGTGAAATTGAATCAGGAACACACTCAATAAACCTTGATATAGCAAATCTTACAGGTGAATATTCTATTTTAGTTCAAGCAGAAACTGAAGTTAGTACATGTCAAATAAGCGTTCAATAACACAACTACAAATCACACATAAAAAACCCATTGTCATAAACAACAATGGTTTTTTTGCATATAAACAAATACTTATCCATAACATTTCTCAAAAATTAACAATGCCTATAAGCATTGTTAAGAAGCGGGCTTACATCGATATCAGAATTTTGATAAAACATATATTATTGCTTCTTTTGCATCACTAAATCAAAAACTAATAGTATTACAATTATGAGAAAGTTTATTGCAATAATTACTGCCCTAATTTTAAGCTCAGTTTTGTTCGCTCAACATGTTTTATACTTAAATAGTGGAGAAAAACTTACTGGTGAAGTCAGCGGAGGAAAAAAAGATACATTATTTTTTAGCTTCTACGGAAATAATCTAAAAATTGCACATGACAATATTACTGCCATTTATTTTTCCTCTGAAGAGCAAGCTCCTGCAAAACCACTAGCAACTAGTGCTCCTGTAGCACCTATACCGCCTGCAGTAGTTGCAGCACCTATACCTGCAGCTGATCCAACTAACACAGCTGCCCCAACAAACAACACTACCGCAACCCAAAACCAAGCAAATGGCTCTATCAGAGGAGTTATCACATATTATTTAACCAAGCAAAATGTAACTAAACCAGATGTTGGCGCAAGAGTCACAATTATAGACTCAGCAAGCGTTCCTGATTTTAATTTAGCTGTAGTTGATACATTCCATTTCGGAAACTCATACCGTGAAATCTACAACCAATACAAACTAAATCACGCAAAAGTTCCAAGAGACATACCTGAACAAATGATGATTTGGAAATCTGACACAAAAACAACTTTTGATTTATTAACTCGTAGAGCATACAAAGAGATTAACACTCTAAAAAAAGCTGAAAACCAAATTAAATCATCAACTGATGAAAAAGGATTATTTAATGTAACAATCAAACCTGGTACTTACTATATATATATCATCTCTAGTTACGCAACAGGTGAAACCATTATGGATTTAGACGGGAAAGTGTATTGCAAAAAAATTCATGTTAAAAGCGGTGATGAATCATTCATCAGAAATAGCTTTGATGTTTTCTAAAAAACAACTTTGTTCTCTATTTCAAAAAAATGTCTAATTTTGCGACTCAATTTTCATAAATAAAATAAACCAAAAATGAAATTATTAGAAGGAAAAGTAGCTATTGTAACCGGTGCTGCTCGCGGTATTGGAAAAGCAATTGCATTAAAACTAGCTAGCGAAGGTGCAGCTATTGCATTTACCGACTTGAATATTGACGAAAACGGAAAAGCTACTGAGGCTGAACTTCAAGCTTTAGGTGTTAAAGCTAAAGGATATGCTTCAAACGCAGCAAATTTTGAAGAAACAAAAACTGTTGTAGCTGAAATCGCTAAAGAATTTGGACAAATTGACATCTTAGTAAACAATGCTGGTATTACTAAAGATGGTTTAATGATGCGTATGACTGAGCAACAATGGGATATGGTTATCAATGTTAACCTTAAATCTGCATTCAACTTCATCAATGCATGTACTCCAATCATGATGAAACAAAAATCGGGTTCTATCATCAACATGAGCTCTGTAGTTGGTGTTTCTGGTAATGCAGGACAGGGAAACTACTCTGCTTCTAAAGCAGGTATGATTGGTTTAGCTAAATCAATGGCAAAAGAACTTGGTTCTCGTGGTATCCGTGCAAACTGTATTGCTCCAGGATTCATTGAAACTGAAATGACTCATGCTTTAACTGATGAGCAAAGAGCTAAATGGGCAGAAGTAATCCCAATGAGACGCGGTGGTCTTCCTGAAGAAGTTGCTAAAGTAACTTTATTTTTAGCTTCTGATTTATCAAGCTATGTAAGCGGACAAGTTATCAATGTTTGTGGAGGCATGAATACATAGACCACGATTGTATATAAATACACTAAGGCTATTCCAAAATGGAGTAGCCTTTTTTATTTCATAAAACACTAGAAAATAACATATTAAACAATTAACATTTAACACCCCTATCGGCACAGTATTTTTTCATGCAATATTCATATGCCAAATAACATTAAACCATCAGAATTGTTATCTTTGTGAGATTCTAGAAATAACACTAAAAACAAAACCATCCTACTACAAAAATTACAGATAAAAGACATGGCATTTAATTCAATATTAACCAAACTATTAGGAAGTAAGTCACAGAGAGACTTAAAAGAAATCACTCCTTACATTGATAAAATCAAAGTAGTATATCCACAAATCGAAAAACTATCAAACGACGAACTGAGAGATAGAACTACTGCTATTAAGAAAAAAATCCAAGACAATATCGCGGAAGAAAAAAACACTGTTTCTGAACTTAAAAACAGTATCGAAACCACTCCTATTGATGAACGCGATAAAATATATTCCACTATAGACAAACTAGAAAAGACAATTGAAGAAAAAATCGAAGCTACGCTAGATGAAGTTCTTCCTGAAGTTTTTGCTATCATAAAAAACACTGCTAGCCGTTTAAAAGATAACGAAACTATAGTAGTTACAGCTAATGAATTTGACCGTGAACTTGCAGCAAAACATGACTTTGTAACTATTGAAGGCGATAAAGCCATTTATGCAAATGAGTGGGATGCTAACGGCGCAATGGTTAAATGGGAAATGTGCCATTATGATGTACAGCTAATTGGTGGTGTTGCCCTTCACAAAGGTAAAATCTCAGAAATGGCTACCGGTGAAGGTAAAACCTTAGTTGCAACCCTTCCTGTATTCCTAAATGCCTTAAGTGGTAACGGTGTGCATGTGGTTACTGTGAATGACTACTTAGCAAAGCGTGACTCTGAATGGATGGGTCCGTTATACATGTTCCATGGCTTAAGCGTTGACTGTATTGACAAACACCAACCAAACTCAGATAACCGGCGCAAAGCATACGAAGCAGATATCACTTTCGGAACGAATAACGAATTTGGTTTCGACTACCTTCGTGACAACATGGCTACTTCACCACTTGACCTTGTACAACGCAAACACAACTATGCAATTGTCGATGAGGTTGACTCGGTGTTAATTGATGACGCTCGTACTCCATTAATCATTTCCGGCCCTGTACCAAAAGGTGAAGACCAATTATTTGAAGAACTTTGTCCTAGAGTTGAAAAACTATTCAACCTACAAAAAGCCATAGCAACTAATTACCTTACAGAAGCTAAAAAATTATTAAAATCAAACGATAAAAAAGAGTTAGAAGAAGGTGCTTTAGCATTATTCCGCTCATACAAAGCTTTACCTAAAAACAGTGCTTTAATTAAATTCTTAAGTGAGCAAGGGAACAAACAGAAATTAATCAAAACTGAAGAATACTACATCTCTGAAAATGGCCGTCATATGCATGAAGCTACTGACCCATTATTCTTCGTAATTGATGAAAAACATAACTCAATTGAATTAACTGACAAAGGTATTGATGCCTTAACCAGAGCTTCAGAAGACCCTCAGTTCTTTGTTCTTCCTGATGTTGGTGCAGAGATTGCTGAAATTGAAAAATCGACTCTTGCTGACGATGAAAAACAAAGCAAAAAAGACGAATTACTTCAAAAATATGCAGTTAAATCAGAATTAGTTCATACTGTAAACCAATTATTAAAAGCATATACTTTATTTGAAAAAGACACTGAATATGTTGTCATGAACAATAAAGTAATGATTGTAGATGAGCAAACTGGTCGTATCATGGATGGCCGTCGTTATTCAGATGGTCTACACCAAGCAATTGAGGCTAAGGAAAAAGTTAAGGTTGAGGCTGCGACTCAAACTTTTGCAACTATTACATTACAGAATTATTTCCGTATGTACTCAAAACTTGCCGGTATGACTGGTACTGCTGAAACTGAAGCAGGTGAATTTTGGGATATCTACAAATTAGATGTAGTTGTAATTCCAACAAACCGCGAAATTGCGCGTAATGACATGGAAGACCGTGTATATCGCACAAAACGCGAAAAATACAATGCAGTTATCCAAGAAGTTGCAGAACTAGTTGAAGCAGGTAGACCAGTACTTGTAGGTACAACTTCAGTTGAAATATCTGAGCTGCTGTCAAGAATGCTTACGCTAAGAAAAATCAAACATAATGTACTGAATGCAAAACTACACCAAAAAGAAGCTGAGATCGTTGCTCAAGCAGGTCAATCAGGAACTGTGACAATTGCAACAAATATGGCTGGTCGTGGTACCGACATCAAACTTTCAAAAGAAGTAAAAGATGCCGGTGGTTTAGCAATCCTAGGTACTGAGCGTCATGAATCTCGTCGTGTCGACAGACAGTTGCGTGGTCGTGCCGGTCGTCAAGGAGATCCGGGTTCTTCGGTATTCTATGTTTCATTAGAAGACGATTTAATGCGTCTGTTTGGTTCTGAAAGAATCGCTCGCGTTATGGACCGTTTAGGTTTTGAAGATGGTGAAGTTATCCAACATGCAATGATTTCAAAATCTATCGAAAGAGCACAAAAGAAAGTAGAAGAAAACAACTTCGGTATTCGTAAAAGATTATTGGAATACGATGATGTCATGAACTCTCAACGCGAGGTTATTTACAGCAAGCGTAAACATGCATTGATGGGAGAAAGAATTGGCTCTGATATTTCAAACATGATATATGATACTGTTTCAAATATTGTAGAAGGTTGTAAAGCTGCAGGTGACTATGAAGGCTTAACATTAGAATTAATGACAACTTTCAGCATTGATGCTCCATTTAATGAAGAAACATTCTCTTCTGAAAAAGCAAATTCATTAGTTAACAAAGTAGATAAATCTGTTTTAGAGAACTTCAGAAGAAGAACTGAGAACCTTGCAACAATTGCATATCCTGTTATCAAGGAGGTTTACGAAGAAAAAGGTCAAATGTATGAGAACATACTTATACCTGTAACTGATGGCAAGCGAGTATATAACATTACCGTTAATCTTGAAGAAGCTTACAAATCTGAAGGTAAAGAATTGATTAAAGCATTTGAAAAATCAATTTTACTACATGTAATCGATGAATCTTGGAAAGAGCATTTGCGTGAACTTGATGAATTACGCAACTCTGTACAAAATGCAACATACGAACAAAAAGACCCTCTTTTGATTTACAAATTGGAATCTTTCAATCTATTCAAAACAATGATTGATGAAATCAACACTAAATCAATGTCCGTATTAATGAGAGGTCAGCTTCCAATGAGAGAACCGGAAAAGGTGCAACAAGCCTCAAGCGTAAGCCGTCAAGACTTTAGCAAATATCGCACTCAAAAAGATGAAATGTCAGGAACAGGAGCTGGAGCTAATGACCCTAGTAAAATGGATACTCGCGAACAACAAAAAACACAACCGGTAAGGGTTGAGAAGAAAGTTGGACGCAATGACCCTTGCCCTTGTGGTAGTGGAAAAAAATACAAGAACTGTCACGGACAAAATGAAGCTTAATAACCTATATCGTATATGCTAAACTACATACCTTGGACAGTTGACCCCGTAATATTTACCTTAGGACCTCTAAGCGTAAGATGGTACGGCCTTATGTGGGGTTTAGGATTTATTATTGGTTTTGAAATTATTTCCAGAATATTTAAAAATGAAAACTGCCCCAAAGACTGGGCAGACAAACTTTTTATTTATATCGCTGTTGGTGCAATTGTTGGAGCACGCATAGGACACTGTATCTTTTATGGATGGGATTATTACTCTGCAAATCCAATTGAGATACTTTACATCTGGCAAGGAGGACTAGCTAGCCATGGAGGTGCATTTGGAATCATGATTGCCATGTATTTCTATAACAAGAAAGTTTCGAAAAAAGGGTACTTATGGATTTTTGACAGACTTGTAATCCCTGTATCTCTAGCAGCAGCATTCATTCGCTTAGGAAACCTAATGAACTCTGAAATATACGGAGCACCAACTACTCTACCTTGGGGATTCATTTTTGTTAGAAATGGTGACACATGGGCGAGTCACCCAACACAAATTTATGAAATGACATACTGCCTAATTGCATTAGCAGTAACTTCATATTTATATTGGAAGAAAAAAGCTTACCAAAAACAAGGATTAATATTTGGAGCTTTTCTTTTAATTGTCTTTACATCAAGATTCCTTCTTGAATTCATTAAAAATGATCAGGAAGCCTTTGAACAAGGTATGACATTAAATATGGGACAATGGTTAAGCGTTCCATTTATAATTTGGGGAATATGGCTATTAATAAAAGTCTACAAACACCCAGGTAAATTTAAATAATTCTATTACTCACCATAAATTTATGTCTTATGAGCAGGTTGAAAAAGTTAGCAGATGATCTTTACTATGTTGGAGTAAACGACAGACACACACATTTATTTGAGAATATGGTTCCTCTTCCACATGGAATTTCATATAACTCATATGTAATTTTAGACGAAAAAACAGTTCTCGTTGACACTGTTGAAATAAGTTTCTCAGAACAATTTATTGAGAAAATACTACAAGTTCTTGATGGCCGAAAACTTGATTACCTTATTGTCAATCATATGGAACCTGACCATGCCGGTTCTTTAAAAACTATAAGAAGACAGTTTCCAGATGTAAAAATCGTTGGAAATGCTCGTACATTTGGAATGATTGAAGGTTACTTTGGGATTAAAGACAATTTGTACCAAGTAAAAGATGGAGATAAACTATCCATAGGAAAACATGAGCTTCAGTTTTTCTTAACACCAATGGTTCACTGGCCAGAAACAATGATGACATATGACACTACAACATGTACATTATTCTCCGGTGATGCATTTGGCTCTTTCAGAGCCTTAGATGGAGGTGTTCTTGATACTGAATTGGTAATCGATATTTACTGGGCGGAAATGTACAGGTATTACGCAAACATTGTTGGTAAATATGGCGCACCAGTACAAAAAGCATTACAGAAGCTCGAAGGAGTTAAGCTTGATATGATATGTTCTACTCATGGTCCTGTATGGACTGAGAAAATCCCTGAAGCAATATCTGTATTTGACAAATTAAGCAAATATGAAGGTGTCAGAGGTGTTGTTATTGCCTATGGATCAATGTATGGAAATACAGAACAGATGGCTGAAATTGTAGCTTCATACTTATCTGACTATGGCATAAAAAACATTATCGTACATAATTTATCTAAATCAGACCCATCAAGTGTCCTTCGTGACATATTCAAGTTTAAAGGATTAATCATTGGTAGCCCAACATACTGTAACGAACTTTACCCAAAAGTAAATGACTTACTGGCAAAACTTGATACAAGAGATGTCAAACATAGAGTATTTGGATACTTTGGGTCATACACTTGGGCTGGAGCAGCAGCAAAAAATTTAAAAGCTTTCGCAGAAAAAATGAATTGGGATATTTGCAATAATTTTTATGAAGGGAAAATGGCTGTAAATAGAGACAGTTACTCTGAATTAAAGGCCCTAGCAAAAGAAATGGCTGAAAAAGTAAAATAACGACATCATATAAATAGCTATACTTCACAAGTATAGCTATTTTTTATTCTTGCACTTAATTTTCGGGTAGCATAAACAAAATTTCTAATAAAATAGTTACTTTTGAAAACGGATAATCCAACCATTTTAATGCAGTTATATGAAGAAATTAATTATTGGAACAATTATTTTGATTACAACACTCCTAGTATCATGTAGCCATGGATGTGGCTGCCCAGGAAATGCTGGATATGGTCAAAATGATCAATCAACAACTTTACAATTCCACATACAAACTATTCAAGCACCAGTCAAAGCCTAATAAACTCTATTTTAGAACATATTTTATAGCGTAAACATTTACACCATATCTAATGTTTAATACATATAAACAATAATAACGATTACTTATGAAACGCCTAAAAATAATTATTAGCATCGCAGTTATCAGCTTTATCGTAGCAGCTTGTACTGCTGAACATGGACCTTCAAAAACAGGCTGTCCAGGTCATGGTGGATATGGTCAAACATTAACAATTGAACAAACCCAAAACCAAGCTTAATAAACTGGTAAACAATTACTTTCCAATAAACATAATATACATTCCAGCAGGAATGTTAAATAGGGAGATTTTTATAGAAAAATTTCCCTATTTTATGTTGTAAAGCAATAAAAAATTGTATTTTTGTTCAGCTTTCAACTAGAAACTCAATTTTTAAATAAGATACAAAATGATTAAAGTAGGTATTAACGGATTTGGCCGCATCGGACGCTTAGTATTTCGTGCTGCTCAAGAAAGAAATGACATTCAAGTAGTTGCAGTAAATGACCCATTTTTAGATTTGGATTATTTAATTTACATGTTGAACTATGATACAGTTCACGGTAGATTCCAAGGTACTGCTGAAAACAAAGATGGAAAACTTTTCGTTAACGGAAAAGAAGTTGCATTCTTTGCATCTATGAAACCTGAAGAAATTGCTTGGGGTTCTGCTGGTGCTGACTATGTAGTTGAGTCAACTGGTGTTTTCACTACAATTGATGGGGCTTCTGCTCACCTTAAAGGTGGTGCTAAAAAAGTAGTTATCTCAGCTCCTTCTGCTGACGCTCCAATGTTCGTTTGCGGAGTAAACCTAGATTCATACAAAGCTGATATGAACATCGTTTCTAACGCATCATGTACTACAAACTGTTTAGCTCCAGTAGCTAAAGTTCTTAATGACAACTTTGGTATCGTTGAAGGTTTGATGACAACTGTACACGCAGCAACTAATACTCAAAAAACTGTAGATGCTCCTTCTAAGAAAGATTGGAGAGGTGGTCGTTCTATCCTAGGAAACATCATCCCTTCTTCTACTGGTGCTGCTAAAGCTGTAGGTAAAGTTATCCCTGCCTTAAACGGTAAATTAACTGGTATGGCTTTCCGTGTACCAACTGCTGATGTATCTGTTGTTGACCTAACAGTAAGATTAGAAAAAGGTGCTTCTTACGAAGATATCAAAAAAGCTATCAAAGCTGCATCTGAAGGTCCTATGAAAGGTATCCTTGGATACACTGAAGATTCAGTAGTTTCTACTGACTTCACTACTGATTCTCGCACTTCTATCTTTGATGCTGGTGCTGGTATCGCTCTTAACGACAACTTCGTTAAAGTTGTTTCATGGTATGACAATGAGTGGGGTTACTCAAACAAAGTTTTAGACCTTATCGCTCACATGGATACTGTAAAATAATTTTACAAACCATTATAGATAAGTCCCGAGTGTTTTGCTCGGGACTTTTTTTTGAACATATTCTCAGACATTATTCCATTAACCATGGCAACTGACAATAACAAAGAAGTTCTATTTTCTAGAAGTTTTATAGCAATCTGCACAGCTAACTTCCTATACTTCTTTGGCTTCTACTCGCTAATGCCAATTTTAGCATTATACTTAGTTGACAAATTTCAAGCAGGTGAATTTGTCATTGGATTCATTTTAGCTTGCTACACAATCTCAGCTCTTAGCTATAGACCTTTTGCTGGTTTCTTAGTTGATAAATTAGACAGAAAAAAACTCTACATAATATCCTTATCCATTTTTGTACTATCTTTCGGCGGATACCCAATTGCGGGTAGCCTATGGGCATTTATTGCATTCCGAACTCTACATGGCATCTCTTTTGGCTCTCTTACAGTTACTGCCAATACTCTTGTTATTGACATTAGCCCAAAATCTAGAAGAGGTGAAGCCCTGGGCATTTTTGGCATTGCAAACACAACCGCAATGGCTGTTGGACCAATGGTAGCTGTACAACTCAAAGAAGCTTATGGCTACAATGCTGTATTCTACATTGCATTCATTCTTGGGATAATAGCATTTACAATTGGGAGCACAGTTAAAAGCTCTCCAAAACCAAAACACGAGCATGCACCATTATCATGGGATAGATTTATTCTTTTCAAAGGCATTCCTCCCGGTTTCAATCTTTTTCTGATGGGAATTCCTTATGGAATGATAACAAGCTACATTGCACTATATTCAGTTGAACTAGGGCTAGGTGAAAAAACAGGATGGTTTTATAGTTTATTTGCGGTAGGAATTATCTTGTCTAGAATATTTTCCGGCAAACAAACAGACAGAGGCAAACTGACACAAGTTATTTCTATGGGAATTGGCATTGCAACATTAGCGCTAATCATCCTGTCAAGCTCAAAATTAGTTGAATCGAGTCCAACCACGGCTTCACTACTCTTTAACGGAGCTGCATTATTTGTAGGATTAGGCTATGGCTCCATTTTCCCTGCTATGAATAATTTATTTGTAAATTTAGCTCCACACAACAAAAGGGGTACTGCGAACTCGACCTATATGACTACTTGGGATATTGGAGTTGGACTAGGATTAGTATTCAGTGGAAAGATTGGAGCAACAACAAGTTATTCCATTGTATTTTTAATTGGGGCAATCGCAGCTATAACATCTGTGATTGTATTTGAAGCTTACACAAAACATTTTTATCATAGGAATAAGATAGTGCAAGAATAAACCTAATCACTATACTTTGACCAACTGCATCTGGAAAAACTGCCGTTGCAACTCATCTTACAGCCACTACTAATGGCGAAATTATTAGTGCATAATTTACTAAACGATGGCATAAATCTGAAAGACCTGATCTATTACGGTCTCTAATATAAATATCTAACTCAATATTGCATCGGAAAATTAGCTTATGAAGAAATGCTTTTCCAACTTGAAACAGCTATATATCAATTCGGAAAAAGACAAATGACATAGTTTTGAGGAATGGAAAAAAGAGGCACAAAGATCCACTGGATAGATGCAATGTTACCTATAGAGGAGAAAATAAAATAAATAATCCAACTTATTAAGATAAAATAATCAGGTATTCAATTGCTTTTTTTTAACTTTTATTTTTAACTTTGATATAAAAAACAATAAAAGCTATGAAACTGCTTAGAAGAATATTCTTAATTAGCTTATTAATAAGTTCAATAAACTCATTTGGACAACAAATAAACACAGACACTTTATCCACACAAAACAATGAGCAAACCGAACAACTTTTACCACAACACTACATACCTACTCAAAAATTAATTTGGGGAGAAAAAGGACTTATAAGAAATATCCCCGGGTTTGAACTCAACAAAGAACAAAGAGAACAAGAACAACAAATCCGGAGAATAATGATTACAGCACACCAATATACTGGCTATGCAACACTAGCCGGAATGCTTGCTCAAGGATTTGTAGGAGCTAAATTATACAATGGAGACACTAGCCTTCGAGGAGCTCACGAAGCATTAGCCGGATATGTGAATTTCACTTATTTTACTACCGCAGGACTTGCATTATTTGCTCCTCCTCGCATGAAAAACAGACATGGTTACAGCAATGCAAAATTGCATCAATACTTATCAATAATACACCTTACAAGTATGATTGCAACAAACATACTTGCAGGACAACTTGAAGGAGGTGACCCGACAGTAAAAACATGGCATAGAGCAACTGCATACACCGCCTTTGGTTCATTCTTCGTATCTATGTTAGTAATTAAATTTTAATATCTAGTTTTATGTTTGAAGTAATGATTTATTTTGGCTTATTAGGTTTTTTGATGCTTTGTTTTTCTTTTCTTACAGGTACACACATCCTAAAAATTAAAGGAAAATTTAGAATACACAAAAAAGTGGGAATTGTTGGATTTATTTTCATGGCTACCCACGCTATTTTCATGAGTTATTATGTTTTCTTCACTTAAACAATCAATTTTATGAAAAAATCAATTTTACTTATTGGCATATTTATTATCATGTCAACATTTGTGAAAGCAGATCCTCCTAAAAAGGTTCTACTTAATTATGACAAAACTAGTGGAATACTTAAAATTTCAGCCATTCATAAAGTCAAAGATGTAAATGATCACTTTATTGATCAAATAAAAATCTCTGTTAATGACAAAGATTTTAAGACATTAGAATATAAAAAACAAACAAGTAATGCTTCTCATGATATTGAAGTATCAATTCCTAACTTGAAGACTGGTAGCAAAATTGAAGTAAAAGCTAGATGTAATGAGTTTGGATCAAAAAAAGCTGAATTAGAAGTACAATAGTACAAACAATACAAACAAAGAAGAACCTCACAATACTGTGGGGTTTTTCCTTTTTAAACCCTAAAAAAGATGAGGTATCTACAAAGAAAACCCTATTTTTGCAAGATATTTTAACAGATTATGGAACACTTACCTACACTTATTTCCGATTTAGCCGTTATTCTTCTTGCTGCAGGTATTATCACATTGATATTCAAATGGATTAAACAACCTGTAGTTTTAGGATACATTCTTGCGGGAGTAATCGCAGGTCCACACTTAAATTTATTTCATGTAACAGACATGGAGAACATCCGTGTTTGGGCTGATATAGGAGTTATCTTCTTACTATTCTCTCTTGGTCTTGACTTCAGTTTTAAAAAACTTTTCAATATTGGTGGAACAGCTTTTATTACAGCAATAACAATAGTTATTGGGATGTCTACACTTGGCTACCTGACAGGAGTTGTTCTTGGATGGTCTCAGATGAATAGTTTATTTCTAGGAGGTATGCTATCCATGTCATCCACCACTATTATCATCAAATCATTTGATGACATGGGCATTCGGAATCAACTATTTGCAGGGCTTGTTATTGGGGTACTTATTGTTGAGGACTTAGTTGCTGTAATCCTCATGGTATTACTTTCAACTATTTCCACTAGCACCCAATTTTCAGGAATGGAGTTAATGATAAATGTATTAAGGCTAGTTATGTTTATCATTATTTGGTTTGTTACCGGAATATTCTTACTTCCTACATTTCTACGCAAAACAAAAAAGTGGCTCAATGATGAAACCATGCTTGTTATTGCATTAGCTCTATGCTTAGGAATGGTACTTCTTGCAACAAAAATTGGATTCTCAGCTGCACTTGGAGCCTTTGTTATGGGTTCACTACTTGCTGAAACATTAGATGCAGAACGAATAGAAGCCCTCATAAAACCGGTAAAAGATTTCTTTGGGGCAATCTTCTTTGTTTCCGTAGGTATGATGATTGACCCAATAGGCTTAGGACAATACTGGCTCCCAATCGTGTTAATAATTACGGTTGTAATTGTAGGCCAAATTACATTTGGTTCCATTGGTATGATACTATCAGGACAACCTCTAAAAGTTGCCATTCAATCAGGGTTTAGCTTACCTCAAGTAGGTGAATTTGCGTTCATTATTGCATCACTTGGACTTACACTTGGAGTTACAAACAAAGAACTATATCCAATTATTGTTGCCGTATCAGTAGTAACAACATTCTTCACCCCTTTCTTTATAAAATCTGCAGACAAAGCTCATAAAATAGTCTCAAGAAAATTGCCTGAAAATTGGCTTAGCAGTATCCATAAATTATCTTCCTCAACTCCTCATATGAATAAAGATAATTTCTGGTCGGACTTATTAAAAGACCTTGCAAGAATTATTGGAATATACCTAGCCATTACAGCAACCATTATCTTTTTTGGGTTCTATTACCTACATCCGGCATTACTTAAGATGAATGTTAAATGGCTAGCTGATTTACTTACAGCATTAATTATTATCATTGCTATTTCTCCATTCTTAAGAGCCATAATGGTGAAGAAAAACCATACTGTGCGTAATATGCTGAATGAACAAAACATCAGCAAAGGACCACTAATTGCTCTAATGAGCGTACGAATAATTATTTGCATTTCAATAGTGATGTTCGTTATTGGGAAACTTTACAATGTAGGTTGGATGTTTATTTTTATGATAGCCTTATCTATTATCGCATTTACAATTTTTTCAAACTGGCTTAAAAAAGGATCAATTGAAATAGAACACCGCTTCCTCAGCAACTTAACTGAAAGACAGCAACATGCTGAAAGACAAAAGCCAATGAGAAAGGAGTATGTACACCACCTCATGTCGAGAGACATTCACTTAGCTGATTTTGAGATACACCACTCTTATAAGCATATAGGTAAAATGCTTAAAGAAATTGAATTACGCCAAGATTACGGAGTAAATATCGTATCAATAATCAGAGGTGAGCGAAGAATAAATATCCCTGATGGAGAAGAAAGAATATATCCTCATGATAAGATTGTTGTAGTAGGAACTGACCAACAACTAATGAAGTTCAGTTACACGCTTGAAGAAATTGATAAAGAGGAAAATATCATTGAAAAAATTGATGTTCATCTTGAGCAAATTATACTCGAAGAAGGCTCAAAATTGATTGGAAAAAACACCTTAAACTCTCAACTTCGAGACAAATATCGCTGCATGGTAGTAGGTATTGAACGAAACAGAAAAGCTAAAATGAACCCAGATATTACAGAAACCTTTAAGCTGCATGATATCATATGGGTAGTAGGTGAAAAACAAAAAATACTTGAACTAGTTATAGACCACAAATAACAAAAAAGCGATTCCTAAACCGAATCGCTTTTTTGTTGCCTGATTATGAATAAAATCGTACTTTTGCAAACTCTAAAAAACAATAAGTTTACAAAGTAAAAATACTATATCAATGTCTGAACTTTCCGAACAAGAACAATTACGCCGTCAATCACTTGACGAACTTCGTAAATTAGGCATAGAGCCTTATCCGGCAGCTGAATATACAGTAACCGGAATGTCTACTGAAATCAAAAATACATTTAAAGATGATGCACCTCAACGCGAAGTAACTATTGCAGGTCGTATTATGAGCCGTCGCATCATGGGAAAAGCTGCTTTCGTGGAACTTCAAGATTCTGAAGGCCGTATCCAAGTTTACATCAGTCGTGATGATATTACAACTGAAGCACAACCTGAAATGTACAACACCGTTTTCAAGAAGCTTTTAGACATTGGTGACTTTATTGGGATCAAAGGTTATGTGTTCCGCACACAAATGGGTGAAATCTCAGTTCACACACAAGAATTAACTGTGTTGAGTAAATCACTTCGCCCTCTACCAATTGTAAAATACAAGGATGGAGTAGCATATGATGCATTTGAAGATCCGGAACAACGCTATCGTCAACGCTATGTTGACTTAGTGGTAAATGAAGGCGTAAAAGATATTTTCCTAAAACGCACAAAGGTGTTCAACACGATGCGTAACTTCTTCAACGAAAGAGGATATATCGAAGTCGACACTCCCGTACTTCAACCAATTCCGGGAGGAGCATCAGCTCGTCCGTTCATCACACACCACAATGCATTGGACATTCCATTGTACATGCGTGTGGCAAATGAACTTTACCTAAAACGCCTTATTGTAGGTGGATTTGAAGGTGTATATGAATTCTCTCGCAACTTCCGTAACGAAGGTATGGACAGAACTCATAATCCAGAGTTTACTGCTATGGAAATTTATATTTCATACAAAGACTATAACTGGATGATGGATTTCACAGAAGAAATGATCGAGAAAGTTGCCATCGAGGTTACCGGTTCAACTGAAGTACCTATGGGAGATAAAACAATCAGCTTTAAGCGTCCGTTCAAACGCATTTCAATGATTGACTCTATCAAGGAATTTACTGGGTTTGATATCAACGGTATGAACGAAGATCAACTTCGTGAAGTATGTACAAAACTGAATATCGAGACTGACAATACAATGGGTAAAGGCAAGTTAATCGATGAAATCTTTGGTGAAAAATGTGAAGGAAATTATATCCAACCAACATTCATCACTGACTATCCTATCGAGATGTCACCTCTTTGCAAGCGTCACCGCGAAAACCCAGAATTAACTGAGCGTTTCGAATTAATGGTTAATGGTAAAGAATTAGCAAACGCATACTCTGAGCTTAATGACCCAATTGACCAACGCAAACGCTTTGAAGATCAATTAAAACTATCTGAAAAAGGAGATGACGAAGCAATGTTCATTGACCAAGATTTCTTGCGTGCGCTTGAATATGGTATGCCTCCTACATCAGGTATGGGTATTGGTATTGACCGTTTGGTAATGATTATGACAAATCAACCGGCAATTCAAGAAGTTCTTTTCTTCCCTCAAATGCGTCCGGAGAAAGCTGCTAAAAAAGAAATTAAAGAACTTTCTGAAGAAGGAAAAGCCCTTATTAATATCTTAGAATCTACAACTGAGATTCAATTAAATGACTTGAAAACTCAATCGGAGTTATCAGGTAAAAAATTTGATACAGGTTTAAAAGAACTTAGAGGATTAGACCTTGTAGTTGTAGAAAAAAGAGAAGAACTTATGTGGGTAACCATCAAAGAATAACCTACTTAGCACACACACAATCAATATAGAACGAAAATGCCTGAAACAGCAATGTATCAGGCATTTTTTATTTGACAAACAAACAAAATCTTACAACTTTTTTCCTACATTTGCATAACTGACAAAACACAAAAACTATTTTATATATGAGTTTTCCGGGCAGAATAGCCATCATGGGTGGAGGTAGCTGGGCTACAGCTATTGCTAAAATGATTCTTGTTAATACTGACAGTATCGTTTGGTACATGCGTCGTAAAGAACAAATCCAAGATTTCAAAAAACACAGTCGTAATCCATCTTATCTTTCTGATATTAAGTTTGATACATCAAAAATAATTTTCACAAATAAGATTAACGAAGCAGTAGAACAAGCTGATACGCTAATTTTTGCAACTCCATCTCCTTTCTTAAAAAATCACCTTAAGAAATTAAGAGTTCCATTATCAGATAAATTCATCATCTCTGCTATTAAAGGTATTGTACCGGAAGAAAACATGATTATGACTGATTTCTTCCACTTAATACATGGTGTGCCAGAAGAAAACATTGCTGTATTAGCAGGTCCTTGTCATGCTGAAGAGGTTGCAATGGAACGCTTATCATATGTAACTTTTGCATGTAAAGACAGAGAAAAAGGAAAAAAACTTTGTCAATTATTCTCTTCTCATTTCCTTCAAGCTAATGTCACTGAGGATATTGCAGGGGTAGAATATTCATCAGTAATGAAAAATATCGTTGCCATTTGCACAGGAATCTGTCATGGTTTAAAATATGGCGACAACTTCCAAGCTGTTCTGGTTGCAAATGCAATTCAAGAAATCAACCGTTTCTGCAATGCAGTATACCCAATGCCTCGTAACACAAACGAGTCAGCTTACTTGGGTGATGTGATGGTAACTTGCTATTCAAAATTCAGTCGTAACCGTTTATTTGGAAGCATGATTGGCAAAGGTTATTCTGTCAAAACTGCTCAAATGGAAATGGAAATGATTGCTGAAGGGTATTACGCAACAAAATGTATCCACGAAATCAACGACAAATATCATGTAAACCTTCCGATTGTAGATGCCGTTTACAACATCCTATATAATCGCTACTCTCCTACCATAGAGATTCGCGAACTCACACAAAAACTCAGGTAAATTAAAAGTGAATAATGTAAAGTTAAAAGTGCAAGATATTTATAACTAATTCATTATTCATGAGAGATTAATCATTTTAATTGTTCATTTTTAATTTTTAATTTTCATGAAGAACATCTCACTATCTATCGACAAAGCTCTGGGATTTGTTTCAAAAGAAACAGTTTACAGCTATGAAAATAAAGTAAAAGAATATTCCGCTGCATTAGAAAACGGCACAGGAAAAGGAAGTGACTATCTTGGATGGTTACACCTTCCTAGCTCAATTTCTGATGCTGAACTTTCTGATCTTGAATCTACTGCAAAAACTCTACGCGAGAAATGCGAAGTGGTGGTAATTGCAGGTATTGGAGGCAGCTACCTTGGTGCCCGTTCTGTAATTGAAGCATTCTCAAATAGTTTCTTCCACTTGCAAGCTGACAAAAAAAATCCTGTTATTCTATATGCCGGAAACAGTATCAGCGAAGACTATTTAGCTGAACTAATGGATTTCTTAAAAGGAAAACAATTCGGGATTATCAATATTTCAAAATCAGGAACAACAACTGAAACTGCCCTAGCTTTCCGGTTACTTAAAACACAGCTGGAAGAACAAGTTGGTAAAGCAGAAGCTCAACAACGCATAGTTGCAATTACTGATGCTAGCAAAGGAGCTTTACGCACACTAGCTACTCAAGAAGGTTATAAAACTTTCGTAATTCCTGATGATGTTGGTGGTCGTTTCTCTGTACTGACTCCGGTTGGTTTATTACCGATTGCAGTTGCAGGATTTGACATTCGCAAATTAGTAGCAGGTGCTGCTGACATGGAAAAACTAACCGGATTAGATATTCCTTTTGCAGAAAACCCATCAGCAATTTATGCTGCAACCCGTAACGAACTTTACAAAAAAGGGAAGAAAATTGAGATCCTTGTAAACTTCCACCCAAAACTTCACTACTTCTCTGAATGGTGGAAACAGCTTTACGGTGAAAGTGAAGGAAAAGAAAATAAAGGAATTTATCCTGCTTCGGTTGACTTCACAACTGATCTTCACAGTATGGGACAATGGATTCAGGAAGGTGAACGAATTATCTATGAAACTGTAATCTCAATTTCAGAACCGAACAGAACCGTAGTAATTCCTTCTGATGAAGCTAACCTTGACGGACTTAATTTCCTTGCCGGAAAACGCGTTGACCAAGTAAACAAAATGGCTGAACTTGGAACTCAACTTGCTCATGTGGATGGCGGAGTACCAAATATGCGCGTAGAAATTCCTCAACTAAACGAATACTACTTAGGTCAATTAATGTATTTCTTTGAAAAAGCGTGTGGCATCAGTGGTTACATCTTAGGTGTTAACCCATTTGACCAACCTGGTGTGGAAGCATACAAATCAAACATGTTTGCTTTACTAGAAAAACCGGGATACGAAGAAGCTTCGAAAGAAATTAAAAAGAAATTGTAAGAAATTTATTATCCTATATTTATTAAGGGTTTCTCTAATAGAGAAACCCTTAATTTGTTTTTATACCTTTCAATTGTTACTTTTAGCTCCTAAAATAATTACTATGAAACAAATAATCATAATCATCACACTAATTTCTCTTATAACTATACAACCTATAGCTGCAAAAAAGAAATATAAAATCAAGAAAAAATTTGAAATTATCAATGACAGTTCAATTGAAAACAAGCAATTGATTCTGAATAATTCTTATGTATACTTCATTGATACGGTAAACTCTGGATATGAATTATTAGATTGCTGTTTTCATAAACAAAAGATTAAATTTATTGCTTTAGATAAAGAAAAAAACAAAGGAATCTTTAAATTCTTTTCACCTTATGGTATTGACACTATTATTCCTGTTGAAAGCTTCTTAAGTAAAGAAACTCTTTTTATTAGAAGAAACAAACCTGAGTCTAAAATCGTTAACCCATATTTCAACATTCAAGATACAATATTTGAAGGTAAATCAACTATATCAGGCAACATTCTAGAACTAAATAAAGAAGCTGCAATTGGTGCTACAGTTAGAATATCAGGTACTTCAATTGGGACTATAACTGATCCAAATGGATTCTTCGAAATAAAAGATATACCGAATGGACCAATATCTTTAGAATGCAATTATATAGGTTCTTTAAGTAAAACCATTCCATTAATTCTCACAGAAAATAGCACTGTAAAGATTGTTTTAGATGAAGACCCAAATCAAAATGAACTAGATGAAGTTGTACTTACAGGAAAGCCAGCCATCTACCTCTACCCAACTCAAGAACAAGAAATAAACATTCAACTTGATTTTAAAGGTCAATTAAAAACAACCTTCCCTAAATACAATGATGGATGGACAGTAATAGCTAAGCCCAATGGAGAACTAACGAATCTTACTGATAATAGAAAATATAACTATCTATTTTGGGATGGATGGAATAAATTCCCTACTTCACATTTTGATTATAAAGATGGATTAGTTGTAAAGAAATCAGACTTGGATAAATTTTTGATAGAAAAGTTGAGTCACTTAGGTCTAAACAATACTGAGATTAATGATTTTGTAGTGTACTGGTTACCTCAACTGGAAAAGAATGAATACAACCTGATTCATTTCTTTATCAATGACAACATCGATAATACAGCATTCTTAAATATGACACCAAAACCGGATACAGAGATTCGTGTTTATATGGAATTTAAAGCAGTTAACAAAGACTACAAAATAAAAGAACAACAACTACCTAAAATTGAACGAAAAGGGTTCACTCTTGTTGAATGGGGAGGGGGAATTATTGGTAGTGGAAAGATTGAATAAGATCTTAAAACCCATATTTCAATTGTAAGAAACCCATAAAATTTTCTGAAGAATAAGTTGTACTACCATTTTCAAAATCACCTTTCATATACATAGCAATTAAGGAAAGTTTCATATCATCAGAAAGAGAATAATCTATCGTTGGGAAAAGTAGATAACCATCAATATCCGGATAATACATTGATGCAAAAGACACATTCATCAAAGGAGTTACAGGATATGAAACAGATGCAAAATAAGTCAGCTCCGAGATACTCAACATGCGGATATCCTGACTAGGATACATTAAGTCAACAAAATTTAGAGTATGCTCTCTCAAATACTGGTCATAGAAAGTTTCAAACTGAAGGCTTAAGGAATTAGAGAAAGTGTAATTTAGATTCACGGATGCTAGCAACAAATTACTTTCAGCATCATCTTTTGGCATTAGGTAGCTTAATTCTCCACTAAACGACAAAGCCTTAATATTACCCGACCACGCTCCTCCAATTACCCAATCACTGGAATTATAATAGCCGATAATCGCTTGCCAATCATATCCCCATTTATTTACACGACCTAAAAAACCGGCTGTTATAGTAGAATCATTGTCGTATTTCATAGCCGCTTCAACAGTGGAAGTATAACTTGGGTAAAACTGTACGCGCACAGCATCTGCTCCAGGTCGTTCAGGATAATCAAAATCCACATAGGAATAAGCATTAAAAATATCATTTGCGTTAAAGACATAAGTTTGCCCCCAATTGATACGCTGACGCCCAACCGTGACATCCAGCTTATTTACTGAATATTTCAGATTTAATCTATCGACCATCAAATTTACCAAATATGCTTCTTGTTCAACCACATTAACAGCCAAATTATCTTCTTCCAAAGAACTCACATACAGCCCTGAAACATCATTACGAATCATATCTCCCATCAAAAAACGATTGCGCATTTGCAAGCTACCATACAACTGACTTGTTGGATACCAATCAATATTCAAACGATTCTGCAAGCTATAATCGATACTAGATTGAGCCTGATTTGTTTCTATATATGAATTCATAGACGAGAAATAGCCGCCTACCTCCCATTTCTTTACAGACATGGAATCTGTTTGCGCAAATAGAATTTGCCCAAGAGCCAAGAATACATATAATAGTTGCCGTTTCATTTTTGCGTTTATTTTCGTTCGTCAGACGCTACTTTTCCATCCACCAAAGTAATTACTCTACGAGCTTTATTTACCACACGCTGATCATGCGTAGAAAAAATAAATGTGATATTTTCTTCCTTATTCAGCTTTTCCATAATCTCAAGTAAAGTCTCTGTAGACTTGGAATCCAGATTTGCTGTAGGCTCATCAGCCAAAACAAATTTCGGTTTAGAGGCCAATGCTCTGGCAACAGCCACACGCTGCTGCTGACCACCCGAAAGCTTGCTTGGACGACTATCCATACGATCACCTAAACCAACAGCTTGCAACAGCTCCTCAGTTCGTTTCGTTCTGTCTCCGGTATCTTTTCCTTGCAGATGCATGATAAACTCTACATTCTCTTTAGCTGTCAATACTGGAATCAGATTATACGCCTGAAATACAAAACCAATATTTCTCAAACGAAATTCGGTAAGTTTTGATTCTTTCAGATCATGAATCTGTGTCCCATCTACAAGGACACTACCGGCAGTTGGTTTATCTAATCCGCCCACCATGTTTAACAAAGTAGTTTTACCAGAACCTGACGGCCCAACAATCGCAACAAACTCACCTTGCTCAAACGACAGCGTAACATCATCCACAGCACGAACTTCCACTGCTGAATCGTGGTATATTTTTTCCAAGTTATTAATTTCTATGACTTTCATAAATATTGTTTTTTTAATACTACCCCTAAATCCCCTAAAGAGGACTTTGAGAATACACTTAGTCACATTTAGGGGGTTGGGGGTAGTGAATATTATTAATCTTTAATCACTTATCGCTAATCACTAAAATTTACATATCCGCTCTCAAAGCTTCTGTTGGATGCATTTTCAATGCTTTTCTTGCAGGAATTAAAGATGATAATATTGCAATTAACATTACCATCATTGACACAACAATAAAGAACTCCATATCAATAGCCGGATACACCTTAGCTGCCCATCCCATTGCTTCAAAACCTTCTCCAACAACAGAAAAATCTAAACCGGTTTGTCCTGTTATATGAACGATTAACCAACCCACAAACATCCCAACCAGCGTTCCAATCATAGTTAAGAAGATTGTTTCAAGCATAATCATTCCAAACACACGCTTTTTAGACATGCCCACTGCCAGCAACATTCCGATTTCCTTAATGCGTTCTAGAATTGCCATCAACATAGTGTTTACAATACCAAAGGCCAAGGCAATAAAGATGATTCCCATGATAATAAAATAGTACAACACCATAATATCATCCATCATGCCGGCATCCGGAGCCAAATCTTTCCAAGACATTACACTCACATTAGAAAACTGCTTAGCTAATTTTTCTTTAAACACCTCCATTTGTTCAGAATCGTCATTCTGCAAAATGATAGATATTTCGTGATATTCATTCGGCAGAAGTCCCGCCAAAGAAGTTATATCAGTTTCCCTTACATAAGCATATCGCTGATCGAACATCGTATTCGTAGTTTTAAAAACTCCACAAACTCTAAATAAAGCTGAAACTGATTGCCCATTTTTATCAATAAAATTCAAAGCGACCTTTTTTCGTAGATTGTATTTTGCAGCAATATTTTTCAACCTCACAAAGCGTGCAACACCATCACCTATAATAGGAGTCATCACCTTTTGGAAAGCTTTATCTGTTCTGTAAAAAGTTCCTTGAAGTAGTGCAATCTGAGCAACTTCCTCTTGCGAAAATTCCTCCATTTTTGCTAAACTAGCAATAACTTCAGGGGTAATCTCAAAGGTTTTAAGACCCAATTCTTGCATTGTTTTGTCACTCAAGAAAATCGGTTTTCTAGCATCAGTATCCAAATATGTTCCGGCATCTGGCAATACAAAACGATACAGATTCGACACCTGTTTTTCTTGTTCCGGGTCAATTCCTTTTACGACTAAACCTGTATTACCACGAGAAGTTTGCGCCCAAGCCATTACATTTACTTGAGACGAAAAAGCTTTAACTTCAGGTGATTTTTTCAAATAATTAGTCAGCTTTTCATAATCAGGCAATAAGTATTTTATCTCCTCATTTTTTAAATATTCAGGATTACGCAATTTTATATGAGACATCTCTGTATGAATTGCAGAACGGATACGCTGATCAACCCAGCCAATCATCAATCCGTTAGCAAACACACCAGCTACAGTTCCTAATATTACGGCAACCACAACCACCATACTGCGCGACTTATTTCGCCAGACATTTTTCCATGCTATGCTCCAAATCATTGGCATATCTTAAGCTTTTAATGAATTCATCACTTTCGTTTTTCTAATCTTATGCATCGGGAAATAACTTACCAATAGCACCATTATCAAAATCACAACTGCTTGTAAATAATAATACGGTCCGAACCACTCCATCGGCATCACTGGGTCAAAACCCATATCTTCCATCATACGAGCCAAATCTCCGGTATATTTATACGGATAATAATATCCTAGAATAATTACTGGAATAGCGGCAATCATACCCACCACTGTTCCAATAATGGCAATGTAAAACAATTCATACACCACCACCATTGCCAGCTTTGTTTTTCGCATACCAATAGCGATAAGGACTCCAAACTCCCTTTTTCGTTCAGCTACCATCATCAACACAGTTCCAAAAATTCCAAAGAACACAATCACATACAGAATTCCGATAAATATCAAACCACTGACACTATCACCTTCTATCTGTTGTTGCAAATTGGGGTTTAACTCTTTCCAATCTTTTACTACATACTGTGAAGCATCTAACTGAGAAGCTAGTTTTTCTTTCACTTGAAGCATATCATCAGGATCATCCAGATTGATAGAAACCACCGAAACCATACCCGGCATGCTCAAATATTCTTGAGCACGAGAGATAGTCATATACACCAACTTATTATCCAAATCGGGAGATGGAACTTTCACAATACCGCGCACAGGGAAAAGCCCGGCTGCACTTGCACCATGATATCCGGCACCCATCAATACCAGTGTATCACCAATCCCAATTTTCAAGAATTTTGACAAACGATCAGAAACTAAAACGCCATCATCAATTTGACTAAGATATGAGCCTTTAAACTGTGATATTCGTGCTATTTGGTTTATCAACTCAGCATCTTTTTCTTCATCCAAACTTAAAGTTGATGCTATTTGAGAAGTTGTTTTAAACGAAAATCCAGCTGATGCTTTTAACTCATCCTTTTGACTGTCGGACAAATTCACTTTAGCAAGAATGCTTTCCACCACTTTATCAGTAAATCGATAATGCACCAAATGATGCAGAGGATTTGAAGCTTTTTTCTCCAATGCAGGATCAATGGCAGCCATCACTACCCCTTTCGACTGCTCCCCATATGAAGCAAAGGAGAAGGAATTAATACGCGGCACAGCAACCTTTACACCTTCGGTAGAATTCAGCTTATCAATTAGCTTTTGATCATATACAAATGAATAATCTGCTGATGGCTCATCAAAATAATTTGGATCCTGCACCTGCAAATATCCTAAATACGATTCCACACTTTGGTGAATCATATGAGAATATGTCCCCAACTGAAATCCGCGCATATATATGGACATAAACACAGCAAAAAATATTGATGCCGCAGTAATTATTGTCCGTCGCTTATTACGCCAGATATTCCGCCAAGCTAGTTTTAGTAGTTCAGACATATATTTTATGGTTTTTTATTACATCTACCTTCGACTCCGCTCAGGCATCGGGAATTCCCGTTCATTGAGCGTAGTCGAAATGAACATTTCCTATCGTATTCTCTTCATATTTTGTTGAGAAAAGAAGCTATCAGCAATTTTCTCATTAAATCGAAGTGAGTTCAATATCACTATTGTTTTATTTCCTTTGTCTTCTTCCGGCTGTATCTCCATTCGGGCAGGAAGTTTTCGGTCACCAAATTGTTTAATGTCTGAAGCAGTCATGGTTCTTACCAAATAATTATCTTCATCATAATATTCCGCTTTTAACTGATAATATTCCTTTTCAGCAATCCAAACAGTAATCTTTCCCCAAACAATTTTCGCATTCTCCTTCGGCACAAGCTCAATTTTATAACACCTGTATCCTTGAAGCGTCTCTGTACCAATCAGTTTTGAGTTATAATCTTCGGAGATTGAAGACTCTCGCATAATATCATCATTGGTATAATCACTTCCCATCCAGCCTTGTGTCATCATTGATGGTGGAAATTTTATCATACGGGCAATTGTTGGGTTCCAACTCCACAACTCATTTTTGCGTTTTAGGAATGCTTGACCTTTTTCATTCGCAGGAGCAGTCACTAGGGAAAGTGAATAGTCCATTCCTTTTGACCACGACTTAATGCTAATACTGCGTTTCCATGTTGGTCGTTGAATTATCAAAGTCATTTCGCCATAACTAGATTCCTCACCACGAAATTTCTCCTCCGCAGTTTTGATAATCTGTTCCGCTGTCATTTTACTTTGAGCATACCCTCCCAAAAATGGCATTACAATTATTCCCACAATAAATATTAGTTTCAATTTTGCTTTCATTACTTTCATATTTGTCAAAATTTCATAAGTATAAATATACAATTTTTAACAACATTAAACCTAATATCAAAAGCCTTTACTTATCACAATATTTCCATTTTAAAGGAAAAAAGCTGAAATTTGTAATAGTCTTTACTCAAATGATTAATAATTCAAAATATCTTTTTGCTTACGGCACTCTTCAACAAGAGTTTAAAATCAGCATTAATGATAAATTGACAAAGATGCTGTCTCCAAAAGAAGAAGGTATTTTCATAGGACAGCTTTTTGAAGTCAATCAATATCCGGGAGCAATAATCTCTGAAACCGGCTATCCAATTAAGGGACAGCTATTTGAAGTGCTGGATAAAAAAGCTTGGCAACTGATGGATGATTACGAAGAATGCTCAGAGCAGTTTCCGACTCCTTATGAATACAAGCGAGAGCAAATTATAATAACAACTAAAGAAGGAAAAACTATAAAAGCTTGGACATACTTATATAATCGTCCAACCAATGATTTGACCGAAATTACAAGCGGTGATTATCTCCACTTTTACCAACTACAAAAACAAAAATAATATGTACAATCAAGAATTAGTTAAAATAAAATTCTCTGAAGATAAGATTGCAGACAAAGAGTTTGAGGCTTGCAAATTCACGCAATGCGATTTCTCTGAAACAGACTTAAGCCACTTTGATTTTATTGATTGTCAATTTATTGAATGCAATTTTTCTCTAGCAAAATTAAACGCTACAGGAATTAAAGACTGTACTTTTGAGAAATGCAAATTAAGTGGATTGGACTTTAGCGCATGTAACGATTTCTTATTTGCATTCAAAGTTTACGAATGCCAAATGGACTACACTTCATTCAATAAAAAGAAACTTAAACAAACTCGCTTTGAGGAGTGCAATTTAAAAGAGGCAGACTTTACAGAGGCGGACTTAACTGGTTCAGAATTCATGAACTGCAATCTTGACCGCACCATCTTCCATCGTACCAATCTAGAAAAAACTGATTTTAGAAGTTCGTACAACTACGCTTTAGACCCCGATGAAAACCGAATTTCTAAAGCAAAATTCTCTTCTGAAGGTTTGCATGGACTACTTACAAAACACAACATTATCATTGAAAACTAAGATGTTCAAACAAGCAATACGAAGCTTCCTCAAAAAGCACAAATACGAACAGATAAAACCCAGAGTTGCACTTTTTGACATGGACGGAATTCTATTTGATTCCATGCCTTATCATGCAAAATCATGGGTACATGCAATGAGTGAAGTAGGAATACCATTTACAGAATACAAGGCTTACTTAAACGAAGGCAGAACAAGTGCATCAACTATTGATAGCGAATATCCACATATTCATGGCCGATTATCTACCGAAGAAGAAAAGAAGCAAATCTACAAATTCAAGACTGACCATTTCGAGACCTTCCCGCCTGCTCCAGTAATGGAATACACATTAGATCTTGCTAAAAAAATGAAGGCTGATAAACTTATTTGCTCAGTGGTTACAGGTTCAGGACAGCTGTCATTAATTGAAAATGTAGAAACACATTACCCTGAAATATTTGAACATGATCATATGGTAACAGCTTATGATGTAAAACAAGGAAAACCCTTCCCGGAACCTTACCTTATGGGACTAGCAAAACATCATGCCTTACCACAAGAGGCTATTGTAATTGAAAATGCACCCTTAGGTGTAAAAGCTGGAGTTGCTGCCGGAATTTTTACGATTGCCGTCAATACAGGAATCTTAGAAAATGAAGTATTGAAAAATGCTGGTGCAGATTTGGTTTTCTCTTCAATGAAGGAATTTCATGATAGTTGGGAAGAATTATTGAGAATGATGAAAATTGAACAATTATAAAAAAAGCGGATAACATTAGTTATCCGCTTTTTCGGTCTTTATTCTTTATTCTAAAATCTTTTATCTAACCTACCACTCAATTGGCGTTAATCCTTTCTCTTTCAAATAAGCATTTACCTGAGAAAAATGTCCACAACCAATAAAGCCACGATAAGCTGAAAGTGGAGACGGGTGAACTGCTTTTAACACCAAATGTTTTTTCGTGTCAATTACAGCTCCTTTTTTCTGCGCATATGAACCCCAAAGTAAGAAAACGATATGTTCACGCTCTTCACTAAGTTTTTTAATTACAGCATCTGTAAATCGCTCCCAACCTTTTCCTTGATGTGAACCGGCCATACTTGCTTGAACTGTTAGTGTCGCATTTAACAAAAGTACGCCTTGCTGTGCCCAACGCTCAAGGTTTCCACTATATGGCATATCCTGCTTAAAGTCGCGTTCTATTTCTTTAAAAATATTAATTAACGAAGGTGGAAATTGCACACCATCCATCACAGAAAAACACAAACCATGAGCTTGTCCCGGTCCATGATATGGGTCTTGACCGATAATTACCACTTTCACATCATTGAAAGAGCATTGATCAAAAGCATTAAAAATTAGCTTTGCCGGAGGATATATGGTTTTAGTCGCATACTCATTGCGGACAAACTCAGTCAACTGCTCAAAATAAGGTTGAGCAAATTCATCAACTAAAACCTGCTTCCAAGAGTCTTCAATTTTAACTTCCATTATTTTACAATATCTAAAATAGGATTCCCCATATTAAAGTTTGGGTATGCTACATGCAGCATATTACTAATGGTAGAAGCAATATCAGTTACAGATACAGGCTGTGTTACAACTTGTTTCTTCACATTCCAACCGCTAATAATAAGCGGCGCATAATTATTTATGCGTGTAGACAAGCCCACCTTTTCATCTTCATCAGGAACGGCCACCCAGCCCGGTTGTAAAAACATCATAATATCTCCTGACTGATTTTTATTATACGCATTTTTAATCATCTGAATACGATAATCATATGTTGACAATGACTCTAAATCTTTTGCCCTGAAAGCGTATTGAATCCCTTGAAATCTTGCCATAAAATTGGCTAGTTTCTCCTCAAACTCATCATAGTTAATATTATGATTTCTCAACTCTGCTTTATTGATGTAAAGTTGGCGATTTCTGTAGCTATGAATAAAGTCTCCTTGACCGTAGTTAGCCATTAAGAATGTATTTACTAATGACAATGATCTATCGACAACAAAATAACCTGATGGGACATTAAATGAGCTTAAAAACTCCGGATTTGCATATTCTGTTTGAGTAGAAAACAATACATAAAGTACATTTTCCTGCCCACAGCTTTTCTCCAAAGTCTCAACTATCATCTTAATCTCCTTATCCAAACGATAATACATATCTTCAATCTCAGATGTCACTACCCCTGTAGTTGCTTGATCAAAAGATTTAAGCGTAAATTGCAAGTTTAATACATCCGGATTTTCATCCATACCTATATATTCATCTTTAATAGCAGATAAAGCCATTTCTGCCACCATTGAATTTACAAAAGGAGAATTCTTAAACTTTTCGTAAGGGTGCTTACCCGAATCATTTAATTTATATGAAAATAAAGCTGAAGACGAGCGCCTCTTTGCTGAAGTTGACTGATACTTTGAGCTATTTAAATACATGTTTTTCCATGTACTACCGTTGATATATCTATCTGCCGGATTATACATATTTATTCTTACCACCCAAGATGGGAGACGATTTCCATAATATGATGATGTAACCCATTTCCCTGTTTTATCATCTATCCAAAGACAAGCATTTGCACCATGACCTCCCATGACAACAGCTTCCTCAGGATTTATCCCAATACTAATAATCTTTGACTTCCCTTGGGTATTTAACCTCAACTCATCAGTAAATGTACTTGTTAAAATGTTTTTTGGAGAAATAGATACTTTCGTCTCAACCCCTTTTGAATCACGATCATATAAACTAGAGTATTCTTCTCGCTTATCGGGATTCCAATATGAACGACAACATAAGCCATGATCTGAAGGAATTGTCCCGGTATACACAGAAGCATAATCCGAAACATCACCAACACTCCAATATGGGTAAGTAATATTTTTACAATAACTACCTTCTGAGATTAATCTTTTAATTCCTTTTGGATCTAACTCATTCCAAAGCATAGCAATGATATCTGAACGCAAACCATCGATAGCCATATTTACTACAATACGAGGACGATCGAAACTAACATTCCGCTGTGCTTGCAAACTAGACAGAAGGCAAATAAACAATGCTAAAACAAAAGATTTCTTCATATTAATCCGGATTGCTAATTATAAATACTTCTCTCA
>CAXXVQ010000004.1:0-31104 GCA_963662245.2 Paludibacteraceae bacterium | reverse complement strand
TTTAGTAAATCGGTTTTCATTGTAGGGATAGAATCCGCAGGTGTCACATGCTCGCTCTTGCCAAACATATTTTCCTTCATCACTCCCCAAAAAACACCCTCTCCTGTCATCACAGGCGTTTCTGACTGATTTTGAAAAGCTCCATCACGATAATTTGGCGATTGCTTAATGCGCTCTAATCTCTCGCCCGAAGGCAGTCTTCCAAACTTACTTTGCGCAAGCGTAAATGCCGTTGCTACTGTAAATAGAACAACGATTGATAAGGTAATATATATCATTCTTTTCATGCGTTTATTTTTCATACCACAAAGAAAGCAAAGAATCAGCTACCCTTATTGATTTTTAAAACGAAAGGGAAATAATTCATTACGAAACTAACATTGGGGACAATATTTATATTTAAAAAACAGAAAAAATATTGCTCTAAAAAATGACAAATAGAGAAAATTTCATTAACTTTAATGTGCTAATTACCAATAAAACTACCTAAAACGCATGCCCTGCAATTTAGGTAAACAAATCAGAAATATTGCGCATAAACAACGGTTATTACAAACGAAACTACAACTGTGAGAATAGTTCTTTTTTAAGCCTGATTTTTCAGATAAAACAGAGCTAAAAACACAGCTACTCATTATTAATAATTAAAAAATATACCATTATGACAACAAAAGACACATTAAGAATCGTCGGAGCTGCATTGGCAGGAGGCGTTATTGGAGCTGGTCTAGGAATGTTATTTGCACCTGATAGTGGTAAAAACACTCGTGCAAAAATTGTAGATGGAACAAAAGACATGGCTGAAAACCTAAAAAACAAAGTAAAAGACGAAGCTGAACACCTTGAAAAAATGGCTGAAGCGAAATTGCACAAAATGAGAACTGGCGAAGAAATGAAAGACGCCGTTTAAAACTAAAACTTAAACCCATACAGTCAGAGATAAAGCGTTATTATATGACTGTATTTCTTTCACAAAACAGAATATCGAAACTAAACATTATCCATATGCTAAATATTAAAGTTGATCAACTAGTCAATGAAATCAAGGAATACATAAACCTTAGATATGAGCTACTTAAGTTAGAAATGACTGAACGCAGTTCTGTAATTGGTTCTAGTGTATTTAGCATGGCAATAATTGTTGTACTTATTCTGTTTTTCCTGTTTTTGGGTAGTATCGGTTTAAGCATTTACATATCTGAACTTTTAGACTGTACCTATGCAGGCTTCTTGATCGTAGCAGGTGCATATTTACTATTAGGATTGATTCTTTTCTTAGGTCGCAAGAAACTAATTGAAGAACCACTTCGAGATAAGATTATACGCATACTGACGAAAAAAGAAAATGATACTAAAAACCTTTGATGAAATGAAAACGACAGACATCAATACATATTCGGACTTAATACTGCGCATTAATGACTTAAAGTGGGAAGTATCTATTAAAGAAGAGAAGCTTAAAGAATCTTTTGAGATTTTAGCAAAGTCAGTAAGCCCAGTAGAGATAGCAAGAAATTCGCTTCAAGAACTGGCAGATAACCCAAATGCTCAAACTATAGTAACTGTAGCTGGCGTAAAAATGGCAGTTAATGCCATTACAGATAAGATTTTTGGAAAAGACAATAACTTCAGAGAGATTATCAGCACACTTGTTGTTCAAAATATCCCAATAGGATACCTAAATGACAAACTAGCAAAACTAGCTGCTCTTATTAGAAAATTACTACCTGAAAATCAGGAATAAAAAAAAGACTCAATTCGTTATGAATTGAGTCTTTTTCATTGAGGTCAGTGGCGGATTCGAACCGCCGTAAACGGTTTTGCAGACCGGTGCCTAGCCACTCGGCCAACCGACCATTTTGCCTTAGCGAGTGCAAATATATACCAATTTTCCTTTTCTGCAAAAAATAATTTTCACAAAAACAGGACTAAAATACACTATTTGCAGCTTTGATGCACTCTTTCAAGCAGTTGCTTTTTAAATTCTCTTTCGGCCATGTGTAACTTATATATTTTTTCAGCAGGTAATATGGCCTTCATCTTTTCATAATATTTTTTACTCAAATCAGCCTCATCTACTTCTATCCGTACAACCAAGTCATTGTAGTGTTCATAATTTACTTTATCACCCTTTTTTATGGCATTACGAATTTGTTTTAACTCTTGCTTCACAGCTCTCCTTTGTTCCATATATTCCTTATAAACAGGCCAAAAGGCTTTTTCCTCATCTGCAGTAAACCCAACTCGCTCTTTGATAAACGCCACTTTATCATCATACATGCGTTCACGCATTTGAGCTCGTTTGCCATTACCTTGTGCAGCAACTACTGAAAACAGAAACAGTAGGTTTGCAAATAATATCAATAATCGTTTCATGGCTAATATTTTTAGTTAATATCTGAATCAATTAAGTAATCAATCATCATATCTTCATCCACTTCTGAAAGCACATAGTCACTATATACATCAGAGGTAGCAACAGAGACAGTAACTGTTTTTGTTTGCGTGCGTTGGTAAATAGGCACACCCACTAACAATACACCAACAAAAATAGCTGCAGCAAATAAGTATGGTCGCAATTTTCGATACAACGGCACACTTGGAGCCACTTTCGGAGTCAACTGAGATTGTAAGCTCTCCGCAAAGTTCTCAAAATAATTTTCAGGAACTGAGAACGGCAGTTTCTTATCCAGTTGTTCAAGTCTTATTTTATCTTTTTGAGTCATAATACGGTTTATTTATTCTTCGTTTAACGCTTCTTCTATTTTCTTTACAGCATGATGATATGATGCCTTTAGTGCTCCTACTGATGTTTCCAAGATTTCGGACATCTGCTCATATTTCATTTCATCAAAATATTTCATATTAAATACCACTCGTTGCTTTTCAGGCAGTTTTAATATTGCCTTCTGAAGCTTTATCTGCAACTCATCACCATCAAAATAATCATCGGCATGTAACTTTTGAGCCATAAAGCTTTCTTCATCATCCAATGAGAAATTCTGCTCATTGCGCTGTTTCTTTAAGAAAGTATAAGTTTCGTTTATTGCCACTCGATACAGCCATGTAAACACTTTTGCATCTCCTCTAAAATTCTGTATTCCATGCCATGCCTTCACGAAAGTATTTTGCAATACATCATTGGCATCATCATGGCTGAGCACCATTTTGCGGATAGCCCAATAAAGCTGCTGCTGATACTGCTCAACCAAAAGCGAAAATGCCTTTGAGAGTTGCTGTTCATCCTGCAACATGCCTACAAGTATTTCTTCCTTCGGAAATTCTTTCATACCAATGTTTTGTCTTTCGCAAAAATGCATGTAAAATCAACATACACCTATATGACTATTATAGTAGATAAAGGTTTAATCTCTATAAACAAAAATAAAAATTTCTTTCAAATAATCATTTTAACGGTTAGATAAAGCTTTTTTAAAGCTTAAGCTTCACCACTTAGGCGTTTTTTAATTACCTTTGCAGCCTTAAAATAATTTTATCAAAATGAGTGATATGCAGGATAATAATCAGGTAATTTATGGCAAAAACGCTATTGAATTTGTAACTGTTGCAGCTGAAACTTGCTTATTCCTTGAAAATGCTATCTCATTTGAGAAAAAAGAATTATTGGATAGAGCCTTAAAAATCCTTCCTCTGCTTTACCTAAAAACAACTACTCTTGAACCGGTAGAACAAATACTTGAAGATGAAGTAGAAGAGTTTGTAACTGAGGAAGAATATGAAACTATCCGTCAGTACATAGCTCAAGTATTAGGTTATTCTGACAGATATTTAGAGGTTTTCACTCGCGACATACAACTTAGCGATGAAGGTATTGCTTCTGATATTTCAGAGGATTTAGCCGACATTTACCAAGATTTAAAAAACTTTCTTCTTCGCTACCAAATTGGCAATGAAGATATCATGACTGAAGCTCTAGCAATATGTCAGCTAAACTTCAAAGAATACTGGGGTCAACGCCTTGTTAACTGCATGCGCGCGCTTCATAATGCCTACTACAACAGTGACGATAAAGAAAACGAAGACATTGAAGAAGAAAGCCTTAAAGACAGTTTTTTATCTCACCAAAGAGGTGATATAGACGAAGATATATTCTCAATACTAAATGATTAATGAGTCCAAAAATTAGCATAACAAAAGAAAAAATTAACGAGATGCCGATATGCACATATAACGGTAAAATCATCGTTATTGCTAGTTTAGAGGATATGAAAGTAGCCATTGATCATTTAAAAACAGAAAAAATCCTTGGCTTTGACACGGAAACAAAACCTTCATTTACCAAAGGAGTTTCTCACAAAGTTTCTTTAATCCAGATAGCAAACTCAGATACTTGCTATTTGTTTCGTTTAAACAAAATTGGTTTTCCTATCGAATTGGAACGCCTACTTAAGAATAAAAAAATCACCAAAATAGGACTTTCATTACATGATGATTTCCAAGCTTTAGGCAAAAGAAAAGCCTTTAATCCTCAAAGCTTTATTGACTTACAAAAGATTGTGCATGAATATGGCATTGCTGATTTAAGCTTGCAAAAGATATTCGCCATCCTTTTTGGGGAAAAAATTTCAAAATCACAACGACTTTCAAACTGGGAAGCTGAAGAACTAAGCCCTGCACAACAACATTATGCGGCATTAGATGCTTGGGCCCCACTTCATATCTACTCAAAACTTCAAAACATGCCAACTGTGAGTGATAAAACTATCGCTCAAAACTAGTCTGCATTTATTTAAAAATACTTTATGAGTACTTGTAATATCACTTTAAAACCTAAAAAAGAAGAGTCATTATTGCGTTTTCACCCTTGGATTTTCTCCGGGGCAGTTCAAAGAATTGATGGAAAACCTGAAGAAGGAGATATCGTAAGACTACTTGACTCACAAGGTAACTTCCTTGCTTGCGGACATTATCAAATTGGCAGTATCGCTGTGCGTGTTCTAAGTTTTGAAGACAGAGACATTGATGATAATTTCTGGCTAAATCGCATCCAAAAAGCGTATCAATTGCGCGTTGAGCTTGACTTAGCTGAAAATGACAATAACAACACTTACCGACTTATTCACGGTGAAGGAGACAGCCTTCCTGGATTAATTATTGACATCTACGGTGATAGCGCAGTATTACAAGCTCACTCTGTGGGCATGCATTATGCCCGCAACATCATTGCAGAATGTTTGATTAAGACAGTTAAAGGATTAAAAAATGTATATTATAAGTCAGAGACTACCCTACCTTTTAAAGCTGCTTTAACAGATAAAAAAGAAGATGGCTACTTAATAGGTAAATGTTCTGACCCAATCGCAATTGAAAATGGACTAAAGTTTCATGTTGACTGGCTTCGTGGTCAAAAAACCGGCTTCTTCGTAGATCAACGCGACAACCGCTCATTATTAGAGAAATACTCAAAAGGACGCGATGTATTAAATATGTTCTGCTACACAGGTGGTTTTTCATTTTATGCCATGCGAGGTGGTGCAAAATCAGTCCACTCAGTTGACAGCTCTGCAAAAGCTATTGACTTAACAAATAAGAATGTTGAGCTAAACTTTGATAATGACCCTCGCCATGAGGCATTTACAGTTGATGCATTTAAATATTTAGATAACATCAAGGACAAATACGATTTAATCATCCTTGACCCACCGGCATTTGCTAAACACCGTGATGCTTTACGCAATGCCTTGCAAGGTTATCGTAAACTAAATGCAAAAGCTTTTGAGCAAATAAAACCGGGAGGAATCCTATTTACTTTCTCTTGCTCACAAGTGGTAAGTAAAGAGCAATTCAGATTGGCAGTATTCAGTGCTGCAGCCCAAAGCAAGCGTAATGTAAGAATATTACATCAGCTTACTCAACCAGCTGACCACCCAATCAATATATTCCATCCTGAAGGCGAATATTTAAAAGGTTTAGTACTTCATGTGGAGTAAAACCTCCCAAATAATAATTTCGACCTAAATTTATTAACATATCAACCCATTAAATTTAATAAAAGTTAAAGTCAATATATTTTTCCAGATAAAATATGTTTTATAACATAAAACCACTTATCTTTGTAGTGTGTTTTTCATAGTATTAGATTTAAGGTTAGGAGATTAGGTTGTCGTGAGACAACCTTTCTTTTTTTATAGCATATGCAAAACCAAATGAGAAGCCAAATACAAAAAATACCACAAGCATTTATTGATGCTTTCCCTCGTGCTATAAAAACAGCGTGGTGGATTATAAAAATAATGCTACCACTTTCATTAGCAGTCGGCTTACTTCAATACTTCGGGCTACTCAATAAGTTCTCAGAACTATCTACCCCTATCTTTCAATTCGTAGGATTAACAGGTGAAGCCAGCATCGCTTTCATCAGTAGCATATTCACAGGCGTATATGCTCCTATTGCGATTATTTCTTCGCTAAATCTAGATATGCGAGAAATTATCATTCTTGGTTCAATGTGCGTGATTTCTCACAATATGTTTTTTGAATGTGCAGTACAAAAAAAAGCAGGTTCTAATCCTGTAACAATTTTCTTTGTCAGAATCATTCTTAGTTTTCTTTCGGCAATCCTCTTAAACTGGATATTACCAAGCACCGAAAGCTTTAGCACAGCTCACTTTAGCGAGACTGCAAGTTCTCCAAATAACCTAACGGAATTCTTTACTGACTGGGGAATAAAGAATGGAAAATTGACTATCAAGATTTTCTTTATTATCCTCGGATTAATGTCTCTTCAAAACATTCTAAAAGCATTTAAAATCATTGATTTCTTATCTAAAAGCCTTGGGCCGGTAATGAAATTCATGGGATTAAGCCCTAAAACCTCATTCCTTTGGTTAGTTGGCCAAACACTAGGATTGACATATGGTTCCGGAGTAATTATTGAAGAACTCAACAAAGGTGAAATAAACCACACCGAAGCTAGCCTACTTAACTATCACCTAGCTATCAATCACTCACAACTAGAAGATCCAATGCTTTTTGTAGCTGTTGGCGCACCATTCTTTTGGGTATCACTACCTCGCTACATATTCTCAATTTTAGTTGTTTGGGGAATTATCTTGTACAAAAAATTTATTCTTCACAAAGGCTTAAATAGTTAGAAAAAGTATATATTTGTTTGTATGAATTTCTGTTCATTAGACTATTATAAACCTAATATATAAATACTTATGAGAAAAGTAGTTGCTTCGTTTAGTTCTGTAAGCATCAAGGAATACAATCTTGTAATTGAGATTTTTTCTGGTATCATGACTGAATCTAATTGCAAAGCATTCAAATTAATACAAGCAACCCTAGCTGATTATGACAGAAACCACAACAGACTAGCTGACTTAACTCTTGTAGATAAATTTGAAGTCAAGCTAGACAATGTTATTAATGCGGCAAAGTACATTAAAGATGTAACAAAAACCACAGGGGATAAAAATGTTGCTATATGGATTAATAATCCAACACAATACAAATATGCTGAAGCTTACAGCAAAAAACTAGAAGAAATTAGTAAACAAAAGATTGAAGTTTTCTACACAATAGATGAAAGCTTAGATTTTGTTGAAAGAACAGAATTAAAAGAAAAAATTATAGAAACAATAAATTACTACAGAGAAAACCCAATGTTTCATTTTGACAAAAGAGGAAATGATATAGAAATAGGACTTAAAGAGCGAATAAAATATTTCTTTAAACGACTTTTTAAAATAGATTATATAAAAAAATAGATCATTTGTAATGAACAATACCACACATACTCAAACTAAAAGATAGCAATATCAAATTAAAAGCATATCTTTGATTTACACACACTAATAAAATTCAGAGATCGCTATGAAAAACTACTATTCTACTCTACTTATTTTATTCATTTTCAGCACTACATGTCAGGCAAAAAAGTTTAATATAATAAACTTTGGTGCACCCAATGATAGTACAATCATTTGTACAAAAGCAATACAAAACGCTATTGACGCGGCAGTAGAAAACGGCGGTGGAACTATTGAAATACCCAATGGGACATATCTTACCGGAGCCTTATTCTTCAAAAAAGGCACTTCATTATACCTGAAAAAAGGAGCCAAACTAAAAGGCATCAACAAAATATCACACTACCCTCTTCTCCCTTCACGCATAGAAGGTCAAAATCTCAATTATTATTCTGCACTCATTAATGTAGATAGCGTAAATAATTTTAGCATTACTGGTGAAGGAATAATTGACGGAGATGGTTTAGAATTTTGGAAAGCATTCCATCAAAGAAGAGATAGCATGGAAAAGATTGGACAATCATGGACAAATTTAGAAGTACATCGCCCACGACTAATCTTTATTCAGCACTCAAACAATATTAAAATATCAGGGGTACAATTAGTTAACTCTGGTTTTTGGACAACACACCTCTATAAATGCGACAGCATAAAGATTGAAAACACAAAAATCACCTCCCCTCTAAAACCTATTAGCGCACCTAGTACAGATGGCATTGACTTAGATGCGTGTTGCAATGTCATAATAAATAACTGCTATATATCTGTCAATGATGATGCAATTGCAATTAAGGGAGGTAAAGGCCCTTGGGCCGATACAGAAGAAAGAAATGGTTCTGTAGAGAACATCCTTATTGAAAACTGCACATTTGGGCCTTCATTTGGATGTTTAACCATAGGTAGCGAATGCATTCATGGAAACAACATTACTATCCAAAACTGTATTCTTCAGGCTGAAGAAACGCCATTATTATATCTAAAACTTAGACCAGACACGCCTCAACGCTATGAAAATATCTTAATAGAAAATATTAGTGGTTATTGTGATAAATTAATTAAGTCACAATCATGGACTCAGTTTTATGACATTAAGGATAGAAAAACACCACCTGCATCAATAGTCTCGAATATTAGATTCAATAAACTAAATATTGAATGCAATACAATAGGCATTATTCATGGAAATAATTCCGACACAATTGAAAATATTGTATTTGAAAACAGCCAGCTTAAATGCAAAGAAATAGATTTGCTTGATAATGAGTATTCAGAAAATGTCTCTTTCAACAATGTATGGATTAATGGTAAGTTATTTACCCAAGAATAAACTAAATTCCTAATCCTTATAAATCACTTGAACATTCTCCTTTGCCAAAAGAGCAAGAGACTTTGAACATATATTGTGACTACACAACAAAGACACCTGCATACCTTTATCTACACTTTGTATTTTCTTAACCATTTCAACTATTTTGGCTGCATCTTTCTGAATGATTCGGCTCTTAACAAGCTTCACTATTGCGATATGCCTTTCTGATATCTCAACCAGACTAACTCGACTTGAAAGCTGATATGCTAACGGATTTAAATTCATAATCTTATATTTTCTTAAGTCAAAGGTAAAAAATACATTTGTTAATTATTAGTTAAAAGCCCACATATATCTTGTGCGACATATATTTATACATAAATTTGTATCGCAAACGATATACTTAAAATTATGAGCACAAGATTTTATGAATTTAAAGCAAAGAGTCTACAAGGAAAAGAGATTCAAATGAGTGATTACAAAAACAAAGTAATCATAGTGGTAAACACAGCAAGTAAATGCGGATTTACACCACAATATGCTGGACTGGAAGAGTTATACAAAAAATACAAGGACAAGGGATTAGTAGTTTTAGGATTCCCATGTAATCAATTTGGAAATCAAGAACCTGGTGATGAAAAGTCTATAAGTGAAGGATGCTTAATTAACTATGGGGTTTCATTCCCTATGTTTGAGAAAATTCATGTGAATGGAAAAGACTCGCACCCGATATATCAATATTTGAAAAATGCAAAAACTTCATTGTTTGGTAAATCAATTAAATGGAACTTTACTAAATTTGTAATCGACAAAAATGGGAAAGTAACAAAGCGCTTTTCTCCAATGACAACTCCTGCATCAATTGAAAGCTATATTGCAGATTTATTAAACAGATAATCATGTCTACATACGAACAATTAAAACTTGAGAATCAAATTTGTTTTCCTTTTTATGCAATCTCTAGATTGATTACAAGACAATATCAACCCTATCTTGATAAACTAGGACTAACCTATCCTCAATATCTGGTTTTGATGGTATTATGGGAATACGAACGAATGCCTGTGAATGACATTGCCAAAAAACTTATTTTAAACACCAACACCATCACGCCATTACTTAAGCGCATGGAAAAAATGGAATTGATAGAAAGAAATAAGGATAAAATTGACGAAAGAAAAGTAATCGTTCAATTAACAAAAAAAGGTGACACCTTGAAAAAGAAGGCTGCTTGTATACCCGAAAAACTAATGGGTGCAACAACAGGGAACGAAGAAGAGGTTGCAGCAATGAAAAAATTTCAACATCAACTCTACCATATGCTTAATGCAATGCTAGAAGCAGAAAACAACAATGAAGAATAGCAAGTATTTTCTTTGAACAATCCACACAAAGAAGTACTTTTGCAAACCATTAAAACTCACAATGTATAATCACATTGTGGGTTTTTAATTACATATAAACTAGTAATTTACTTTATAAAATGTCATTACACGAAGAAATTCAACGCCGTCGCACATTTGCGATTATATCTCACCCCGATGCGGGTAAAACAACTCTTACTGAAAAACTTTTGCTTTTTGGTGGTGCTATTCATGTTGCAGGAGCTGTAAAATCAAATAAGATTAAGAAAACTGCTACCTCTGACTGGATGGAAATTGAGAAACAGCGTGGAATCTCAGTTGCAACTTCTGTAATGGGATTTGACTACAGCGACCATAAGATTAACATTCTTGATACTCCTGGTCACCAAGATTTTGCTGAAGATACCTACCGCACACTTACAGCTGTTGACAGCGTAATCATTGTAGTGGATATTGCTAAAGGTGTGGAAGCACAAACAAGAAAACTAATGGAAGTTTGCCGTATGCGCAATACTCCGGTTATCATATTTGTAAACAAGACAGACCGTGACGGTAAAAACCCGTTTGACCTTCTTGACGAATTAGAAACGGAATTACAAATTGCCGTTCGTCCTTTAAGCTGGCCTATTAACCAAGGACAAAACTTTAAAGGTGTATACAACATCTTTGAAGAAAAACTTGACCTATATACTCCTAGCAAACAAAAAGTTACTGAATCAGTCGCATTTGATAATATTGAGAGCCCTGAACTTGAAAAATATATTGGAGAAAAAGACGCAGCTCAGCTTCGCGAAGACATGGAATTAATCAATGGGGTATATGAACCATTTGACACAAAACCATACCTTGATGGACAACTTGCACCTGTGTTCTTTGGTAGTGCATTAAACAATTTTGGGGTAAAAGAGCTTTTAGATTGTTTTATCAGCATTGCGCCATGCCCTCGTTCTATTAAAACAGAGGAAAGAGAGATAACTCCTGAGGAAGATAATTTCTCTGGCTTTATCTTTAAAATACATGCCAATATGGATCCAAACCACAGAAGCTGTATTGCTTTCTTAAAAATTTGTTCAGGGAAATTTGAACGCAATGTAAACTACAAGCATGTTCGTCATAATAAGATGATGAAATTCTCTAGCCCAACTGCGTTCATGGCTCAGAAAAAAGAAACTGTAGATGAAGCTTTTGCTGGCGACATCATTGGTTTACCGGATAATGGTGGAACATTTAAAATTGGTGATACATTAACAGGTGGTGAAAACTTACATTTTAAAGGTATACCAAGCTTCTCTCCTGAAATGTTTAAATACATTGAAAACGCTGATCCAATGAAAGCAAAACAACTTGACAAAGGAATTAAACAATTAATGGATGAAGGTGTTGCTCAGTTATTTGTGAATCAGTTTAACGGAAGAAAAATTATTGGAACTGTAGGTCAACTTCAATTCGAAGTTATCCAATACCGTCTTGAACATGAGTACAATGCAAAATGCCGTTGGGAACCGGTCTCTCTTTACAAAGCATGCTGGATTGAATCTGACGACAAAACTGAATTGGAGAACTTCAAGAAAAGAAAATCACAATATATGGCTCTAGACAAAGATGACCGTGATGTATTCTTAGCAGACTCAGGCTATGTATTACAAATGGCTCAAAGTGATTTCCCTAAAATCAAGTTCCATTTCACATCTGAATTTTAACAGTAATTAGAAACTAGTAATTAGTGACTAGCACATACAAAAACAATAATAATTATTATCATACAAAGCCAAGTTCATTTACCAGCTAGATAAGCTCGGTTCATGAATCTTAGCTCAAAAACTTTAAAAAAAATGGAAGTAGGACAAAGCTTTTCAAAAACAATTACAGTGCAAGATAAAGACTCTGCGCGTAGTTTAGGTTCAGGAGGACTAGATGTATTTGGAACACCCGCAATGATTGCATTAATGGAAAATGTTGCCCTTGATATGGTTCGCCCATCATTACCTGAAGGAAGCGACACTGTGGGAATTGAGATTAACACAAAACACATGAAAGCATCTCCAATAGGTGCTGAAATCACTTGCACGGCAACTATTACAGCTATTGATGGCAGAAAAATCAGCTACAGCATTGAAGCTAAAGATGGTGCAGGTGATGTTATCGGAACTGCAACTCACGATAGATTTGTTGTGGATATGGAAAAATTCATGAGCAAACTAAAATAAATGCTCATTAAAATGATACAAAAAATGCGAGTAAAATTTTACTCGCATTTTTTTATTTTATACTATAGTTAATCACTTTATATCCCAATAAAGAATAACACTTTAAACACAATAGATTAATTTATTTTTACATTTCTTTGTATTTTACATTACAAAACACATACATTTGCAGTTAATTTAAAGCGACTAAAGCTCATGTAGCTTAAATATTAATTAACAACTAAAAAAACAAAGAAATGAAAAAACATTTATTCTTTTTATTTGCTGCAACAGCTGTGGCATGTAATGTTCTATTCACATCATGTGATGAAGATCCTGCTAGTGAACTAAGTATCGAAAATCTTAAAACGGCAACAATTGAAGGAACTTATCTTGTTGTTACTGACTTTACAAAAGACACTACAACATTAAAAACTCCAAGTAATATTGTTGTTACAGCTGAAATTCCATATTCAGAACTCTCTCCTGAAGCAACAGCTACTGGAGTATACTCTGTAACAGGAACATACTCTAATGGAAAATATAGTGTAACTGTTCCAACTTCAGTTAAAGGTTCTAATGTAACTGTAAAATTAAGTCAAATAAATGGTTCTGTTAAAAAAGTAGACTCAACAACTGTAAATGTTATCTGGGCAGATGAAACGATAGATGCCGGTAAATTATATCCGGATCAAAAAATAACGCTAGATAACAAAATAATTACAAGCGGCTATACCGAGGTAAAAACTGCTGGTAGCGAGTATGTCAAATAATAATAAATTTCATCTATGAAAAAAATAATAATTTCATTGAGTATACTTTTTTGTGTTGGCACAATTGTATCTGCACAAGAAACGACTCTAAATGAACAAGCTCAAACAACTTCTGAGCGTTCAAAAGGAACTGTAAATAAAGCTGGACAATACATTCTCCCTGTAGCAGGAGACTATGCATTAGGTGTTAGTATAAGCACTCCTCTTCAAAGTATATTTTCTGACGCAGCAGATGGAATTAAATTTGAAGGATATCAAGAAAATATTTATGGGAAATATTTCTTAAGTGACAACAGAGCTATTAGAGCAGGAATTTCACTAAATATTGGAACTGATAAAACAAAAAGTTTTGTAACTAATATTGCAGAAACAACAACAAATCCACTTAACATATACGCAACAACAGTTGATATCACTAAAGTAAAAACAACAAATGTTGGTTTATTTGCAGGATATGAATTCCGTCGCGGATATGGACGCTTACAGGCATTTTATGGTCCTGAGTTAGCTGTTGGGTTCAACAAAGTAGTTAAAGAATACACTTATGGCAATCCGTTATCGGAGCTTAACCAAGGAGAAAGAACTACAAAAGAATCTCAAGCTACTGATATCACTTGTAGTTTAGGTGGTTTTATTGGTGTAGAGTATTTTATAGCTCCTAAGATCTCTATTGGAGGTGAATTAAACTTAGGTTTCGGTATCGAGACTCTAGGTCAAATAGAAATGGAAAAAGAAAGATATAATTCAGTAACCGGAGAAATAGAAACATATTCTTATAGAGAAAAAACGACTGTAGGTCCTGAAAACACATTCTTACTTCAAACAAATTCTACAGGAAACATTTTTATGATGTTTTACTTTTAACTAAAACACATAATCATTAATAAAAAATGCGAGTAAAATTTTACTCGCATTTTTTTATTTAATAGTATCTTGAATTTTCTTCATGGAACTTTTCAATTCTTCTTCATTTTTAAATATCCGCTTAGGAATTATCACTGCATTTTGCTCATTAACAAAAGCAAAATAATGAGTTTTATTACTTTCCAGATTTTTAAAATCAGAATATTTATAGCTCATATCTTTTCCATCAATAGTAACAACAAGCTCGGTTGCTTTAAAATACATAGCTCGATTACCAATCATTGCTGGATTCTTTTTAAGGTATGCTGTTATTGCTTTTCGCCTAAGGTAAGTAGTGAAAACATTCTGTAAAAGCACCATCAAAAAGATTATTGGTGCAACCATTAAATATGACTCAACACTTGCTTGCTTTTCAATAAATGTAAACACAACAAAAGCAACAAAAAATGACAACACTATCCAGTGTAAATATCTTTGAATAAAGGTTCCATGCTTACGCATGTAATGCTTATGATACGAATCGATATCAACTGGTCTCAACTGAAAACTAATCATACTATTTCTTTCTCTCCGCAATTAATATATATGGTGTTTCATCCACATACAGTTTCAATTTATCCTTATCAATTATATCGTACCAAAGACGCATATAAGTAACATCTCTTTTATCCCAGTCATTTATAATAATAACATCTTTCTCTTTGTTATACTCCCAATAACCATCAGGAATATTAAAACTTGAAAAGATTTGTTTAAACTTAGCATGCCCATCAGCCTCAAATTCCAAGCTTGCTTTTCCCAATATCTTCAATTGCTTTTGCTCATCGTTATTTAGCTTTGAACCTTTATTATCATCCGTTTCAACTATCTTCCATTTACCAACGATTATCTCGTCAATTGTTTGAGCTTGAGCAACAATAAACAACATTGAAACGCAAGCAATCATCAAAATTCTTTTCATAGTGTATTTTGTTTATAGGTTTAACATGTATCTAAAAAAAACAAAAAGTAAGCCATAATAGAACGACTTACTTTTCACTATATTTCATATTAGCTATTCATTGTTATCAAGAACTCCTCGTTTGAACCAGACTTCTCTAAACGATCTTTCACGAACTGCATTGCTTCTATAGAATTCATATCAGACAGATAATTACGAAGCACCCACATTCTATTTAGAGTTTCTTGATCTAATAACAAGTCATCTCTACGAGTACTTGAAGCTGTGATATCCACAGCAGGGAAAATACGCTTATTAGAAAGTTTTCTATCCAACTGAAGCTCCATATTACCAGTACCTTTAAACTCTTCAAATATTACCTCATCCATTTTAGAACCAGTTTCAGTAAGAGCAGTTGCGATAATTGTCAAACTACCACCATTCTCAATATTACGAGCTGCACCAAAGAAGCGTTTTGGCTTATGCAATGCATTTGCATCCACACCACCAGATAACACTTTACCAGATGCAGGAGCTACTGTATTATAGGCACGAGCTAAACGAGTGATTGAATCAAGTAAAATTACTACATCATGTCCACATTCAACCATGCGTTTTGCCTTCTCATGCACCATTGTTGCAACTTTCACATGCTTTTCTGCCGGTTCATCAAATGTTGATGAAACAACTTCAGCTCTAACACTGCGTTGCATATCTGTAACCTCTTCAGGTCTTTCATCAATCAATAAGATAATCATATACACTTCAGGATGATTTGCTGCAATTGCATTTGCTACATCCTTAAGTAACATTGTCTTACCTGTTTTTGGCTGAGCAACAATAAGTCCACGCTGACCTTTACCAATCGGAGCAAATAAATCCAATACGCGAACAGAAAGATTATCATTTCTTCCTTTTGTCAAATGAAATTTCTCATCAGGGAAAAGTGGAGTTAAGTGATCAAATGGCACTCTATCTCGCACATATTCCGGTGAACGGCCATTGATACTTTCTACTTTTACTAATGGAAAATACTTCTCTCCTTCTTTTGGTGGACGAATAGCTCCGTGAACTGTATCTCCGGTTTTTAATCCAAATAACTTAATTTGAGATTGAGACACATAGATATCATCAGGTGAACTAAAATAGTTATAATCTGATGAACGCAAGAAACCATATCCATCTTGCATGATATCTAAAACCCCTGTACCAAATAAAATTCCATCAAACTCAAAAGGCTTTTCTTGGTCTGACTTATGATTTCCTTTTTTATGATTAGCATTGTTATTTTTTGCTACCGGCTCTTTTGATACAGGAGCAGTTTCTACTGCTTTTTCTACTTCTGGCTCTGTTGTTTCAGGCTCATCAGCTTTTTTCACTTCAAGAACTGGCTCTTCTTTTTTCTCAACCTTTTTGATTGGCTTTAATACGGGTTTAGAGTCAACTATTTTTTCAGTAGATGTAGTTTCAGCAGCAATTACAACTTCTTCTTTCTTTTCTACTTTTAGTATAGGTTTTGGAGATTCTTTTTTTCTTTTTGGTTGTTGATTAGCTTCATCATCTGATTTTTTAGCATCACTACCTGATGCAGAATACACTTTTTGATCAGCAGTTTGCTTTTTTACGGCAACGCGAGTGCGTTGTTTTTTGTCTTTTTCATCGGGCGATGAGGTTTTAGCTTGAGAAGCTTTGTTGATAGCTTGTTGATCAAGAATTTTATAAACAAGCTCTTCTTTTTTTAATGAATCAACTTTCTTTAAACCTAAGTCTTTTGCAATCTGCTTCAACTCAGATAAAAGCTTTTCATTTAATTCTAAAATGTTATACATGAATATATTTTATTGATAAATATGTTGCATAGAAAAATGCAGGATACATCCCATAAAGGATTTTGAAAATTGAATAAAAATAATTGTTTGTGGAATTGTTTGTTTGCGATAAATGCAAACTTCAGGCAAGGACACCTTGCGATTTGAATCTGTACAAAGATAAAGGCTTTATTTAAATAACAAGTGTTTTCAGAAAAAATTATGATTTAATATCTACAAATTAACTTTTGAGGGCCTTCAGAACTCTATATCAAGTTTTTAATAATTAAAACCATAGATGTATTTACATCTACTCTATATCGATTATCCGTTCTTTGTCCTACAACCCAAATAATATCATCTCCTGAACACAACACCCAAACAGTCTCCTTTTCAACTAAAGATAATTTTTCATCAACAAAGTAATCACTAAGCTTCTTTCGACCCTTCATCCCAAATGGGACAAAGCTATCTCCAGCCTGCCACTTTCTCAACATTAACGGAAATCTAAGTTTAGACTTATCTAAATACGCACATTCCTTCCCTTTTTCAAATGCAAGAGGCATTGTTTCTAACTGTAAACTCAGTTTTATTGGTTCTGAAACAGACGCAACACCATCTTCAATAAGAAATTTATCAGCTGTATTTTCTACAATTTCTTGAATAATTAAAGCATCTCTATCTTTTATTAAACGGTGTGTTTTTGAAAAGAACTGCTTGCCGGACTCTTTATCTAAGCTATCAACAACAGCAGAAATCTGATCTGATTTAAAATCAAATTCTCCCAAAATTTCATAAAGAACAGTTGAAACAGCCTTTTGCTCCAATAATCTGTTAATATCAATTTTAAACAAACCTTGCTCTTCAAACAATAAGTCAGACTTTACATCTTGAATCTTATCCTCAAATAATTGCTCAACTTCAGCCAAGCGATTTATCTCAGTTAAAATTGTTTGTCGTACAGATGGATTTATTTCTTCCAACAATGGAATCACTCCCAAACGGAATTTATTACGAATATATACCTGTTCAAGGTTTGAAGAATCAACAACATAAGTAAGGTCATTTTTCTTTGCATAGTCTTCAATTTCCAAACGAGTGCAAGAAAGCATTGGTCTACACACATTACCATTCACAGCCTTAATTCCAGATAATCCACGAATACCGGTTCCACGAACAATATTCATCAAAAATGTCTCAACCACATCGTCTGTATGATGTGCAACTAAAACTGATTGGGCATCCACTAATTCACGCATCTCTTCAAACCAAGCGTAACGCAATTCACGAGCGGCCATTTCAATAGAAACACCTTTTTCAGAAGCATATTGCTTTGTATTAAAAGACACTGAATAAAAAGGAATACCAAAAGTGGCTGAAAAATTCTTTGCAAATGCCTCATCTCGTTCAGACTCTTCACCTCTTAATTGAAAGTTACAATGAAGAGCAACACAATTAAAACCTAATGAATGTAATATATGAAGCAACACAACAGAGTCAACACCTCCACTCAAACCTACAACATATTTATTTGATAGATTTAAAAATGAGTGTTGTTTAATTTTATCAGTAATACTCTGCATGTTATGTATAAATTGTTCTGGAGGGTATTTATAAATCTTTAATCAAAATAGAGCCTTTATTAATTTTCACTTCTTCTCGAATATGCTCCATTCTATCCCAAAGCTCTTTAAATTCTCCTTTAGTGTCAATCTTAAAGTTCTCTGAACCTTCTTGCTCTAGAGTGTCAAAAAGATAACTAACTGTAATTTTATTAATATCTATAGCTGGTTGATATATCTTCTCTTTTGTCTTATCATCCACAATCTCATTCAATAGTTCCACATCACATAATTCATTTATGATTGTTGATACTAATCGGATTGGAATCGAATTCTTTCTTGAAAGTTCCTCTGCAGAAATAGGATGCTCGCCTAATTCAAAGCGACAAACAATTTTATGCATAATTATTAGTGTAAGGAAATCCTTATAGCGTCTACTGATTTTTTTTGCATCATTCTCATATTCAAAAATACTAATATTCTGTGCTGCAAAAGCTAACTCCGCACCTAACAGAATAATTAACCAAGAAAACTGCAACCACAACAACAATAAAGGAATAATAGCAAAACCTCCATAAACAGTATTATAAGAGGTTAAAAACACCTGACCTTTAATATAAAGTAATTGAAATACTTGAAATAATGTTCCGGTAAATATTCCTGCGGTTAATGCTGGAAGAAATTTCACTCTAGTATTAGGAACAACTATAAAAACAATTGTAAATAACAGCCAGTTAATAACATATGGAGAAAATTTGATAAACGCTGTTAATAATGGGCTAGCAAGGTCTTTTGGCAAAACATCAGATAGTGCTGTTACAACAAAAATAGACAAACCACTTGAAGCAATAATGAATATTGGAACAATAAGCATCAAAGAAAAATAGGTAGTAAACTGAACACCAATTGCTCTCGATTTTTTCACCTGCCAGATATCATTAAAGGTCATTTCAATTTGACGAAATGCAGACATTACTGACCACAATAAAATACCTAAACCAACTCCAACAAAAACTCCTCCTTGCGCACGAGTCAAGTATTTATCTACAAAATTTAATAAATAAGGAAGAACATCTGATTGCACTGAAAATTGCTTCGACAATGATTCAATAATTACACCTTCAAAACCAAAGCCTTTACCAATAGCCAAAATCAGAGCTAGCATTGGCACAATAGCAAACAAGGTGTAATAAGTTAAAGCTGAAGCCTTTATTTGAAGTTTATCTTCTGAAAACCCTCTAATAGAAAGCAAAAGAATTTTTAAACTATTATAAAAAAACAATCTAGTCTTTGATATCTCCGTTTCAGTAATGCGCCAGATATCATTTGCAAAGAAGTGATAAACACCAATCAGGTATTCTTTTAATGTTTTTTTAGCCATAAATACATATGGATTAAGTATTAAAAAAAAGAATACAGTAGACCGATAAGCCGGGTTCTGTAATTCCGATAAATCGAAACTGTTTGTCATTTATCTGCTACTAATGTCACCATTAGTCTCTAGCAATCTACCCCCCGACATCGGACGAGCAGCCCTACTGCGTCGGTATACATGATCTTACAATCCACAAGGCGTACGGCAAATCTTGTTACCAAGACTCCCGGTGAGCTCTTACCTCACCTTTTCACCCTTACTCCGATAAATCGAAGCGGTTATTTTCTGTTACGCTACTCTGCCCTCACGAACAGCTTCCCATTAAGAAGTATGGTGCTCTGTATTGCCCGGACTTTCCTCTCTACCACTAAAGGCATAGCGACAAACTGGTCTACTGCACAGTGCAAAGATACATAAAAGATGTATATTTATCAGTTACATTAAACAATTGAGTTGATTTTACATCTACCAAACCCCCATCGTTAATCTCTGTTAATAATATTATCTTTACAGCTTGAATGATTTGATTTTGCAAAATTTTTGTGAAAAACAGAAAGCATTTGTTTAACTTAATTATCAAAGCTATGAATACAAAAAAACTTTTCTCAAAAAACACACTTGTATCCTTTTTGCTTATTCTTAGCGCCTTTCTAGGTGGAACTTTATTAGCAAAATCAAATCAATCCTCAAACAAACCTAACACAGACAACCAAGAATCTACGGCTAAACCAACAACAAGTACGACTTCAAGATCAGCCTTTGATATAGACTTCACAGAAGCTGCTCAGAGATCAGTTAATGCCGTTGTCCATGTAAAAACAAAAGCCAGTCTCCGCAACCCTAATGACCAACTTTTTGAATTCTTTTTCGGACAACCACAAAGGAATTCTAAAAATACGCCAATAATTAGTTCGGGTTCAGGTGTTATAATAAGCAATAATGGCTACATTGTTACAAACCATCATGTAATCAATAATGCAGATGAAATAGAAGTCACTTTAAATGACAACAAAACTTACAAAGCGGAAGTTGTAGGTAAAGATCCCAATACAGATATTGCATTAATTAAAATTGATGCAAAAGACTTGACAACACTACCTTTTGGAGATTCTGATAAACTTAAGATTGGAGAATGGGTGCTAGCAATAGGTAATCCTTTTAATCTAACCTCAACTGTAACTGCAGGTATTGTAAGTGCTAAAGCAAGAAATATCAACATTCTAAGCACTGACATGAGAATAGAATCATTTATTCAAACAGATGCAGCTGTAAATCCAGGCAATAGTGGCGGAGCTTTAGTCAACACAAAAGGTGAATTAGTTGGAATTAATACCGCTATCGCATCACAAACCGGCTCATATTCAGGATATTCTTTTGCTGTACCCGTAAGCATCGTTTCAAAAGTAGTTGCTGATTTAAAAGAATTTGGTGAAGTTCAACGCGCTGTATTGGGGGTTTCTATTTCTGACATTACAGATATGTTAGCTAAAGAAAAAGATATTGAAGTTATGGAAGGAGCCTATGTTCATATGGTTACAGAACAAGGTGCTGCCAAAGCTGCCGGAATAAAAGACGGTGACATTATAACTCATATCGATGACATAAAGATAAAATCTGTTGCAGAACTACAGGAACAAATCGGCAGACACAACCCTGGCGACAAGGTTAAAATAGTAGTTGTGAGAGACAAAAAAGAGTTGACTTTTAATGTCAAATTAAAAAATAAAAAAGGAAGTACAACTATTCTAAAACCTACAACCATCAGTGACTTAGGCGGTTCATTTGAAGAAATATCGGATAAACTAAAAAACGAACTCAAAATAACTTCTGGAATACAAATACTAAACATTTCTAAAGACGGCAAACTCTATAAAAGCGGAATTAAAGATGACTTCATAATTCTGAAAATAAACAATCAAAGAGTAAGTGCTGTTGCAGATATTCAAAATATTATTAAAAAAACTGAGACCAGCCTGAGTACAGATAATGCACTATTTTTAAGTGGCATATATCCTGATGGAAAAACAGCATATTACGCAATAAATCTTCAAGAATAGAGTTTAATACAAAAAAATATAAAAGTTATAAACAAGTTTTTAACAATCAATATTAGTATTTTTAACAGTTACTTTTTAAACTTTATAGGGCTGTAGAGTGTTAGACAGTCAACCAAGCAACATTTATAAACAGCATGCAATCTTAATCTGCAAGTATTATCACTATTGCATTTGTTTTTTCGCCCATAAAGCTTAACTTTGCATGCTAAATTTTAAATCAAGAAATGAGACAGCTTAAGATTACAAAATCGATCACTAATCGCGAGAGCGCTTCTTTAGATAAATATTTACAAGAAATTGGTCGTGAAGACCTTATTACTGTAGAAGAAGAAGTTGAATTAGCTCAACGAATTAAAAAAGGTGACAGAATTGCATTAGAAAAACTAACGCGTGCAAACTTGCGTTTTGTTGTTTCTGTTGCAAAACAATACCAAAATCAAGGGTTAAGCTTACCTGACCTTATCAATGAAGGAAACCTTGGTTTAATTAAAGCTGCTGAGAAATTTGATGAAACTCGAGGATTTAAATTTATCTCATATGCTGTTTGGTGGATTAGACAATCTATCCTACAAGCTTTAGCTGAACAATCTCGTATCGTTCGTTTACCATTAAACCAAGTTGGATCTTTAAATAAAATCAACAAAGCATTTTCTAAGTTTGAACAAGAAAATGAGCGTCGTCCTTCACCAGAAGAACTTGCTGATGAATTAGAAATCCCTGTTGATAAGATTTCTGACACATTAAAAGTATCAGGAAGACACATTTCTGTTGATGCTCCTTTCGTTGAAGGAGAAGATAACAGCTTACTTGATGTACTTGTAAATGACGATTCTCCTAATGCAGATAGAGTGTTAATTAACGAATCATTATCTAAAGAAATTGATCGCTCACTTGCAACCCTTACTGAAAGAGAAAGTGAAATTATTAAAATGTTCTTTGGTATTGGTTACCAAGAAATGACTTTAGAAGAAATTGGTGATAAATTTGGATTAACAAGAGAACGAGTTCGTCAGATTAAAGAAAAAGCAATTAGACGATTAAGAGCTAACTCTAAAAGCAAATTACTTAAAAGCTATTTAGGTTAATCTAACAGAAAATATTCTTTGATAAATGAGCACCAGATTTTGGTGCTCATTTTTTATTATCTATACATATGAGAACAACAAACTCAACCCTATCAAATAAATTCGAATCAGAAAGCATAGGAAAACTTTTGTGGAGTTATTCTATCCCGGCTATTATTGGAACGATGTCCTATGCCATCTACAATGTCGTAGACCGAATTTTCATTGGACAAGGTGTTGGCCCTTTAGCAATATCGGGACTAGCTTTAACTCTCCCAATTATGACATTATTTGCGGCATTTGGGATGCTTATCGGTGCTGGTTCAGCTGCACGCATTTCAATTTGCTTAGGAGAAAAAAATCTTATTAAAGCAGAGAAGATACTAGGCAATGCATTTATTCTCACAATCATCATTTCAGGTATTGTCTATTCACTAAACTACATTTTCATAAGAGAAATACTTATAGCTTTTGGCGGAACTGAAAACATTATGCCATATGCAATGGATTATATGAAAGTTATTATCCCGGGACAAATCTTCTCAACCATTGCTTTTGGATTTAACAACATAATGCGAGCATCCGGCTATCCCCAAAAGGCAATGATAACAATGCTATCTGGTGCTATAATCAATACAATCTTAGACCCAATATTTATTTATGGTTTTGATTTAGGAATAAAAGGAGCAGCCTATGCTACAGTAATAAGCATGTTTATTAACTCCATATGGGTACTTTCTCATTTTATTGATAGTAAAAACCACCTATATTTTAAAAAGGAACATTTCAAGCTTAATAAAGAAATAATAGTATCAATTATTTCTATTGGGCTTTCTCCATTTTTAATGCAAGTAACTGCCAGCTTCATTAATGTAATCATGAACAACATCCTAAAAAATTATGGAGGAGACCTTGCCATTGGTGCTTATGGCATCATCAATAGCATTATGATTCTACTAGTTTTATCAATCATAGGTATTAACCAAGGAATGCAACCAATAGTAGGCTATAGCTATGGAGCAAAATTGTATGAAAGAATGTTTAAAACATTAAAATATGCTGCAGTATCAGCTAGTATAATCACTACAATTGGATTTATTTTAGCCTTCTTTTTCCCTAGTTCAATTGCATCAATCTTCACCAATGACAAAGAACTTCTAGCAATCTCTGAAAACGGTCTTAAATTATCCCTATCAATGTTCTTTATTGTTGGTTTTCAAATTGTCATAGTCAACTTTTTTCAATCAATAGGAAAAGCAAAAGCCTCAATCCTTTTAAGTCTAACGAGACAGGTTATTTTCATTATCCCAGGACTTATTATTTTACCTAGATTCTTTAATCTAGATGGTGTTTGGTTGGCAATGCCTATTGCAGATACTCTTTCTGCAATTGTAGCTACTACAACATTAATTTGGCTAATGAGAAAAATTAAGCAAGAATAAAAAAGTCTTTCGAAAAAGGATGTAATTCCTCCTTAAGAATTGAATATTTGAAATTTTTCTTTGATTGACCTCGAATGAAAACAGCAAAAAAAAGAGGCTATCCATTACTTTTTGGACAGCCTCTTTTTTTGAGAAAACAGTATCTTATTTCAAAATTAAAACCCAAGCATCTGGGAAACGAGCTCTAATACTTTTAGCTTGTGAAACTGTTGCTGCAACACTATTAGATGAAAACACTACTACTCGGTACATCCCTTGCTCATTCTGAACCACTGAAGCGTCATACCCATCTGCCTTTAATTTCATTACTAATGCATCAGCATTTGCTTTATTCATAAAACTACCAACAACAACACTGTATCTCTTTAATGATGTATTTACATAGGCTTCTGTACGCATACTAACATTTGTATCAAACTCTTCTGTTGCAAAATTATTTTCAGTTTCAGCTACAGGCACTACATTTCCAACAGCTATTCCTGGTACAACCACTTGAGGAGTAGACACAGCAACAGGTGTTTCCACAACAGGTTCAGCAACTACAGGAGTAAACTCTTCTATTGGCTCTGCAACCGCCATAGGTTCAACTTCTGAAGTTGACACTAATCGTTGTACACCTACATACATTCCTTCATACTCTGTCATACTAACATTTCTAACATGAGTTCTTCCTTTACATGGAATTTTAATGCGAAGATTGGCATTTACAGTATAAAAATCTTTTATTTCTTGTAAACCTACAGGATTATAATTTCCATTAGAATTCCAACGATATTGACCTTCAACACCAATTGCAACAATTCTACTTACATTATACTCCATGTTCAATCCAAAGCTTGCAGCAAGATTTGTATCATTATCCTTACCTAAAAAATCTGAATCATATTGACTAAAACCAAAACCAGCACCAACATTTAGATATGTATTAAAGTTTTTCCAGAAACCGGTTCTATATTTTAATGCTAGATTAGAAAGATTCAATGAAGTAAAACCAGTTACCTGATTAATCCCAGAAGTATAACCTGCATGATCATTATTTTGATATAAATATTCAACACCAATACCAATAATCGGACTCATAGAATATTCAACTGCACCTCCAAATTCAGGATTATAATCCCTATTCCACATTTCATCATTAGAGTAAGCTCCTCTAAGCGTATTTATTCCACCTTTTAATTGAAAAGACAATGGACTATATGATTGGCTAACAACTGCACTAACTGATAGCAGAATTGCAGAACAAACTGTTAAAATTTGCTTTTTCATTATATCTATTTTTAGGATTACTTGAAAAACATTAATTATTTTAAGATTATGCAAATATAAAAATATTTATCAACAAGCATCCTGTAAGGATAAAAAAATGCAGTATTAGTGGGACTTTTAAACAAATTTGCAAAAAAAAGAGTTAACCAGATTAGGCTAACTCTTTGTATCTTCACATTTATTCTAATCACAAATTATTCTCAGAAAGGTATCTTTCTGCTTCAATAGCAGCTTTACAGCCACTTCCAGCTGCAGTAACAGCTTGTCTATACATATTGTCTGCAACATCACCAGCAGCAAATACTCCAGGCACATTTGTCCTTGGAGTATTTCCTTCTGTTTGTATATAACCGACTTCATCTAACTTCAAATAATCCTTAAAGACATCTGAATTAGGTTTATGTCCAATAGCTAAGAAGAAACCGCTAATTGTAATATCAACTTTTTCTTCATCAGGTTCACCCATCCTTTTTAGTAAATGAGCACCTTCAACGCCTTTTTCACCAAATAAACCAAGAGTATTATGTTCAAAAAGAACCTCAATATTTGAAGCAGCAAAGACTCTTTCTTGCATAATTTTAGAAGCTCTCAAGAAATCCTTTCTCACAATTAAATAAACTTTTTCACATAAACCGCCTAAGTATAAAGCTTCTTCACATGCAGTATCACCTCCACCAACTACGGCAACAGTCTTTTTTCTATAGAAGAAACCATCACATGTCGCACATGCAGAGACACCCATTCCGGCATATTTTTTCTCATCAGCTAAACCTAAATACTTAGCAGTTGCTCCTGTTGCAATAATTAATGTTTGAGCTTCAATCACCCCTTTCATCATCAATAGTAACTTTATATGGAGCCGTTGATAAATCGGCCGAAGTAGCAACTCCATAACGAATATCCGCACCGAATCTAAGTGCCTGATTCTTCATATCTTCCATTAACTCAGGACCAGTAATACCCTCAGGATAACCTGGAAAATTCTCAACTTCAGTAGTTGTAGTCAACTGACCTCCAGGCTGCATCCCTTCATACATTACAGGATCTAAGTTTGCTCTCGAAGCATAAATAGCAGCTGTATAACCTGCAGGACCTGAACCTATTATCAGGCATCTAACTTTCTCATTTTCTTCCATAATTCGTATAGTTTTTATTTATTATTTTATCAAAATCACCTTCTGATTAGCCATATCAAATTTAGCTTTGACACTAAACTGAAGCTCAACTTTTTTACCTAGTTGATAATATCTATACCACCGAATTTCTTTTAAACTTCTAAAAAGTTCTGTTTCTGTCTGGTATATTGTTCTATCAGAAGCATTTGTTTTCAGTTTTATACTAGCTCTACCATTTTTCTTTACTGTAAAATAAATCTCACCAACCCATTCATCAACACCTCTTTTAGGCATAGCTTTCCAGTTAATTTTCTCTTCTAAAAAAAGTGTTATCATTTCAGGTGTTGCTACAGAAATGGGAACTGCTTTCCTTCTTGGCTTAACATTTACATATCTTTTTATTTTCCTTACCTCACCATCTTTAACCTTTATTAGTTTCTCTGTATAAAACATTTGTTTCTTCACACAAGGAATCACATCTCCATCAAAAGCCCTATATTTACCATTTGTCCATCTAGCAAAAACCCTATCATTCTTACAATCATCACCAAAAATATCTTTCAAATTAGGAATTGATGACTCATCGCACCAACTCATATATTCATTACATCCTTGTATATTATATAAAAACAAGCTGTCGTTTTCTACCAACCAAACAGCTTGATAACCTCTTAAACAAGAATTTGATTCACAACTTTTAAAGCCAGCTAAATCTCTAGAACCAACTTCATCAAAATAATCTTCTAATGGATAAACAAAGAAAACAAGCGTATCAATGTGAATAGAATCCTTTTTTACAATGCAGATATCTGGCACTTGAGTGGCACCATATGTAATTCCACTAAAAAAAAGACTAAGAATATATATACTGACAAACCTTTTCATCTATAAAATCTTATCTCAAATCATTTATTATTACACTAGGATTTGCTTTTGTATCAAAAATAAAAAAGTTTTTTCCAACTTTCATCTTATTATCAAAATTTCTCACCTCAAACAAAGTATGAATCCCATTTTGACTAAGAACTTTTATTGAAATAAGTTTATTTGTCTTCTTATCAACCTTAATAATGGATTTATAGTAAGTTTTTTTCAATTGACGATCTGGAAATACATCAATAATATGATAGGACAAATTTTTCTTATTATCTAGACTAAACTGAACAGTTGATTGCTGTGCAAATTTCAACATATATGCCGGATTAATATCCTGAAGTTCATTTACACTAGGAGTTGTAACACTTACTTCTTTATTTGCTAAAACAAAAACATACTGGTCTTTACCATCATAATAAGTTTTTACCTTAGGAACTTCTAGTCTAAACATATTTCCATTCATAACCAGATTTCCTAAGATTACATCTTTATTATTCTCATCTAGCTTGGTATCTTCTACTGTAAGCTTAAAATCAATTTTTACCGTTTGACCTTTAAATTGATTACTTAACTTATCTATTATTGCTTTTGCTTTAGAATCTGTTTGCGCATCTACAATAATTGTAAAACAAATAAATAAAAATAATATATTTAAAATCTTTCTCATAATAGTTTTTCTACAATGATTGCAACTTTTGTTCCAAACTATAATCATCAGGAACCAAAACTTGTCTAGCCTTACTTCCTTCAAATGGGCCAACAATTCCAGCCGCCTCCAACTGATCCATAATCCTACCAGCCCTATTATAACCTATTGAGAATTTGCGTTGAATCATCGAAGTTGACCCCTGTTGATTTGCAACAATCAATCTTGCGGCTTCTTCAAACATAGTATCTCTTTTGCTTAAATCAACACCACTTAAATCACCTCCTTCACCTCCTTCTGGAGTATACTCTGGCAATAAAAACGCCTCGGGATACCCTCGTTGTTCTCCAATAAAATCAGACAAGTGCTCTACCTCTGGTGTATCTACAAACGCACATTGCACACGCACTAAATCACTTCCTTGTGAAAATAACATATCTCCTCTACCCACAAGCTGGTTTGCTCCAGTTGCATCAAGAATAGTTCTTGAGTCAATTTGAGAAGACACTCTAAATGCTACTCGAGCAGGGAAGTTAGCTTTAATAACACCAGTAATAATATTTACAGAAGGGCGCTGAGTTGCAAGTATCATATGAATTCCTACAGCTCTGGCTAACTGAGCAATCCTTGCAATTGGCAATTCGACTTCTTTACCAGCAACCATAATTAAATCGCCAAACTCATCCACAATCACTACAATATAAGGCAAAAACCTATGACCTTTTTCAGGATTTAATTTACGATGTATAAACTTCTCATTATACTCTGACAAGTTTCTTACATGTGCCTTTTTCAAAAGATCATACCTGTCATCCATTTCTTTTGTCAATGAATTAAGGGTTTGAACAACTTTTGAAACATCAGTAATAATTGCCTCTTCCTCATCTGGAAGTTTTGCCAGATAGTGTTTCTCTATTTTTGAATAAATATTAAACTCAACCTTTTTAGGGTCAACTAATACAAATTTCAAATATGCAGGATGCTTCTTATAAAGTAAAGATGTGATTATAGCATTTAATCCAACAGACTTACCTTGACCTGTAGCACCTGCTACTAACATATGAGGCATCTTACACAGATCAACCATAAACACCTCATTTGTAATTGTTTTACCAAAAACAATTGGCAGACCATATTTCGAATCCTGAAACTTCTTAGAACTAATAACCGAATGCATAGAAACAATCTGAGGCTCATTATTTGGCACCTCAATACCAATTGTCCCTTTTCCAGGTATTGGAGCAATAATACGAATACCAATTGCAGCCAAACTCAACATAATATCACTTTCAAGATTCTTAATCTTTGAAATTCTCACCCCTGCTTTAGGGACAATCTCATATAATGTAATTGTTGGTCCAACCGTTGCTTTTATTGATTCTATCTCAATGCCATAATTTTTAAGAGTAGTAATAATCCTATTCTTATTTGCATTTTGCTCCTCTACATTAACTTGGGCGTCAGTAACTCCATAATCCTTCAACAAATTTAAAGGAGGAAACTTATAGTTTGATAAATCTAATGTCGGGTCATATTCACCTAACTCATCAATATCAACTTCTTTTACAATATCAGCTTCTTTTGTTTCTGTATTTTGATTATCATCTTTTCCAATAACTATCTCAAATTCTTCATCAACATCATTGCTTACAATCCATTCATCAGCATCTTCTATTTCATCTTCAACTTGAGTCTCATTCTTTTCGACTTCTTCTCCAAATTTCTCTTCATCAGCTACTTCTACAACTTCTTCTTCTATCACGATAGGAACGACTTCTTCTTGTTCCTCTTCTATATCTTCTATCAACTCTTCATTTTGTTCATCTTCACAAATAGAAATTCCATCATTCCTTTCGGGTAAATTCGTTTCTTTTTTCTTAAAGAACGAAACTAATTTATTTTTTAGTTTTCTAAAAATAAATTGTAAAAAAGGAATTGTTCCTTTGTATAGTATTATACTAAAAATAAGAAAGCTTGAAACTAAAATCAAAAAGGTTCCAAACCAACCAACATTTAACTTCAACCATTCACTAACTAATTCTCCATGAGAACCTCCCCATAAAATAAAATTTGTATCAGTAGTATAAAATGGACTAAAAAAGAATGCTACGGTTGTAGAAAACCAAATCAATGACAATATGGAACTCACAATAACTTTCCACATTCTCATTAATCTAACTTTCATTAGCCTTAATGCTAAAAAGAAGAAAAGAAAAAGAAAAGAAAATGAAGCAACACCAAATCCTTTATTAATAAAAGAATCTGAAATATAAGCACCCATTGGACCAGACCAGTTACAAATCTCTCTTTTATCATCAGGACTCAAACTGAAAAGAGAACCTTGTATTAAGCTATCATCAGCAGCTCCTGTAAAAAAGAAAGATATGAAAGACAAAGCTAAATAGGCAGTAAAAACTAGAAGAACAATCCCAATACCATATTTAGTTCTCTGATCAGTAAAAAAAACAATTGCTTTTTTTATAAATGACATTGAATCTTTAGTATCTGATTTAACGGCTTTTTTATCCATAATTTGTAGAAAAACTCTTTATAACATGCAAAAATAGTAAAATAATATAGGCTATCTTTAATTGTTGATAAATAGTTTTCTCACATAAAACAGCTTGACTATCTTTGGTAAAAAAGAAAAAATGACAAAAAAAGAAAGATACGAACATG
>CAXXVQ010000003.1:0-82284 GCA_963662245.2 Paludibacteraceae bacterium | reverse complement strand
TAATGGTGTTGAGGTTGAATTTGTTGGTGCGAGAAAGGAGTCGTATCAGAGAAATAGTAGAAAGCCTATTGTTGAGGATGGTACACTAGAGGATGATCAAAATCGTCGAGACTTTACTATTAATGCTTTTGCTCTTTGCTTAAATAAAGATAGATATGGAGAGTTAGTTGATCCGTTTAACGGACAAATGGACCTGAAATATAAGATTATACGCACTCCACTAGATCCGGATATTACCTTTAGCGATGATCCTTTGCGTATGATGCGTGCTGTACGCTTTGCGACACAATTAGGCTTCTTTATTGAAGAACAAACATTTGACGCAATTGCAAGAAATAAAGATAGAATTGAAATTATCTCTAAAGAACGCATTGTTGATGAATTAAATAAGATAATGTTATCGCCAAAGCCTAGTGTGGGTTTTGTTTTATTAGATGAATGTGGTTTGTTGCAAAAAATTATGCCTGAACTGGCTGCTCTTAAAGGCGTTGAAACGAAAGAGGGAAGAGGTCATAAGGATAATTTCAGACATACATTAACCGTGCTTGATAATTTGAGTCAAGTGTCTGATGACTTATGGTTGCGTTGGTCTGCATTATTTCATGATATTGGAAAGCCTGCAACAAAAAAATATGATAAGCGTTTAGGTTGGACATTTCATAATCACAACTTTGTGGGAGAAAAGATGATACCGGGAGTCTTTAGACGAATGAAACTTCCGATGAATGAGAAAATGAAGTTTGTGAAAAAGATGGTGTCACTTCATATGCGCCCAATTGTGTTGAGTGAGGACGAAATTACAGATTCAGCTGTACGCAGATTGCTTTTTGAAGCCGGAGATGATATTGATAACCTAATGATGCTTTGTGAGGCTGATATTACTTCAAAGAATCCAGAGAAAGTAAAACGCTTCTTGACAAACTTTAAATTAGTCAGACAAAAGCTAAAAGACATTGAGGAGAAGGATAGAGTTCGTAATTTTCAACCACCAATTTCAGGTGAGTTAATTATGGAAACATTTAATCTAAGCCCATGTGCTCAAGTTGGAGAGCTTAAGGTGGCTATTAAAGATGCTATTCTTGATGGGATAATCCCTAATGAATATGACGCAGCTTATCAATTTATGATTGAGAAAGCTAAGGAAATGGGGATTAAGTCTTAAGATTAGATGCTTATACCGTAGTTTGGCATAAGTGGATTTTGCTTAAGCATTGATGTTAGCACAGCGTAGAGTTCAGGCAGATTTTCTTGTAAATCTTTTGGCGTTTCGAAAAAATATTCCATTGTTACGGCAAAGAATTCCATTCTATTCGCAAACGCATATTTTCGTAAAAATTCGTGTGTGCTTCTTTCCTTTGCTAGTTTTGTTACTGTTCTATGCCATGCGCTAATGGTCTTGTCAAAACTATCGTTGATATAGCCTTTTACATTATTGAAAAAGTAGGCGTGAGCAAACTCATGTAGCCCAACATTTATTGAGTCATGTGGGTATTTATTACCTTCTTGAAAACTTTCCCATGATAGAGCTACATATTCCTTAGCCATGTTTTGTTTCACCTTTATGTTGCTTATGGGTAAGCATCGATAAGTAATCTTTTTGAGAAATGACTATGCTTTTAAAGGCTTTGTAATCGTATTCTCTAGAAAATCCAAAAGTAATCTGAGTTGCAGTGGTGGCAATGAGAACTTTCATTTCGTCTGAAATTTCAAAGTCTCCCATTTTATGGAATTTTTTGTATGCAATAAACTCAAAAACTCTTTTTTCAAAGCGTTCTTTTTCAGAATCTGATAAATTGCGATAATATTCCGAGTTTCTGTATAGGATTCCCGGAATATCTGCTTTGAGTTTACGATATTTTGGAGTTAAAAAGAAAAAGAGTCTGACCGGTTGATTTAAGAATATAATCAGAAAAATAGGAAACCAAAGAGGCACAGTGCTTAGTGCTATTCTGGCAATCATTTCTATTTCGGAAGAACTACTCATTATTTCTCTTTCTACTTTCTAGTTATTTTTGCTCCAAGAGCTTGAAGACGCTTGTCGATATTTTGATATCCTCTGTCAATCTGTTCGATGTTTTCAATAGTACTAGTTCCATCAGCACAAAGGGCTGCAATAAGCAATGCAATTCCGGCACGAATATCAGGAGAACTCATTCGAGCTGGGCGAAGTTTGAAATTGTCACCAAGTCCAATTACTGTAGCACGGTGCGGATCGCAAAGAATGATTTGAGCGCCCATGTCGATTAACTTATCCACAAAGAATAAGCGGCTTTCAAACATTTTCTGGTGAATCAAAACGCTACCTTTTGCTTTAGTCGCAACGATAAGCATTACACTTAATAAGTCAGGAGTTAGTCCTGGCCAAGGAGCATCAGCCATTGTCATGATTGAGCCGTCGATAAAGCTCTCAATAGTATAAGAATCTTGAGCTGGGATGTGTAAGTCATCACCTTGAAGCTCCATTTTGATACCTAAACGGCGGAAAGCTTGAGGAATCACACCAAGGTGTTCGTAACCAACATTTTTAATTGTGATTTCAGAACCTGTCATTGCTGCAAGTCCAATGAATGAACCAACCTCAATCATATCCGGAAGAACCGTGTGAGTACAACCTCCAAGAGATTTTACCCCTTCAATAGTAAGAAGGTTAGAGCCAACACCAGATATTTTAGCGCCCATGGCGTTTAGCATTCTACAAAGTTGTTGTAGGTAAGGCTCACATGCTGCGTTATAAATCGTAGTTGTGCCTTCAGCTAATACTGCTGCCATTAAGATGTTTGCAGTACCCGTTACAGATGCTTCATCAAGTAGCATATAGCATCCGGTTAGCTTATTAGCTTTAATTTCGTATTGTTGTTTGTCAGGATTGTAGTTGAATTGTGCTCCAAGGTTTTGGATCCCAATAAAGTGAGTGTCTAAGCGACGACGACCGATTTTATCTCCTCCCGGTTTTGGTATAATAGCCTCACCAAAGCGAGCAACAAGTGGCCCAACAATCATAACCGAACCTCTAAGAGACGAGCTTTGTTTAAAGAAAACTTCGCTTTTAAGGTAGTCTAGTTTTACATGTTTTGCTTCAAAAATATAGTCGTTAGCATTTAGCTTTGTAACACTTACGCCTAAATCACGCATTAATTGAATAAGGTTGTTTACATCCAAAATATCTGGGATGTTTTTAATAGTAATAGGATCTGGAGAAAGTAGAGTTGCGCAGATTACTTGTAAAACCTCATTTTTTGCACCTTGAACAGTTATTTCTCCTTGTAAGCGGTGTCCGCCTTCAATTACAAATGCTGACATATTTTTAAGTTAACAGTTAATAATTAATAGTGAATAGTTGGAAGAAAACTTATCTTCCATTGAAAATTAAGAAATTTTGCAATTAATCAATTGATTATTTGCGTCCGTTATGTTGTTTCTTATTATTGTTTTTTCCTTTGTTTCTGTAAAGGATGTCTTTGCTTTCCATCAATTTTATTATGTCTTGATTAATGCTCAGTTGTCCTTCAGAAAGTTCAGCTAAGTCTTTGAAAATCTTTTCGTCACTCACAGATTCTTTGTTCCAAGTAAGGAAACATTTTTTCATGTGGTTAGCAATAAGCAAGATAAGCTGATTTTTTTCATCACCATCAGGGTATGCAATAGCTTTATCAATCATTTGCTCAAGCGTACGCCCGTAGTGCATATACTTTATGCGAGAGTTTTTATATGGAACTGACTCCGGTTTTGAATGTAAGTCTTCCTTCGTTTTATATACTTCATAAGGGTAATCAATATCTAATTTAAAATCAGACATGATTGCCAAGTGATCCCAAAGCTTGTGTTTAAAGTCGTTAATGTCTCTCAAATATGGAAATAGGTTCCCCATAATATTGATGATAGTTTTAGCACATCTTGTGCGTTCTTCTCTATCTTCAATGGTAACAGCGTGGTTAACCATTTGCTGAATGTTTCTGCCGTATTCCGGTAGAATTAAATCGTTTCTGTCTGAGTATTCCATATTTATTTTAATACTTTGTTTTTCGGTGTTGTTGCAACAAATTCTTTTAGGTAAAATGGTTCGAAGTATGCTACATCTTCAAGTTTTTTCTTGTTAAATGCTGCTTGGGCTAAGATAGCCATATTTTTGGCAAGAGGATGTATGTCTGAAATGAAGTTAGCATTCATATGTGTAATAGTGTTTTTACACTTATCGGCTCCATTTCCAAAGAAATATATTGCGTGTTTATCTAATAAATCAAGATAGCTGTTCTCGTCAATGATATCTGCTGCTGTTGGTTTTACACATTCCCCTTTTGTATTGTAAAAAGCTGCATATACTTCCATGCGTCTTGCATCTATCATAGGGCAAAGCAAAGCGTTTGGTTCAACTTGACTTTTCACTGTATCTGCCATAATTTCAAGCGTGTTAATTCCAATTAAAGGAATATCAAGCCCAAAGCAAATGCCTTTAGCTGTAGAAACGCCAATTCTTAATCCTGTATATGAACCCGGACCACAACTCACAGCAACTGCATCAAGTTTCAGTTGGTTTTTGGATGCAAAATCCAGCATTTCTTGAATAAAGATATTAAGTAAAGATGCGTGTGCAGGGCCTTCAAAATCCATTTTCTCAGCTATGCAAACACCATCTTTTGAAAGGGAAACGGAACAAACACTTGTAGAAGTTTCAATACTTAAAATAACTGCCATCTAAAATCTAGAATTTGACTGTTCTTAGGTTGTCAAAAGAATGATAAAAGACAAAAGTAATGTATTTGCCTTTAGCTTCCGAATAAAAATGTAAATTTGCGAGTGCAAAAACGAAAAATTCCGTTTTATTAGCAGAAAATGTAAATCACTCATTGAAAAAATAATACATCACATGATCTATTCTATGACAGGCTTCGGAAAAGCCTCTGCAGAAATCAATAACAAAAAAATTACGGTTGAGATAAAATCGTTAAACAGTAAGCAACTGGATTTAAATACTCGAATCACTAGCCTTTATCGCGAAAAAGATATTGAAATTCGTAATGAATTAGCTCAAAAACTAGAGCGTGGTAAGATTGATTTCGCTTTGTATATTGATAATTCTGGAAAAGAAACTGTGACTCAGATCAATCAATCTGTGGTAGAGGCTTATTATGAGCAAATTAAAGGTATTTCTGATAGAATGGGAATTCCCGTTCCTTCGGATTGGTTTTCGGTGCTTTTGCGCATGCCGGATGCTATGAAAGCTGAGGTACAAGAGTTGGAAGAAGATGAGTGGTTGGAGGTGAAAAAAGTGATTGATGAGGCTATTGTTCAATTCAAAGACTTTAGAATACAAGAAGGGGCTTCTCTTGAAAAAGTATTTGTAGACAAAATTTCAAATATTCAGAACTTATCGGCTGAAATTGAGAAATACGAAACAGAGCGTATTGAGAAAGTGAGAACTCGTTTGCATGAGAATTTAACTGCTTTGAGTGATAAAGTAGATTATGATAAAAACCGTTTTGAGCAGGAGTTGATTTTCTATATTGAGAAGCTTGATGTTAATGAGGAGAAAGTGCGTTTAGCAAACCACTTGAAGTATTTCTTGGAAACAATGAATGAAGATGGTTCTGTAGGTAAAAAGTTAGGATTTATTTCTCAAGAAATTGGTCGTGAAATCAATACACTTGGTTCAAAATCAAATCATAGTGAAATGCAAAAACTTGTTGTATTAATGAAAGACGAGTTAGAGCAAATTAAAGAACAAGTACTTAATGTAATGTAATCGTTAATAACTAATCTTTACTATTGTGTCAAAGTTAATCATATTTTCAGCGCCATCTGGTTCTGGTAAAAGTACTATAATCAACTATTTATTAACTCAAGAATTGGGTCTGGAGTTCTCTATTTCTGCAACTAGCCGTCCGCCAAGAGGTGAGGAACAACATGGTGTGGAATATTATTTCTTATCTCCTGATGAGTTCAGGACAAAGATTGCTAATGATGAATTTCTTGAATGTGAAGAAGTTTATCAAGATCGCTTCTATGGGACATTAAAAAGTGAGGTTGATCGCATTGCTGCTAAAGGAAATGTTGCTGTTTTTGATGTTGATGTTGTTGGAGGTGTGAATATCAAGAAATATTATGGTGAAAGAGCGCTTTCTGTTTTTATTCAACCGCCAAGTATTGATATTCTTCGTGAGCGTTTAGAGGGTAGGGGGACTGACTCTCTAGAACAAATTGAAGAGCGATTAGCTAAAGCAGAAATAGAATTGGCTTATGCGCCTTCATTCGATGTGATTATTGTTAATTCTGAAATCTCTATTGCTAGGGAAGAAGCGAAAAAGCTTATTCAAGATTTCATTTCAAAATAAATCTCTCTACGAATGATAGGATTGTTTTTTGGTTCATTTAATCCCATCCACTTAGGGCATGTGTCTCTTGCAAAATATTTGCAAAAGCATACAGACCTAAAGGGAATTTGGTTTGTAGTAAGTCCTCAAAATCCATTAAAGCAGAATGATGAATTGCTTAGTGATGAGCTGCGCTTAGAGCTTGTGAAGATGGCTATCAAAGATGAACCGAGTTTTGATTTTTGTGATGTGGAGTTTTCTTTACCAAAGCCCAATTATACAATAGATACTTTAACCAAACTGAGTGAGCTTTATCCTAATCGTGAGTTTACTTTGATAATTGGTGCAGATAATTTAGCTCTTTTTGAGAGTTGGATTGGCTATGATGCTATTATTGCAAATTATCAGGTGATGGTTTATCCTCGAGAAGGTTTTGATTTAATGTATTTGCAGTCAAAATATCCTCAGGTTCAAGTGGTAGATGCTCCATTATATCCTATCTCTTCTACAAAAATTCGTGAGCTTATCGAACAAGAAAAGGATGCAAGCCAATGGTTACATCCTTTAGTATATAAGCGATTACTTCAACTTTAAGTTAATCTTTTACAATAGCGCAACAGCTTTTGTCAAATGGATTTGTGCGTATTGCTAATGAGAACAAATACGGATAATTTGTTAGCAGATGTTGTATGTAGCTAACCCATTCAAGCATTATGATTGAATAAACTCGTTCGCAATCACCTTGCAAATGCTTAATGTCTGATTCAGGCAAAGATTCAAAGTCTGGTCTGTGTCTTAATTCTTCGTAAAGGTGGAATGTCGCTTGTAATAAATCTGTGAAAGATTCATGTTCTAGTACTGTTGGGTTTTCTAAAATTTGAAGTAAAAAGTCAATTCTAGTTTTCAGGTCAATGTACACAATCTTTAAATCCTCAGCATTAAAGCTTAAGCTAAAGTCATGTGCTTTTATTTTGTTTTTAGCTTTATTAAACTGTTTAGGAGTCCATTCTTTTGTTATTATTAGTTCGTTACGAATAAAGTCTAACTGAGGGTCATGTTCTGCAAATCGTTTTAGAAGATCAACACCCATTTCGCTAAAGAATACTCCAATAACCATATTTAGTTTTTCAATACGCTTTTTGATTTCTCTTTTCTCAAGTAACTGCTCAAGGATAAGGGTTACTAATAGAACTTGAATAAATACAAAAGCTAAGTCACCAATTAAGTATAATATGATGTGGTGTAAGTCGCGGAATATTAAAAAGTGAATGACATAAAATAAAGTGGATAGTGCCAAAAAGATGACAGCAGTCCAAAGTTTCCATTTTGAGATTTTCATAGTTTTGTTAGTTTTCTGCAAAAATAGGCTTTTTGCTCATATCATCAGGTCGATTGTTGAAGTTATAAACAATTTTGGTTTGTAATGTTTTGAATTTTTATCTTTGTGTTAGAAAATTTGAATTATATATAATATGGAATTAAAAGCAAGATTAGTGCAATTATTACCTGTGCAAACAGGAGAGGGGCGTAATGGTCCTTGGAAGAAACAAGATATTATTGTAGAAACAGAAGGACAGTACCCTAAAAAGGTTTGTGTATCTGTTTGGGGTGATAAAGCTGATGCTAGTGTACTTAAAGAAGGGAATATGCTTAGTGTTTCTTTTGATGTTGAGAGTCGTGAATACAATGGTCGTTGGTATACAGATGTAAAAGCTTGGAAAGTGGAGATGGCTGGTGAGGGTTCTGGTGCTCCTATGGCTCAGGAAACAGCACAGCCGGTATTTACACCAACTCCTGATGAGAAAGATGATTTGCCTTTTTAAGGAGATAAGGATATAATAAAAAAGCTCAAGAGAAATTCTCTTGAGCTTTTTTTATGTGTTTTTGTTCTGATTAGAATCTTCTAGATTTCCAGATCATCTGACCATTTTTGAAAATAAAGAACATCTTTTTATCTTCAAATTCATCCTTTTTCCAGAAAATAGCATATCTGTTTCCTTTCTTGTCTAGTACTGCTATAAATGGCATATCTGAGAATAATTCTTCCGGTAAACAGTGCATTGCTTCTATCTCAATTTGTTTGTTAACAGCAGCATCTACATCCGTATATATTGTGTCAATAATATATTTGTGAACTTTAAAGCCGTCCACTTCAAGTATATCCATGCGGATATTTTCATTAACAATACATGGGAAGCGTTTTTGGAATGCTTCTAATGACGGAATGTATCTATATGCTCCAACTTGTACTTCTCCTTGGAAAGGGAATAAGCCTAGCTCTTCTAGTTGAGCATAAAGCTCTTCTTTTTGATCTTTAATGATCTTAACATCTTCAATATCTATTACAATATCAGGAGTGTCAGGAATCATACTTGATTTAACAGTAATACGATAGATGTCAAAACCGCCTAATCCCATTATCCTGTTAGATGATAAATACATTAATGAGTCGTTGTATTTTCTAAAGTCTCTATCATCCGAAGTCGTATTAATCATTGTGTCACGAAGTAGAACTGGTTTTGTGAATCTATTGTCAACAAGTTTTGATTCATAGATGTCATATCCACCAATTCCGCCTGGGCGATCAGAGCTGAAATATAAGATTTGTGTTTCTGGATTAAAGAATAAATCTTTTTCACTATACTCTGAATTCAGAGAGTCAATTGGACTCGCTGGTTTTTTTCCAATTTGAACAAAGATGTCATAGTTCCCATTTCTGTTTGAAACAAATAGGAGACTGTCTGTGTTTGTCGTTGCTACAGAACATTCATCATATTCGGTGCAAATGCGAGATAGTTTCTTTATTTTAGATCCGACCCACATTGTTTTGCGGTCACCTTCTCTTTGAGCAAAAAATATCTCACCATTATCTTTCCAGTATGAACGGTAAAAATAAAATAGGCTAGGACTTACTGCAATTAGAGCTGTATTGTTGTCACTATTCCATTTGTAACCAGTCTTTTTTGGTGTAGTGAATTTATTTTTTCCTTTTTCTAGAGTTTGGTATACCTTTTCTGAGTATTGGACAGTTTGACCTTCCTGAGTATTTTTTCTATTTGATGTAAATACCAGCGTGTTTTTTCCTAGCAGAAAAGGTAAGTAGTCATCTTGTGAGCTATTGATTGTTTGCATATTAACACAAACCGTATCTCTCTTAACTCCTTTTGCATTTGCAGAAAGAAGACAAGAGAATCCCAAAAGAGACAGATATATAAATCTTAGTTTATTCATATATTATCGGCTTACATTTTTTCTTGAAGATTTCGAAGTGTCTAATTCTAAGCGTAAGAAGATTTCATGTTTAGGTAAAGAATATGTTTCTGAAGCCATGTCGCCTAATCCGATACCACCAGCATAGCCAATATTAATGTTTTGGATATAAAGACCTAATAAGATTTTGGCCATGTTGTTAGTGTATCCCAAACCAGCCCAAAATGCTTTTTTAAAGATTAATCTAGCATTGAAATCATAAACGACTGAGTATTCATCTTCCGGTACATAAAACATTGTTGTTCCTGTTGTTTCCAGTTTTGCATCACCATTCATAAGGTTAAAACTATACATTCCACTAGCTGAAATAAGTCTTGTAGCTCTATTTTCAAAACTGTAGTAGTCTGATAATAACCAATCTGTTTGTTGACCCAATAAATTATAACAAGCTACACCTAAATAATATTGATTTGCTTCATGTAAACTAACACCAAAGTTCATGTCAAACCAATAACCACTTTCTGCACCTAAAAGTAAAATAGGGTCTTCTGCATGTTGAGGGTTAACTTTTTGGTTGTCTATACCCATTTGATTATATGTCCCGGAAAGACCAAATGATAATTTGGAGTTTGTGCTAACAGGCACTTTATATACATAAGTTGCTTCAGCAGACATGTTTGTTAGTACACCGGCTGGTTCTGAATTAAGTTTAAATCCAGCTCCCATATTTTGATTTGGGAAAGTAGTTGACCCCATTAACATATAGCCTCTTGGACTGTTGTTTGCTGAGGCATATGTGTTGTAATATGCTGCTACAATTTCACCAAGGTCTTCCATAGCTGCACCGGCTGGGTTGTATGCATATTGTCCTATCGGATTTCCCCAAATACGCTGACTGTATCCATTAGTTGAGGATAATAATAGTAGGATTGCAGATATAATATATATTCTTCTCATAGGTATTCTTATTAAATGTTTTATTTAGAATAAATTACACTGAAGCTTTCTCCGAATTCAGCAATCTTTTCACCGTCTTTTGTTAGTTTAATAAATGCAGTGTATGTTGAAGATGGTCCTGTAGGAGGAGTTGAAGGATCATATGCGTCCCATTTTGGATTTGTTTCATCCAATGTTGTTACTAGTTTACCTTGTTCGTTGAAGACTTTTGCTTCCATTTGCATGTTTTGACACATGTCTGTTAAGTCAAAGTAATCATTGTATCCGTCACCGTTTGGAGTAACAATATTATAGAAACATGATTTGCTGGTGAAATTTACATAAATAGAATCACTAACGCGACAATCATCATTATCAATTATAACTACAGAGTGCAAGCCTGCTGTTAGAGAATTTGCAACTTCATTATTCGTAGAATCACCATCCCAGATAATGTTTTTAAATGGAGCTGTTCCTCCAACTACTCTATTGATTGTTACCTCACCATCTGAACTATATGGACATTTCGCAAATTTTGTGACATCATAAGAAATGTATAGAGAATCATCCGGTTGAGTAATTTCAACTGTTTGAGTTCTGCTACATCCGTTAACATCAGTAGCAGTTATAGAATAAATTCCTGCAGCTAATCCACTTGTTGAGATTGAATTTGAATTTGAAATTGAGTCTATAATAGAATTATCTTTTAGTATATCAATTTTAGCAAATGGTACGCTGTAGTCATGCCAACTTCCTTGAGCATCAGCCGTAATTTGGCCTGTACTATCTCCAAAGCATAGAATGTTGGTTTGAGTATAGTTTACTGTAACAGGGTTGTTTGGTCCAAGTATATCCCAAACGCCTCTTTTCCCTTCTGAATTTGGAATTCTTGAATTCCAAAAGTATGCTGTGTAGAACCCAGGTTCTAAGTTTGATACAGCAAGAGAAGTGCTTGTTCCTTGAATTAGAGTATCTACTATTGTTCTTGTTATTAATGAAGAGTCAGGTTGAAGTACATTGATATCTGCAGTGAACCCAAAATCAACATTAGAGCTTTTAAGAATTTGTAAATCAGTGTAAACACCTGCCGTACTAGTAGAAGTAACAGGTGTTTTACTCAAAAACATAAGAGTGTCATTGTTGTCAGAAACAGGAATACTCCAATAATCAATAGAATCAAGGTAGATAGCAGCATAATCAGTTCCCGATACTAATGTTGTGTCAAGAACATAATACATTGCAGAGTCTATTGCAGTTGTGTCTTTGCCTAAATCAGTTGTGCCACTAAATTCTGTATATACTGGATAGATATCATCTGAAGATGGAATCACTGTTGATCCAGCAGTTTTTTTGTAGCAGACATATGTTGTGTCAGAAGCTGGTACTGTGGTTAGTGTACTTTCTGCATCATCTCCAATTGTTGCAGTTGTGTCTTTAGTACAACCATTTTCATCAGTAAGGGTGATTAAGTAATCTCCTGGAGGTCTATTTGATATGCTACTTGTTGTAAATGTTTCTCTTGTAAGTACATCATACATAATATAACTTATTTGTCCAGTCCCTCCAGTGTTGAAAACTGTAAGGGCACCATCACAACCAGAAGAGGATGTTCCCCAAGTTGAGTTATTTGAAACTATAATTGAAGTGACAATAATTGGATTTGGGTCTTTTAGAGTATATGTATATGGACTTCCACCAGCATCAGGTCCTGCTGAAATTGTAAGAGTGTATGTGCCAGCACTTAATTTTTTAATAGTCTGTTCAGTTGAGCCATTAGACCATAGATAGGTGTTTCCAGATCCAGTTGCAGTAAAACTAAGTTGTCCGTCAGTATTCCCTGGGCAAGTAATGCTTTCAACTTCTGTAATGCCTTGAGCAGAAGCATTTGTCCATAAAAATAAAACTACAGCTAAAAAGCTAAGCTTTAAGAACCATGTAGATTTTTTCATAAGTTAATGTGTATTGAAGATTTGTTTCTTTATGTTAAATGTTAAGATGCTTCAAATTTAGGCAAAAAAATGATTTAAGCAAACTTTGTAAACCTTTAGTCATCGAATGTAGCCGGTTTTTTGTTGTATTTGAGCTTAATTCTGTTGTTTGATATCTACTTTTATCTAAAAAACTTATATATAGGTAGATAGATGCTGATGAGGATAAATAAAGAAGGTCAAGCATTGCTTGACCTTCTTTTTATGATAATTTGTTAATTGTCTTTCGTATTTCAACTAAGTTACTGATGAGTTTTTCAGCTTTATCTAAAGCTAACATATTAGCTCCATCAGATTTTGCTACTGCCGGATTAGGGTGGGTTTCCATAAAGATTCCATCAGCACCAACAGCAATACCAGCGCGGGCAATTGTTTCAATAAGTTGAGGTTGACCTCCTGTTACTCCAGCACTTTGATTTGGTTGTTGTAGTGAGTGGGTAACATCAAGTATAACTGGGAATCCTGTTTTACGCATTTCAGGAATACCTCTATAATCAACAACAAGATCTTGATAGCCAAAACTATTTCCTCTTTCAGTAAGCATTACATTGTTGTTTCCTGCATCTACAACTTTTTGAGCTGCAAATTGCATTGATTCAGCTGAAAGGAATTGCCCTTTCTTAATGTTTACCACTTTGCCAGTCTTTGCAGCCGCTACAAGTAAGTCTGTTTGGCGGCATAGGAAAGCCGGAATTTGTAATACATCAACATATTGTGCAGCAAGTGCAGCTTCTTGTTCCGTGTGAATATCAGTGACTACAGGAATATTGAATTTTTCTCCTATGGTTTTAAGTATGTTTAACGCTTTTTCATCACCAATACCGGTAAATGAATCTAAGCGAGATCGGTTAGCTTTCTTATATGAGCCTTTAAATACAAATGGAATTTTATATTTATCGCTAATAGCACAAAGTTTTTCTGCGATTTCAAAAGCCATTTCTTCACCTTCAATGACACAAGGTCCTGCTAGTAGAATGAAATTTCCTGAGTCGGTATATTTAAGTTTTGGAATCATAATTAAGTTAAAGGTTAACAGTTAAAAGTGATTAGTAAAGACTATTTTCCTGTTTTGCTTAATAAATACATATCAAGAAGAGTGATTGCTGCCATAGCTTCAACAATTGGCACTGCGCGAGGTAGAACACAAGGGTCGTGTCTGCCGTGAGCTTTGATGTCAGTATCTTCTAGTTCTTTTGTAATTGTATTTTGTTTTTGAAGGATAGTAGCAACAGGCTTAAACGCCACTTTGAAATAAATATCCTGCCCGTTTGAGATTCCTCCTTGAATTCCACCAGAGTTATTTGTTTTTGTTTTTACAACGCCATCCTCTGTGTAGAATTCATCATTGATATCAGAGCCTTTTTCAAGAACATTGAATCCTGAACCATATTCAAATCCTTTGCATGCGTTGATTGAAAGCATTGATGCACCAAGTGCTGCGTGAAGTTTATTGAATACAGGTTCGCCCCATCCGGCAGGAACTCCTTGGGCAACACATGTAATGATGCCTCCAATGGTATTCCCTTCAGCTTTGATTTCTTTTACAAAGTCAATCATCTTATCCGCTACTTCTGGTTCCGGACAGCGAATTGCATTTTTTTCAATTTCAGTAAAATCACATTCTTTGTAAGTTTTACTCATTGCAATATGCCCAACTTGAGTTGTGAATGCCGTAATTTGAACTCCCATTTGTTTAAGGGCTAGTTTTGCAACAGCTCCGGCAACTACTCGAGTTATTGTTTCACGAGCAGAAGTTCTTCCGCCACCTCTGTGGTCCCTGATTCCATATTTAGTTTGGTAGGTGTAATCAGCATGAGATGGACGATATATATTTTTTAGATGGTCGTAATCTTTCGATTGTTGATTGCTGTTCCAAACAACAAAGGCTAAAGGAACACCAGTTGTTTTTCCTTCAAATACACCTGATAAGAATTCAACTTTGTCGGCTTCATTTCTCGGCGTAGTGATAGCTGATTGTCCCGGGCGTCTGCGATTTAGTTCGCTTTGGATGAATTCTTCATCCAAGTCAAGTCCTGCAGGACATCCGTCAATAACTCCACCTACACCTTTTCCGTGAGATTCGCCAAATGATGTTAATTTGAAAATTGTACCTAATGTATTAGACATAGAGCATACATATTAAAATACCACAGAACATTATCTGCTCTGTGGTAATTATTGTGTTTGTTATAAAGTTTATTTCTTTATTAGTGGCATCCGCAACCGCTTCCGCAACCACCACCTTGGCTGCCGCTGTCGCCGCAACTTCCTGATTCACAGCTACAGCCTTCACCACAACCACCACCCCCAAGGAATGATTGAAGTTCTTCTGAAGATGCCTCGTGAATGTCAAGTACTGAACCTACAAAGTGTAAGTCTTCACCAGCAAGAGGGTGGTTTAAGTCAACAGTAACAGTATCATCACCAACTTCAACAACTTCAGCATTGATGCGGTTTCCTTCTGAATCCATTAATGGAACGATATTTCCAGCAAAGATTGTTTCGCTATCAAATTCGCCGTCAACTAAGAAGATGTCTTTTGGTAAATCAACAACATGTTCTTCATTGTAAGCGCCATATGCTTCATCAGTTGGGATTACAAAGTCAAATTTATCACCTGTGTTTTTACCTTTAAGTTCTGCTTCAAATTTTTGTAACATCATACCAATGCCATAGCAAAATGTAAGAGGTTCTTCTACAGTAGCACTTTCCATCAACTCAGGGTCACCATTTTCTGTTTTTACATATAAATCGTATGCAACTGATACAATCATTTTTTCAGAGATATTCATCTGTAATTTATTTTATAGTTAATAATATGCAAAGATAAGTAAAAGTAAATCAAAATAAAACCCACAAAATGTCAATACCAGTTAATAGCTGTGGTTTGGTCTTTTTGTTTTTCATATTTCAGATCAGCTAACATTGCTGAACTAACATTGACCTGGAAATTATAAGTTTTATATGGCCCAATTGGTACAACATTCGCGCTCATACTCCAGCAGTGTAGGTTTCGTTGGATGCCTAGTGTTGAATATGTGAATTCTTCATTGTTGAAGTCATAGGATGTTCCAAAGTTGAAATTCCAGTTTGAAGTCAATGAAAGTGTACTTCTAAAGCCTATATTGTGAGTTAATTCTCTTTCGTATTCAAGTATTTTCGTATCAAAGTCTGCCGTGTTTCCAAATCTCATAGAGTAGTCAAATGACATGCTCCAGCGGATATTTGGTTTAACATATCCATCATCAGTTGTATTGCTTGATGATTTTTTATTGTCATCTTTGTTTTGTTCTCCGTTCGCGTTTTTATTGTCGGTTTTTTTCTTGAATGTTTCGTTGTTGATTGTGTAGCTAAATGATGTTGAGGTATTGATTAACCTCGGCAATTTGCCTTGATCCCATCTTAGAGAATTTATTCTAGTTCCACCATTTGTAAGAGTGTCTAATGCAAATAAATAGGGTTCAAAAGTGGCAGATAAATTAAGGTTAAATCCTTTGTATAGTTTTAATCTCAAGTTTGAACTTATTATTGACCAGTTTAATGAATCTGCAGCATAGTTGTAGCTTGCACTTCCTGATAACGCATCAATGATACTGACTGTTTTATAAATAGGCTCACCGGTTGTGTCGTTTTCCTGTTTCCACTTTAATTCAATATTGTTGTTGATAGAGAAATTGATGCTGCTAGATTTTCCAGCAGAAGACGACCCAAAGATACCATTCGCATTTTTTGAATAATATGTTTCATATGAGGTTGGATCTGTTGAGCTAATTGGGCGATTGTAAGAATCCCACATTCCCCACATAGGGTCAGAGAAATCCGGTTTGAATGAGTAGGAAACAGTAGGTGTTATGACATGGCGTACGCGGTCAATTTTGTCTCCAAATATTGCTCTGCTAGGTGTGTAGAATCCGTATAATTTTGTACTTGCAGTTAATGCAGTTGTAAAATCATAGTTTCTATTGAACTTATAAATAGTATCTGTAACTTCTTCAAAATTTGTTTCGTTCCATTCTTTATGCAGAGATTGAGTGTACCAGCGTTCATGGTAGTTTACGCTTGGAGTGATGGAAAGGTATTTAAGTAAGTTGAATGATGCCCCCAAAGGTATACTATGATTAAATCCGTTTTGCCAGTCTTTTTGTAAAGATGCTTCAGGTAAAAGGTCTTCTTTAGTACTGATGTAATTTTTTATATTTCCTGAATATGACATGTATATTTTTTCATACCATTTGTCTTTCCCAATCTTATTTTCTCTTTTGAAAGGGTATATGCGACTCATTGTCAGGGTTAAATCTGGAGTCGTTAGAGAGATGGTTGAGTCAGCAGTGCGTTGGCTAGCCAACATGTTTAACGAAAGGCTAAAAGCAGTTTCTGGAAAACTATAACCATATGATATACTTGAGCTTTTTACATTTTGAGAAATTGCTGCTGCGTTGTAATAATTGTTGATGTTACTACGATCATATCCGCTTGAAGAGAAATTTACACTTGCCGAAAATGTTTGATTAGGACTAGCCTTTGGGTTTTGAGAGTGTGTCCAGATGATGGACATATTTTTGTTCTTTTGATAGGTTGGTAGGTCATTATTCATAACATCTACACGGTAATTGAAATTAAAGTTACCGTTGTATTTGTATCTTTTGATGTATTTGGATTGAGCACTTACAGCCCAAGTTCCAAGAGTGTAGATGTCACCTAATAATGTTAAATCCATATAGTCACTAATGGCAAAATAGTAACCGCCATTTGTTAGATAGAATCCACGAGCTCGGTCATCTCCGTATGACGGAATAATAACCCCTGAAGAATAACTTTTTGTAAAGGGAAAATATCCAAATGGAATTGCAAGTGGAAGAGGTACATCTAGTAGTACTAAATATGCAGGTCCTGTTACAACCCATTTTCCTTTTTTTACTTTTGCTTTAGTTAAGTTTAGGTAAAAGTGCGGATGTTCGTGGTGATCGCAAGTTGTGTATTTTCCATTTTGCATACACAAATACTCATCATCAATTTTTTTTGTTTTTTCACCAATGATATATGCTTCATCTTGCTGAACGATACCATGTTTAATATAACCTTTTTTTGTGTTGAAGTTATACTTTAATGATGTTGCATGATATTCTTCGCCATTATCATTAAGTATTGGTAATCCAATGATTTCACCATCAGGGTCTGTTGCTCCTGTTGCGTTTACCTGAGAGCTGTCTGTGTTTAAATGGATATATGCGGCAGTCAGTTCTTGTTTGTCATAATTAACCTTGCCATCACCATACATATAGGCATTTCCAGACATGTCAAGGACAATTGAGTCTGTAGCCGAATAGGTGATAGGGGTTTCAATTTTAGTTTTCTTTTTTTGCTTTGTGTTGATGGAATCTGTAGATGCAGAATCTTTAGGCAGTGGGCTTATGGTACTATCATTGTGGGCAATTGTGTTGATAGCCATTTTATTTTCTTGAGCAAATGAGTTTGAACTCAATAGAATCGCCACAAAAAGAACTATGAAAGGTATATGTTTATATCTTTTTTGTCTAAAGTACATTTATTGTAAATTGATAAAATGTCCGCAAATTTAAGTAATATCTAGCTTAGAATTTAGTGAAGTTGATAAATAATTTGAATTTCATAAAATCTAGCTTAGATTGGGTAATATTTATGGAAACAACTATGGCTAAAACAATATTATAATTACTTTTGCTTGTTGTAAAATTTGAAACCTCATTTTGGAATGAAATAATGAAACGAGATTGTACCAAATATTATACCGTTTTTCTGTTGTTCTTTTGCTTATTAAGCATGTCTTCTTTTTCTGCAAAAAAATCTTTTGTGGTAGTGTTAGATGCTGGACATGGAGGACATGATCCTGGGGCTGTTGGAGCACATATTCAAGAAAAACAGATTAATCTAGGTGTTGTGCTTCGGCTTGGGGAGCTAATTGAAAAGAATTTCGATGATGTAAAAGTTGTGTATACAAGAAATTCTGATGAATACATTACTTTACAGGGTAGAGCTGATATTGCGAATAATGCACATGCTAATTTATTTATTAGTGTTCATACGAATGCAAATAACAACAAAGCAGCATATGGTTCAGAAACATATACTCTTGGTTTAACAAAATCTAAGTCAAACTTAGATGTTGCGATGAGAGAAAACTCTGTAATCCTTCTGGAGGATGATTATAAGGTTAAGTATGAAGGTTTTAATCCGAAATCAGTTGATTCTTATATCATGTTTGAGTGTATTCAAGATAAGTTTTTAGATAAGAGTGTTCAGATTGCTCAGGATATTCAAAAAAACTTTTCAGGTTTAGGCAGAAAAGATAGAGGTGTGCGTCAGGCTGGTTTTTGGGTTTTGCATAAAACGGCTATGCCAAGTGTTTTGATTGAGGTTGGATATCTTTCAAATCCAGAGGAGGAGGCTTTTTTTGCGTTCTGAGTCCGGTCAACAAAAAATGGCTTCTGCAATTTTCTCATCATTCGAACAGTTTAAGAAGGATTATGACTTAAAATCTGGTCAAAGAAATTATGTATATAAGTCTAATGATGAGGGAACAAAAGCTGCTGAGGTTGAAGAAGTCTTAAATAAACAGGAGACAAAAACTAAGTCGTCTAATAAGGTTGTGAGTAATTCCCAACCAGTTAAAGTTGTAAGTTCAGTTAAAGTATTAGAGCCTGAAAAAATTGATGGAGTTGAAGATGTGAATTCAACTAAAGTTGATGTGGCATCAGTTGAAAAGGCTTTTGGAAGTAAAGCAGTTGCTCCTGAAGATGTGAAGATTTATAAGTTACAATTATTTGCTGTAGCTAATAAATTACCGCCAAGTAGTTCTGCATTTAAAGGCTTAGTGGTAGATTATTATGTTGAAAAAAACTTGTATAAATACACTTATGGAAGTACTACAAGTTATGAAGATATAAAAGAACAGAAAAAACAAATTTCTAATAAATTTCCGGATGCAATGGTTGTTGCATTTAAAAATGGACAAAAAGTTCCAGTAAGATAACTTAAAACCTCTTTCATAGAGGTTTTATTTTGAGGGGTTGTTTTGATTTTGTTGTTTTGAATGAATAAAAATATTAGTAAATGAAGTTAAGAATTTTTTTTAAAAGACTTTTTTCAAGAGAGGTTAGAATTGGTTTCCTATTTATTGCATCAGCGGCAATCTTATTTTTTGTTTTTAATTATTTGAAAGGGGTTAATATCTTTAATCCAACCAATTATTATTATACAGTTTATCAGGAGATTGATGGTTTAGGAGAATCTTGTCCGGTGTTTATTAAAGGACATAAAATTGGACAAGTAAGTCTGATTGATTATGATTTTTCTAAAGACTCTGCATTTGTTATTACGCTTGATATTTCCACAGATATTACGCTTCCTATAGGAACTACAGCCGAGTTGATTGATGATGGTTTAATGGGTGGAAAGGCAATTGCTTTGAATCTAGCACAGGATAAAGGTATTTATTATGAAACTGGGGCTTACCTTGAATCAGTCGTTGGACATGATATTGTTTCAAAGATTTCAAATAGCATTATGCCAAAGATTGACCATTTATTAGCATCTACGGATTCGTTGATTACTTCATTGCGAAGAATTACTGATGGTGCTCAAATGAAGCATTCATTAAACTCTATTGAGAAAGCAAGTTCTGACCTAGAGGTATCTTCGGGTGAAATTAAGAAGTTGATGAAGGGAGACCTTCCAAATATTGTTAGAAATGTAGATAAGTTTACTGAAGACTTTGCTGCAGTCGGTAGTCATGTGAAAAATATTGATTTTGAAAAGACTGTAGCTAATGTTGATCAAACAATGGCAGAATTGCAAGGTGTAGCTGCTAAGATCAATAATAGTCAGGGTTCTTTAGGTAAGTTAATAAATGACTCTTCTTTGTATTATAACTTAAATAATGCTTCGAAGAATGCGGATAGATTATTGATAGACTTGAAGCAAAATCCTAAGCAATATGTTCATTTCTCTATTTGGTAAAAAGAAAGATATATAAGCGCAAAAACAAGAAAGGCTGTCAAATATTGACAGCCTTTCTTGTTTTAAGTTTGTTTAGATGATTGGGAATCTTACATAGAAGCTAGTGCCTCTGTTAGTCTCTGTTTCAAACCATATCTTCCCGCTATTCTTTTCAATAATATTTCTCACAATAGCTAAGCCAAGTCCCATGCCGCTGTTTTTTGTAGTAAAGTTTGGCTCAAATAACTTATCTTGGATTTCTGTAGTTATGCCACTTCCATTGTCTTTTATCTCAATAGTTGTATGCCCGTCTGCTGTACTGATATTTACAAAAATAACCCCTTTCTTTTCTGACGGAATTGCCTGAATTGCATTCTTAATAAGGTTATTGAAGATTTGAGTAATCTCCTCTTTGTCTGCTTTAATGAAAATTTCTTTGCTTATTGAAGAGAATATAATTCCTACTTTTTCATAATTGTTTCTAAATAGGGTAATGATTCCTTCTAATCGTTCAACAATATTTATTCTGGTTGGGTCGGATTCCGGCATCTTAGCAAAGTCAGAGAAGCTCGATGCAATGCTAGAAAGGTGTTCTATTTGTTCAATCAGCATTTTTGAGGATTTATTGAAGTACTCTTCAAAATCTTCATGTCCTGTTTGTTTCATCCTTTGCAATTGTTGAATAGTAAGCTTCATTGGTGTTAGAGGATTGTTGATTTCATGAGTTACTTGACGCGCCATTTGTTTCCATGCCGTTTCGCGTTCGCTTTGAGCAAGCTTCTCGGCACTATTTTCAAGTTCATCAATCATTAAGTTGTACTGCTCAACCAGGTGTCCGATTTCGTCATTATGTTTGTATACCAGTTTGTTGTTCTTCCCTTTAAGACTAATGCTTTTAAGCTTTTCTTCGAGTTGCTTAATCGGTTGAGATAGATTGCGGTTAACTATGAAACTTGCCAATATTGCAATAAATATAATTAGTAAGTATACATTGATAATTACTGATAGTAGGCTGAAGATTTCTTTTTGCATTTCATCCGAACTCAGGAATGAAGGTACTGCGATGTAGCCCAGTAACTTAAAGTCTTTATTGTAAATAGGTGTATAAGATGACAAATAGTTTAGCTCACCAATGTTCTCAGTTAAAGTAACATTGCTTTTCCCTTCGAAAAATGGAGCGGGAGAGATGCGGTAGCTAATTAAGCCTTTGGCAAAGATTATTGGTTGTGATGAGGTGATTAGATATCCTTTGGGATCATATATGTGAATGTCTGTTTCAAAGGTTTTAGATAACTCCTGTAGCTTGAAGTTTAAGTCTATTACATTTGTAGTTCTAAGGTTCTCTGCATCTTTAAAAATATCACTGATGTAAGTTGATATGTATACTTTCTTTTTAAGTAAGTCGGTTTCTTGTTTCTTTTCGTATTGGTGAATAATGTACGATGTAGAGATAGAGAACACACCAATAAAACTGATTATAAAAAGAGCAATAAATGTAAATTGCAATCGAGACAAATAGCTGTGGTTAAAGATTGATTCTCGTTTGAATATTCTTATAACGATTCTTAGTATTGAGCTTATGGCAAAATACATGGTAAACAAATAAATAGCGTATACTATATATGAATAATACAGATTTCCAATTGGTTTACTTATTATGATTGTGGTATTAGTACTCGGTTTGTAAACATAGTGTCGGTAATCCTTTTTATCAAAAGAGTAAAATTGTTCTTTCTTTTTTACATACCAATTGATGATGACCGGGTATTTGTAATCACCAACTTGAGCACTAATAAATCCGTTTCTATATCTAGCTATCGATAGCTCTGAGCTGTAAGAGTTTCGTTTGTTAGCTTGGAGTAAAGGTTCCGGATAACTATAACTGCTATTGCGTAGCTTTGAATAGAATTCAATAAATAAGATTTCATTATGAAGGTCAAAGACTCCAATGTAATCAATTTTGGATTCCTCGTCAGTGCAGAAGTAGAAGTTGGTTCGTTTAACTCTGTCTGTTTTTGAAAGGATAGTGTTGTATTGTGCTAACTTTTGGAAGTCTTCTTTTTCAGGATGTTCTTGGTCAAATAAATAGGTTTTGATGTTGTAGCTGTTCCAAAACCCTCTAAAGTAGTTTTTAGTCAGGTAGTTCTGAATCTCATTCTCAACATTATCTTTCTTGTTAGCTATTTCCAATAATGTTTCGTCATCAAATAGTTCTTCATTAAGTTCCTCAAACAGGATTTCTGCCAGAAAGTTTCTGTCAATTATTTCACCCGAATTAATATTTTCAGCAATGGTTAAGATCTTTGCAAGGCTTTTGGTATTGTATTCGTTTGCCGAAAGATGTACCTCAAATATGGAGAAAAGAGCAATTAGTAAACCTAAGTTTGCTAAATTAAAAATGTCCTTTTGTTTGTATAATAAGTAATCTATCCAAGTAGAAATTAACCAGTACCAAATAAAGTAAACTGCCAGTTCTTTGTTGAAAATAAGGCATGTAAGTCCAGCAGTTAAACTGATTAAGGTGTTTGCTATAAATCCTTTTTTTAAGGATGTATTTTCTAAGTTTATTGTACTTAACCCAATAAGTCTAATAATTGAGAAAATAATGAACCAGCAGAAAACAACGATGATGGCAATGACGCTTATCAAAGAGATGTTTTCTAGTTTGTATAGTTCAATGTTGAATGATGAGTTATTAATAAGTTGAGAAGAAATGTTGATTAGGAGCAAGAAAGTAATGGCTGAGCAGATATTAGTGATAGCCAACCATAAGTTTTGTTTCTTAAGTTTTAAGTCAGATTTTTTTAGTATTCTATAAAATAAGACTGTTTCGGAGAGAAAGAAAATGGTTAATATGCATAGGTGCCCCATGGAGGCTAGAAAAAAGTTAGATGAGAAATAGATAGGAGAGAAGAAGTCCTGTTGAAATAACATCCAAGGTTCATTCCATTTGATTCCGATAAATAGTAGAATGATCCAAAAGAAAAAGCTCGCAATTTGAAGCATAGCTTTTGCGTTCTTAATTGAAAAGAAGATGTATAGTTTTTTTGATAAATAGTAGGCCAGTAATAATCCAATTACCCAGAAACACATACTCCATAAGGATAGTTTTTTGTCAGATATTAATGAGTTGCCTTTTGTTAATGAGAAAAGGTATTCTCCTTCAGGAGTGAAAATTGCATTTTTATCAGACTCATCACCAAAGGTGATTTTAATCCGACTATCCATATTAAACTCCTTTTTGTATTCATTTAGAAGGAAGTCGTTGGGGTCGTTGTAGCTGTTTCGGAGATGAATAAGGGCTACGAATTTGAGATTATTGTTTTGTGTAGTTCTGTATACGCAATCACTATGTTGGAAAGAAACAAAACGAGTTCTGTTGTTGTAATTCAGATACTGTTGAGGTATGCCTATTTCATTTTCACTCCAATATATTAAAGTGTCATTTTTGTACACATAGTAGGAAATGTCTTTTGATTTATTGGGTTTAAATGATTTTTTGTCAAGGATAACCTTGCTCATTAATCGAAGGAGTTGTCTGTCGGCTTCCTTAACTTTTTGGTTTAGTAGTATTTGGAAAGATTTTGTATCTATTTCCTTATTTGGGAATGTGGTGTGCTTGTATTGGAGAATCGAAGCAATGATGAAAAATATCAATGTGAGAATCAAGCCTAAAAAGAAGTTTCTTTTTTGATTAGAGGTTTTTCCAGGTTTATTAAAAAAAGCATTTTTCATGTCAGTCCGATAATTATTCGTGATGATATGGTTCTCCTTTTATGATTGTCATTGCTCTGTAAAGCTGTTCGATAAATATAAGTCTAATCATTTGGTGAGAGAAGGTCATTTTAGAAACCGAAATCTTACTGTTGGTTCTATTGTACATCTCCTCAGAGAAGCCGTATGGTCCACCAATTACAAAAACCATGCGTTTATTCACAGTTGTCATTTTCTTTTCCATAAAGGCTGAAAACTGTACAGAAGTAAACTCTTTTCCCTTTTCGTCAAGAAGGATTACTTCATCAGAATCTTGTAGGTACTTTAAAATAGCTTCACATGTTTTTTCTTTTTGGATTTCAAAAGACATGCTTTTGGTGTTTTTTAGATCTGGGATTACATCTAGCTCAAAAGGGATGTAATGCTTTAATCTTTTCTCATAATCTTCAACAGCTTTGCTTAAATAACTATCATTTGTTTTGCCTACTACAAGAAGAACCGCTTTCATTATTTATGGGTAAATATTTTGTTTAGGAATATACCTTGTTGATAAAATTAACACAAAGGAACGGAAAAAAAACTTATTTTTGCATTCAAGCTGATTAAAGCTTGGAGTTTTGTTTCCTTTTATTGGTATTGTATTTGTGACTATAGTTGTCATGAGTAATCAACTAAATAAACGCATTTTTATGAAAAAGTTACAATCCATATTATTTGTTTTTTTTTATAGGAATGTTCTGGTGTGGTCAAAGTATTTATGCACAGCAGAATGAAGTTCCTGCTGAGCTGGTAAATGCATTCAAGGCAGCTGATGCAAATGCTGTATCCATGTATTTTAATGACAATGTAGATATGACTGTGCCTCGTGCCGAGGATCTTTATACAAAGGCACAGGCAAAAGGGATTTTGGCAGATTTTTTCAGAAGAAATCCTGTGAGAGATTTTGTCGTAGTTCATAAAGGGACAAAAGAAAATGCTGCTTTTTTGATTGGAAATCAGATTACTGCAAACGGAAGCTTCCGTGTGTCAATATTTACTCGTAAGTCAGGAAATAAATTATTAGTATATCAACTTCGTATCGAAAAAGCCGAATGACAAATTCCTATCAAGAACTGATTCGCTATTGGTTTGCCGAAGATATCGGCGATGGCGATCATTCTTCTCTATCTTGTATCCCTGAAACAGCCATAGGGAAATCTCAATTAATTATTAAAGAAAACGGAGTGTTAGCCGGAGTGGCTATCGCTCGAGAAATATTTCACACATTTGACCCTGAATTGAAAATTACTCAATATATTGAGGATGGGGCAGAAGTAAAAGTGGGCGATATTGTTTTTGAAGTAGAAGGGAAGATTCTTTCTTTGCTACAAACAGAGCGCTTAATGCTAAATATCATGCAGCGCATGAGTGGTGTAGCTACTGTGACAAAGAAATATGCCAAAGAGCTTGAAGGAACAAAAACTCGCGTACTGGATACCCGTAAAACAACTCCCGGACTTCGTTTGTTAGAAAAAGAAGCCGTAAAGCTAGGAGGGGGGACAAATCACCGCATTGGTTTGTATGATATGATTATGCTGAAAGATAATCATGTGGATTTTGCCGGAGGTATTGCTAATGCTATCAATAGTGCTAAGCAATATTGTAAGGACAAAAATAAGGATTTGAAGATTGAGATTGAAGTGAGAAACTTTGAAGAGCTTCAAGAAGCTTTAGCGTGTGGTGTTGACCGTATTATGCTTGATAACTTCACGGTAGAGAATACAAAAAAAGCCGTTGAGATTATTGCTGGTCGTTGTGAAACAGAAAGCTCTGGAGGTATTACTATTGATACATTGAGATCTTATGCTGAATGTGGCGTTGATTTTATCTCAGTAGGAGCTTTGACTCATTCTGTTAAGAGTTTGGATATTAGCTTTAAGGCTGTAAAGTAAGTATATATAATATTTAGCCGATGCATAATTGTATCGGCTTTTTTTATTTTAATAATATGGATTTCAATCAAATAACTCTTTTTCTTCCCGGAGCTATCATTGGACTTACTGTTCATGAATATGCGCATGCATTTGTTGCTTACAAACTGGGCGATAATACAGCCAAGTTGCAAGGTCGATTGACCCTAAATCCACTAAAGCATATTGATTGGTTGGGCTTTTTTCTTATTGTTGTAGCGGGCTTTGGTTGGGCTAAGCCGGTTATAATTAATCCCGAAAATTTCAAGAAAAAACACAGAGATGAGATTTTGGTTTCGCTAGCAGGTCCATTTTCTAATTTGCTATTAGCGGTACTGTTATTTGTGCTTACTCGCTTGTTGGTTTCAAGCTCATATATTCAAACCGATTTTGGGGTTACTTTAACCAATCTGCTGTTTGTTTCAGGTTATATCAATATTGCTTTGTTTGTTTTTAACCTGATTCCTATTCCGCCACTTGATGGTTCACACTTGTATTCTACTTATTTGCACAAAATGAATCCTCAATTAATGGGCAATATATACAAGTATGGTACATTAGCTTTACTGCTGATTATCATTGCAGAAAGTACTCTTAATATTAACATCCTTCACATATCAGAATTCATTCAAATAGTTTTAGGTTTTAGTATGCAACTTGTTGGCATTAATGTCTAAGGGAAACTTATTGATTTAAGTCAATAATTGTGTTAAAAAACATGTTTTTTGTGTGTTAAATGTGAAATATATAGTGCTTTCAGAAGGTGTTGCGTGTTTAATATATTGATTATTAGTGTTCTAAATTGGTGAAAAATTTCTTTAATTATATAGGCTGAATTTTAAGTCATCATACTATATTTGTGCTTTCCTAAAATGGAAAAGCAAAAGTAAACTTGTCTTAACTTATCGTCTAAAAACTCGTTTAAGTATTTAGAGTTATGAATGAATCATTATTTATTGTAGCATTTGTAACGGCACTGTTTTTAGTAGTTGCTGCATTAGTAATTGCAAATTTAGTTGCCCCAAAATCTACTAACCCCCAAAAAGGTGAACCTTATGAGTGTGGTATCCCTACTAGAGGAAACTCTTGGTTGCCATTTAAAGTTGGGTATTATTTGTTTGCCATCTTGTTTTTAATGTTTGATGTAGAAACTGTTTTCCTATTTCCATGGGCAGTAGTTTCTAAAAGCTTAGGCGCTCAAGGATTAATTACAGTTGGCTTTTTTATTGTCGTACTAGCTTTAGGCCTTGCTTATGCATGGAAGAAAGGAGCATTAGAATGGAAGTAAAGAATATTAAAATAAAAAATATTCCTAACGAAGAGTTCAAGGATAACGAATACTTGGAAAAGTATGTGGATGAACTTCGTAAAAATGGGACAAATATTTTTGTTGGTAAGTTAAATGACTTAATCGACTGGGGGCGTTCAAACTCTGTTTGGCCTTTGACTTTTGCTACAAGCTGTTGTGGTATTGAGTTTATGTGTGTTGGTGCGGCTCGTGCTGACTTTGCTCGTTTTGGATGGGAGGTAACTCGTAACTCACCTCGTCAAGCTGATGTAGTTTTCGTTGCAGGTACTATCGTTCATAAAATGGCGCCGGTATTAAAGCGTCTTTATGATCAAATGGCAGAACCTAAGTATGTAATTGCTATGGGTGGTTGTGCTATTTCAGGTGGCCCATTTAAGGATTCTTACCATGTGGTAAATGGTGTTAATGAAATTATCCCTGTGGATGTATATATCCCGGGATGTCCTCCGCGTCCGGATGCTGTACTTTACGGAATGATGCAATTACAACGCAAAATGAAGTTAGAGGACTACTTCAAATTACCAGAAAGACCTGTAGTTAAGTAATTTTCAAATTGTCAAATTATAGATAAATGGACAATATAAAAGATAGAATATTATCCCTTGCTCCGGGAGCTACTGTAGAAGAAGCGGCAATCTTAACAATGATGGTGCCTTCTGCTGAATTAAGAGTAGTGATGGAGTATCTGAAAACAGAAATGCAGTTTAATTATCTGCAAGATATTGTTGGGATGGACTGGGGAGAATCACTAGGTGTGATTTATCGTTTATTTACAGTTGAAGAGAATCAAAAGGCTATTGTTGTAAAAACAAGCACAACTGATAAAGAAAATCCTGAGTTGTTCTCTGTAGCTGATTTATGGGAATCTGCAAACTTATACGAAAGAGAAGTGTATGACTTTTTTGGAATTAAGTTTATCAATCACCCTGGGCTTCGTCGCTTATTCCTTCGTGGAAACTGGCAAGGATACCCACTTCGTAAAGATTATGATATGAGTTTAAACCCTCTTACTATGGAAAACCAAACTATAGAAGAGATGGAGAATACAACAACTATCAATCTTACAGATAAAGGAATCGTTCAAAGTAACTTCCAGTTATTTGGTGAGAAAGAATATATAATCAATATGGGGCCACAGCACCCTGCAACTCACGGTGTACTTCACTTGCGTGTTGCTTTGGATGGTGAAACGGTTCAAAAAATTGATCCACACTTTGGATACATCCACCGTGGTGTTGAAAAAATGTGTGAATCATATACTTACCCACAACTTCTTCACTTGGCAGATCGCCTTGATTACCTATCAGGAACAATGAACAGACATGCTGTTTGTTTATGTGTTGAGAAAGCTCTTAACATTGAAGTTCCGGAAAAAGCAGTTTTCGTTCGTACAATTTTAGATGAGTTAACTCGTATCGCATCTCACTTATTAGGATGGGGATGTATGTGTATGGATATGGGATCTATTACTGCTTTCGTATATGGTATGCGTGATCGTGAGAAAATCATGGATATTTTCGAAGAAACAGGTGGTGGTCGTTTGATGTGTAACTATGGTGTTATTGGAGGTTTAGCTCGCGATATTCATCCAAATTTCATTCAAAAAATCAAAGACTTTATTCCCTATATGCGTAAGATGTTGAAAGAGTATCACATCTTATTTACAGAAAATCCAATTGCTCGTGGTCGTATGAAAGGAATCGGTTTCCTAACTAAAGAACAAGCAATTGCTTATGGAGTAACAGGTCCTGCTGGTCGTGCTTCTGGTTGGATGAACGATGTTCGTAAAATTGAGCCATATGCAGCTTATGATAAAATCAAATTTGAACCAATGATGCGTGCTGAAGGTGGTACTTTCGAGCGTTATATTGTTCGTTTGGATGAGGTTGAAGAATCATTGAAAATGCTAGAGCAATTAATAGCTCAAATGCCAACAGAAGGCGATTACTGTGCAAAAGTGCCTAAAGTAATCAAAATTCCTGCTGGGGATTATTTCCAACGCGTGGAGAATGCTCGTGGTGATTTTGGTGTATATATCTCAAGTACAGGAGATAAGAATCCATATCGTGTGAAATTCCGTTCGCCTTGTATGACACTTGTATCAGCATTATGTCCAACTACATGTGGTGAAAAAATTGCTGACTTAGTGATGATTGGTGCATCATTAGACTATGTGATTCCTTGTATTGATAGATAAACTGAGAATTTCAAGTTTCAGATTCCAAATTTCAAGTTAGAGAAACAATGGAATGTGAATATGAAATGTGAAATATGAAATTAATAAATTAAATAAGTATGTTTGATTTTAGTGTAGTTACAAGTTGGATAGACGACCTTTTGCGAGTGCAGCTGGGATTAGCTGATTTTTGGACACTTGCTATTGAGTTTATCCTTGTTGGCTTAGTCTTTTTGACTGCTTATGCCGTACTAGCTCTGATTTTGATATATGTAGAGCGTAAGGTTTGTGCATTCTTCCAATGTCGTATCGGACCAAATCGTGTTGGTAAATGGGGGCTTTTGCAAACTGTTGCTGATATGGTGAAAATCCTTTTAAAAGAGATTATTACAATCAATAAGAGTGATAAGTTTTTATTCTTTATTGCTCCGTTCTTTGTAATAATGGGTTCTATTTTAGCCTTTTTTGCTCTTCCTTTCGGAAAAGGATTACATGCAATTGACTTCAATATTGGTATTTTCTACTTGTTAGCTGTGTCTTCTTTAGGAATCATCGGTATTCTTTTGGCAGGTTGGGCAAGTAATAATAAATATACATTGATTGGTGCTATGCGTTCTGGGGCTCAACTTGTAAGTTATGAGTTGTCTGCTGCATTAGCATTAATGAGTATTGTTGTTTTAACAGGAAGCATGCAATTGTCTACAATTGTAGAACAACAAGAAAGAGTATGGAATATCTTTAACGGTTGGGCTGCTGTTCCTTCAATGATTGGATTCGTTATATACTTGATTGCCGGTCATGCTGAAACTAACCGTGGACCTTTTGACTTACCTGAAGCTGAGTCTGAGCTTACTGCCGGTTACCATACAGAATACTCTGGTATTACTTTCGGATTTTATTATTTGGCAGAATACCTAAACATGTTCATTGTAGCTGCTATTGCTACTACAATGTTTTTAGGTGGATGGATGCCATTACATATCCCAGGATGGGAGAGCTTTAATAACTTGATGGATTATATTCCTTCAGTAATTTGGTTCTTTGTTAAAGCAGGAGCATGTGTATTCTTTGCTTTATGGGTTAGATGGACATTCCCTCGTTTGCGTATCGATCAACTATTGAAATTTGAATGGAAGATTTTGATGCCAATCAGTTTAGTTAACATATTATTAATGGCTTTATGCGTAACTCTTTTATAAGCGATGGGAAGTCTTAAGAATTATATTATTGAAGTTGTCAAAGGGCTATGGAATCTGATTCTTGGTATGAAAATTACCATTATCAATTTCTTTAGACCAAAGATTACAGAACAATATCCTGAGAATAGAGGTGAATACGAATACTTTGAGCGTTTCAGAGCAGAGTTAACAATGCCTCATAATGATAAAAACGAGCATAAGTGTACTGCTTGTAAAATTTGTGAAATGAATTGTCCTAATGGTACTATTAAAATTACTACCAAAGAGGAAATGAATGAAGAAACAGGGAAAGCAAAAAAGGTGTTAGATGTATATTCTTACGATTTAGGTACTTGTATCTTTTGTGATTTATGTGTTCAAACATGTCCTTCTGATGCAATCAAATGGTCAAATGAATTCGAGCACTCTGTGTTTACTCGTTCGAAATTGATAGGTCGTTTAAATCGTGAGGGTTCAAAGCTTGCTCCAAAAGAGAAACCGCAAGCTGCTTCAACTGAAACAAAATAAAATAATAACATTAATAACTTATATTCCTTTTAGGGTATAGGAAATAAATTTATTTCTATGGAAATAACTGCAAGTGAAATCATCTTTTATATTCTATCGGCTATAATAGTTGGTTGCTCGATTTTGTCAGTAGTATCGAGAAAAATTCTTCGCGCAGCAACATACTTGTTATTTGTGCTTATTGCTACTGCTGGTTACTATTTGTTGTTGAATTATCACTTCCTTGCTGGTGTTCAGATATCAGTATATGTTGGTGGTATCTTAGTGTTGTTTGTCTTCTCAATATTCTTAACCAGTGAGGTTGGATCGAAGATGCCAAAAGTATTACACTCAAGAAGAATAGCCGGATTGATAGTTTCAATATTTGGTGGTGTTCTTAGCTTGTTTGTGTTGTTGACACAAAATTATCCTTATGCAGAAAGAGTTCAAGAAACTGAAATTGATATGCAGGTGATAGGGCAAGCTTTAATGGGAACAGAAAAATACCAATATTTACTTCCGTTCGAGGTGATAAGTATTTTATTGTTGGCAAGTATTATTGCCGGAATATTAATCGCAAGAAAAAAATAAGGAGATAAGTATATGAATATCCCAATGGAATTTTACTTAGTGGTAAGTACCATCATGTTTTTTACAGGTGTGTACGGATTCATTACTCGCCACAACATGTTAGCAATATTGATGTCGCTTGAGCTGATCTTAAATGCAGTTAATATCAACTTCGTTGTGTTTAATAGATATCTTTTCCCTGGGCAAATGGAAGGAATGTTCTTTTCTATTTTCTCGATAGGAGTTGCTGCGGCAGAAACAGCTATTGCAATCGCTATTATCATCAATGTATTCCGCAATACTAAGAATATTGAGACAAGCGAAGTTAAAAACTTGAAACATTAACATATTATGGAGACATATTTTTTAATAACCTTATTTATTCTTGCAATACCTGTTTTTACCTTCTTGCTGCTTGGTTTAGTAGGACATAAAATGTCTCATAAGCTTGCAGGAACAATTGGTACAACAGGTTTGTCTGTCGTTGCTGTTTTATCTTACATTACAGCTTATGATTATTTCTTCTGTTTTGGAAAAGTAGATGGTGTATACCAAAAGTTATTTACATCATTTGAGTGGTTGAGATTTACTGATACTTTACATATTGATTTAGGTCTTTTGCTTGATCCAATTTCAATAATGATGTTAGTTGTTATTAGTACTGTTTCATTAATGGTGCATATCTATAGTATTGGTTATATGCATGGAGAAACAGGTTTTCAACGCTATTATGCATTCCTTTCTTTATTCTCATTCTCAATGATGGGACTTGTGGTTGCTACTAATATTTTCCAGATGTACATTTTCTGGGAGTTAGTGGGTGCTTCATCTTATTTATTGATTGGATTTTATTACACAAAACCATCTGCAGTTGCTGCATCGAAAAAGGCATTTATTGTTACTCGTTTTGCAGACTTAGGATTCTTAATCGGTATTTTAACCTTATCATATTTTACAAAAACATTTGACTTTAATGCATTAACTAACCCTGAAAACGGGGATATTTTTGCAAGTGCTCATGCTTCAACATTCTTAGGCTTTTCAGCCATAAGTTGGGCTACATTATTAATTTTCATTGGTGGTGCTGGTAAGTCAGCGATGTTACCTCTTCATATTTGGTTGCCGGATGCGATGGAAGGTCCTACACCAGTTTCAGCATTAATCCATGCTGCAACAATGGTTGTTGCCGGAGTATACTTAGTTGCTCGTATGTTCCCTGTGTATTTGTTTCAAACACCGGATGTACTTACAATTATAGCATATGTAGGTGCTGCTACTTCACTTTTTGCAGCAGTAATTGCTTGTACGCAAACAGATATTAAGCGTGTGCTAGCTTTCTCAACTATATCTCAGATTGCTTATATGATTGTAGCATTAGGTGTTTCTGGTTTTGAAGGTCATGAAGGAGTTGGTTACATGTCATCTATGTTCCACTTATTTACTCACGCATTCTTTAAAGCATTATTGTTCTTAGGTGCTGGTGCTGTGATTCATGCTGTACATAGTAACGAAATGGGAGATATGGGTGGTTTGCGTAAGTATTTACCAATTACGCATATTACTTTTTTAATTGCATGTTTAGCTATCTCAGGTATTCCTCCTTTCTCAGGATTCTTTAGTAAAGATGAAATCTTGGTGGCAGCATTACATCATGATAAGTTCATTTTTGCAGTTGAATATTTTGTTGCTGGTTTAACAGCATTCTATATGTTTCGTTTGTATTTCAATATTTTCTGGGGTGAAAATAGACATTATCACCATACACCTCATGAGGGAGGATGGCAAATGTCAGCCCCATTGATTTTCTTAGCATTATTAACTTTGGTTGTTGGTTTTATTCCTTTTGCAGATCTTATTACTGCAACCGGAGAAGGTTTTGCTACTCATATTGATTGGCTAGTTGCAATTCCAAGTATTCTAGTTGGTGTTGTAGGAATTGTTGTAGCAGCAATATTCTATATGAAGCCAACTGCTATTCCTGATAAAATTGCTAGTGGTTTAGGTGGATTCTACAAGGCAACTAACAAGAAATTCTATTTTGATGAATTGTACTTATTCATTACTAAAAAAGTAGTTTTTGCACTTGTGTCAACTCCAATAGCATGGTTTGATAGACATATTATAGATGGATTTATGGATTTCCAAGCATTTTGGAGTCATAGCTTATCTTCAAAAATAAAAGGCTTACAGTCTGGTCGTGTTCAGCAATATGCATGGGTATTTGCAGCTTCTGCATTTTTAATTGCAGCCTTAATTATCTTTTTTGCTTAAAATAGAAAAAATTAAAATATGAATATCTTATATTTATTTGTGATTATTCCACTTGTGATGATGGGTGGAGTTGCGCTGCTAAAAGAAGCAAAGCAGATTAAAATATTAATGGCAATAGGTTCATCGGTAATATTGGGAATGTCCTTTTTGTTATTATATCAGTTCCTTAATCTTAGAGAATTGTACCCTACAGCAGAAATGTTGATGACTTCTGATATAGTTTGGTATGAATCAATGAATATCAAATTATCGTTAGGAGTAGATGGTATTTCTGTATTGATGATTATTCTTTCAGCAATTATTGTCTTTACTGGGGTATTTGCTTCTTGGGGACTAAAAGAACAAGTAAAAGAGTTTTTCTTGTGGTTTCTTATGCTTTCAATTGGAGTGTTTGGATTCTTTATCACAATTGACATGTTCTCAATGTTCTTATTCTACGAGGTTGCCTTAATTCCAATGTATTTATTGATTGGCTTATGGGGTACAGGTCGTAAAGAATATTCAGCAATGAAGCTTACTCTTATGTTGATGGGAGGTTCTGCATTCTTATTATTAGGAATCTTAGGGATTTACTTTAACTCAAATGTTGAAGGTGGTCCATTAACAATGAATATTCTTGAAATAGCAAAAGTTCATATCCCGGTTGAAGCTCAAAATATTTTCTTTCCATTAACATTCTTAGGCTTTGGGGTTTTAGGAGCATTATTCCCATTCCATACTTGGTCTCCAGATGGTCATGCATCAGCACCAACTGCAGTATCTATGTTGCACGCAGGTGTATTGATGAAACTAGGTGGTTATGGCTGTTTTAGAGTTGCTATTTATTTGATGCCGGAAGGTGCTGAAACATATACAACATTATTCCTTATTTTGACAGGTATTAGTGTTATCTATGGTGCGTTTGGTGCTGTTGTTCAAAAAGACTTGAAATACATTAATGCATATTCATCTGTTAGTCACTGTGGTTTAGTTTTATTTGCGATTTTGATGATGAATAAAACAGCAATGAATGGAGCAATTCTGCAAATGTTGTCACACGGATTGATGACAGCATTATTCTTTGCCTTAATTGGTGGTATATATGGTCGTACACATACTCGTTTAATTACAGAGATGGGTGGTTTAATGAAAATTATGCCTTTCTTATCTGTATGTTGGGTAATTGCAGGTATGGCATCATTAGGTTTACCAGGTTTAAGTGGTTTTGCTGCTGAGATGACAATTTTTGTTGGTTCTTTCCAACATGCTGATACTTTCCACAGAATATTAACAATATTAGCTTGTGCTTCGATTGTGGTAACTGCAGTATATATTCTGCGTGTGGTAGGTAAGATCTTATTAGGACCTGTTTTTGATAAGCATCATGAAGAATTACCAGATGCATATTGGTATGAAAAAATTGCAACAGTAACATTAATTGTTAGTATTGCATTTATCGGTATGGCACCATTCCTTTCTTCAGGAATTATCGATGATAGTTTAACTTCAATCATTACAAGACTTTAATACATTAGGATTATGAATTTAGATTCAATATTATTGATGAGAGCAGAATTTTTGTTGATTTTACAAATTGTTTTGTTAATAATCTTTGATTTATTTGCTCCCAATTCAGCTAAAAAAACTATTGATGTAGTTGCATGTTTACTATTTGTTGCAGCTACGCTTGTAGGTTTCTGTCCAATAGAAGAAGGTACTGCTTTTGGTGGTATGTTCGTTTCAGACAACATGAATAATGTTGTTAAGTCAATCCTAAATATTGGTGTAATCTTAGTGTTTTTACAAAGTAAAACTTGGTTAAACAATGAGGAAACTATTCATAAAAAAGCAGAGGCTTACATTTTGATTTTATCTACATTGTTAGGTATGTACTTCATGATCTCTGCTGGACACTTCTTATTGTTCTATGTGGGTCTAGAGTTAGCATCTTTACCAATGGTTGCGTTGATTGCATATAATAAGAAATCATATGAGTCGGTAGAGGCTGGTGCTAAGTTTGTCTTAATGGCTGCATTCTCTTCAGGAATCTTGTTGTTCGGTATTTCTATGCTTTATGGAGCATCTGGAGCAACTGGTTTATATTTTGAAAATATGCGTGACTCTGTAGCACCACATTCTATTGAGTTGCTTGGTCTAGTATTCTTCCTTGCTGGTATGGCATTTAAAATATCTTTGGTTCCATTTCACTTATGGACTGCGGATGTTTATCAAGGAGCACCAACTAATATTACAGGATATCTTTCAGTTGTTTCAAAAGGAGCTGCAGCATTTGCTTTAATGGTAGTGCTATTTAAAGTCTTTGGTAGCTTATTTGATTATTGGGAGTATGTTGTATATGGATTTATCGTTATTACGATTTCAGTAGGTAACTTGTTTGCACTTCGTCAGAAGAATATGAAAAGGTTCTTGGCCTTTTCTTCAATCTCACAAGCTGGATACATTATGTTAGGTGTTATTGCAGGTACACCTGCAGGTATGGCTTCTGTAGTATATTACTTATTGGTTTATACTGTATCTAACTTAGGTATCTTTGCAGTGGTATCAATTGTTGAGAATAAATCAGGTAAAGTTAATATTGCTGACTACAATGGTTTGTATAAATCAAATCCTAAGTTAAGTGTGGCAATGATGTTATTCTTATTCTCTTTAGCCGGAATTCCTCCATTTGCAGGGTTCTTTAGTAAGATATTTGTTTTTATGGCAGCGACTCAGATGTCTTATTATGCACTAGTCTTTATTGCTCTGATTAATACAGTAATTTCACTTTATTACTATTTAGTTGTTGTAAGAGCTATGTTTATATATAAAACAGAAGATCCTATTGCTACTATTAAAACGGATAGTTTCTCAAAAGTGGGGCTTGTAATTTGTTTAGCCGGTACTATAGGTATTGGTTTAATAAGCTTTATTTATTCTTATATTGAGCAATCTGCTTATCTTTTATACTAATAAAGAATAATCTATTTATAGATACTTGTCAGGGTGAAACTTGACAAGTATTTTTTTTTGAGGCACTATGTTACAATTGCATTAATGCAATACATGTTGCAATTTTTTGAATGAAATAGATATTACAGTTATCAATTATAAATTAATTTACTAAATCATCTTATGGAGTATGGTTTTTTTGATCTATTAGAGCTAGTAGGTTCTTTAGGTCTTTTCCTTTATGGAATGAAGTTAATGAGTGAAGCTTTGCAGAAGTCTGCTGGAAACAAGTTACGCTCAATTATGGCAGCAATGACTTCAAATCGTGTTATGGGTGTCATGACGGGATTCTTAGTTACAGCTATCATCCAATCATCAAGTGCAACAACAGTGATGCTTGTGAGTTTCGTTAATGCTGGATTGATGTCTCTAGTACAATCTATCAGCGTTATTATGGGAGCTAATATTGGTACTACAGTTACTGCTTGGATTATATCTGTGTTTGGATTTAAAGTTAGTATCAGTGATTTCTCTATTCCAATTATTGCTATTGCTTTCCCATTAATCTTCTCTAAGAGGAATTCGAGAAAGAATTGGGGAGAGTTCTTGATTGGTTTTGCATTGTTATTTATGGGATTAGATTTGTTAAAACACTCTGTTCCGGATGTAAAACACAATCCTGAAATCCTTCAGTTTTTAGCTTCATATACTGATTTAGGCTATTTGTCTATAATCCTATTCTTATTTATTGGATCTTTGCTAACAATTGTGGTGCAATCGTCAAGTGCAACTATGGCAATTACGCTAATTATGTGTGCTCAAGGATGGATTACTTATGAGATTGCTGCAGCAATGGTTCTAGGAGAGAATATTGGTACAACAATTACTGCAAATTTAGCGGCTCTGTCTGCAAATATCTCTGCAAAAAGGGCAGCATTAGCTCACACTGTGTTTAATGTATTTGGGGTTCTGTGGATGTTAATTGTTTTTTATCCATTTACATCGATGATTCAGTCAATTGTATTGAGTTCAGGTGCAACGGAAACTGCTCAGGTTGACGCATTCTCGTTGTCTTTATTCCATACATTCTTCAATGTATCCAATGTTTTGATTTTGGGATGGTTTGCTAATCCTATTGCAAATTTGGTTACTAAAATTATTAAGCAGAAAAATACAGATGAAGAGTTTCGATTAACTCACATCTCAACAGGAATGCTTTCTACTTCAGAACTTTCTGTGCTACAAGTGCAAAAGGAGATATATGTATATGCCGAGCGTGTGCAAAAGATGTTTGGTATTGTTAAAGAGTATTATGCAGAAAAGAATCATTCTCAACAAACGAAGATGTTTACTCGTATTACTAAATACGAAAATATCAGTGACAGAATGGAACTTGAAATTGCAGCATATTTAACAAAGCTTACAGACGGTAAGTTAAGTAATGAGAGTAAAATAAAAATACACAAGATGCTTAGAATTATTTCTGAGATTGAAAGTGTTGCTGATAGCTGTTATAACTTAGCAAAGGTAATTGAGCGTGGTCGTAACGAGAAGGTTGATTTTACTGTTGAATTGGATGCTAATCTAGCTCAAATGTACACATTGCTTGATGATGCAATGATTAATATGCTTGATATTTTATCTAGAATTGATGAAGGTGATGTAGATATTTCAACATCAGAAAATATTGAGAATGAAATTAATTATCAAAGAAATCAGTTTAAGCTGAATAATGTAACTGATGTGAAAAATAATGTATATCAATACAACACAAGTGTCATTTATATGGATATGGTTGTTGAATGTGAGAAAATGGGTGATTACATTATCAATATTGTTGAAGTTGTTGTTGAAGGAAACTAATAGTAGAACAACTCTAAAATAAAAAAATGCCAAGCTAATTTTAGCTTGGCATTTTTTATTTAATATCTATTTATGCGAATTAAGGGTTGAAAAAAGATAAATAAAATGCTGTGATACAGCAAAATAAGCGGGTACATATTTTGTTATATCCTTGAATATCATCAAATTAGATGAAAAATCATCCACGATTTATTCTAATTATGATACCCAAGGATAAGGCTATAAAACTAATAAAAATCTATTGCTATGTATGTGAGCAATACGATAAAGAGATAAAATATATTTGTCAACGCTTTAGCAACAATGATCAGCCAAAATTTACAGACCAAGAGGCTATGAGCATTTACTTGTATGTAATGCAAGTTGAAGAACATCACAAAGTGAAAAAGATTCATGAATTTGCAAGTGAGCATCTTCGTGAATGGTTTCCAAAACTCACATCATATGTGGCTTTCAACACAAGGATAAATAGACTCAATGAAGGCTTTAAAGCTCTTACATTGTCTTTGTTTAATGACTTTGTGCCAAATGATTGTGATAAAGAAATTAGTCTTGTAGACTCTATGCCAATTATAATATGTTCAGGAAAAAGAAATTCAAAAGTGGCACAAGAAATTACTGACAAGGGCTTTTGCTCTACCAAAGGTATATACTATTATGGATTGAAGTTACACGCCATTTCTTTTAGACGAAAAGGACATTTGCCTCATCCAGAATAAATGCTTTTCACAGAGGCTTCAAAACATGATTTATGTATGCTTAAAGAAGCTTCTCAAGACATGTATAACCGTACTATTGTTGCAGACAAAGCTTATTCAAATGCTGAATTCTGGTCTGAGAAAAAGAAAACAAACAACTTGTCCATTTTAACTCCTGTAAAGGCAATTAAAGGACAAACAGAATGGGAAAAACAACAAAATAAGGCTTGGGCTGATTTATATTCCTCAGCCGTTTCAACTGTAAGACAGCCAATTGAATCGCTTTTCAACTGGTTAAATGAAAAAACAAAAATACAAATAGCCAGCAAGGTTCGTTCTACTAGTGGTTTATTGACCTTTATATGTGGAAGAATTGCTGCTGCTTTTATTAATTTGATATTTTAATTTCAACCCTTAATTCGCATTATTTGGTATTATTTCCAGAATCCTTGTTTTTTAAGAACATCAATCAGAACATTGGAGAAATGCTCATTATTAGCCTTTGTGTATCTAATGTCTGTAAAAATTTGAGCAAGAGTTTCTTTCTTGTTCTCAGCAATAAACTTCTTAGAGCTTTCTAGATTTTCTCTTTCTTGATAAATGTTTTTGATATCTTCATCAGAGTAGTCTTTGTATGTTTCATAATGAACAACTCCATTTAGAGGAAGTCTGTCTTCTTGTGCTGAAGGTGTTTCAGATGGGTATCCTAAAGTTATTGTTGTAATTGGGACAACGAACTTTGGTAGATTCAAGATATCAATAATTTTGTCGGCAGTATATGTCGTAGTTCCAAGGTAGCAAATTCCAAGACCTTTGCTTTCTGCAGCTACACAGAAGTTTTGTGCTGCTAACATTGCATCAATCATAGCCGAAGTGAAAGATAAAAAGTTGTCATAGCCAGGAACAGCCTTGCTTTGTTCGCACCATTTGTTGAAACGATTAAAGTCTGCACAGAAAGTAGCAATAATAGGAGCTTCGGTAACCATTTTTTGATTGAAATGGCATGGTGCTAATAGTTCCTTTTGTTTTTCGTCTTGAGTTATAACAATGCTGTATGTTTGCATGTTTCCAGTATTGGATGCTCTGCAGCTAGCTTCAAGGATTTGATTTAAAAGTGATTGTTCAATTTTCTTGTCCGAATATTTACGGATTGTTTTGTGATTAAGCAATAAGTCGATCATATTTATAATAATTCAAATTTTCTATCAGTTATCTATATCTGTATCACTGCAAAATTACATAAATTTATCTCAACACTTCTTGTTCATGAGAAAAAGATAATTTGTACTTTTGTTTGTTTTCGCATATTAATTAGGCCTATTAATTAAAAAGTATTTATTCCTATGAAGAAGCTATTTGTTGTGACTGGAATTGTAATTATTGCAATTTTTTCCATCCTATTGACAATCCCTTTTTTATTTAAAGATGAAATTAAAGAAGCTGTATTAACACAAGCTAATAATGAGCTTGATGCTACAATAGGGCTAAAAGATATTCAGTTGAGTTTTATTCGAAATTTCCCAAATGCGAGTATAAAACTAGAAGGCTTGTCTGTTGTTGGAAAAGGGGATTTTAGTAAGGATACTCTTTTTTCGGCAAATGAAATGACCATCGTTGTTGATATAAAAAGTTTCTTTAGCGATAAAGGTTATATTGTAAAGAAAATTTTTCTTGGAGAACCAGTTGTAAATGCTCATGTTCTTAAGGATGGTAGAGCAAACTGGAATATTGTGCGTGCTGATTCAACATCGACTGAATCCACACAAGACACAACTACTCAATCTGCATTTAATTTATCCTTGAAAAAACTTACTCTTGAAGATGCTAAAATTTTGTATAATGATGAGCAAGCAAATATCTATTTTAAAATAGATAAACTTAATCACACATTGTCAGGAGATATGACTGCTGAGAGTACTATTCTGGAAACAACCAATAAAATAGAACACATGACATTTAAAATGGAGAATGTTCCGTATTTAAATAATGCAACATTTGTTCTTGATGGTGATATCAAAGCAGACTTGAAAAATATGTTATTTACTGTGTCTGATGTAAAGACCAGTTTAAATGCTATATCATTAAACCTAGATGGATGGTTTAAAGTGCTTGATAAGGATGGGTATGATATGGATCTGAAGTTAAATGCTCCAGACACTCAGTTTAAAGATATTTTGTCATTGATTCCTGCAATCTATTCCAAAGATTTTGCTGATATCAAGACTGATGGTAAAGTGAAGCTAGATGCATATGCTAAAGGAATTTATAATGAAACGCGTTTGCCTGCATTTGCATTGGATTTAGATGTGTCGAATGCATCATTTAAATATCCAGCGTTACCAAAATCTGTTGACAATATTAATATTTCGGTAAAGATTAAAAATCCTGGTGGTGATGCAGATCTTACTAAAATCAATGTAGATCGTTTTGCATTTTCTTTAGGCGGTAATCCATTTCAAGGAAACTTAAAATTAGCTACACCTATAAGTGATCCCAATATCGACTTTTTTGCTAAAGGGAAACTTAACTTAGGTATGATTAAGGATGTTTATCCAATGGATTCTATTGGAGAATTATCTGGAATTGTAGATGCTGATTTGAAACTTTCAGGAAAAATGTCATATTACGAAAAAGAATTGTATGAGAAATTTTTCTTTGATGGAAAACTAGTGTTGTCAAATATGGTTTTTGATACTAAAGATTTACCTAAGAAGTTAGAAATCAAAACTGCAACATTGGTGTTTAATCCTAAGTTTGTTGATTTGCCAATGCTTAAACTAAATGTAGGTGGTAGTGATTTGACGGCAAAAGGTCATCTTGATAATTTTATTCCATATATTCTTAAAGATGAAACCTTAAAGGCAACTTTAGAAACAGAATCAAATAACCTTGATGTAGCAGACTTTATGTCGGCTTCAAGTGAAGAAGCTGCTGTTGTATCAGAAGATACTACGGCTATGTCAGTAGTATTGATTCCATCAAATCTTGATTTTACTTTAAAGTCAAACTTCAAGAAAATTCTGTATGATAAAATACAGATTACAAATGCACAAGGAACTATTTTGATGGCTAATTCTAAATTGACATTTAAGAATCTTGGTTTATCAGCAATGGGAGGGAGCATGTTGTTAAATGGAGAGTATAATACTCAAAATGCAGCAGAACCACTAGTCGATATTGATTTGAATATTCAAAATGTTGTCTTTGGTGAAGTATATCGTCAGGTTGAGACAGTAAGGCAGTTGGCACCAATCTTTGAAAAAACTGATGGTAAGTTTTCTGCAACAATGGCAATGGCAACGAAACTTGGAAACGATATGATGCCTGTAATTCCAACTTTAACGGCAAGCGGAGTGTTGGAGTCAAACAACTTAGAAATTAAGGATGTGAAAGTTTTAGCTACAATTGCTAAAGTGCTTAGGAGAGACGAGTTTAAAGATCCTGAAATTAAACATGTAAAAGTTGAGTATGAGATAAAAGATGGAAGGGTGTATACTAAACCATTCAACTTTAAAGTGGCTGATACTGAATTTACTGTAGAAGATGGTTCTACAGGTATTGATCAAACTATTGATTATAAAATGAAAGTCAATATGCCACAAAGTCAAGATGATATACTTAAAATAAGTAAGCTAGGTTTGAAAGTTGGCGGAACATTCTCTAATCCTAAAGTGTCAATTGAAACTAAGGAGTTGCTTAATGATGCTATGTCTACATTGAAGAAACAGGCTAGCAAACAAATGGATGAAGCAGGAGAGGTTGTTAAAGAACAATTTGAGGAGTTGAAAAAAGAAACAAAAGAGAATATTGCTCCGGAATTAAAGAAAGCCGGTGAATCAATAAAAGAAGAAAGTAAGAAGATTTTCAAGAATATCTTTGGTAAATAATCTTTTTAAGGTATTTTTCGAGAATGAATAAAATTAGAATAGTCCTTTTAGGATTTCTTACATTTTTTAGTTTAGAGCTTTTTTCACAAGAGATTGTTGAGCCTCCATTGGAGTCTTTTGATGCATATGATTTCTGTAAAGCAAAGACAGTATATGCTGCAATTCTGAAAAATAAGCCATATGATTCCATGCTTAACTTCAGATATGGTGAGTGTTTGTTTGAAATTGGTGAGTTTGCTCAGGCTTATAAACCATTGGAATTAGCGTCTAAAAAAATCCCTCAAGCATATTTGTATTTGGGTGACTTAAAGATGAAAGAATATAAGTTTCAAGAAGCTTTAGGTTTATATAAAACAGGGTTGTCTCACCTTCAGCCTAATGAGTTGGGCGTTGAGCAATTTCAACAGAAAATTGAGATGGTGGCTAAGGCTGAACATATGCTAAAAGCAATTCAAGAGATTGAAATTGTAGATAGTATGTTTGTTGGAAAGACCGACTTTTTTAAACATTATATGCTAGGGCGTGAATGCGGGGAGATTTTTGTTCAGAGAGCATCTTTAGATAGTTTAATAAAGACACCTTATACTGGTTTTATAACTGAAAGAGATGATAGAAAGATTTTCTCAGATACGATTGATGGGAAATGTGATCTCTTTATTCAAAACAGATTGCTAGATGGATGGAGTGATGTTACTCCGTTATCAGCAACTGTAAATTCAAAGGGAAACGAGAATTTTCCTTTTTTGCAGCAAGATGGCGTAACTTTATATTATTGTTCAGATGGACCATTGTCTATAGGTGGATATGATATTTTAGTGACTCGTTCAAATCCAGAGGGAAGTGGTTATTTTATGCCTGAAAATGTTGGTATGCCATTCAATTCGCCATTTAATGATTATTTGATGGCAATTGATGAAGTTCATGGCATGGGGTGGTTTGCAACAGACAGGTATCAGCCTAAAGATTCAGTTGTCATATATAGGTTTAAGTATAGTCGCGAGCGAAATTATCTTGATGTTGATGATAAAGAAGAGGCGTTGGAGTATGCAAAGTTGAAAAAATATAAATTGCTTACACAAGAGACAGATGTTAATGCGCAGTTTGAAGATGGGCTTAGAACAAGTACTCGAAAAGTAGATACTATGAGTTTCATCATTAACGATACATTGATTTATAGCTCTGTTAATGATTTTAAATCAGAACAAGCTAAGTCAACATATATCAAAGCTGTAGAATATGATGAAAATATTTCTGGCTTGAAAAAACAGCTAAGTTACTTGCGAGGAACTTATTCTCAAAGCCCAAATAAGGCCGAAAAAGACAAGCTGATGTATGATATTGTTGAAAAAGAACAAGAATTAAGAAAGTTAGAATCGGAGCCAAATCCTTATTATGTTGATGCTAGAAATCAAGAGATAAGAAAGATTGAAGAGCAAGGGACTCAGGAATCTCAACCAAATTTATATGATTTTTAAACCATTTGTATGGAAATAGGGATAATTATTTCACTGATTGTTTTTGGTGTTATTTTACTTTTGATTGAGATGTTTATTATTCCAGGTATATCAATTGCCGGGATTGGAGGTGTAATTTCTTTAGCCGCCGCTGTTTTTTATGCCTTTCACCAAGATCAAAAGATGGGTTTGATAGCTTTGGGTATCGGGCTAGTAATTTCAGGTTTGTTAGTTTGGGTGTTTTTTAAATCTAAAACATTAGATAAAATGTCTCTGCACACACAAATTGACTCAAAGGTGGAACATAATGAGAAACTATTGGTTAATGTTGGAGATAAAGGTGTTTCTGTTTCAAGATTAGCTCCGATTGGGAAAGTTAAAGTAAATGGAGTTGTTGTTGAGGCGAAAACTGAAGGTGGTTTCTTAGACGAGAATACACCTGTTGAGGTGATAAAGATTCTCGAAAATAATGTGTTAGTTAAAGCTTTGTAATTCATAATAATTAAATCATTAATCTTATGCAAATTTTCACAGTGGTTTGGTTGGTAATATGTGGTATACTGTTGCTAATCTTTTTCTATTATGTCCCTTTTTTGCTTTGGATTTCAGCAAAAGTTTCAGGGGTAAATATTTCTCTAATTCAGTTGTTTCTAATGCGAATTAGAAAAGTTCCACCTCAAGCGATTGTGCGCTGTATGATTGAAGCTCATAAAGCTGGTTTGACTCAGGTGCAAAGAGATGGGCTTGAAGCTCACTACTTAGCTGGTGGACATATTGAACGAGTTGTACATGCATTGGTTTCTGCTGCTAAAGCAAATATTGATTTGTCATTCCAAATGGCAACTGCTATTGATTTGGCAGGTCGTGATGTCTTCGAAGCAGTTAGTATGTCTGTTAACCCAAAAGTGATTGATGTTCCTCCTGTAGCTGCTGTCGCAAAAGATGGTATTCAGTTAATAGCTAAAGCAAGAGTAACGGTTCGTGCTAATATTAAGCAACTTGTAGGTGGTGCAGGTGAGGAAACTATCTTAGCTAGAGTAGGTGAAGGGATTGTATCTTCCATTGGTTCGTCAGAAACTCATAAAGCAGTGTTGGAAAACCCTGACTCTATTTCGAAATTAGTACTTAAAAAAGGACTTGATGCTGGTTCTGCATTTGAAATTTTATCCATTGATATTGCTGATGTAGATGTCGGTAAAAATATCGGTGCTAATTTGCAAATGGATCAAGCTCAAGCCGATAAAAATATTGCGCAAGCAAAAGCTGAAGAGCGTAGAGCTATGGCTGTGGCACTTGAGCAAGAGATGAGAGCGAAAGCCGAAGAGGCAAGAGCAAAAGTTATTGAAGCTGAAGCCGAAGTTCCGAAGGCTATGGCTGAGGCCTTTAGGAGTGGTAACCTAGGGATTATGGATTACTATAAAATGAAGAATATTGATGCCGATACAACAATGAGGGAATCAATATCAAAATTACCTCCTGAGGAATAAAAGTATGTGTTTGAAAAATATATATAAAAGAAGCTGTCAATGTTGTTTGACAGCTTTTTTTTATGGAGTAAAAAATCTATTTTTGCAAGTCTAAAAAAACTGTAATGTTATATCCGCTGAAGTTTGTGCCAATACAGAAGGAAAGAATCTGGGGAGGGCATAAATTACATACTTTCCTAAATAAACCTTCATGTGACTTTCCCGTTGGTGAAAGTTGGGAGCTTTCAGCTATTTCTGGAGATGAATCTGTCGTTTCTAATGGTGAATTGGTTGGTAAAACACTGACTGAATTAATTGGGCTTTATAAAGGAGACTTGGTTGGTGAGAAAGTCTATAAAAAATATGGTTCTAACTTCCCTTTATTGTTTAAGTTCATCGATGCTCATGATGATTTATCAATTCAAGTACATCCAGATGATAAGACTGCCCAAGAGCGTCATGCTTGTTTTGGTAAAACAGAATTTTGGTATGTTGTAGCTGCTGAGGAAGGCGCAGAACTTGTTATTGGTTTTAATCAAAAAGTTAACCAAGAAATTTATTTAAAACACCTTAATGCAGGAACATTAGATGTGATTTTGAAAAAAGTTCCAGTAAAAAAAGGAGATGCATTTTTTATCCCGGCTGGTTTAGTTCATGCAATTGGAAAAGGGGTTTTGTTAGCAGAGATCCAACAGTCTAGTGATGTGACATATCGTTTGTACGATTATAATCGAAAAGATTCAAATGGTAACGGAAGACAATTACATACCGAAGAAGCTTTAGATGTGATTGATTTTAACAGTGAAATCAAATCAAAAATAGATTATCCTCAACTAGAAAACAATATTATTGAACTTGTTTCATGTCAATATTTTACTGTTAATGTAATTGCTATCACACAAACTATACATAGAGATATTGAAAAGTTGAGTTCTTCTGTTGCTTACATATGTGTAGCTGGTACTGGGGTATTTGTAAAAGGCAATCTAAAGAGTGAGATAAAAAAGGGAGATTTGTTTTTAATACCTAGTGTCGGATTTCCTCTTGAGATTCAAGTTCGAGATCAAATAACAGTTCTTGAAATACATATTTAGAGAAAGCAATGTTTTTATGAAAGTTACAAAAGAAATAAAAGATGTATTTTATTTAATAGCTCTTCAAGGAGTGAACTATATTGCTCCACTATTAGTGTTGCCTTATCTAATGGTAGTTTTAGGAACTGAAAAGTTTGGATATATTGGTTTTTCTCTATCTGTAACACAGTATTTTATGTTAATTGTTGATTTTGGGTTTAATTTGTCAGCGACGAAAAAAATTGCATTGTTGAAAGATGATAAAGAGAGTCTTTCTGAGATTTTTTCATCAACACTCTTTGCTAAGATTATATTGTTAGTTATAAGTTTCTTTCTGTTTATTATTATATCTCATGTAAACAGATTTGAAGTGTATAAAGAAACAATGTCAATAATGTTTATTATGGTTATTGCAAATGCCTTTAATTTTGTTTGGTTTTTTCAAGGAATTGGGAAAATTCGAGTTATTTCAATAATTAATTCAATTGTGAAATTGAGTATACTTCCATTGACATTTTTATTTGTTAAGTCATCTGCAGATTTTATAATAGCAGCATCGATTCAAGTTTTAGTATATGTTTTTTCTTCAATTATTTGTGTTGGTTATCTTTTATATTATAGACTAACATTATTGAAAATAATCAATATTTCATTGATTGTTAAGGAGCTGAAAGATAGTTTCCCAATTTTTTTATCTATAGCAGCTACAACTATTTATACTGCAAGTTTTGTTATTGTGTTAGGGTATTTTTCTACCCCTGAGGCAGTAGGAGAATATTCTGCGGTGGATCGGATAATGAGAGCACTGTGTTATTTGGTTTTATTACCTACACTGCAGGCCTTTTATCCTAAAGTTTCGCAGTTAGGTTTGAATAATATAAGAGCAGCGTTTTCTTTGATAAAAAAAATATTATTATTTATGATAATTTCTATGTCATTAATATTTGTTGTAATGTTTTTTTTATCTGGATATGCAATTGATTATTTAGGCGATGATTATCGTAATACTAGTGGATTATTTAAGATCATGTCTTTTGTTCCATTTTTTGTTGGTGTTGGAGGGGTTTGTGCACAACTAGTAATATTAGCCCTTGGAGCTACTGCAGAGAAGAAGTATTATCAAAGGGTATATTTGTTTGCAGGATTAATCGCATTATTTAGTGTGTTTATTTTAGTTTCAAATTATAACCAAATGGGAGCTGTAATTTCGTTATTAATAACAGAGTCCTTGGTTTGTATATTAATGGTTGTTAAGTCTAAAAAACTATATAGAAATAATTGTAGATGAATTATATAATTGAGATATTAGTTTTTTTATTTGTTTTTTCACTTACTGATTTTGTCTTTTATGAGAAAAAGAGACTGCATAAGTATATATATAGATTTACTTTTTGTGTTTTGCTTTTTTTAGTTGCAATAAAATATTATTATGGGCCAGATATAGCGTTATATGTTCCTTTGTATGATGGAATGCAAGATGTTTTTTTTGTAATAAAGGAAAAAGCATATATAGATGAATATTTTGAACCTGGATATATCTTTTTTTTAAGCATCTTAAAGACCTTTGGGATTTCTTTTTGGATGACTACAGTTTTAATAACGCTTATATATTTTTATGCTATATATAAAGTTTTTCAAAATCTAAAGTCTTTTCATGTTTTTGCTTTGTTTTTACTATTTCTTTTTGATTCGAATTTGATAATATATGAATATCGTCAATGTTTAGCTGTCAGTTTTTTTCTTTTTTCTGTTTTTGCATATATGGATAGGAAATATTTTAGTTTCCTAGTATTTGCGATAATTTCTATTCTTTTTCATAAATCTGCTGTTTTTGTTTTTATAGGATTCTTTTTGGCAACCATTATTAAATATATTCAAATCAATAATAGAATATATGTTTTATTATTGATTTCTTATGTGATTATGCTTTTATTGCCGTTGAAAGATATTATTCAAGATATAGTATCTATTCTTCCTATTAGTAATTCTGCATTATCTTCTATTTTACATCATGTAAATCTTGTGAGTCGTTTTCAGTCGATTGCTATTATATACCTATTTCTATTTTTTTCAATGGTATTGTATAGTGATTCAATTAAGGATAAGAAATGGCAGATGTTAGTTATTTTTGCTTTTATTTTTATTGTTGTTTTTTATCAATTTTATTTTATGCTAAATCGATTGAGATCTTATTTTTTGCCATTTATTATTTTCTTTGCTATTAATAATTTTTCATTATCTATAAATAAGTATAAATACATAAAGCAGTTGTTTGTTGTTGTTATATATCTATATTCAATAAATTTTATTCGAGGATATACAATAGGTCAGCTTGAGTTAAAAAGTGAGGTTGGAAAATCAACAACAATTTTTGATAGATTATATTTAAGCAAAGAGGAAATAATAAATAGAAACATGAACAGAGCAAGTCTTTACTGGGATAAAGAGTATCTTAATCCGTAGTGTATTTGTAAAATAATAAGTTGTTCATCTTGGATAAAATTAGTATAAACTTTCTAAATTAAATTTGGATTCCAAAATTTTGAGATATAGAGTTAATAACGATTGACTTAACGGCGGAATCTTTGGTAATTGATTTAAATTGTAAGTTAATTAGATTTTTACCAACAAGGTTACATTGATTGAGGGTAGCGTCAATAATCGTCGTAGACAAAAAATATTTTTTGCAAAAGAGCATATTCTAAAAGATCTTGCTAATTAGTTGACTGAGTCTGATAATTATTTCATTGTGGATAGCATATATTTGGAAATTTGCAAATTAAATCTTTCCTCAAGAACAATTATATTGAAAGAGAATTGTTTAATAAGCTCCTCTAAAGGATATTGTGTTAATGCAGGTTTGCATTTTTATGGCTATAGATTACATGCATTATGCCGTGCTACAGGTGTTTTTATAGATTTCGAATTAACTCAAGTGGCATTACAGGATATTCATTTTTTGAAGAATATAAAAAGTAGCTTTTCATCTTGTGACTTAATCAGAGATAAAGGCTACTTAAGGACTAAATATCGAATTAATTAATTTACATCGAATTAAAATGGTTAAAAATTTCGATGAGAGTTAGCTAACCGAATTATGAAAAGCAGAATTATTCTGTTTCGAAAAACAAGAAAAAGGATTGAAACACTATTCTATCAATTGTGTGACTAATTTATTACTCGTCGAAACTATACAAAGTTTTTTGATGGATACAAGAATCAAATACTATCAAAAGAAACTGCTGAGTAATTATTCAAATGATTAACAAGTAATTTATAGAAATATTAACAATCTTAAAACACTCGTTTGCTAAATGCACTACGGGTTATTTTAATAAATATTTATATATGATAGATATATTGCTTTCTACATATAATGGTCAAGAGTTTTTGAGAGAACAGATTGATTCAATATTATCCCAAACATATTCTCAGTGGAGATTAATTGTTAGAGATGATGTTTCTTCAGATCAAACAAATGAGATTTTAGAGGAATATGTTAATAGATATCCAGATAAGATTGTAAAAGTTATTGATAATTTAGGGAATATTGGGTGTATAAAGTCATATGAAACTTTGTTGAATCAATCTTCATCTGAGTATATAATGTTTTCAGATCAAGATGATGTGTGGTTGCCAAATAAGATTGAGTTGAGCATGAAAAAAATGATTCAACTGGAATCTAAATATAACGATACACCATTGTTAGTTCATGCTGATTTAATTGTTGTTGACGAGAATCTAAATCTGATAGCTAATTCTTTTTGGAGTTATACAAAAATATTTCCAGAGATATTAGATAATAATAAGTATTATTTAGCTATTAGAAATAGTGTTACGGGTTGTACAATGTTGATTAATAAGCTTGCTAAAGGAGTGGCTTTGCCATTTGCTAGCAATGTTGAGATGCATGATGCTTGGATAGCTATTAATGTTGTTTTGTCTGGAAAAGTAGATTATATTAGGGAACAAGTTATCATGTATCGTCAACATTCAGAGAATGTTTATGGGGCAAAAGCCGTAGAAATCTCAATTAGGCAGAAAATACTTAATTTGTATTCAATATTAAAGATAAATATAAACCATTATAAGTATTATTCGTTTGTTTTTAAATCTCCAATAATATTTCTTATGTATAAGTTGTTTTATTTTATTAAGATATATTCTAATAAGAGTTCTTTGTGATGAAGTTACTATATATTATTGCAGGAATGTATAATTCTGCAGGAATGGAAAGGGTAGTTACTAATAAGGTAAATTATTTGTCTGAAGTTAAGGGTTATGATATAACTATTCTTACAACAGATCAAGATAATAGGGATTATTATTTTGATATTTCCGATAAAATTAAGAGAGTCGATTTAAATATTAATTTTGAAGAATATAAAGATATTTTTATAATAAAAAGGGTTTTTAAATTTATTTTTAAGCAATTCTTATTTAAGCAACTTTTATCTAAGTTCTTGAAAAGAAATAAGTTTGATTTTGTTATTTCTTTAATGCCCAAGGCTGATTTTTTGCCCCAAATTAATGATGGTAGTTTTAAAATATATGAACATCATTTTGCTCAAGATTATTTGAACCAGTTTTCAAAGTCCTTTGGTAGAAATTTTTTCGTTGCTAAAATATATAAAATAAGATCTTATTCTGGAGATAGATTATTAAAGAAGTTTGATAAGATTGTGGTTTTAACTAAGCAAGATTATTCTTTATGGGCGAGAAAAGGATTTGATAATATTAGTGTAATTCCGAATAGTTTTACTGTCTTTATTGAGAATAAACCATGTGAAAAGAATAAAATTGCATTGTCAATTGGGAGATTAGAGTTTCAAAAAGGATTTGATCGATTGATAAATATCTGGAGACAGGTTGATGCATGTGTTGATGGATGGCAATTGCATATATATGGTGATGGGCCAGATAAAGAGCAATTATTAGAGCAAATTAGAGAGAATAACCTAGAGTCTGTTGTTAAAATATTTCCTGCAACAAAGGAAATTTACTCTGTAATAAATTCATCTAGTATATATCTTATGGCTTCTAGATTTGAAGGCTTTCCAATGGTTCTTATAGAAGCAATGTCATTAGGGTTGCCAGTTGTTTCATTTGATTGTATGTGTGGGCCAGCAGAGATTATTGTAAATAATGAGGATGGTTTTGTTATTTCTGAAGGTGATGAAAATCGTTTTGTTGAAAAAGTTGTGAGATTAATTTCATTGGACTCTTTAAGGACAGAAATGGGTGAGAATGCTAAATCTAATATTGTGAGATTTTCTCAAGAAAAAGTTATGAATGATTGGGTTGATTTTTTTGAAAAATTTAATTTAGTTTGATGGATATTTTATACGATAATATAATTTTTGCGTTGCAAAAAGCTGGAGGTATTTCTTCCTTGTGGTATGAACTGCAAACACGCTTATATAATGAGCCAGATGTGAATCTCAAGACGATTGATTATGATAACTTGAATGTTTTTGGTAAACTAATAAACACATCAAATAGAATTAAAACAGTAGATTTGCCTATTAAATTAAATAGGTACTTCTCTCCAATTATATGTGAGGATTATTCTGGTATTTTTCATTCGAGTTATTATCGAACTTTGAAAAAGAGAAATGTTATCAATATAACAACCGTTCATGATTTTACTTATGAACATTTTGTAACTGGATTATCCCAGAAGGTACATTCATTTCAGAAGAAAAAAGCGGTAGAGGTTTCTGATGGAATTATTTGTGTGTCTGAAAATACAAAAAAAGATTTATTGAATTTTTTTCCCAAAATAAATGAAGATAAAGTTATTGTTATAAATAATGGAGTTAATGATAGCTTTACTCCGCTATTAAGTCTTAACAATCTAAAGAGGTTAATTCCATATGAAGAAAATGGTTTTATCCTTTTTGTTGGTGATAGAAAAAGTAAGTATAAAAATTTTAATATAGTGGTTGATGTTGTATCAAGAGTAAAGATGCCTTTGGTTGTTGTTGGGGGAGAATTATTGCAGGATGAACAGGATATACTTGATGGATTGCTTGGCCAAAATAATTATTCAGTTTTATCTAGATTAACTATAGAGGAATTAAATCTATTGTATAATTCGGCTTTTTGTCTTCTGCATTTATCTTCATATGAAGGTTTTGGAATTACAGTTGTAGAAGCACAGCGGTCTGGTTGCCCCGTTGTTTGTTATAATTCGTCATCTATACCTGAAGTCGCTGGAGGTGCTGCGGTCTTTTTAGATAGTCTTAATGTTGAATATATTGTTGAGTCTTTGTTGTTAATGAAAAGCGGAAGGATATCTATTGATGGTCTTGTAGAGAAAGGATTTAAAAATTCAAATAGATTTTCATGGGATAAGACATATTGTGAGACATTAAATTTTTACAACCGATTTCAATGAAGATATCAATTATTACAGTAACATATAATAGTGCTCGAACGATTCAAGATACTATTGATAGTGTTCTTTCTCAGACATATAAGGATATTGAGTATATTGTTGTTGATGGAGATTCTTCTGATAATACTATTGAAATTATAAAGAAAAATCAGAAAAGATTTGAAGGGAATTTAAAGTGGCTGAGCGAACCTGATTCTGGGATTTATGATGCAATGAATAAAGGGATTCGGATATCTACAGGTGATGTCATTGGTATACTTAACTCTGATGATTTCTTCACATCTAGTACTATTGTCTCAGAAATTGTTGCGAGATTTTTTGTTGCGGATTGTGATGCTGTATTTGGAGATGTACATTATGTGAAAGATTCAAATTTATCTTTACCTATAAGATATTATTCCAGTTCAAGGTTTAAGCGATGGAAAATGAGATTAGGTTATATGCCAGCTCATCCTAGTTATTATGTTTATAAAACAATTTATGATAAATATGGTTTATATTCAACTAATTATAAGATTGTTGCTGATTTTGACCTTTTATTAAGACAGATATTTATTAATAAAATTAAAATATCCTATCTTGATAAGGATTTTGTAACTATGCGATTGGGAGGTGCTAGCTCTTCAGGTATTAAAAGTCATTATACTATATTTTATGAGCACCTTAGAGTTTTTAAAAATAATGATGTATATTCGAATGTTTTTTTGTTAGGATTAAGATATATTTGTAAAATATATGAGGTGTTTTTATTTAGAATAAAGAATATAGTGAATTTTAAAAAAAAATAAAAGTATTGTTTCCGTTAAAGTATTATTTCTATGGATAAAGAAAGTAAGGAGTTGGATTTATTTGATGTAATAGATCAATTTATTGTAAGGTTAAAAAGATTAATTAAGTTGATCCTTGATAGTGTTTTATGCTTTGTGAGATTTAATGTTAAGTATTTCTTTTTGATTTTGTTTTTTGTAATTCTTGGTGTAGTTGCAGGATTTTTTCTTAAAAGTAAAAAGAATAACTTATATAATGTTGGTTTTTCTGTTCAGATAAATGGGGTAAGTAGTGCTTATGTTAATGATATTATATATGTGCTTTCTCAATCGTTAGGTGAAGAAGGTTCTGATAGTTTTGCTGATAAGCTTTCTTTGAATAATCAGATTGCAAATAAGATTTTGAGTTTAAAGGCATTTCGTGTAATTGATTTGAATAGAAATGGAACTAGAGATTATGTAGATTATCAAGATGATTTTGTTGAAGATAGTCTAAATGTTAAGATGGATAACTTTTTACAGATAGAATTTAAAAAGATAGGGTCATCTAATTGTAATCTTGTTCAACAAAAGATAGTTGATTATTTAAATCATGATCAATATTTAATAAAAGAATCTTTACAAAAAAATAGTAGTATTAAGCAAAATATTCAGGCAATTGATACTGAGATTGATGCTTTGACAGAAATGAGAAGATCGCAAATGACAGGAGCTGCTACTAGTTATTCTATGGTAGAAAAAGGAGTGGTTAAAGAAAACACATATTCAGAGGATCTTTTAAAACTTAAGGAGGACAGAATAGAACTGATTAATCAGTTAGATGTCAACACAAAGATTGTAAATGTTTATACTGGAGTTTATGTAAAACCAGTTTTGTCTGGAATCAAACTAATTATATTTCTTGTTTCTATTTTTTATTTTTTAGCATTGTTTTTTGCTATTGTTCATAGATATCGAAAAGAATTGCTTCAATTTATAAAAGCGTAATAGATATATATGATAGATTTATTCCAATATATAGTTGACTTCTTAAAAGAATATCCATTCTTGTCAATGTTTATTTCAGCTTTTGTGGGTTTAGTTGCTATGCCTTATGTTTTGAAAGTTGCAATTCGAAAGCAATTGGTTGTTAAACCAAATAAAAGGACATCTCATAAGGGGAATATTCCTAATGTAGGAGGCATAAATATCTTTACATCATTCTTCATTACATTTTTTGTTTTTAATGCTTCAGATTTACAAACAGATGAAGTTATGATGTTTGCAGGGTTGTATTTGATATTTATTGTTGGTTTTTTTGATGATTTGATTTCTTTTTCAGCAAAAAGAAAGCTTATTGGAGAATTAATATCTGCTTTTTTATTGATTGTGTTAGCAAATGTTAGGCTAACTAATCTTCATGGCTTTTTATGGATAAGTAGTATTCCTGATGATTTGGTTATTATTAGTTATGGAGCATCCTTGTTTTTATTTTTACTTATTATAAATAGTTTGAATTTGATAGATGGGGTTGATGGTTTAGCTACAGGGATTGGAATGGTTATTTGTGCCTTTTTTGGAATTTATTTCCAATTAATAGGTGAGGTTGCTTTGGCAATGATGGCTTATATCTTAATTGGATCATTGGCAATCTTCTTTGTTTACAATGTTTTCGGAGGACGATCTAAGATATTCATGGGAGATTCTGGTTCTCTAGTCCTTGGATACATAGTGTATGTTTTTGTAGTGAAGTTTTTGGAGTCAAATCAATTACCTTCAAGAATAGATTATTATATGTATGCAGCTCCAGCAATGGCTGCATGCGTGTTGGCAGTGCCGTTGTTTGATACTTTAAGAGTGATGGTAACGAGAATAAAGAAAGGACATTCGCCATTTAAAGCAGATAAAAATCATGTGCACCATCTGTTGCTAAGTATGGGTTTAAAACACAGACAAGTTACTTTTGTTTTGGTTTTAGTTAATTTGTCTTTTGTGGGTTTAGCAATTATTGGTCATGATTGGCGGAACAGTATTTTAGGTGCAGCTGCAGTTGCGCTTGCAGTTATTTACATTGTAGTTTTATGGCGTTTGGTAGATCGATATAAGAAAAAATACGATAAAAAGACAGTATTAAAGGTTGCTGTAAAGTAATTCAGCTTCCTTTAGACTATCTAATTTCCCAACATCAATCATTTTTAAGTTTGGATCTATAAATCCAATAATGTTTTCTTTAGCGATTGCATCTAGGTAGAAGTCAATTATTGAAAATTTCCCATCCCATTTTCCTTCCATTTTTTTAAATATTTTGGGTGAGATTATGTGAATGCCTGAAAAGGCATATTTTTTCAGTGCCTCTAGTTGTAACGATTTGCCTTCTGGTTTTGTTGTCCCAGTACTAATGTTTATCCAGCCTTCAAGGGTATTCGCCTCATTGAATAATAAGTATCTAGATGTTTTTCTATCACTTACTAATAGTGTTGCTAAGCAATCATTTTCTAGGTGAGATTGATAGAGCTCTTTTAAGTCTATGTTTGATATGATATCAACATTGTGTACTAAAAACGGTTTCTCATCATTAAAAAAATGCTGAGCTTTTTTAATTCCTCCTCCGGTTTCTAATAGTTCATTTCTTTCATCTGAGAATTCAATACGGATGTCAAAATAGTTTTTGCTTTTTACAAAATCTATGATTTGATCAGCAAAATGATGTATATTGATGATAATTTCATCAAAACCAGCATCTTTTAGTTTGCAGATAACATGTTCTAGCAGAGGCTTTCCATTTATTGGGACAAGGGCTTTAGGCATTGTGTCGGTAATGGGTTTTAAGCGAGTGCCAAGCCCTGCTGCAAATATTAATGCTTTCATAGTGTAATCAGGTTGAATTCTTGTTGAATATTTTGTTCTCTGTGACTTAGTTTAATGTAGATGCCATATTTTTTGTGTAAATATTCTGCAAGGTGTTGAGCAGAATATACCGATCTATGTTGCCCTCCAGTACATCCAAAGTTGAACATGAGACTGGTAAATCCTCTTGTTAAATATTCCTCCACATGAGTTTCAGCTAGTTTATAAATTGATTCAAGGAATTTTGTGATTTCGCCTTGTTCTTCAAGAAAGTCAATGACTGGTTTATCTAAACCTGTAAGCTGTTTGTATTCGTCATATCTTCCTGGGTTATTCATTCCTCTGCAATCAAAAACATATCCACCTCCATTCCCGGAATTGTCCTCCGGTATGCCTTTTTTGAATGAAAAACTATTAATTGTTAGAGTTAGTTTAGAGTTGTCAAATTTTACTTCTTCTTTCATATTAAATTCAGGAAGGTTACACATTTTAGTTAAAACATCAATTAGATGAGGAAATAATGTAGAATATTCGTGGAGTAATCCTTTTAGGTTTTTAATTGCAAAAGGTATGCTTTCAATGAAATGCTGTTTCTTTTCAAAATACCCTCTGAATCCATATGCGCCAAGAACCTGTAGATTTCTGAAGAAAACGAATATGCCTAATTTATTTTTAAAATCAGCTTCATTGACATGTTTAAATTTAGCTAACGACTTCAAATAGGTTTGAACTAGTTCTTCTTTTAAATCTTCAGGGAGATTGGCTTTTGCTTGCCATATAAATGATGCAACATCATAATAGATTGGACCTTTGCGTCCTCCTTGGAAATCAATAAAGAATGGATTACCATCTTTTATCATTACATTCCTAGATTGAAAATCTCTATATAAAAATGTGTTAGAATTTTCTTCAAGTAAGAGTTGGGATAGTTTTCTAAAGTCATTTTCTAAAGCAGGTTCGAAGAACTCAACACCAGTTGCCTTTAGAAAGCAGTATTTGAAATAATTGAGATCCCACATGACTGTGTCATGATCAAATTCAGCTTGAGGATAGCAATGTGAGAAATCTAAGTTTTCAGCTCCAAGAAATTGCAATGAAGGTAATTGAGATATTGTGTTTTTTAGAATTTCTTTTTCATTATTATTAAACTTTCCAGAGATTCTTCCTTCTGCGATTATGTCAAATAATGCAATATCACCTAAGTCTTCTTGAAGATAATAGGTGTAATCATCTGAATGGCAGAAGACTTTAGGTGTATTTAGTCCTTTTTGATTAAAGTGTTGTGCTAATTGGATAAAAGCTTTATTTTCTATAGTTGATTCACCAATAACACCAATAGCGATGTTTTCCGAGTTGCTTAATCTATAGTATATTCTATTAGAGCCAGCTCCTTTTAGTTTATTAATGGCTTCTGGTTTTGCACCATAATGTAATGTGAAAAGTCTATTTAATTCTTCCATGTGTTTTTCTTATAAAAAAAGAAGAGTTTTGTGTGTTAAACTGTTATTCTGTCAAAAATATTTTCTTGTAATAACTAATAGATTGTCCTTAAAGTTGATAATTGCAAAAGTATAATAAATTAAAGGAAACCGTTTTTTATTTGTGAAAAATTCTGTTTCTTTATGGTAGCTTTTACAGGTGTATATTTAGTGTTATGTGACATAATGACATCTGTTTAGTTAAGGTACAATTATTGAAGTATTATTAGTATTATAAATGCCGTTTGTCGGTGAAACAATCATAGGTCATGGAAACTAATTTTTCACAAACAGTAAAAGATGCACTACAATATAGTAGAGAAGATGCAGAAAGGTTAGGGAATAATTATATTGGTCCAGAACATTTGTTGCTAGGTCTTATGCGAGAAGAGCATAATAAAGCAATTGAGCTTTTGCGAGAATTTAATGTAGATTTGAGAAGAGTAAAGCAAAAAATTGAGTCTCAAATTAGAACAGATAATGTTGTTGAAGAGTCTGAGATTACACTTTTGAAATCAACAGATAAAATACTTAAGATTATCACATTGGAGGTTCGTTCTTTAGGAGATAAAGAAGCTGATGCAGAACATTTGTTATTAGCAATCTTAAAAGAGAATAAAAACTTTGCGACAGAAGTTCTTTCTGAAGAACATGTTGATTATGTAGTATTGAGAGATCATCTGCAAAAGGAAAGACATGTTGATCCATCAGCTTTATATCAAAGTGGAGATGGAGAAGAGGATGAAGAAGAAGAAATTCCAATGAATCCTAAGCAGCCTAAGTCAAATAATCCAAAAGCAGGTGGCGATACTCCTGTGTTAGATAATTTTGGTGTTGATATGAATAAGGCTGCGGATGAAGGTAGGCTTGATCCTGTTGTTGGTCGTGATGTTGAAATTGAACGATTGGCACAAATCTTAAGTCGTAGAAAGAAAAATAATCCGGTTTTAATTGGTGAACCAGGTGTTGGTAAATCTGCTATTGTTGAAGGTTTAGCTTTGCGTATTGTTCAGAAAAAAGTGTCTAGAGTTTTATTTGATAAAAGACTCGTCGCGCTAGATATGGCATCAATTGTTGCCGGTACTAAATATCGTGGACAATTTGAAGAGCGTATTAAAGCAATTCTTAACGAGTTGTCAAAGAATCCGGATATCATTTTATTTATTGATGAGATTCATACAATTGTTGGTGCGGGTAGTTCTCCTGGTTCATTGGATGCCGCAAATATGTTGAAGCCAGCTTTAGCTAGAGGTGAAATTCAATGTATTGGTGCTACTACATTAGATGAATATCGTCAAAATATTGAAAAGGATGGAGCTCTTGAGCGTCGTTTCCAAAAAGTTATGGTTGAGCCAACAAGTTCTGAAGAAACAATCCAGATATTGAAGAATGCAAAGGAACGCTATGAGGATCACCATAATGTAACTTATACTCCTGAAGCTCTTGAGGCATGTGTTAAGTTGACCGAGAGATATATCTCAGATCGCTGTTTCCCAGATAAAGCTATTGATGCTTTAGATGAGGCCGGATCTAGAGCTCATATTATGAATATTTCAGTTCCTGAAATCATTGAAAAACTTGAAAAGCAGATTGAAGATACCAAGGATGAGAAACTTAATGCGGTTAAACAGCAAAATTTTGAATTAGCAGCTAGCTTTAGAGATAAGGAAAAAGAGTTGTTGAATCAATTAGAAACAGAAAAATATCGTTGGGAGCAAGACTTAAAACAACATCGTGAGATCGTGACTGAAGAAAAGGTTGCTGAAGTTGTTGCTATGATGTCTGGCGTTCCTGTTCAACGAATTGCACAAGCCGAAGGTCTTAAATTGCGCCAAATGGGCGAAGCCTTAAAAGGTAAGGTTATTGGTCAAAATAGTGCTGTAGATAAAGTTGTGAAAGCAATTCAGCGTAGTCGTGTAGGGTTGAAAGATCCGAATAAGCCAATAGGAACATTTATTTTCTTAGGTCCAACTGGTGTTGGTAAAACTCATTTAGCTAAGATTTTAGCTGAATTCATGTTTGATAATGCTGATGCACTTATTCGTGTTGATATGAGTGAGTATATGGAGAAATTTAGTGTGTCTAGATTAATAGGAGCACCTCCGGGATATGTAGGATATGAAGAAGGTGGTCAGTTGACAGAGAAGGTTCGTCGTAAGCCATATTCAATTGTATTACTTGATGAAATAGAAAAGGCGCATCCAGATGTGTTTAATTTGTTGCTTCAAGTTTTAGATGAAGGTAGATTAACCGATAGTTTAGGTAGGAAAATTGATTTCAAGAATACTATCATTATTATGACTTCAAATGTTGGTACTCGTCAATTGAAGGAATTTGGATCAGGAGTTGGGTTTTCTGCCGGTACATCAAAAGATGGTATGAATGCTGAATATTCTCATGGTATTATTCAGAAAGCATTAAATAAAACATTTGCACCGGAATTCTTAAATAGAGTTGATGATGTAATAATGTTTGATCAGCTTGATAAACAGGCAATCTTCCAAATTATTGATCTTGAGCTTGCTGGTTTGTATAAACGAATAGATAATTTAGGGATTAAATTGGAGATATCTGATGAAGCAAAAGACTTTATAGCTGAAAAAGGTTATGATATTCAATTTGGTGCGAGACCATTGAAGCGTTCAATACAACAATATGTAGAGGATGAATTGTCAGAGATGATTATTAAAAACGATATTAAGAATGGTCAAAAAATAAGATTAAATTTTAATAAGGATGCATTAAAAGTGTATGCTGAAATAATAGAATAATTATGAAAATAAGTGATTCCGCTTTAGAATTAAGAAAAGTAATAGAGAGAGCTATTGAGGATCATGTGATTACTCAAAAAGAATTTGAGGAAATTATTCATGTTGCAACAGAAGATGGGCATATTGATACACATGAGAAAGCGTTGCTTGTTCAATTGCAAGAAATGATTGCTACAAAAGAAGTGAAATTAGTTCCTTAGTTTTTTGATAATATCAGTCAAAAACTAGATAAGAATACATAAAGCGAAAAAAATGCACGATAAGTGAAATTTTTTTCGCTTTTTTTATTTTGATATTCAGATATTTGCGTCTGTGAGGCTGTTGTAGGTTAGAAAAAAGTTTGAAATATTTTTGTCAATCTCACTAAAAGGAGTACTTTTGTCGCCGGGTAAGTCCTGCACGACCAGCTCCTTTCGAATCCCCCAGGGTGGGAACGCAGCAAGGGTAGATTGTTGTAGCGGTGCGATGTAGTTAGCTTGCCCACTTGCCTCTTTAGCTCAGTTGGCCAGAGCACGTGATTTGTAATCTCGGGGTCGTTGGTTCGAATCCGACAAGAGGCTCAGAAATGAAAGCTGTTCGATGAAAATCGGACAGCTTTTTTTGTTTTTATTCCTGTTGGTATGGCTTTTGATTTCATATAATTTAGATGTACATTTGTGAGCTAATAAAATTGAATAATGGATATTGAATTATTGAAGAAAAAATTGATGTATGGTTGTTTCCTTGGGATGGCAATTGCATCAAGATTTTTGTTAGGATTTCAAGAAGGTGTTTTGTCAGAAGTGACATCGTTTATTTTGTTGTTTAGTATGTTTTCAGCTGTGGTTTATTGGCTTAGACAATTAAGACAAAAACAACCAGATCAAAAATACAACCTAAAGAAGTTAGTGGCTCACACTTTCCAAATTTTCATTGTTGCTGCAGTATTTTCTTCAATAGTAAAATATTTGTTTTTTACTTATATAAAGCCTTTTGAATTTAAGATAATGGTAGAGCAGACTGTTGACTTTATGTCGTCAGAATCAGATTACCCTGAAGAAATAATATCTCAATCAAAAGAGCTGTTAACGCCTGCAATAATCTCTATGTTTTCGGGTATCTTAAATGCTTTGTTAGGTTTGTTGATGGGCTTAATAGTTTGGCCGTTATTTAAAAAAGAGCAAGAATTTTTTTCCAAAAAATAAAATCATGGATATATCAGTAATTGTTCCATTGTTTAATGAAGAAGAATCTTTGCCAGAGTTATTTGCTTGGATTAAGCGAGTAATGACAGCAAACAATTATTCGTTTGAAGTTATCTTTATTAATGACGGGAGTACAGATGGCTCTTGGCGTGTTATTGAAAAATTACAAGCAGAGAATTCTGAAGTAAAAGGAGTGAAGTTCCGTACAAATTACGGTAAATCACCGGCTTTGTACTGTGGCTTTGAACGAGCACAAGGTGATGTTGTAATCACTATGGATGCTGACTTGCAAGATAGCCCTGAAGAAATTCCTGAGTTGTATGATATGATTGCAAACCAAGGATATGATTTGGTTTCCGGTTGGAAGCAAAAGCGTCAGGACTCAAAACTGATGAAGAATTTGCCATCAAAGATTTATAATGCGACTGCAAATAAGATTACAGGTTTGTCATTGCATGACATGAACTGTGGTTTAAAAGCTTATAAAAATGAGGTGGTAAAAGAAATTGAGGTGTATGGTGAAATGCACAGATATATCCCATTTTTGGCAAAAAATGCAGGTTACTCAAATATTACAGAGAAACCGGTCGCTCATCAGGCTCGTAAATATGGATACTCAAAGTTTGGTTTAAACCGTTTTATTAATGGTTACCTAGACTTGATTTCACTTTGGTTCTTGTCGAAATTTGGTCGTAAACCAATGCACTTCTTTGGATTTGCCGGTTCTTTGATGTTTTTCCTTGGTTTATTATCTGTAATGGGAGTTGGGGCAACAAAATTGTATGCTTTATGGCAAGGTCAAAATGCACCGTTGGTAACTGATAATCCATATTTTTACTTATCATTAGTGGCAATGATTCTTGGTACTCAGTTGTTTTTAACCGGGTTTGTAGCGGAATTAGTCACTCGTAATGCTTCTGAAAGAAATAACTATAAAATTGCGAAGGAGATTTAATCATGGATTTTTTATCGATTCTTATTGCTGCAACGATTCCTGTATTTATTGTAGCTGCAGTAGTATATATGATGCTTAATAAGCAGTTGAAAGCTGAAAATGCTCGTAGAAGTTATGAAATTAGAAAGGACTTAGTTAAAACTATGACTCCGGTAAAAATGAAAGCTTATGAGCGTATGGCTCTTTTCTTGGAAAGAATTAAACCAGAGTCATTGTTAAACAGACAGCAACTAAAGGATGTAAATGCTTTGCAACTACAGAAAAATCTTTTACATGAGATTCGTTTAGAGTGGGAACATAATCTGACTCAACAACTATATGTGTCAAATGATAGTTGGATCTTGTTGAAAAATGCAAAAGAAAGTATGATCCAATTAATCAATACTTGTGCTGCTCAAACAACCTTAAATACCTCGGCAATTGATTTTGCAAAACTTATTATTGAGACTTATCAGAGTGTAGACAAAACGCCTCTTGATGCTGCTCTTGCAATGTTAAAATCTGATCTTAGTAAATTAGCATAACAATATGAACTTTCTTGATTTAGCAAAAGAACGCTATTCTCTTCGTAACTATTCTTCAAAGAATATTGAGCGAGAAAAATTAGAATATGTTCTTGAAGCTGGGCGTGTAGCTCCTTCGGCTGTGAATTTTCAGCCTTGGGAGTTTGTTGTAGTTACAGGGCATGTAATGATGAGTCGTGTACACGAATGTTATCATCGAGACTGGTTTGCTTCAGCCCATACTTGTATCATTGTTTTGGGAAACCATGAACAAGCATGGAAAAGAAGAGACGGAAAAGACTTTACTGATGTAGATGCCGCAATTGCTATTGACCATATTACTCTAGCAGCGACAGAGCAAGGTTTAGGTACTTGCTGGATTTGTAATTTTGATGCTCAAAAGTTAAGAGAAGTTTTAGAGCTTCCATCACAGATTGAGCCTATAGCAATACTTCCAATTGGTTATGCTGCAGAGGGAGCTGAAATTCCTGAAAAAAAGCGAAAAAATCTGAATGAAGTTGTTCGCTGGATAGAATAGTTGGATATTTGCAAAAAAAGAAAAAGATATTTGCCTTCGGTGATATTAAGCCTTTGGCTGATATTTGGATGTTTTCTTTTCAATATCAGAGAAGCGAAATATCGTGACTAAAAGGAGCTGATATCTATAAATATCAATATATAATCAATCAACAATATAATAAATGAACTCAATTTCGACACTGAATCGTGCAGCGGATAATATCCGCATTTTGGCAGCTGCCATGGTAGAAAAAGCAAAATCAGGACATCCTGGTGGAGCTATGGGGGGAGCTGACTTTGTTAATGTTTTATTCTCAGAATTCTTAGTGTATGACCCAAAAGATCCTCGTTGGATTAACCGTGATCGTTTCTTCTTAGATCCGGGTCATATGTCTCCAATGTTATATTCAGTGCTTTCACTTTGTGGAAAGTACAATATGGAAGATTTAGCTCAATTCCGTCAATGGGGAAGTATTACTCCCGGTCACCCAGAAGTTGATGTAGAGCGTGGTGTTGAAAACACATCAGGTCCTCTTGGTCAAGGTCATACAATGGCAGTAGGTGCTGCTATTGCAGAGCGTTTTTTAGTTGCTCGTTTTGGCGAGTGGATGGCGCATAAAACTTATGCATTCATTTCTGATGGTGGTATTCAAGAAGAAATATCTCAAGGAGCTGGTCGTATTGCCGGAACTTTAGGTTTGAGCAATTTGATCATGTTCTACGATTCAAATAATATTCAGCTTTCTACAAAAGTTGAAGAAGTGACTGTAGAAGATACGGCTGCAAAATATAAAGCTTGGGGATGGAATGTAATTACAATTAAAGGTAATGACGCTCAACAAATCCGTACAGCTTTGCAAACTGCGAATGCAGAAACAGAAAGACCTACACTTATTATCGGTCAAACATTGATGGGTAAAGGGGCTGTTAAAGCTGATGGTTCAAACTTTGAGAATCAAGTTTCAACTCATGGTCAACCTCTTGGTGAAGCAGGTGCAAGCTTAGAAAAAACGATTGAAAACTTAGGTGGAGATGTTGCAAATCCATTCCAAATTTTCCAAGAAGTAAAAGACTTATACGCATCTCGTCAAGCAGAACTTTCTGAACTTGTATCTGTTAAGAAAATGGATCAAGCTGCTTGGGCACAACAAAATCCTGAATTAGCTGCAAAACTAGATAAATTCTTTAGTGGTAAAGCTCCTGAATTTGATTACTCTGCTATTCAACAAAAAGCTGATGCTGCAACTCGTGCTGCATCTTCAACTGTTTTAGCTGCATTTGCAGAGCAAGTTGAAAACATGGTAGTTTCATCTGCTGACTTATCAAATTCAGATAAAACGGATGGTTTCTTGAAGAAAACAAAAGCATTCAAAAAAGGTGATTTTTCTGGTGCTTTTTTACAGGCTGGTGTGGCTGAGTTAACTATGGGTGCAATTATGAATGGTATGGCACTTCACGGAGGTATTATTCCGGTTTGTGCAACATTCTTTGTGTTCTCAGACTATATGAAACCAGTAATGCGTATGTCTGCTTTAATGCAGCAACCTGTTAAATATGTATTTACTCATGATGCTTTTCGTGTGGGAGAGGATGGCCCTACTCACCAACCGGTTGAGCAGGAAGCTCAAATTCGTTTGTTGGAGCAATTGAAAAACCACCATGGAAAAAACGGAATGTTAGTAATGCGTCCTGCTGATGTTAACGAAACAACAGTTGCATGGCAGGCTGCATTAGAAAATACTGACACTCCATCGGCATTGATTTTATCTCGTCAAAATATTAAAAATATTCCTGCGGATAATGGTTATGAGCAAGCTCTTCAATTGAAAAAAGGTGCTTATGTAGTAGTTAAGGAAGAAAATCCGGATATTATTCTTTTAGCTAATGGGTCTGAGGTTGCAACTTTGATTTCTGCACTTCCATTATTAGAGGCTGATGGGATTAAAGCTCAAGTTGTTTCGGCTCCATCTGAAGGTTTATTCTTCAACCAAGATGAAGCTTACCGTGCGAGTGTAATTCCTGCGGGTATTCCTGTATTTGGTTTGACAGCAGGTTTGCCATCATCACTTCAACGCTTAGCCGGAGTTAATGGAACTGTATTTGGTTTAGATCACTTTGGATATTCAGCTCCATATACCGTGTTGGATAAAGAGTTTGGTTTTACAGCTGAATCTGTTTACTCTCAAGTGAAAGCTATTTTGAAATAATATTTCATAGATATTTTATTGAAAAACGCCACACATTTTTTGAGTGGCGTTTTTTTATGTGTTTTACAACACATAATGTATTATTTACGCTAAGTGTTTTTTTTATAGTTTTACAAACTGAAAAAGTTAAGAAATGAAAAATATGTATATTCCACATTTATCAGTTGACTGTGTCCTGTTTGGCTTTGATGGCAAGCAGCTTAGGGTTTTAGTGGTAAAGAGGGATAAGGTTGAAGGAGAAGTAGATGAGTGTCGTTCAGGTTTATTGAAATTACCGGGGCGATTAATTTTTGAGAACGAGTTTCTCGAAGATGCTGCTAAAGATATTGTAGAGGGGATTGTTGTAAATGAACCTATTCATTTACAACAATTTCAGGTGTTTGGGAATCCTGACCGTATTCAAAGTCCCAATGACTTGTTGTGGTTGCAGACTCAAACGAAATTACCTATAACTAGAGTTGTTACTATTGCGTTTTATGCGTTGATCCAAATTACAGATGAGTTAACGGAAGTAATGCTGCAACATAATGCCCAATGGGTGCCTGTTCAAGAAGTGCAAGGTTTAGCTTTTGACCATGATGAGATTGTACAAGAGGCTTATCAGCATCTTAAGAAAGAGCTAACTGCAAGCCCGTTGGAATTTAGCCTGTTGCCTGAATTTTTTACCTTAAACTGTTTACAAAGCTTGTATGAGGTTATTCTGAATCAAGAATTTGACAATAGGAACTTTAGAAAGAAAATATTAAAGAAGCCGTACTTGGTTGAAACAGAAAAAATGGAAGAGAATGTGACACATCGTCCTGCAAAATTATTTCGATTTGACAAGGAAAAATATGAGCAAAACAAACGCGAGATGAGTCTTTTCTTTTTATAAAGGCCGTCCTCAATTATTATAAAAAATGTATTTATTAGGAATTGATATAGGAAGTTCATCCGTAAAGGTAGCTTTAGTTAATGCAAAAGAAGGTGCTTGTCTTAGTTCTGCATTTAACCCAAAACAAGAGGCAGAGATAATTGCTGTTCAACAAGGTTGGGCAGAGCAGGAACCTGAAAAATGGTGGGGATATTTTAAACTCTCACTAGCTGAGGTTTTGCAGATAGCCAAAATAGATGCGCAAGCAATAAAAGCAATAGGTATTTCATACCAGATGCATGGTTTAGTTTTGGTAGATAAAAACCAAGATTTGCTAAGACCTTCAATCATTTGGTGTGATAGCCGTGCTGTGCCTTATGGAGAAAAAGCTTTGAAGGATATTGGTGAAGAGAAATGTTTAAGTCATTTATTAAACTCTCCCGGGAACTTTACGGCAGCAAAATTAGCTTGGGTGAAAGAGAATGAACCCGATATATTTGCCAAGATTGATAAAGTAATGCTTCCGGGAGATTATATAGCCATGAAGCTGACCGGGGAAATCTGTACAACAGCCAGTGGTTTGTCGGAAGGCATGTTTTGGGATTTTAGAAATAATGAAGTATCTAAGGATGTATTAACATCATTCGGTTTTGATAAAAATATTATACCATCCAACCATCCAACTTTTGGTAACCAAGGGACTGTGACTGCAGATGTGGCTCAAGAACTTGGTTTGCCAGAAGGAATTCCTGTTAGTTATCGTGCCGGAGATCAGCCTAATAATGCCTTGTCATTAAATGTATTTAATCCCGGAGAAGTAGCTGCAACAGCAGGGACATCAGGCGTTGTGTATGGCGTGAGTGATCAGGTACAATATGATCCTAAGTCAAGAGTGAACTCTTTTGCACATGTGAATCATACTACGGAGCAAACTCGTATTGGAGTTTTACTGTGTATTAATGGTACGGGAATTCAAAATTCATGGGTGCGAAAAACAGTTTTGAATGGAATGGATTATCCTGCTATAAATGAGTTAGCTGCAAAGTCACCCGTAGGGGCTAATGGCGTATCAATATTGCCATTTGGGAATGGAGCAGAGCGTGTATTAGAAAATAAAGAAATAGGTAGCTCAATGCATGGGATAAATTTTAATACCCATACGCAAGCTGATATTGCCAGAGCAGCTCAGGAAGGCATCGCTTTCTCATTCAAATACGGAATGGATATAATGCAAGAAACAGGTATTGACACTAAGGTGATTCGTGCCGGAAAAGCAAATATGTTCCTGAGTCCTATTTTCCGTCAGACATTAGCTAATGTTACCGGGGCTACTATCGAATTGTACGATACTGATGGTGCTGTGGGTGCAGCAAAAGCAGCCGGAATAGGTGTCGGTATATATAAATCAACTGCAGAGGCTTTTGCAAGTTTAAAGAAGCTGGAAGTTGTTGAACCGATTGCTTTAGAGCTTGAAGAAACTCAAAAAGCTTATGAAAAATGGAGTCAAAAATTAGAATCAGAAATTAATATTTAAATAAAACTATCAATAAAAATTTAGAATCATGGCAAAAGAATATTTTGGGGGAATCGGAAAGATTCAGTTTGAAGGAAAAGAGAGTAAGAACCCATTAGCATTTCGTTACTATGACCCTGAGAAAGTGGTTTATGGTAAAAAAATGAAAGAATGGTTTAAGTTTTCAATGGCTTATTGGCATACGCTATGTGGCGATTCTTCTGATCCGTTTGGTGGAGCTACAAAAGATTTTCCATGGAGTCAAGCTAGTGATGCTGTTCAGGCTGCAAAAGATAAGATGGATGCTGCATTTGAATTTATGTCAAAAATTGGAATCGAATATTTCTGCTTCCATGATATTGATTTAGTAGATGAGGGCTCATCTATTGAAGAATATGAATCAAACCTAAAAGCAATTGTGGCTTATGCTAAAGAAAAAATGGCAGCTACAGGAATCAAATTACTTTGGGGTACTGCAAATGTATTCAGCCACCAACGCTATATGAATGGAGCTGCTACGAATCCAAATTTTGATAGCGTATCTCGTGCTGCTTTACAAATTAAAAATGCTTTAGATGCTACAATCGAACTAGGTGGTGAAAACTATGTGTTCTGGGGTGGTCGTGAAGGTTATATGTCTTTACTAAACACAGACATGAAGCGTGAAAAAGCCCATTTGGCACAGATGCTAACTATGGCGAGAGATTATGCTCGTAGTAAAGGGTTTAAAGGAACATTCTTTATTGAGCCTAAGCCAATGGAACCTACTAAGCATCAGTATGATGTAGATGCAGAAACAGTTGTTGGTTTCTTAAAAGAGCATGGATTAGATAAAGATTTCAAATTAAATATTGAGGTGAACCACGCAACATTGGCTGGTCATACATTTGAGCATGAACTACAATGTGCTGCTGATGCAGGTATGTTGGGATCAATTGATGCTAACCGTGGTGATTCCCAAAACGGTTGGGATACCGATCAGTTCCCAATTGATATTTATGAGTTAACACAAGCCTTAATGGTTATCCTAAAAGCTGGTGGCCTACAAGGTGGTGGAACTAATTTTGATGCAAAAACGCGTCGTAATTCTACAGACTTAGAGGATATTTTTATTGCTCATATTGCAGGAATGGATGCTTTTGCCCGTGCCTTAGAAGCTGCTGCAGGTGTACTTGAAGATTCTCCTTACGAAAAAATGTTAACTGAGCGTTACGCTTCATTTGACAGTGGTAAAGGAAAAGAATTTGAAGATGGTAAATTATCATTAGAAGATGTAGTTGCATATGCTAAGGAGAAAAATTCTGAACCAGCTGTAGTAAGTGGTAAGCAAGAGTTATTTGAGGCAATTGTAAATATGTATATCTAATAAAAAACAAATAGAGACGCATTTTTTGTGCGTCTCTAGTAAAAACATAAAATCGAACAATATGAATAACACAAACGGAAACGCTTTGTATGTACTGTCATTAACTTTAGTAGCTACTTTAGGTGGTCTATTATTTGGGTATGATACGGCAGTTATTTCCGGTACGGTGGGTTCAATTAAAGCTTTCTTTATAGAAAGTCAGGGACTAGGGACATGGCTTCTTGGAGCAACAGTATCAAGTGCACTGATTGGCTGTATTATTGGAGGAATGATTTCAGGGGTTTTAGCTATGAAGCTTGGCCGTAAGAAATCTTTGCAATTAGCTGCTTTACTGTTCTTTATTTCAGCATTAGGTTCCGGTTATCCTGAGTTTTTGTTTTTCCAGAAAGGAGAACCCTCTATTGCTTTACTTGTGGCATTTAATATTTACCGTGTTATTGGCGGTATTGGAGTAGGCTTGGCTTCAGCTGTTTGCCCTATGTATATTGGCGAGATAGCCCCGGCTCATACTCGTGGGCGCTTGGTGTCTTTAAATCAGTTTGCCATTATCTTTGGTATGTTGGTAGTGTACTTTGTTAACTGGGGCATTGCAAATGGTCAAAGTCTTGAATGGATTAATGAAATTGGTTGGAGACGCATGTTCTTCTCTGAGGCTATTCCTGCAGGACTATTCGGATTTTTATTATTCTTTGTGCCTGAAACACCTCGTTACTTGACTTTAGTAAAGGAAGATGATAAAGCTTTACAGATTTTATCTAAGATTAATGGAGCTGTGCAAGCAAAAAGTATTTTAGCAGAAATCAAAGGGACCATTGAGCATCATATTTCGGCCAAAGTCTTTTCTTATGGTAAAAAAGTAATTATAATTGGTATTCTGCTTTCTGTATTTCAGCAGTTTGTGGGTATCAATGTAGCTTTGTATTATGCCCCAACTATTTTTGAAAGTCTTGGGGCCGGCAAAGATGCCTCAATGATGCAAACCGTATTTATGGGGATTGTAAATGTAATATTTACAGTTATTGCCATTCTTACAGTTGACAAGTGGGGGCGTAAGCCTTTACTGATGACAGGTTCTATTGGGATGGCTATTGGTATGTTTGCCATTGCAGGTTTCTCGTATGCAAATGTAATTGGTGTAAGCACATTAGTGTTTATCATTATATATACGGCTTCATTTATGATGTCATGGGGACCAATCTGTTGGGTGTTAATCTCAGAAATATTCCCAAATAAGATTCGAGGTAAAGCTGTTGCTATTGCCGTTGCGGCACAATGGGCAGCTAACTATTTTATTTCTTCAACTTATCCGTCAATGATGGAATTTAGTGGAGCATTCACCTATGGATTCTACGGAGTAATGAGTGTGTTGTCTTTCTTATTTGTATGGAAAATGGTTCCAGAAACAAAAGGAAAATCTTTAGAAGAAGTAGAGCATCTATGGAATAAGTGATTGATTTATTTTAGTTTTATAGGTTTTGATGTGTTGAAACGCTGTTCAGTTTATCTGAGCAGCGTTTCTAATTTTAGTATAAATAGTTGTGTTCTAAATTTGAGATAAAATAATAAAATGTTTTCTTTGTTTTTCAGAAAAAATATAAAGATAAATACAATGAAAAAAATCGCATTATTAATTGCTTCGTTAACTATTCTTGCATGTCAAGTTAGTGCGGAAAAAAAGAATGAGCCTGCATATAAGAATATGACAGACATTAGCTTGCAGTGGAAAGATTCAGCAAATCAGTCAAGTAGTATTAGCTCAGAAACCGGAAACTTGTATAAAGTAGTAAAGCATCACGGTCCGGCAGTAGAAAACGAATGGATGGGTTTACGCCTATACTTTGATCACAAAGTTTCTGTGGATGTTTATAACAAAACAAGAAGAGGTTTAGAGTTAAAAGAAGGTGGTTGGTATCCAACTGTTGAGCAACAAAAAGAAGGCTGGGGGGCAGACCAGTATAAGGTAGGTAAAACTGTGGGTATGGGTGGGATTCACCTGTGGGATGGCGAAAAAGAAGTATTGCCAGACCCAGTTAAGATGAGAACTGCTCGTGTGAAGAAAGAAGGTAATATTTCGTACATGGAGATGCTTTCGGAAGGTATTCCTTATAAGGGTGATACTGTAGATTTACTAGTGAGAGTGACTGTGTTTTCAGGAATTAGAGCTGCTAAAGTTGAGGCTTTTGCCTTATGTGATATGCCTGTGCAATTTTTTACCGGGGTAAATTATCATCCTGCTACAGAAGTGAGAGAAGGTGATAATTATATAGCTACTTGGGGAGTTCATCCGGAAGATGTGGCTGCATTCCAGTTAAATATTGGTGCCGGAATCATGTATAATCCTGCCGATTTTGTTCAAAAGATTAAAGAGCCTAGCCAAGTGGTATTGATATCTAAACCAGGTAAATATCTTGAAACATGGATTGTGTCTGCATCAGAGAAAGATCCTGACCTAAACACTTTTGATAAGTTCTTTGAGTTTGTTAAAAACTTCGAAGAGTAGACAACTATGAATAAGATACTGAAAAAGCCTTCCATTTACGGAAGGCTTTTTTATTTAGTGTTCATCATCTATACATATATTTTTTGCAATAACTTGTTGTATTGTTTTAATTGCAACAACTGATATGACCAAGAATGCAATAGCAGAAAGTCCAATGGCGATGTATTTAAAAGTAATAATATGAGAACTGTGATACGCCATAACAGAAGCAATGCTTACAGCCATAAGAGGGAATGTAAATGCCCACCATGAAATAAAGAACTTAAGTTTTAAAAAGCTTTTTCCTAAGAAGAATAATAATGCCACAAAGAAATAAGCAAGCATTAATAAGAACTGAGAAAAAGCATTCCAATCATGAAAGATCTTCATATATGCAACAAAACCTACAGCCGGTGGAGCTATTAAAATAAATAGCGTGGGCATAAAACGATCAGGTAGCTGGTGGTGAAAAATTACACGGTTAAAGAATATTGTAAATAGCACAATCCAGAAAAATATCCCTATTGAGAAATAAAAATAGGAGAATAGCTGTGGCATAAATTCTACACCGGCAATTGGAATCAAGATATTACCTACAACCGGAATAAACCATGCTGGGTTCATAAACTGAATTTCAAAATTGCGTTGAATCCAAAAGCGTATTGTGTTAAACAGAAATATTGTTTGCAGAATTGTTCCAACCCACCAAAATGGAGCTGCTAGCCCTTTGTCAATAGACATTAGACCAATTGACAATAGCAAAAGAGAAATAGAGGTTGTAGAAAAGAAATTTACTTTAATTGGGTGGTTGAATTCTTTATTTACTTCTTCTCTGTAAAATATCAGCTTAACTATATATACTCCAACAAAAATAAGAAATAGGGTAAGAGTACCCATTAAAACTGTTTGGTTAATAAGGTTTGAGAATCCGATTAATTCTGCATTCTTTTCTAATACGATACTAAATCCTGCCAAACCCATGATAACTGAGAACATGGTGATTGGGAAATATTTTATTCTATTCATGTTTATTTATTATTTCTTAAATATTCCGATGCACTTAAAGAGGCAATTGTCCCTTCGGCTACTGCGATACTTACTTGACGATAGCGTTTGTTGATACAGTCACCGGCAGCAAATACTCCAGGAACAGAAGTCTTCATGTCGGCGTCTACAATAATTTCGTTTTTCTCATTCAACTCAATTATGTTTTTAAACGCATCAGTATTGGGTTGGTAGCCGATAAACATAAATACTCCATCTACATCAAGAGTCGCTTCATCATTTGTTACATTATTCTTTATGCTAACATATTGTAACTGTTCATTACCTTTAAAGCTTGTGATTTCAGAATTTAGCACAAAATTTATTTTTGGATTTTTTTCCGCTTCTTCAATAGCATGAGTAAAGGCTTGAAAATGGTCGAATTGATGAACGATGGTTACCTTGCGAGCAAAGTTGGTAAGTGTTACAGCTTCTTCCAAAGCTGAGTTACCACCACCCACAACAACTAGTTGTTTATCTTGAAAGAAGTCAGCATCGCAGGTTGCACAAAAGGAAATCCCTTTACCTTTGAATTCTGATTCCCCCGGAACATTAATGCTACGAGGGCGACCTCCAAGAGCCAATATCACTGTCCTAGAACTAAATTCTCTGCCATCTTCCAATTGCACCTTTTTAATATCTGACTGTAAATTCATCGATTTGATGATTACATTTGATTTAATAGTGCAACCAAAGTTTTTAGCTTGAGTTTTCATGGTATTAGCCAGCATATATCCAGGAGTAGTAGCTACGCCCGGATAGTTTGCTACTTCATTTGTCAATACCATTTGTCCACCGATGGCCCCTTCGTTCAAGATGATAGTTTTTAGTTTTGCACGAGAGCTGTAAATGCCGGCAGTTAAACCTGCTGCACCTGCTCCCAATATCATCACATCATATAATTCGTCCATTTTTCAGTCCTCCTCAAAAAAACAATTCAATATCCTCAAAAAAATTATTAAAATTTACTGTCTAGTACCGCTTTTACTTGTTGTAGAGATTGGATGCTTGTGGTAGCATGCACGGTTTGTCCGTTTTTATAATACATGGTAAATGGTAGTCCCATAAAGCCTGCGCACGCAGGGTCTTGGCGAATAGCAGCAGATTCTGGGCTATCAAAAGCCATTACGCAGAATTTCACATTCTCATACTCGTCTTGCAATTCTTCTTGTGCATCATATACAGGAAGACACATTGGACCCATACGACCACATACCACCATAAGGTTTTCGTTTTCTTCTTGAAGTCTTTTTAATTCTTCTGCTGATTCAATTTCATGAAGAGCTGTTTGTAATAGTTTCATAATTGTAAAATTTATTTGTTGTTTTAATTTAATTTTTTGCTGTTGGAAGTTAGGCTTCCGTTTTCAAACTTCTCTAACAATACATTTGTTGGGAGTAATTCAATACCCACAAATACATTGATTTTTAATTCAATAAAGCGTTTGACAATACTTGCATCCACATTGTGGAAAACAATGTCTGTAGCCCCTTCGGTTCTAAACCAGTCGGGAAGTCGGCTTGTATCAATATCAGCCGGAACCTGTTTTTGAAAAGAATGAGTTGCTCTCTTCTCTTCGATGTCAAAAAAGAAACAGGAACTACATTGACCGAATGCTTCGCTCAATACATTGTTTACTATAGGTATTGCCAATCGCTTCATGTCTTTGGTTGGTTAAATACTTTAATATTGTGAGATGGAAAGTAGCACTAAAGTGCATGCGATTTCCGTTTGGATTCCTTTTTTCTCTAAGCGGTTTTGAAACTCAGAGTTTTCAGTGCCGGGATTAAAAATCACTCGCTTTGGGTTAAGTGATTCGATATAGTCATAATAACCCGGTTGGTTTTGTGGCCCTACATATAGGGTTACAGTATCTACATCGGTATAGTTCTTTTGTTCGGTGTCGAATTCTATTCCGGCTACATTACCTGATTTTAATCCTAGTGCATATACCGGATGTCCTTTTTCTACTAGGCTATTGATTGCTTTGTATGAATAGCGTTCAGGGTTTTCTGAAGCACCGATAACTAGAGTTGTTTTCATCTAAAATGTTGATTTGATTATATGTATAAATGTTGATTTGTTTCAATCTTTAAATTGATAATACAAAGTTAGGGCAGGAGCAAATTCTAGCCTAGAAAATTGGACTGACTTGCGTTGGACTTTGAGCTAACTTTTGTCAGGAAAAAAACTGACATAAGTTAGCTGCCTTGCGTAAAGCTCTTTTAACAACAGATTTTGTACATTTGTATTTCCACAAACAGAATAATAATGAAAGAAGATATTTCCACAAGAACTGATCAAGCATGTTTCTTGCAATTGCCGGAGGAGGAACAAGTTTTCTTGGCAGATAAAAAACGAAAGGTATCTTATCTTGCCGGTGAGACTATCTGCAAGCAAGGTGCTTTTGCGCCGTATGTGCTATATGTAGTGCGTGGTTTGGCAAAAATCTATTTGCAAACCGGACCAGATAAGCAAATTAATCTTCGTTTAGTTAAGGCAGGTGATTATATGGCTTTTTCTTCTGTGTTTGACGAAACGGTATATACTTATTCTTCTATAGCTTTGACAGATTGTGATATCTGTATGATAGATAAAAATGCCTTGAAGGAATTGCTTCTGCGCAATACTGAATTTGCTCTTCGTATTACTTCTAAAAATATGCAGACAGAGAATCAGTTGTTAGAGATTATCAAAAACCTTTCTTATAAACAAATGCGCGGAAAGCTGGCTTCAGCCTTGTTGTATATAGGTGCAGAGGAGTTTGCGCAGGAAACGCCATTTCAATATCTTACTCGCCATGATCTTGCAGACTTTGCTTCCATTGCGACCGAAAGTGCCATTAAGTTCCTAAAGGAATTTGAAAAAGAAGGCATCATCAAGCTGGATGGGAAAAATATTGAAATCCTTGAGCATGCTAAGTTGATGGATATTAGTGTGAGAGGATAAGTTGTGTTTCACCGTGATCCCAGTGAAGTAATCTGAACCTCGTTTTACTCCATCGGTATCACTGTGGCGGAAAATGACCTCCAGATTTGGTCACAGTAATCATCGGGAAGCAATCTGAGCCCTGTTTTTCTTTCAGCGTTATCAAGTTTGTCCAATCTGACCCTCGTATTCCTTCTCCGACATCTCGTTTATGCATTTTGATGGCAAATCTTGCTCCACCGACATCACTGTTGGGCAGAGTCTTGCAAAAGTAAGAGTAGTGCTTAGGTATTTACCCCACGAAGGCATTCGTGAGGTCAATGTCATTAAGTTAAGGGTATTTTAGCCTGAAAGGCTAATTTAATCTAGCCCAAGGCAACGCCTTGGGTTGATGAATGAATTGATATTTGCGTCCTGTAAGGACAGGTTAAATATATTAAATTGCCCTTTAGCTAACGCTGATTTTCAATTCAGGGCGTAAAATACAAAAAAGTATAACTTACCCAAGGCGTCGTTTTACTTTGCCTTGGGCTAAAATAGATTGGGCTTACAGCCCGTCAACTTCTTAACTTAATGACATTGTTCGTGAGGTAGCGAAGAAATAGCAGATATGTTATTTGTCTTGTAAAGTTTTATGACTATTTCTATCCACAAATATAGTTTTATGTGTCAACACATAAAACTATATTTCAATATCCTTTCTTATCTTTGTTAATCGCTAACCGTTAATCGCTAATTCTCATGTTAATAATAATTTCCCCAGCCAAGATATTAAATACTAAGCCACAAGAATTGGTTTCAGAATACACCATTCCTGACTGTTTGGATAAATCCCAGATAGTAATTGACCGAGCTCGTGAGTTGAGTATTGAGGACTTGATGGATTTGTCTAAAGTGAATCACAATATTGCCAAAACTAATTTCGACCGTTTTTATAATTGGAGCTTGCCATTTACAACTGAAAATGCCAAACAAGCTATCCTTACTTTTAATGGGGAAGTGTATAATGGTTTGGATGCAAAAACGCTAAGTCAAGCCGATTTTGCATATATCCAAGATCATTTGCGCATCCTATCAGGAGTATACGGAGTATTGCGTCCTTTGGATTTGATGCAGCCTTATAGGTTGGAAATTGGCTCAAAACTTGCTGTGGGTAAAGCGTCTAATTTATATAAGTTTTGGGGTGATGTGATTACTGAGAAACTGAATGAAGCTTTGGAAAAGTCAGGTAACCCAAAAGTGTTGGTAAATCTTGCCTCGGGAGAGTATTTTAAGTTGGTAAACAAAGCGAAGTTGAATGCGCAAGTTATAGATGTAGAATTCTATGAAACCAAGAACGATAAACTAAAAACCATAGTGGTGTACACTAAGAAAGCCCGTGGTATGATGGCGCGTTTTATCGTTCAGAACCAAATTGAAGATCCGGAACTTCTGCAAGGATTTAATGAAGAGGGGTATTGGTATTCGCCACAATTGAGTGCCGAAGATAAGTTGGTTTTTGTCAGATAAACTGTGATATACAGAATTTATGATTTTAGCTATAGATTTTTAGTGTTTGTCTATTTTAGGTAATAAATATTAAGGTTTAAGCTAGCTTTATGTAACGCTAAATATTTACAATGAATAGAGGGTTTCAAAGATTTTCCAAAAGCATTGCAATCACATTTCTAATGTGTGTTTTCCCTTTTGTTGTGCATGCTCAAATCTCACAAGGAGGTTTCCCCTCCTCGTATTCAAATATTGGATTGCGCAGTGCTGTTCAAATACCAAAGTCAGAGTTATCTCAAATTAATGTGGATGAGCTTAAGACTGAAGATTCTGAATTGGGAATTACTTATCGTTATGGAATAGTGGATAGTGTTGATGTCGATTTGAAACTTTCAGGAGTGAAAACGAAAGTTGATTCTGGTTACATCTGGCGTTATACCATTGTAGCTGATAGTGCAAAATCCTTAAAGCTGCTTTTTAGTAAATATGTTGTTCCAAGTGGCGCAAAATTATTTTTGTACAATTCTGATTATTCTACTATTTACGGCTCCTTTAACAAGGATAATATGACGGATGATAGCACATTTGTTATTGCCGATTTTCCGGGAAATCGGTTGACCATTGAATATTTTGAACCAACAGAAACAGAGTTTTCCGGTAGCATTATTTTATCACAAGTAACACAAGCGTACAGGGATTTGTTTGAGATGATGTCATTAGATGCAAGTAGTGCAGATTATGTTGATGTAAACTGTTCTCGTGGAATTTATTGGGAAAAGGAAAAGCATGCTGTTTGTAAGTATACTTTTACTGAAGGAGTGGATAGTTATATCTGTAGTGGTTCATTAATTAATAATCTAAATAATGATGGAACTCCCTATTTTTTGACTGCAAATCACTGTGTTGGCTCAGCTACTGTAGCATCAACCGTGACTGCATATTTTAACTATGAAACGAAAAAATGTGGAGGAGCCGAAAAGCAATATAAAACTCTGAGTGGAGCTAGTATAAAAGCTATGGGAGAAGCAACGGATTTTACTCTGTTAAGATTTAATTCTACTCCGCCAAGCAGTTATCAACCATATTATGCAGGTTGGGATTTGTCACAAACTTCTGATTCTTCCACTTGTATTCATCATCCCGAAGGTCTGCTTAAAAAGATTTCGTTTGATGATGATGCCATCTCTACTTATCATTATATTTTATCGTGGGATGTTGGTGTTAATTCTCCTATCAATACCCATTGGTTAGTTGTTTTTGATGAAGGAGTAATTGCGGGTGGGTCCTCCGGTTCGCCATTGTTTAATACTGATAGACGAATCATCGGGCAGTTGCATGGTAGTGGTGATACCGATTGTTATTATGGAAAGCTTAGCTATTCATGGAGTCATTCTGATTATTCTTCAATAAAAAATTATTTGTGTTTTGGCTCTGATACTACTTTTATAGATGGTTATTATCCTTCGGATAATGCTCCTGATGTTGCATTTGTAGCTGATCGCACTTCAGTTTGTCCAACTACAGCTGTTTCTTTTACTGATTTATCTGCATTTGATGTGAGTTTGTGGGAATGGTCATTTAGTCCATCTACTGTAACTTATTTAGATGGAACTTCAGCTTCATCTAAAAATCCGATTGTGAGTTTTGATAATAATGGAAGTTATAATGTGACATTAGTTGTAGAAAATTCATCAGGGAAAGATTCAATAACTTATACAGATTATATTACGATAGGTAATGTTTTGAGTATTGATTATCAGTCAAATATTGAGAATTCGTGTTATCCATCATCAGATTCAATTATTCTCGTTGCTAGTAATGCTTCTGATTATATATGGACTTTGGATAGTTTTAGTAGTTTAAGTTTTTATATATCAGATACTTTGAGTAATGCTTCAAAAGTAATAATCCAAAAAAGAGATGGAGTTAGTAGAGACTCGGTTAGTTCTGTTTCTGGATTAGTGATCGGAACGCAAGGAACTTGTGTCGATACGCTACAATTCTCAATAGCTTTATCTTCTTCTGATTATGATAATGTTGAAACTGCTCTTCCATTGAGTTTAGGTTATAATGGGGTGTTTTCAAATAATTGTGCTGTGGTAGAAGAAAATGAACCAAAACCAACTACAATAGGATGTACTTCTCAACGAGGATGGTGTGATGAAGGTAATGGAATAGAGCTCAATAATTCTGTTTGGTTTTATTTTGTGGCACCAAGCAATGGTGACCTAACTATAAAAACTAGCGGTCAGTTTGATACCCAACTTGCATTATACAAGGCAGGCTCTCCGGATTCTATTTTAAATGGTGAATATCAGTATATTGCTGCTAATGATAATGTGTCGTCTTATAGTACTGATTCTAGGATAACCGCTTCGGTGGATTGGAAATCAAAATATTGGATTCAAGTAGATGGTGGAAGTGGTGGTGATTTTGGAACTTTCTCATTAACTCTATCAATAGAAGAAGATGATAAAGCAAATAGTGAAATTTTAATGTATCCTATGCCGGTTGCAGAATCATTAACTTTAGAATCTGCTTCATTTGTAGACCTATCTTCAGCTCGAGTAACTATTTACATGATGGATGGAACCCTTTTGCAATCAGAAGTTTTGTCTGTTTCTAATGATGGTAAAATCATTGTTCCAATAAAAAATTACTTGTCACAAGGAACATATGTATTATGGTTAAACGCTGATGGAATTAACTATAAAAAGCTAATAATAGTTGATTAGTTCTAAGTGTTTCTCATTTTCCGTATCTTTGCAACATGCAAGAATTAAAACTGTCAGACTGGTTGCCAACAACCATGAAAGAGGCTAAGATACGAGGCTGGGATGAGGTTGATGTCGTTCTTTTCTCCGGTGATGCTTATGTTGATCATCCTTCGTTTGGTACGGCTGTAATTGGTCGTGTTGTCGAAGCTGAAGGTTTCCGAGTAGCTATTGTACCTCAGCCTGACTGGCATGGTGATTTTCGTGATTTTAAGAAATTTGGTCGTCCACGCTTATTTTTTGCTATTACTGCAGGCTGTATGGATAGTATGGTAAATCACTATACTGCTAATAAACGCCTTCGTTCCGACGACGCCTATTCTCCGAATGGTCAGGCAAAACTTCGACCTGATTATACTACCATCACTTACGCCAAAATTTTAAAAGAACTGTACCCTGATGTGCCTTTGGTAATTGGAGGTATTGAAGCTTCTTTGCGTCGTTTTACGCATTACGATTATTGGTCAGATAAGTTGATGCCTTCCATTTTAATAGATTCAAAAGCTGATTTGTTAATTTATGGAATGGGAGAGAAGCCCTTGCGTGAATTGCTTGTTCGACTAGGAAAAGGAGAAGATTTTAAAAGTATTACTGATATCAAGCAAACGGCTTTTGTAACTGATTTTGCTCAATATAAAAATGAAGAACGCAAGCCGAACCAATGGCTGTGTTCTCACGAAATCTGCCTGAAAGACAAAAAGCAATATGCTGCTAACTTCCGATTGATTGAGGAGGAAAGCAATAAGTATGAGGCAGTACAACTGTTTCAG
>CAXXVQ010000002.1:0-246942 GCA_963662245.2 Paludibacteraceae bacterium | reverse complement strand
ATTTTAACTAAAAAACGAAGATAATGGATAGAAGACCCACAGTTGCCGGTGGATTTTATCCGGGCAGTGAAACTGCTTTGTTGGCTGAGTTGCAAGAGCTGTTTGCAGAGGCCACGGCAGAGCAAACGGAGCATGTGCGAGCTATCGTGGTTTCGCATGCAGCTTATGTGTTTTCGGGTTAAGGTGGCCGCCGCTGCTTTTAAGCAAGTTCGGCAGCACACGCATTTTGATAATGTGTTTGTGATTGCGTCTAGTCATTATGTGCTAGATGATACTGTTTCTACTTTTCTTTCCGGTAATTATACTACTCCCTTGGGCGATGTGACTGTAAATGCTGAGCTTACCACGGCTTTGGCTGAGCAAGCTGATTATATTCACTATAATCCTGAAGCTGATGCGCCAGAGCATAGCATTGAGGTGCAGTTGCCCTTTATTCAATATTGGTTGGCACCGACTTGTAAAATTGTGCCCTTAATTGTGTGTACGCATGATTTAACTAAAATAGCTGACTTTGCAGCGCTTTTAGCTCCGTATTTTAATGAGCATAATTTATTTGTGATAAGTTCTGATTTCTCGCATTATCCTTCATATGAGGATGCTACACGCGTAGATAAGGAAACTACGGATGCTATTTTGGAAAACTCGGTTGAGGCTCTGCTAGCTGTGCGTAGAGAGCATAAAGTACATCCGGCAGCTGGTGAGCAAACTGACCTTTGTGCTTGGACTTCGGTGCTTACTTTGCTAAATATTACCCAAGATAAAAATTACAGTTACAAGCAAGTGTCTTATGCTAACTCCGGGGATTCTATCTATGGCGAGAAAGCTCGTGTGGTTGGTTATTGTGCAATTGCCGTGTCGGAAAAAGTTACTCAAAATGAGTTGTTGACCAAGGCAGAGAGAAGCACGCTTTTAAAAATTGCACGAGAGACTATTGGTGAAACTCTGGGTTGTTGTGAATCTACCGTGATTGCAGCTGATTTTACTGAGAATTTGCGCAAGCCATACGGCGCATTTGTGACTTTGCATGTAGGCGTGTAAATCTTTACGCTGTGATTGATGTCGCCGCCATATAGAACTTCCGTTTTAGTTATTTCGCACTCTAATGATTGCTCAATCTCTTGCTGTATGCTTTCAGGGATGTTGTTCATGTATCAAATATAAGAAATAAGATTTTATGAGCAAAAGGGATAGAACAAAGAGCAAAGATGAGAGAATAATGACAATACTCAATAGAGGAGGTGTAGAAACAAAAAAAGAGTCACATTTCTGCAACTCTTTTGTTTAGTGATTCAGCTGGGGCTCGAACCCAGGACCCCATCATTAAAAGTGATGTGCTCTACCAGCTGAGCTACTGAATCTCCTTATTGGGCATTTTGAGAAAAAAGTGATTCAGCTGGGGCTCGAACCCAGGACCCCATCATTAAAAGTGATGTGCTCTACCAGCTGAGCTACTGAATCATTACATGCTTTTCTCAAAAGCGGTTGCAAAGATACAGGGAATTTTTAATAATGCAAATTTCAAGCTTTCTTTTTTCTTTCTTTTTTTAGTTGGAGTGCTCTTTGTTCTTAGTTTTCAGCAAGCTAACATTTGTAAAAAAAACAAATATTTTTTGTGGATGTTTCGTTTGATGCTGATTTGGAAATAAAAAAGGCTATTGCATTGCAATAGCCTTAAATAAATCATATAGGTAGGGATTACTTTAATTCGTAAGAGTATATGGTTAAAATTTGATTATTAACTTTGTCAGTCGCTTGGATGTATCCAACTCCCATACGGTATTTGTTTGTCTCAATTCTGTCTCCAGTTTCTGCATCATAAGTAACTATTTCTAAAAGTTCATCATATGCATTGACTACTGCATTAAGAGAAGAAATTGTTCTGTATTCAAGACTGTCCGGAGAGTACCAAGTAGAATCTATAACTACTGTAGCAGGGATAATCATAGTTTCAACAGAATCTCTTAGTAATTCCATGATTTCACCGTTAGCAGTTTTTCTCAAATATCGAGTTGTGTAATATCTTGCGTTTTCAATTGTGTAATAAGTTTGGCCGTTTTTAGTTTCTTGGCCAGTAACCATGATGTTAAATTTTTCAGTCACAGTATTGTCCACACCAGCTTCTTTGTATGCCCAAATATTATTTAGCGCAAGAGGAAAGTAGCTATCCGGATCAGAGTTTACTGTTTTTGTTTCAGTTTCATCATTACATGAAGATAAGATTGCTGTAATGCATAATGCGAAGATAAAGAATCTAGTTTTCATTGTTTAATTATGTGTTTTTTGTCGTTAGATTATTATAGTTTTGAATGGCAAAGATAAAAAAGTTATCATAATCTTGTTGATTTTTAGATAATTTAATAGAAATAAAAATCTTGCTTTTGATGCCTTGTGTGCCAATTATGATGTTGAGCTTTTTGTTTGTGAGAGTGTAAATTAGAATCGGATTTTAGTTTTTTCTATTAATTTTGCAGTCTTTAATTTTTTAAAGTAGAAATATATGTCAGACGATAAGAAAATTATTTTTTCGATGGTGGGTGTTAGTAAAGTTATTCCACCTCAACGAACTATCCTTAAGGATATCTATCTTTCTTTTTTCTATGGAGCTAAAATTGGTATTATTGGTTTAAATGGTTCCGGTAAATCAACTTTGATGAAAATTATTGCCGGTGTTGAAAAATCATATACTGGTGAAGTGGTTTTTTCTCCGGGTTATTCGGTGGGATATCTTGAGCAAGAACCTCACTTGGATGAAAATAAAACTGTGAAAGAAGTGGTGCAAGAAGGTGTTGCTGAAGTTATGAATGCCTTAAAAGAGTTTGAAGAAGTGAATGAGAAGTTTGCTGACCCGGATGCTGATTTTGATAAATTAATTGCTCGTCAAGGTGAGTTGCAAGATATGTTGGATAGACTGGATGCTTGGAGTATTGATAACAAGCTTGAGCGTGCAATGGATGCTTTGCGTTGTCCGGACGAAGATGCTTTAGTCAAGAACTTATCAGGAGGAGAGCGTCGTCGTGTGGCGTTATGCCGTTTGTTGTTGCAGCAGCCTGATGTTTTATTGCTTGATGAGCCTACCAACCACTTGGATGCTGAGTCAGTAGAATGGTTAGAGCAGCATCTTCAACAATATGCGGGAACTGTAATTGCAATTACTCACGACCGTTATTTTTTAGATAATGTAGCAGGTTGGATTCTTGAACTTGACCGTGGTGAAGGTATTCCATGGAAAGGGAATTATAGTTCATGGCTTGAGCAAAAAACAAAACGCATGGAACAAGAGGAAAAGCAAGCAAGTAAGCGTAGAAAGACTCTTGAGCGTGAGTTGGAATGGGTGCGTATGTCTCCAAAAGCCCGTCATGCAAAAAGTAAAGCTCGTTTGGGAGCTTATGATAAATTGTTGAATGAGGATGAAAAGACGCGTGAAGATAAATTAGAGCTGTTTATACCGAATGGACCTCGTTTAGGAAATAAGGTGATTGAGGTGCAAGGAATGAGTAAGGCTTTTGGTGAGAAGGTGTTGTTTGATAATTTGGATTTTGTTTTGCCTCCAAATGGTATTGTTGGTGTAATTGGACCGAATGGTGCAGGTAAAACAACCTTGTTTAAGTTAATTATGGGCTTGGAAACGCCGGATAATGGAACTTTTGATGTAGGTGAAACTGTCGTATTGGGTTATGCTGATCAAACACATAAAGATATTGATCCTGAAAAATCTGTTTATCAAGTTCTTTCAAATGGCACTGAGTTTATTCGTGTGGGAGGAAAAGAGATTAACTCAAGAGCCTATATCTCGAAGTTTAACTTTGCGGGTTCTGATCAGGAAAAAAAATGTGGAATCTTATCGGGTGGTGAGCGTAATCGCCTGCATCTGGCAATGACCTTAAAATCTGAAGCAAATGTACTGCTGCTGGATGAGCCAACCAACGATATTGATGTGAATACTCTACGAGCTTTGGAAGAAGGATTGGAGAATTTTGCCGGATGTGCAGTGGTGATTTCTCACGACCGTTGGTTCTTGAATCGCATTTGTACGCATATTCTTGCATTTGAAGGTGATTCTCAGGTAATTTTCTTTGAAGGTTCATATACGGAGTATGAGGAGAATAAGAAAATGAGAATGGGGGATGTAACACCGAAAAGAATTAGATATAAAAAGTTGATGGTGTAATTTATTCTCTATCAATTAAAATATAATGTTAAAACAGGTTTGCTTATTTAAGTGAGCTTATTTTATTTTGCTGGTTATCAGTAGTTATGCTTGTTGATAAATAATTCATTTGCCGTAGTAAAAAAGCATATGAATTTATTGCTGTAAATAAACAAAGCATTAACTTTGCACTTCCAAAATTTCAGATAAACGCTGATATCTATATGATTAAGAGGTTTAGAGATTTTTTAATTCAAGTATATTACAAACAATTGTTTTTTATAAAAAATCAAATTTATTTTATATGAAAAAGCACAATTTTAACGCAGGGCCATCTATTTTGCCTCAGTTTACAATTGAAAATACAGCTAAAGCTATTTTAGATTTTCAAGGTAGTGGTCTTTCTATTATGGAAATCAGTCATCGTGCAAAAGATTTTCAACCTATCGTTGATGAAGCTGAAGCGTTATTCAAAGAGTTATTAGATATTCCTGATGGTTACAAAGTGCTATTTTTAGGTGGTGGTGCCAGTTTGCAATTTTGCATGGTTCCATTTAACTTATTAGAGAAAAAAGCAGCATATTTAAATACAGGTGCTTGGGCTAATAAAGCAATGAAAGAAGCTAAATTATTTGGTGAAGTTATTGAAGTTGCTTCATCTAAAGATGCTAACTATACTTTCGTTCCTAAAGATTACACAATCCCTACTGATGTAGATTATTTCCATATCACAACAAATAATACTATTTACGGAACTGAAATTAGAAAAGAATTAGATTCTCCAGTTAGAATGGTAGCTGATATGTCATCTGATATTTTCTCTCGTCCAGTAGATGTATCTAAATATGATATCATTTATGGTGGTGCACAAAAGAATTTAGCTCCTGCAGGTTTGACTTTTGCTATTGTAAAAGAAGATGCTTTAGGAAAAGTTTCTCGTCAAATCCCAACTATGTTGGACTACCGTACACATGTGAAAGATGGTTCAATGTTTAATACACCTCCAGTAGTTCCTATTTACGCAGCGTTACAAACTCTTAAATGGTTAAAAGATCTTGGTGGTTTGTCAGCTATGGAGAAAATTAACATTGAAAAAGCTGGTATGTTGTATGACGCAATTGATAGCAGCAAAATCTTTACAGGAACAGCAGCTGTTGAAGATCGTTCATTAATGAATATCTGTTTCGTAATGAAAGATGAGTACAAAGAGTTAGAAGCTGATTTTGGAGCATTTGCAGCATCAAAAGGAATGATCGGAATTAAAGGTCACCGTTCAGTTGGTGGTTTCCGTGCTTCTACCTACAATGCAATGCCAAAAGAAAGCATTCAAGCTTTAATTGATTGCATGAATGAGTTTGAAAAATCTCACTAAAAAATTGTTTATCAAATATATAAGGACACATCGATTGCCGTTGTGTCCTTTTTCTTTTTTTTGCATTTATGAAGGAAATCTTTTTTGTATATTTGCCTTCCGTTAAAACAAGGTGAGATTTAATCTTATCATTCAAAGAATAATAACTCCATCAAAAATTTGAATATGAAAGTATTAATTGCTACAGACAAACCATTTGCGAAAGCTGCAGTTGACGGTATTCGTGAAGTAGTAGAAGGTGCAGGATATGAACTAAGCCTTTTAGAAAAATACACAGAAAAAAAACAACTATTAGATGCTGTTGCTGATGCAAATGCAATCATCATTAGAAGTGATATTATAGATGCAGAAGTTATTTCTGCTGCAAAAGAATTGAAAATCGTTGTGCGTGCCGGTGCCGGTTATGACAATGTTGATCTAGAAGCTGCAACAGCAGCAGGTGTATGTGTTATGAATACTCCGGGTCAAAATGCAAATGCTGTAGCTGAGCTTGCTCTTGGTATGATGGTATATGCTGTTCGTAACATGTATGATGGTACTTCAGGTACTGAGTTGTTAGGAAAGAAAATTGGTATCCATGCTTATGGTAATGTAGGTCGTAATGTAGCGCGTATTGCTAAAGGTTTTGGAATGCATGTATATGCTTATGATGCATACTGTCGTGCTGATGTTATCGAGGCTGACGGTGTTGTAGCATTAAACTCCGTTACTGAGTTATACAAAACATGTGATGTTGTTTCTTTACATATTCCTGCAACTGCAGAAACTAAAGAGTCAATCAACTACGATTTGTTAAACTTAATGCCTAAAGGGGCAATGCTTGTAAATACAGCTCGTAAAGAAGTAATTCACGAGGCTGATTTAGCTAAATTGATGACTGACCGTGCAGACTTTAAATATATGAGTGATATTGCACCATCAAATTCAGCTGAGTTAAAAGAGAAGTTTTCGAACAGATTCTTTGCAACTCCTAAGAAAATGGGAGCTCAAACAGCTGAAGCAAACATCAATGCTGGTTTAGCTGCGGCTAAACAAATCGCTGATTTCTTCCAAACAGGAAACGAAAAATTCAGAGTAAATAAATAAGATTATTTATATAATGTAATTGACTATTGTTCTTGAACAGTAGTCAATTCTTTTTTTATAGAATACTAACAGAAAAATCAAAAACTACAAATATGGCTATTGTAAAACCATTTAAAGGTCTAAGACCGCCACAAGAATTAGTAGAACAAGTTGCTTCAAGACCTTATGATGTACTTAACTCAGAAGAGGCTAGAGTAGAGGCTGAAGGAAATGAAAAATCACTTTACCATATTATCAAACCTGAAATTGATTTCCCTGCCGGTACAGATGAGCACTCTCAAGAAGTGTATGACAAAGCCGTTGAAAATTTCAGAAATTTCCAAGCTCAAGGTTGGTTGAAACAAGACGAGAAAGAAAACTATTATGTGTATGCTCAAACCATGAATGGCAGAACACAATATGGTATGGTGCTTTGTGCTAATGTGGAAGATTACATGAAAGGGAATATCAAAAAGCATGAGTTAACCCGTCGTGATAAAGAAGAAGACAGAATGATTCATGTGCGTATTAATAATGCCAATGTAGAACCTGTGTTCTTTGCTTATCCTCACCAAGATGAGTTAGATGCTATTGTGGCTAAAACTGTAGCTGGAGAAGCAGTATATGATTTCGTTGCTCCTGATGGTTTTGGTCACCACTTTTGGGTGATTGATGATGAGGCTACAATTAAACGCATCACAGAATTATTTGCAGATATTCCATCATTGTATATTGCTGATGGCCACCACAGAAGTGCAGCAGCAGCATTGGTAGGAGATGAGAAACGCAAACAAAATCCAAATCACAAAGGTGATGAAGAATATAACTATTTCTTGGCGGTTTGTTTCCCTGATAACCAATTGAGTATCATTGATTACAACCGTGTGGTAAAAGATTTAAATGGTTTGTCTGATGAAGAATTTATCGCAGCTGTTTCTAGAAACTTTGATGTTCAAGAAATGGGTGCTGAGATTTATAAACCAAACAAACTACATAACTTCTCAATGTATTTATCTGGTAAATGGTACTCATTGACAGCTAAAGAAGGAACATATAATGACAATGATCCTATTGGAGTATTAGATGTTACAATTTCTTCTAACTTAATCTTGGATGAGATTCTTGGAATTAAAGATCTTCGTTCTGATAAACGAGTAGATTTTGTTGGAGGTATTCGTGGTTTAGGTGAGCTTAAAAAGCGTGTTGATAGCGGCGAAATGAAAGTTGCTTTAGCTCTTTATGCCGTGTCTATGGATCAGCTTATCGCTATCGCTGACAGCGGAAATATTATGCCTCCTAAAACAACTTGGTTTGAACCCAAACTTCGTTCTGGACTTATTGTTCATAAACTAGAAAACTAATATTATTGATTAGATATATAAAAGAGGCTGTCCAAAAAGTATCGGATAGCCTCTTTTATATTGTTTTTATTTGAGGTCAACCTCAAACCATTTTCAAATATTGAATTCTAATCTAGGTATTGCTACCTTTTTGGACATCCCCTTTTTATAGTTCTTTGTTAAGAAGCATTGCTTTTCCTCTTTTGCAAAGTTGTATTGATAACCCCCAAGGGTCTCTAAGCATTACTAAATGTGTACCATCTTCAAATGGAGTGTCAGATTCTTCTGTAGCACCAGCTGTAATTAGTTTTTGTTTGTCAGCTGTTGGGTTCTCTGATACAAATGCAAGATGTACTAATAGCGGATCCATGTTTTTGTAGTTTGGAACTTCGTCTGCTGGATTGCAGTATATTTCTATCATAATGCGTCCACTATTGTCTGCAATAAAATGAGTGAATGGAGCTTCTGTTTGTTGACGAACGATTGTCATTCCCAGGTTTTCTTTATACCATTTAGACATTCCTACAGGGTCGCTTACATTTAGGGCAAAATGTTCTAGTTTCATTGTTTAGTATTTTGGTTAAAAAAAAATACGCCTTTCAGATTATGAAAGGCGTATCTAAAATATGGTAGACTTTGGTTTTATCCAAACATGCTTAATAAAATACCAGCAGCTACAGCGGAACCGATTACTCCGGCTACATTTGGTCCCATGGCATGCATCAATAAAAAGTTGCCAGGGTCAGTTTCTTGACCTACTGTTTGCGATACACGGGCTGCCATTGGTACAGCAGATACACCTGCAGAACCAATAAGTGGGTTAATTTTTTCTTTAGTGAACAAGTTCATGAATTTAGCTAAAAGAACACCACCTGCAGAACCCATTCCAAAAGCAATTACACCCATTGCAAGAATGCTTAATGTTTGAGTGTTTAAGAAAGCTTCAGAAGTTGCTGTTGCACCTACTGTAATTCCTAAGAAGATGGTTGTGATATTCATTAACTCGTTTTGTACGGTCTTGCTAAGTCTTTCTACAACGCCACTTTCTCTCATTAGGTTTCCAAGCATAAGAGAACCTACAAGTGTTGTAGCTGGAGGTAATAACAATGCTACTATAGTTGTAGCTACAATAGGGAATAGAATTTTTTCCTTTTTAGAAACAGTTCTTAGCTGTTTCATGCGAATTCCTCTTTCCTTTTTTGTAGTTAATAAGCGCATAATTGGAGGTTGAATTACCGGTACTAGTGCCATATATGAATATGCTGCAACAGCAATAGGTCCTAATAAATGCGGTGCAAGTTTTGTTGTAATAAAGATTGCTGTTGGCCCATCGGCTCCACCTATTATTCCAATAGAGCCAGCTTCTGTTGGTGAGAATCCTAAAGCCATAGCTCCCATGTATGTGGCAAAGATTCCTATCTGCGCAGCAGCACCAAGTAGTAAACTTTTGGGGTTAGCTAATAATGGCCCAAAGTCTGTCATAGCACCGACACCAATAAAGATAATACAAGGATATATTCCCAGCTTAACTCCTAGGTAAAGGTAATCTAAGAGCCCGGCTTTATCTGCAAAATGTCCCCAGTGAACATGTCCTCCTGCAAATAATTCAGGAGTAAATAACCCTGATATAGGAAGGTTAGTTAGCAACATACCAAAAGCAATTGGCATGAGTAGGAGTGGTTCAAAACCTTTTTCAATAGCCAAGTATAGAAGTATACTTGAGATTACAATCATTACTAATGTTCTCCAATCTGCAGCTGCAAACCCTGTTGTTTTAACAAAGTTGATGAAGTTGTCAATAATGGTTACATCTTTTTTCTTTGCATTAGCAGTTTGTGCATTTTGTGTAGAAGCTTGAATTGTAGTTGTTTGTGTTTCTTGTTTTATTTCAGGAGAAACAGAAGTAGAAGCAAACAATGATAAGCCTACAAAAAGAACAGAAACTAAGAAAATAATATGTTTGATGTTGTTTCTCATCTTAATCATAGTTTTTTAAAGACTTTAGTTATTCAAAATCAATTAATGGATCATCTTGCATAACGCTTTGTCCTTGAGAAACATGGATTGCTTTGATAGTAATGTCTTTCTCAGCTAAAATATTATTTTCCATTTTCATAGATTCTAATGCTAGAAGTTTGTCTCCTTTTTTAACTGATTGTCCAACTTTTATTGCAATTGAAAGCACTGTTCCAGGAAGAGGTGATTTAACTGTATTGCTTCCTGCAGGTGTCGGTTTTGCTTTTGGTTGTTCAACTACTGCTTGGGCAGTCTCTTTTTTAGGTTCAGGAGTAGGTAGTTTTGCACTTTCTTCAACTGTAGCAGCAACAAAGCTTTCGAAATCTAAAAGAAGTTCATCTTGCATTACAGTTTGTCCGACTTGTACATGAAGTTTTTTAACAATACCGTCTTCTTCAGCAACGATGTTATTCTCCATCTTCATAGATTCCATAGTAAGAAGCACATCTCCTCTTTTTACAGTTTGGCCTTCATTTACTAAAATCTTAGAAATGCTTCCCGGAAGAGGTGATTTGATTGTAGCTTCACTAGTTGTTTTTTCAGGAACTTTAATTGGATCTACAATTCCCGGTTTTTTAATAATTAACGGAGAGTCCTTGTCCGGTTTCTCTATTTCAACAGTAAAAGAAGTTCCATTAACTTCTATTTCTGCAACATCTTTAGAAGTTTCTTGTACAGAAACTTCATAAGAACTGCCATTTATAATAAATTTAAATTTTTTCATTTTAGATTATCTTACAAGGTTTGTTAATCCATAAATTTTAGAGTTCCAAGGAGAATATCTTTTCTCCACTCGTTTAATTGTTACGATCGTGTTTTCAAGATCATGTACATCTTCATAGTATAAGTGAAGAGCCATCCCAATAGCCGCACTACATTCTGCAGTTAAGTGGCTTTCAACATATTCTTCTTCTTTTAGTTCTGGTTCAGATGTAGTGCTTTTTTGTGTGTTTTTTCTTACAAGTACTTTTGGTGCAAATAGCATCCCGAAAATCTTGATCACAAAGATTAAGAGAACAAGGATGATAAATACCATGCCTATTCCCAAGATAACTACTCTAGAAGTTTCTGACCAGTCAATATCTAATAGTGTCATAAGCATTTATACTATAATGGAATGTTTGAATGTTTTTTCAATGGATTAACAACCTTCTTGGTTTGTAATGCTTGGAATGAACGAATAATACGGAAACGAGTATTTCTAGGTTCAATTACATCATCAATATATCCATAAGCTGCAGCTTGGTATGGGTTGGCAAATTTCTTAGTGTATTCGTCAACTTTTTTCGCTGTGTATTTTGCTTTTTCTTCTGGATCTTCAATTGCTTTAATGTTGCGTCCTTCTAATACTTCGATAGCGCCAGATGCACCCATTACTGCGATTTCTGCAGTTGGCCAAGCATAGTTAAAGTCACCACGAAGTTGTTTACAGCTCATCACATCGTGTGCTCCACCATATGATTTTCTGATTGTAACTGTGATTTTTGGAATAGTAGCTTCACCGTATGCAAACATTAATTTTGCACCGTCATTGATAATTCCGGCATATTCTTGACCAGAGCCAGGAAGGAAACCAGGAACATCAACTAGTGTTAATACAGGAATGTTGAATGCATCACAGAAACGAACAAATCTAGCCGCTTTTCTAGATGAATTACAATCTAATACGCCAGCAAGATAGTTTGGTTGATTTGCAACGATACCGGTAGAAACTCCATTAAATCTAGCGAAACCGCAAATGATGTTTCTAGCATAGTCTTCATGTACTTCTAAGAATTTACCATAGTCAACAAGACGAGCAATAACCTCTTTCATGTCATATGGTTTATTTGGATTCTCAGGAATTAATGAATTTAACTCATCATCTAGTCTGTCAATAGGATCAGTACATGTTTCTACAGGAGCTTCTTCTAAGTTATTTTGAGGTAAGTATGATAGTAATGATCTGATTTTTTTGATACCAACTTCTTCATTTTCAACTCTAAAGTGTGATACGCCGGATTTTGATGAGTGAACATTTGCACCACCTAAGTCTTCAGTAGAGATAACTTCGCCGGTTACAGATTTTACAACCTTAGGTCCGGTTACAAACATATAACTGTTTTGCTCAGTCATCATGATGAAATCAGTAAGGGCAGGAGAGTATACCGCACCACCGGCACAAGGACCGAAGATTGCAGAGATTTGAGGCACAAGACCAGAAGCTAAGATGTTTCTTTCGAAAATTTCTGCATAACCTGCAAGTGAAGTTACACCTTCTTGGATTCTAGCGCCACCTGAGTCATTGATACCAATAACAGGAGCTCCCATTTTCATTGCCAAGTCCATTACTTTACAAATTTTTTGAGCCATTGTTTCAGATAATGATCCTCCAAATACAGTAAAGTCTTGAGCGAAAACATAAACTAATCTTCCGTCAATTGTTCCACTTCCAGTAACAACTCCATCGCCTAAGTATATTTCGTTTTCTAATCCAAAGTTATTGCAACGGTGTGTTACAAACATATCTAGTTCTTCGAAGCTGCCTTCATCTAATAGCATTTCAATTCTTTCATGCGCAGTGTATTTCCCTTTTGCATGTTGTGCATCAATTCTTTTTTGGCCACCACCAAGTTTAGCTTTAGCTCTTAACTCAATAAGTTCCTTTAGCTTAGTTGTGTTTGCATCCATATTATATCTTATTTATTTGGATTTTCACAAAGTTCAGTTAACACTCCAAAAGTTGATTTAGGATGCAAGAATCCAATATTTAAGCCTTCGGCACCTTTTCTTGGAGCTTTATCAATTAATTGGATTCCTTTTTCTGCTGCTAAGTTTAACTTCTCAGCTAAACCTTCTACTGCAAATGCAAGGTGGTGAATACCTTCTCCTTTTTTCTCAATAAACTTCCCAATTGGTCCTTCAGGATCTGTAGATTCTAATAATTCAAGTTTTGTTTGACCAACCATGAAGAATGCTGTTTTTACTTTTTGGTCAGCAACTTCTTCAATTGCATAACATTTTAAGCCTAAAACAGTTTCATAGTAAGAGATTGCGTCATTAAGGTTTTTTACGGCAATACCGATGTGTTCAATGTGTGTTGGTTTCATGGTTAAATATTTTGTAGTATATAATGTGAATTAAATATTTTTGTTTTTAGTTAAAAATCACATTCAAATCAACATAGCGGAATCAACATCTAATAATCAATATTTAGTAGTGATTTTTCTTAAAGAGCTGTAAAATTAACAGATTCTCAAAATATCTTGTAGTCAGTCTACTCTTTTTTTTAGGGAAAAGTAAATTTTAACATTAGCTTGCACAATGTTGTTGAAAATGAGCAATAAAATGCTAATTATTCCCTTGATTTACTGTAAAAACGAAACTTAAATTAGAATTATTCTAATTTAAGTTGTAGTCAAAAAAATACCTTTCCCAAAAATTGAGAAAGGTATTGATTATATGAAATATAGAAGTGTATAATTTATTTTTGCACCAATAGTGCTCCGCTTGAATAGCCACCACCAAAAACAGTGATGCCAACTAAGTCACTTTGCTTGATGTTATTCCAGTTTTGAGATAGAACAATTGGGGTACTTGCACTACCGGTATTGCCAAGCTCTTCAATATTTCCTAAAAACATACCCAAATCAAGTTTAAGCTGTCTGGAAATATTTGAAACTATTCTTTGGTTAGCTTGATGTGGAATTATATAGTTAAGATCAGAAATGTTTAAACCATTGTTGTTTAAGACAGAGCTAAGTGATTCAATCATGTTTCCACATGCATTTTGAAAAACATCTCTTCCATCAGGCATAACAAGACCAGCTTCTTTAGGTTGTAAATATACCCCTTCAGGTCCTTTCCCAATGTGTCCTAATCCTCTAGTAACTACATCAATGATTTGAGCTTCGTTATCTTTAATCTTTTCTTTTGATATAAAAACAGCTGCGGCTCCATCACCCCATAAGTGCCCCGATTTTTCACAGTTCTCATGGCTATATATTGTATTGTGTTCAGATGCAATAACAAGAGCTTTGCTTGCTTTATTTGCTGAAAAATATGTTTGAACAATTTCTACAGCATTTACAAAAGAAGAGCATGCTGATGAGATGTAAAATGCCTTAGCATTTTCCATGTAGTATTTTTGTTGAGCTATATGTGCTAATGTTGCAACGGTATCTAGAGGAGAATATGAAGCATGAATGATTAAATCGACTTCTTCAATTGGATAGGGTAATTGTGGTAATGCATTTTCTATTGCATTTAACCCCATAGTGTGGTTGTTTTCTTCTTTACTAGCTTTTGAGCGAGTTTTAATACCGGTGCGAGAAACAATCCACTCGTCAGATAATCCGTTAACTTTTTCAAAATATGCATTATCCACTCTTTCTGATGGTAAATAATGTCCAATCGCGTTTATAAACATTTGACCTAAGTTAAATTTTTTTATTGCACAAAAATGTTTGTTTTGTGCAAACATATTAAAAAAATATGAAGTTTAAAATGAGTTGTATTTTTTTTGTTGATAGATGTATTTCTAAGTTTTTTGTATTGTTGTTTCTGTTGTTTAAATTTGTCTTATAAAAATAGTTTGGTTATGTCGTACAATGAGGGTTTTATGCGAATGGCAATTAAGTTATCTGTAACAAATATTGATAACGGAGGAGGGCCATTTGGTGCAGTGGTAGTTAAAGATGGAGTAGTGGTTGCCACTGGTGTAAATAGAGTTACTGATTCGCATGATCCGACTGCACATGCCGAGATAGTTGCAATTCGGGCTGCAGCAAAAGAGTTGCAAACATTTGACTTGTCTGGTTGTGAAATATATTCTTCTTGTGAGCCATGTCCTATGTGTTTAAGTGCAATATATTGGGCCCATATTGATAATTTATATTATGGAAACACAAAAGATGATGCAAAAGGAATTGGTTTTGATGATTCATTTATATACGAAGAGTTAAGCTTGGAGGAATCAAAAAGAAAGTTGCAGTCTAAACAGGTTTTGGCAGATGAAGCGTATGAAGCTTTTGAAAAGTGGAAAAGAACTGATGGTAAAATTGAATATTAAGAATAAAAATAGGTCTACATTATTTGTAGACCTATTTTTTGTTGTATAAAAATGTGTTTATTATTTACAAACAGATAAGAAGTCAAGTTCATTTGCAATGTCAATAATTTCACTAAGAAGGAAATTCTTGTCTAACTTAACAACATATTTTCTAGTTCCAATAGATTCTTGAACCAAAAGGTTCTTGTCAATCATTCTTTTGATTTCTCTAGAAATTTCAGCATCAGCCTTTTCTGTATAAATCTTCTTAACATCAGCAGCTTGGATGACTTGTTTTTCAATGGCAACATTTAATACCTCAGCTTCTTTTTCTGTAAGAAGTTTTTTGTTTAATGCTTTTTCCACAGCAGGTTTAAGAATCTCGTTCTTCATGTAGCTGTAGTTCATTAATGTATTTAACTTATTTACTTCATCTTTTAATCCATTAAAAATGAACTCAATCCATGCAGTAAGTCCTTTGTCTGTATTTTTATCAGCTTGTGCTAGATGCGAATAATAATCATGGTAACATAAGACTAATGCTGGATTTCTTTTAACAACAGATTTATCAGCATGACTTGCTTTTAATATCATAGCGTAAGTTAAAAGTCGGCTAAGTCTACCATTAGCATCTTCAAAAGGGTGGATCCAAACTAATCTATGTTGAGCGATAGTGGCTCTTAGTAAGTCATATTTTGAATCTTGCTCTTGATTGATAAACCCAATTAATTTTTCCATATAGTCTTCTACTTCTTCCCAGTGTGGTGGTAGGTGGCTATGATTTTCAAATATTGGATTATTTGTTCTGAATACACCTGGATTAGCAACGCCTTTTCCAGCTGGTGCAGGTTGTAAGCCATCAACAATTATAGAATGTAATTTACATATGAATTCTTTGTTGATTGGATTATTATGCATTTGGTTTTCAACAAAAGCAATAGCTTTTTCAAGGTTTTGAATTTCTTTGATTGCTTGTGGTACATATAGGTTGTTGTTCCACTTTGTTTTCATGTATTCAAAAACTGTAGTAGTATTGCCTTCAATATTTGCTGAAGTAACGCTTACAATAATGTGAAAAATGTTTTTAAGCTGAATGTAGAGTTGTCTGTTAACTGAACCTTCGTTATTGCTAATTCTCAGTTGTTCAATTTCTTCAGCTAGTTTCGATAGATCCTCATTTAGATAATCTTTGTAATTTTCAATGAGGTAATCTGTAAAGTAGCATCCTAGAAATATTTCAGAATGCTTGAAGTTTAAAGGTTTTAATGTTTTTTCTGACATAGCGGTTGGTAGCGTTATGTTAATAAATATTTTGATAGTAATTTTCCATTTAAAATAAATAGAAAAGTGTTACATATCTATTAACACAAAAGAACGAAAAAGGTTTACCGACTATGGAAAGTTTTATATTAAAAGAAGTTAATATTTTTTTTACCTTTTTGCTTTTAACATCAAATGTTAATTGTTGGGATTATCTTATTTAGAAAGATGTAGGAGTTTTTTTTGAGTAAATAAATGTCTTTATTCTTGTTAATTTGTTTAGTATTTGCTGATAAATTTTTTCTCGAAAATCTTAAAGTTTGTTTTTTAGCATCCTATCAATTTGCTTTTTGTCTTCCTTTTCTTTTAAGCTATTTCTCTTGTCATAGTCTTTCTTACCACGAGCTAGTGCAATTTCAAGTTTAGCTAAGCCTTTCTCATTTATGAATAATACTGTCGGGATTATTGTGTATCCGGTTTCTTTTGTAGCTTTTTCAAGCTTTCTTAGTTCTTTTTTATTTAATAAAAGCTTTCTTTCTCTTCTTACATCATGGTTTGTGTATGAGCCAAACTTATATTCGGCAATATGCATGTTTTTTATCCATAATTCATCATGGTCAAAATAGCAATAAGAGTCTACTAAACCAGCTTTTCCAGCTCGGATTGATTTAATCTCAGTGCCATAAAGTTGTAGCCCTGCAGTAAATATGTCGCTTAATTCATAGTCAAAACTTGCTCTTTTATTTTTTATAGAAATATTGCTTGGTTTGTGCATGCTTAATTAGATCTTAGCTATTATAGGGAAAGCTATGGTTAGTATTTTAAAAATTATGTATGGCGCAACAAGAAGACAGATGGTTAATAGCAAAGCAAAATTACTTCTTTTGTTTTCTTCAATATTAGTCATAATAACTGCGCCTTCCCACACAATATATAAAGTATATATATTTAATATTTCAAGGAAAAATAGTCCTGGAATAATTGCAATAATTGATGATATAGAAATATTTAGTACGCTTGAAAAAATAAGGTAACTTAATAACTTATCTTTCTCAACCTTCACACCGAATTTCTTTGTCAGTGCTTCATTTGTTATATAGTATACAAGCCATATGGTGCTATAAAATGATGCAGCACTAACAATACTTCTAATGATGATTGAGATAAATAGAGTATTGTCATATATAAGTCCACCTACAAGTTGAGCTATAGCATTGATGCTGATCAACCAATATAGAAGCTTTAGCGTATTATTTTCACCACTATTTGTAGATGTGTGAAGTTCTTCCCATTTGTTTCTAGGTTTAGAAATGATGGAGGTGATTGCTTGTGTAAATTCTTTGTAATTCATTGTTCAAAAAACTTCTGCAAATGTAATACTTTTAGTTGTCATCAGTTAATTGTAAGCTTTGTTTTATCCTAAATGCTCTTGTGTGCGTTATGAATTATATATAAAAAGCCTTACATTTGTTTCAATTTTAAGAATTTGAAATGAGCGGATATATTAAACTTAATGTTATTGGATTAACATATAGTCAAACTCAATCATCAGCCTATGCACTTGTGCTTGGTGAAGAGAATGGATCAAGAAGAATACCAATTGTTATCGGTGCTGCCGAGGCACAATCTATAGCCTTGTATTTGCAAGATCTAACTCCATCAAGACCTCTAACTCATGATATTTTTGTATCTCTTATTGATTCCTATTCAATAAAGTTAGTAAGTGTTACTATATATAAGTTTGAGAATGAAGTCTTTTATTCAGAGCTGCTTTTTAAAGATAAGGATGGTGAATTTGTGAAGATTGATTCTAGAACCTCAGATGCTGTTGCTTTAGCAGTTAGATCTCAATGTCCTATTTTAACTACGGAAGAGATACTTGAAGAGACTGGAGTCTTTTTTGATGAAGAAGATATGGAAAATGAAGAATTAGATGAGGAAGGTGATGATTTGGATCAAACTGATTTTGAGAATGTCGAAGATGAGATTCAAGAGCAGTTAGATTTATTCAGCGTAGAATCTTTAAGTGATTTAAATGCAGAGCAATTGCATATGTTGTTAGATGAGGCTATAAGGCAAGAAGATTACGAAAAAGCAAAGTCTATAAATGAAGAAATAAAGAATAGAAAAAAGAAAAGCTAAGAATTAATTCTTAGCTTTTCTTTTTATTAGTTATAGTAGATTTCACCGTTCGATTTTGAATCTTGACTATAATATTTCATGAATTGATATCTTTCATAGATATTTCTGTCTGGAATATGAGCTGAATTAAGTTTTCCTTTAAACTCGCCGATATTTAAATAACCATTTTGTTCCATCCAGCTATCAATGCAAGTGTTGATTTCAGATATGATTCCATTTCCATTTTTATAAATGGTACTACATATTTGAACCGCTTCTGCGCCTGCTAAGATTGCTTTTACTGCATTTTCCCATGTATGTATTCCTGTAGTTGATACAATGTTTGCATGTTTAACATGTCCAGAAACAATACTTGTCCATCTTAATGTGTTTGAGAAGTCAGAAGGAGTACTGAATGTTTCACCTTGCTTAACTTTAAGTGTTTTTAAGTCAATGTCCGGTTGATAGTAGCGATTGAATAACACAATGCTATTTGCTCCAGCAGCAATTAATCTTTCAGATAGATTTACTAAGCTGCTAAATTGTTGTCCAATTTTAACTGCTATAGGAAGTTTAACTGCATCTCTTACTTCTTTTACAATGTCAAGATAATGTTGCTCATACTCATTGCTGGTTACACTTTTATCTATATTTAATAAGAAGATATTTAGTTCAATGGCATCTGCGCCAGCTTGTTCAATTTGAGATGCAAAACTAGCCCAGTCTCCGTTTTGATAACAGTTTATACTTGCAATTACCGGAATAGAGCATTTGCTTTTTGTTTCTTTAATTAAATTAAGATAATCGGTAAGGTTATGTGAGTGAACATAGTTTTTAATGTAGTCAAAAGCTTCGGTGTAGTCATTATGTCCTAAAAGCTTGTCGCTATTCAGCATTATTTGTTCTTCAAAAAGAGATTTTAAAACAACTGCACCTGCGCCAGCTTTTTCAAGTTCTACAATTTTATCAGCAGAGTTTGTTAAACCAGAGCTGCCAATAATAATAGGGTTTTTTAGTTTTAAGCCTAAGTAGGATGTTTCTAGTGTTCTCATACTATATTATATTTGTGTTTTGGTTCTTTGTATAATATTACAAAGATATATTTTTTTGTTAATTTTTCTTTTTTTCTAACTCTAATATGTGGTTAAAAATGGCTATTTATTATCTGTTTCACAAATGTTTTTTGCTAAAGGAGAGGGGTACTTGTAAAAAAAAGAAGAACCTCTAAATAGAGATTCTTCTAAAATAACGAAGTTTATTCGTTTAAATGTTTGAACTAAAGTTAGCTGTTTACTTTTTGATTAAATCATAAAGTTGTGTAGCCATTTTCTTTAATTGTTTAGTTTGTAATCCTTTACCGTTTACGCTGTTGTTGTAATACATTCCAAAAGTTGCATTTCTAAACAGTTGTGCAGTTGATTCAGCATCAACATCTGATTTTACTTCCCCGCTTTGAATTGCGTTTGCAATATTTGTTTGCCACAATTTTAATTGGTCAGCGTTGATTTTGTCAAACTTCTTAACTAGTTCTGGTTGGTCATCAGCTGCTAATAAGAAGAAGCTAAAGTATCCAAAGTAAGAAGCTGGTTCCAATAATTTGCTTAGGTTAGATGCTGTTTTGTCTAGTAAAGCAACATATTGGTCAATAAAACTGCTTAATGAATCAGTAGATAGCGCATTGAATTTAGCTTCGATTTCATCAACTAAGATGATGTAGCGTGCAAGTGATTCTCTATAGATGTGTTCTTTACCATCAATGTGGTAAAATAATCCACCTCTTGTAATACCTACTGCACCTTCGATGTCAGTTAAGTTTACCCCGTGAAATCCTTTTCTAATAAATAGTTTGGTCGCAGCTTGTACGATTTCTTCTTTTGAAGTTTTCATTTTTTTAATATATTTTTGGTTTGGTTCAATACAAAAGTATAAAATTTCATTTAATATATTTATAAATACGAAACATTTTATAGTGTTTAAATACTATAATGTTTACTGTATTTCTTTATTCATGGGTATTCCGATGTTTACAAAAACTACAAAAATGTCTATTTTTTAAATTTTATTTACATTTATGTGGCAGGTATTCTTGTTGGATATTGCTCATTGAGCTCCAAAGGCTATGCCTAAATTCAGGATTTAGTTGTTCTAATTCTTTTAAAACAGACTTGATGTCAGATCGATGAGAGTCCTTTTCAAAAGGACAGTTTTTGATTTGTTGTGGGAAGTTTCTGATTCTTGATAATTCTTTCATTTCAGCCTCAGTATTTAGCCCAAGAGGTCTAATGATTGTCATATCAAATTTATTCATTTTAAGTTTTGGGGGCATGGTGCCAATAGCTCCTTGAAAAGTCATATTCATTAATAATGTCTCAAGTATGTCATCTTGATGGTGACCAAGAGCAATTTTGTTGCAGCTATTTTCTTTAGCTATTTCAAAAAGAGTTTTGCGTCTGTTCCATGAGCATAGGAAACAAGGTGATTTCCTGTTGTCAGTGCTTAGGTCAAAGCTAGTTGTTTTATGTATAAATGGGATGTTGTATTGAGCCATATAACTCTCAAGATAATTTAAATCTGATTGATATTCAATATTAGATACAGTAATGTGTGCAGCAACAAGACTAAACTTTGGGTAAAAGATTTTCATTCGTTCACCAAGTATTTCAGTAAGAGCAAGAGAGTCTTTGCCTCCGGAAAGTCCAATAAGGATTTTATCTCCTTCTTCTATTAACCCATATTCTTTAATGCATTTCCATGCTTTTTGATGAGTTTTGTAGATAAAGCGTTCTTGTTCTTTTGAAAGTTCAGTCATGGTTGTTGGTATTTATTTTATGCATTGAAATGCAAAAATATCTCTTTTTTAATACTCGCTCTATATATAATAATGTAAAATGAATTATTTTTGCCCCGTAAATTAATCTTGTTCAGTATTGATATAAGGTTACTTATTTAATCTTTTAATTATAAAAATGGGAAAAGTATTAATTATTGGAGCTGGGGGTGTGGGAACAGTTGTTGCTCATAAAGTAGCTCAAAATCCGGATGTTTTTTCTGAAATCGTTTTAGCAAGCCGTACTGTATCAAAATGCGATGCTATTGCTGCCGATGTAAAAAAGCGTACCGGGGTTAGTATTAAAACTGCTCGAGTAGATGCTGATAGTGTTGCGGAGTTAGTGAAACTGTTTAATGCTGAAAAGCCTGAGTTGGTTATTAATGTTGCATTGCCTTATCAAGATTTGACTATCATGGATGCTTGTTTGGAATGTGGTGTTAACTATTTGGATACAGCAAATTACGAACCTGTTGACGAAGCTAAATTCGAATACTCATGGCAATGGGCATATCAAGATAAATTTAAAGAAGCAGGATTGACTGCGATTTTAGGTTGTGGTTTTGATCCGGGTGTAACAAGTGTTTACACAGCATATGCAGCAAAACACCATTTTGATGAAATGCATTATCTGGATATTGTTGATTGTAATGCCGGAGATCATGGAAAAGCATTTGCTACAAACTTTAATCCTGAAATCAATATCCGTGAGGTGAGCCAACGCGGTAAATATTATGAAAATGGTCAGTGGATTGAAACTGAGCCTCACGAAATTCATAAAGGCTTGAATTATCCTAATATTGGAGAAAAAGAGTCATATGTTATCTACCACGAAGAATTAGAGTCGTTGGTGAAGAATTTCCCAACATTAAAAAGAGCTCGTTTCTGGATGACATTTGGACAAGAATATCTTACTCACTTGCGTGTTATTCAAAATATTGGAATGGCTCGTATTGATGAAGTGGAATACAATGGAGTTAAGATTGTTCCAATTCAATTCTTAAAAGCAGTTCTTCCTAATCCAGGTGAACTAGGTGAAAACTATACCGGAGAGACTTCTATTGGTTGTCGTATTAAAGGAATTAAAGATGGTAAGGAAGTAACTTATTATGTATATAATAACTGTAAACACCAAGATGCTTATGCTGAAACTGGTGCTCAAGGTGTAAGTTACACAACGGGTGTACCTGCTATGATTGGAGCAATGATGTTTATGAAAGGTATTTGGAAAAAAGCTGGTGTATTTAATGTAGAAGAGTTTAACCCAGATCCATTTATGGAAATGCTTAACAAGCACGGTTTACCTTGGCATGAAATTCACAATGGTGATTTAGAATTGTAAGAGATGAAAATCTAAATATTAAAGAGCGGATAACTAATATGTTATTCGCTCTTTTTTTTAGACTGTAAAGTTAATTCTTCTTAGGATTCTTTTATATTTGCGTAAATATTAAATAATTTAAGAATGATGAAAAAATATGTTTTGTTTTTGTTAATGTTGGTGTTTTCGCCGATGTTGTTTGCTCAAGATGTAAATGAAGACGAGGATGTGGTATATGTAGAGGTTCAAAAGTCGCCAGAGTTTGAAGGTGGAGTTCAAAGACTGTATGAGTTTCTAGGAAATCAAATGAGTTATCCGAAGAAAGCCAAGAAGAAAGGCGTTCAAGGGCGTGTGATTTTGCAATTTGTAGTTGAAAGAGATGGCTCGGTATCTGATGTGGAAGTAGTGAAAGGTGTTGATAAAGATTTAGATAAGGAGGCTGTTCGAGTAGTGAAATTAATGCCAAGATGGGTGCCGGGAGAAATGGATGGTGAACCTGTACGGGTGAAGTATACCCTTCCTATCTTATTTAGGATTTCAGAATAGTTGTTTTAATGATTGTTTTAGTAATATGAATTTAAAGAGCTGATGATGAATGTGTTATTCGCTCTTTTTTGTTTTAAATGACAAAAGTTAAAATTCCATGATAAACCCTTATCTTTGCAAATACAATATACTATTACTGTTTAGTGTAGAGTTATATAATTGATAAAAAAGAATATTATGATTAAATCATTTTTGACCTGTTTTTTCTTTAGTATTGTGATGGCGGTTTCAGCTCAAGGTTTTGTGAATGAGCCAGCAGTACAAGCCGAAAAAGCAGAACAGCTAGGATTTACTTCTGCGAAGAAAGCTCCCACATATAAAGGTGGTAAAGCTGCAATGAGTAAATATATTTATAGTAATCTTATTTATCCTGAAGATGCCAAAGCTCAAGGGCTTGAAGGTGATGTAGAGTTAGTGTTTTTTGTAGATACAGATGGTGCTGTGAAAAATATTGAAGTTAAAAAAGGTGTCTGCAAAAGTATCGATGCAGAAGCAGTTCGTTTGGTTGAGGGGATGAAAGATTGGATTCCGGGTAAAAATGGTATGTATAATGTCATTATGAAAACATCACTAATAATTGGTTTCCATTTAGCAAAATAATATATAAGCTCATCTTGTAAATGAAGAAAGTTCTTGTTATATCATTTTTATATTTAACCTCCATTTTTGTTTTTGCTGAAAAGCCTTCAATAACTGATTGTTGGAGAGTGTTTAAGCATAGTCAAATAGAGAAAAGAGCTGAGTATGTTGGGGGTGAAGATGAAATGTTTAAGTTCATCTATAAAAATATCCTTTGGCGTTGTGGTAATCAAAGTTATCAAGGTCGAATAATGGTGACTTTTATTGTGGATACAAATGGTAAGCTTTGGGATGTGAAAGTAGATACACCTATTGCAAAATGTTTGGATGATGAAATTGTAAAAGCGGTAAGTTCGATGCCGGCTTGGGAGCCGGCAACTTTAGATGGATTTCCGGTTTGTTCGGAGGATACAATTAATTTAAGAATCCGTCTGGGATTTGAAGAAAATAGAGCAAGATCTAGTCAATATTAAAATATGATCGATTACAGTCAATTACCGTCACCTTGTTTTGTGTTGGATGAAACAAGACTAAGACGAAACCTATCTTTAATTAAATCGGTTAAAGAAAAAGCAGAGGTCGAAATCATCATGGCATTTAAGGCATTTGCCATGTGGAGTGCTTTCCCTATAATAAAAGAATATTTTAAATATACTACTGCTAGTTCATTAGCTGAAGCTCGTTTGGCTTATGAGGAGATGGGGAGTTTAGCTCATACTTACGCTCCTGTATATACAGAAAAGGAGTTTCCTCAAATTATGGCTTGTAGTAGTCACATTACTTTTAATTCAAAAGCTCAGTTCGAGCGTTTTTATCCTCAAATACTTATATCAAGTAAAAAAGTTTCATGTGGTTTGCGTGTGAATCCTGAATTTTCGGATGTAGAAACGGATTTATATAATCCCTGTGCTCCTGGCTCTCGTTTGGGAATAATTGCTGATGAGTTGGGTGATAAACTGCCGGAAGGAATTGAAGGACTACACTTTCACACACTATGTGAATCTTATTCTTATGATCTAGAAAATACATTGAAAGCTGTAGAAGAGAAATTTGGGAAGTTTTTCTCTCAAATAAAATGGATTAACATGGGTGGTGGGCATTTAATGACTCGTCAGGGATATGATACAGAACATTTGGTTTCAGTATTAAAAGCTTTTAAAGCAAAATATCCACACTTACATGTGATTTTAGAACCAGGTTCAGCTTTTGTGTGGCAAACAGGTGAACTGGTTTCAACAGTTCAGGATATTGTGTCTAACCATGGAATTACAACAGCTATGTTAGATGTTTCTTTTGCTTGTCATATGCCTGATTGCTTGGAGATGCCATATAAGCCGGCTATACTTGGAGCTACAGATGCTGTAGAAGGTAAAACAGCTTATCGAATGGGCGGTAATTCTTGTTTGTCTGGAGATTTCTATGGAGACTGGTCTTTTGAAAATGACTTGCAAGTGGGCGATAGAGTTGTGTTTTTAGATATGATTCATTATACCATGGTGAAAACAACCATGTTTAATGGTGTTTCTCATCCATCCATTGGTATTTGGACAAACGATGATGAATTCAAATTAGTTCGTGAATTTGTTTACGAGGATTATAAAAATAGAATGAGTTAGTTGTAATTATCTTGTATATGCGTTGGTGGTGGAATTGGTAGACACGCTACTTTGAGGGGGTAGTGAGCGCAAGCTCGTGTGAGTTCGAGTCTCATTCAGCGTACAAATATTAAATCCTGTTGATATTATATCAATAGGATTTTTATTTTTAAGATTTGATGGGTATTTTTTTAACGAATAAATAATGAAAAATTTCTTTAATGAGGTCTCGAACTCAATTAAATACTGTAAATTTGTGCCTTTCATAAAAAATTAACCCACACTAATATTATGGCAGAAAATAAACAGAATTTGTTTGCTGAGTTTCCAGCCATTTCTACTCAGGAATGGATGGATAAAATCACAGCCGACTTAAAAGGAGCCGACTTTGATAGAAAACTCGTATGGAAAACTAATGAAGGCTTTAGTGTACAACCTTTTTATCGTCAAGAAGATATTGCAGGTTTAGCTACTACTGAATCCGCTCCAGGTAAATTTCCTTATGTACGAGGAACTAAAACTGATAATGAATGGTATGTTCGTCAGGATATACTAGTAGAATCCGCAAAAGATGCGAATGCAAAAGCTCTTGATATCCTTAATAAAGGGATTAATTCTTTAGGCTTTGTGTTTAAAACAAAAGAAGTTACTGCTGAAACCTTTGCTGCATTGTTAGACGGGATTGCAGTTGATTGTGTAGAATTAAACTTTCGCATAGTTGTAAAATCAGCTGTTGAGTTTACAACTTTATTTGTTGACTATTGCAAAAGCAAAGGTTATGATTCAGAAAAAGTTATTGGTTCTCTTTGCTTTGACCCATTTTTGCGCATGTTGCAAATTGGTAAAGAAATGTCAAAAGAAGAAATTGCATCAATAGGTAAAACCCTTGTTGAGGCTACATCAGCATTACCAAACTTCCGTGTTGTAACAGTAACTGCTAGTGTATTCAGTAATGCTGGTGCTTTTGTAGCTCAAGAATTAGGTTATGCCTTAGCTTGGGGTAATGAATATCTTTCTTTTCTTACAGAAGCAGGTATTGATAAATCAGTAGCAGCTAAAAATATCAAATTCCAATTTGGTGTGGGTGGTAACTATTTTATGGAAATTGCTAAATTCCGCGCAGCTCGTTTATTATGGGCAAAAATAGTTGATGCTTACCAAGCAGATGAAGAAGCTGCTAAAATGTATTCTCACGCAGAAACATCATTATTTAATAAAACTATTTTTGATGCGAATGTAAATATGCTTCGCACACAGACTGAAGCTATGAGTGCTTCTTTAGGTGGCGTTAACTCATTGACAGTTTTACCATATGATGTAACTTATAAAACATCAGATGAATTCTCTGAGCGTATTGCTCGTAACCAACAATTATTGTTGAAAGAAGAATCAAACTTTGATAAAGTAGTTGACCCAGGTGCGGGTTCATATTATATTGAAACACTTACCAAACAGGTTGCAGAAAAAGCTTGGGAATTATTCTTAGCTGTTGAAGATGAAGGTGGTTTCTATGCTGCGATTAAAGCCGGTAGTGTTCAAAAAGAAATTAGAGAAACAGCAGCATCTCGAATGAAAGCAGTTTCTTCTCGTCGTGAAATCTTATTAGGAACTAACCAGTTTCCTAACTTTACAGAGGTTGCCGGTGCAAAAGTAACATTGAAAGATGATGCAAGTTGTGACTGTCAATCTGAGATAGAGACATTAAAACCATTGCGTGCTGCTGAAGAATTTGAAGCTCTTCGTTTTGCAACTGAATCAGCTTCTAAAAAGCCAAAAGCGTTTATGTTGACTATTGGTAATTTAGCATTCCGTTTGGCTCGTGCTCAGTTCTCTTGTAACTTCTTTGCTTGTGCAGGATATGAAGTAATTGATAATTTAGGTTTCAAAACTGTAGAAGAAGGTGTTGAAGCTGCTCAAAAGGCAGGTGCTGATATCATCGTGCTTTGTTCAAGTGATGATGAATATACAGAACTTGCTCCTGCAGCGTATAAAGCTATCGGTGGAAAACAAATTTTTGTTGTTGCCGGAGCTCCAGCTTGCATGGATGAATTAAAAGCTCAAGGCATTGAATATTTCGTTAATGTGAAATCAAATGTGCTTGAAACTTTGAGAACATTTAATTCAGTTTTAGTAAAATAAGAATAATACACCCCCAACCCCCTAAAGGGGGCTTTGGTAAATCTACATCTGTGAGATGTTTTCAAAAGTCCCCTTTAGGGGATTAGGGGTAAAAGAATCTAAAAAAATGAAACCAGATTTTAAAAAAATAAATATCGCTGATGTAGCTGCAGCACCTGCACCATCAGTTGAAAGTAACTGGTTAACTGCTGAGCAAATTGCAGTGAAACCAATCTATACCAAAGCTGATTTGGCAGGTATGGAACATTTAAATTATGCTGCCGGATTACCTCCGTTTTTAAGAGGTCCATACTCAATGATGTATGCAATGCGTCCTTGGACTATTCGTCAGTATGCAGGATTCTCTACAGCTCAAGAGTCTAACGCATTTTATCGTCGTAACTTAGCTTCAGGTCAAAAAGGTCTTTCTGTAGCATTTGACTTGGCTACACACCGTGGATATGATGCAGATCATGATCGTGTTGTTGGTGATGTTGGTAAAGCGGGTGTATCTATTTGTTCAGTTGAAGATATGAAAGTGTTATTTGATGGAATTCCATTGAATAAAATGTCAGTATCTATGACAATGAATGGTGCGGTACTTCCAATTTTGGCATTCTATATCAATGCTGGTTTAGAGCAAGGAGCTAAGTTGGATGAAATGGCCGGTACTATTCAAAATGATATTTTGAAAGAGTTTATGGTGCGTAACACATACATTTACCCACCTAAGTTCTCTATGAAGATTATCGCAGATATCTTCGAATATACATCTCAAAAAATGCCTAAGTTTAACTCAATCTCTATCTCCGGTTACCACATGCAAGAAGCTGGTGCAACTGCAGATATTGAGTTAGCATATACATTAGCAGATGGTTTAGAATATCTTCGTGCCGGAGTTAATGCAGGAATGGATATAGATGCATTTGCACCTCGTTTATCATTCTTCTGGGCAATCGGAATGAATCACTTTATGGAGATTGCTAAAATGCGTGCCGGTCGTTTATTATGGGCTAAAATTGTTCAACAATTTAATCCTAAAAACCCTAAATCATTGGCATTGCGTACTCACTCGCAAACTTCAGGTTGGTCATTGACTGAGCAAGATCCATTCAATAATGTTGGTCGCACAGCAATTGAAGCAATGGGTGCTGCTTTGGGTCATACTCAATCATTACATACAAATGCATTGGATGAGGCTATTGCGTTGCCAACAGATTTCTCTGCTCGTATTGCTCGTAATACTCAAATTTATATTCAAGAAGAAACAAATATCTGTAAAGAAGTTGACCCATGGGCAGGTTCTTACTATGTTGAATCATTAACTCAAGAGCTTGTTGATAAAGCTTGGGCATTGATTCAAGAAGTAGAAGAACTTGGTGGTATGGCAGCAGCGATTGAAACAGGTGTTCCTAAAATGCGTATTGAGGAAGCAGCTGCTCGTACTCAAGCTCGTATCGACTCTGGAGCACAAACTATTGTTGGTGTAAATAAATATCGCTTAGCAAAAGAAGATCCAATCGACATCTTAGAAGTAGACAATACAGCAGTGCGTTTACAACAAATCGATCGTCTGAAAGATTTGCGTGCTAACCGTAATGAAGCTGAAGTAAAAGCTGCTTTAGCTGCGATTACAAAATGTGCTGAAACAGGTAAGGGTAACTTGCTTGAATTAGCTGTTGAGGCTGCTCGTGTTCGTGCTTCTTTAGGTGAGATTTCAGATGCTTGCGAAGCTGTCGCAGGTCGTTATAAAGCAACTATTAGAACTATATCAGGCGTGTATTCATCAGAAACTAAAAACGATGCGGATTTCCAAAAAGCTTGTGATCTTACAGCTGAGTTCGCTAAAATTGATGGTCGTCAACCTCGTATCATGATTGCTAAAATGGGTCAAGATGGTCACGACCGTGGTGCAAAAGTAGTAGCAACAGGTTATGCTGATTGTGGATTTGATGTAGATATGGGGCCGTTGTTCCAAACTCCAGCTGAAGCTGCAAAACAAGCTGTTGAAAATGATGTGCATGTAATGGGAGTTTCTTCTCTTGCGGCAGGTCACAAAACTTTAGTGCCACAGGTGATTGAAGAGCTACAAAAGCTTGGTCGTGAAGATATTATTGTAATTGCTGGTGGTGTAATTCCAGCGCAAGATTATGATTATCTTTATAAGGCTGGTGTTGCTGCAATCTTTGGTCCTGGTACATCAGTATCAAAAGCAGCAGTTGCTATCATGGAAATTTTACTAGGTGAAATGGAGAATGGTAGTGCTGAAGATTTAATCTAATAAATGATTATATAATTAAAATAGAGACGCTCAATTTGGGCGTCTCTATTTGTTTAAAATAATGTAAAGGATTATGACAGAGCAAATTGTTGAAAAATTAGGTTTACAACCTCATCCTGAAGGTGGTTATTTCAAAGAAATTTACAGAAGTGAAGGTGTAATTAAAAATGATAGTCTTCCTGTAGCTATCGAAGGAGAACGAAATTACGCTACCGGAATCTATTTTTTATTACCATCAGGTAAATTTTCTGCTTTTCATAGAATAAAGCAAGATGAAATTTGGCATTATTATAAAGGTTCAGCTATTTGTTTGCATATAATTTCACCTAATGGAGAATATGCTACACAGATTGTAGGCAATGATATTTTAAATGGTGAGCAACCTCAGTTTGTAGTAAAGGCCGGTGATTGGTTTGCAGCCACAGTTGTTGATGATAATACATATTCGCTTGTTGGGTGCACTGTGGCCCCGGGATTTGATTTTGACGATTTTGAGTTAGCAAAAAGAGAAGAATTACTTGGTTCGTTTTCAAATCTGTCAGATATAATTGTGCAATTAACACTATAAATAGGGGTTTGTAGGAAATTTGTTAAGTTTTTTATAGATTTGCATGGTACCAACCTGAAAAATCTATGGAAAAGAAACTTTACAGCGATTATGCTGTTTTTAAGGATAGAAGTTTAGTAATTGAAGTATTCAAAGGAACCGTGCTTCCTGATAGTATTGCCAATACAAAAACGATTCAAAGTAAAGATCCTGAATTTTCTTATTTTTATGATGTTATATCAGATTATCGAGACACATTCTTTGATACATTATTAATAAATGTAGATGGATTTTGTGATTTTTTGAAAGAGAAGAATATAAAATATGGTGACATGCATAAGAATGCAATATTAATCTCAACTGAAAATCAGAAAGTGTATGTTGAGCATTTTATTCGTTTAAAATCAAATGAAAATGTGAGATTTTTCAGGAATATGGATGATGCTTTAGCTTGGATAGGACGGAGTTCTGAAAAAGAGTTTATTGCTGAAATGACTAAAGAATTAGGATTGAATCCACAGATTGAGTGGAGTTTAGTTGCAGATTTTTAATGTTAATTTCTTATTTCATTTTATTCATTATTTAACATCTTTGTGTTTTTTCATTTTATTCTCTGTAAAAAGCTGTGTATCTTTGCAATTCATCAATTTGCAATTTTTGTATGAGTAAATTCTCAAAGGTACTTGTCTTTCTTACACTTACTTTTTTTATTAGTATTGCCTCATACTCTCAGTCTAAACATGTTGAGAGCAGAATTCGGTATTGTACTGTTGAGCAAGTTGACCGTAGTGCAATTAATTTTGAAAAACTAAATATTCCGGTTATGGTTCGTGGTTATCTGATTCAGCAGATGAGCCGTATCATGTTTAAATTTGAGGATGAAACCGGTATTATCCAATTAAATATTCCACCTGATGTTTATCCTAAAAATTTCTATAATACCAATATTGAAATTATTGTAATGGGATATGTGAACTTCTCAGACTTTGACAAAACTGTCATTAATGTAAAAAAGGTTATTGTTCCTTCCTTGTAGCTATTTCTAGCTTTCTTTGTTTATAAGATATTCTTAAAATTGCTCGGCCATTTTGAATAGTTTATTAACTTTGCTCGTCTTAAAATAAAGCTATTTGTATTTGCTTTAAAATTAACTATATAACGAATGAGAAGTTTATTAGTCATGCTGTTTTCTGTAGTAATTGTCGCTACAGCTTATCCTAAAGAAAAATTAACTAAATCAGAAAAGCTTGTAATAAAAGGCATTGAAAAAGGCCAAAAAGGAGAGCTTGATAACGCTATGCTTCTTTTTGAAGAAGCAATAATTGAAGATTCAACAAATGCATCTGCATATTTTAATAGAGCTTATGCAAAGAACTTGAATGATGATGTAAAAGGTTCAATTAAAGATTTTACTAAAGCAGTTGAGTTAGATTCTACTTATGTTAATGCATATTTTAACAGAGCTTTAGCTTACCAAGATGAGAGAGATAACAGGGCTGCAATTGAGGATTTTACTATGGTGATAAAACTTGATTCATTAAATCCTGAGGCTTACTACTACAGAGGTGTTGCTAAGTATTTCTTATTGGAATTTGATTCTGCTTTAGTTGATTTTGATTCTGCTCTTAAGATAGATTCTACATATGCTGACGCTTATTATAATAAGGCATTGGTGATGACCCAAAAGGGAGAATTAGATACTGCTGTTATGTTATATACAATGGCAATTGCAGCGTATCCTTATGATGCAGACTATTACAATAACCGTGGTAATATCAAATATGTGCAAAAGAATTATAAAGGAGCTGTTGGTGACTATAATAGAGCTTTATATTTAAATCCGGATTTAGCAAAAACATATAGTAACAGAGGAAATGCATATTATTTTATGAAAGATAGAATAGGTGCTTGTGAAAACTGGAACTATGCAATTGAGCTGGGATATACAAATGCACAGCAAATGGTAGATTTATTCTGTAAAAAACCAAGATAATTTAGTTTAATGAAAAAGTATTTGTTTTTATTTTCATTCATTTCATTTGTCTCTGTTAGTGGATTTTCTCAAACAGCAAAAGATATGTTTAGAAAAGCAATGATGAGAGTAGAGTATGGTGATATGCCAGGTGCAATTGAAGATTACTCGAGATGTATAGCAATGGATCAGATGTTTCTGGATGCTTATATTAATAGAGGTATATTGAAACAGCAGTTAAAGGATTATAAAGGAGCGTTAACTGATTTTGATATGGCTATTGCATTAGATTCAACTTTTGTAAGAGCTTATAATAGCAGAGGTCAGTTGTTGACTGAAATGAAACAATATAAAGAGGCTTTGGGTGATTTTGAGAAAGCTTTGAGTTTGTATCCAAATTATGTTAACGCTATTATTAATAGAGGGTTACTTAAGTCTGATATTAAAGATAGTATTGGAGCATGTAATGATTTTAATCTTGCATTATCTTTAGATATAAAGAATAAACGAGCACAGCAGATGTTGCGTAAGTATTGCGGAGAGTAAGCAAATGTGTTTATAATATTAAAAAAGAGAGTTTCACTTGAAATTCTCTTTTTTTATGTTTGTAAATGAACATAAGTTCATTATCTTTGCGCAATAATAATGAACATATGTTTAATATAAGCGAATTATGAAAGTAGCAATTACATCTATAGAAAATAAAGAAGAGTCAAAAATGGATCCTCGTTTTGGTCGTTGTGGTTTTTTTGCAGTATATGATACTGAATTGAAAAATATTGAGTTTTTTGAGAATCCAAATAAGGATGCGCAAGGTGGTGCTGGTCCGGCATCTGCGCAATTTGTAATTTCAAAAGGAGCTCAAATGGTTATTTCCGGTGATTTTGGAGGGAAGGTAAAGGATTTATTTGATCAGTTAAATGTGAAGATGATTATTAAAGAAGGATCGGAACAAACTATTGCTCAAATTATCAATACTCTAAATTAATCCATATGTCAAGGCTAAATGGAAAAGGACCTGATGATACTAGTAGTAAAACAGGTCGAGGTTTGGGGTGTTGCTCAGATGCTGATAGAGAAAAGATGATTGCCAAGTTGGGCAAAGGAATGGGGCTCCGAAGAAAGCAAGGTGGCGGTAAAGGTCAAGGAAAGCGCTTGCAGAGTGGTAACAAATAAAAAAGGAGGTAGTATGCCAGGTTTAAACAGAAAAGGGCCGAATGGCGAAGGTGCTATGACTGGTCGCAGGATGGGTCAATGTAGCCCAGAGAACAAAGGAAAAACAGTAACGGAAATCAGTGAGTCAAAGTTTGGTTTCTTGGGGCGAATTGGACAACAATTACAAGGTCAAGGCTTAGGTCGCGGTGGTAGAAGAGGAGGGAACTCTAGAGGTGGTGGTCGTGGTTTAGGAAGAGGAAGATCAATATAATTACATAGAAAATGGAAGAAATAATTGCAATACCGGTAGAAGAAGGGTTGTTGTGTTCGCATTTTGGACACTGTCATCAATTTGATGTAGTAAAAGTAAAAGAAGGTAAGATTGTCGATAAGGTATCGTTAACACCCCCGGTTCATGAACCAGGTCTTTTGCCAAAATGGTTAGCAGAACATGGCGTTACAGAAGTGATTGCCGGAGGAATTGGGAAGCATGCTGTAACTCTTTTAGAAGAAAAAAATATTAAGGTAAATATTGGTGCAGAAAAGAAAAGTCCGGAACAATTAGTTGAAGATAAACTTAATAATGTTTTATCTGTAGGTGAAAACGGATGTAATCACTAAAAAAGATATGCTTTCAGATTATCGATGTTTTTTTTGTTTTATCAAATCCTTTAGTCGGTTAATAGAAAGAGATTTGACATCAGTAGAAGAGAAAAATTCTTTTACAGCAGAAATGGCAAGTCTATATTTAGAGTATAAGGATAATCTTGTGGCACCTGTTTTTGTGGCAAAATTACATGAGGCGTTGTTTAAATATACGGGAAATGCTGATCCTTATAAGCAGGTTAAGCGGGAGAGTAATGATCTAGTTTTAAGTTTATATCAAGGGTATAAACTTAAAGTGTTGGATTCAGAAAATCCTTTTGATCTAGCTTTGAGATTAGCTATTGCCGGAAATATTATTGACTTTGCTGTTAAGGAAGAATACGATTTAGAGGGAACTATTAATAATGTTTTATCTGCTGATTTTGCAATAAATCATTCTGATCAATTACGGCAAGCTTTGAAAGATGCTGATACTGTATTGTATTTGGGTGATAATTGTGGCGAAATTGTTTTTGATAAATTATTGGTTGAAACAATTGATCATCCAGATTTATATTTTGCAGTAAGAGGAGCACCAATAATTAATGATGCAACATATGAAGATGCTCTCTATGTAGGGGTAGATAAGGTTGCAAAGTTAATTTCAAATGGGAATAATGCTCCATCAACTATCGTTAATGCTTGTTCTTTGGAATTTCAGGAAATTTGGGAGAAAGCTGATGTTGTAATTGCAAAAGGTCAAGGTAATTTAGAAGGTCTTTGGGCAGAAAAACAGAAAAAGATATTTAATTTACTAATGGTAAAATGTGATTTAATCGCAGAGTCATTGAAAGTTAACTTAAATGATTTTGTTATTAGATGTAATCAAAATAATTAATGAAGATAGCGATAGCTAGTGGGAAAGGTGGAACAGGAAAAACCTTTGTTTCCACAAATTTATTTTGGACATTACAAGAACAGGGAGAGAGAATCGTGCTTGTAGACTGTGATGCCGAAGCTCCAAATGTTGGCGAATTTTTACAAAGACAACCATATGAAACAAAGGATGTTGAATTATTGATTCCGAAAATAGATAAGGAATCTTGTGTTTTTTGTGGTAAATGCTTTGACTATTGCAGCTACAACGCGATTTTTTATTTGCCTGATATGAAAATGATACAACTTACAGAAGAGTTGTGTCATTCATGTGGTGCTTGTGCTGTGGCATGTCAATATGGTGCAATTTCAGAAGAGGTGAAAAAAGTAGGTGTTATCTCTAAAATGAAATTTAGTGATAATGCTGAAATTTATGAATGTAGAACTGAAATAGGGACACATTCATCTGTTCCGGTAATTAAAAAAGGGATTCAAGCTGTTGGGGATAATTGTCAAGCATTATTGGATTCACCTCCAGGCACCTCTTGTCCGTTTATTTCAACAGTAGAGGATGCTGATTATGTTGTGCTTGTAACAGAGCCAACACCTTTTGGGTTAAACGATTTGAAGCTTAGTGTAGAAACATTACAAACAATGAATAAATCAATGGGGGTAGTGATTAACCGAGCTGGATTGGGTGATAATCAAATTTATGAATGGTTATCAGAGCAAGATATTCCAATACTTATGAAGATTCCTTTCGATAAACAAATTGCTCAGATTTATTCAGAAGGGAAGATTCTTGCACAAGAAAATAGTTGTTATAAGGATGCATTTTTAGCTTTATGGAATAAAGTGAAAGGACAAGTAAACGCATGAAAGAAATTGTAATATTAAGCGGAAAAGGTGGTACCGGAAAAACTACTGTAAGTGCCGCATTGTCTACTCTTGGTTCAGGAATGGTTGTGGCAGATTGTGATGTGGATGCTGCAAATCTTTACTTAATCCTTCAGCCTCAAAATTATTTGGAAGAGAAATATACTTCCGGTTATAAAGCTGTACTAAATGAAGATGCGTGTATTAATTGTGGTCGTTGTGTTGATTTGTGCCGTTTTGATGCTATTCAGTTAGGGGAGGATTTTCCTCATTTCTCTGAAGTGTCATGTGAAGGCTGTCAACTATGTTACCATGAGTGTCCGGTAGGAGCAATAAGTATGTTTCCATCAAATAAAAGTCGTTTGTATGAAGGGACATATCGTAATGGAATGCTTGTGCATGCACGACTAGCGCCGGGTGAAGAAAATTCAGGTAAGCTAGTAAGTGTTGTGCGTGAACATGCAAAAGCTTTAGCCAAGAAGCAGAATGTAGATTGTGTTGTTATTGATGGCCCTCCCGGGATTGGATGTCCTGTTATTTCTTCGGTAACAGGTGCTACTGAAACAATCATAGTAACAGAGCCTACAAAATCCGGTTTTCATGATTTAAAGCGGATAATGACCTTAGCAAAGAATTTTAAAGTGGAAATGTCTGTAATTATAAATAAATATGATTTAAATACAGATATCTCAGCTCAAATAGAATCATGGTGTACAGATGAAAATGTGAGTGTTATTGCAAAACTTCCATTTGATGATAAGGTTGTCGCTGCAATGGTAGTAGGAAAAAGCATTGTGGAATATGCACCAAAATGTGAAGTAAGTCAGATGATTGCTGAGGTATATAAAGAAAGATTAAACTAGATATGGAGAAAAAACAAGTTGAGATAAAAAAGCAGAAAATAAGTAATATCAAAAATATTATTCTAGTTGCTTCAGGTAAAGGTGGTGTAGGGAAATCTACAGTATCAGCTAGTCTAGCTATTAGTTTAGCAAAGCTTGGGAATAAAGTAGGTTTGTTAGATGCAGATCTTTACGGACCATCTGTGCCTACTATGTTTAATTTAAAGGATAAAAGTCCATTGATTCAACAACACAATGGGAAGAGTTATTTAATTCCATTTGTACGAGAAGGTGTAAAGCTAATGTCTATTGGCTTTTTGGTTGATTCAAAACAGGCTATTATTTGGAGAGGTCCTCGTGCGTCAAGTGGGGTTGCTCAGTTACTTGCTGATACGCTTTGGGGTGAACTTGATTATCTGATAATAGATACACCTCCCGGAACCGGAGATATTCATATCACATTATTACAGAATTATGAGACTCAAGGAGTGATTGTTGTTACTACTCCTCAACATGTTGCTTTAGCAGATGTGAAAAAAGCAATTAGTATGTATAAGGATGATAAAGTGGGTGTGCCAATTATTGGTTTGGTAGAGAATATGGCTTGGTTTACTCCGTCAGCCCATCCTGATGAAAAATATTATCTTTTCGGACAAGGTGGTGGAAAATTAATTTCAGAAGAATTTGATATTCCGTTGTTGGCTCAAATTCCCGTTACAGAAGAGTTGGCAAACTATTGTGATGAAGGGAAGCTAAATCAAATCTTTTCGGATGGTATAATTACGCCACATTTATATAAATTAGCAGAATTGTTAGAATTAAAACTTTGCATAGAAAAAGTAAAAGCTAAGTAACTATTAATGAAAAAATAAGTAATAATGAAAAAGCTAATGATGTTATTCTTGTCTGTTGTAATGATGCAAGTTGTTTTTGCAAATGGACAAGCAGTCACTCAACAAAAAAGGGGGGTTGAATTTGAGAAAACAGAGCATGATTATGGTCAGATTAAACGCAAATCTGATGGAACTTGTAAGTTTAAATTTAAAAATGTAGATACGCTTCCTGTAGTTATTTCTAATGTGAAAGCATCTTGTGGATGTACTACTCCAATTTGGCCTAAAGGACCAATTGCTCCTGGCGATTCTGCTGTAGTGGAGGTTGGGTATAATACTAAATTTATAGGACCATTTACAAAAACAATTACGGTAAGTACAAGTGCTAGTCAAACAATTATTTTGACAATAAAAGGAGAAGTGCTGAAAAAATAGTCTGGATTAAATATTGTGCAATTTTAAAGAGGGGGATATAGTTTATTCTCCTTTTTCAATACTTAAATAATGATTTTGTATTATTTGTAAGTATGGCACGAAATATGATAGTATCACAACAGATTATGGTGACATTTATTTTGTTTGTCGTCATAGCATGAAGGAGCTATTATGAGTATCAATACGAGTAATAGGTTAGTTTTTTTCATAATTTGTGTGTGTTTTGACCAGTGCTATTAGCGTATAGTGCTGGTCATTGTTTTTTAGGCCAACTAGGATGTTCCTGAGTTATGTTGATGTTGTATCTTTACAATCAAGTTTTTGAATAAGGATATGGCTTGATAATTATATTCAAAAGAAATATGGAAATTAATATAGAAGAAAGAAAAGAAAAGGCAGTGGCTTTGTTTAAAGAGGGGTATAATTGTTCTCAATCTGTTTTTTTGGCTTATGCAGATGTATTTAGTGTAGATGAAGAATTGGCTAAAAAGTTTTCGGCTCCATTTGGTGGTGGAATGGGGCGTTTAAGAGAAGTGTGCGGAGCTGTTTCAGGTATGTTTATGCTTATGGGATTTAGATATCCGCATACTAATCCTAATGATAAGCCTTCAAAAACAGAGACTTATAAAGCTGTTCAGCGTACTGCCACTGCTTTTAAAGATAAATTTGGAACACTTATTTGTGCAGATTTATTAGCAATTAGAAGAGCACCACAAGACCCAACTCCATCGGATAGGAACGCAGAATATTATGCAAAACGACCTTGTGCTCGTTTTGTAGCAGAAGCGGCTGGTATAGTTGGTGAAGAATTATTAGCTGGCGAGAAATAATCATTGTATTAAAAAGCTGTCTAAAATATTAAAAACTCTTGTTTATCATACAAACGAACATAAGTTCATTATCTTTGTGTCTAATTAAATGATTGAGACATTAAAAAAATATTAGAATTATGCCTCGACCGCAACAATTTAGGAGAATATCATCTCCACCGAAAATGCAGGGTTTTAAGCCATTTGGTATTCCTGCGAAGAATTTATCGTCAGTTTCATTGCAAATGGATGAATATGAGTCTATTCGTTTGTTGGATTATAATGGGTTAACTCAGGAGCAGGCTGCTGAACAAATGAATGTTTCTAGGCCTACTTTAACTCGTATTTATGAAAAAGCACGACAAACAATAGCAAAGGCTATTGTTGAAGGGAAAATGATAATCATTGAAGGAGGAAGTGTTGAATTTAACTCTCAGTGGTATCGTTGTAAACGCTGTTATAAGTTGATTGAAGGCATGGAGTCGCATGTGCAGTGTAATGACTGTCCTTCATATGGTGATAATGAATTAGAGCCTATAAAATGATAAAAGCCACTGTTGTAATTGATAACAGAAGAGAAGAGGAACAGTATAGAATAGAGCATGGTTTCTCTTTGTATGTTGAAACTTCAAAACATAAATGCTTAGTTGATGTTGGCTTGTCTAAAGCTTTTTTAGATAATGCAGAACAGCTTGGAATTGATATTGCTGACATTGATTACTTGTTTTTATCCCATGGACATGTTGATCATGTAGGAGGATTACCTTTTTTCTTAAAGCAGAATGATAAAGCAGAAATTATTGTTTCTTCATTGGCTTTTGAGCAGAAGTATTTTTCTACTCGTAGAGGTTTGAAAGATATTAGTGCAAATATCAATATTGATGCAGATAAGCATCGCTTTGTTTTTGTAGAACAAGATATGTCATTGGAGAAGGATATCCATGTGATTATACCAACAGAAAAGAAATATCCATTACCCTTAGGTAATCAGACTTTATGGAAAGATGCCGGAAATGGTAGAGTGAAAGATGATTTTGCACATGAACTAATATTTTGTTTTGGTAAAGAAAAGCTAATGGTTTGTTCTGGTTGCGCTCATAATGGAGTTGCAAATATCCTTAGTACAGTTTCAAGTCAAATTAATGTGCCTATTGCAACGGTTATTGGTGGTTTTCATTTGTTAGATGTAGATGATATGAGCCAATATGAATCAGCTCAAGAAATTAGTGATGTGGCTAATTTATTAAAAGAAAAGTATCCTGAAGCGATTTTCTATACCGGACACTGTACCGGAGATGAGCCATTTGAAAATATGAAGAAAGTGCTAGGAGGAAATCTGCATCAGTTTTATGTAGGAAAACAAGTAGAATGTAATTTTAATTGATATAATGATGAAAATAGCTGTTCCTGTTAAAAGTAACAACGAGATTGACCAACATTTTGGCCATTGTGAATTTTATAAGATTTACACTGTTGAAGGTAAAGAGGTGAAAAGTGAGGAAAGAATGGAATCTCCTCAGGGTTGTGGATGTAAATCAAATATTGCTTCTGTATTTAAAAATGAAGGTATTACAGTAATGCTTGCCGGTGGAATTGGTGATGGTGCTGTAAATATTTTAAAAGAGAACGGGGTGAAAGTAATCCGTAACTGTGCGGGTGATGTATCTGTTTTAATGAAACAATATCTTGCAGGTTTTATTATGGATGGTGGTGTGAATTGTCAATCACATACCGATAGTCACGAATGTAATCATTAAATTTTCTATATATGACTGAACACCAGCATAAGCACAGAGTAGTGTATTCAGAGACTGATGTTATGGGGTATTTACATCATTCGAATTATGCCCGACTTTATGAAAATGCCCGATGGGAACTGTTTCGAGAGTTAGGTATACCTTACAGTAAGTTAGAGGACGATGGTTACATGTTGCCGGTTATCGGGATGACATTTAAGTTTGTGAAGTCAGCTCAATATGATGATTTGTTAACTATCAAAACGAAAATAAAAGAAATTATAGGTCCACGGATTACTTTTAGTTACAGAACATTTAATCAAAATGATGAATTAGTAAATAAGGCTGAAGTAAATTTGGCTTTTATCGAAAAGTCTACTCGGGAAGCATGTTTCCCTCCTAATTATATTCTTGAAGCTATTGAGAAAGAGAGTAGTGAATAGTTGTTTTATAGTTGATAAGGCGGTTTTAACTGAATAAGAAGTTTATAATCTTCTTCATATGTTAAAACCGCTTTTCTTTTGTTGATTTTTTAAAAGAATTCTTAATTTTGAATATTTTTAAATCCTTATAAGTAATTGTAAATTAAATTTTTAACACTTATGAAAAACATTACTCTATTAATTCTATTTGTTGTTATAACTTTATTTAGTAGTTGTCGCTCTGGTATGTCTTATAAAGCCAATGATGGTTTTGGATATAATAAAACTGTAGAAAAACAAGTTGCTTTTCTTTCTGCAGAACAAAGAGTAATTTAGTATATTTGCATATACTAATGGACCAAGTTGAGTGGCCTTTTATTTTAAAAAGAGTAAAAGAGCCGCTTTTTTTTGGACAAATTATTCCTTACGAATGAAAGTTTGCATTGCCGAAAAGCCTTCCGTAGCAAAAGATATAGCACAGATTCTTGGAGCTAACCAGCGTAAAGATGGTTATTATGAGGGTAATGGTTATCGTGTAACATGGACTTTTGGTCACCTTTGCACACTTAAAGAACCTCACGAATATACTCCGGATTGGAAGTCATGGCGCATTAATTATTTGCCAATGATTCCACCTCGCTTTGGAATTAAGTTAATTCAGAATAATGGAATTGAGAAGCAGTTTAAAACCATTGAAAGTATTGTACAAGATGCTGAAGAGGTGATAAACTGTGGTGATGCCGGGCAAGAAGGAGAGTTGATTCAGCGTTGGGTGCTTCAAAAGGCTGGATGTAAATGCCCCGTTAAGCGCCTGTGGATATCATCACTTACTGAGGAGTCGATTAAAGAAGGCTTTGCTAACCTAAAACCGGAAGTTGACTTCAAACCTTTATACGAAGCAGGAATGTGTCGTGCTATTGGAGATTGGTTGTTAGGTATGAATGCAACTCGTTTGTACACAATTAAATATGGTCGAGGTAAACAGGTGCTTTCAATTGGTAGAGTGCAAACGCCAACATTGGCTTTAATTGTAAATCGCCAACTGGAAATAGAGAACTTTAAGCCTGAGCCGTATTGGGAATTAAAAACAGTTTATAGAGACACTACATTTTCTGTTACCAAAGGGCGGTTTGAAACAGAAGAGGAAGGTCAAGCTTTTTTGTCACAAGTTAAAGATGCCGAGTTTGAGGTTACTGATGTTATAAAAAAGGATGGTACAGAGAATGCGCCTCGATTATTTGACCTTACATCTTTGCAAGTTGAGTGTAATAAGAAGTTCGGCTATTCGGCTGATGAAACACTAAAGCTTATCCAGTCATTATATGAAAAAAAAGTAACTACCTATCCTCGCGTAGATACTACTTTTTTAAGCGAAGATATTTATCCTAAAGTGCCTAATATATTAAAAGGCATGAAGGATTATGAGCAGCTTACAGCTAGTTTGCTTCAATTGAAACTCCCGAAATCTAAAAAAGTATTTGATAATGCTAAGGTGACAGATCACCATGCTATTATCCCAACGGGAGTGAATCCCAATAATATTTCAGCTGATGAGCGCAATGTTTATGACTTAATTGCTCGTCGTTTTATTGCTGTATTTTATCCTGTGTGTAAGGTGGCAACTACCACTGTTTTTGGAGAAGTGGATAGTGTCGAATTTAAAGTCACAGGTAAGCAAATTCTTGAGCCAGGATGGAGAGTGGTTTTTTCTGCTAATATAGTTGATGAAGATTCTCCCGCTGATGAGGCTGTGTTGCCTGATTTCCAAAAAGGAGAAAGAGGCCCACATGTGCCCGATTTAGCCGAGAAATGGACGCAGCCACCAAAACTATATACTGAGGCAACACTTTTGCGTGCCATGGAAACTGCCGGTAAACTTGTTGATAATGATGAATTGCGTGATGCTTTAAAAGAGAATGGAATTGGTCGTCCGTCTACTCGTGCAGCAATCATTGAAACTTTATTTAAACGCAACTATATTCGTAAAGAACGAAAGAACTTAATTGCGACTCAGACTGGTATTGATTTGGTGCAAACAATCCAAGATGAGATGGTGAAGTCAGCTGAATTAACAGGAGTTTGGGAAAAGAAACTTCGTGAGATTGAGCGTGGGGTTTACGATGCGAAGAGTTTTTTAGAAGAGCTGAAACAGATGGTTTCCCAGGTTGTTTTAAATGGTAAGAATGCTGCTTATCGTCAATTTACAATTGAAGAGGTTGTTGAAGAAGCTGAGAAGCCGAAAAAGATAAAAACTAGCTCGCCTAAATCAAAAGAAACCAAACCGAAGTCTGCTGATGTTAAGTCTAAGGATTTGGAAGGAACAGTTTGTCCTTCTTGTGGTAAAGGAACCGTTTTAAAAGGAAAGTCTGCTTATGGCTGTTCTGAATGGAAAAATGGTTGTGATTGGAGACAGCCACTAGTTTAGGTGTTGAAATTAGGTCTGATTTGAGGTTGAGAGTTTTGTTGTCTAATCAGGCTTTTTTATCTTTTTTGCATTTTAAAATGTAAAAAAGATGAAAACCTTTTTGAGGTATAGTTGTTTTATTTTATGTGTTTAAGTCTCCTATAGATCAGATTATTTGTAGATTCTGTAATTGTATATTCATAGATGTGAATGTTAATTATAGCATAAACATATTTCCTATTTGCAGAGAATATATACATTTGTTGCTTTAATTTTCAATTTAAACCATGTCAGAAGAAATTTTTCCTATAGTAAATGAAGACGGCGAAGTTATTGGAAGGGAATCAAGAGCCGTTTGTCATGGGGGATCAATGTTATTGCATCCTGTTGTGCATGTACATGTAGTAAACTCTAAGGGTGATCTATATTTACAGCGTAGAGCTTGGACTAAAGACATTCAGCCAGGTATGTGGGATACTGCAGTGGGTGGCCATGTTGATTTTGGAGAGAGTGTAGAGCAAGCTGTAAAAAGAGAGTGTTTTGAAGAGTTAGGCTTGAAGGATGTTGATCCAATTTTTGCATACACTTATCAATGGCATTCACCAGTTGAGAGTGAATTAGTATATGTTCATACTTTGCATTATGATGGCGAAATTGTGCCTGATACGGAAGAATTGATTGACGGTCGTTTTTGGACTCGTAAAGAAATAGAAGACTCTATTGGTAAATCGGTGTTTACCCCAAATTTTGAACACGATTTGCAATTACTTATAGATTATAAAGTTATAGAATAAGCTGAAAACTTGTTAATAACTTTGCCTTCAAAATTAAGGGCTACCTTAACAATAATATACACTTTTGCATTCTCAGAATAGGGAATGCATTTTTTTTGCCTCAACTTTCCCTTTGGTGTACCAACCTCGTTTTATATTTCAAAAATAATAATTGACTATTAATTTTATAATTGATACAAGTCGACATGTTGTTGTCTTATTTTTTCATTTTAGAAAATTTTTTCAACAATTATAAAAATTAAGTATCTGATTATTAAGCTTATATGTTTTTTTTTGGAAAACTTTCTTTTTTTTTGTTGAAAGAAAAAGTAAAAAAAGTTTTGTTTCTATATATAACATGTATAATATTGTAAAACAAAAATGAGCTCTTGTTCTTAAAAATTAGAGTTTGAAAATCAATAAAATAGAAAGCTGTGGGAGAAAAGACTTTTACTCATGAAGAAGCATATCAAGCTTCATTAGTTTATTTTCAAGGTGATGAATTGGCTGCACGAGTGTGGGTTAATAAATATGCTTTGAAAGATTCTTTTGGGAAAATCTATGAGAAAACGCCCGATGACATGCATTGGCGTTTGGCAAATGAGGTAGCACGCATTGAGGCTAAGTATAAAAATCCTTTATCAGCACAAGAGTTGTTTGATTTGTTTAAAGGGTTTAAATACATTGTACCTCAAGGTAGTCCGATGACTGGTATCGGCAACGAATATCAAATCGGTTCTTTGTCAAATTGTTTTGTGATTGGTGCTGATGGGAGTTCTGATTCTTATGGTGGAGTTATGAAAGTTGATGAAGAGCAAGTTCAGTTGATGAAGCGCCGTGGAGGTGTTGGTCATGACTTGTCTCACATTCGCCCAAAAGGTTCCCCGGTAAAGAATTCTGCTTTAACTTCTACAGGTATTGTTCCATTTATGGAGCGTTATTCAAACTCGACTCGTGAAGTTGCTCAAGATGGTCGTCGTGGAGCATTGATGTTAAGTGTGTCAATTAAACATCCTGATTCTGAATCATTTATTGATGCGAAAATGGAAGAGGGTAAAGTGACTGGTGCTAATGTTTCTGTAAAACTTCATGATGATTTTATGCAAGCGGCTTTGAGTAAAAAGCTTTACATGCAACAATATCCAATTGATTCTAAAGAACCCTGGTTTTCTAAAGAGGTAGATGCTGAAAATATCTGGAAAAAGATTGTGCATAATGCATGGAAATCAGCAGAGCCAGGAATTTTATTCTGGGATACAATTATTAAAGAGTCAGTTCCGGATTGTTACGATGATCAAGGTTTTAAAACTGTATCTACAAACCCATGTGGTGAAATTCCATTATGTCCTTATGATAGTTGCCGTTTGTTGGCAATCAACTTATATTCATATGTAAACAAGCCGTTTACAAAAGAAGCAAGCTTTGATTTTGATTTATTTGAGAAGCATGTTCAATTAGCTCAACGCATTATGGATGATATTATCGATTTAGAGCTAGAGAAAATTGATAAGATTCTTGAAAAAGTAAATGCAGACCCTGAGGCTGAAGAAATCAAGAGAACAGAGCGTTTGCTTTGGGAAAAAATCAAAGATAAAAGTGCTAAAGGTCGTCGTACAGGAGTTGGTACAACTGCAGAAGGTGACATGTTAGCTGCTTTAGGTTTGCGTTATGGAACTGAAAAAGCAACAGAATTTTCGGAAAAAGTTCATAAAGTAATTGCTGTAGAGGCTTATCGTTCTTCTGTTGAAATGGCGAAAGAGCGTGGTGCATTTCCAATTTATGATACAAAAAGAGAGGCTAATAATCCATTTGTAAACAGAATCAAAAAAGAAGATCCTGCATTATATGCTGAAATGGAAAAATATGGCCGTAGGAATATTGCTTGTTTGACAATTGCTCCTACAGGAACAACAAGTTTGATGACTCAAACAACATCAGGTATTGAACCTGCATTCCAAGTATATTATACTCGTCGTAGAAAAGTAAATCCAAACGATACAAATGTTCGTGTTGACTTTGTAGATGAAGTTGGTGATTCTTGGGAAGAGTTTACTGTATTCCACCACAAGTTTGTAACTTGGATGGAGATAAATGGATACGATGTAACTAAGAAATTCTCTGCAGAAGAATTGAATAAAATGATTGCAAAATCACCTTATAATAAGGCTTGTGCAAATGATGTTGACTGGTTGCAAAAAGTAAAAATGCAAGGTCGTATTCAAAAATGGGTAGATCACTCGATCAGTGTGACAATCAATCTTCCTAATGATGTTTCTGAAGAATTGGTTGGTGACTTGTACGCTGAAGCTTGGAAGTCAGGTTGTAAAGGTGTAACTGTTTATCGTGATGGTTCTCGTTCAGGAGTTCTGGTTACAAATACTGATAAAAAGGACAGTGAAGATAATGATTGTAACTGTTATCCATCTCGTAGCACTGAGCGTCCTACAGAACTAGAATGTGATATTGTTCGTTTCCAAAATAATAAGGAAAAATGGATTGCTTTTGTTGGTTTGCTTGATGGTCATCCATTTGAAATTTTTACTGGTTTAGCTGATGAAGATGAAGGTATCTTATTGCCAAAAGCAGTAACTGATGGTAAAATTATTAAAACGAAAGATGAAGATGGTAGTACTCGTTATGACTTCCAGTTTGTAAACAAAAGAGGTTATAAAACTACAGTAGAAGGTCTTTCTCATAAGTTTGACCCTGAGTTCTGGAATTATGCGAAACTGATTTCTGGAGTGTTGCGCTATGGTATGCCTATTGATCAGGTAATTAAACTTGTTTCCGGGTTGCAATTGAATAGTGAATCTATCAATACTTGGAAAGTAGGGGTAGAAAGAGCATTGAAGAAATATATTCCTGATGGAACGGCGTTAGAGGGACAAGCTTGTCCAAGTTGTGGTAACCATACCTTAGTATATCAAGAGGGTTGCTTAACATGTAAGACTTGTGGTTATTCTCGTTGCGGATAGTATTTTCTTACCTTTATATATTTTCAAGAGCTATGCAGTCTCCAAAGTTTTTTTAACTTTGAACTGTATAGCTTTTTGTTTTTAATACACATAATTAAAACTAATTAGGAAATGAGACTGAGTTTTGTTGTTGATTATGAACCAAGGTGGGCTGAGCTTCTAAGAATGAATAATTGGAAGTTAGGTGTATTAGGTAACCAGCGAGTGTTGGGGAATTGGTCTGACGAATCACCTGTATTGATGTTAACTGATGATTTTCATTCATGGAAAGTTTCAGTTGATGCCCAGAGTTTTAATTATCCTTTAGAATATAAGTATGTTATTTATGATCCTCAAGATGAAAAGATTATAGCTTGGGAAGCTAGGGAAAATAGATTTACAGCAGAAATTCCTTTTGAAGATGAAGGGGTTATGTTTAAAGACGAAGAGTTGTGTTTTGATTTGCAAATGTTTAGAGGAGCCGGTGTTGCTGTTCCTGTATTTTCGCTACGCAGTAAAGCTGGGTTTGGTATTGGAGAGTTTTTTGATCTCAAGAAAATGATAGATTGGGCTAGCCAAACCGGAATGCGAATGATTCAAACACTTCCGGTAAATGATACCACTCATACTTTTACTTCCAAAGATTCTTACCCTTATAATTCGTTGTCAGTTTTTGCTCTTCACCCTTTGTATCTTAATGTAGATGTTTTAGGAGATTTGAAGGATAAAAAACAAAGATTATTCTATGAAAAGAAAAAACAAGAGCTTAATGAGGCTAAGAAAATTGATTACGAAAATGTAGTAAAATATAAATGGGAGTACTTTAAGTTAATTTATGAGCAAGAAGGGGAAGCTCTTTTTGAATCTGAGGAATATAAACTCTTCTATGAGGATAATCGGCTTTGGTTAGAGCCATATGCAGTGTTTAGTTTTTTAAGAGATAATGAGAAAACTGCTGATTTTAATAAGTGGTCGAGATTAAGCACTTATGATGAAGATGAATTGCAGGTTGTTTTAAACGATAATGTGAAAGAAGTTGGATTGTATTTCTTTTTGCAATTTCATTTGTATCAACAGTTGGTGTCTGTGCATGAATATGCAAAAGAGAAACGAGTTATGCTTAAAGGGGATATTCCTATAGGGGTAAGCCCAACAAGTGTAGATGTTTGGTGTAATCCATGTTTGTTTAATTTGGATATGCAAGCAGGTGCACCGCCAGATTATTTTTCATTAAAAGGTCAGAATTGGGGATTCCCAACTTATAATTGGGACTTGATGGCTGAGGATAATTTTGGTTGGTGGCTGGATCGATTGCAGTATATGTCAAACTTCTTTGATGCATATCGTATTGATCATATACTTGGGTTTTTCCGTATTTGGCAAATCCCTAAAGATCAACTTTGGGGTTTACTCGGTCAGTTTTATCCTGCAATGTCTTTAAAACCTGAAAATATTGAAAGCTATGGTTTAGATATTGACGAGGATTTTTTGCTTATGCCGGTTGTCACTTTAAATACTTTACAGCGGTATTTTGGTGCAAACTATTCTGAGGTCAATTATTTATTCTTTGAGGAATATAAACTTGGTGGATATCGATTTAAGTCCAAGTATGATTCGCAGCAAAAGATATATGATTATTTTGAAAAAAATAATAGAACTGAAGATCATGATCTCAAAATCAGAGATAAATTATTGATGTTGTTTTGTCAAGTGCTATTTTTGAGGGATTGCAAACATGAGGATAGATATCATCCTCGTATCTCATACCAAAGTAATGATACTTATAAGCAATTAAGTGAAGATAATCAGGATGGATATCGTCGTTTGTACGAAGAATTCTTTTATCATAGACATAATGAGTATTGGAAACAGCATGCAATGATGAAATTGCCGGCATTGGTGAACTCAACTTTTATGCTTGCTTGTGGTGAAGATTTAGGTATGATTCCCGCTTCGGTTGCAGAAGTGATGACTGAACTAAAAATCTTGTCATTAGAGATTCAAAGGATGCCGAAGGAATATGGTCATGAGTTTGGTGTGCCTTATTTTGCTCCTTATATGTCAGTATGTACTACTTCGACACATGATATGAGTCCTATTCGTATGTGGTGGGAAGAGGATAGAGCAAAAACTCAGCGCTATTTTAATCATATGTTATTTGAAGCAGGTGAAGCTCCTATAATATGTGAGCCTTGGATTGCCGAGAAGATATTAATACAGCACCTGCAGTCACCGGCAATGTGGGTGATTCTACCTATACAAGACTGGTTAGCCGTAGATGCCGACTTGAGGTATCCAGATCCTTATGCTGAACGGATAAATATTCCGGATGATCCTAATCATATATGGAATTATCGTATGCATTTAGATGTGGATGAACTTTTGAATGCTACTGATTTTAACCAAAAGGTGTGCAGTATGGTTGATGAAGGTCGACGATAAAATATTATGGGTATTCAGTTAAAGAATGCCCATTTTTTATGCCTTTGTGTGATGGCTTGATGGCTGAAAAATCGTAAGTTTGCATGTTTCAAGTTTAGGGTTAAAATGATGCACACTATCGGTATAGAAAATAAAATTTTGTCATTGTGTTTGCAAAAAGCGGTGCCATTTATGGCGTATTGTATGCCTGATTCACAAAAGATAAAATTACTACTTGGATTCGAGTCGGAGTCTTTTCTTTTTACCGGACAAAATATCTGTTCTCAAAAAGGATTTTTAGTAGTGCCATTTGATAATGAACATCAACAATCATTATTGATTTCTGCTCAATATGAAGCTGATTTTGATAATTATCCTACCGAGATTCTAGAACTAATAGCGTCTTTTCCAAAAAAAGAATTAGAACTAAAAGCTAGTCCAAGCTCATCAACTTATGAAAGCTATGAGCAAGCGTTTTCTGCAATTCATAAAGCAATAAGTGATGGTGAAATTTCCAAAGCGATATTATCCCGATGCCAATTAGAGGCTAAAACAAATATTGACGATATTGCTTCTTTCTATCTGCATCTTTGTGAAACCAGTCATTCAACATATAATTACTTGTTATATACTCCTGAATGTGGATTGTGGATGGGAGCTAGTCCTGAGCTTTTTTTAAAGGGAAATAAAGAGGATATTGAAACAGTTTCCTTAGCGGGTACGCTTAAAAATACTCCACAGGTAAATTGGGAAACAAAAGAACTTGACGAACAGGATATTGTTACGGATTATATTTCAGAGCAATTGAATGAATTTAAGGTTGCGTATTTTAAAAAAGAAGGTCCCATGACAGTTAATGCCGGGCATGTTTCGCACTTAAAAACTGTATTTAGATTTCCCAGAACTTCAGTTGAGAATCGTTTAGGTCAGTTTGTTGAAGCTTTACACCCGACACCGGCCGTATGTGGTTATCCAAAAGATAAATCAAAATCTATTATCTTAGAGACTGAGAAACATGATAGAGGTTTGTATGCCGGTTTTCTTGGTTCGGTAGCAGAGAATGGTGATTTTAGTTTTTTTGTAAATATTCGCTGTATGCAGTTTTTTAAAGATGCAACGGGAATATATGTTGGTGGTGGAATTACAGCCATGTCAGAAGTGGAAAAAGAATATCAGGAAACTCAGTTAAAGGCAGAAGGTTTATTAAAAATCTTGAGCAAAAAATAAAAGATATGTCAGAACAATACTCGGATATTAAAACAGTAAAAGCATTAGTTGATTTATGTGTAGAGAATGGCATAAAAGAAGCTGTAATCTCTCCCGGATCACGAAATGCTCCGTTGATATTTTCTTTCTCTGCATGCCAGGATATTAAATGCTACACGATTGTAGATGAGCGTTCGGCGGCATTTTTTGCATTGGGTATGGCACAACAACTAAACAGACCTGTTGCTTTGGTGTGTACTAGTGGTACTGCTGCTTTGAATTATGCTCCGGCAGTGGCTGAGGCATATTATCAGCAAGTGCCGTTGGTTGTGATTTCGGCTGACCGTCCACAAGAGTGGATAGACCAAGCTGATGGACAAACCATTCGTCAAAATAATATTTATGCAAATTATATAAAGTTTTCCTGTACATTGCCTGTTGATTTGGACTCACCTCAAAACGAGTGGCAATTAAATCGTTTGGTGACGGATGCCTTGTTTCATGCAACAGATAGTGGCTGTGGTCCCGTTCATATCAACATCCCTTTAGATGAGCCGTTGTATGGAAGAGCTATTTATCAACCTAAAAAGAAAAAAACGGCACTAAGGATTGCTGCAAAGAAACAGCTTTCAGAGATTGAAGCACAAGCATTACTTGAAAAATGGAATGCCGCTGAATCCGTAATGATTTTATTGGGAATGCTAAAACCTAATGAAGAACTTAGCTCATTGCTAAGTGAATTGGCTGAAACAAAGAATGTGTTGGTACTTACGGAAACAACATCAAATATGTTGAATTCTAAATTTATCCAAAGCATAGATAAAGTGTTGGCTTCTATTAATCCTGAAGATATGGCGTTATATACTCCAACTCTGTTAATCACTTTTGACGGCCAACTTACTTCTAAAAATATTAAAACGCTTTTACGCCAAAATAAGCCGAAAGAGCATTGGCATGTAAGTGTTGCTCCAAACACACCTGATACCTATCGTGCATTGACAGCTTCTGTAGATGTGGAACCGGTAGATTTCTTAAAGCTGATGTTGGATAATTCTGCGCCAAAGAAAAGCCGTTATCAGGATTCATGGTTAATTCAAAAGGATAAAGTTGTAGAAAAGCACAGCTATTTTATTGAGCGACTACCATGGTGTGACTTGCGTTTTTTCTCCTTGTTGAAAGATTATATACCGGCTCAAACTGCGGTGCAGGTGGCAAACAGTACACCAATTCGTTATGTGCAGTTATTTGAGGAATATAACCAATTCCCGTTTTTTGCTAATAGAGGAACGAATGGAATTGACGGTTGTACAAGCACTGCCGTAGGTGCTGCCAGTGTGGTAGATGTGTCAACGCTATTTATCACAGGCGACTTGAGCTTTTATTATGATAGTAATGCGCTGTGGAATAGTTACTTGCGACCTGATTTTAAAATCATTGTAATTAACAACGGAGGCGGTGGGATTTTCCGCTATGTGTCTGGTGCAATGAGTAATGAGGAAATGGAATCGTTTTTCGAAGTTAAGCAAGATATCTCATGTGAGCATTTGGTAAAAGGATTCGGTTTAAAACACTATGCTTGTGAAAGTGAAGATGAGCTGCTGAAAGTGTTGCCGGAGTTTTTTGCTAATAACAATCAAGCCTCAGTTTTGGAAGTAAAAACCCCAAGACTTGAGAATGCAAAAATATTGAAAGAGTATTTTAATCAACTGAAATAATGTGCAAATATGCCAATTAGCAAATGTGCCAATGAAAAACCATTTGCTAATCTGCTAATTAACAAATCTGCTAATTTATATATTATGAGAAATTGGACTCCTATTAAGGAATATACAGACATTAAATTTGAGTTTTTTGAGGGCATTGCCAAACTAACTATTTGTCGTGAGGAAGTGCGTAACGCATTCCGTCCGCAAACGATCAACGAACTGCTTGACGCTATGGATATCTGCCGTGAACGAATGGATATCGGGGTGGTAGTTCTTACCGGTTCAGGTGATACGGCTTTTTGTGCCGGTGGTGACCAAAAGGTAAAAGGTCTTGGCGGTTACATCGACGAAAATGGTGTGCCTCGGTTAAATGTGTTGGATTTGCACAAGAAAATCCGCTCATTGCCTAAACCAGTTGTGGCTATGGTTAATGGTTTTGCTATTGGTGGCGGACATGTGTTACATGTGGTTTGTGACTTATCTATCGCTTCAGAAAATGCCATCTTCGGACAAACAGGTCCTAAAGTGGGAAGCTTTGATGCAGGATTTGGTTCATCATACCTTGCTCGTATCGTTGGACAAAAGAAAGCACGCGAAATCTGGTTCCTTTGCAAACAATATTCAGCGCAAGAAGCTTTGGAAATGGGCTTGGTGAATACCGTGGTGCCTTTAGATCAATTGGAAGACACAACTGTGGAATGGTGTAAAATCATGCTTTCTCGCAGTCATACTGCTTTGCGCATGGTAAAACGCGCATTGAATGCAGAACTTGACGGTCAAGCCGGATTAATGGAATTTGCAGGAGATGCTACTTTGATGTATTACCTAATGGAAGAAGCACAAGAAGGAAAACATGCTTTCTTGGAAAAACGCGATCCTGAGTTTAAGAATTACCCCAAGTTTCCTTAATTGAATTAGCGTTAAACTGTTAGCGGTAAGTGGTTAGTAATTGCTAATCGTTAATCGCTAATCGTTAATAGTTAAGATGAAAGCTCAATTCAAAAAACATACACTTGACTTTATTATCCCCGGCGGCACATCGCGCGGGGTTTTGCAGCATAAGGATAGTTGGTTTATCTCGGTTTGGGATGAGGTTAATCCTTCTGTGGTAGGTGTAGGTGAGTGCTCCATTATTCCAAAATTAAGCATTGATGATGTCCCGGAACTGGAAACGAAAATTGCTGAAAGCGTTGAGAATATCAATCAGTTAAAAGATACTTTTTATACAGACTTAGAAGCTTATCCGTCTTTGCGTTTTGCTATCGAAACGGCTTTGTTGGATTTAAATAGAGGAGGGAAGCGACTGTTGTTTCCATCTGCTTTTACGGAAGGCAAAAGCTCAATTCCAATCAACGGACTTATCTGGATGGGTGAGTTTGACTTTATGTGGCATCAAGCAGAAAAGAAATTCAAGGAAGGTTTTTCTGTGTTGAAAATGAAAGTGGGCGCACTGGATTTTGATGAGGAATCGTATTTTATTTCCCAGATGCGCAAGTCATTTCCTAATGTGGTATTGCGATTGGATGCCAATGGCGGTTTTCCTATAGATGAGGCTTTAGAGCGCATAAAGGCTTTGGAGCAATATAAGATTCACTCGATTGAGCAACCCATTAAGCAACATAATATTGGAGCGATGGCGGAACTTTGTAAGCAGTCGCCAATTGCCATAGCACTCGATGAGGAGCTGATCGGCGTACATGCTCGTGCTGAAAAAACAAAACTTTTGCAGGCTATTATGCCTCAATATATTATTTTAAAACCATCATTAGTGGGTGGTTTACAAGCTTCTGACGAATGGATTGCCGAGGCTGAAAAACTAAATATCGGCTGGTGGGCAACCTCTGCTTTGGAAGCAAATATTGGCTTAAACGCCATTGCGCAATGGGCATTTACCAAACAAAATCCTATGCCGCAAGGTTTGGGCACCGGAAGTCTGTATCACAACAATATACCATCTCCACTTGTTGTAAACAGTGGAAGTATACATTATAATCCTCAATTGACTTGGGGCGAAATCAATTAAAACTAAGCTATGCAAAAAATTAAAGCTCTTTTCTTAAGCATCTTACTATTATTATCGGTTACTGTTTTAGCTGATGATGGAGATGTTTTGACGGTTGGAGATACAGTTCCTAATTTTGTTATTAACACTACTGAAGATGGACAAACAATTAACTTTTCTGATTATAAAGGGAAAGTGGTGCTGGTAAATATTTTTGCGACTTGGTGTGGGCCTTGCAAAAAGGAATTACCCTTAGTGGAAGCAAATATTTGGGAAAGATATAAAGACAGTACTAATTTTGCTTTATGTGTGTTCGGTAGAGGTCATAACTGGAAGGAAATCAACAAGTTTAAGAATAAAAACCTGTATGATTTGCCAATGTATCCTGATGAAAAAGAAATAATATTCAAAACATTTGCTTCGGGATATATTCCTCGAAACTATATTATTGGCAAAGACGGAAAGGTGGCGTATGTGTCAGTTGGTTTTACCAAACATGATTTTGAGGAGATGGTAACTGTCCTGAATAGATTACTGGAGGAATAATAATGAAACTGAAATCGGTAATAATATCTATCCTTGTTTTCTGTAGCTTAATTGCTTCGGCACAAGCAGAATATGGTTTGCAGGTAGATGATGAAATGCCCGATTTTGAGTTTTTTGATGAGCATGGAAAGGCTTTTAAGTCTACTAATTTAAAAGGAAAAGTAGTTGTAATTACCTTTTTTGCCACTTGGTGTGGTTCATGTCGTCGCGAATTGCCTTTGCTAGATAGCCGCATTTGGAAAAAATACAAGGATAATCCCGATTTTGTGTTTTTAGCCTTTGGTAGAAAGCATAAGCAAGGTGAGGTAGATAGATTTAAGTTGCAGCAGCATTATAAGATGCCGATGTATGCTGACCCAATGTCAGAGATTTACGACCAATTTGCCTCTCGCTATATTCCGCGTATGTTTGTTGTCGACAAAAAAGGTGTTATCGCTTATTTTACAATAGGCTTTAATGAATATGATGTCGATGAAATTGACTTGGCTATTCAGACTTTATTAAAAGAATAAAGCTAAATCTTTATATAGACAAGATCAACAGGATTTACATGAAATATAGAAGCTCAACAATCTTGTTAATCATGTAAATCTTGTCTAAAAACTTATTCAAACATAAATGTTTCATAAGCTCGAATTCCATAAACATAACCCACAATATTGGCTTGATTTTTCTAAGGAAAAACTTAGTCAAGCAGAGCTTTCTACATGGGAGCGAGCAGCCTTTCAATTCCTTTCGGATTGGTTTTCAGATACTACACATATTACCGTGCAGACTTCCGGTTCAACGGGGAAACCTAAACAACTGCAAGTGAGCAAAGAGATGATGCGTGTCTCAGCTCAGAAAACGCTAAACTACCTACAACTAAAACCTCAGGATACCGCACTGCTTTGCCTTTCGGCTGATTATATAGCAGGTAAAATGATGTTGGTGCGTTCAATTATAGGACAGCTGACTATCTATATTCAAGAGCCTTCAAGTTCTCCTTTAAAAGATTTTCCGTATTCAGTTGATTTTTCTGCTATGGTACCCATGCAGGTATTTGAGCAGTTGAAAGTGAAGGATTCCTTAAACCGTGTGAGCAAATTGCTGATTGGTGGTGGTGCTGTCTCTGCTCAAATGCAAGAAGCTTTACAAGCTGTAAATACTGCTTGCTATGAAAGCTACGGTATGACTGAAACTGTTTCGCATATTGCTCTTCGCAAAATAAATGGGTGTGAAGCGCAAACAGGATTTTCATGCATGGAAAAAGTGTCAGTTTCTTTAGATGAGCGAGAATGTTTGAAAATTACATCTCCTGATTTGCTTGCTGAGCCTTTGCAAACGAACGACTGTGCAGAAATATTTCCAAATGGTGAGTTCCGAATACTTGGTCGTATCGATAATGTGATCAACTCTGGCGGAATCAAAATACAACCCGAAGAGATCGAACATAAAATTGCTCCCTTTTTTACCAAGCCTTTTGCAGTAAGCTCCATACCTGATGAGAAACTAGGAGAGAAGCTTATCCTTGTGGCAGAAGAATTCATCTCTCCCGAACAACTCCAAACCATTAATCAAAGCTTACCTGCTTATCACAAACTACATCATTTTTTCCAATTAGAGAAAATGCCTTTAACGGGGAATGGGAAGTTGGATCGTATTTCTATTCAGATAATTGTAAAGTAATATACCGTCACTTTGAAACAAAAAAACCTGAATTATACCCCTACTTTGAAACAAAATATTTCGATTATTTAATGTGCCATTTTATTATAGTGGCTATCTGAAAGAGATTTTGGATAGAAACTAACTTTTTCTGCTTACCACAAACGGTATCAGTTTTTTTATAGAGGAAATGCCTTTAACGGGGAATAGAAAATTGGATAGGGAGTCTCTTATAATAAAGATAAATTTTAACCACAGAGGAAAGAAGAGGATACCAAGAACCGCTGAGTTTTTTCTCTCATAATTTTCTCTCTATGGCTCTCTGTGGTAAAGTATATATGCAGGATTTTGCGTTCTATTTGCGTAATTAGTGCAATTTGCGTTCAAAATATTTTTGATAATATTCTTAAAAACAGAACAGCCCGTAAGTTCAAAACCTACGGGCTGTATTTGTATAGTTAGATTTAGTCTTACTTCACAATCGTGAATTCCACTCGTCTATTCGTTTGTTTACCTTCGTCGGTATCGTTGGTTGCAATTGGTTTAGATTCGCCATAACCTTTCGCAGTAATACGAGATTGAGCAATACCTTGAGATACGATGTAGTTCATCACGGCATTTGCTCTGTCATCAGACAGTTTCAAGTTAAATGCATCAGAACCAACATTATCTGTGTGTCCAGAGATTTCAATCTCCATCTTCGGACTATTGTTCAACAGTTTCACCACATTGTTCAACTCTTCGTTAGATTCAGGTTTCAGCGTAGCCTTACCAGAGTCGAAGAAGATGTTGTTCAAACGGATAGTTTGTCCAATTTCAACAGGAACCAAGTATAAGTCATTTTCGATAACTGCAGATTCTGTAATTTCACGAGCATCGAAGTTTTCAGATACCGGTAAGTAATTTTCAGCTTTACCTAGGTATGAGTAGAATTTACCGGCAGGAAGCGCCACGGTGTATTCTCCAGTCTCACCATTTGATGTTGCTTCACCCATTACTTCACCAGTTAAGATATTTGTGTAAATGATATCAGCTTGAAGCGGTTCGTTGGTTTTCTTATCAAGCACTCGTCCGCGGATAACGATAATCGGATCCGGTTTGATAACTTCCACTTTCTTAGGTTCTTCTTTTCTAGGTTTGTAGAACTCAGCTCTGTATAAGTTTGACTGACTGTTTACCGCTCTTACGAAATAGGCAAATTCACCTTTTGAATCGATAGTGAAATATTTTTCTTGATCTTTTGTATTGATAATGCTACCTAAGTTGATTGGCTGACTCCAGTTTTGCCAAGTATCGTCCAAGCGTTTTGTGATATAAATATCTTTTTCTCCATATCCCAAATGACCTGAACTCGCAAAAACGAAAGTTTTATTATCAGCAGCTAAGAAACAAGGAATTTCATCGCCAATGGTGTTAATGTCATAACCCATGTGAACGAATTTCTCGTATTCTCCATTTTCATTACGGAACCCTACATACAAATCATTCCCAAAATATTTATGGTCTTCATCAATTCTATCCATATTTACAAAGTAGTATTTTCCATCATAACTCATACAGTCATACAGATAGTTTCCTACTGAATAAAAATCTTTGATTTCAAGCTTCTCTCTCACCCATTTTGTTTTTCCTTTCTTATCGCGCTTAAGGTAAGTTTTGTAAACATTAGGTTCACCCAAAGTCATGTCATTTACATATGCCACATTGTTATCCTGTGAAATAGCTGATAATGCACTTGAGCTTGATTTGCTACGAGGAAGATTAAATGGACTTTCTTCAACTTTTGAGACTTTACCATCCTCACCAATAGTTGCTCGGTAAATTTGGTTGTCGTTTTTGACATCCTGATGACTAAAGTAGATGTATTTTCTATCTACAGTAATTATTGGAGTGCTTGGGTTATAGTTGTCAGAAACATCCTCATTCATAGCCATCACCTTTTCTTCAAAGGAATTGTCTTTAGATAAGTTGATTTTTGGAGTATATGCTTCCGTAAAATCAGTTAAGCCAACCGCAGCAATCTGATTTACACCCGGAACAGCTTTATAATCAAGATATACATTTACACAAACTACATTAGGTGTTAGTTCAAAATTGTAATTTGTTGTTCTAAACCCTTGAACAGGGGCAGCTTTTCCTTGGTAAATTGTCCTAGTGATAGGGTCTTTTGAATCATTGTCAAGATATTCAATTTCTACCTTCACAATAGATCCGGCATTGAAGTTCTCGCAAATGACTACTTGTTGAGCATCAAAAGGCATAAAGTAATATTTAATAACTTCAGGGCTTTTAGCTCTTTTTTTGGGCTCTTTTCCTACTTTGTTTTCTTCTTCTACAGCAGCACATTTTGCATTATATCCTTCTTGAAGTGTAACAGGTTTTCCGGCACCGTTTTCAGACCCTTCAACCAGGAAACTCCAACGGACTTTTTGTGCGTTAGCAAAGTTTAGAACTAAGAAAATTAGTAAGAGAGAAAATGAAATCTTTTTCATAGAAATAACTGGGTGTTTTATTAATTATTTATATAAATAGGTAGTTAATTTTTATCGTTTTATATAATTGGCGCAAGATATGAATTAACAATAAATTAACAGTAATTTTTTAAGTAGAAAAACCAATTTAAATTTTTGTTGATAACCTTTGCCTTCCTAATTTTCCTTTCTCAGTTTGAGTTATTAGTTTTGAAGGTTTAATTATCCGAAATCAGATAAATTCGAATCAAGATATGGCAAAAAAAGTTGCAGAAACCCCTTTGATGAAGCAATATAACGAGATGAAAGCGCAGCATCCTGATGCTATCTTATTATTCCGTGTGGGGGATTTTTACGAAACTTTTTCAGATGATGCAGTGAAAGCTGCTGAAATTTTAGGAATTACACTTACGCGTCGTGCAAATGGTTCGGCAGCGTATGTTGAGTTAGCCGGATTTCCGCATCATGCCTTAGATACTTATTTGCCAAAACTGGTTCGTGCCGGTATGCGTGTCGCAGTTTGCGATCAGTTGGAAGACCCTAAGCAGACAAAAACAATTGTGAAGCGTGGTATTACAGAACTTGTGACACCAGGGGTTTCTATCAATGATAATATCCTGAATTTTAAGGAAAATAACTTTCTAGCCGGAGTTCACTTTGGTAAAAATATTATTGGAGTTTCTTTTTTAGATATTTCAACAGGAGAATTCTTAACTGCTGAAGGTACTATTGAATACATAGACAAGCTGTTAAATAGTTTTGCTCCAAAGGAGGTGCTGTATGAACGCACAAAACGCAAACAGTTTGAAGAAGCTTTTGGGACTAAATTCCTGACTTATGAGCAAGAGGACTGGGTGTATACTTCGGATGCTGCAAATGACCGTCTTTTAAAGCATTTTGAAACAAAAAATCTGAAAGGATTTGGAGTAGAGAAATTAGAGTACGGAATAGTTGCTGCCGGAGCTATTTTGTATTACTTGGATCATACGCACCATCAACAGATTGGACATATTACGGCATTGAGTCGTATTGAGGAAGACCGCTTTGTGTGGTTAGATAGATTTACGGTTCGTAACCTGGAGTTGTATGGAAGTCAAAACGAAGGTGCACGAACATTGGTGGATATTTTGGATAAAACAATTTGTCCGATGGGAGCTCGTTTGTTGAAGCGATGGATGGCTTTCCCATTAAAAAATGTAAAACCAATTCAGGAGCGATTGAGTGTGGTGGAGCATTTCTTTAAGGAGAAAGAAATGAAGCAGGAGTTAGGGCAACAACTGTCTTTGATTGGCGATTTGGAACGAATTATTTCAAAAGTTGCTGTAGGTCGTATTTCTCCCCGCGAAGTGGCTCAATTAAAAGTGGCGTTGTCAGCCGTAGAGCCTATTAAACAAGCTTGCTCATCTTCAGATAATTCATATTTGAAAACTATCGGTGAACAACTTAACTCTTGCCCAAGTATTAAGGAGCGCATCGAAAAAGAACTGAATGATGATCCGCCTGCACAAGTAAATAGAGGAGGTGTTATTCGTGCCGGAGTGAATGCAGATTTGGATGAGTTGCGTAGCATTGCGTTCTCAGGTAAAGATTACTTGATGAAAATACAGCAGCGCGAAAGTGAGGCAACTGGAATTCCTAGTTTGAAGATTAGCTATAACAATGTGTTTGGGTACTATATTGAGGTGCGCAATACGCATAAAGATAAAGTGCCGGAAGGATGGATTCGTAAACAAACTTTAGTAAATGCGGAGCGTTATATCACTCAAGAGCTGAAAGAATACGAAGCAAAAATTCTTGGTGCTGAGGAAAAGATTTTCTCGTTAGAAACTGCTTTGTACAATGATTTGGTAATGGCCTTAATGGATTATATTCCTGCTATTCAATTGAACTCAAATCTAATTGCTCAATTGGATTGTTTGCTGTCTTTTGCAAAAGTTTCGGCCGAAAATAAATATATCTGTCCTGTGGTAACCGATACCGATGTGATTGACATCAAGAATGGTCGTCATCCGGTTATTGAGAAACAATTGCCCGTAGGTGAAAGCTATATTGCTAATGATGTGTATCTGGACAGTGAATCGCAACAAGTGATTATGATTACCGGGCCAAATATGGCAGGTAAGTCTGCCTTGCTTCGTCAAACGGCTTTGATTACGCTGATGTCTCAAATTGGTTGTTTCGTGCCGGCAGAATCCGCGTCAATTGGAGTTGTCGACAAGATATTTACTCGTGTAGGTGCTAGCGATAATATTTCAGTAGGTGAATCAACCTTTATGGTGGAAATGAACGAAGCTGCCAGCATCTTGAATAATATGTCTGACCGCAGTTTGATTCTTTTTGATGAGCTTGGTCGCGGTACCAGTACTTATGATGGTATTTCTATTGCATGGTCTATAGTTGAATATATTCATGAGCATCCACATGCTAAAGCAAAAACGCTGTTTGCAACGCATTATCATGAGCTAAATGAAATGGAGAATTCTTTCAAGCGCATAAAGAATTATAATGTGTCGGTGAAAGAAGTAGATAAGAAAGTGATATTTTTGCGCAAATTAGTTAGAGGTGGCAGTGAGCACAGTTTTGGTATTCATGTAGCAAAAATGGCGGGTATGCCTCAAAGTATTGTGAAACGAGCTGATGAAATCCTTAAACAGCTGGAAACAGATAACCGTCAAGCAGATATTTCCTCAAAACCTGTGGCTGAAATTGCTACACATCGTGAAGGATATCAAATGAGTTTTTTCCAATTGGATGATCCTGTGCTATCACAAGTGCGTGATGAAATTATCAATACGGATATTAATAACCTTACTCCTGTGGAAGCTTTGAATAAATTGAATGAAATTAAAAAGATTATTTCCGGGAAATAACCTTTATTCCAAATTTCAAGTTTCATATTTCAAATTGGTTTTGTGAAACTGTCATTTGTGTTTTATTGATTTGTGATTTTGGAATTGTTTTCTAAATCTGGAACTTGGAATTTTATAATTTGAAATTTAAAAACTCATGGCAACAATTAGTCGTTTTGAAGATTTAGATATTTGGAGAAAGTCTAGAGAATACAATAAAAAAGTATATGCAATTACGCTTTACGACCCATTCTCAAAAGATTATCGTTTTAAAGATCAAATACGAGCGGCTTTTGGCTCAATAATGGATAATATTGCAGAAGGTTTTGAAAGAGATGGTAATAATGAGTTTATCCTATTTTTAGGATATGCAAAAGGCTCTGCAGGAGAGGTGAGATCTCAATTATATAGAGCTTGTGATTGTAAATATATAACTGAAGATGAATGTGCTATTCTTGTAGGTGAGGTTCTAGAATTATCTAAATCTATAAGTGGGTTTATTAATTGTCTTAAAAACAGTGAGTTAAAAGGAAGAAAGTTTTCTTAAAATAAATAGCATGTAGGTGCTAAGAATGTGGAATCTGAAATTAAAAATTTGAAATTAAATCGATGTTACAAATACAAGATACTGTCGTAAGTTTAGAGTTAATAGAAAGAAAGTTTATCTGTGACCTTCCTATCTGCAAAGGCGAATGCTGTGTAGAAGGAGAGGAAGGGGCTCCACTTGAAAAAGAAGAAGTTGAGAAGCTAAGAGAAGTGTTGCCTCTTGTTTGGGATGACCTTCCTGAAACTTCTAAAAAGGTAATAGAGGAACAAGGAGTTTCTTATATCGACCGTGATGGTGATGATGTGACTTCTATCGTAAATGGAGCTGAGTGCGTATTTGTTTACAAAGATGAAAATGGATATGCGAAATGTGCTGTAGAGAAAGCTTTCTTAGAAGGAAAAACAGAATTTCGTAAGCCTATTTCTTGTTATCTGTACCCAGTGCGTGTTGATAAACACAGAACCTTCTCAGCAGTTAATTACCATATGTGGAGCGTGTGTGAATGTGCTAGAGTGTTAGGTGAGAAAGAGGGTGTGCCGGTATATAAGTTTTTGAAGGATCCATTGATTCAGAAATTTGGTGCAGATTGGTACAAAGAGCTGGAAGAAGTTGCTGAAGAGTGGGCGAAGCATACGAAAGAATAAACTACATAAAAAGACTTTTAATAAAAGGTTGCATTTAATTTAAAATTAAGTGCAACCTTTTTTGTTTTTTGCATCATCAATATGTGAGACTTTTTATAGTTTAAAAACTAATAGTTAAAACATATTGGTTGAATTCTTTTTTATATTTGCTCTCTGAAAAATATTTTAAAAACTAAATATATATGTGTAAAAGAATTAAGAGTTGTGTTTCTCTGCTTTGTATGTTAGCTTTATTTGGCTTTACTCAGCTTGTAAATGCACAATCAAAGAATTATTTAATCTATGAAACTGATTTTACTGATTGGGGAGTAGTTTCAACAGTTGGTAATTCTTCAGATGTAGTTTATTTCACAGGTGGTGGTGAAGGTTTTTATGCAGATCAAAGACCATTAGTTTATCCGAAAGATTCTATTGGTGGTTTTTTAGGTTATTATACAGCTAATGCTAATTATTCTTATGCAGGGTTAAACACGAAAGCTTTAAACTTTTCTTCTGGTGGTATTTTAGAATTGACTCTTTATAGAGAAGGGAGTTTATCCAGATATTTTACAGTACCAGGAGCTACTCAAATGATGGTGAAAGAGGTGTTCTTTGAAGATGGAGTTGATTATTCTGGTTTTAGTATTGGAGATCTGGTTCTAGGATATAAAGATGCATTCTATTACAAAGATTTTTGGATAACGGGGAATGTATTAAAAACAAGAGGAGTAGGTTATGTAAAGGTATGGTGTTATCTGCCAGATTTAGAGGGTTATAGTAATATGAGTTTTACTGGAGTTTCTTCAGAACTTTATACTACTACTCCTGTGTACTTAGTTGATCTAAAGATTTATAATGTTGTTGATACAGAACCAACTGTTTTTTTGGAGAATGTTTTTGGGGGTGAGTCTATTTCAATTGGGGCAGGTAAGCAGCCTGATATACAAGAGAAGGTTTTAAAGATTGGCGGGTTTAACTTAACTGGTGATGTTAAGGTTTCTATTGATAGTTTGGGGGCAGTCTTTTCAGTATTATCTGATTCTATTATTTCTGCTACTGATATAATGAATGGGGATTCAATAATGATTGGTTTTATTCCATCAGTCACAGAAGGGATTAAAAGAGGTCGTTTAAAAATAGAAAGCGATGATTTAGCAAGTCCGTTGTATTATAATTTGTTAGGTATAACAGGCTCTGAACCAGAATTATTAGTACCAACAGATACAATAAAACTATGGTCAAGATTAGCTGAACAAACAAGTTATAAGCTTACGGTAGAAGGTATAAATATTACAAATGATGTAGCATTGAGTATCTCTGGTACAGATGCAATGTTCTTTAGCCTTTCTACAGACTCTGTATCTAAGAATGGTTTGCTAGATGGAGTATCTGTTAACATAAAATATTCTGGAGGAATATCTCAAATAACTCATAATGCAACATTAAAACTTTCTTCAACAGGAGTAGATGATGTTTATATTCCTATTGTTGGTGTAACTGAGGTGGAAAAACCAATCATGTATCCAATGAGTTTTGTAACTGAGCCAGAAGGAGCAGCTAATATTCGTACTTCGCTTGTAGGAGAGTTTTTTCCCATCTGGTACAAAAATTAATGTAAGTGTTACTCCTGAATCCGGATATGCTATGTATTACTGGAGTGATGGTAAGGCCGGAGCTTTAGTGAATAGAACTGTTACTGTAAGTAGTCTTAAAAATGGAGTTATTACAGTCAACTTAAAACCTATTGTAACTAGTCAAACACCTATCTCTACACAAGATAGTTTAATTGCTTATGCACCAACTGATATCACGAATACAAGTTTAACTGCTTCATGGTCCGCAGTTTCAGGAGCCAGTAGTTATACAGTAACAGTGTATGATGATAGTGGGTATGAACTTACAGAATTGAATGTGGTTGACTCATCAGTTGTAATTACTAATTTAAGTCCTGGGGTAGGTTATACATATAGAGTTAAAGCAGATACTGGAGAGGAGTCAACTTTAGTTGGCCCTTTTTCAACGACAGCAGTTATTGAATCTTATTCTTGTGGAAAATAAACTTAGTTGAAATGAAAAATAATATAATAAGTATAATGAAACGAAGAGTTTTAATTGGAGTCGTTCTTAGCTCTATGATATTTTGTCAATCAGTTTTGGCTCAATTGGTTGAAAGGTCTGATATGACTTTTATAGGGAAATATGAAGTAAAAATGATTTCCTCTCAAATATTGCAAGCAGTTTGGTTATCTAGTACTTCTCCATATAAGGCAATCAGACCAATGACAGATGACGAAATGGCTGAATATTATACATCTATAAATAATAGATTATATGTTGGAAGTTATGATTTTGATTATGCTTTAGCATATATTCCTACAGTTCCTGTTAATGCTGTTGGTTTTAGTCAAATATATGCTGATTGTGATGAAGATACAACAACATGGCAATCATCAGCTGCATATTTAGATTATGGATCTGATAAATCTTGTGCTGAAGTATATAAAGCATATTTGTATTGGAATGTTCATGATGCAAGCTCTGTATTGACTTATGACGAGCATATTAATGTTTGTCCAACATTAAGGTCAATGCCGGCACATAGTAATGAAGGCATTGGAGGAGTAGCATATAAAACTGTTATGTTTAAGGCACCAGGTGATGTAACTTATACTGATGTTACAGCGGATAGAATATTAGATGATGGATTAGGTGAGCGTAAAATTTGTTTTGCTGATGTTACAGACAAAGTAAAAGGTAAAGGTAATGGATTGTATTGGTTAGCCAATGTACATTCGGGGACAGGTAAAGGAGCTGGTGGTGCTACTGCAGGTTGGACTTTAGTTATTGTTTATTCAGATTCAAGTGCTCCGTATAGAACTGTTAAGTTTTGGGATGGATTGGTTAATATTAATCAAGGAAGTATAAATTCACTTTCATTTTCTTTTTCTAATGGACAGGTTCCTGCATTGGGAAATCCAATTTCTTATTTAGGCTTAGGGGTCTTAGATGGTGAAAATATCGCATCACTTTTAGCAAATATGGGGGAATCCCCAGAGTTTCTTGATGTGTATTCTACCAGTGCAACAGATACTAGTGCGGTTTATAAAATTAACCCTTTTGCTCCCGGTCAAACAGCTCCCAATGAGGGTGAGCCTCAAGCAGGTTATCCTACATATATCAAAGGAGTTCTGAATCCTGAATCTTATGATGGGGTTTCTTGTTCAAGGATATCAACTTTTGACCCGGATCTAGGTTCAAATGGGAATGCTATTACCCGTATCCCAAATCAGCGTAATACGCTTGGTTATGATGCTCATTTTTTTTAAGTTGCCGGCTGGAGCTATTATTCCACAGGCAACTTCATTTACAATGAAATATTATGCAGGGCCACAAGGTGGAACTTCTCCATTCCTAGCCTTTATGGCTATTGAGTCATCTCGTCCTATATTAAATCTAAAATTAAGAACAGAAGGAGAGAAGGTAACTACACTTGGGGAAGAAATTACTTATGTATTAACAGTTGAAAATGTAGGTTCATCAGCTTTAGCTGAAGGAGCGTATGTTTTAGATACACTAGATGCAACAGTTGATTTCGTGTCCAGTTCTGTTGAATATGTAAATAAAACAGCTCCGGCTAGCTTTGAAATATACAATCAAGGTGCTGATGAAAACGAAGAGTTGAAACTGTACTTGCCAGCTTTAGATGCTGGTGATGGTATAACGGCTACTGATTCTGCTGTAATTAAGTTTAAGGTTCGTGTAGAGGATTTGTCTCGTATGGATATCTGGAGCCTAATTTGTAATCGAGTTGTTAGAAATTCAGCAATAGCATATTATGAAAATTCTAATGGAAATGAATTTACTGCAGTTGCTAATACACCTATAGGTTGTGGTGTTTCTCCTGATTATCTTGAGGTATTTATTGAGGATACTACTTTAACTCAGTATCAGACACAAACACATTATGTTTCTGATAGTATTTATAGTCATTTATTAGCTGCTGAGAAATTAGGAAGTCCGGTTAAAACAAAATCTTTTGTTCTACAATATTTAGCAGAAAAACTAGTTGAATTAGGTAGAGCAGTTTCTGATACTTCTTATTATACCATAATAGATGAAAATGGCTTAGAGGTTTCTGCTGCTTCAGTATTTGCTTTAGATGAATCAAATCAGAATTTTAAAGCAGAAGCTAACTTGGGTCAGGGTTGTGTTGAAACTTTCTATTTTGAATTTGTTGTTGCGCCTAAGATTTTAGGCCTAGTGGTTCAAAGTCCAATTTGCATTGGAGCTTCTGATGGTAAAATATCATTTTCAGTATTAGGAGGAATTCCTCGATATACTTGTTTAGTTGTTGATTCATTAAATGAAAGTAATATAATATATCAAGCTGTTGCAGCTACAGACGATAGTGTAGCTAATTTTGAAATAACAAATTTAACAGCTGGTAGTTATAAAATATATGTAGGTGATCAAGGTCAGGTGACTGCTACAAAGGTTGTGAAAATAGTAAATCCATTACCAATCTCTGTTTCTATTAGTGCACAAGATACAATGTGTTATGGAATGCCAGCTACTATGACAGCATATGTCTCTGGTAGAGATGGGATGTCTTTGGATTATGTGTGGGAATCATCTATAGATAGTGTTAATTGGACTCCTATATTTGAGAATTCATCCTCATTTGATGAAACAATAACGGATGCTAAATATTACGCTGTCTATGTTTGTGATAATAATTGTATGGCTTATGATGTAGTTAAAGTTGAAGTAGATATGACATCTGGTTGTGTTCCTGCTTCTACTGAAGAGTTAATTAATACTCCGAAAGCCTTAATTTATCCAAATCCTGCTAAAGATGGTTTTGTAATTAAAACAGGTAAGGTTCATAATACTATGAATCTTTATGATATAAATGGGAAACTATTTATGAATAAAGAGCTTTCTGATGGTGTATTTACTAATGTTAGTTCGTTACCTCAAGGAAGTTATGTTGTTGAATTAAATGGTGAAAAAATAAAACTAATTAAACAATAAGTTTACAATAGTTGTTATTTTTGAAGAGCATTAGGGTTTCCTAATGCTCTTTGTGTTTTATTTAAATATAGTTATATGAAAACAACATTAGTAATAGGAGCATCTACAAACCCTGATAGATATTCTTATAAGGCAATTCAAGCTTTGGTGAAAAACGGGGTAGAAGTGAAGGCTTTAGGCTTAAAAGCTGGTAATGTCGAAGGAGTTGAGTTTGATACAGAAAAGAAGTCATATGAAGGGATTCATACTGTAACATTATATGTCGGACCTAAGAATCAACCTGAATATTATGATTATATAATCAGCTTAAGTCCTAAAAGAGTGTTATTTAACCCTGGAACAGAGAATGTTGAGTTTGAAAAAATGCTCGAAGTAAATGGGATAATTGCAGAGCAGGCTTGTACGCTTGTTCTTTTATCAACCAAACAATACTAAATAAAAAAGGCAGTCAAAATTGACTGCCTTTTTTAATAACATATCACTATTAACTATTTCTTAATTTCCAGTGCTTTGAACAGCTGAAGTAATCTCAGAAATTGTTGATTTTGTATAAGTATAAGTAACGCCAGTGCTAGTGTCAATAGTTGTATTGAACAGTCCACCTAAAATGTTTGAAACAGAGCTGGCATAACTACTAACAGAACTTTCTACCACTTGAGTAAGAGTTAGCGTATTGCCATCACTAGATACATCATAAGTGTAAGTTTCAACTTCTCCACCAGTAGATGTATGTGTAATAGTTTTTGTACTAGAATCATAAGTGAAAGTACCATAGCTTAAGAAATCAGTCCAGTTTGAGTCACTTGATGTTAAAGTACTTGTAGCAGAAGATAAACTTGATGTTCCTGTACGAGAATACACTCCACTACCAACAACTCCTTCATAAACAATACTAAATAGACTTAGGTATGCACTATTTGTTAAAGGTGTAACTGATGATCCAACTTTTTAAGCTAACTTCTGTACATTTCCAAGCTCCATTCATTGGTGGAAATACCTCTGTGTCTTCACTACATCCATTGAATAAGGCTAATGAAAACGCTGCTGTAAGAATAATTGTAACAATCTTTTTCATAATGTATAATTTTAATAATGATTCTATTTCATTGCTTCAGCGATTTTTCCGCCAAGCTCTTCCATTAATTCTGGGTTATCTTTAATAACTTGTTTAACGGCATCTCTACCTTGTCCGAGTTTAGTTTCTCCATAGCTAAACCATGAACCGCTTTTTTTGATAATGCCATAATCAACACCTAAGTCAATGATTTCTCCGGCATATGAGATTCCTTCGCCAAACATGATGTCAAATTCAGCTTTGCGGAAAGGAGGTGCAACTTTGTTTTTAACCACCTTTACGCGAGTTTGGTTACCGATAATTTCGTCTCCATCTTTAATTTGACCAATTCTACGAATATCTAAACGAACAGAAGCGTAGAACTTCAATGCGTTACCACCAGTTGTTGTTTCAGGGTTACCAAACATAACTCCAATTTTCTCACGCAACTGGTTGATAAAGATACAAGTTGTATTTGTTTTATTGATATTAGCAGTAAGTTTTCTTAATGCTTGAGACATCAAACGAGCTTGAAGCCCCATTTTTGAATCACCCATGTCGCCTTCTAATTCAGCTTTTGGTGTAAGTGCTGCAACAGAGTCAATTACTACTAAATCAACTGCTGATGAGCGAATAAGTTGGTCTGCAATTTCAAGAGCTTGTTCACCGCTGTCTGGTTGAGAAATCAGTAAGTTCTCAATATCTACACCTAGTTTTTCAGCATAAAAACGATCGAAAGCGTGCTCAGCATCTACGATAGCAGCAATGCCTCCTTGTTTTTGAACTTCTGCAATGGCATGAATTGCTAATGTTGTTTTACCTGATGATTCAGGACCAAAGATTTCAATAACGCGTCCGCGAGGGTAACCGCCAACACCTAAAGCCGAGTTAAGGCTAAGTGATCCGGTAGGAATTACAGCAACATCCGCCACTACATGGTCACCCATTTTCATGATGGTTCCTTTACCATGGTCTTTTTCAATTTTGTCCATGGCAAGCTGTAATGCTTTTAATTTTTCTGCAGATGGTTTTTGAATTTGTTTTTCTGACATAATTATTTGTTATTTAATTGTTTTTCTTGTTCTTAAAGTGAATAAAAATGTATTTGATGGATTTCAAATACACAATTTTCAAAGATAACTGATTTTGCTAAATACGCATTTTTACCATAGATATATTTATTAACAAAAGAGAATAAATTAGAAGCTGTTTCAGCCTGTGAAATAATTATAAAGGCTTATATTTGTTATAAACAAACAACTGCATGAAACTTCAATCTACAGAAAAAAAGCATATTCTAAATTCATTCCTGATAGCTGCTATATTAATTTTTGTGGTGGTTATGGTGTTTGTGTTTGAGCAATTGTTTGGAGCAAACTTGTACTACTTAGGAGTGATGCCAAGACAGATGAAAGCTGTTTCCGGAATTATTACTGTAATTTTTGTTCATGCCGATTGGGTGCATTTGTTTAATAATTCAGTATCGTTGTTTGTATTAACTTCTTCATTATTCTTCTTTTATCGTCAATTGGCAGATAAAATATTTGTCCTGAGCTGGTTCTTTTCAGGTTTGTTATTGTGGGTGATTGGTCGTGAAAGTTGGCATGTGGGAGCTAGTGGTTTGATTTATGCCTTGGCTTTCTTTTTAGGTGTGAGTGGTTTTTTGCGAAGGCATATTCCTTTGGTGGCAATATCAATGCTGGTTGTACTCTTTTACGGCAATATGATCTGGCATGTGTTTCCTTGGCAGAAACATGATCCAATTTCTTGGGAAGGTCATCTTTCTGGTGCAATTGTAGGTGTGATTCTGGCTTTTATATATCTAAAGCAAGGTCCTCAAAAGCAGGTGAAGGGTTGGGATGAAGATGCGCTAACAGATGAAGAGCAGGAGTTTGCTGAGTATGCTGAGAGTTTTGAGCTTGAGGGAGAAAAGAAGAAGGAGCAGCCGATAGACGAAAATGATGACAACGGATTTTATTCAAGTAAGCAGTTCTAGCTTATTTTTCTTCAAGATCTTTCATCGTGATTTTGTTTTTCTCAAGATTGTATGTGAAAACTTTATTTAAGGCTACAGAAAGAACATTGAATTCCTTTTGATTATAGTATTCTGCATAAAGCTTAAAGGTGCAGATATCCGTTGCCGTAATAAATGGTTCTTTCTTCAAATGGCTATGAACTGTGCTTATGGTCTTATTGCCATCTTTATCTTCGGTTTCTATAGGAACAAGTACTGAATGAAATTTATTCCATGCAGTAATCTCTCCAGATTCTTTTCCGATAAACAGGTAATCGTTCCCAAATGGGATAATGTTTTCCTTAGTTGCTCCAGTGATGAAATATAGCTTGTAGTTTTCTTCGAATGGAAGAATTATCATGTTTAGATTGTAGTCTTCGTAGTTTGTTACAGGGTATTTCCCGTCAATAACATTGAAGATGATATTTTTTTTTGCTGAAAGAATTTTTTGTTCTTTTTCAGTTAAATCTCTTTCAAAAACACTTTCCTGCTCAGGTGTATCTAAGTCCTTAAGAAACGAAAGTTCATAGATGCATTTTTTATTTTCATTATGAAAGATATTCTTGATAGTGTCACCTTTTTGGTAGACAAAGTAGCCCTTTGTATTAGATAAGATATAAGGTTTGTTATGAGCCAAATCAGAAGAAATCCAAGCCACTTTCTCAAATCGATACAGCATATTTCCTTCGGCCACAATAGAGTCATTGATTCTCTCTATTTCCTTGTCAGAGTATTGAGTATTTGCAAATACCTTAGTAAAAGAAATGCAGGTAATTAGTAAAACTATGAATTGGATTTTTTTCATTGTTTATCGAATTGCATTTCTGAATTCTAACATCAATTCAGGTTCTTTTTCAAGCGTGTTGCCAATGACAATGATATCTGCACCGGCATCAATTGCATTTTTAATCTCTTTTGTGCTACGCAATCCACCACCAACAATAAGAGGAACTGTAATTTTTTCTTTTACTGCTTCAATCATAGAAGTTGGAACTGGGAGTTTTGCACCACTGCCAGCTTCAAGGTAGATTAACTTATTACCAAGCATTTCTCCGGCTAATGCTGTTGCTGCTGCAATGTCGTTTTTAGTTCTAGGGATGGGAGAGGTGTTGCTCATGTATTCAACAGATGTTGTTTCTCCACTTTCAATTAGAATATAACCGGTTGAAATAGTTTCAGTTCCAGCTTTTTTTATAAATGGTGCAGTAATAACATGTTGTCCAATAAGTAGATCTGGATTTCTGCCTGAAATCAATGATAAAAATAGTAGCGCATCAGCTTTATCTGAGAATTGTTGCAGATGTCCAGGGAATTGAATGATTGGTATTTGACAACTTTTTTTTATGTCTTCAATTACCAGTTCTGTAGATTCATGCGTTATGCTTCCACCAATAAGAATTATGTCTGGCTGAACTTTGCAAAGCAAATCAGTAAACTTGCTGCCAAGATACTTATCCGGGTCAATTAAAACTGCAAATAGCTTTTTACCACTTTGAATTGCAGAGGTAATTGATGAGTATATATTATTCATAGACTTAGTTTTAGTTGTTAAAGCGATGTGTAAGTTAATACAAATTCAGGATATACGCTGTATCTTATCTCAAAAGTTCTTAATTGATTGCTTCGAGTTTCTTTTGCATTGAAATTTCCAGACTTATCCAGTTTAAATGCTTCTATGTGAATGTGTTCTATGAAGTCAATGTCGCTTTCAGGTATAGCTTTAAATACCGTTTCCTTTGCCGACCAAAATAGTAAGCTATGAAGTGCTGTTTGTTCTTTATCTAAGCATGATAATTCATCGATGCTCATAAAGCGTTCTTTAATCTTCAGCACTCTTTCAGAAATGGATTCAATATCAATGCCAAGTTCTTTTGTGCGATGTAACAGAACAGCTACATAGTTTTTTGTGTGAGAAATGCTTATTTTGTATGAATTATCTTCCAGACTAGGTTTGCCGGCTTCGTTGTAGATAATTGTTTTTTCTTTCTTGCAAAGAGTTTTTAGAAGAAGTCTGACTGAAAGAAATTCAAGTTTTCGTGTTGGATTGGAAATGCTAAGGTATCGTTCGTTTTCAAGACATTCTTTTGACAGAAGTGACGATATCTTTTGAATAGATTCTTCCATTTTCCAAATGCCTAGAAGGCTTCCATCAGTCAATATTTCATGATGAAATAACATCTTATTTCCAACGGATAGTTTCGACTAAGTGTTTTAAGTCGTTTTGAATATATGCTGAAACCGGAGCTATTGAGTCTGCATTTGGAATATTATTAAAATATAATGCTCCACGCATAAAGTGATTTACACTGTCAGTAATTACAAATTGTACTGGAGAAGCAGCATTTCCTGTAATTTCATATAAAATACCATACACTTTTGCTTCCGGATTTTCAAATGGTCTTTCTACGATTGCATCAGCTCGAACGGTGTGCTTGTAAACTAAGGTTCGGCTGTCTTCGCTTAGTTGGTGGAAGTTTCCTTTTATTTCAACATAGCTACAGTAAATACGACCGTTTAATGAAGGGTAAACGATGTCAATATATTCCTCAATATTGTTTTTAGCTTTTTGAGGAACTACTTTAGAAAATTCTGAAATCTCCATATTAACAGGAGGGTAGGTGCTGTCGAATTTTACATACTCAGGTTTTGGCAACTCTATACGGAAATATCCATAAGGTTTTGGTGTGTAGTTGCTGCACGAAACTACAAGCATTAATAGCAATCCGTATATCAGTGTTTTTTTCATTTTAGTTTTTTCTCGTTTGAAATTTCGTTTATATGCAGTCTGATTGTCTCAATTCGCCTATTATCTGCGTTTACAATCTCAAATTCATAGTTTTTGTAGTTGATGATTTCTTCTTCTGCCGGAATCTCTCCTTTGATTTCAAGAATCAAGCCAGCAAGAGTCTCTGCTTCAGTAGATAAGTCTTCGAATACACTTTCTTCTATGCCATCAATTTTAAATAAGTCTTTTAAAAGAATTTTAGCTTCAATCAAATAAGTGTTTTCGTCAATTTTTTGATATTGAGTTTCATCATCGTCATATTCATCGCTAATATCGCCTACAATTTCTTCAAGGATATCTTCCAAGGTTACAAGGCCAGAAGTTCCACCATATTCATCTACAACAATAGCAATGTGTATTCTGCTTTTTTGAAAGTCAGCTAGCAAGTCGTCAATTTTTTTTGTTTCAGGAACAAAATATGCCGGTCTCACTAATGATTGCCAACGGAAATTATCCGGTTTATCTAGGTGAGGCAATAAGTCTTTGATATATAAAATTCCTCTTACATTATCTTTAGATCCTTGATATACAGGGATTCTTGAATATCCTGATTCTATAATTTCATTTAAGACTTCTTTAAAAGATGTCTTAATCTCAATATAAGTCATATCAAGACGAGAAGTCATGATTTGATTCACATTGATTGTTCCAAAGTTTACAATTCCTTCTAATATCTCATTGTCTTCATCATTTTCACTAGCTGTAAGTTTTAATGCATGAGATAATTCATCTACGGAAATATTACTGTGGTTATACTTTATAAGTCTTTTATTAATAACGCTAGTTGAGTTAATAAGAATCACAGAGAATGGACTTACCAGTTTTTGTATGAATCGGAGTGTAGACGCTCCTTTTAAAGCAAGTTTTACGCCATATTGTGTTGCGTATATTTTTGGCATTATCTCACCAAATAATAAAAGTAAGAATGTGATAATCACTGATTGGAAAAGGAATCCAATCCATGCCGGATGAGAACTGAAATCGAAAACCAGATTACTGCAATAAGTTGAAAGAATAATGATTGCAACATTTACGAAGTTGTTTCCAATCAATATTGTCGCCAAAAGTTTTTCTGGATTTGATTTTAAGTCAAGGATGATCTTGTCTTGTTTTTTGTTTTCATCCAACTTGCTTAAATCATTTGGAGTCAGAGAAAAAAATGCTATTTCTGAGGCTGACATAAAGCCAGAAACGAAAAGCAGAAGTATTGTTATTATTAAAGAAATAACTGCCTGTGTTGAAAAGCCGATATAGAGTTCGGGTAGTGGGTCCAAAAGATTATACATTAATTAAACAAAACAAGGACGGGGTTTCCGTCCTTGCAAAAATAATGAAATTCTGAATATTTACTATTAAAACGGTAAATCGTCAGTTGGATTTTCTTCTGATTCATTGAAAGGTGCTGCTTGAGGTGTTGGTGTGTTTTGAGTAACACCTTCTTGATTGTTGCTTGCAGCAGTGCCATCTGGACGACGACCACTATTGAAAAATTCAATTTTATCAGCTATGATTTCAGTTACATATCTTCTTATACCATCTTTTTCATAATCTCTGTATCTGATTTTTCCTTCTACCATAACAGAAGAACCTTTTTTTACATATTTCTCTACAAAAGGAACTTGGTCTCTTCTGATTACGACATTATGCCAATCTGTTCTTTCCGGAATTTGTGTACCGTTTGCTAAGGTATAACCTCTCTCATTTGTTGCTAAAGTGAAATTTGCTTGAGAATTTCCGTTGTCAAAATACTTTACATCCGGATCTCTACCTACATTGCCAATTAAGATTACTTTGTTTAATGACATCTCTCTATTCGTTTTAAGGTTTTGTAAATAAAATGTAAATCTATGTAATATTATTTAAACTGACAAATATGTTTTTAGATAAAATCTTCTGATTCGAGGAATATTTCTGTAAGTCTAGATATTGCATATTGATCAAGTTCGTTGATTTTAGTTTTAATTAATTGCAATTTATTGTCTTTAATGTGATTAGCATTCATTTTATAGAATGTTGCAAAGATTGTTTGGTGGCTTAAAATATGTTTTGTTTTAAATGGTTTTGAGTTGATGCTGTAATCTGAATCTGCTAAGATATCCTTTAAAATGGGGTATTCTAGAAGTTTAATGATATCAGCTTCATTGTCAGTTTCAATTAAAGGAAATTCATATAAGTTTTGCCATACATCTTTCTGAGTCCTTTTTTGTAAATAGGTGTTTCCGTTATTATTAATGTAAAAATAGTTGAAATAGCGTTTGCGTTGCTTAGTTTTCTTTTCTTTTATTGGTAAAATGTTTACGCTTTCAGTTTTAAAGGCAACACATGCATTATTGAATATACAATTTTCGCAGTTCGGATTTGTGGGAATACAAAATAATGCTCCAAATTCCATTATTGCTTGGTTATGTAGTCCCGGATTTTTTTTGTCAATAAGTTCTTGAGCCCGTTGAGCAAATTCTTTCTTTCCTTTAGAACTATCAATTGGAGTTGAAATGCCGAATAAACGAGATAATACACGGTATACATTTCCATCAACTACTGCATACGCTTTATTATATGCAAAAGAACTAATTGCGGCGGCGGTATAATCTCCTATACCTTTTAACTTCTTTATTTCGTCGTATTCTGTAGGGAAAATGCCATTGTGAAGTATGATGATTTCTTTTGCTGCAGCATGGAGGTTTCTAGCTCTGCTATAATAGCCGAGTCCTTGCCATAATTTTAATACATCATCTTCATCTGCTTCAGCAAGAGCTTTTACATTGGGAAGCTGCTTGATAAACCTATAATAATAATCTATGCCCTGAACAACTCTTGTTTGTTGTAAGATAATTTCAGATATCCATATAGTATATGGGTCAGAACTATCACGCCATGGCAACTCGCGTTTATTCACAAGGTACCATTTGTGTAGTTGTTTTGAAATCTCTTTAAGATTTGATAGTGGCATTTGATTTTGTAATTGGCTTATGTACCGTTGTTTGAGCAAATGTAGAACCAAAAATTTTAAAAATAAATGTTTGAGAAAATTTATAGGACAAAATTTTTGTAGGATAATTTATTGCACTATATTTGCAAACCCAAAAATGAAGGATAAAAGCATACAAAATAATTAATTTATAAATCTTTACGAAAATGACAAAAGCTGATATTGTTAATGAAATTGCAAAAGAAACAGGAATTGACAAATTGACTGTTCTTAAAACTGTTGAAGCATTTATGGATAATGTGAAAGATTCATTAGCTAAAGGAGACAATGTATATTTAAGAGGTTTTGGTAGTTTTGTAGTTAAGAAAAGAGCTCAAAAAACTGCCCGCAATATTTCTAAAAACACAACAATTATCATCCCTGAACATAATATTCCTTCGTTCAAGCCTGCTAAAACATTTGTTGGTGCAGTAAAAAAATAAACTTAATTTTAATTTAAAATATTAAAGCTATGCCAAGCGGAAAAAAGAGAAAAAGACATAAAATGTCTACACACAAGAGAAAGAAAAGACTAAGAAAAAATCGTCACAAAAAGAAAAAATAATTTCTTTCTCGGTCTAAGCTGTCAGTAAAGGCAGAAGATCTTGACTACAGGGATTAATAATCCCATCTTAAAAATATTTTCAAGAACAAACTTAAAGCCTTTCTTTAAGTTTGTTCTTGTTTTATAATGTAATAAACAAATTTGAATATCGTGAGTAGTGAACTAGTAGTTGATGTTCAGCAGTCAGAAGTATCGATTGCGTTATTGGAAGATAAGAGCCTTGTTGAGTTACACAAGGAAGGACATCTTTCAGATTCGTTCTCGGTAGGAGACATTTACTTGGCGCGTGTGAAAAAACTGATGCCAGGTTTAAATGCTGCATTTGTGGATGTCGGTTACGAAAAAGATGCATTTCTACACTATCTCGATTTAGGCCCTCAATTTAACTCCCTCCAAAATTTCCTTAAGCAAACTCTATCTGATAGAAAGAAAACTCCCGTAATTACAAAAAAGATGTTGATGCCGGATATTGAAAAAAACGGTACAATATCAGAAGTAATTGCTCCTGGACAGGATATATTGGTGCAAATCTCTAAAGAGCCGATTTCAACAAAAGGACCACGATTAACATCCGAAATATCTATTGCCGGTCGTTATTTAGTGTTGATTCCTTTTTCAGATAAAGTTTCGGTATCTCAAAAAATTAAATCCAGTGAAGAGCGTGCCCGCTTAAAACAATTGATACAAAGTATTAAACCAAAAAACTTTGGTGTAATAATCCGTACTGTTGCTGAAGAAAAACGCGTGGCTGAATTGGATAATGAGTTGCGAGTTTTAGTGAACAGATGGGAAGAAGCTGTTCAGAAAATTCAACAATCAAAAGGTGTGACTCTTATCTGTGAAGAAATGGGACGCACTGTTGGTATCTTACGGGATATCTTTAATTCTAATTTCCAAAATATTCATGTCAACGATCAATCATACTATCGTGAAATCAGGGACTATGTAAAACTTATTGATCCTGATAAAAAGAATATAGTTAATCTATATGATGGTAACCTGCCAATTTTTGACAATTTTGGACTTACAAAACAGATAAAATCATCGTTTGGGAAAACGGTATCATTTAAGAGTGGAGCTTATTTGATTATTGAACACACCGAAGCTATGCATGTGATTGATGTAAATAGCGGTAATCGTTCAAAATCAACTAAAGGACAGGAAATTAATGCGTTGGAGGTGAATTTAGCTGCGGCAGAAGAGGTTGCTCGTCAGCTTCGCCTACGAGATATGGGTGGAATCATTGTAATCGACTTTATCGATATGCAAGAAGGAGAACACCGTCAGCAATTATTTGACCGCATGCGTGAACTAATGTTGAATGATCGAGCTAAGCACAATATCTTGCCATTAAGCAAGTTCGGATTGATGCAAATCACTCGTCAGCGTGTGCGTCCGGTAATGCATATTGATATAGAGGAAACATGTCCAACATGCTACGGAAAAGGAACTATGAAACCTTCTATCTTATTTACTGATCAGCTTGAAAGGAAGATTGATTATTTGGTAAATAAGTTGAAAGTGAAAAACTTTACCTTGCATGTTCACCCTTATGTTGAGTCATATATTAAAAAAGGATTTTATTCGCTAAACCTGCAATGGAAATTCCGTTATGGATTTGGTTGCAAGGTAATAGCATCGCAGCGACTTGGATTCTTACAATACAAGTTCTATGATGCTCAGAAGAATGAAATTGACTTAAAAGAAGAAATTGAAACTCATCAATAATAAAAAGGCTTTCCATTTGGGAGAGCCTTTTTTGTTTTTTATCGGATTGTAAACCCGCCTCGACAGAGAATTTATGTGCCTTTGTATTTAGAAAATGAGAGAAAATAAACAGTAAACTTAATCTAAAAATATTTGCCTTTTTTCTTGCTAATGTCTTAGAATGCGGTTGTTAGCTGCTGGCAATTTTTATCTTGTAATAGCAATTGACAGCTTTGGTTAATACAAATGTATTAAAAATCTGGTATAGAATATTTTAGTTATTTATTTGTTAATTGCTTCAATTAGAAAAGAGACAGTTATATAACTAATGTTTGTTTTTTGTATCTTTGCATAAGCTAATTTGATAAGGAATATATTCGACAATAACAGATTATAATATGTGTAAAGAGAGATTGATAACAGGAATAAAAGTTACTCAGCAAATGAGTAGGGCAAGAAATATTCTGAACACTCAAGTGGTACCTAGGGAAGAATTGTTTCAGATACGCAAAAAGAATGGACAATTGAGTTCAGAACTTTTAAATGCATTAAAAAAGAATGCCTGATTTAATAATAATAGCAGGTTGTAATGGCGCTGGCAAATCAACTTTTGCCAGTTCTTTTTTGCCCGATGGATTGACCTCATTTGATTATGATAGATTGCTGCTAGAAACCTATAATAGCTTTCCCGATACAGAGCTACGAGAAGAAATAGCCAAAAATGAAACAACAAAAGCTTTTGAAAATGCTGTTGAAAAGGCATTGTTAAATAAAGCTGATTTTTGCTACGAGATAAACTTCGATGCTCATCCTATCTTTTGGGCACAGAAGTTTAAAGAGCAAGGGTATCAATTAAACTTGATATTCTTTTGCTTGGATACTCAAGATATAGCACGACATAGGGTGCAGGTGCGCACCGAATTTAAGGGCCATTTTGTAGATGATAAAACAATTGACCTAAAGTGGAAGGAAGGTTATAAAAATGTAAACTTACATTTTCGGCTTTTTGATAATGTTTTGTTTGTAGATAATTCGAAGCAGAACGATGTTTATTCTAACATTCTACAGATTGAGAAAGGAGAAGCAGAATTAATGACAGATAATATACCCGAATATTTCCAACACAGGTTACCCGCAATTTATGAGTTTGTTAAGAAATGAAAGGTGTCGAAATTTTCGACATCTTTTTTTTGTTCTTATTTGCTTGAAAAGAGTATTTTGTGTTGTCTGTTTTTTTGCTTGCAGCTAACGGGAGTCTGTGCAAAAACTCCCGTTTAAAATTATTTTGATTCTAAAAATACGCGATAATATTGTTTTGAGCTTTATTTTGACAATAAAAAGTTTGATCAGAAGTAGAAATAAATTCTTGGTATAAGAAAAAGAAGAGCTCAAATTCATCAATAATAAGAAAGGCTTTCCTTTAGGAGAGCCTTTCATTGTTTTTTATCGGATTGTAAATCCGCCTCGACAGAGAATTTATGTGCCTTTGTATTTAGAAAATAGAGAAAATAAACATTAAACTTAATCTAAAAATAATTGCCTTTTTTCTTGCTTATGTCTTAGAATGCGGTTGTTAGCGGTAGTTATTTTATTGTCAATTTATAATTCTTTATCGAGAAATAAACTCACCTTTATCATTTTTGATTTTGATTGAGCTTTTCAATTCAGCACCGCCCCATTCAACTAAAGTAAATCCATGTCTTTTTGGTGTCTGAATTGATTGTGCATTTACTTTGAAATAGGAATCAACAGACTTAAAATCCATAAAAACTCTTATTTGATTGTCAGGTTTTGGGCTAACCTCATTTTTAGAAATTACATTGTAATTCTCACCAGTTCTAAAATGAATAAATGTATAAGTGTTTGTTTGTAAATAAGGCAGCCAATAGACTATAAAGTCATTGTATTCACGAGGTTTCAATCCGAATTTAGGTAAAGTGTTTTGTAGGAACAGTAAAGCTGTATCACCTTTAATGACATATCCACTTTCATAGATTGTTTGTTCTTGGATTTGATTCATCAGTCCATCCCAAAATAGATACGAATATTCTTTTCCATCGTCAATGTTTTTTAATTCTCCACTAGGATATGCATGAACGAACCAGCCATTTTTATATAATGGATATGTTGTTTTTAATTCTCCTGCAAAATTGACTTTTAAGTGGATATCCATCTCTGATTCAGGATAAAGATATATAACAGGCTTTTTTATATATACCTCAGGTTCAATAGCAGCAGTATCTAAATTGATATTTACTAAATAAGTTTTTGTTTTGTCGACTAGATATTTAACTGAAGATAAGGAATCTACAGTTATAGAGATGTAATATGATGTATCAATTTTTATTCCTGTAGTGTCAACTACTAGCTCACCATTCTTATTTGAATTATGTTTAGTTTGAGTGAATATTTTATAAACGATATTCTCTTTTTGATAATTTAATTTTGTGTCTTGAGTAATGATATCATTCAATGTATAATATGAGAATTTTTCGTTTTTTGTCGTGATATAAATTTCACCATTTTTGGTTTTATGTTCAACCTTAATATCGCGGATTTGTTTAGGTGAAATTCTTACTTTATCTATAACAATTTCCTCAGAGTTTAAATAATATTGAGGTTGATTACTTAATTGACTAAATGAAAGTAATCCTTTGCAGATAAAAAAAGCGAATAGAACAATTCTCATATTTAAGTTTTAAATTTTATTATTTTGTCGCCGTTTTGGTTTTTATAATTACCGCTAACGGTTCGGCTATGGGCAGTAGCGGTTTGCGTGAGCCTTTCTTGTCAAACCGAGAAAATGCTCGAGCGGGCTACAAACATACGAATTGAGCATTTACCCGCTATTGCCTATGAGCCATTGTTAGGCTTTCGTACTTTATTTTTTCGTCTCTTTTTCTATAATTTTATCAAATCTACTATCCATACACACACTTATATCTGTAGTGATAAATTTTCCGTTGTAAAACAAGCTAAAAATCGTTGCTGGTGTTGGTGATTTTTGGGCTTCTTCCATTGTCTCAAATTTAACAACTTCAAGATTTAGGTTTCGTTTCTTAACGACTTCAACCAATGAATTGGTAACGTGATACTCTGAAAAAGGACAACGATTTGTAAAATAAACAGTCAAACCATCTTTGTTTTCACATTCTCCGCTTGCAACAGATTTCTTAAACCTCGGTTGTTTTGCATTTTTATTGAAACTTTTTACTAATAAGCTAAAACCATAAGGTAATCTTTCAACATCTTCAAAACCTTGTCTTAACAACCATTTAGTATCATTCATAAAATGGAATTTCTTTGTTCCTACAATTGTTACAAGTCCATCTTTGCCTTGTTCTTTGGCTTCATCTTCCGCTTTTTTTAGTAAAGCTTTTGCATATCCGTTACCTTTATATTGACCTGCAACCCACATACAGCCAATAAACAAATGATTTGGAGCATCAATTGGCACCCACGCTTTTTCAGCATCGCAGTATTCAATAAATACTTTCGCTCTTGCGTCTAATCGATAAAATTTGTATCCGTGCTTAAACTCATTGGCAAGCCATTGTTTTTTTAGCTCGTAGCTTTCTTTGCATTTTTTGTCAGAAATAGCACAGCAAATATGCTCTTTCCCAATATTCTCTTTATTTAGTTGTATAATTGTTTCCATAATAGCTTATTTTATTGGAATCCATAATTCTGTAATTGATTCAGGATTTTCAGGTCCATAATATTGTTTCCCATAGACTTCAAAATCTGCTCTTTTGTCAAGTTCAAATCCTGAGTTTGGCAACCAAGTCCCATAAGCATAATCAAACGAGAATTGAATGTTGCTCATTAATCCTTTATGTTCAAATACTGCATATTTTCCACCTTCAATTGTTGTGGCTTTTAACCCATCGGGAATATTTTCTAAATTATCAACTTCAACTGCTGCCCATTTCTCAAATTCCATACTTTCGGTAAAATTCTCCATTTTAAATTCTGAATCGAATGGATGAATTTCATAACATCCAGAATCTATGTTGTTTGTAATCTCCTCAATTCTTGGCATAAAAGTATTCCATAATTGCGGAATATTATTCTGGGCTAACGATGTTTTTACACTAATTCCAATTAATTTTTTCTTTTCTAATTCAATAATTTTTGGCTTCATAGTCACATTGCTTTTTAAATGATTTAACCTTTCAATTGTTAATCTTGCACGACCATAAGCAATTTGATTATTATTAAGTTTACGATACTTTCCCGGGCTTGTATTGTAAATCTTTTTGAATGAACGAGTATAAGCTTCTTGTGATTCAAATTGATAATCTAAGGCAATGTCTAAAATAGTTGAATTAGAATTTATCAATTGTTTTGACGACCTTGATATTCTTCTTTTTCGTAAATAATTACCAACTGTTTCACCTGTCATTGCTGTAAAAACTCTGATAAAATGATATTTTGAAAAATATGCTTTTTCTGCAATCATTTCAATCGTTAATTTTTCTTTTAGGTTTTCCTCAATGAAATCTATTGTTTTCTCAATTCGTTCATAATAATCATTTTTAACTTTTTCGTGCATTGCAAAGGTATATGTAACTCTGTTTTTTTCTTTGATATTTATTGCGAAGTTGTGTCGCTGTTTAGTATGAAGCCTAACATCTCCCTATACGAAACTCATTCCTGTATACGAAATAGTGTTGCGTATATATCGTATGTATGAGTTTTTTATTTTACTCATAATCAGGAGCTTGTTTAAATTGTGAAACTGGGAGAGTTTCGTATACAGGAATTGTTAATTTGTATTGATTTTTTATAGCCGTAAATGTAAAAAATTTATCAAATATTCAAACTATCTAGTGGGTTTTTTATTTGATCAAAACCTTTAGTGGTGATGCGTGTAAACTTTAGGAGTTTTTGTGCTTTCGTGCCCCAAAAAGGCTTTGTAAATATCTCAAGTCTGTATCGGCTTCCAGTAAATGAGTGGCAAAGCTATGGTGTAGGGGATATGATGTTTTTTCATTTATTTTCGAGTAAACAAGAAAATCCATTCCGAAAACTTAGAAACTGTTTAAAATTTATTGGATTTGAATATTAAAGAAACGGAATAAGACAGGATTTACAAGATTTACAGGTCTAAGATTGAATCTAAATTTCATGTTAATCTTGTCATTATTTAAACGGTTTCTTAAGAATAGATTATAATATCATTTATTCTTCTCTGTTAGGAATTTCCAGAAGCGTTTAGGCATGTGTTGCCTTTGGAGTTTTGGGTTGATGCGTTGGCGAATGGTGACTGATTGAAGATATTCGCGCCACATTTGCTCGAAATCATTTTGGTCGGATGATTTTAGCTCGTCGGCAAGTTCCCCGGTATCCGGATTTACATTAAGGTTCTCAAAGCTTACGGTTTCAGTTTTGTGCAGGTCATAATACAGCGCATATTTTCGTTTAGTATCGTAGATAATCCATTGCTGGTCAGCAAAACGGTCTTCGAAGAATTCGCTTACGCAAGGAAGTACATTGTAGATAGGTTCGAAATAGGCGAAGTATATCCCGTCAGCCGTTTTCTGGAAGCGCACAAACTGTCTCATCCTTTCCGCCTCGTTTTTTACCTTTTTATATATTTTAGAAAGGAAAAGTACATCATCATCCGCAAAGTTCATTTCAATACTTTTCTCAGAACGGAATGCCTTACACATATAGCAAAACAAAGCATTGTTGACTTCTTCTTGCTCGGCAAGAAAACAGGTGAAGAGCATTTCCACGGCGTATTTAGAAAGGCGTTTTTGTAGTCCTTGTAAGATGCGTTCGGATTTCTCAGTGTCGGTAACAACTCTATGAATATCGGCAAAGAGTAGCGGTTTCTCGCAATCATATACCTGTAACGGAAATTCCTTCCGTACAAAGGCATCGAATACGCAACAGAGTAAACCCTCGAATGTGCCGTCGAAAATGAAGTATATGTTGTTGTTTTGCATAAACAGTTTTTATGTCCTCAAGCCGGACTGGTTCTTACTTTTTTTCTACAGTCAAAAAAAGTAAGCAAAAAAGACCGCCGCTGCATCTATAAATCTAAAAATTATCTTCATTTCGCTAGAATCCTTCAAACTCCTCTCCCGATGAATCGGGGTCGTCAAACAAGGATGATTCTTTAACGCTACATTTCGTTAATTTTCTTTACGATTTATAGCTGAGGCGGAGCCCCCGATTGTTAGAAGCATCTCTAAAGCCCCCTTCAGGGGGTTGGGGGTGGTTTGTTTTTTACTCAGGAAAAATCAAACTCAATTGGTTTGTATCTGTTTTCTTACCCGTTTTTTCTGACAAAAGTTTCCTTAGATATTCAGGTTTTGCTTCGTTTACGGTGAAGGCTGTCAATTCATTACAAGTAATAAAATATTGTGCCCGTTTCATTGCTACACCCATTTTGCGCAGATGCTCGGATGTGAGTCTGCCGTAACGGCGTGAGCTTACAATGAGTTGTGCCGACTTCACCCCAATACCGGGTACTCGGAGTATCATCTCATAATCCGCCCGGTTAATATCGATAGGGAACTGTTCGGGATGGCGCAAAGCATACGAGAGTTTCGGGTCGATATCCAAATCTAAGTTAGGGTGAGCATCGTTCACAATCTCGTCTACTCGGAAATGGTAAAAGCGCATCAACCAATCGGATTGATAAAGGCGATTTTCTCTCACCAATGGTGGACTGCTTAATGCAGGCAGACGACTATCATCGTTTACCGGAATATAGCCCGAGTAATACACCCGTTTCATGGCTTGCTGTGTGTACAGCCCCGAAGCTAGTCCAAGAATTTGCTTGTCGGTATCAGGTGTGGCGCCAATTACCATTTGTGTGCTTTGTCCGGCAGGGGCGAAGCGAGGGGTGTGGCGGTATTTCTTTTTCTCTTCCTTGGTTTCGAGCAGGCGGTTGTGTATAAAACTCATGGGGCGTAACACGCTTTGATAATCCTTTTCGGGTGCCAATAGCTTTAGGTTTTCTTCGGAAGGGATTTCGATGTTTACGCTGAGACGGTCGGCATAGAGTCCGGCTTCGGTCATTAGTTCTGCACTGGCGCCGGGAATGGTTTTGAGGTGGATGTAGCCATTATAGCGATGGTTAATTCGCAGGTCTTTTGCCACACGCACGAGTCGCTCCATGGTGTAGTCGGCATTGCGTACTACACCTGAGCTTAGGAATAGCCCTTCAATATAATTGCGACGATAAAACTCGATGGTAAGTTCAACCAACTCCGACACGCTAAAGGTAGCTCGGGGGATGTCATTGCTACGGCGGTTTACGCAGTATGCACAGTCAAACATACAGTAATTGGTAAGCATAATCTTGAGTAGCGACACACAGCGTCCGTCTTCGGTAAAACTGTGGCAAATGCCCCAGCCGGAAGCGGAACCGAGCTCTTTACCCTTGTTTTTTCGGGTAGTGCCACTTGATGCGCAAGACACATCATATTTGGCGGCTTCGGCCAGTGTTTTTAGCTTTTCAAGAATAACATCGTTCATATTCCTTCAAAGATATAGCTTTTCTTTTCGGTGAAGTTTAAACGGAATGTTAATGTGTGGATGAGTTTTCAACAAACCATTTCTGAAAAATTTTCAAATAAGTCAAATTCGTTTTAATAAAAAATCCACTCCTAAATTCTTAGAATGGATTTATCATATTTTGTAAATAAATTTTACTAAAGTCCTAAATTTGGCAATACAAATGATTTTTTGTTAGCATGTAATCTAATCCATAAGCCCGGATTTGCATTTAGCTGTGCCATAGCTTCCTCATTGTTTGAATTTAGTTTTGTGTTAAGCACATTTGCATAAGTTTGCACCTTAGCAGGAGCAGTGTCGGCATCTACTACAGATTGTACCAGCTTTTTAGCTTGTAAGATAGCAGCAGGTCCTAAAGTGAGGATGTATTTCGCAGATCGGCATTCTTTTTCATCCATTTCGCTTACAGCGCTACCTCCGGCTTTAAACTTGCTAATGTGGTGTTCCAAGATGCTGCTTGATATTGGGATAATTCCTGCTACATGATTTGCTTTTGCACCCGAGAAAGGTTTGATATAGGCTAGGTGAGAGGCCTCGTTTGCTTCCGGCCCATGACCTATAAAGAAGATATCTAAACCGCCTAAGTTTTCCATTTTAGTTAGGTAAGCAATCAGTGCAGACTCTATATCGTCAGTGTCTGTTTGCATAGGCGTAAAGCTTTTGATTTTTTCGAAGAAAGCAGCACCAAGGATGCGCTCAAAGTCTCTAACAAAACTCAAACTATTAGCCATGCCCATAGGTGCTAGGGCGTCTTGCGTAAATACATTCAGTCTTGCAAGTAGTTCGTCTTGTTCTCGTGACTTTGCTAATTTCCCCAGTAAGCGGTGTAATTCCTGACCGCCACGACCACCAAGTAGAGCAATGTTGATATCACCTTTTTTTGTTGCAGCTGTGCTGTAAAGCTCATTAAGCATTGCTTTACCAACTTCAGCTTCACTGTCGAGCACAGTTGGTTTTACGCCATAATCAGTAAAGCTTAGTTCTTGTTTGCTGGTTTTTGACAACCATATATTGTCGTTGTCAATATCTTTTGTGAATTGTGTGTTTTGAGTCATTATTATTGTTGTGTGTTTTAGTTCAAAATAGCCTTTTTATAGGGTTTCTTATGAGCTGTAAAGATAAAGAATAGAAACAAAAAATCCATCCTGAATGTTTCAGAATGGATTTTTACTGAATTGTATTAAACTATTTTTGTCACAAAGCTTATGCTTTAGTACTTGTTAATTTAATCTTCTGCATGTTCTTTGTTATATTAATGCGGTTAATAAAAGAATCTATTATTGACTCATATAACTTATTCCCTAATATGGTGTCTTCTACACCTGAGTCAATATTGGGATTATCGTTAACTTCTACAATGTAGATCTCATTATTTACCACCTTTAAATCAACACCGTACAATCCATCTCCAATAAGTGATGCAGCTTTTGTCGCTACATTCAACACATTTTTTGGAACTTCGTCAATGCAAACAGTTAGGTGATCTCCGTATGCTTCACCGCTACTGGTGTTCCAGTCATATATTTGCCAGTGGTCTTTTTTCATAAAATATTTACAAGCAAATAGCGGCTTGTTATCAAGTATTCCTATTCTCCAGTCAAATTCAGAGTATAGAAACTCCTGACAAATTATCATATCCGATTTTTTGAATAATAGATGTATTTGTTCCTGTGCCTCTCAAGTATTGTTCACCTTAATGACTCCTAGAGAGAATGCGCTATCCGGTTGTTTCAAAACCAGAGGATAGGTGAAATTCTCTAATTGTACTATGTTAAAGATGTTTTTTGTTAGAACAATTGTTGCGGGTGTTTTAACTTTATGTTTTTTAAAGAGTTCGTTTTGGTAAATTTTGTTTGAACATCTAAGAATTGACCACGGATCATCTAAAACCACCATTCCTTCAGCGTACGCTAATCGTGAAAACTCATAGGTGTAATGGTTTACATTTGTTGTTTCTCGTATGAAAAGGGCATCGAATTCATTAATCTTGTCCACTTCAGATTTAGTAATGAACTCTAAATAAACTCCTTTCTTGTTGGCTGCAATCTTAAGCTTTTCTAAAGCAGCTTTGTTGGAAGGAGGCGTTTCTTCATTTGGATTTACCAATACCGCTAGGTCGTATTTGTAATTAGCTAGTTTTGGGTAATTATATCGTTTTTTATTGAAGTACTTCGAAGCAAACTCATACATAATATTTTGTTCTTCCTCAACAATATCTTTAAATGTAATTACCTTAATGTTTTTAATCAACCATTTTTCATCTTTAATAAAATTAACCCGGAAGAATGGTGCTTCAAATATTTGGTAAAGCTTAGAAGCAAGCGTCTTATAATTTTTAGCAGGCGTTTGTCCAAAATATATGTTTAGAGAAAGTTCGTTTTGATTTACTGGGTCTAGAGTTTTATTTATTAACTCATCAAGGTCAAAGGCGATGGATTGCATTACATTTTTAATGCGAAAATCTCTTATTACTGTAATGTTTGGAATTACTCTTTGTCCTCGAGCAGAAGCTAAGAGTGAAACATAATAGCCGTAGCTTTGGTATTTGTATGAACTACACAGGTTAAAAATTCTGTAATCGGCCGTATTCTGATATATAGGATTATTGATGTATTCTTTTACAGATATCACTTTGGCATTAATATCACTGTCAATCCATTTGTAAGGTTGGTTGATGACAATCACATTTTTATGATCTTTTTCAAGTATGCTTTTTTGTAAATCATATTCCATTTTTACGCCATCAATACCTTTTGCATAGTAATCTTTTAAGATGCCATTTTCAATAAAATCATTCTTCTTATACCATTCGATAAGCTTTTGATTGCTTAAACTGGCTTCAAGAATGATGCTTTTGTAGTTATTCTTGATTGCATAATCCTTCACATAGTCAAGAATAATTCTTCCAAATCCTTTGTCTTGATAATTTAATAATAGGCCAATTGAGTAGATTCTCAATTTATGCTTATACTTAAATAAAACAATTGATCCTATAGGCTGATTTTTATTTTCACAGCTTCTTACAACGAAGATCTCTTGAAAAGAGCTGTTAAGCCCTTTTTTTATGTTTCCTTTTGAATTTTGTTGATATGCAGGGAAGATTTCCTTTTCTAACTCTAGTAAAAAAGCTAAATCTGAGTTTGTGGCTTTAGTAATTTCAACTTTCATTTCTTAACCAATGAATGCTAATTTATTTATATATGTTGGACAACCCTATAGTGAATGTTTTAGATAATATATCTACAAATATAATTGTTCTTGATACAAAAAAATCCATTCTGCATATACGGGAATGGATTTTTAATCTTTGGGTGCTGTTTTTTACACCATATCTTCAAAAGCTTTCCATAAATTGTCCTTAGGAACAGGAGCTGTGATTATAATTTCTTGTTTTGATACAGGATGAATAAACTCTACCGATCGGGCATGTAAGCTAATTCCGCCATCGGGATTGGAGCGAGCAAAACCATATTTTAAATCGCCTTTAATTGGACTGCCAATTTTTGCAAGTTGACAACGGATTTGGTGATGGCGTCCTGTTTCCAAATTAATCTCCAGAAGAGAATAATTATCTGATCCGGCAATCATTTTATAGCTAAGTACAGCTTCTTTTGCATCCTTTTTAGGTTCATCATAAGCGTAACTTTTGTTTTGCTTTTCGTTGCGAACAAGGTAATGCTTTAGTGTTGCTTCAGGTTCTTGAGGGCGTTGTTTTACAATTGCCCAATAGGTTTTCTTTACCTCGTGATTTTTGAATATTTCGTTCATGCGGCTAAGAGCTTTGCCTGTTTTAGCAAAGATAACTACGCCACTTGTAGGGCGGTCAAGTCTGTGAGTTACACCACAGAATACATTCCCAGGCTTATTGTATTTGTCCTTTAAGTATGCTTTGATACGATCGGGTAGGGTGATGTCACCCGTTTTGTCACCTTGCACTAAGTCTGAGCAGGTTTTGTTAACTGCTATCAGGTGGTTATCTTCAAAAAGGATTTCAAGAGAACTATATAAAGAGTCTGTACTCATATTAATTTTACCCCTAAATCCCCTAAAGGGGACTTTGAGGATATTTCAGGTATTTTGTGAGATTAAAAATTCTTTATCAAATAAACTAAAATAGTTTTTATTCAATATTTTTAGGATTGTTATTTAAGTATCCTTTAGGGGATTTAGGGGTGGCGTTTTTATCTTTGTTTTAACGCCTCATAAATTAAAACTCCGGCAGCAACCGATACATTTAACGACCCGATGTTTCCTTTAATTGGAATTGCCACCATTTGGTCGCAGTGACGAAGAATATCATTACTGATACCTACATCTTCAGATCCCATCACAATAGCAAGTGGGTGTTTGTAATCAGCTTCAGTATAGTTCATGCTTGCCTTCTCAGTTGCAGCTACTACATTTAAACCAAATTCACGAATCATTTTAACTGTTTCCAGAAGATTTGGTTCGCGGCATACCGGAATAGTGTGTAATGCACCTGCAGAGGTTTTAATGGCATCAGCATTTACAGCTGCTCCTCCTTTTACCGGAACTACAATTGCATCAACACCTGCACATTCGCAAGTACGAGCAATTGCACCAAAGTTACGCACATCAGTCACACCGTCAAGCACTACAATAAATGGTGTTTTTCCTTCTTCGTACAAAGTAGGGATAATATCTGCAATGCGTTGGAATGTAATGGGAGTGATAAAAGCCACTACACCTTGGTGATTTTTTCTAGTAAATTTGTTTAGTTTTTCTACAGGTACTTTCACTACCGGTACTTGTTTGTCGCCTAAGGCATCGTACAACTCACGAGTAAGCTCGTTACTCATGTCCCTACGCATAAATATTTTGTCAATTTCTTTGTCAGCCTTTACAGCTTCAATTACAGCACGAATGCCAAATATCATGTCTTTTTCTTTCATTGTTCTTTTATAAAATCAGATTGCAAAGGTAAACAAAAATTAAAGGAAAATTGTAATGCATAATTTAGACAAGATCACTCGTTTCATATCTATCTTTGCATAAAGTAAAATTTTATGGATTCAATAGGTGAAATGGCGGCTTTGGGTGTGGCTGTAAGTTGGACAGCAAGTGCTATTTTTTTTGAAAAAGCAGGAAGAAATATTGGTTCGTTGACTCTGAACATATTAAGAATAGGTTTAGCTATTGTGTTGTTGGGTGTGGCTACATGGTTTACTCGAGGTAGCTTTTTTCCAACTGATGCAGGTTATGAGCAGTGGCTTTGGCTTTCATTGTCCGGTGTAATTGGTTTTTTTATAGGAGACTTATGTTTATTTCATTCATATTTGATTGTTGGTGCAAGGATGGCGCAATTAATTATGACCTTGGCTCCTGTTATGACTGCTACAGTTGGTTTTTTAATGCTTGGAGAAACGCTAACTGGAGATAAAATTGTAGGAGTGATGCTTGTCGTAGGAGGCATTTTTGTTGCAATGTTAGGTAAGAATGATAAGCGAATAAAATTTAATATGCCTATAAAAGGTTTTTTGTTCGCTTTTGGTGGAGCATTAGGGCAGGCTATCGGTTTTGTGTTGAGCAAAAAGGGTATTCAAAATTATGACCCTATGGCAGCAACCCAAATCAGAGCTATAGCCGGATTTGTTTCTTTTTCTATTCTGCTTACAGCTATTCGTCATTGGCCTAAAATATGGAAGGCAGTCCACCAGCCAAAAGATATGCATGTAATGTTTTGGGGTACGGTATTCGGTCCTTTTATAGGTGTTTCGTTGTCACTTTTTGCCGTTCAACATACATCTACCGGTGTTGCCGCAACTTTGATGGGTATGGTTCCTATCTTTATTATTCTCCCATCTTATTTTATTATGAAAGAAAAGGTTACCCTTATTCAGATTATTGGAACCTTAGTGAGTGTTGGTGGTAGTGTGCTACTGTTTATATAAACAAGAAAGCCGTTGAATCATTTTCAACGGCTTTCTTATTTTATAGAGGTAGATTTATTCTTTTGTTAGTGTATCTGTTATTGTGGTGTATACACCTGTTCCTACCCATTTATAAAGGGTTGTATCATATTCAGTTTCTTCTTCTTTATAAGAAATGATAAGTTGTTTGTTTGTTAAAGAAATAACATTCCAAACAACCGGTGTTGTATCAATTGTAATGTCACTGCCTTCTTCTGCTGCTATAGGTTGGAATGTGATGGTATTATTATTATAAGTATATGTAGCAGGTATAAACCCAACTATTGCTTGTGTTCCTGAATAAAATATGGTTGAGATAGTAATACTGTCTTCTGTTTTGCTCCAAGTACCAATTAAGCTTGAAGTATTCGATTCATTAGAACCAGTATTGTTATTTGATATAATCTCAGTTAGATTAATATCTCCACTTGATAATAGACTCATAAATGCATCTGTGGGCATGCCATTGATTTCTTTAGTTCTTTTTAGTATAAAACCGATTTCAACACTTTGTCCATTTTCAATTAATTTTTGATAGATGTAGATTTTGTTTCCATTTATTCTATACAGAGAACTTTCGTAACCATCACCAAGATTATATGAAATATTGTTATTTGAAATATTATATCTGCTTATTGATGCGGTGGAGTCAGAAATTATATAAAGGGCACCATCTTTATCAAAAATATAAATGTTATTGTCACTTACATTATCACTAAGATTAGCATTTTTAGTTTCATTGTATTTGTAAGTTTGACATATTTCCCATCCTCCGGCTACGGTTTCGTAGGCAGTTGGTATTTCAGTTTCTTCAGTACATGAAACAAAAGTCAGAGTGGACGCAATAAAGATGAGAATTGATTTGAATTTAAAGTTTTTCATGCTTTTTATGTAATTATGTGTTTTTCTGTTGCAAAAATAGAAATTACTTAAGGTATCGTTTGTCTTTTAGATAAATTAATATGTTTTATTTTGTTAAATTTTGCAGAAAATTGTTTTTGTAATCACATAAAATCAAAATCGTCATTAATCAAAATCAAATTTAATCCTTCAAATGTTAACTTTGGGCTATGAAGTATTTGCTTGTAATAATATCATTTTTTTTACTGTTAGGGAGTAATGCCTTATGTGTAAATGGGTATGAACATACTCGTCCGAAGGTAGCTGTAGTCCTAGGTGGCGGAGGTGCAAAAGGTTTTGCTCATATTGGGGTTTTAAAGGTATTGCAGGAAGAAGGAATTCCTGTTGATATTGTTGTGGGAACTAGTATTGGTAGTGTGGTAGGAGGGATATATGCGATGGGATACTCTCCTGAGGAAATAGAACGACAAGCAAAAACTCAGAATTGGGATGAATTTTTCTCAGACAAGGTTAACCGATCATATTATTCATTTCATAAAAAATCATTAGAACAACGCTATCAGTTGTCTATTCCAATGAAAGAGGGAACTCTATCTTTCCCCAAAGCTGCTATTTATGGGCATAATTTATTAAACTATTTTAGTAATTTATCCGTGGATTATCCCTCAGACATAGCTTTTGATTCATTAAAGGTTAAGTTTGCAGCGGTAGCGACTGATATCGAAACAGGACAAATGGTAGTGATGCGAAAAGGATCTTTAGCAACAGCAATTTATGCTAGTATGGCAATTCCTGGAGTATTTGCACCATTTCTTAGAGATGGAAAATTGTTGATTGATGGAGGTATTGTTGATAATTTTCCTGTAGATATAGCTAAAGAAATGGGTGCTGATATTGTTATTGGAGTTGATATCAGAAATTCACTGTCAAATAAAGATGAGCTAAAGTCGATTCCAAAAGTTCTTAATCAATTAATAGCATTTTATGATCCCAAGGGGGATAGTGTGAAAAATAGTCTTTGTAATGTATTAATAACTCCGGATATTTCAGGATTTAACAATGCAAGTTTTAGTAGTAGTTCAGTTGATTCTCTCGTAAAAAGAGGTGAATTTGCAGTAAGGGATAATTTGCTTCAAATCAGAGCATTAAAAGAGAAATATAATTTGTCAGTAAATATTGATACCACGATATCTAAAACAAAAGTCTATGATTTAACAAAAGTGTATAAAATTGTTGACATTGGCTTTGCTACAGGAGTGAATTTTAGGAAGGAAGATATCTTAAAGAATATGCAATTAATATTACCTAATAAATATTCATTATCTGACATAAATAAAGCTATTGATAAACTATATGGACGGGAGAACTTTGAAAAGATATATTTCACTTTGGAGCAACCCAATAAGGATTCTGAAGATAGAATTTTAAAATTATTCCTATTTGAAAAAAAGGTTTATACTCAAAATATTGGTTTTAAGGTTAATACAACTGATGCTGCTGCAATTTTATTAAATGTGGATAGGGCTGATAATAGTAAATGGTTAAAATTATGGTCAATTTCAGCTGAATTGTCTACAAATCCAGGTTTGTCTGTGTTAGGTGAAATTAAACTTAAAAACTTTAGTGATTTGGGGTTGAAAATAGATGGAAAAAAACAGAAGTATTCTGTATATGATTATAAAGAAAAATTGGGTACGGCAGATTTATATTATGCAAGTAGTACACTTTATTTATATCGTAACTTCTTTTACATGATGGATATGGGATTCTCTGTTTCTTGTGAATACTTTAGGGGTGATGTTTATTTGGATGAGAATGTAGCATTATCTGAGAAAATGGAGCATGAGAATTTACTTCTGGATTCTCGTTTTTATGTCTCTTTTGATAATCTTAATGACTATTATTTTCCAACTGGAGGAGTTTCTTTTTACACTAATTTATCTTTTTTGAGGAATTACTTTTACAATATCGGAACAACCGTTCCAGTAGTAATGTTTAGAGGAAAAAGTGTTGTTTCTCTTTCAGATAAAATGACATTAATTGGTGAAGCATTCTCGCGATCTATCTATGGTAGTGAGAACTCTTTGTTTAAGAATACTTTTGTAGGTGGCGAAGGGTACTCTGTTTACTTTAATAATCAGTTTCCATTTGTGGGAATGAATGCTGTTACACAAGTAAATAGATATTCAAATATAGCAATGATCTCATCACGGTATAACTTTATTAGAAAACATTATATAGGTTTAAAAATTAATGTTTTAAGGAGTGCGGAAGAGTTGGTGGATTTCACAAACTGTTCCTATGTTTGGGGTGTTGGAATTTTATATCAAATAAAAACTAATATGGGACCTTTTGACTTTACTGTAGGTTACTCAGATTATCAGAAATTGCCTAATGTTTCTGCAAATCTTGGCTATTGGTTTTAAATAACAATGCCATTGATTATCAATGGCATTGTTATTTAATCTAGTTGAGATTTTTGTTCATCAAGTTCTTCTCCTAAAATCTCCCATTCGTACATTTTTTGCTCTAACTCGCGTTTTTTCTTTTCATAAGTTTTGAAAAGTTCCCCGTCAGCAGCTTTAGCCGGGTTTTGTAGTTCTGTTTCAATATTTGAGATTTCTTTTTCTAACTTTTCTACTGCTTTTTCAGCTTCTTCTATTCCTTTTTCAGTTTTGCGAATTTGTTTGTTAAGTTCTTTACGAGCTTCGTAGCTAAGTTTGTTTTCAGAAGGTTTTTCTTCTTCAACTTTTTCCACTTTTGTGCGTAAGGATACTTCTAGTTCTTTCAGGCTATCCATCTTTTTCTTTTCCAAGAAGTCATAAATGCCGCCAATATGTTCGCGCACTTTTTTGTTGGCAAATTCGTATACCTTATCCACAAGTCCGTCAAGGAATTCACGGTCGTGGGAAACTACAATTACAGTTCCATTGAAAGTTTTGATTGCTTCTTTTAGCACATCCTTACTTTGAAGGTCAAGGTGGTTTGTTGGCTCATCTAAGATAAGTAAGTTCACAGGTTCAAGCAATAGTTTAATCATTGCTAAACGACTGCGTTCTCCTCCGGAAAGTACTTTTACTTTCTTATCTGAAGCTTCTCCACCAAACATGAATGCTCCAAGGATGTCTCGAATCTTTGTTCTGATATCACCTACAGCAACATAGTCAATTGTTTCAAAAACAGTTTTGTCCTCATCTAGTAAACTAGCTTGGTTCTGAGCGAAGTAACCGATTTTTACATTATGACCTAATTTCATAATACCGGTATGAGGTATTTCGCTCATAATACACTTAACCAGTGTCGATTTACCTTCACCATTTTTACCAACAAAGGCGACCTTCTCTCCACGGTTAATGATTAAGTCAATATTATCAAGTACCACTTTGTCCCCATATACTTTGGTCAGATTCTCAATTTCCACAGGAATAGACCCAGAGTGTGGTGCAGGAGGGAACTTTAAGTTTAGACGGGAAGTATCTTCCATGTCAATCTCGATACGCTCAACTTTTTCCAATTGCTTGATGCGAGATTGAACCTGAACAGCCTTGGTTGCTTTAGAGCGGAAGCGTTCAATAAAATCTTCCGTGTCGGCAATCATCTTTTGTTGATTCTCGTAAGCACGGATTTGTTGTTCGCGTCGCTCTTTGCGAAGAACAAGGTATTTGTCGTAGTTTACCTTGTAGTCGTAGATTTGACCAAGGGAAATTTCAATGGTTCTGTTAGTTACTGCATTGATAAATGCGCGGTCGTGCGAAATCAAAATTACAGCACCGCTCATTGTTGCCAAGAAATTTTCAAGCCACTGAATTGATTCAATATCTAAGTGGTTGGTAGGCTCATCCAGTAGTAAAATATCAGGTTTGCGAAGTAGGATTTTTGCTAATTCAATGCGCATACGCCAGCCACCACTGAATTCTGTTGTTTGCCTTTCAAAATCGCTGCGAACAAAGCCAAGTCCTAGTAGTGTTTTTTCTACTTCGCCTTGATAATCTGCTCCACCCATCATGTTTAATTTTTCAGTTTCATGAGTTAGGGTGTCGATAAGCTTCATGTAACTTACGCTCTCGTAATCGGTGCGCTCAGCCATTTCATTTGTCAGCTTATCTATTAGTTCTTGCTGATTGAAAAGTTCGAAGAAAGCTTTTTCGGCTTCTTGCATAACAGTCAATCCATCATTATGGATCATGTGCTGAGGAAGGTAGCCAATTTTTAAATCACTAGGGTAGATAATATTCCCAGTTGTTGGCTTTTGAATGCCGGCAATAATTTTAAGCATGGTGCTTTTACCTGCACCGTTTTTGCCCACAAGGGCTATTTTGTCTTTTGGATTAACAAGGTAGGTAATGTTATCAAATAGCGTGTGTCCGCTAAATTCAACTGAAAGTTGTTCTACAGAAATCAATGTTAATTATGAATTTAGAATGAATAATTAAGAATTAGCAGCAGCAAAGATAGGTAAAACGATGTAGAAATGTTTAACCAGAAGTTCTAAGCATCGAGAATATCTTGTTCTAGAAATATTCTTCACTCTAAATTCATCATTCTTCATTCCAGTTCTTATCTTTGTGCACACAAAATGGCCTCGTAGTTCAATGGATAGAATTTCAGATTCCGGTTCTGACGATAGGAGTTCGAATCTCCTCGAGGTCACTTCTTAGTATACCTAGTTAGCGGCTATAAGTCCTAACTGCGGTTAATTTAGTCTTTAACCATTCAATAGCTTAATTAACCCACTTAACGGTTGTAAACCTTAAGGGCGGTTTGAAATGAAGTACGATAACCGCTTTTAGGGTCTTCGACCACTAAAAGGGTTTGCATAAGGTAACCGCTCCTAGGGTCTAAAGACCACTAGGAGGGTTTATCATTAGTTCAATTGTTCTTATTATTCCTATTTTGCACATTAGTCCCATTAGTCATGAATTTTCTCGCCCATTTATATTTGACAAAAGAGCATCCTGAATTCGTTTCGGTAGGGAACTTTATGGCTGATGCCGTTAAAGGAAAGAAGGCTATGTTGGGATACCCTGAAGAGATTCAGCAGGGAATAAGGATTCACCGTGCTATAGATGATTTTGCTGATACGCATCCGCTTTTCCGACAAGGAACAGCTCGCCTACATGAGAGATACAGTAAGTTTGCGCCTGTGATTATGGATATCTTTTATGATCATATTTTGGCAGAGAACTGGTTGCATTATTCAGATGCCACTTTACAAGACTTTAGCCAAAAACAATATAAACTCTTGACTAAAAATAAATCATACTTGCCTGAGCGGACTCTTCGTTGGCTGAAGTATATGAAAATGGAGAATTTGCTTTATAACTATGCTAATGAATCAAAAATCGAGCAGGTGTTAAGGAGAATGGATAAGCGAACTAATGGTATATCTGGTATGGGTACAGCAGTTACTGAATTGAGAATGTATAAAGAAGAGTATCGTGTTGAGTTTATGGAGTTTTTTGAAGAGATGCGAAAACTTGATTTAAAAAGTCTGTAGTAATAAATATGTTTTAGCCAATATCTGAATAAATTAGGTGTTGGCTTTTTTGATTTTATTTATTAGCTTTGGTATCAGGATGATAAAGTGTTGAGTATGGGAAAAGCTAAAGTTTTACCGGAACGATTTTTAGGCTTGCTTGAAGTGATTGCTTCATGTCTTGAGGATGGTAATTTTACGGTTGTAAATTATGATTCTCTTGAGACTGAGGAAATCCCTATGCGATATATTGATGACTTAGATAAATCTCAGTGCACTTGTGCTGATAATTTAAAGCTAAAGCATAAATATTGGAACACTTATTTGTATGTAATGCCCCCAAACTCAACTCTGACCTGCCAATTTATGAGGGGGTTTGTTTTTTCTCTTAATTATAGCCCCGTCAAAAAGAAGTTGCGTGAAGTGCTTCAATACACAAAATCATTTATTTATGCGAATTAAGGGTTGAAAAAAGATAAATAAAGTGCTGTGATACAGCAAAATAAGCGGGTACATATTTTGTTATATCCTTGAATATCATTAAATTAGATGAAAAATCATCCACGATTTATTCTAATTATGATACCCAAGGATAAGGCTATAAAACTAATAAAAATCTATTGCTATGTATGTGAGCAATACGATAAAGAGATAAAATATATTTGTCAACGCTTTAGCAACAATGATCAGCCAAAATTTACAGACCAAGAGGCTATGAGCATTTACTTGTATGTAATGCAAGTTGAAGAACATCACAAAGTGAAAAAGATTCATGAATTTGCAAGTGAGCATCTTCGTGAATGGTTTCCAAAACTCACATCATATGTGGCTTTCAACACAAGGATAAATAGACTCAATGAAGGCTTTAAAGCTCTTACATTGTCTTTGTTTAATGACTTTGTGCCAAATGATTGTGATAAAGAAATTAGTCTTGTAGACTCTATGCCAATTATAATATGTTCAGGAAAAAGAAATTCAAAAGTGGCACAAGAAATTACTGACAAGGGCTTTTGCTCTACCAAAGGTATATACTATTATGGATTGAAGTTACACGCCATTTCTTTTAGACGAAAAGGACATTTGCCTCATCCAGAACAAATGCTTTTCACAGAGGCTTCAAAACATGATTTATGTATGCTTAAAGAAGCTTCTCAAGACATGTATAACCGTACTATTGTTGCAGACAAAGCTTATTCAAATGCTGAATTCTGGTCTGAGAAAAAGAAAACAAACAACTTGTCCATTTTAACTCCTGTAAAGGCAATTAAAGGACAAACAGAATGGGAAAAACAACAAAATAAGGCTTGGGCTGATTTATATTCCTCAGCCGTTTCAACTGTAAGACAGCCAATTGAATCGCTTTTCAACTGGTTAAATGAAAAAACAAAAATACAAATAGCCAGCAAGGTTCGTTCTACTAGTGGTTTATTGACCTTTATATGTGGAAGAATTGCTGCTGCTTTTATTAATTTGATATTTTAATTTCAACCCTTAATTCGCATTATTTATTTTAATAAGATAGTTCATTCTAGCGAGTTAAGTGAAGAGTGGGAAGTGTATAAGCATGCTTGCTTTTTGCAGTATGTATATGATGAGTTATTAAAAGCGGTGGAAAATATCGAGTTAGAGCTTTTTGAAGAGGAAGCCTATGAGCGCTATCAGGAGCGTATTGACCTTGAGCGTATTCCTATTCCTTCAAAATGTATGATGTGCAAGGAATATTATTATAATGATGAATTTCATGATATGATGTGTTGCCTTTCTCGTTATGACTTTGATGTAGATAAGGTTTTTCAATGTGGAGCGTTTAAATCAATTTAAAATTTTTAGAATTATGTCAGTAATAATGGAATTTGCAATATTTCCTACAGATAAGGGAGCGCATGTGAGCCAATATGTAAAGAAGGTGGTGGAGATGATAGACACATTGCCATACAATAGCCAGTTTACACCTATGGGGACAATAGTAGAATGTGATACGATGGAGCAGTGCTTGGAGGTAATTTCAAAAGCCAATGCGATATTGGAAGCCGATTCTGAGCGAGTGTATTGTACGGCTAAGTTTGATAACAAACCGGGTAAAACTAATCAAATGCAGCATAAGTTTGAAGCTGTAAGGGGAAAGCAATAAGTTAACAGTTAATAATTAACAATGAATAATTACGCTCATCAGAAATGGTGGGCGTTTTGTTTTTAATTTGTATTAATTGTTCTCTATTAATTATTAATTGTAATTTCTATCTTTGCGAGCCTAGAAAAAGTCAGAAATAGGATTAATAGGATTCTCAGATTAATTGGATTTATTTATGCAACATAAAGAACTTACAGAGAAAATTATTGGTTGTGCCATGAAGGTTCATTCTACTCTTGGTAGTGGGTTTCAAGAGGTGATTTATCAAAGAGCTTTGTCAATTGAAATGCATAAAAAAGGATTAGAATTTGAGAGAGAAATGGAGATGTCAATATTCTATGAAGGATTTGATATTGGTACAAGACGAGTTGATTTTTTTGTTGAGAAGAATATTATGCTTGAGCTAAAGGCTGTGGCAAAACTTGAAGATGTTCACCTTGCACAAGCAATGAATTACTGTCAGGCATATAATCTTCCTATTGGACTTTTAATAAATTTTGGAGGAAGAAGTTTAGATTTTAAACGAGTATATAATATTAATCACCTTGATAACAAAGCATACAAATCAAGTAATAAAGGGATTTAATCTTATAATCATTAAATCCTAAAAATCTTAATGCAGACAATTATTAACTATTCACTATATAAATGATTACAGTTGACGGACTTGCCGTAGAATTCGGCGGACAAACACTTTTTAAGGATATCAATTTCTCTATCAATGAGAAAGATCGCATAGCCCTAATGGGTAAAAATGGTGCAGGTAAAAGTACTATGCTAAAGATTTTGGCAGGAGTGCAAAACCCAACTCGTGGGAAAGTATCAGCACCTAAGGGTACCGTTATCGCTTACCTTCCTCAGCACCTGATGACAGATAATGACCGTACTGTTTTTGATGAGACGGCACAGGCTTTTTCTGAGATTTTTGAGATGAAACGCCAAATTGATGAAATCAATGAGCAGCTTACTGTGCGTACAGATTATGAATCAGAAGAGTACGCTAAACTGATTGAAGATGTTTCGGAATTGAGCGAACGATATTACTCTATCGAGGAAATCAATTACGATGCTGAAGTTGAGAAAACTTTGCTTGGTCTTGGTTTTGAGCGTTCGGATTTTACTCGCCCTACAACTGAGTTTAGTGGGGGCTGGCGTATGCGTATTGAGCTGGCTAAAATCCTCTTGCAAAACCCTGATTTGATATTGCTGGATGAGCCTACTAACCACTTGGATATTGAATCTATCCAATGGCTCGAAGACTTCTTAGTTAACCAAGCGAAAGCCGTGATTCTGATTTCTCACGACCGTGCATTCGTAGATAATATCACTACCCGAACCATAGAGGTTACTATGGGGCAGATTTATGACTATGCCGTAAACTATTCGCAGTATTTAGTTTTGCGTAAAGAGCGCCGTGAGCAGCAACAAAAACAATATGACGAGCAACAAAAAATGATTGCCGAAAACATGGAGTTTATTGAACGCTTCAAGGGTACTTACTCTAAAACGCATCAGGTACAAAGCCGTGTGAAGATGCTCGAGAAACTAGAACTTGTGGAGGTGGATGAGGAAGATACTTCTCGTTTGCGTTTGCGTTTCCCGCCATCACCTCGCTCAGGAACTTATCCTGTGATTTGTGAAGGCGTGGGTAAAACCTATGGCGATAAACTTATTTTCTCAAATGCCAATCTGACTATCGAAAGAGGAGAGAAGGTGTCATTTGTTGGGAAGAATGGTGAGGGTAAATCTACCCTTGTGAAGTGTATCATGAATGAGATTGAGCATGATGGTACTTTACAGCTTGGGCACAATACTCAGATAGGATATTTTGCGCAGAATGAAGCGTCTATGTTGGATGAGAATGTAACCGTATTCCAAACCATAGATGATATTGCCAAAGGTGATGTGCGTACGAAAATCAAAGATTACCTAGGCGCGTTTATGTTTAGCGGTGAAGATATCAACAAAAAGGTGAAAGTGCTTTCCGGTGGTGAGCGTACACGCTTGGCTATGATTAAGTTGCTACTTGAACCGGTAAACTTGCTGATTCTGGATGAGCCTACCAACCACTTGGATATGAAAACAAAGGACATCTTAAAAGAAGCCTTATTGAACTATGACGGTACGCTGATTTTGGTATCTCACGACCGTGATTTCCTTGACGGACTGGTAACTAAAGTGTACGAGTTCGGAAACAAAAAAGTGGTAGAGCACCTAGAAGATATCAAAGGTTTTCTTGCTAAAAAGAAAATGGAACACCTTAATGAATTGGAAAAGAAGAGTTAGAACGCGAATTGCGCAAATTGACGCTATTGATATGAAAAAACTCCAGCCTGTTTAGGTTGGAGTTTTTTTGTTTCTTTTGCTAGCGCAAATATTTATTTGTGCTTTGCTTGTTCTGTAAAACAACACACGGATAGATATCCGCGAGCTGTTTTTTGTTTTTCATTGTCCTCGGTTTCAACCAACGGCAATAAATGGGAAAAATGATTGTTTGTGTTTTTACTGTAAGTCTCCTTTAGCGGATTTAGGGGTGAAGTGTTAGTAATGTAGCCAGTAGAGAACGGTGCGCGCACCGTCTCTACGCAATAGAAAAAATTTTGCGTTAATTCCTGTAATTCGCGCAATTGGCTTTCTGCATTCATCTGTATCTTAAATATTTTCATTATTAGTGGAAGAAAGTTTTCATTAATAATGAAAACTTTTTATATTTGTATAAAATACAGACTGTTATGATACAAGAAGAAGTGCTTGGACTAATTTTGCAAGAGCAAAAAAAGTCTATTTTAGCGAAAGACGATAATCTAAAACGCGAAAAATTTTCTTTAATTTCCATAGTAAATACTTATGCGAGTATAGTTTCAGGTATCCGTAGATGTGGTAAAAGTACATTGTTGTATCAACTACTTACAGAGAAGTATTCGGAGGCAGTGTATATCAATTTTGATGACCCTCGGCTTTGTGAGTTGGAAATTACCGATTTTTATAAAATAGATATACTTATAAAACAAGCCAATGCGCAAGTTCTGATGTTTGACGAGATACAAATAATCAAAGGCTGGGAGCGATATGTGAGACAGAAATTGGATGAGGGTTTTCAAGTGTTTGTTACCGGCTCTAATGCCTCTTTATTGAGTAAGGAGCTTGGTACGAGTCTTACCGGAAGGCACCTTACAACAGAATTGTTTCCATTCTCGTACAATGAGTTTTTAGCATTTAATAAGTTGGAAAATAACGAAGAAAGCGTATTGTCCTACATGCAAAAGGGTGGTTTTCCTGAGTATCTGAAAACCGGATTTAGTGAAATACTAACCACTTTGGTCGACGATATTCTAGTAAGAGATATTGCTGTTAGATATAATATTAGAGATGTGCGTACACTTCAACGATTGTGCTTTTATTTGATAAATAATGTTGGAAATTATGTGTCTGCAAATAAGTTGAAGTCAGTTTTTGGGATAAGTTCCGCAACTACCATTTTGGAGTATTTTTCTCATTTAGAACAGACCTATTTAATTCATTTTGTGCCACTTTTTGATTATTCACTTAAGAAGCAAAATGCGAATCCAAAGAAGATTTATGTCATAGATTCGGGCTTAGTAGAGGTTTGTACACCAAACTTTAAGATGGATATAGGGCATAAGTTTGAGAATCTGATATATCTAAGTTTGCGTCGGCGAAGCAAGGAGATTTATTATTACAAACATAAAGGAGAATGTGATTTCTTAGTGCTCGAAAAAGGTGTGATTAGCCAAGCAATACAAGTTTGTTATGAGTTAAATGCCGATAATATGAATAGAGAACTAAATGGATTATATGAGGCAATGACAGATTTTAACTTGAAAAAAGGAATTATCGTAACCTTATCGCAAACCGATACATTTAATAAAGAAGAAATGCAAATAGATGTTGTTTCTGCCTCAGATTTCTTAATCAGCCATTCTTAAAACTTGAGGGAATTGGAAGAATAATTTCAGTGTACAGATGCGATTAATCCTACCTTTACATTGGTGGGGAGGCCGTGCTTTAAGCCTGAGATTTTAAATTAAAATCTTCATTTGTAATTTGAAACTTGAAAAAACCATCATCTTTTGTTTTACGAGTTTTTGAAACCCAAAGCTTAATTCCCCAAGCTGCTAAACACATAAAAAGTAAGATAAATATGCTATTTTCAGCACCGAATCTACCTCCGTTTAGCCAATCCGATCCAACCGGACTTTGAGTTATCATACTATGGAAGCGTATGCCACTACCTCCAAAGCCATAAATTGTAGATTGAAAGAAATTCCATCCTATATGTAAACCAATAGACAGCCACAATTGCCCCGTTTTTAAATACGCATACACTAATAAAAGTGCTGTTATTATAATTAGGCAAGTGCTCAATATGCTTGCATTTGGATTTAATGCATGCAATACACCGAAAATTATTGTAGTAATTGCAATCGCCCACTTCAGACTCAAACCTTTACTAATATTTTGTAAAAAAAATCCTCTAAATGTAATTTCTTCCCACCATCCAATTATTACATCCTGCAATAGTAAGCCTAACAAAATTTCTAATCCGGCTAAACTAATGTTGGCATTTTCTCCAATATTATTACTCCACCAGCTAAAACCTTCAAATTTAATCAGTCCTAAAGATAGTAGGGTGAAATACATGCCTGTCATAATCAAAGCCCCAATCGTTATGCCTATAATCAGATCTAAAGCAGTAAGTCTATTAAACTTTAAGCCCATTGAAGCGATGCTTTCTTTTTCCAGATATTTCCTAACTATAATAATGGCTATGGTAGCCGAAATACCGTGAATAAAATCTCCTAAAAGCCCCTTCGTACTAAGATCTAGTGTCGTTTTTACTAAGTATGTGAAACCATAACTTATTGCGATTAACAAGATAAGAAAGATTAAAATGCGCCACCCACTTCTGATGATGCTCGATGTAGGATTAATAAATATTTGTTTCATTTTCAGATATGTTTCTCTCGCTAAAAGTAATAAAACCTCTTAACAAACCATCCAATCTGAAAAATAATCACCCCTAAATTCCCAAAAGGGGACTTGCGTAATACAAACATTGTTTTCGAAAATATGAAAATTAGGCTTACATAATAATTATTCAGCACTTTATGGCATTCTCTTTAGTCTCCTTTAGCGGATTTAGGGGTGGAGTGTTATTAATGTAATCAGTAGAGAACGGTGCGCGCACCGTCTCTACGCAATAGAAGAGATTTTGCGTTAATTCCCGTAATTCGCGCAATTTGCGTTCTCTGTCTTAAACTGTTCTCTAATTTTTTATCTTTGCAGGAAAATAAAACCTGATGATAAAAATCAACAAACATACACTCGCAAACGGATTACGCATAGTACACAGTAAGGACGATAAAACCGGCATGGTGGCCGTCAATACCTTGTATAATGTGGGAGCCCGTAACGAGAACCCCGAAAGAACCGGATTTGCACACCTTTTTGAGCACCTGATGTTTGGTGGCTCGGTAAATATCCCTGATTTTGATGGTCCTGTGCAGATGGCAGGAGGGGAGAATAACGCTTGGACAAGTAACGATATTACCAATTACTATATCAGCCTGCCTGCTCAAAATATGGAAACTGCCTTTTGGTTAGAGTCGGACAGAATGCTGAGTCTTGATTTCTCGCAAAAAAGCCTAGATGTGCAAAAGCATGTGGTCATTGAGGAATTCAAGCAACGCAATCTGAATCAGCCTTACGGTGATGTGCATGCATTGATTCGTGAGATGGCTTATAAAGTGCACCCGTACCGCTGGCAAACTATCGGTATTACACCAAAGCATATTGAGGATGCCACGCTGGAGCAAGTGAAAGATTTCTTTTTTAGCTATTATGCTCCGAATAATGCCATTCTTTCAGTTGTAGGAAATATTGAGTTTGATGAGGTGCTGCGCTTAGCTGATAAATACTTTGCGCCAATCCCTTTTCGTGAATTAAACAAAGCTGAGATTCCACAAGAACCACCGCAAATAGAGGCTCGCTTTTTGAGAGTAGAGCGCTCAGTTCCTGCTGATGCCATATATAAAGTATATCACATGTGTGACCGTTTACACCCTGATTATTTCGTGTATGATTTGATTTCTGATCTTCTGGCAAATGGGAATTCTGCTCGTTTGTATCAGTCATTGGTGCAAGAGCAAAACCTGTTTTCAGAGATTAATGCTTATGTGGCTGGCGATACTGATGCCGGTTTATTCCATGTAAAAGGAAAACCACGCGAAGGTGTAAGCCTGGAGCAAGCGGATGAGGCTATCCAACTTGAATTACAGAAGATTATCACGGAAAAAATTTCTGATTATGAAATGGAGAAAGTGAAGAATAAATTCGAGTCGAACCGTCAATTCTCTGAGATTAACTACCTGAACAAAGCTACTGATTTAGCTTATTATGAACTATTGGGAGATGTGGAGCTAATAAATCAAGAAGTGGAAAAATACAGAGCCGTTACCCAAGCAGATATAGTGCGTGTAGCAACTGATTTGTTCAAGCCTGAGAATTGCTCTACCATGTATTATTGCAAGAAATAAAGTGGAGTGGCTTTGTTTTTTATTTGCGAATTCATTGCCGTCGGTTTTAACCGACGGATATAATAAAGATGTTAGAATTGGTTTTTAACCCTAAATAATGATAAGAGTTTTGGGTTGAAACCCCAATATCTGTATTGAATTTTAGTCCGTTGGTTAAAACCAACGGCAATAAAGAATTTCATTTTTAATCTTTGATTTGCAAGAAATCATAAGCGATTAAGTTTAGAATCACAAAATTATTACCTTTGTTTCCGCATGAGAAAAAGGATTTCAATTATACTATTAGCATTATGCTCTTTACTACAGCTATCAGCCCAAGAGCCTAAAAGTAAAAAGACAGAAGAGGTACAACCTAGTATTTCTGTTTGGAACATTACAAACAAAACTGCATCAATTGTTCCGACTGTTTTGGATACAGCTCTTTATAACTTCCAAAACGAAGACCCAATTAACGATTACAGTATTGCAAATGCGTACAACGGAACGCTAGGTTCGCCATTGCAGTCGCGTATTTATTTTGATAGAACAGAGGAATCTAATTTCTTGTTTTCTCGCCCGTTTGATGCCTATTTTATTGCTCCGGAAGAAGTGTTGTTTTTCAATACAAAAACACCTTATGCTAATCTAAATTATTTGAGTAATGGTAGTACTGCTACGCATGAAGATGATTTTAAAGCCGTGTTTTCAATAAATGCTAATAAAAAGCTGAACTTTACCGGTCTGTTTGAATATATGTTTTCTAATGGCTATTATGATGATCAAACAGCAAAGCAAGCTAAAGCCGGAATTTGGAGTTCATATTATAGCAGACATTATGCATTAAATGCCATATATATGTATCATCAGTTTAATGCCATGGAAAATGGTGGTATTACTGATCCTATTTTTATTACATATCCTGATACCATGGATAATTATTTGCCATCAGATATCCCAACAAAATTATCCGGTGCGCAATCAAGATATAAGAACTCCTATATTTATTTGAATCAAAAATTTCATTTGGCAAGTGTAAAACACCAGATTGATTCAAATACAGTTGAATATAAGCCGATTGCGAGTTTATCTCACACTGTGAAATATGAATGGGCGCAAAAAAGGTATTTAGGAGATGATCCAGACTCGTTATTTTACAATAATACATATTACAGTTCGGAATCAACTTTAGACTCTGTTCGTTACAGATCTTTAAGAAATAATGTTGCTTTTTCTATTAATGAAGGCTTTTCACGCTGGTTTCCATTAAGCTTGATTGGTTATGTAGAGCATGATTATCGCGAATATTATAATTCTGTTTATGATTCGATAAAAACCAATGCTTACGAGAGTGATATTACACTAGGTGCCGAAATGTCTAAAAGAACTGGAGAGGCTTTGTTGTTTGATGGTAGGGGTGAAATTACAACTATTGGAGATAGATCTGGCGATGTAACTCTTGAAGGTGGAATGAGTAGTTCTTTCCCATTATTCAGTAATAAGGTGTCGTTAAGGGTGGATGGGTCGTATAAAAATACAAGTCCAACATATTTTGAAAAGCACTATTTCTCAAATCACTTTATGTGGGATAATGATTTCGATAAAACACAAAAAACTCGTTTCCAAGCTTCTGCCGGATGGCAAAATAAATGGTTTGAACTTGTTTTGAATGGAGGCGTGGAAAATGTTTCAAACCTAATTTATTATGACGAAAATGCATTGCCTGCTCAATATGCAGATAATATTCAGGTAATGACCACTTCGGCTGAGTTAAATTTAAATCTAGGTATTTTACATCTTCAAAATAAAGCAACTCAGCAGACAAGTACTAATGAAACTTTAATGCCATTGCCAGAGTTTTGTACTTATAACAATGTGTTTTTTGCATTTAAGATGTTTAAGAAAGTGTTGCATACGCAAATTGGTGCTGATATGTATTACTTTACTTCTTACTATGCTCCAACATACATGCCGGCAACTGGGATATTTTATAATCAAAGTCAAGAAAAAGTGGGGTATTATCCTGTCATGAGTGCATATTTGAATTTTCATTTAAAAACAGCTCGTTTCTTCTTTAAATATTATCATTTTAATGCTTCAGTTGAACCGAAGTATTTCTCAATGCCAAATTATCCGTTGTATGCCGAGCGCTTTAAAATGGGTATCTCGTGGAACTTCTATGATTAATACTTAAATCTGGATGCTTATGATTTCTAAACTAAAAAATTATCTTTTACAGAATAAAAAAATAGTTGGTATTGCTCTAGTGGTTATTCTGATTATTCTAGTTGCAATAACTTGTTCTGTAGAAAAAGATGAGTTTAGAGATTATTCCGAAATTCAAGCTGAAGGTAAGCTTCGTGTGGTTACTGACTATAATTCAATAGACTATTTTATATATGGAGATACTGCTGTAGGTTTCCAATATGAGCTTGTAAATGCTTTGTGTGATAGTTTGCAGTTGAAACCGGAATGGGTTGTTGAAAATAGTTTTGATGAAAGTTTAAGAATGCTTGATGATGGTGAGGTTGATTTAATAGCTAGAAATATTCCAATTACAACTGAGCTTAGAGAACAAGTGAGTTTTTCTGTAGGTATAATTCAAATTCCACAAGTTTTAGTGCAGCGAAAAGCTGAGTATAATAATCAGGTAGAGCCAATTCGTAATCAACTATTATTGGCAGGAAAGACTTTGTATGTGCCTAAAAATTCGCCTACAATTCTAAGAATCAATAATCTGGCCGATGAGATTGCAGACACTATCCATATCATTCAAGATGATAAGTATGAGTCAGAGCAATTGATGATGATGGTTGCCAAAGGCGAAATTGATTATGCTGTATGTAATCGCCAGATAGCAAAAAAGAATGCTCTTATGATGCCTGAGTTAGATATAAATACTGCAGTTGGCTTTACGCAATTACAGGCTTGGGCACTAAACCCATCTTCAGAAGAACTAAAAGCCAAAGTTGACTCCTTTTTAATGAAATTTACTCATACAGAAGGTTTTAGAGATATTTATAAGAGGTACTACAAATAGAAATTAATAGTTAATAGTTAATAGTTAATAGTTATTTTTTCATCTCTTATCTCTGTTTCCTCATTCCTCATTCCTCATTCCTCATTCCTCATTCCTCATTCCTCATTTCTAGTTTCTCTTTCCTAGTTACTAATCGCTAATTTTCCTTATCTTTGTAGTTCTAAATATTGAACCACTATGCCTTTAAATATTCCAGATAAACTACCTGCAATAGAGATACTTAAGAAAGAAAATATATTTGTGATTGACAGCTCTCGTGCTTCAACGCAAGATATTCGTCCGCTAAAAATTGCCTTTCTTAACTTAATGCCTGTTAAAATAACTACAGAGACAGATCTTATTCGTGTGCTTTCTAATTCGCCATTACAGGTTGAGTTAGAGTTTATTAAGTTAAAGAGTCATACATCCAAAAATACTTCTATTGAACATATGAAGGCGTTTTACACTAATTTTAGTGAGATTAAAAAGCACAAGTTTGATGGTTTGATTGTGACGGGAGCACCTGTTGAGCAAATGGATTTTGAAGATGTTAATTATTGGGAAGAAATAAAAGAAATATTTGATTGGGCAAAAACGAATGTACAATCGTCATTTTTTATTTGTTGGTCAGCTCAGGCAGCTTTATATCACTATTATGGTATTCCAAAATTGACATTGGATAAGAAAATGTTTGGTGTGTTTGAACATTCAGTAAATGATCCGCATAACCCTATTTTTAGAGGTTTTGATGATGTGTTTTATGCACCACATAGCCGTCATACTGAAGTAACTCGTCAGGATATTAAGAAAGTATCTGAATTGGAAATTCTATCAGAATCTGACGATGCCGGTGTTTATATGGTAACCGCTCGCAATGGCCGTGAATTTTTTGTTACAGGGCACTCGGAATATTCTACTTATACACTAGATACGGAATATAAACGCGATGTGGCTAAAGGTCTGGATATCGAAATACCAAAGAACTACTATAAAGATAATAATCCTGAATTAGAACCGATTGTTCGTTGGCGTTCTCATGCCAACCTATTGTTTACTAATTGGTTGAACTACTTTGTTTACCAAGAAACTCCATTTGATATCAACGATATTAACTAGATTTGCCTTCGACTTCGCTCAGTCAACGGAGTCGGTGGTTGAGCGTAGTCGAAACCACATTATGTTTATAAATGAAAACTATCGAACTTCTTTCCCCTGCTAAAAACCTCGAATGTGGTTTAGCTGCTATTAATCACGGCGCAGATGCTCTATATATTGGTGCATCCAAGTTTGGTGCTCGTGCTGCTGCCGGTAATTCTATCCAAGATATTGCTGAATTAGCAAAATATGCCCACAAGTATAATGCTCGTGTGTATACAGCTTTAAATACAATTTTGTATGACAATGAGCTGGATGAAGCTCAAAAGTTGATTTGGCAATTATACGAAGCTGGAGCTGATGCATTGATTGTTCAAGATATGGGTATCCTGCAAATGGATTTACCTCCAATAGCTTTACATGCCAGTACTCAAACCGATAATCGTTCTGTTGAGAAAGTGAAGTTTTTGCAAGATGTAGGTTTTTCGCAAGTCGTTCTGGCTCGTGAGCTTTCATTACAACAAATTAAAGAGATTTCCTCACAAACTACTGTGCCACTTGAATTCTTTGTTCATGGAGCTTTGTGTGTTTGTTATAGTGGTCAATGCTATATTAGTGCTGCGCTTTCTGGTGGCCGCTCTGCTAACCGTGGCGAATGTGCACAATATTGTCGTTTGCCATACGATTTATTTGATGAAGAAGGTAATTTATTACAGCGTAAGAAGCACTTATTATCACTGAAGGATATGAACCTGTCAGATCATATTCAAGACTTGCTTGATGCTGGTGTTAGTTCATTAAAAATTGAAGGACGCCTAAAAGATGCAGATTATGTAAAGAATGTAACTGCTTTTTATCGTCAGAAATTAGATGCTGTTTTGGATGGTTCTGATAAATATAAGAAATCATCATCGGGTAAGTGTCATTATTCATTTACTCCAAATCTGGAGAAGAGTTTTCACCGTGGTTCTACGACATATTTCTTAGAAGGCCGTTCGGCAGAGATAAGCTCATTTGAAACCCCAAAATCAGTGGGTGAGGAAGTGGGAGTGATAACGGGTATGAATAAAAATTACCTAATTATCGATACTGAGCATGAAATTCATAATGGTGACGGTTTGTGTTTTCTTAATCCACAGCACGACTTTACAGGTTTTCGTGTAAATCGAGTGGAAGGCAATAGGATTTATCCTTTGGAAATGTTCAATATCAAATCAGGCACTGTGGTCTATCGTAATTATGATATTGAGTTTGAAAAACAATTAAGCAAGAAATCTTCAGAGCGTAAAATTGCTGTTCAGCTCTTGTTTTCAGAAACGCCTACAGGTTTTCAATTATCCATGACAGATGAGGATGGCAATAAGGTTAACCTGATGAAAGAGTCAGCTAAAGAACTGGCTAAAAATGAAGAAAAGGCTGTAGAAACGATTTGTACACAGTTGTCAAAATTGGGAACTACGGACTTTGAAGCAGTATCTCTTGATTTGGATTTGTCAAAACCCTATTTTATCCCATCTTCCTTCTTAGCTGAATTGCGAAGAGAGCTTGTGTTAGAACTTGAAGATAAGCGTAGCTTAAATTATAAAAGAGAAAATAGGATAGAGGGTGATAACTCCGTTGCTTATCCAGAATCGGCATTATCCTATTTAGGAAATGTTTCCAATAAATTATCAGAGGCATTTTATAAGCAACATGGAGTTACTCTTGTTAAGTCTGCATTTGAACTTGAGCCTGTTGAAGATGCAAAATTGATGTTAACCAAGCATTGTATTAAATACAGCTTAGGTATGTGTCCGAAGGAGTCTTCACATCAAAAAATGAAACCTAGTTTCGCACTCTCGTTACAGTATAAAGAAACAATTCTTGATTTAGAATTTGATTGCGCTAATTGTGAAATGACAGTTCTGAAAAAGAAGTAGATGCACATTCTTAATTATTCATTCTTAATTTTTAATTGAAAAGGTATGTCCGAACCAAAACGAATAAATAAATTTCTCTCAGAGTCAGGTTTTTGCTCAAGACGAGAAGCTGATCGATTAGTAGAGAAGGGTCAGGTCTTTATAAATGGTAAAAAAGCAGAAATGGGTTCAAAGGTTTTGCCTGGGAATACCGTTAAGGTGAATGGCAAAGTGATTAGTAATGAGGTGGAAAGAGTATATATTGCTTTTAATAAACCCGTTGGTGTAGTAAGTACAACGGATAAAAAGGAAAAACACAATATTGTAAACTATATAAATTATCCTCAGCGGATATTTCATATTGGCAGATTAGATAAAGACTCTCAGGGGTTAATTCTGTTGACTAATGATGGAGATATTGTAAATAAGATACTTCGTGCGGGCAATAATCATGAAAAGGAATATATTGTTACTGTTAATAAGCCTATAACAGATGATTTTGTAAAAAAGATGAGTTCTGGTGTTCCAATTCTTGGAACAGTTACCAAACCATGTAAGGTTGAGAAAATTGCACCAAATATTTATCGTATAATTCTGATAGAAGGGATGAATAGACAAATTCGTCGTATGTCAGAGTTTTGTGGTTATGAAGTTAAGAAACTAGAGCGTATTCGGATAATGAATATCGATCTTAGAGGATTAGGTATTGGTGATTGGCGAGAGTTAACACCAAAAGAAATGGCTGAGATGGATAGATTGATTGCTGATTCTGTAAAAACGGAAGATGCTTCGATTTAGTAAATAAGGAAACTAGTTAACTAGTAGACGAGTAAACGAGTTGTTAGTTGCAAGAAGAGAGTGAACAAGTTGGGGAGGATGTTTTTTTTTGTATAGAAGATGCGTGCACCGTCTGTTTCGTTTGGTTTGGGGTTTTGTAGAGGCTCAATTTATTGCGACCCTTTTGTTTTTTTAGATGATTATCTCTGCGATCTTGTGTCTTGGCGCATAATAATCATTGTCTCTTACTGTCAATAAATAGCTATTAACTGCATGTTTATGTTTAAAAAAATATCATCAACCCTTTTATTCTAGGGAATATTAAGCTATTTTTGTCAATTGTAAAAAAATGTAAGCAGAAAAGCTTATTTGTTATCTTTTTATTAAAAACTATAAATGGCAATCATTCAAAATAAAGGGCTAGAAGAAGCTGAAAAATGGGATACAGAGATTAAACCTAGAGGAAGTCTCTTCGAAATCAACTTTAAAGAAATTTGGCAATATCGTGATTTGGGCTACATGTTTGTTAAGCGTGATATTACGACTCAATACAAGCAAACAATTCTTGGCCCTGCATGGTTTTTTATACAACCTATTTTTACTACGGTTATGTATGTGCTTGTATTTGGTGGAATTGCCGGAATTAAAACAGGGACAGTTCCTTCAGCCCTTTTTTATCTAGCGGGTATCTCAATGTGGAATTATTTTTCCGACTGCTTAAATAAAACTTCTTCAACTTTTGCTGCTAATGCTGGGATTTTTGGTAAAGTGTATTTTCCCAGATTAATAGTTCCTCTTTCTGTTATTACATCAAATCTTGTTCGTTTTTTTATCCAATTAGGACTATTTGTTTGTGTTTATTTGTTTTTTGCCTTTGTTCAAGGTAAAAATATATCTCCTAATTGGTATTTATTGTTATTTCCAATTCTAGTCATCATGATGGCAGGAATTGCTTTAGGTACTGGTATTCTTGTGTCATCATTAACTACTAAGTATAGAGATTTGACAATGTTCTTTGTCTTTTTTGTTGGTTTGTGGATGTATGCAACACCAGTAATTTATCCATTAACAAACATTCCACAGCAATATCAATGGTTAGCAGCATTAAACCCATTGACATCAATATTTGAAACTTTTAAATATGGAGCATTTAATGAGGGATCTTTTTCTTGGGTACAGTTATTATATAGTTTTGGTTTTATGACTGTCCTATTGGGACTTGGTATTGTTGTATTTAATAGGGTTCAGAGATCGTTTATGGATACAGTATAGTTGTTATAGAATATATTTGATGCAGCAAAAAAGAATAGAGATTTTAGATAGTTTTAGATTTATAGCTATATTGAGTGTGATGTTGTTTCACTATTATTCAAGATGGACACCTCCTCAATATAAAGAATCAATGTATCCGTATGGAAGCAATTATGATTATTTTTCTTTTGGGTATCTAGGAGTGCAATTTTTCTTTATTATCTCAGGATTCGTAATAGCTTATACATTATTAAATACAAATAGTATTATGGATTTCTGGAAGAAAAGAATTATTAGGTTATTGCCTTCAATGTTTTTTTGTTCATTAGTTACATTTTTTGTTTGTTCTATACTCGATACTAATAATATCTATCCAGAGAGTCATTCTTTTGTTAATCTTTTGTTTAGTCTAACTTTTATATCTCCAGAACTAATAAATAAGATAATTCCTTCTGCAAATTTAGGTTATGTTAGTGCTAGCTATTGGTCGTTATGGCCTGAGATGCAATTTTATTTTTTTGCAAGTATTATCTACTTTATTAATAAAAAGAATTTTATTAGAAATATTGTATTGGTAACATTTAGTATGTGGGTGATTGATTATTTGGTTATTAGAATACTAGACAATGTTCAGTCCACAAATAGATTTGATTTGCCAATTGATAAAGATTCCATTAGGGTTTATAATTATTGGATTGGACAGATTTTTACATTCGTTGGTTATTCATTTTATTTTTTACTTGGAGTTTTATTCTTTCAAATATTTCAAAGAAAGAAAGTAATTATTGCTTTGTTCAGTATAGTCATAGCAATAGTATTTAGATTGTTATTTGTAGAAAAAATACAATTTGCCTACATACAGCCATTACACTATGTGTTTATTATGATTATAGTTTTTATGTTTTTTTCCTTTTTCCCTAAATTTCTAAGTTTTTTGTCAGTGAAAATATTTACATCTATTGGTGTTGCATCTTATTCGTTATACCTTATACATGAGAATGTAGGGGTTTTGTTAATTAATAAGTATGCAAATGTATTCGCTGATTATAGTTTTTTATTTCCATTATTAGTTATTTTATCAATGATTGTTTTTTGTCTTGTATCATATAAAAATATAGAAAAGCCTATTGGTGTTTTTATGAAAAACAAATTAATTAAGTAGAATATATGTCAGTCGCTATAAAATTTGAAAATATTTCTAAACAATATCGTTTAGGACTTGTCTCAACAAATACTATCAGTCATGATTTGAATAGATGGTGGCAAATGAATATTCGAGGAAAGGAAGACCCATATTTGAAGATTGGTGAGACTAATGATAGAGCCCATAAAGGGAACTCTGATTATGTTTGGGCTTTAAAAGACATAAATTTTGAGGTCGAGAAAGGTGATGTATTAGGTATTATTGGGAAAAATGGAGCTGGAAAAAGTACTCTATTAAAAATATTGTCAAAAGTAACGGCACCATCTACAGGAAGTATTAAGGCTAAAGGGCGTATTGCTTCATTACTTGAAGTTGGTACTGGTTTTCATCCGGAACTGACTGGTCGTGAAAATATCTATATGAATGGGGCTATAATGGGAATGTCTAAAGCTGAGATTTCGTCAAAACTGGATGAAATTGTTGATTTCTCAGGTTGCGAACGCTACATTGATACGCCAGTAAAACGCTATTCTAGTGGGATGATGGTTCGTCTTGGTTTTGCTGTAGCTGCACACCTTGATCCAGAGATTCTTGTTGTTGATGAAGTGCTAGCAGTCGGTGATGCAGAGTTTCAAAAGAAAGCTATTGGGAAAATGCAGGATGTTTCTAAAGGAGAGGGAAGAACCGTTTTGTTTGTGAGTCATAATATGGGAGCAGTCAGAAATCTTTGTAAAACTGGCATAGTGTTAGAAAATGGTTCTGTTGGTTATGCTGGTGAAGTTAATGATTCAGTCGATTATTATTTAAATGCGAGCAATAATATTGGAGACTTTCTATCAAGAGATTTACTGTCATTTGAAAGAATACATGAAGACTTAAGTTTTGATATAAAATTTATTAATATTTCGTTTTTAGAAAATAAAAATAGTTTTGCGTCCAGAGATATAATTGAATTTATGATAACAATATTTTCGAAAATGGATATTGAAGATTTTAGATTGAATTGTACCATAACGGACATAAATGATGAGCCTATAGGAAGTGTTTCAGGCACTGAGTTTTATTCAATATCAAAAAATGAAGAGAAAACTCTTAAGTTCAGTTTAATTAACCACAACTTAGCGATAGGTGAATATATAATTTCTTTATCTATTGGTAAGGGAAACTTTATTACAGGTCAAAAAGATTTTGATATAGTTTCCAATGTGTTAAAATTTCATATTGATAGATTTGACTCTCAAGATAATATCGGTTTTACTCAGTGGCATAAAACATGGGGTAATATTGCTTTTCAATCAAAATTATCAATGTTTAAATAATTATGAAACCACTTATAAAAAATTTTAACTTAAAGTTTTTTAAAAAGAATCTAGTTCAAAGTTCTAGACAAGATTTTTCTGTAGAATTAGAAAAATTACAAAATCAAATATATGATCTTAAAGTTTTACTTTGGGATAAGTTATTATTAAGGGATATATTGTCGCAAAGTGATAATGAGAAATACGAATTGGAATTACATAACCTTCATGAATTTAATCAATTAAGGGTCTTTCCTTATAAGCAGTTAAGATTGCTTGATAATGTAGTTTCTGGTTTAGATTCGACAAAGGGGATGCCATTTGTTATACATGCTGGAAAACATTTGTATTTTCCTAAAAGTTGGACACAATATAAGGCTTTATCTACTTACAAGAACTACATTGAAGTAGAGGGTATCTTGGGTGGAAATTATTCCGAGAAAATGCCTCATCAATATCAATCTGAAGATTTTTGTGTGGAGGATGGCGATGTCTTTTTAGACATAGGATCAGCCGAGGCCCTTTTCTCCTTAGATATTATTGACAGAGTAAAGAAGGTTTACATTTTTGAATCAGATTCAATTTGGTTTGAACCTTTGAATGCTACATTTGAACCATATAAATCAAAAGTTGAGATTATTACTAAGCATGTGTCAGATTTTGATGATGAAAATCATATTAAATTATCTACTGCATTAAGAGATATAAATGCTGAGCAGCTATTTTTAAAGTTTGACATTGAAGGCTCAGAAGAAAAAGTGCTAAAAGATATTGAACCATTTTTGAAAAGTTCTAGTCGTATTAAGATAGCTTGTTGCTTGTATCATAAAAAAGAACATGAAAAGAACATAAATCAGTATTTTGAGGATTTAGGATTTACAGTTACATTTTCAGATGGATATATGTTATTTTATTACGATAAGCTTGAATTTCCATTTTTTAGAAAAGGGCTTTTAAGAGCATCGAAGGGTTGTTAAATAATTGTACTGACTATCTTCTTTTTTTAGATTAATATTTATTTTAAGACATTAGAGCGTTTAGCATGACACAATCTTCATATACAATACTCCTAACAGCTAGTATAAATCCTAATGGGATGAGTTACACGCTATTACAAGATGTTGAAGAAAGAAAAGCTCAATATGTTAATGCAATAAATTACTATTTATCAAATACTAAATGTAAGCTTGTTTTTTGTAATAATTCGGGTGAAGACATATACGCTGATCTACATGGAAATATTGATAGATTAGAGTGTTTGGCTTTTTATGGAAATGATTTTGATAAAACACTAGGAAAGGGCTATGGTGAGTATTTAATAATTAATTATGCCTTTGAGCATAGTCGATTTATTAAAAAATCTAAATATATAATAAAAATAACTGGAAGGTTAATTGTCGAAAATCTTTTTAAAAGTATAAGTTTCTCAAACCAAGTATGGGCTTTTGATTCGCAAAAAGTATTTGTGCAAGCACACCAAGAGGATAATAAAATGTTAGATTCAAGATGTTTTGTAGGAGATAAAAATTTCTATCGATTGTTTTTATCTCAGAAAAATATGATTAATGATTCTAAAGGGTATTTTTTTGAACATTTCCTTTTCGATACAATTGATAAAAATGGAATAAATGCACATTTTTTTGTAATACCATTGTGCTATAAAGGAAAATCTGGAACATTTGGAACTATCTATGATAATAAAATAAATTCTAGTTTTGAAAATTTAGTCATTGCACGAAATTATTGTGAACTTTTTAGAAAAAATAATAGTAAATTGAATATTAATGTTCTTTGGATTTCTTTTCTATCATTATTTATTCGACTTTATAAAGCATTTTTTAAATGAAGCTTAATCATATAGATTCAATAAGAGGAATTGCTATTTTAATGGTGATATTGGTTCATACTTCACAAAAGGTTGACAATCTTAATTTTATAACATCAATTTTTTCTTCATATGGTCAAATGGGAGTTCAGCTTTTTTTTGTAGCTTCAGCTTATACACTTTGTTTATCTGCTACAAATAGAAAACATGAAACTCATCCATATTTGAAATATACTATAAGACGATATTTTCGTATTGCTCCACTATATTATATAGGTCTTGTGGTATTTATGTTATTTTCGATATTTTTATATTTCTATAGAACTGGTGAATTTATATGGCCATCTCAATATGTATTTAAAAATATCTTAAGCAATATCTTTTTTGTACATGGTTTTTACCCTCCAGCAAATAATAATATAGTTCCTGGAGGTTGGTCTATCGGTACTGAGATTCTTTTTTATTTAGTTTTTCCTTTTTTATTTCATTTGGCTAGTTATTTATTTTCAAAAAACACAATAAGGTATACCGTTATATGGCTAATCAGTGGTATATTGCTTTCACAAATAGGTATATTAACTCTATTGTTATTGGGTAATGTTTTTTCAAATAACAGTTTTATATATTTTAATATAATAAATCAATTGCCAGTTTTTTTTATTGGTATTGGATATTTTTTCATACTAAATAAAGGATATTATTTTTATCGATGGCAAGTTGATTTTATTGTTTTTTTTGTTCTAACAATTATTTCTATTGTACTTTGGCAAATGAATATTAATTATCTATTTTCATTTATTCCTATTATATCAGCTTTGAGCTTTGTTTTTTTAATGGAAATATTTAGAAAGAAAGATATTTTCAACTTGTCTATTTTCATGAAATTTGGCAAAGCTTCTTATTCGATGTATATTATACATACAATTTTTGCTCATACAATTACGGGTATCCTTTTTCCTAAATTTAAATTTATTATTTCAGGTGAGTTTGCATTGCTAGTTTATCTATTATTTTCGGTATTTGGAACTTATATCTTAGCATTATTTTCTTTGAAGTATATAGAAAAGCCATTTATTAACTTTGGTAAAGTGTTAATACGCAAATTTTAAAAAAATCTTTTTCAAATATTATTTTTTATTCTTGTTCTATTTATGTTTAATAAGTTATCAGTAATAACGATTAATTTAAATAACCTTAAGGGTTTAGAGGAAACAATTAAAAGTGTTATAATTCAAAACACACAAGATTTTGAGTTTATAATAATAGATGGGGCAAGTACTGATGGAAGCGTAGCACTGATTGAGCGTTTAGCTGTTAGTGATAAGCGATTAGTTGGAGTAACGAATGACGATAAAGAGTTTTCTGATATATTTGCTCATTCTCTCACATTCTCGCCAACTCACCAACTGAAGTGGTGTAGTGAGCCTGATACTGGCATTTACAATGCAATGAACAAAGGTATTAAAATGGCAAAAGGAGAATATTTGTTGTTTTTAAATTCCGGGGATTGTTTTTATGATGAAAATGTAGTCAAAGATTTTTATAGTTTAAATCCAACGGCAGATGTTGTTTCTGGTAATTTGGAAGTTATTATTGATGATGAAAAAAGAGTAATGTATGCTCATAATGGAGAGTCATTTACCTTAGATTATTTTTATCCATGTAATACATTGCCACATCAAGCCACATTTATTAAGCGAGATTGTTTCTCAAAATACGGTTTGTATGATGAAACACTTAGAATTGCATCTGATTGGATGTTTTTTGTAAAGCTTTTGGTTATTAATAGAGGTTCTTATCATTATTTTAATAGATTAATTGCTCAATTTGATAATCAGGGTATTAGTTCACAATTTGATAATAAAAGTCTAATTGATAAAGAAACTTCAGATTATTTTAAATCCTTAATGACAAGTTATGTTTTTGATTCATATGATAAGTTATACAGAGAAAAAGAGATGTATAAGAAACATTACAATGACGCAATTGAGTATAAGAACTTAAAAGGTGGCGATTTTTCTTTCATAATTAAGTTTCTTTTATGGGTTAAGTCATTAAAAAAGACAAGAGTTTAAAGAATATGAATATTTCTTTAAAGCGTATTAATAGAGTTTCTAAAAGATTATTTTTAAAATATATCTGTGCAATTGAGAAGCTTTTAAGAGAAGCATATCAAAGTCTATTCCCATATAGATATAAAGAGACTAGGTATTTGAACACATTTTTAACTAACTTTAGTAAGAGAGTTTCAAATGAAAAAAAATTGTTTCCTACTCGAATAGTCTGCTTTTGGACAGGAGATAATGCTATGTCAGATGCAAGAATGCAATGTTATAAAGAATTGTTTGAGAAATCCGGAGTCTCTGTTTTGTTGATAAATAAAGATAATTTAGCAGAATATGTTTTGAAGGAATTTCCTTTGCATACTGCTTATAATTCTTTGTCTTTAGTGCATCGCTCTGATTATTTAAGATGTTATTTTATGCATCACTATGGCGGAGGATATTCTGATATTAAAAGTCCCTTAGGATCTTGGGAAAAAGCTTTTCAAATATTGCAAAATTCTGAGAAAGATATTTTGGGTTATTCAGAGATTAGTCATAATGCAGTTGCAGTATTGGGTGGTGATTTAGGTAAAGATTTGAAGAAATATTATTTGAAGTTAATAGGGAATTGTTCTTACATATGTAGACCATACAGTGCATTTACTACAGAATGGTATTCTGAATTAAATAAGAGACTTGATGAGTATTATCCTAAATTAATGGAGAACCCCGGTAATGTTATGGGTGATAATATTGGATATCCAATACCTTGGACTGGGATTTTAGGTGATATTTTTCATCCACTTTGTCTTAAGTATAGTAACGATATTATCAAAACAGATATAATTAAACCATCATTTGAAAATTATAGGTAGGATTAATTAGCATGAAACTAAGTGTTGTAACCATAAATAGAAATGATGTCAAAGGGCTAGAAAAAACCATTTTGAGTGTTATTGCTCAGAAATCACAGGATTTCGAATATATTATAATTGATGGTGCGAGTACCGATGGAAGTAAAGAGCTAATAGAGCGACTGGCGATTGATGAAGAGCGCTTAAGATATTGGTGTAGTGAACCCGATTTAGGTATATATAATGCTATGAATAAAGGAATAAAGAAAGCAAAAGGAGATTATTGCTTGTTTTTAAATTCCGGTGATTATTTATATAGTGATAAAGTAATTGCAGACTTTTGTGAGAATGACTTTAAAGAAGAAATTGTTTCTGGGCGAATATTTGAGGATGATTTTATATTTGATGAATTAAGTTTTGAATTATTTTATTTTAATAGTTTACCTCATCCTTCTACATTTATTTGTAGGGAATTATTTTCCCGATATGGTTTATATAATGAAAAGAACAAGATAGTTTCAGATTGGGAATTTTTTCTTAAAGTTTTAGTTCAAAATAATTGTTCGTATCATTATTGGGATTATGTAGTTACAGTATATGATTTGAATGGAATAACTTCAAAACCAGAATTGTCTAATTTTCATGGAGAAGAGAAAAAGGCTGTAATGCAAAAACAAATACCATTAGTGTACAAAACATATATTAAGCAACAAGAGCAAATAAATAAATTAATGCTCCATGAAGAACGCTATGAAGAGTATATGAAACTGAGATCCGGAAATTTTTTATGTATTATTCGCATTATGCTTTGGATTAATAGAAAAATTGAACAATGGAAAAACTACTTGTATCAGTAATCGTTCCTTGTTATAATCAAGCAGAATACTTATCAGAGGCATTAGATTCTGTATTGGGTCAAACATACTCAAATTGGGAATGTGTAATTGTAAACGATGGTTCTACTGATAATACTGAGATAATTGCAAAGGAATATTGTAAAAAGGATACTCGATTTAAATATCTGTTTCAAGATAATGCTGGTGTTGCTGAAGCAAGAAATAATGGGATAAAAAAGTCTTCCGGTGAATATGTTTTGCCTTTAGATGGAGATGATTTTATCAATAATGACTTTATTGATATTGCAGTTTCTTTCTTTACGAGTGATAGCTCAATAAAGCTAGTGTATCCAAGAGTTGAGTTGTTTGGTGTTGAAAATAGAACATGGGATTTACCTCAATATAGTTTTAATGGGTTATTGTTTCAGAATATGATTGTCTGTACAGCTATGTATAAAAAATCTGATTTTGATAAAACATCTGGTTATAATACCGAAATGAAAGATGGATATGAGGATTGGGATTTTTGGGTGAGTTTTCTTAATAAAGAAGATAAAGTTTTCCAGGCAGATGGATGTATATTATTTTATAGGTTAAAGTCAATATCAAGAAATATTATTTCAGGAGATAAAAAACGCAAGCTTTATAAGTATATATACAATAATAATAAAGCTAAGTATAACTCATTTATATCAGAATTTAACCAAGAAATAATCTTTTATAAACAATTAGAAACAGACAATCATGTTCAAAGTGATTATATATTGAGCCTAGAACAGCAATTAAATTCTCTGAGAGATTCTAAAGCATATAAACTTGGCCGTTTAATTCTAAGTCCTTTCAAATGGTTGAAAAATTAAGTTTATGCATGCAATATTAATTACAGCATACAAAGATAAAGAATCATTACATCGTTTGGTAAATCAGTTAAAATCTGATTTTTTGGTGTATATTCACCTTGATAAGAAATGTGATATTGAGCCAAAAGAGTTTGGTGGCGAGAATGTTTATATTTTTAAAAAATATAAAGTTAATTGGGCTTCATATAGTCATTTAGCTGCAATAATTTTTTTATTGAAGCAAGCTTTTAATCACCCTGAAGTAAACTATTTTCATATAATTACAGGACAGGATTTTCCATCAGTTTCTAATCAAGAAATATATAGTTTTTTTGAAAAGAATGATTCAAAATCGTTTTTTGATTATGTAAATGTGTCAGAGATGGATGATTTGAGTAAAACAGGAATGCAAGCTAGATACCAGTTGAGGTGGTTTACAGATATGTTTGCTTATCCTAAATCGTTTGACTTTCAATCTAAGCCAATTATTGGTTTTATTGAGCGTATTCAAAATAAATACAATCTGAAGCGAACAAAGATTGGTGAATTTTCTGAGAAAGATATATTTAAAGGTTTAATATATGCATCCTTACACAGATTTGCCGTGGAGTATATTATAAACTATATAAATAAGAATAAATCCTTCTTAAGGAGTTTAAAAACAGGTCTAATTTCGGAAGAGTTTTTTATTCAAACTATTTTGATGAATTCACCACTAAAATATTCTGTGGTAAATAATAATTTAAGATATATGAATTGGGAATACAGAGATGGAATTTCTCCCTGTATTTTAGATGAACAGGATTATGTGTCAGTAATAGAGTCAAAAGCATTATTTATGCGGAAAATAGGGAGTTCATCTTATAAACTTTTACAAAAGATTCATGGAAGATAAAAAATATAAAATAGCTTTGTTAACAGCTCATATTGGGCATACAGATAAACCGGAATTAACTATAACCAATGAGTGTAAAGACGAATTAGATGACTATGGTGTAGATGTTTATAGATTTAATAATAACAATTTTGAATCATTAAAGCCATTTTTTGAACCTACTTTAAAGAGAGAAGAGGTTTATAGAGAGTCGTTGTTTATGAAGTTTCGTTATTGGTATAATGTTCATTTTAAATATAAACAGAAGACTTACCCAACAGATGAGGAGAATTATAATCGATTAATTGCGAAACTGCCTAAGATGCTGTTCTATAAGTTAGTGCCAAATGAATATGATTATTATATTTGGTGTGATTCTAAATTTACTTTGAAAGAGGGTTGGCTTGGTTATGTTTTAGGGATTATCAAAGAGAATAATTCTTGCCAAATGATTACATCTAAACACAGAGAGAATTCATCTATAAAACAGGAATTTGATTATATGGCTCACAATATGATGACATATAATGTAGCAAATCTTGTTTCAAAATATAATGTGGCAGAAATGAATAGGCAGGTAAGTTTTTATTTAAAGGACAAAGAATTTGAAGATTCTAATTTGTATGAATTGCCTTTAATAATATACAGTAAAGATGTTTTAAAAGAGAAAATGTTTCTTGAATCATGGTATGCTCATAATTATTATTTTACTATTCAGGATCAGTTGAGTTTGCCATATTTAGTTAGTAAATTTAAAATTAATATTGGGGTAGTAAATCAGAATGCATTTCAAGTCCCTTTTGTAGATCATAATCATTATTGATTTTCTTATTAAATAGAAAATATGGTTCTTTCTAATTTGATTAAATATTATCACAGATATCGAAGACTGGATTTGTTTCATACGATTTATTTTAGGCTAAAGTATGCTTTGCCTCATAATGTCCGTTTTTTCATCTATCCTAAAAGCATTATTGAAATTAATAAACAAGCTCAATTTATTATAGAAGAAGGTGAATTTTCTGTTAATAAATCATGGTTTGATACAAGGAAAAGAAGATATATTTCAGAATTAAGAATAGACAAGAATGCTAAATTTATTTGTAAAGGTGACTTTATGTTATTTCAAGGAGCTTCGATTTATGTTGCACCTAATGCAAAATTGATATTACATGGAGGGTGGTCATTTCTTAATACAAATAGTACTTTAAATTGTTTTGATCATATTGAAATTGGAAAATCATGTTCTATTTCAGATAATGTTTCAATACAGGATTCAGATAATCATGTGATTAATGGTGAAAAGGAAAAAATGTCTGCTCCAATTATTATTAAAGATCATGTTTGGGTAGGTAAGAATGTCACAATTTTAAAAGGGGTAACAATTGGAGAAGGTGCGATTGTTGGAGCAGGGGCTGTTGTGACAAAAAATGTACCATCAGCATCAATTGTTGTTGGAAATCCAGCTAAGGTTATTAGAGAAAATATTACATGGGAATAAAGATATTTGTTATCGTTGTAACATACAATGGTAAGCAATGGTATGACAAGTGTTTTCGTAGTTTACGAGCATCTGCTATGCCATTAGATGTTATTGTAATTGATAATGCATCATCAGATGATACTATTGCATATATCAAAAATAACTTTCCAGAAGTTAAGCTTATTGAGTCTGAGGTGAATTTAGGTTTTGGTCAGGCTAATAATAAAGGCTTACGCTATGCTTTAGATGCAGGGGCAGATTATGTTTTTTTACTCAATCAAGATGCTTGGATAGAGCCAAATACTATTGAAGGTTTAGTTAGGACTCACCAAAATAACCAAGCTTATGGTATTTTGAGTCCAATACACCTCAATGCTGCTAAAACAGAAATAGAAAAAGGACTTATTGTTTATTTGGCAGCTACAAGGCATACACCTAATGACTTAATTAGTGATATGTATCTTGGGTATAAGAAAGATGTTTATGACACAAATTATGTAAATGCAGCAGCATGGTTTATTCCAAGGAGAGCAATTGAGACTGTTGGTGGGTTTGACCCATTGTTTTTTCATTATGCGGAAGATGATAATTATTTGAGTAGGGTGTTATATCATGGTTTTAAGGTTGGGCTAGTTCCTTCAGTAACAATTTGTCATGATACAGAGCGAAGGTTAGTGAAAAACAAAAAACAAGAAAGTACTTTTGACAAGTGGTTGTTACAAAGGGCCTCTGATTTGCGTTATCCTGATAATCAGGTTGATTTGATGATTCGAGAATACCTAAAAAATGCATTAGTAAAATGTATAACATTTCGCAGAAAGACTTTTGTTGAGAATTTTAGAAATACACTATTCCTGATAAAGAATAAGTCTAAAATATTGTATAGCCGAAAGGTTAATAAAAAAGAAGGTTTGTCGTGGCTATAGTCAGAAAGATATGTGTATTATTGCGGAAAGTAGTTTTGCTGTTCATTACACCTGAAGCAAAATTGCAATCAGAGTTTTCTTATTCAAATCAAGATGCGTCAGATTGTATTCATCGGTTTTTAGAATCTGATAAACCGGCAATGATTGCTCGTTTCGGATCAGTTGAGTTAAGTTGCGTTGCAGATTATGTTTCTCCGGTAAATTTTAAAAACTGTGTGAACTATATTATTACAACTTCTATTCATTTAGGATATAGTAAAAGTACTATTAAGGCGATGGAAAATAATGCCGGTTTTTTTCCGGTTACAAATGAAAATCTAGATAAGTTTTCTCAATTGATGTTAGACTGTATGTCTAAAGTGGATATTCTTGGATCTTGGAGAGAAGATGAACTAATTTTTGAAAAAGTGCTTATAAATGCAATAAAGGTTCCTCTTGGTGATTTAGAACCCTATTTTCATAAGAAACCATGGACAGAAGTTCTTAAAGGCAAAAAAATATTGGTGATTCATCCATTTGAGGAATCAATTATTAAGCAGTATGAAAAACGAAGCTTATTGTTTGATGATAAGCGTATATTGCCTGATTTTGAGTTAAATACAATTAAAGCAGTTCAGTCTATTGCCGGTAATTCATGTGATTTTGATACTTGGTTTGATGCATTGGATTATATGAAACAAGAGATAGATAAACAAGATTTTGATATAGCAATAATTGGCTGTGGTGCTTATGGTTTTCCATTGGCTGCTTATGTGAAGTCTGTTGGAAAGAAAGCCATTCATTTGGGTGGATCTACACAGATTTTATTTGGAATAAAAGGGAAAAGCTGGGAAGAAAGAGACGATTTTAAACAGTTGTTCAATGATTCATGGATTTACCCTAATACTAACGAGAAACCTAAGAATGCCAACAATGTTGAAGGTGGCCGTTATTGGTAAATAATATTAAGATATAAATATGGTTCCAGTATTATTAATAACATTTAATAGACCGGCACATACTAATAAAGTATTTGAGGTAATTAGAAAAAATAAAATATCAAAGCTTTATGTATTTCAGGATGGAGTTAGAGCAAATCATCCACAAGATCTAGATAAATCAAAAGAAGTTCGAGATATTTTTGCTGAAAATATTGATTGGGATTGTGAACTGAAAACATTTTATTCAGAAATAAATCTTGGTTGTGGTTATGGACCTGTAGCTGCCATAAATTGGTTTTTTAAACAAGAGGAAGCGGGGATAATATTAGAAGATGACTGTTTGCCTGCAGACTCATTCTTTCCTTTTTGTGCAGATTTATTGCAGAAATATAAGGAAGATAAGAGAGTTGGAATAATTAGTGGATTTAATCCTTTACAGAAATGGAAGAGTAATGCCTATTCATACTCTTTTTCTTTGTTAGGCGGAAATTGGGGTTGGGCAAGTTGGCGTGACAGATGGGCTAAGTTTGATTATTCTGCTAAAGCTTGGCAAACAAAAGAAGGCAAGGATAGAGTTAAGACTATTTTAGCAAGAGATAAGTATTATAAATTATTTACAAAAGAATTTAATACTTATTTATTGGAGGAGAGAGCAGATGTATGGGATTTTCAATGGTTTTTTGCTAGATTGTACAACAATTATTATTCTATTGTACCTTCAGTAAATCAGATACAGAATATTGGTTTTGGAGTAGAATCGACACATACTTCAAATTCAAATGATAGAGTTGTTCGCATACACAAAGGTGAGTTGCTTTTGCCTTTAGTACATCCAGAAGTGAAAATTAACCGTTTCTTTGATATGGTAATGTTTAATAGATTCTGGGTCGGGAAAAAAAGTATTTTGAAAAGAATTGGACTAAAATTAATTGAAAAGAAATATTGTGTTTGATACAATAAAAAAAACAGTTACAAAACTTATTCTTCATTGTCTTGATATTGATGTTTTAGTCAGAAGAATAGAAAGAGAAAGCCTTTATAAGGCTAAGCAAGTCTGTATAATGGGTGAAGGCTCTGTTTTATATTATCCTGCAAAAATGATTAATTATGCATCAAAAGAAAAAATAAGAATTGGTAAAAATTCTCATATTAATGGTGAATTAATGATTTGGCCATACAGTAAAGGGATTATAGTTGGTGATAATTCTTATGTTGGTATAAACTCATTTATTCGTTCTGAGGAATATATTTCAATTGGAGATAATGTATTGATAGCTCATAATGTGAATATTATTGATACAGACAGTCATGAGATTGATTGTGGAAAAAGAGCCAGAGGTTTTTTAAATCAAATAAACAATGGTTTTTTAGAACAAAAGGGGGAAGTGAAAACATCTCCTATTATTATTGAAGACTATGTATGGATAAGCTATAATGTGTCCATATTAAAAGGGGTTACAATAGGTAAAGGTGCAATAGTTGCAGCAGGCAGTGTTGTGACAAAAGATGTTGAGCCATTTACATTAGTTGCCGGTAATCCAGCCAAGTTTGTGAAAAAACTAGATTCTAATGAATTTGAAGAAAATTAAGAAAATCATTAAGATTCTTTTAAGTAAAGATAATTCTAGGTCATATGAAAGGTTTATGAATAATTCAAGTTCATTCTTTCAGCCTAGCTTTGCAATTAATGCTCCATTGATCGGTGACAGGAAATGTGTTTATGTTGGTGAAGATTGTGTCTTAGAATGTAAAATATATTTTGAGACTCAAGATGGTAATGTGAAATTTGGTAATAATGTATATGTCGGAAATTCAACGATTATTTGTCGATCAAATGTTACTTTTGAAGATAATATATTTGTAGCTTGGGGTTGTTGTTTTTATGATCATGATTCTCATTCTTTGTCATATTTAGAAAGAAGAAACGATTTAACTAGGCAAATTGATGACCTGAGAAATGGTAGAAACTTTATTGCTTCAAAGGATTGGTCTGTTGTATCTACAAAGCCAATACATATATGTTCAGATGCATGGATTGGAATGAATGTGATTGTGTTAAAAGGAGTTCGAATTGGAAAAGGAGCTGTTGTAGCAGCTGGAAGTGTTGTTACAAAAGATGTTCCAGACTGGACTGTCGTTGCGGGTAATCCAGCAAAAGTTGTAAAACATCTGGAAATAAAAGAATGAAAATACTAGTTATTGGTTCAAAAGGTTTTATTGGTTCGCATTTAGTAAAGTTTTTTACGGAAAAGGGATATGAAACATGGCAATGCGATGTCGTTGTTGATTATGTTCAACCAAATTACTTCTTGGTTGATGCTACTAATGCTAATTTTCAAGAGATTTTTGAAGTAGAACAATTTAATGTGTGTGTTAATTGTTCAGGTGCAGCAAGTGTTCCAGATTCTATAGTTCATCCATTAAGAGACTATACTTTAAACACATCGAATGTATTTAATATTTTAAATGCAATAAATAAACATAATCCAAGATGTAAGTTCATTAACCTGTCTAGTGCTGCTGTTTATGGTAATCCGTCTGAGTTGCCAATTAAAGAAAATGCAGAAGTAAATCCAATTTCACCATACGGAAAACACAAATTGATGTCAGAAATGATTTGTGATGAGTTTTATCAAGTATTTGGAGTTAAGACCTGTTCAGTGAGAATATTTTCAGCATATGGCAATGGCTTGCGAAAACAATTGTTTTGGGATTTACATAAAAAGCTTCTTGGCACGGATTCTATAAGTTTATTTGGAAGTGGTAATGAAACTCGTGATTTTATTCATGTTGATGATATTGTCCAAGTAATAGAGTTAATTATTGAGAATAGTAAATTTGAGGGTGATGTAATTAATGTTGCAAATGGAGAAGAAGTTTCTGTTAAAGATGCTGTGAATAAGTTTGTTGGAGAGTTAGGGTGGTCTGGTGAGATTACTTTTACAGGAAATGAGAGAGTGGGGGATCCCAATAATTGGTGCGCCGATATTTCAAAAATTAAAGGAATGGGATATAAACAAACTGTAACTTTAAGTAATGGTTTGAATAAATATATTAAATGGCTAAAAGAAAACAACTAGGTTTATTCTTTTCATATAATGAAAAGTGGATTGGAGGTACTTATTATATTCTGAATTTAGTTCATGCATTAAATGTGCTTGAAGATAATCAGAAGCCTTTTATAACAATTATAGGCAGAGATTATTCTGATTATGAGTATATAAAGAATGAGACTCATTATCCATATTTATCGTATGAAAAGAATAGATATGCGAATAACCTTTATCAAAAGGCAATAAATGCCATTTCCCTTAGGGTTTTTAAGAAGAAATGGATAGAACCTAAATTAGAAGATAAGTTTGATTTACTTTTTCCAATTTCCGCATCACATCCATATCTAAATGATATTAATAAAAATAAGATTGTTGATTGGATTCCTGATTTTCAGGATTTTTATTTACCACATTTCTTTACTCCTGAATCTCTAGTTGAGGTAAGACAGCGAAATATATCTAAAGCATATTTGTCACAAAGAATTGTGTTGAGTAGTATTGATGCGAAAAATGATTTTGAAAAATATTATCCAGATTCTGAAGCTAAGATTCATGTTATCCCTTTTAGTGTAACTCACCCAAGCATTGAAGACATAGATTTTAATAGAATTAAAGAAAAGTATAGTATAGAAAATGAGTATTTCTATGCTCCAAATCAGTATTGGGCACATAAAAATCATGGTCTTCTTATCGATGTTTTTTATAAACTAAAACAAAAAGATCATAATGTAGTTTTGTTGTTTTCTGGCAAGGAATGGGATCATCGAAATCCAAGCTATGTTATAGATCTTAAGCAAAAGGTTAAAGACCTAGACCTAGAAGGTAATGTGAAGTTCTTAGGTTTTTTAGATAGAAAAGAGCAATTATTAATAATGAAAAATGCAAAAGCAATAATTCAACCATCTCTATTTGAGGGTTGGAGTACAGTTATTGAAGATGCAAAAGCTCTTAATAAATTTATTTTTGCTTCAGATTTAGCCGTACATAGAGAGCAGTTGAATAAAAATACAGTATTCTTTAATCCTTATAATGAATCTGATTTAGTAGAGAAAATATCTATGACGAAAATTGATGTTATTTCTCAAGATTATTATGAGAAAATATTTGAGCATGCAAAACAGTTTGTTATGCTTTTTAATGAATAAAGTTGGATTTAATTCTTAGATTGTTATATGTTTCAGTCAATTAAAAGATACTTGAAAAGTGAAAGCAATATTTTAATGATTTTGCTTATTGTTTTAAATGTAATGTTTTTTACATACTATTTATTACTATCGTTTTATAATAGATTACATTTTGATGATTATAGTTTTTTATGGGTTATTAGAGATAAAGGCAGTATCCAATATTTTATAGATGTATATTTTGGTTTATCAGGCCGTTTTATAGCTTATGCATATATATGGTTATATACTAAAGTTATATTATGGACAGGAAGTTATACTTTTCTGCCTATTCTAAATTGGTTACTTGGCGTTTTCTTACTTAATCTAGTGTCTGTTAATTTATTTAGACATGTTTCAAAATTATTGGTAATAAATATTTCAATCTTGTTTTTTAATATTTTTTGTTTGACAAATATTGATTTTCCAATAATGTATTGGTTGTGTGCAATGAGTTATTTATTAGTGCCAATTGTATTTTTGTGTTTAATAAATGAATTGTTTTTTAGTCGAGGTAAACATAATACATTGTTAATAGCTATTTATTCTATTATTGTTGGTGGTGGATTAGAAGTGTTTACTCCAACAGCAATTGTTATTTTGTTTTTATGTCTTGTGTTTTATTTTAACACTACAAAAGGTAGTGTGTCAACATTTTTATCTGAGATCAAAACTAGAAATCTTATTATTTCATTAACTATTATCTCTTTTTCATTTATAATTGTTCTTCTCGCTCCCGGTAACTATTTGCGAATGGATATGGGTGCTGAGTTTGTTCATCCTTCGTCTATAAGTCAGTACCTGATTTTTATGTTAAAAGCAGTAGGGGTTTATTTTTATTTTATTTCATTTTATGTACCATACTATGCTGTTTTTATTTTATTATTTGCAATAATAGGTATAAATAGTAAAAAATATTTTTGTTTAAATAGTTATTTTAAGTATTTAATTATTTCAGTTGTTTTATATGCATTAATAATCTTTTTTAGTGTATTTCAAAATGTGTATTTGATGAGTGGATTTGGTTTACAAAGAACATATACTCATCCTGTTTTTTTTACTATTCTATTTTTTTCTGTTAATGGTTTTTTGATTGGTTATTTTTATTTGAAGGAAAAATATGTTACCCTTCTTTCAAGAATATCTACTGTTTTTATATTAGGACTCATAGTTGTAATGTTATGTAATTTAGTTAATGATATTCCGGTTGCTGAAAAATATTCAAGAAGTGTGGACGAAAGGAATGAATTACTACTGAAGCTTAATAAAGAGGGTAATACTAAATTAGTTAAACTAAAACCATTATATAAACCTGAAATTTTAGACGCAAAGTATATGTTTTTGAATGAGATTGGTAAAAAGAATAATCAGAAACCATTGTTATACTACTCATCTGAGATTTCTTCGGACTCTATTGGAGTATCTTTGCATCAAAAAAAGTATTTCAAATTGAATTATAATATAATTGTTGATAATAATAAATAGTTTTCATGTGTTAACACCGATAAATAAAAGTGTAAATTTTATAAGTAATGAATAAGAGTATTGTATACAAGAATATTTATCTATATAGATTTATTTTGAATGTTTTGTATTCAGGGGGTTATAAACATAGATTCTCAGAAATTACAAAATTATTGGGTAAAAGTTCAAATGTTATAGAGTTATGCTTTGGAGATATTTATATTGCTAAGTATTGTAAAGAAAATAATATTAATTGGGTTGGATATGATTTAAATAAATCGTTTGTTGACCATGCTTTAAAATTGGGCTTTAATGCCCAAAAAGAGGATGTTATGAATCTACAGTCGATACCACAATGTGAAGTGCTCATTATGCAAGGTTCATTATATCATTTCCATGATAAGATAGATAGCTTATTTAATCTGGTTTCATCATGTACTAATAGATTTATTATTTCAGAACCAATAAAGAATCTTTCGTCTCAATCTGGATTATTGGGCAGAATTGCTAGGGTATCAGCTAATGCTGGAAACGGAGATGAAAAATTCCGTTTTACAGAACCATCGTTTATTAATATGCTTGAAAAATATAAATTAATATTTAGCTTTAGTTATCAAGTTGTATATAAGAAAAGAGACATAGTTGTTGAAATAAATTTTACAAAATAAATTATGAATACATTATGTGTTCCTGAAATTAGTATTGTCATTCCTGTATATAGGAGTGAAGATAATCTTTCAGAATTAGTAAAAAGATTAGATCAATCTTTAGTAAATATATCTTTTGAGTTAGTTCTAATAAATGATTGTAGCCCAGATAGAAGTTGGCAAGTAATTGAAGAGCTTTGTGAAAAGTATAATTTTATTAAAGCATTGTCATTGATGAAAAACTCAGGTCAAGATAATGCAATAATAGCTGGACTTAATTATGTGTCGGGGAAATACATTGTTATTATGGATGATGATTTACAGCATGAACCTAAGGACATACTGAAATTATATGAACAGTGTAAAAAAGGATACCATGTTTGTTTTGCGAATTTTCAAACTAAGAAGCAAGCTTTATGGAAGAATCTAGGTAGCTGGCTAAATGGAAAACTTGCTGAAATTCTTATAAATAAGCCCAAAGGGATTTATCTTTCTCCCTTTGAAATGTTGACTTATGAGGTTGTTAAGGAGATTATTAAATATAAAGGAGCACATCCTTATATTCAAGGTTTGATTTTTAGTGTTACAAATAATGTAACTCAGGTTGATATAGAACATCATGATAGATTTAGTGGAAGTAGTAATTATGATTTACTTAAATCTATAAATATTTTTCTTAGGCTAGCAACAGGGTTCTCAGTCAAACCACTTCGAATTGCTAGTATTGTTGGTTTAATATCTGCAGTTTTTGGATTTCTATTAATCCCATATTACATATATCAGTATTATTTTGAAAATTATATTGTAGAAGGTTGGACAACTTTGGTTGTATTATTTTTACTTATTGGAGGGTTAATCTTAATGTCTTTAGGTTTAATAGGTGAATATATTGGTAGAATGTATTTAGATGTGAGTAATAGACCTCAGTTTGTTGTTGAAAAAAAAATAATGGGTAAAGAATATTCTAATGATTCATTTTAATAAGCCATATTTTTCTGGTAAAGAAACAGAATATATTCTAGACGCAGTTAAGTCTGGAAAGATATCCGGGAATGGAAGTTTTACCCAAAAATGTCAAAACTTTTTTGAAGAAAAATATAAATTTAAAAAATGTTTGTTGACGACTTCATGTACTGATGCACTTGAAATGGCAGCAATTTTATGTGACATTAAAGAGGGTGATGAAGTAATTGTACCGAGTTACACTTTTGTTTCAACAGCATTAGCGTTTGCCAGACAAGGAGCAAAAATTGTTTTTGCAGATAGCAGTACTGATAGTCCGAACTTAGATGTAGAAGAATTGGAGGCTTTAATTACTCCTCGTACAAAAGTAATTGTGCCAGTTCATTATGCCGGAGTAGCTTGCGAAATGGATAAGATAATGTCATTAGCTGAGAAATACAAATTATTTGTAGTGGAAGATGCTGCGCAGGCTATAGATTCATATTTTAATCCTAAATCCTCTAATGGAGTTGGAAATAATTCTAAAGCCTTGGGTTCTATTGGTCATTTGGGTTGTTTCTCATTTCATGAAACAAAGAATATTATTTCAGGTGAAGGAGGTATGTTGGCAATTAATGATGAACAATTTATTCGTCGTGCTGAGATTATATGGGAAAAGGGGACAAATCGTGCAGAGTTTTTTAGAGGAGAAGTAAATAAATATGGTTGGGTAGATACTGGAAGTTCATTTCTTCCTTCTGAGATAACCGCAGCATATTTATGGGCACAAATAGAAAACTTAGAAGATATTCAATACAAAAGAACTTTTTTGTGGAATTTGTATTTTGAAAATTTAAAAGAGTTAGAGGTGAGCTTCTCTGTTAAACTACCGAAGATTGATGATTTTGCTACGAATAATGCACATATGTTTTATTTAGTATGTAATAACCTAGATGAGAGATCTAAGTTGATTTCCTATTTGAGAGAAAGAGAAATTCTGGCTGTTTTTCATTATCTAAGTTTACATAGCTCTCCTTTTTATAATAGTAAACATGATGGCAGAGAACTGCCAAATTGTGATTCTTTTGCAGATAGACTAGTTCGACTTCCATTGTATTATGAATTAGAGGAGCAACAGGTTAAAGGAATTTGCACAGCAATTTTGTCTTATTTTAATGACGATAGGGGTCTGAAATGCTGAAATGGCTTATTTTATTGTTATTGAGTTTATTATATTCCATTATAACTGTAATAATGAAGGTTATATCTTCATATCCTCAGATGGGTGTAGAATGGATTTTAGGTTATTGTTTTATTCTATTCCTTTTTTTCTTGTATGCAATATTTTGGCAACAAATTCTTAAAAGAGTCACACTAGTTACTGCATATGTTTTTAAATCAAGTTGTATTATCTTTACGGTTCTTTTATCTATGCTGTTTTTTGGAGAGACGATAAGTTTGACAAATATTCTTGGTTGTTTAATTATTATTTCCGGAATAGTTTTAATGTTTTCATGAGTCAATATTCATTTGTAATTCTTATAGGTGTATTGATTGCATCTATATCACAAATTTTTTTGAAGAAATCTGCTGAAAAGAAGTATTCAAGTTTTGTATATGAGTATTTTAATATACAGGTTCTGATTGGTTATTTATTAATGTTTTTTTCGGTGTTTCTTAATTTGTATGCATTAAATAACGGAGTTAATGTTAAAGAAGTACCGGTTATTGAGTCATTAGGATTTATTTTTGTTCCAATTTTATCAATACTTTTTTTAAATGAAAGATTAGTTGCTAAGCAATACGCTGCAATAGTATTGATACTAAGCGGAATTTTTGTTTTTTATTTATAACCTATGGTCACGCTTTCAATAATTACAATCAATTACAATAATACTTCTGGTTTAGAAAAAACTATACATAGTGTATTGACTCAATCTTCAAAAGAGTTTGAATACATTATTGTGGATGGAGGAAGCACTGACACTTCTTGTCAAGTGATTAGAGATAAACAATTAGTTATAAACGGAACAACTGAATTAAAAGGGATAAAAGTAACTTGCATAAGTGAGCCGGATAATGGGATATATCATGCCATGAATAAAGGAATTCGAATGGCAAAAGGGGAATATTTGCAGTTTGTGAATTCTGGGGATTGTTTGGTTTCAAATAGTGTTGTTGAAAATATGCTTTCTCAGCTTTCAGCTTTAAATTTTCCGGATATATTATATGGCAATATGTTAAAACAGATGCCAAAAGGATTATTGAGAGATAAGGGTTTTGCCGGAAGACAACCCACAATGTTAGATTTTTATACAGGAACATTGAATCATTCTTCAGCTTATATTAGATTAAGTTTGTTTGATAAATATGGATTGTATGATGAGTCTTTAAAGATTGTTTCCGATTGGAAATGGTATTTACAATCAATTGTTTTTGGACAAACAGTTCCGGTTTATGTTGATATTGATGTAAGTATATTTGATATGAATGGGATAAGTACAGTAAACACTATTCTTGATAAACAAGAAAGAACTGAAGTACTTGATTTTTTGCTACCAAAGAATGTTCTGTTTGACTATGAAAAATATTCATTTTATATTAGGCAAATAGAGAGAATACAACGATACAAGATAGTATCAAAATTTTTTTGGTTTACGGAAAGATTATTATTTAAATATGAGAAGCGTAATAGCTTTATAATAAAATGACTAAGATTATTACTGTAACTCAGCCGTTTATGCCTCCATTAGAGGAGTTTATTCCTTATCTTGAACAGATATGGGAGAATAAGTGGTTGACAAATAATGGACCTTTACATCAGCGTTTAGAAGAAGAGCTTGCAAAATATTTGGGGGTGAAGTATATTTCATTATTCTCAAATGGCACATTGGCTCTAATTTCGGCTTTACAAGCATTAAATATTACCGGGGAAGTGATTACAACTCCATTTAGTTTTGTAGCCACAACACATGCTTTGTGGTGGAATAAAATTACACCTGTATTTGTTGATGTAGAGCCTGAATATATGAATCTTGACCCAATAAAGATAGAAGCAGCAATAACAGAAAAAACTTCTGCTATAATGCCTGTACATGTATATGGGAATCCATGTCAGATTGACGAGATATATAAAATTGCGGATAAGCATGGTTTAAAAGTAATATATGATGCAGCCCATGCATTTGGAGTAAAAAAGAATGGAACTTCTATACTCAATTATGGAGATTTGTCAGTACTAAGTTTTCATGCTACTAAGGTATTTAGTACAATAGAAGGGGGCGCAATTATCTGCCATACTCCAGAAATGAAACATCATATTGATAATCTAAAGAATTTTGGTTTTAGAGGTGAAACTGTGGTGGAAGAACCCGGTATTAATGCAAAGCTTAATGAATTACAAGCTGCTTACGGTTTGTTACAATTGAAATATATTGATAGACTTATTATAAAGCGAAAAGAAATTACAGATTTATACAGAGATCTACTTAAAGATATTTCTGGGATTAGTTTTTTAACTGATATGGAGAATGTAACCCATACATATTCATATTTTCCAATATTGATTGATGAAGCTGTTTATGGCTATTCTAGGGACGAAATATATAATAAATTAAAAGAGAATGAAATTTTATCAAGAAGATATTTTTATCCTCTAATCAGTGAATTTGAACCCTATAAAAATTTGAGTTCCGCTTCGTTTTCAAATCTGGAAATTGCAGCAAAAGTATCTAGAGCAGTATTATGTTTGCCAATATATGTTGATTTGGAGCAAGAAGATATAATAACAATTGTGAATATAATAAAATCATGAATTCGTTTTTTTCTGTAGATGAATTGAAGCTTTTAGGATTTGCTAGCATTGGTAAGAATGTTCTTATTAGTCGGTTTGCTAGGTTTTATGGAACGGAACAGATGACTATTGGAGATAATGTTAGGATTGATGATTTTTGTATCATATCCGGCAATGTAAAGTTAGGCTCAAATATTCATATTTCTGCGTACTCTGCTCTTTATGGATCTTATGGGATTGAGCTAGAAGATTATTCAGGAATTTCAGCAAGAACCACAATATATTCTGCTGTTGATGATTTTTCCGGCAATTATTTAATAGGCCCTATGGTTGATAAAGAGCTTACTAATATTATTGGAGGTAATGTTCTATTGTCTAAGTACGCTCAAATAGGTGCCGGTTGTGTTGTGTTACCTAATTTGGTCATTGGTGAAGGAAGTGTTGTTGGAGCTATGTCTTTAGTAAATAAGTCTTTAGAATCTTGGGGGATATATGCAGGTATTCCAGTTAATAGGCTCAAGGATAGGTCTAAGCAGTTACTAAATCTAATTTTATAATTTATAGATGGAAAAAGCCCCTGTACTTGTAGTTACCTTATGCCGATTTGAACATTTTAAGAAATGTATTGAATCCTTGAGGTCAAATAAGGATGCTGTATTTACAGATTTGTTTATAGCGTTGGATTATCCCTTATATGAATCACATAGGGAGGGATATGAAAAGATATCGAAATATTTAGAAACATTAGATGGTTTTAAGAGTATTGAGATAATAAAACGGAATGAAAATTTTGGTGCTACAAAAAACTTGGAATCTGGAATTGATTATTTGTTTAGCAAATATGATTTTATAATTATTAGCGAAGATGATAATGAGTTTTCGCATAATTTTCTAGAATATATAAACAAAAGCAGAGACCATTATTCAATGGACAAATCATTATTTGCAATTTGCGGGTATACATATCCAATCAAATTGAGCATAGACAATGATGTCCTAGATAATTTTGTGAAGAATAAAACTTTTTTTTCAGCATGGGGTTTTGGTATCTGGAAAGATAAATATTATGAAGCTGCTAAATGTAAAAATATAAATTACATTAATCAGTTTATGATAAATTCTAGTCTGAAAGTAATGAAATCTAGTCTAAAGAATTTATATTATTTGATGAGGATTATTGCTAATCAGAAAGAGGCTATTGGTAGTGATATTTATTTCTCATTATTCTTTGTAACAAGAAATATGTATGTGTTAAATCCAATTGTTTCAAAAGTTAGAAATATTGGTTGGGATGGAAGTGGTGAAAACTGTAATTATAATGAATTGTATAGTAATCAAGTGATTGATGATAAATGTGATTTTGATTTGAATGGTACTGGAGAGCTTTTGATGAATCATTATAATTATAATTTAAAAAAATATTATCAACTTAATTTCAATCAAGAGATGTTTGCGCTAACTTCATTAATGCTTTGTAAACTAATGGGTATCCCATTTTTCTTGAAAATAACACATTTCTATAAAAGCATAAAAAGAAAGACAAATGGATAGTATTAATAATATTGTTGTTTCTGTAATTGTACCTTCTTATAATAGAATGGATATAGTGTCACAAACTATAGATTCTATATTGTCTCAGAAATGTAATTTTAGGTATGAAATAATTATTGGTGATGATTGTAGTACAGATGGAGTTCGGGATATTTTAATAGCATACAAAGAGAAATATCCGGAAATAATTCAATTATTGTTTCATGAGAAGAATATTGGCTTGGCTGCAAATTGGGCAACATGCTTGAAGAGTTGTAAGGGAAAATATATTGCTAATTGTGATAATGATGATTATTGGCACAATCCTGAGAAACTCAAATTACAAGTTGATTTTTTGGAATTAAATTCAGAATATGGTGTAGTTCATAGTGATTATAGGACTCATAATAGAGATACTGGTGATATCCAAGAGGTAGTAGTTAGTACAGATAGGTATAGTGATGATTTACAGTTAGATATATTTACAGGTAAATTTAAGTTCTGTAATGCAACTATGATGTATCGAAAAAAATTGATTGACAAATATTTACCATTAGATGATTATATTAGATATCAATTTACATTACAGGACTGGAATACTTGGATGATTTTGTCTGCATATACAAAATTCTATTGTTTGCCTGTCTCGACTGCAACTTTTGGTGTTGAAACTGAATCTATTACTCGTCCTAAAACATATGAACAAATAATAAAACGCTTTGATAAAGAACAAGAGTGTTATCGTTATGTATGTTCATTGTTTTCTGATAAATTAGATTATAAAGAACAAGTGTATTTAGATTACAAGTTTCATGTATTACTAAATTTAGCCTATAAGGAAAGATGCTTTCCAAAAGCAAAAGAATACGCATCACAAATTAAAGAAAATAGCTCTTTAAAGATTGTATGTGCACGGCATTATGTCTTATTTCTGTTGTATAATATATTTAAAAAATATTTAAAATAATATGTTTTCTATAATTGTTCCTTTATATAACAAAGCTCCATTTATTGAGAAAACCATTAATTCAGTGTTTTTGCAGACATTTAAGAACTTTGAGTTGATAGTTGTTGATGATGGATCGACAGATGATAGTTTGGAAAAATTATTATTTATTCAAGAACAATTAAAAGTTAAAAATTTGGAAGAATATTCCAAGCTAAAGGTTATTAAGCAATCTAATCAAGGTGTTTCAATTGCACGCAATAATGGAGTTAAGGAAGCAAAGTATGATTTTATTGCATTTCTTGATGCTGATGATTGGTGGGACCCTACATTTTTAGAAGAAATATTTGCTTTGATAAAAGAATATCCTGAAGCGGCAATATATGTAAGTTCGTATTATAAAGTGAAACATGGAATAAATTATCCTGCCCAAATAGGAGTTAGTGAAAGTTTTGAAAAAGGCTATTTAAATTATTTTGAGGCTTATTCAAAATCCTTATGGATGCCTATTTGGACAGGGGCATCAGTAATCTCAAAAGAAGTTTTTAATAAAGTAGGAGGATTTAATTCAGATCTGACATTAGGGGAAGATTTATACTTATGGTTAAAAATTACACTAACTAATTCTGTGGCATTTGTAAACAAGCCATTGTCATTTTATAATCAGGATGTTGATTTATCAAAAAGAGCTATAGGTCGATTACATAACCCTCAATCTCACATTTTATTTAATTTAGATAATTTTGATGAAGAAGAGAGAAATAATAGTAATTTAAAACAATTATTAGATAATTTACGCACATACGGTTTGTTTCCATACTATCTTAATAATGAGTATCGGATGAAAGCAAAGATTGAGTTACAGAAAGTAAATTGGGATAAACAGCCTAGATCGATGTTGAAAAAGTACCGGAGACCAATATTCATATTAAATCTAGAGAACAGTTTTTTTGTTCTTCTGTCTAAGATTAAAATGAAGATATTAAAATGAAAATTATTCAAGTCGGATCGTATCCACAAAATTTAAAATGTATTAAAGGGGGCATTGAGTCTTCAATATTTGGGCTTTCAAATGAATTGAAGAAACAAAATGAAGTTTTTGTATTTGATTTACCTCGAAAAGATGTTACTTCTGATATTGTTGAAGAAAATGATGGGATAGTTGTTTATAGATTTTATTCAAAAGGAACTAATATAATGTCAGTTTTAAGGTGTATTAGCATTCTAAAGAACATAAAGAGTTTAAGGCCTGATATTTGTCATCTTCATTCGAGTAATTTTATTTCATTAATATTATATATACTTTGTAAATTTAATAGAATTCCTGTTTTAGTAACTATACATGGTTTGGCTCATATTGAAAAAAGAAATGAGTTAAATAAAAACTTTTCATTGCGTAATTTATTTAAATATGTTTTTCAAAGTTGGTGTGAGTTTCTTTTATTGACATTTACGAATCAGATTATAGTAGATACAAAATATGTAGCAAAACAAATTAATAAATACAGATTGCAGAAGAAAATATTTAGAGCACCCAAATGTATTGTTATTCCACAGGGAGTAGATTCTTCTTTCTTTTCAAATAATCCGCAAGTAGTATGTCAGAAAGGGATGATATTATCTGTTGGAGGTATTAATGCTAGAAAAGGACATATAAAGCTAATACAATCAGTTTCAATAGTACAAAAATATTATCCTGAAATAAAATTGATCATTGCTGGTACATTGACTGATCAAAATTATTACAACCAGTTAAAAAGTGAAATAAAAAACAATGATTTGACAAAGAATGTCTCATTAGTTGTAAACGCTTCATCTGAATGTCTTTATGAATTGTATTCTAAAGCGGATTTGTTTGTACTTCATAGTCAGGAGGAATCTCAAGGAATAGTGCTATGCGAGGCTTTAGCGATGGGGATTCCAATTGTTGCTACAAATGTAGGTGGGATACCTTATGTAATTAAAGATAAGAAGAATGGGCTATTAAGTGATTATAATGATTTGAATAAATTTGCAGAGAATATACTTTATCTTATAGGGAACCGAGACATTAATAATCTAATGAGAAGTGAGAATATTAATTCTGGAACTAAATATTCATGGCATATAATAACAAGTGATATTATAAAAGTATATAGAAAACTTTTAAATTAATAATTCGATTTTTATATACAGAAATATTAGAAACATTGCAACAAAATAATATTATATCAACCTATTTTACTAAGAAAGCAATATATCTCTACTTCATTGTTTTGGGAGCCTTAATGTTGTTATTTTTCTATAAAGCAATACCTCTTTTGTGGGTACTGTTTGGTGGAATTGAGGTAATCACTTTTTTCTACTTCTTAAATAATTTATCGAAAAAATGGAGAAATATTCCTGAAAAACTACTTCTGAAAAAAATATTTTCTACGGCATTACTTATAAGAATAATCTATGTGTTGTTTTCATATTTCTTTTATCTGTTAATGACTGGAAAACCATTTGAATTTGGATCTGCAGACGCTGAATTTTATCATGATATTGCTTGTAGTGTTTCTGATGTAGGATTTAAAGAGTGGTTAAACTATTCTTTAAATACAGGGTTCCAGATTTCAGATATGGGACATCCATTGTATCTGGGATTTGTTTATATGATTTTTGGTAAATATATTATAATTCCAAGATTAATATCTTCAGTATTAAGTGCATGGATGGTTGTTCTGTTATTTAAGTTTTCAAAAAGAAATTTCGGTGAATTAGCTGCACGGAATACAGCAATTATTGCCATACTGTTACCAAATTTAATTTTTTATTGTGGCTTGCATCTAAAAGAGACTAATATGATTTTTCTTGTCACTTTGTTTTTGGAGAGATCTGATTATGTAATCCGTTCTGAGAAAATTAGAGTAAATGATTTAATAATTCCTGTATTAGTAGGTGTATCTCTTTTTTTATTTAGAACTGTTCTTGGTGCAAGTGTATGGTTTGCATTCTTTTCTGCTTTAGTTTTTTCTAAAACAAAAACTTCAGGTTGGGGTAAACGAATAATATTAATTTTTTGGTTTGTGATTGCTGCGCTTTTTATATTTTCGGGTAGTATAGAACAGGAAATAGATACTTATTGGCAGGCTAGAGAGGCTAATCAATCAGTTAGTATGCAATTTAGAGCCGAGCGTGAAGGAGGAAACTCCTTTGCTAAATATGGTTCAGCAGCATTATTTGCTCCTGCAATTTTTGTAGCACCATTCCCCACGATGGTAAATGTAGAAACTCAGCAAAATCAAATGTCTCAAAATGGCACTTATATAATAAAAAATATAATGGCTTATTTTGTGTTTATTGGATTATTTGCAATTATATTTAGATATAAAACATATCGTCATCATGTATTATTATTAGTGTTTATAATATCTTATTTATTAATTATATCTATGAGTGCTTTTGCTCTTTCTGAACGCTTTCATTTACCAACCTTGCCATTTTTGATGGTATTGGCAGGTTTTGGCCTAACTCAAGTTACTCGAAGGCAAAAAAATCTTTATGTTCCATATTTAGTGCTAATTGCAATTGCTGTAATTGGTTGGAATATATTTAAATTAGTAGGTAGAGGAGCTTTATAAATTAGTAAATGTGCTAATTTACAATTAAATCAATTGCCTTAATTAAAAATTAAATAATTATGAAGCTACAATTCGAGTTGATCCTAGTACAATAAACGAGTATGAAGTAATTTTAATGCTCCAAGATATTAACGAAGAAAATAAAAGATAAATATTATAAAATAATATGAGCAAAGTATTAGTAACAGGTGCAGATGGTTTTATTGGATCTCACCTCACTGAAATGTTATTAGAATCGGGATATAAAGTGAAAGCTTTATGTCAATATAATTCTTTTAATTATTGGGGATGGTTAGATGGAGTGGTACATGAAAATCTGGAGATTTTAACAGGGGATGTACGAGATGCTCATTATTGTAAATACATAACCAAAGATATTGATGTTATATTTCATCTGGCAGCACTTATTGCTATCCCATATTCATATGTGGCACCGGAAAGTTATGTAGATACAAATGTTACCGGTACATTAAACATTTGTCAAGCGGCAAAAGAGAATGGAGTGGGAAGAATATTAGTCACATCTACTTCAGAAGTATATGGAACTGCACAATATGTTCCGATTGATGAGAAACATCCGAAGCAACCTCAATCGCCATATTCTGCATCAAAAATTGGAGCAGACGCAATAGCATTAAGCTTTTATAATGCATTTGAACTTCCTATTACGATAGTACGACCATTTAATACATATGGACCAAGGCAATCTGCAAGAGCAATAATTCCGACCATTATCACTCAAATAGCTAATGGTAAAAAAGAAATAATGCTAGGAGATTTAACTCCAACAAGGGATTTTAATTTTGTGAAAGACACCTGTAAGGGTTTTATTCAATTAGCCGATTGTAAAGATTCAATTGGCGAAGAGGTGAATGTCGCTAGTAATTATGAGATATCAATGAGGGATACTTTGGAGCTTATTGCCAAAATAATGGATGCTAAAGTGAATTTTATTGAAGATGAAAAAAGGATAAGACCTAGAAACTCGGAAGTATTTAGATTGTGGGGGGACAACTCCAAGATTAAATCATTAACCGGATTTGAACCTTCATATTCTATTGAAGAAGGTTTGAAAGAGACCGTAGAATGGTTTACTAATAAAGAGAATTTAGTTAAGTATAAGGCTTCTATTTATAATGTTTAAGGTATGTCAAAGAGAGCAGTAATATTAGCAGGAGGAAAAGGAACAAGATTGAAGCCGTATACACTTACTATGCCTAAACCATTAGTGCCTATAGGTGATACTCCTATTATAGATATAATTATTTCTCAATTGGTTAGAGATGGTTTTGGCCATATTACTATTACGGTGAATCATATGGCTGAGATGATTAAGGAGTTTTGCGGTGATGGTTCAAAGTGGGGCGTAAAGATAGATTATTCACATGAAGATATTCCATTAAGTACAATGGGACCTCTTAAGCTGATTAATGATTTACCAGGAGATTTTCTTGTGATTAATGGAGATGTACTAACTAATTTAGATTTTTCATCTTTCTATGATTTTCATTGTGAAAACAAGAATATATTTACAGTATCCGGTTTTGAGCGTGACCATAAAGTTGATTATGGTGTCTTGGTTACAGACGAAACAAATAAACTTATTGAGTTTAAGGAGAAACCTATATTGCATTACAAAGTAAGTATGGGAGTGTATATGCTGAACAAAAGTTGTTTAGAAATTATTCCTGCCAATGTTTTTTATGGCTTTGATCATTTAATGCATGATCTAATAGCAAAAGAAACTCCAGCAAGTATTAAATTATTTGATGGATATTGGTTAGATATTGGTCGTCCCGAAGACTATGAGCAAGCTTGTGAAGACTACGAACAAAAAAAAATATTAATTTAAAGAAAACACTATGCGGGTAGTAATAACAGGAAGTAGTGGTTTCATCGGTTCGTATTTGTCGTCAAATTTGGAAAAGTCTTCAGATATTGAATTTCAGTTATTAGATATTAATTTAGGTGTTGATATTTGTGATTGGAATCAGGTTAGAGACATAAAGGCTGATGTAATTGTGCATTTAGCAAATAAATCGTTTGTGCCGGATTCTTATGAAAAGCCAAAAGAATTCTATCAAGTAAATATTCAGAGTACATTAAATATGCTGGAGCTTTCTAGACTCAATAATGCTAGATTAATTTATTTAAGTTCTTATGTGTACGGACATCCGGATTATCTTCCAATTGATGAGAACCATCCTATAAAAGCATTTAATCCGTATGCACAATCTAAAGTTATATGTGAAGACCTCTGCCGAGGATATGCGAGGGATTTTAAAGTTCCAATAACGATTTTTCGTCCATTTAATATATATGGGAAGGGTCAAAATGAGAATTTTTTAATTCCATCAATTTTAGACCAAATAAAAAAAGGGTCAAAGGTTGTTATTAAAGACGAAAGACCTAAAAGAGATTACATTCATGTTTTGGATGTAGTGTCTGCAATAGAACATATGCTTAGCTATAAGCAGAGTGCTGATCTTGAAATATATAATTTAGGATCAGGGTTGAGTTACTCTGTAAAAGAGGTTGTAGGTATGATTGCTAAAACACATGATCAAGATGTGGATTTAGTTTCACTTAACGAATATAGACCCAATGAAGTATTAGATACAATTGCAAATATTGATAAACTGCTTAAAACTGGTTGGAATTTAAAATATTCTTTAGCAGAAGGGTTAAAGTTATTGTAATTAAGGTATGAGAATTTTGGTAGTATGTCGTTCTAGAGCTGGAAATATTGCTCAGTTCATAACAGAACAAGTTGATGGTTTAAGAAGGTTTGGTGTTGATGTCGATTATTTTTTGATTGAAAATAAAGGAGTAAAAGGATATTTAAAGTCGTTAAAACGATTAAAGGAAAAAATTGCAGTTTATAAGCCAGATATTATTCATGCACATTATGGATTAGCTGGTTTATTTGCCAATTTACAGAGACAAAAACCTGTAGTAACTACATATTTGGGTAGTGATATAAATTATAAGAATGTATTTTATTTATCTAAAATATGTATGTTTTTATCTGCTCATAATATCTTTGTATCAAACAAGAATCTAATATATTCAAAAATAAAAAGAAACTTCTCTTTAGTGCCATTTGGTGTTGAATTGAGCTTGTTTAAGCCTATAGAAAAGTCAGTAGCCCGAAAGAATTTAAACTTTTCTGAAAATGATAGATTAGTCCTTTTTGCAGGAAAATTTCAAAATAAGGTTAAAAATGCTCCTTTGGCACAAGCTGCAGTGGATTTGATGGACAATGTTAAGTTACTTCCAATGGGTGGGTATACAAGAGAAGAGGTGGTTTATTTATTTAACGCAGTTGATGCTGCTGTAATGACTTCATTTACGGAAGGGTCACCTCAGTTTATTAAAGAAGCTATGGCTTGTAATTGTCCCATTGTATCTACGGATGTGGGGGATGTAAAAGAAGTGATAGGAGATGTGCCTGGCTGTTTTATTGTTCGTTTTGAGGCTCAAGATGTTGCAAATAAACTACAACAGGTATTGACTAGTGCCGAAAAAATAAATGGTAGAGGGAAGATGACTAAATACGATAATGAGATAATTATTACAAAAATTATTGATATATATAATTCAGTATTAAGAATTAAAAACAATGCATAAGTTATATCTATTCATATATTACTCTTTTGCTCAATATTTACCGAAATCAGTAACTCCATTTGTAGGTAAAATTGCGAAGAAAATCAGAGCTCGACTTTGTCGTAAAATTTTAAGTTCATTTGGTACTGATTGTAATATTGAGAATGGTGTTTATTTTGGGAATGGAAAAGATATCCGAGTTGGAAAAGAAGTTGGATTAAGTTGCAATTTTAAAACTCTAAATAGAATATTGACTATCGGTGATTATGTAATGATTGGTGAGTATACGATGTTCCTTGGTGGAGCACATAAATTTGATAGAACTGATATTCCAATTGGACATCAGGGGCATGGTGAAAAAACACCGTTGACGATTGAAGATGATGTGTGGATAGGAGTTCATGTAATTGTATTACCTGGTTGTAACCATATAGGCAAAGGAGTAATAATAGGTGCCGGATCGGTAGTCACAAAGGATATTCCTGATTATGCGATTGTAGGTGGAAATCCTGCAAAGATTATTCGTTATAGAAAATAGTAGAGACGCAAGGATTTTCGTCTTTCTTAAAGAATTGATTCGTGAATAAAAAGAAAATTATACTTGTAGCTGGGGCTCGTCCTAATTTTATGAAGATTGCACCTTTGATGCATGCTTTAAAAGGACATTCGGCTATTACCCCAATACTTGTACACACCGGACAACATTATGATGTAAAAATGTCCGGTCGTTTTTTTGAGGAGCTGAATATCCCTAATCCGGATATTAATTTAGAGGTTGGTTCTGCCAGTCATGCAGTACAAACTGCCAGAATAATGGAAGGGTTTGAAAAAGTTTGCTTGGATGAAAAACCGGATTTTGTATTAGTAGTTGGCGATGTAAATAGCACTGCTGCTTGTACAATGGTAGCCTCAAAACTAAATATTAAAACGATACATTATGAGGCTGGCTTACGGAGTAATGATCGTACAATGCCGGAAGAAATAAACAGATTGGTTACCGATGCTATAAGTGATATCTTTTTTACTACAAGCAAAGATGCAGATGAGAATCTTATAAAAGAGGGGATAAATACTGATAAAATACATATGGTTGGGAATTTAATGATTGATTCATTGGTTTCAAATCTTGAGAAATCACAAAATGAACAATTATCTTTTCAACTTCTAAACAGATCTCAAACAATAGAACTTGGTCAAGATTTTCTTCCCTCTGAATATGGAGTTATGACATTCCATAGACCATCAAATGTTGATGATAGGGATACCCTAACTAAATTAGTAGATATTTGGGGTAAGATATCAGAAAAACTTCCATTGATTTTCCCGGTTCATCCTAGAACTTATAAAAATATTCAAGCTTTTGGTTTGCAAGAAAAGATAGATAGTTACAAACAATTGTATTTTATTGAACCTCTTGGTTATCTGCAATTTATAAATCTTGTAAAGAATGCTCGATTTGCTTTAACTGATTCAGGAGGAATACAAGAAGAGACAACCTATCTAAATATTCCATGCTTAACTGTTCGTCCAAATACGGAAAGGCCTGTAACTGTCTGGGAAGGAAGCAATAAGTTGATTAAGATTGGTGAAATTGAAGATGAAGTTGATTTGATTTTGGCTAGCAAAGGGAAGGTTGGTAAAGCTCCAAAGTTCTGGGATGGTGAAACGGCTCAAAGAATTGTTGAAGTATTGGAAAAGCTATAAAGATGAAGATTTTAGTATATTTAGGACATCCGGCACATTTTCATTTGTATAAGAATTCTATTTCTGAATGGACTAGGCATGGTCATAAAGTAGAAGTTTTGATTAAGAAAAAAGATATATTGGAGAATCTTTTGACTGAATGTGGAATGCCATTTAATAATATCTTAGAAGAAGGTAGAAAAGATTCTAAATTTGGTATTTTTTGGGGGATGCTTAAAAGAGCAGTACGGTTATTAGTGTTTTGTATTAAATATAAACCAAATATTTTAACTGGAACAAGTGTGGAAAACTCATTTGTTGGCCCATTATTAAATATACCTGTAGTTAATGTTAATGAAGATGATGCTGCAGTTGTCCCTTTGTATGCCAAACTTAGTTATCCGACAGCTTCAGTTATTTTAAATCCAATTGTTTGTAATAGCGGGAAGTGGGATAGTAAGGCTATAAAATATAATTCTTATCAGGAATTGGCATATTTACATCCTAATCATTTTATACCAGAAAAATCAGTTGTAGAGAAATATTTCTCAGCAGATAAACCATATTTTATTCTAAGGTTTGCAAAGTTAAATGCACATCATGATTCAGGAATTCAAGGTATAAATACCGAGATAGCTCAACGCTTAATTGATACCTTAAAACCTTACGGTGATATTTATATTACAGCTGAGCGAGAACTTGAACCTCAGTTTGAACAATATCGAATAAAGATAAACCCATTGGATATGCACCATGTAATGTCTTATGCTAGTATGTATATTGGGGATAGCCAAACAATGGCTGCAGAAGCGGGTGTGTTAGGTACTCCATTTGTGCGATTTAATGATTTTGTTGGTAGGATAGGCTATCTTCGCGAATTGGAGGAGGATTATCATTTAGGATATGGTATTAAACCATCTAATGTAGATGAACTGTACAAAGCTGTTGAAGAGATTTTAGCTATGCCGAATAGAAAAGAAGTCTATCAGGAGAGAAGACAGAAATTATTGAATGATAAAATTGACTTTGCTAAGTTCTTAACTTGGTTTATTGAGTCATATCCTGAAAGCAAGAAGATAATGAAAACAAATCCTGATTATCAATACAAATTCAAATAAAGATAAACGGTGGATTTTACATTAGTTAAATACAAGTCTCTTGTTTCAGCGTTAAAAGACGCAGGTTATACTTTTCCGACTTTTGAAGAGTTTATTAAAAAACCAGAGTCTAAAGTTGTAATTCTTCGTCATGATGTAGATTTGAGAGCGATTAATTCATTGAGAATTGCCCAATCTGAAAATGAGCTGGGAGTAAAGGCTTCGTATTATTTTAGAGTAGTTCCTCAAAGTAATCAGCCTGAGATTATTAACCAGATAGTATCCTTAGGGCATGAGATTGGTTATCATTACGAGGATATCAGTTTGTTTAAAGGCGATGTCGAAGAATCTTATGTGCATTTTCAAAAGCAATTGGCATATTTTAGAACTTATTATCCAGTGAAAACTATTTGTATGAACGGATCTCCATTAAGTAAATATGATAATCGAGCAATTTGGGAAAAGTACAACTACAAGGATTTGGGTTTGATAGGAGAACCATATTTTGATGTGGATTTCAACAAAGTGTATTATTTGACAGATACCGGTCGTTGTTGGGATGGAGAGAGATTTAGTGTGAGAGATAAGGTGACTTCTTCTTTTGACTTAAGTTTTCACTCAACTGATGATATTATTAAAGCTGCTAAAGAAGGTAGTCTTCCTAATCAAATTATGATAACCACACATCCTCAACGCTGGACTGATAATGAAATCGATTGGTGTAAAGAGTTTGTAAGTCAGAATCTTAAAAATATTATCAAGCGAATATTGATAACTCTTCGATAAGATGAAACTGAAAGTAGTAACTGATATTAATCAAATATCTATTGAAAAATGGAGTTCTTTTGTGGATAAACATCCTAAAGGAACTTTTTTTCATACATATGATTTTTATGAGGCATTTCAGTCTTTACAAAATCTTTCATCACATATAATAATTTTGACTGATTCTGATTTAAACATTCTTGCATTATCTGTTTTTGTAATTTTTGAAGAATCAGGATTAAAGTCATATCTTAGTCGTAGGGCTATTTCTATGGGGCCAATATTATCTGTAGATGATAATCCTGAACTTAAAAACAAACTTCTTTCAGAAATAAATATCTATTTAAAAGGTAAGGTTATTTATTTTGAGTTGAGAAATGTTGCTGCAGCAGATTTTAGTGAGAGATATTCATCTTTTGGTTATAATGTAAGAAAGCATGTAAATATAAAGTTGAACTTAAATGTTTCGGAACAAAATCTTTTTGATTCATTTACTTCTTCAGCTCGTAATAAAATAAGAAGAGCAGAACAAAATGAACTTATTTTTAAAGAATTAGATGCAGAAACTGATTTGAGTGAATTATTTGATTTAATGTCAAGTGTGTATCAAAGAATTAAATTGCCGTTCTTCTCGAAAGATGATTTCTATAGTATTGTAAAAACAATTAATTCTAAAGGTAAGTTATGGATAGCTGGTGTCTATAATAAGACTCGACTTGTTAGCTCAATGATACTTACTCAGAATAAAGATGAATTGTATAGCTGGTATTTAGCTACTTCTAGAAATCCTAAAGAGGTAGGTGCGACTGATTTTCTTGTTTGGAATATTTTGAAGCTTGCTAAAGAAAAAAATATTGGAGTTTATAACTGGGGTGGGGCAGGATATCCTTCAACTCCTTATGGGGTTCGTGATTTTAAGAGCAAATTCTCTGGAGATACATATGAAGATGTTCGTCTTGTAAAGGTTTATAAGCCGATTATTTATTGCTTGGGTCAATTTTATATTAAATATTTAAAGTAATCTACATTATCCCCAATCACATTTTTCATTATTTCTCTTGCCAAAATTACATCCTTTATTAACATTTCTTTGAAAAAACTGTATCTTTGTTTGCCTCTGAAATAACTAAATAATAGTACTTGTAGACACTTTTAGAAGTGTTCTTTTTATTATCAGGATGAAATTCAAGAAGATACATAAGAATCCAAAATTATCATATATAGGGACTGATTTTCTGTTGATGTTGTTAACATTTTACATTGTAATGGATTGGTTCCCATTAGTTAATCAAACTCCTTTTCAGAAATATACTATTCCATTCCTATTCTTTATTCCGATTTGGTTTTTAAGTGGTATTGCTTTTCGTAAGTATAGAACTTACAGAATTAGAAAGATGAAAGAAGCTCTAAAATTGACTTTTAAGGCTGATTTACTGGCTATTGTTGTGTCTCTTATTGCTATTCTAATTTTTGATCCTTTAGATTTATCTGCGTATGTACTTCTTGCAATTGCAATAATTTTATATGTATTAGAAGTGTTTACTGTTTTGATATATTACTCGTTTAGGTATGCTATCAATATTGAAACCGAAGAACAAAGACCAAATCTTGTTCAACATAAAAAAGTATTAAGTGAAGATGTTGAGCTTGACGAAGAGACGCAGAATAGTATAAAGAAACTTATTACTAGAGAAATTGGAGAAACTGCTTATGAGGTTCTTTCTGATAAAGTAAAAATAGGATGGAAGAATACCTTAGTGGTATCAACGACGAGCATATTTAATATCCACAATTTAAAAGGGAATCGATATTCTACTTTAGTAAATTTAATTAGAGTAAATAATATTCGCGGAATCAATGAGTTTTTTATTGCAATCCATGATAAATTACCTTATGATGGGGTTTTTGTAGGGTGTTATAGGTCAAAAAGTGCATATAAAAAAGACTTTCTAAATCGATACCCTGTAGGGATAAATTATGTTATATATACTTTAAATTACATTGTGAAGCGTATTTTGCCAAAGATAAGCTATTCAAGAGAATTATATTTCTGGCTGACTGGTGGTAAGAAGCGTATTTTGACTAAGGCTGAAGTTTTAGGTCGTTTGTATTGTTGTGGTTTTGAGGTTGTCGATGAATTTAAAAATGGACAACTAAACTACTTTATTGCAAGAAAGGAAAAAGAACCAAACAGGCACGAAGTATTGACATATGGTCCAGTAATAAAGCTAAATAGGGTAGGGAAAAATGGAAAGCTTTTTAAAGTTTATAAGTTTAGAACTATGCATCCTTTCTCTGAATACCTTCAAGCATATATTTACGAGAAAAACAGCTTGCAAGAAGGTGGGAAATTTAATCGTGATATCCGTATAACATCAGTTGGTGGGTTTATGCGTAGATACTGGCTTGACGAATTGCCAATGCTGTGGAACTTGCTTAAAGGAGATATGAAACTTGTTGGGATTCGTCCAATCAGCAAGCATTATTTTAGCTTGTATTCTTCAGAATTGCAAGAAAAAAGGACAAAGGTTAAACCCGGTTTATTACCTCCGTTTTATGCTGACATGCCAAAAACTCTTGACGAAATTCAGGCTTCAGAATTAAAATATTTAGATGCTTGTGTGAAGTATGGCAGTTTTGTTACTGATATAAAATATTTGTGGTTAATTTTGGTCAATATCTTATTTAAAAGAGCCAGAAGTAACTAATAAAATAGAATTGTTATGAAGAAATTTACACTGTATTGTTTATTATTCTTTTCTGTGCAAGTTTATGCACAGTATATTCCGTTACATCAGGACTACACAATGGTTTATGACTTAATTGATGAATTGGCCAATGAAGGAATTATTGATGTTACTTCTGTTGTTAAACCATACAGTCGTGAGTTTATTGCTGATGCATTAAAAGAAGCTAGAAGAGGTCATCGAATTTCTTCTCGAATGAAAGCTGAAGTAGAGTTCTATCTTAATGAGTTTGCATTAGAGCAGAATACACTTCCTCATAGTAAAATTCCAATTGTAAATACATCAGAAGCAACTTGGTCTGTAGATGATCCGTCATTTAGATACTATGGTGGAGATTTTAAGTCAAAAATATCTGCTCTTGGTGGAGGAAATGCTTATTACAATAAAAATGGATTAACTTATAAGCGCTATGTTGGGGTTGACTTTCAAGGTTATATTGGAAAGCACTTTTCTATTTATGCAAATTTTAGGGATGTAGTTCAGCCAGATAATTTATTGGCAAATCGTCAGCATTATAATGTTTCAACTAAAAGTCCTTTCACTGGTGCTGACACTCTTGTTCAAACACCTGGTTATATCTCCAATATGATGGGTGGAGCATATAAAATAAATGGAACTGGAGGTGGAGATTACAGCGAAATGCGAGGTGGTGTTTACTATTCATGGAAATGGGGACACATTGGTTTAGCTAAGGATCATATCACTTTTGGTGATGCCTATAATGGAGAAAATATAATATCAGATAACACTCCATCTTTTCCTTTTATAAAATTAAATATTCGACCAGCAAGATGGATTGAGCTAAACTATATTCATGCTAGTTTAACTTCAATGGTTATAGATAGTACTGAGTATTATGAAGAAAATACCGGTGATAAAAAATATTGGTATAAGAAAAAGTATATGGCAGCTAATATGGTAACTTTAAAGCCATTTCCTAAGTTCGCCTTCTCTGTCGGGAACTCAATTGTTTATGCCGAAGATCAGATGCGTGCTGCATATTTAATCCCTTTAATGTTTTATAAATCAGTTGATCATACATTAACAAGGGATCAAACTGAAAACCAAAATTCGCAAGTATTTGCAAATTTAAGTATTCGTAATATTAAGCATCTTCATTTGTATGGATCATTGTACATTGATGAATATTCGCATACTCGTTTGAAGAATGAACAAACAAATCCAATCTCATATAAAGCCGGATTTAGATTGTCAAATTTCCCATTAAGAAACTTAGGTTTAACAGCAGAGTACACCAGAAATGAAATTTTAACTTACAAGCATTCAATTCCGGCAACTGATTATACCTCTAACGGTTATTTATTAGGAAGTTATCTTGGAGATAATGCACAAGAGATTTATGTGGCTATTGATACAAAACCAATAGCCAGATTACATGCAAAGCTGTCATTCACTCAAGCGAAAAAAGGAAATGAGTATTATTATATAAGAGATAATGTGATTGAAACAATCTCAGAACCTTTTCTGAAAGATGTTGTTTGGACAAATAATACGATTTCTTTCCAGGCTGTTTATGAGTTGATTAATAATCTTTATACATCATTTCAAATTGATTTAAGTAGTATAAATTCAAAAAGTATTAGTGGTGAATTAACACCAACTGAGTTGTGGACAACTGCTGATCAATATTTAGATTTATACACTCCCAAATATTTACAAGGTGATAACCTGACATTTAGTGTTGGGATTAATTACGGGTTCTAGAATTATGAAGAAGATACAGATGGTTGACTTACAAAGTCAATATGCAAAGATTAAAACTGAGGTGGATAACGGAATCCAAGAAGTAATTGATTCAGCTGCATTCATAAAAGGACCTAAGGTTGCTGAGTTTCAAAAGAATCTAGAATCATATTTAGGCGTTAAGCATGTCATTCCTGTTGGTAATGGGACAGATGCGCTTCAGATAGCTCTTATGGCAATGGGATTAAAGCCTGAAGATGAAGTTATAACACCAACATTTACCTTTATTGCTACAGCTGAGGTTGTTTCTTTATTAGGCTTGACGCCTGTAGTTGTAGATGTTGATCCGGATACATTTTGTATCTCTATTGAGTCTGTTAAAAAAGCCATTACTCCTAAGACCAAAGCAATTGTTCCAGTACACCTATTTGGACAAAATGCAGATATGGAAGCAATTCTTGCATTAGCAAAAGAGCATAATTTGTATGTGTTAGAAGATGCTTGTCAGTCAATAGGTTCAGAATATACTTTTCCTGATGGAAAGAGTGTTAAGTCCGGATGTATTGGAGATGCAGGTTGTACTTCATTTTTCCCATCAAAGAATTTAGGTTGTTTTGGTGATGGTGGGGCGATTTTTACAAATGATGATGAACTAGCAGCAAAAATGAGAGCTATCTCAAATCATGGTATGGTTGTGCGTTATCATCATGACTCCATTGGTGTAAATTCAAGACTTGATTCTGTTCAGGCGGCAGTGTTAGATGTAAAATTAAAGCATCTTGATGAGTATAATCAAGCTAGACAATATGCTGCTGAATATTATAATCAAGCATTTGCTAAAACGGATAAATTAATAACTCCGGAAAAAGCAGAAAATACAACACATGTGTTTCATCAATATACATTAAAACTAAATGGAGTTGATAGAGTAGCATTGCAGAAACATTTGTCGGATAAAGATGTGCCAAGCATGATATATTATCCAATTCCATTACATTTGCAAAAAGCATATCAGGATTCTCGATATAAGTCGGGTGATTTTCCAGTAGCAGAAATGTTAAGTGAATGTGTGCTGTCATTGCCTATTCACACTGAGTTGGATGAAGAACAGTTGGAATATATAACAAAATCAGTACTTGAATTTGTTAATTAATAATTTCCAATTTCCAATTATAATGAATTGAGTTTTGACTAATAATGAATTGGAAATAGAGAATTAAAAAATTGAGAATTATGGCTTATCAAGCACATGAATCTGCATATATAGATGAAGGATGTCAAATAGGAGAAGGAACTCGCATTTGGCATTTTTCGCATATAATGTCTAATTGTACTATTGGTGAGAATTGTAACATAGGTCAAAATGTCGTAATTTCGCCAGATGTTGTACTAGGGTGTAATGTAAAGATTCAGAATAATGTTTCCGTTTATACTGGCGTAAAGTGTGAAGATGATGTGTTTTTAGGCCCATCAATGGTGTTTACGAATGTTATAAATCCACGCAGTGCCGTGACTCGCAAAAGTGAGTACAAGGAAACTCAAATCCGAAAAGGAGCTTCCATTGGTGCAAATGCTACAATTGTTTGTGGAAACGAGATAGGTGCTTATGCTATGATTGGTGCTGGTGCTGTGATAACAAAAGCTGTAAAACCCTATGCACTAGTAGTTGGCAATCCGGCAAAACAAATTGGTTGGGTAAGTGAATACGGTCACCGTTTAGATTTTAATGAGAATGGTATTGCAGTTTGTCCTGAAACAAAACAAGAGTACAAACTTGCGAATGAAACTGTAATAAAATTATCAATTTAATAATTTCCAATTTATATAAGAGACTCATGGAAAGAGAGAATGTTATTTTGAATAAGTCATTTCAATTTACACTTAAATCAATTCAGTTTGTTGAGTTATTAGAAGAAAATAGAAAGTTTGTTGTTGCAAATCAGTTATTAAAATCGGCAAGCTCAATCGGAGCTAATGTTCGTGAATCACAACACGCTTAAAGTCTAAATGACTTCATTCATAAATTGAAAATAGCAGCTAAGGAAGCTTAAGAAACGGCCTATTGGTTAGAAGTTTGTAATGCTGCTGAAACTTATCCATCAAGTGATAAATTATTGGTGGATTTAAAAGAAATACAAAAATTATTGACAAAAATAATTCATACAACCAAGCTTAAAGTAGTGAAAAACTAATTGAAAATTGGTTATTGGAAATTGAAAATTAAGAATATGATAAAATTTGCTGTAATCGGGCAGGGGCACATTGGTAAAAGACATGCAGAAATGATTCGTCGTGATCCAAACTCAGAATTAGTTGCTGTATGTGATATTTTGCCAAAAGAAGATGTAAATTTAGCAGATATTGAGGTGCCGTATTTTACTTCAATTGATGATTTTTTAGCTTCAGGGATAGAGGCTGATGTAGTAAATATTTGTACTCCAAATGGATATCATGCGGAATATGCAATTAAATGTCTTGAGAAGCGTTTTCATGTCGTAGTTGAGAAGCCTATTGCTCTAACTAAGATGGATGCAGAAAAGATTCTTTTTAAGTCTTTAGAATATTCTCGCCATGTATTTTGTGTAATGCAAAATCGATATTCACCACCTTCGGTTTGGTTGAAAGAATTGGTTGATAATGAAACTTTAGGTGATATTTTCATGGTTCAGTTAAACTGTTATTGGAATCGTGATGATCGTTATTACAAACCGGGTAACTGGCATGGAGATGGGAAACTTGATGGTGGAACTTTATTTACACAGTTTTCTCACTTTATAGATATTATGTATTGGTTATTTGGTGATATTGAAAATATCCGTGGAAACTTCCATGATTTTTCACACCAAAAATTAACTGATTTCGAAGATAGTGGAGTTGTTAGTTTCGATTTTGTAAATGGGGGTATGGGTAATATTAATTATTCTACAGCTGTTTACGATACAAATCTTGAAAGTAGTATCACAATTATTGGATCAAATGGAACTGTTAAGGTTGCCGGACAATATATGAACGAGGTTGCATATTGTCATATCAAAGATTATGTAATGCCTGAATTGGCTGCATCTAATCCTCCAAATGATTATGGTTTATATAAGGGGTCAGCTCAAAATCATCATTATGTAATCCAAAATGTGGTAGATAAATTAAAAGAAAGAGGAACTATTACGACTAATATTCTTGAAGGATTAAAAGTGGTGGATATTATAGAGCGTATTTATGATGTGCGTGATAAACAGTGGAAAAAACAAAAATAGATAGAAAATTATGTGGCAAAGGATTCAAACTTTTTATATGGTAGTAGTGGCAATTTTATTTGCTGTAATGCTGACTACTCCAATTGTTGATTTTACAGGAGTATCAGGAGAGTATGTGCTAAATTTCTTTGGCATACAGTCTGTTTCTACAAAACCTGAATTAATATTAAATACAATGTTTCTATCAATTATAGAAATTATAATTGCAATAATTTCATTGGTTGCGGTATTCTTTTTTAAGAAACGCATTATTCAAATCAGACTTAATGTATTTAATGCAATCCTCATGATAGGATATTATATTTTGCTATCAATGTATATTTATATTGCAGGTAAAGATGGGAATCTTGATTTTCATTTGAGAATGCCGGTTGCATTTCCACTTGTATCTGCTATATTAACTTATTTAGCTATTAGAGCAATTGGTAAAGACGAAGCACTTGTTAGATCATTTGACAGAATACGATAAAAGATATATTGAGTAAAAAAGAAAGCCGATAACATTATGTTATCGGCTTTCTTTTTTTATGTTGAGTTGATTATTCTACTACAGAAAAACCTTCGTTTTCTTTATAATGAATAATTGAGATGCCATGATTTAAATATCCACCACTTTTAAACTGTACAAAGTTGAAATCCGACTGTAATGTGTATGCTTGTTGATATTCACTTAATTTACTAGGCATTTTGGTTCCATAAAGGTTTATTGCTTTAATGAAATAAGTAGCAAGGTCATAGCCCATTAAATCAAAGCGAGGATTTGAAGTTGAAGGGTAGCCGAATTCTTGTTTGAATTTGTTTCGATATAATGCAACTTCTTTTCTGTTTCTATCAATATAGAATGTTGAGTAGTAATATGTAGATGGGTAATCTTGAAGCGAATTTTCCCATTTTGAGAATCCAAAAACAGATATTGGTCTTAAAGCTTGATTGTTAAGTTGTTTAACCTTTGCAACCACATCTTTAACTAAGTTGTATTTGTCTGTAGCTAACACAAGAATAGTTTCTTTTCCAGTAGGGAAGTAGTTTGCTATTGAAGAGAATACTTCTTGAGTAAACTGAACGCTTTGGAAATTAATATTGTTTTCTTTTAGGATAGGAACTAATGCTCTTGCAAACTCACTTCCTTCATCCTCAGAATCTTTATTGAAGTTAAAGATTACAATGTTTTTATCTGCAAATTTTGAAACAAAAGCGCTAGCAGCTGCTTTGTGTTGAATTTGTTGTGGGGCATTGTTTTGGAATAGTAAAGGGTAATTATAGATGTTATCTATTTTAGAAGTAAAAGGTACCACTAATGGGATGTTGTTAGCTTTTGAGAATTCAGCTAAGGCATTTACTTGCATGCTATATGCTGGCCCAATAATTAAATTTGATTTCTTGATGTTAGGATTCTTTTCAAGAATCTCTTTAACCTTCTCTTCTGATTTTTCAATATCATAAATCGAAAGTTCAACAGATAAGCCTTCTTCTTTCAGTTTTTTTACACCTAATAATATTCCATCATAGAACTCAACAAACTTGTCTATAGTTCTATCTTGTTTATTGATTTCACTTAGCATAAATGGCATAAGAACAGTTACTCTTACAACCATATCTGTAGGTTTAAGCATGCTAATGTTTTTAGTGCTGCTTGGTGTATTTATGGATGGTGTTACAGGTGGTATCACCGTTGTTTTAATAGGAATTACAGGTGTGCTAGGAGCAGTAGAAGCAGTGCTTTTTGCTTGTGCAGGTTTAGTTGGTTGCACTTGAATCGCAGGTTCTAGTCTTAACGGGATTTTAATTGTCTGACCAACTTTTAAGCCATCTGCCAGTTCTGGATTAAGCTCATTTAAAGAACCGATAGTTACTCCATATTGTTTGCTAATGCCATATAAGGTTTCTTTAGCTTGAACAGTATGCGTAATATAGGTAGCTGATTCGTGAGTAGCTGCAATAGTAACAGTTTCTTTTTTTATTTGAACTGCAGGAGGAGCTGGTGTATTTTTCTTCGGAATAAGTAGCTCTGAGCCTACTTTTAGTCCATCATTTAATGACGGATTATTTTTGTATAAATCATCTGAAGTTACACCGTATTTTTTTGTTAAAGCATATATAGTTTCTCCTTTAACTACAGTGTGGGTAATGAAGTCGTCATCGTTTTTTTGAGAGCTAGTATTTGTTGGTGTCCTTTCTGCTGGAGCTTTGTTGAAAGATTTTTCAATCATAGCTTTTCTATATGAAACGATAGGGATACGGATATTCATTCCCTCTTTTACTCCGGAAGTAGTACTTGGATTATATTGAATTAATTCTTCTTGAGTGATATTGAATTTTTTGCTAATCTTGTAAAGACCTTCACCTTCTTGAATCTGGTAGATGTAAAATTCTTTTCCATTTTGAAACACTTTTCTAAGTGAGTCATTTTGGGCAAATAATAAACTGTTAACTTGCAGTAGTACAATAATTAGGGTAGTGAGTGATATTCTTAACATCTTATCTTAGGTTTTTTATATGCAAAATCTCCAACTAAAATTTCAAATTCCTGCAAAGTTAAAAAAAAAGCTTAGTTTCTAATTTTATTCATCTGATTTTGACTTGTGTAATACAATTATTAAGCCTATTTCTCGTTCATATTTGTAATTAACCTCGGCTTAATCTTTAAAAGCTAAACCTTTGATAGCAAATATTTTTTTGTAATTTTGGATGCTTCATTCTGAGCTGTTTATTCAATGAAAAGACTATTTGTATTATTATCCTTTATTGTTCTGGTGCTGTTTTCACTTAGTGCCCAGTTTTATGTGACTAATGGTGTGAAATCAACCGATTTAGATGTAAGTCTAAGTGGTATAGATGAAGTGTTTGTTTTTAATAATGAAACCGGTTCATCTGGTAGTGGTGTTATTGGTTATACTGCATCTAATGTTACAGATTTTTCTTGGTATCAATATTCTACATCTCCTTCATCAAAGGTTTGGCTGAAAACTGAAAATAATACGACTACTACTTCACTAGATGATTTAACTCCGGGCGGATATATTCTAGAGTTTGATTCGGAAATAAAATATGTGTGGGTTTTTGATGAAAAGGATTATCAATTTCAAATTGATTCAGTTTCAGCATATAAGAGTTCAACACCTTGTACAACAGTTATAGTGAATGTTGCTTTTACAAAATTGCCTGCAATGTATTATTATAATGAGTTTAGTGTTCAAAAGACTTTAGATAGGAAGTTTGAGATTAAGTACAATACTTTGAGTTGGGATGATTCATCACTATCATATTTAACCGAAGAGCTTACCGATGAGAAAACTGCGTCAAGTTATTCCAACTCTCCATTTTCTATAGATTTTGAAGTTGATGCACCTTATACTAATACTTATTTTAGAGTAGTAGGAGATCAGTTTATGAAAGCCTTAAATATTCAATTACAAGCCATAACAAGTAGTTTGTATGAAACAGTAGCTGTTACTCAAAATATGCAAGGTGTTGTTTCTGAGCGAGAATCATTAAATGAGATTGATAGAACTTCCGGTACATTAGGTGGTTCTGCACCATTGGTTATTGCGTTTACAAGTAACGCAAATATACCTATAGCAAAGAATTTTGAATGGTATTTTGTTCCTACTGATAATCCTAATAATTCAGTATATTATTCAGATACTGATTTGCGATATACATTTAAAAATGCAGGACTTTATACAGTGAAACTGCGTTCAAGTAATGAATATTGTAGTGATTTTGATTCTCTTACAGTTACTGTGGTTGAGTCATATTTGGAAGTTCCCAATGTGTTTACACCTAATGGTGATGGAAAAAATGACGAATTTAGAGTCGCTTACAAGTCATTAATTAGTTTTCATGGAGTTGTTTATAATCGATGGGGGCGTAAGGTGTTTTCGTGGTCCGATCCGGGAAAAGGATGGGATGGACGCATTAATGGGAAAATGGCTAACCCGGGTCCTTATTATTATATTATTGAGGCTGTTGGTGCCGATTATAAAACAAACTCTAAAGAACATGTTAAGTACAAGAAAAAGGGTGATATTAATCTTATAAGAGGGAAATAATTTTGTTAAAAAATTTTTCTTAACTTAAAAAAAACAAAAAAATAAGCATTGATTCACATAAATTAATGAATAATGAAAATTTGACTATCTTTGCTTGCCGAAAAACATGATAACCTAAAAGAAATCAAAAGAATATTTTACTATGAAGAAAGCTTTTTTAGTTGTAACTTTTGTATTTGCTTATGTATTTACAGCCTTTGCGGGAGAAGATATTTTCTATTATCAAGGAAAGTTCTCTGATGCTGTAGATCAATTCAAAGCAGGAGTTAAGGACAGTGTTGAATTTGACAAAGTGGTTGGACAATTAGATCTTTTGCAAGCATGGTTAGCTCGTGAAGATAGTATTAAGAAAAAAGAGCCGCTTTTAGGAGATATTAGAGCCGTTAAGGCATTTCTAGGTGAGTTAAGCCCAAGTAAGGAAAGTTTCTCTTTGACATTGGATCAAAAGAAAATTGCAATGGGTTTGCTAGAAGTGAATCAAACTCTATATGATGATACAACTTTTTGCTTGCCAATATATGAAGTGATCTTATGGGATAGCGCATATACAGCATATATGGTAGAGAATACTTTAGATACTGTTCTTTATACTTATAAGATTGACTTTAACTTACAAAAGAACTATTCATCTGTAACAGGATTTGTTGAAGCAGGAGTTTCTAGAAAATCATCAAGAGGTGTATTTGGATCTTTTGGACATATAACAAGCATGGCTTTTACTCAGGTAAAATGTGATACTACAATTCAAGCTGTTCGTTATATTCAACCAGAGGTAATTCAACCCAAGATTGAAGAATATCCAGAACCAGATTACCTTTCTCCACAACAAAAGAAAGCTCTTAAAGTAAAACAAAAGAAAGAGCTTAAAAAGTTGAAAGCAAAGCGTAAAAAAGAAGCTAAGAAAGAAAAAGAGCGCCAAAAGAAAGAAAAAATGAAAGAGCGCATTGAAGCTAAAAAAGCAATGCAAATGCAACAAGAGGAAAGAAAGAAAGCAGCAGCTGAAAAAGGAGAGTCTAAGAAAGAAAAGTGATAAAATCAGTAATAAAAAAAAAGCCTTTAACTTAATCGTTAAAGGCTTTTTTTATTCTATTGTTCAAGTATAGTTCCTATGTAGTCTAATATTTCCTCGCCACCGATTTTCTTTTCAGCTGAGGTAATAAATATTGGAGGTAGTTCTTCCCATTCTTCAAGAAGTCGTGTTTTATAGCGTTGAATATTTTCTGAAGTTTTTGAAGCTGATTGTTTGTCAGTTTTAGTAAATACTATTGAAAATGGAACTTGGCTTTCTCCTAGCCAGTTCATAAAATCCAAGTCAATCTTTTGTGGTTCAAGGCGACTGTCTATTAGTACAAACAGATTATATAGCTGTTCGCGCATTATTATATAGCGTTCAATGATTTGGCGAAGCTTTTCTCGTTGAGTTTTGCTTGCTCTTGCATAACCATATCCCGGAAGGTCAACCAGATACCAACTCTTATTAATGATAAAGTGATTAATCAATAATGTTTTTCCAGGTTTTGAGGATGTCATGGCTAATCCTTTTTGGTTGGTCAACATATTGATTAGTGACGATTTTCCTACATTGGAACGACCAATAAATGCAAATTCAGGTGTGTTACCTTCCGGGCATTTATTTACATCGGTATTGCTAATTACAAATTCTGCTAATGTTATTCTCATTTTAGTTAATAGTTGTCCGTTATAATTTAATAGCTAGTTTTTTATTATTCATAAATTGTTTATCCGAAGAGATAAGCCATAGTCCAAAGAAACAAATTCCTCCGTTAAGAATCAAGAGCTCTGTGCCAAAGGCATAACCCCAAAAGATCTTTGAAACAATATCTAGTGTGCCGATAAGAACAGGTGAAAGTATTGCAATAACAGGGATTTTCTTATCGTTAGGTTTGAATTTTGTAAACAGTCCAAAGGCATACATCCCCAATAGAGGTCCATATGTATAAGATGCTACACTGTAAATCACATTGATAATGCTTTCTGTATTTCCAAGCCAATGGATAAACATAATAATAAAGGCAAAAACTATCGAGATGCATAGGTGTACTATCATTCTATCTCGTTTTGCTTTGCGAGCATTTTCGTGTTTAACATCCAATATGTCTACAGAGAATGAAGTTGTCAGAGAGGCTAACGCAGAATCTGCACTAGAAAATGCTGCTGCAATAATTCCAATAAAGAAGAAAGCACTTACAGGTGCTCCTAGGTATCCGTTCGCAAAGAAGGGGACAATCTTGTCGGCTTTATCCGGTAGGTCGAGTCCTTCGCGTTGAGCAAGTAATAACATTAATGCTCCTATGCTTAAAAATAATAAATTGATAGGGATAAACATGAAGCCATAGCTATACATGTTCTTTTTGGCTTCTTTGATGTTTTTACATGATAGATTCTTCTGCATCATGTCTTGGTCTAAACCAGTCATCACAATGGTGATAAATACTCCGCTAAAGAATTGTTTGAAGAAATTTTGTTTAGAAACCCAGTCATCAAACACAAACATCTTTGTCCAATTACTTTTAGTTAAGCCATTAGAAATTTCTTCTATACTTAGTCCAAGTTTATTTTGGATGCCTATGATGATAAGGACTAAAGCTGTTAGTAGAAAAAGAGTTTGTAATGCATCTGTCCAAATAATAGTTTTGATACCACCACGGAAAGTATACAGCCAAACTAGCATGATAAGTATGAAAACGCCAACTTCAAAAGGGATGTGCCAAGCATTAAATACAAAACTTTGCAGAATTAACGCCACAATATATAATCGTGCAGCAGCACCTATTATCTTAGAAATAAGGAAAAACCAAGCTCCGGTTTTATAAGCATTATTTCCAAATCTTCTTTTAAGGTATGTGTATATACTGGTAAGCCTGAGTTTATAGTATAGAGGTAGTAGGATGGTAGATACTACGATGTAGCCAACAAAGAATCCTAAAACCATCTGCATATAGGTATAGCCCTGGTTTTGAACCATACCCGGAACTGATATAAATGTCACGCCAGAAATAGAAGTGCCAATCATCCCAAATGCAACAATATACCAAGGAGACTTACGGTTACCAAGGAAAAATGCTTCGTTAGTTGATTTCTTTCCCGTGAAATAGGAAATTAGAATCAATATACCAAAGTAGGCGATTATGAGAACTAGAATACTGTTTGCAGACATGACTTTTTTTATTGCGAGCAAAGTTAGTCTTTTAAGTTCTAAGAATGAAAGGATGATTGATTGAAAGCTTTCATAAGTCTGTATTTGTTTTAGGATTAAAATTGTTTTTTTGCTTGTAATAATTTAGCTTTATCTCAAAAAAACAGATACTTATGAAATTCATAATCATTGGAAGTGGAAACATAGCTAAAACCTATGTAAATGCAATTAGCAAAGTTGAAGCGGCAGAAGTTGTAGGTGTTGTGTCAAGTAAAACAACTAAACCTGAAGGATTCAACGAGTTACCGTTTTTTAAAAGTTTAAAAGAAGTAACAGTTGTATTTGATGCGGTGGCAATTTGTACACCTAACGGAGTGCACCATATTTCAGCTGTTGAAGCAGCTGAGATGGGTAAACATGTGTTGTGCGAAAAAACTATTGATATTACGCTAGAGGCTGCTGATAAAATGATTAATGCCTGCAAAGCCAATAATGTAAAGTTGGCAGTAAGTTACCAACGCAGGTTTAGTTCAGATAATCCTATCGTGAAAAAGATGATAGACGAAAATAAGCTGGGTAAAATATTCTCTGTGGATTTATCGGTAAAAAATTATCGTGACGATGTTTATTATGCTTCGGGAGCATATCGTGGTGGATATGAAATTGATGGAGGAGGACCATTTATTCAGCAAGCTGCTCACTATATTGATTTGTATTATTGGTTTTTTGGTATGCCAAGTAAAGTGGTAAGTAAGCTTGGGACTTTTGTCCACGATATTGAGGTGGAAGATCACGGAGCTGTGATTTGTGCTCATGATTCCGGCTTGATTAGTACTATAACAGCTTCTACGGCTACTAAGCCAGGTTTCCCGGCTAAGTTAGAAATATACTCTGATAAGGGTTGCGTGATTATGGAGAATGATGTAATTACTCATTGGGGAATTGATGGAGTAGAGAATCCAAGTCAGCAAAATGCAAATGGGAATACTCATACTGGCTCTGCGACTGCTGTAGTTTCTGATACTTCTAATCATGAGTTAATTATAAGCGATTTTATTGAAGCTGTAAAAACCGGTCGAGAGCCCTTGGTGAATGGTGATTCTGCTCGAAATGCAACAGAAATAATTTTGAAGATTTATAATAGTCAGTTTTAAATAAAAAAGGATGTCATTGACATCCTTTTTATTATAAGTTATTAGAATCCTGTTAGGCTGTTCGGTGTTTTAAACCAAATGTGTGTTGGATTCTTCGTTAATCTAAAGATAATTTCATCTAAAGTGTTTTTGCTAATCGTTTTGTCATGTATCCAATTTGCGCAAGAGCCAGTGTCAGAGAATGTATAAAAATGAATTGGAAGATTGTTTTCGTATTTTTTTAATTCAAATAAAAGAGGTTCCTGAAATTCTTTTGTAGTGATAAAGGCTGTTTCTCTAGATTGAATAATATTATCTCTATTTGCTAGATAATTCAGATAATCAGATAGTTCACTAAGACTCAGGTGCATTTCTACATTTCTGGTATCAATGATCATTTTGTACTCTGGATGAAAGTTTTTATCACAGTATAGTAAATCTCTATCTGTCTTTATTTTATTTAAACTTACTCTTCCAGACAGTACTTCAATCACCAATTCCCGTTGCGTTAAAATAGTGTAACCACTTTGCATAATATTTGTTTCCATGGCCGTAAAGATTGAATGTTATAAGTCTTACTAAGTTAGCTAAATTTATTGACAATTTATAGATGGTTTTAAATGTTCTTGGTCATATTTATGTCTTTGACTTTGGTTGTTATTTGTATTTCATATGTTTGATTTCGCATTTCTCTGCTTAAATATTATCTTTGCATTTCTGTCGATATTTTAGTTATGGTACCACAACAATATCCTTCTGTTTTACTGGAAAATGCAGTGAATGAATTCTCAAAACTGCCTGGCATTGGTCGTAAAACGGCTTTAAGGCTTGTGTTGTATCTTCTTAAGCAAAGCGAAGAGGATGTAGACCTGTTTGGGAATACTATTATTCGATTAAAGAAAGAGATTAGACATTGCTTGAAGTGTCATAATATTTCAGATATTGAGGTTTGTGATATTTGTGGGAATCCTAGTCGAGATGCAAGTGTTGTTTGTGTAGTTGAGAATATTAAAGATGTTATGTCAATTGAAAACACGCAGCAGTTTAAAGGTTTGTATCATGTGTTAGGTGGAATTATTTCTCCGATGGATGGAATTGGTCCTGCAGATTTAGAAATTGACAGCTTAGTAGAGCGTGTTCACTCAGGAGAAGTGAAAGAAGTGATTTTAGCCTTAAGTCCTACAATGGAAGGGGATACGACAAACTTTTATATTTTCCGTAAGCTCGCTGGTACTGATGTTAAAATAACAACGATTGCTCGTGGAATTTCGATTGGTGATGAGTTAGAATATGCTGATGAAATTACGCTTGGTAGATCAATTGTAAATCGGGTAGTGTTTACTGACTCATATCCGGCTAAGAAGTAGATGAGAATTAATAGTTAAAAGTGAATAATTAATAATGTATAAGAAAACTTTATTCGCAGTTAACTGATTACTAGTTACTAATAACTAACAACTATAAAAGAAGTGGAAGAATTTGTTCAAATAGCTTTTAAGAAGTCAAGAATGTATTATTACTTGGTTTTTGCTTTAGGTGTATTAATTGCCGGAATTGGCTATTGGTTAAATACAAAGTTTGTAATAGAAATAGGTAAAAATACAGGTACCATGATCAGTTCTTTCACAATGATGTATCTTATTATATCTATTCCAGGAGCATTGTGGTATTTTAGTAAAAAAATAAAAGTAATTGCTGAGATAGAATATTATCAGCAACGCTTAAATCAATATTTGAAATGGGTGAAAATTAGATTAATACTTATTGGAGCCAATTTTATTATAAATATTGCGTTGTTTTATTGTATGCATACTACATCATTCTTGTATGCTGCTGCAATTGGTGCAATTGCAATGTTATTTTGTAAACCAAGTTTACAAACAATTGATAAAGAAATTAACCCTATTATAGAAATCGAATAATTATGGTAATTGCTGTTGATTTTGACGGAACTATTGTTGAGCATGCTTATCCAAAAATTGGTAAGCCAATCCCTTTTGCTATTGATACATTGAAAATGTTGCAACGCGATCAACATTTATTGATAATGTGGACTGTGCGTGAAGGTGAGTTATTAGATGATGCAATTAAATATTGTAAAGATAGAGGTGTAGAGTTTTATGCTGTAAATAGTAATTTGCCAGAAGAAGTTGATAATGACCAGTATGCTACTAGAAAACTGAATGCTGAATTATTTATAGATGATAGAAACTTAGGTGGATTACCTGACTGGGGTGTGATTTACCAAATGATTAAAAGCGGAAAACATCTTGAAGCTCCTTCTTATGAAATTCTGAATGAGTATGAAGACGCAAAGTCGAAGAAAGGTTTCTGGGCAAAGCTATTCGGTAAATAATCATCTGTTGGCAAGAGCCAACTAACTACCAATCTGTTTTTTTTATGAAAATCACATTAATAACACCACCTTCATTTAAAAAAGTGAAGCCTGCTGAGCGAACAGCAGGGTGTACGCGTGTTGTGTATGACATGCCAAATATCTACTTCCTAACCATTGCAGCTATTTTTGAAAAAGAGGGGCATGAAGTTGAGTATGTAGATTTCGTTTTAGATAAAAAAGATTTTTCTGATTTTGATGCATTTATGGCTTTCAATAACTCTGATTGTTATTGTTTTTGGTCAGTAAATCTATCAATGGATGCTGATTTACATGCTTTAAGCATTATTAGAAAGCATCAAGAAAAGGTTCCTGTAATGTTTATGGGGCCGGCTCCAACATACTACACTAAAAGATTCTTGCAAGATGAATATATCTTTGTTTTGCGTGGAGAGCCTGATTATATTGCCAAAGAACTAGCCGTAAGATTAGATACTCAATCAGATTATACTGATGTGGAAGGTATTTCTTTCTTAATGAATGGGGAAATTCAGAATAATCCTTTTCGTGCATTAATTCAAGACTTAGATGAATTACCATTCCCATCTCGTCATTTTATTGAAGGATATCATTTCTTTAATCCAAAGTTAAAGGAGAGTCCGTATGCAACGGTGGTGACATCAAGAAACTGTCCGTTTAAATGTATCTATTGTGTACCAAGTTCACTGACTTTTGCGCGTGAGATTGAATACAAGAAAAATAATGATAAGAAGCCACCGGTTGGGTTTCGCTCAGTTGAAAATGTGATTGAGGAGATAACAATGCTTCATGAGCAAGGTTATAAGTCAATTGGCTTTATGGACGATAACTTTATCGTTACAGCTAAGCGTTTGCGTCAAATTGGTGCTGTACTAAAAGAATTTGGAATGGTGTGGGGCTGTCAGGCTCGTGCCGATGCTATTGATGATGAAATAGCTAAAATTTTATCAGATACAGGTTGTCAGTATGTTGACTTGGGTGTTGAATCTTTTAACGATGAGATTCTTCAATATATCAAGAAAGGATTGACCTCGAAGCAGATATTTGAGGCGATTGATTCTTTGAAGAAATTTAATGTACCTACAAAGCTTAATATCTTAATAGGTACTAGTCCATTGGAAACAAAAGCAACAGTTAAGCAAACTATGAAAACGGCTAAGAAATTAAAAGTTAGTCAGGTGATGTTTAATATTGTTGCACCTTTCCCTGGAACTGAATTTTATGAAATTGCAAAAGAAAAGGGTTGGATTGTAGGAGGTGACTATGTGCCTACAGATGTTCAGCGTAATTCTATTTTGAATTATCCAAATCTGACATCCAAACAAATGGAGCGTTTGTTATTTTGGAATAATTTAAGCTTTTTCTTACGCCCATCATTAATCTTTTCACACCTATCAAAGTTCAAATCGTGGAAAGATTTTTCAATGGCAGTAAAAGCATTTAAGATAAAACTTTTCGGATAAAGTGATTTGTCCATGAAACTATCAATAGTAATTCTAACCTGGAATTCAGAGAAGCATATTGAACCATGTTTGAGTTCATTGCTGGCTTCTATTGCTCACTTAGATTATGAGATCAAAGTGGTGGATAATGGTTCCTCGGATAGAAGTGTTGATTTGATAGAATCCTTTGCTGGTGAGCGATTCCAGCTTATCAAAAACACCGAGAATAATGGCGTAGCTAAGGCTCGTAATCAAGCTCTAAAGTTAGTGCAAGGAGAATATGTGCTGATTTTGGATATTGATACGGAAGTAAACTTAGCCGCTATTGATGCTATGATATCTTGCTTAGATACAGAGCCGGAGGTGGGCTGTTGCGGAACAAAACTTGTTGCAGCCGATGGGGAAGTGCAACAAAGCTGTCGTAAATTTCCCTCTTTACGCTATAAAATCAATAATGTGCTTGAGAAAAAAGGTGTTCGTGTAAAAAGCAACGAATCACAATTTTATACCAAGCAAATGAATGGAACCAAACCCTTTGAAGTAGAATATTTAATTGGAGCTTGTCAAATGTTCCGCAGAGAAATTCTCGATACAGTAGGTTTGCTTGATGAGCAGATTTTCTACGGACCTGAAGATGCAGATTTTTGCTTGCGATTAAAGCAAGCCGGATGGAAAATAGTATATTTACCTATGGTAAGCATAGTGCATCACTATCAAAGACTTAGCCATGCTAGTTTGTTGTCAAAGGCTTCTAGAATGCATGCGAAGGCGCTGGTTTATTATTTTTGGAAACATTGTTCTACTTTTAAAAATCTGAAATAATGAGTCAAAAGCTCGAAAACGACATATTGCAACTTCGTGCTCTTGAGCCGGAGGATTTGCACCTACTTTATGAGTGGGAGAATAACTCAGAATGGTGGGAGCAGGGGAATACACTGAATCCATATTCAAAGTACATCCTTCGTGAATATATTGTTAGCTCTGATAAAACGATATACGAAACGCGTCAGTTGCGTTTAATGATTACAGTAAAGGAAACGGGTGAAACTGTTGGGATGATTGACTTGTATGATTACGAACCACATCATCATAGAGCTGGTGTTGGTATCTTGATTGATAAAAAATTCCAGCAAAAGCATTATGCTACTGAGGCTTTTGAAATCTTTTTACCTTATTGTTTTAAGTTCCTAGGAATACATTCAGTTTATGCACATGTTATGCCTGATAATAAACCAAGTCAAGCTTTATTTGAGAAGCTAGGGTTTATGAAAAACGGAGAATTAAAAGACTGGATAAGGCGTAATGATGTGTATGTGGATGTGATGGTTTATCAGAAGCTGAAAGCTTAGTCAATAAGCTCCCCATAACTAGGTATCTCTTTCAAAAAACTCACCTTTTTGCTTTCTAAATCTACCTTACAGCAATAGTGATTAAATCCATTACTGATAAGTAAATATTTGACTTGCAGTTGAGTGTTGTACAAGCTTATTTGATCAAAAGTCTTTTGGGAAATTTCTACAGTAGGAGCCTTGTACTCAATAATCATTAATGGGTCACGATTTTTACTGTATACTACACTGTCGCAGCGTTTTTGTAAGCCATTGTAAGTGAGTGAGATTTCGTTTCCAATTAGGCCTTCCGGATATTTAAGTTCTTCTATTAAAAATTCAATCATATGCTGACGAACCCATTCCTCGGGCTGTAGAGCAACGAATTTACGGCGCAGTCGGTCATAGATGCATTTTTTTTCATCTATGGTTTTAATTTTGAATGTATAAGCCGGAAAGTTAAGAGAACTCATTATTTTTGGCTAGTTTTGTAAAGGTGATTTTGGTAATTTTGACCACTGACAAAGATACACAGATAAATTATTTACCCTAAATAATAAGGATGAAAACTAAAGCTGAGATAGTACAAGAATGGCTTCCGCGTTATACTAAACGAAGTATTGATGACTTTACACCATTGATATTGTTGACAAACTTCAATAATTATGTAGAATTGTTTGCTGAGGAGTTTAATGTCCCTGTGGTTGGGCGTGATGGAAATATGATGAATGCATCAGCAGAAGGTATTACTATTATTAATTTTGGGATGGGTAGTCCTAATGCAGCTATTATCATGGATATTCTTTCTGCGATTCATCCTAAAGCTGTATTATTCTTGGGTAAATGTGGTGGATTAAAATCAAAGATAGGTGTAGGTGATTATATTTTGCCAATTGCAGCTGTTCGTGGAGAAGGTACTTCTAACGAGTATTTTCCACCGGAAGTTCCTGCTTTACCAGCTTTCTCATTACAGCGTGCTGTTTCGTCAAATATTCGTGATTTTGGTCGTGATTATTGGACTGGAACTGTTTATACAACAAATCGCCGTGTATGGGAACAAGATGAAGACTTTAGAGAGTATTTGAAGGAAATCCGCACAATGGCTGTAGATATGGAAACAGCTACCTTATTTACTGCTGGTTTTGCTAATCATATTCCAACAGGAGCTTTGCTTTTGGTTTCAGATAAACCTCTTGAAGAGGAAGGAATTAAAACCATAGCTAGTGATTATTTAGTGACGAAAAACTATGTGCGTGAGCATTTAGATATTGGAATTAAGTCACTTAGAAGTATCATGACTAACAGTAATACAATAAAACATCTTAAGTATTAGTATTTTACGATGGCAAAAAAGAGCGGACTTTCATACGATCAAGTAATATCTGACCTAAAAAGTAAACAATACAAACCAATCTACTTATTACAAGGAGAGGAGTCGTATTATATTGATATGGTTTCTGACTATATTCAAAATAATGTATTGGATGAAATGGAGCGTGAGTTTAACCTTACGGTTATGTATGGGAAAGATGTAGATGCAGCTGCGGTAATTAATGCTGCTAAGCGTTTTCCGATGATGGCTCCCTATCAGGTAATTATTGTTAAAGAGGCACAGCATATCAAAGATCTTGATAAAATTGCTTTTTATCTTGAAAAACCTCAGGAAACTACAATCTTAGTTTTATGTCATAAATACAGTACTGTTGATGGGCGAAAGAAGTATGTTAGTTCAATAGATAAGGTTGGAGTTGTATTTACTTCAAGTAGTTTGCGCGATTATGAAGTAATTCCCTGGATTCGCAACTATGTGAAAGGTAAAGGGCTAAGTATCGACGAGAAATCATCTGCTCTTTTAGCTGAATTTCTTGGCACTGATCTTAGCCGTATTGTTGGTGAAATAGATAAACTGATTATCACTAAACCAGCAAGCGAAAAACAAATTACTGCTGACCTGATTGAGAAGAATATCGGTATAAGCAAAGAATATAACAACTTTGAGTTACAGAATGCAATCTTCAAGCGTGATGTATTCAAAGCAAATCGCATTATTCAACACTTCGCTATGAATCCTAAATCAAACCCAATGGTGGTGACTGTTTCAGTACTTTTTGGTGGATTCACCAATTTACTTCAATATCATTATACCGGCGATAAAAGCGATGGTAGTGTAGCAAAAGCATTAGGAGTTAATCCTTATTTTGTGAAGGATTTTAGTGCTGCTGCAAAAATCTACAATGCTTGGAAATGTATGCAGAATATCGCATTGCTTCGCGAATATGATGCAAAAAGTAAAGGTATTGGTTCTACACAGCCGGATGGTGAGTTGATGAAAGAACTAATTTATATGTTGATGCACTAAATATTAGCGATTAACGGTTAACTATTAGTGGAAAATTTAAAGATGCTAGACATAAGAATAAAGTCTTAGAGAATTTTAATCATAAGTTTTTACTCTGTATTTTCTATTAATCTCTATCTCTAGTTACTTATTTCTCACATGCTCACTATCTCACTCCTTGCTTTCTATACTTACCTAGATGTAATTTTTCACCTTTCCTTTGTTTTGCGTACTTTCTTGTATTTCAGATGTTTATCTTGTGTGGTATACTTATTGTCATGAAACCACTGTTTTATTAATCATATAAACTTATATAAAATGGAAAAAATGCCTTTTATGATTGCCTTGCTGCCATGTGGTTTACGCAACGCATTTAAAGCTGAGTTTCACAAGAAATTTCCACAATATGCTGATGAGGATGAAGAGCCTGAGGTTGTAATTGAAGGGAACTTAAATTACGAAAAGAGCTTCTATGGTAAAATTGATGAAATGACTGATACCTCAAAGCTGCCGGATATTTTTATTTCTTCAGATATTAATAGTGTTCATCATAAGCATTTTATAGAGACCTTATTAAATAAAGATTGTTTTGATGCGCTAGACATAAAGGCTAACAAAATGTATGCAGATGCCGGTTATATGCACCCTGAAGGCTTAATGACTATGCTGCCTCCTAATATGCTGATAATTGTAGCAGATAAGCGAAAATTTGCTGAAGGAGAGTTCCCAACGAAATGGGCAGACCTAATGCGACCTGAATTAAAGCAGCAATTGGTTTTACGCGGTGATGATGATTTCTTCTGCAATGCTGTGTTTTTCCCTTTTGTGCGAGATTATGGTTATGATTCAATTATTCAGTTAGCAAAAAATACAAAAATTGGTATGCACCCGGCTGAGATGGTTAAAATGATTAATTCAGAGAAAACCGATGATATTGCGGCCTTTGTTATGCCGTATTCGTTCTATTTGAAAATAAGGAAATTAGATAATTTTCAGTTAGTTTGGCCTGAGGAGGGAGCTATTGTAAGCCCTGTGCAAATGTTAGTGAAAAAAGGAGCTTATGAGAAGCATAAAGAGGTAATTGATTTTATTACAGGAGAGGAGATTGCTAATGCTATGATTGGTTCTGGTTTCCCATCCACCAATGAAAATGTTGAGAATAAAATGACTCCTCAGAAACTGAACTGGTTAGGTTGGGATTTTATTTATTTTGAGGATATTGCAGCCATTAAAGATAAAACGCAAGAGATCTTTTTTGAACACTTTGTTGTGAAAAAAGATAAAAGACGATTAGTATATATAAGAGAGTAGTATAATTCTACATAAATGTTTATTTGGACGCCAAATATGTACCTTTTTGTACATATTTGGCGTTTTTATTTTACTATGCAGTTGTGTAATTTATTGAACAATAGTTCATTATGTTATTGGCATTGTTATTGGAAATGCCAGAATAACATATTGAATGTAAGTATGTTGGTAGCGATATCAATTTTGATTTATAACGGACTATTTTTTCGAAGTATTAATGCTTCGTTTTTATTTTATTAGCGTTATTGTTTTTGTTTATATCGAATTTAAAAATAAGAGTTTATGGTTGGTGCAAAATTTAATTATGTTGAAAGCAAGAGATTGTTTTTTATAGCAATGAGAATAATGAAAAAAAGTAGATTATTAATAATGGTTGTAGCTGCTAGTTTTCAAGCTGCTACTGTATACGGACAATCAACAGGAACTGTTACTGATGTAGATGGAAATTCTTATCGTACTGTAAAAATAGGAGATATATGGTGGATGGCTGAGAATTTAAAAACGATGCATTTTTTAAATGGTGACTCAATAAGTATTTATCCGGAAACCTATACAAGTACAACTACCGGAGAACCTGTTACCGGAGGTTCAAGTTATGATTACTGTGTACATTATACCTATCCGAATGATACCGTTACTACATACAATACTTACGGGTTAAACTATACCTGGTCAGCCGTTTTTGATGATAGAGGTATTTGTCCTGCAGGATGGGAAGTGCCAGATAGCGCTGATTGGTTTAGTTTGGCTAAGGCAATAACATCTGATAAATCTGTTGGAGCTTATTCATCAGCAGGATATACTGAAGTAGGGAAATATTTGAAATTGGATTCGTTATGGAGTTATGATTCAAATGCTCTAGATAATGATAATTCATATGGTTTTGGTGCTGTTCCTTCAGGCAGCTTTTCATCTACAGGGTATGTGTCTTTTGGTCAGATATCATATTTCTGGACAGAACATGAGGTACATGCCGGAATGGCCGGAAGATACTACATGGCTTTGAAATATAATTCTAATGACCTAGTGCTTGGATCATTTCGAAACAATAATACTTGCTGTGTGAGATGTATAAAATCAGCAGTGACAGCATTGTCTGAGACTAGTGGGAATTCCGCAATCAAGCTTTCTGTTGATCATGATCAGGAGTTGGCTCGGTTGATTTCATATGTGGGTAGCGAATGGTCTATTTATAATGTAAGTGGTGTGAAGCTTCGCTCTGGTACCACTACGGACGAAATTACATTTATTGATTTGTATTCTTTGCCAACAGGAGTATATGTGCTTATAGTCAAGAAAGATAGCCTTAATATGCAGTTTAAGATTATTGCAAAATAGTTCTACTAAGGATTCTTTTCTAATCTTTGGATTGATGTGTTGGAGATGTGTCTACAAGAAAGTTAGCCATACTCTTTCTTGTAGGTATTTTCTTCCCTTAAAAAATATGTAAGATGGATAATGAAACTCACATTGAAACAACGGATAATAATCAAATGTTGGATTATATCCTTAGGCATTATTGGGATCTAATTTCCTTTAGAGACAAAGAATATATTTATTCTTCAGACTTTGTCGATAAGCTTAAACATTATGTTGGGTTATTACAATCTACTTCTGATGAGAATGCCGATAAATCATTGAATCTGATGTTTACAAAAGCAATTTGTCATGGAGAAATTTTTTGCCAGCTTATTCGTTTGTTGGATAAAATGTATAATGACCGGGATTCACTTTTTTATAATGAAAAAAGAGGTGTTTATGTGCTAAATAAGGCTTGTAATTCAGGTGCCGTGTCTGAGGATATGAAATCTGAAAGTCATGATAAACTAAAGTGGTTATTACTTAATCAAACAGGTGAAATGGCAGAGAACTTTGTATTCTGTAATACGAATGAGGAAGTTGAGTGTTTATATCGTATTAGAGCAGAATACTTGTTACTATACTTTTATGTGCCATATACAACTGATATTCAAGAAACAAATAAATTCCTTTTGCATAATCCAATTTTAAGCCTTTGGGAATCAGAAGAAAGGTTGAAGATATTGGCTATTTATCCAGAAAAGGATGATGTTGATAATTGGATTGCTTTCGCAGAGTCAGAACGGAAGTTTATTCATGGATATGATAGAGAAGGATTGATTCTGAAAAATAAACTATATGATATCCGAAATTTACCCTGTTTATACTTGCTAGATAGAAATAAGAGAGTGATTTTAAGGAATTGTAAGATGCTGGATATTAAGAACTTCTTTGAGAAAAACATAGCAGAATTATCGTAAAAATATATTAATCAGATTATACAACAATTATGAAAAAGAGAGTTTTATTTTTGATGGTAGCTTTAGGTTTTACCATTATGCAGAGTTCAAATGTGTTTAGTATTGTAGCTACTCAATATTGCGATACTATAACAAGTAATAAGGATAATACCATAAATGAAAGTCCTGCCGGAGTTTTGGCAAATAGTACAGGGTTAATTTATGTGGGAAATGTTGCTAAAACAGATAGCATTACTCGTAGGGGATTAGTTCAGTTTGATTTATCTGCAATTCCTTCAGGAGCTACTGTTGATAGCGTGAAATTAGTAATGTCATTGCAAGCTTCAGCAAATATGACCATTGAAATGTATTCTGTTTCTGCAAACTGGGGTGAAGGAACATCTTATTCTGGCGGTGGCCTTGGTGTTGCTCCAACTACCAATGATGTGACTTGGTTACATTCTTTCTATAGTGGGACAACTTGGACAACTCCCGGAGGTGATTATGATGCAACGATGGCTTTTAGTGCAACAATCACATCAATAGATACAGAAGTGACTTTTTCTTCTGATAATATGAAATCTAATGTTGCTGCATGGGTTTCCGGTTCAGCTTCGAATTATGGTTGGTTATTGAAATCATCTGATGAAACTACTGCAAGTAAAGGTGTTATAGCGAAATTATATTCAAAAGAAACTGCAACTACAGAAGCTCAAAAACCAACATTATATGTGTACTATACAAGTACAACTACAGAAACTGCTTTGGTAGAAGGAATTCCTGAGATTAGTCTTTATCCTATGCCAGCTGTAAATGTTGTTACTGTTGCAACAACTGAAGATGTGGTTATAGTAGAAATTTTAGACATAAGTGGAAAAACTGTGATGACAGCTTATGAGTCAACTATCAATGTAAGTGCTTTGCCTAGTGGAGTATACATTGCTAAAGTGACAACAACTATAGGTGTTGTGGCAACTCAGTTGATTAAAAAGTAATTAGATAAAAAATCTTATTGAAAATCTAAGCTGATTAAACTTCAGCATAGATTTTCTCTATTCCAATAATTGGTTTTAGTATGAGAGGGTTGTTTCAAAGATATCAAGTATGGTTATGTGCTCTGTTCATATTTGGAGTTCAGGCTTGCCAGCAAGAGGATTCAATTCCTGAAAGCGAATTGTGTGATGCGAAAATTGTTTACTCAGATGATATCTACACTTTAAAAAAGTATGCCGTAGAAAGGCATCCAACAGTTTGTCGTAATGGTTGTGGAATAGATATTTATCATATTGGAAACAGTGAAATGGATACTATGTATTTTGATTATGAAAATCTACCTGCATGGCATCCAAATAACCCTACGGCAGATGGAGAGACAATCATTCGTTCTGATTCGGTTGAGTTTCAATATGATTTACTTTTTTATAATGAATTTCTATATAATGAGTTATCTACTGGTGATTATGCACCAACGGGTTATGTGGTAATTTTCTTATATACTAATCCAATAGATGATAGTAAGTCTACAAAAGCTGCAATGATAGGTCAAGGTATTGATTGTTTCAATGCTTTTAACGCTGATAGTCTTACAGCAGACCGTTTAGCTACTTTGAGTGGAAATGCCTTAGTGGATTTGTCAAGTCACCGTATTGAGGTGCATACCACATCTGTTGATGGTACTATTTTACCTTATAATGAAACCGCTGCTTTTTATAAAACATTGGTGATTGGTGATAAATTTCATCCAAATGCCGGTGGAATATTTGACTTAGCTGATGTGTCTGATGAAAGCCAGATTAATTATCAGCCTGTGTTTTTAGTAAGAACCAGAGAGGGTTTGTATGCTAAGTTTATGGTAACACGCTATAAGGGTGTGGGACAAACTACCATGCAGCTTACTCTACAATGGCAAGCGTTAAAAACTACTAGTGATTAGTAATCAGAGACTGGAGACTAGTTGGTGATTAATATAAGAATAAACGAACATGAAAAAGATAGCAATAGTTAATAGCTTGATTATAAGTATTCTGTGTGGGAATTTATATGCTCGAGAAATCACGGATATGGCTGGCCGTAAGGTGAATGTGCCAGATAAAATCACTAGAGTAGTTCCTTTTGACAATAAAACGAATGTGCTAATATATCCGGTTGCCGAAGAGAAAATGATAGTTAAAGCAAGGGCGCAAGAGAGTCCAAATCTGCGCTATGTGTCAAAGGATTTTTTATCAAAAAAAGAGATAGATACAAAGAATGTTGAAGAGGTAATGAAGCAACAGCCTGATATTATTATGGTGGGAGCTTTTGTCGATGAAAAAGAAGACTTGTCTCGTTATATTGCTTTTGCTGAAAGGATTAATGTGCCTTTGGTTGTTTTAAATCTAGATTTGATGAGTATAGATAAGACTTATGAATTCATGGGGGAACTGCTAGGGAAAGAGGTTGAAGCAAGTAAATGTGCTGAATTTATTCGCAGTGTTTATTCGGATTTAATGCGTTATAAAAAAGGGAAAAAAGTAGTAGGTAAAGCTTATATGGCCAATGATAATAATGGTTTGAGAACCACGCCAAAGGGAAGTAAACATGCTCAGTTATTTGATGTGATGGGAATAGTTAATGCTGTAGAAGTTCCTTTAGATACCAAAGGTTTTGCCTTTGTGAGCATTGAGCAAGTTATGGTGTGGAATCCTGATTATATTTTTTGTGTAGGCAAGGGGGAAAGTAGTCCTTATCGAACAATATTGAAATCAAATTTATGGAAAACAGTTACGGCTGTAAAAAATAAAAGATGCTTCTATGTGCCATCAGAGCCTTGTTTGTGGTTTGATATGCCACCTTCGATAAATCGTATGTTAGGGATAATATGGTTTTCAGATATTTTTTATGCTCAACCCAACGAGATCACCCGAGAGAAAGTGAAAGCATTTTATTCAATTTTTTATCATTACGACTTATCAGATAAAGAATATGCGCGTTTATTTATTTGGCACTAGAATTTTGAGTTTGGTAATCCTTTTGATAGGGTTTACCAATCTTTTTTCTCGCACTGTTTCCGGAATTGTTCTGGATAGAGTGTCGGGGACTCCTGTGTCATATATTTCCGTGTATGAGAAGTACACAAACTCTTCAGCATTAACCGGTGATGATGGTCGTTTTTCTATTGAAATTCCACAAGATAGCAAGGTGGAAATTTCGTTCACACATATAAGCTATGATACCCAATTGTTGGCTTTATGTCCTTCCATAAATGATGCTGTAGTTCAAGTTTTTATAAAAGAGAGGTTAAATTCGCTAAAGGATGTTGAAGTCTTAGCGACATCTACGCGTCAAGTTGTTACTCAAAGTTATTCGCAAACGAATCTTAACGAAGAATTTATCCAAGAAAAAATAGCTACATCTTTAATTGATGTGTTGGAGCAAGCACCTGGAATTACCAAGCGAGGGGAATATTATTCGCCTATTGTTTTGCGTGGTTTAGGAGGGAAACGCTTATTGGTCACTAAAGATGGAAATCGTAGGATGGGGAATTTCTCCGGCGGTTTTATGGGGCAAGGAATTAATATTTATGACTTGGAAAAAGTAGAAGTGATAAAAGGTCCAGCTTCAGTAAAGTATGGCTCCGGAGCTATTACTGGGATTATTAATATGTTAAGTAAATATCCATTCTTAACTCCCGGTTGGCATGGTCGGTTTAGTTCATCGTATGGAACCAATAATAATGAAAAGTTAGTGCTTGGTGGATTGAACTGGGCAAATATTGATAATGCGTTTTCCTTTTCAGCTAGACTTAGAGATGCCGATGATTATGTAGCGGGAAAAAATACGCCTACAGAGAATTCAGCTTATAAAGATAAAGACCTTCGTGCTTCTTATAGTTATGAGGGGAATAATGCGCTCATGTTAACTGTGGAGAGCGAGTTGCACTTAGGAGGCCCATGGGGTAGACCAGTCGGTTTTAACGGTACTGATTATATGCGTGTGTATAACAAAACGGATAATACATGGCATTCTTCGGCTACAGCAGTTTGGAAACCAGAGGAATTGCTTAAAAGATTAGAACTGTCAGTGTACTACGATCAGGAATACAGAAACCAAATCAAAGACAGTTACGATGTAGGAAGTAGTGACCTTTCTTATAGAGAGGATATTTCTTACCGAAATTATTATGTCGGCTGGAGGGGCTTGGCTGTTCTAACTAAAAGTAAAAGCACTGAAATTAGTATCGGTACTGATGGTGTGTATTATCGTATTGAGTCGCCAACAGTGCTGACAGATTATTTTCTGAATACAACTATAAACAATAAAGTAACTAAAGATGCCGGAGTGTCTTTAACCGGTTTGTTTACTGAGATGGAGTATGCTCGAACCAATCGTTTGAAATTCAGAATGGGCTTGCGTGGCGATTATTCGCATATTAATGAGGGTATTGTGCATGATACCTTACGAACAGAAGGTAGAGTAAGTGATGTGTGGGCTTGGAATGCAACTTCAGGTGTGGTTTATACTGCCTGGCCTGCTGTGTTCTTGTCTTTTCAAGCTGCTAGATCTTGTCGTATGCCAGATGCCACAGAGATGTTTATCGAGACCTCAAATACAGATGGGATTGTGTATGGGAATCCAGATCTTAAACCTGAGTATGGTTTAAACTTTGATGCCGGACTGCGTGGTGTTGCTCATGATGTGAGTTTTGATTGTAGCCTGTTTGCCAATTTTTTACAAGACTTTATTTCTTTAGAATATTGGAAAAATTCAGGGAAAAGAGGTGTCAATTATACATATATGAATATCGATAAAGCTCGCATTATGGGAGCTGAGGTCTCTTTAGGAGCAAGGTTTCGTAATATATTTCAGACAGATAATACATTGGTTTACAATAGTACTTATGTGTTAACTTTTGGTGATAAACTTACTCATACACCTGATTGGTTTAGTGAGGGTGACCCTCTACGAAATATACCTCCTTTTAATACAACACAAGAATTGACACTGCGTCACCTGATTAATAGCTCAAAGTCATTCTATATTGGTGCTGATGCACGCTATTATGCTACTCAAAATAGGATTGCTTCATCTGCTGATGGGGGATATGTTTCTTATAGTTATGCATTATTTGGTGTATCAGCCGGATATACTTATAAGAAGTATTCTAAAACTTGGGAATTAAAGCTTAAGGCAGATAATTTAGCCGATAATTATTACCGACCTTTCGAGTCTTTGTCTTATTCTATGGGACGGAACTTTAAAATAATGGGAGTGTTCCGCTTTTGAGTTTGACTCCTTCTAAAATAAATAGTTTGTTGTGTGTTTAGTTTTTTTAGAATTAGAAATGGTAGATGAAAATCCAGTTATGGTCGCAAAGTTTTAATGGGAAATAAACTTTCATAATAGTACGGTGCACTGCAGCTTATTTCTTGTTCTAAAAGGATTTCTACCGATAGAATGCTGCTATGCGGCTAAAGGTGCAGCGCACCATACTATTGGTAGAGGGTTTATGTATGATGTATTTATAGGTACAGCGTACCGTGCTGTTAAACTGCTTGTATTTTATACGCAAATATTTTCTTCCGACCATGACTGGATGAAAATCTCCCCTTTTCTTTTGCCTTAAAAAACAATAAAGGCGTCACTGAATAATGACGCCTTTATTTATTGTGGTTTGTACTAAATATTACTTACTCACTACTTGACTCGTTTTAAAGAACTCAATCCATTTTTCTTTTAAGTCCTCAGGGACAGTAGCTTGTTTAACTGCACGGAAATTTGTGTAAAGAGCGGCTTGACCTTGAACAATGTACCACAGTTGTGATTCCGGTGTTTTATCGTTTTTGAAACTTGGAGCCTCTATTTTAAAGATAATCCATGGGTATTCAACAGATTCATCTTTTTCGATAAAAGTTAGCTTAGCCCCATTAGACTCCTTTTGAGCTTGCTTGTACATTAACTGCATTGCTTGATTCATAGGTATATCTACAGCTCCTTTAATAGTCATCATTGTCCCAAATTCTGTCCAGTTTTCTAGTGTTTCATCAGAGTGAATCAATTCTACCATTTTCATTTCTTCGGTTTCTTGATTGCTACCGGTTTTCCAGTTTTCACCCTCTGGCCAATTCAGCTTAAATGATTCTCCCATGTCACAATTTAAAGCCATGTATTTATGCGCTTTTTTGTCTCCTCGTTGCATTGCAATGCTGAAATCATCACAAGCACCTTTTTTATCACCTGACTTTATTCTGAATTGTCCACGAAGAGTATAAGCATTCGTTAGGTTTGGATCTAATTCTATTGCTTTATCAAGGTCTGGTAATGCCCTTGTGTATTCCTTCATGCTAATCAATGCTGTTGCACGATTATAATATGCGCTTGCAAATTTCGGATCCAGTTTGATTGTTTTGTTGAAGTCGATAACTGCTGATTTGTAATCATTTAAAGCAAGCTCGCAAGTTCCTCTATTATAGTATGCGTCTTTGTTTGAGTTATCTTCTTCTATTGCTTTGTTGTAATCTGCAATTGCAGCTTTAAAGTTGTTTTGTTTGTGTTTTACAATTCCCATTTCTAAAAAATCATTTGATGATTTCCCGAAAAGGATAATGGTGCAAACCAGAGCTAGAAGAGTAAATGTTTTTCTCATGATTGGTGTGTTTTACCCCTAAATTAATTCCCTTTAGTCATTGACCTTCGGTTCCCTAAAGGGGACTTTTGTTTGTTGTGCTAGGGTGTGATTTTTATTTGTGATTTGTTTTTAGACTACATTAGATAAAAATAGTTCAAGGTAGAGTTATCCTCCAAGTCCCCTTTAGGGCATTTTGGGGTGATTTACTGTAGAACTACTATTTAAATTAGGTGCGTAGCACCGTACTCTTTGTAGCGAAAATATGAATAAAATAATAAAGGTGCATCGCACCGTGCTATTTAGTTAAGATTGTGATTTCGACTCTGCTCAGTCACCGGAAAACTGTTTTGCGTCCTAGTGGTTTATTGCCATCAGAACGCCCGATGGCTGAGCGTAGTCGAAGCCATAGATAAACTAAAATCTTATTGATTTAATAGCCCCTTATCAAGGGCATCATCCAATTCATTGTTTACAAACACATTCCCGAAAGCCCCAATGCCGATAACTTTAGTATCGCCACCCCAAGCTATTTTTGTGGTGGAAAATAGGATATAGTTATCTGAGCTTACAACATTGGCAACAATGCCATCTACTATGGCGCCACTAAACATCATTCCAAAGGTTTGACCTGCTTTTTCCCATTCGTCATCTGTTTCTGAGAATTTATCAGACATAGCCTTTTGCATATAGGCATTTAGCTTGACCTTAATCACTTCTTTATGACGGTCTTGATTTGGATTCGTTACTGCTGCTATTACTAGTACAAAGCCGATTAATGCGATGATAATGTGTGATTTTTTCATGTTGTTTTTTGTTATTAGTTAGTTGCGTTTTTCTTTGGTGCAAGTTTGAGCGCAGCGAAAATTAATACCAATTATAAACTGCTTTAGTTTTAGATCCAAGTTTCCGCTACGCTCAAACTTGAACCATTTTTTTCTTGCTTAAGTCTTAGAATGCGGTTGTTAGGCTTAGTTTTTTATTTTTCTCCAATAACTCTAATTCTGTTTGCTTTGTCAATCTCATAGTTAGTTTTATAGTACTCAACATATTGTTTGTCACAACCTTTGGGTACATAAATTAAGTCTTTATACCATTCGGATATTAATTTCCTTTCGTTTTTAGGCGGGGAAGAACTTAAAAACACTACAGCTCTGTCTATTCCCTTTCCATATATGGATCGGTGTTTCATTCTCGCAAGTGAATACCATTCTTTAGGGATATCCACAAATCTTTTAGGAAGTTGTATATAATCAAGTTTATCACAATCAGAAAACGCACTTTCTCCAATAAAGATGAGTGAGTCTGGAATAATGATTTGTTTTAAGTTTTTGCAGTAACGAAAAGCTTGGCTATCAATAACACGCAATGAATCTGGTAAAACTATTTTTTTTAAGTTAGTACAGTTTTCAAATGCACATGAGGATATAATCTTTATGTTTTTAGGTAATTCAACTTTGCTTAGACTTGAACAGTCAGAAAATAATCGACTAGAAATTCCATTAATAGAATTAGGTAACTCTATAGATTTTATCGATTTTGAATTATAAAAAACTCCTTCTCCAAAATATCTAACAGAATTAGGAATATTTACTTTTCTCAAATTATCACAAGAACAAAATGCCCTATCTCCAATACTATCAATTGAATTTGGAAGTGTTATTTTACTTAAATATCGGTTTCCCTTAAAAGCATGCGCGCCAATGTTCCTTAATTTTATAGGAAATATTGGTGCTTTCTTTTTTCGGTTTGGAAAGCAGATTAGTTTTGTTGTGTCTCTATTATAGAGTACTCCGTCGATAGAACAGAAAAAAGGATTTGCAGAATCTACTGAAAATTCATTTAGACTTCCATACGAAAGTAAATTATGATTGATATATGAAACTGATTTTGGCAGAGTTAATTTAAATGGTTTTTCGTAGGAGTATAAATGTTTAATTTCAGAGCTGTTAATGCAATATACTAATAATTTATATTCCTTCCTTGGGTCAATTCCAATCTTTTCAATTGTATTAGGTAGAATAACTTCTCTTTTAAACGATAATGCGTCTATATCAGTGTATTTTACTGTATAAGTTTTACTATTACATGTTACTTTAGATGGAATAACTATCGTTTCAGAATCTAAATTAAGCTCATCTACAAAATGTAGACTTACTGAATTTGAATCTGTTGGAGATACCCTAAAAGTAAATAGATTAGAATCAAACATTTCAAAAGTGTAGCAACCTAAGTCTTTTTTATAAAGAGACGAAGTTTGTCCTACGAGAACCGTAAAACTGCAAATTAATATTACAAGTAAAATAAGTCTGTGCATATTTTTTAAAATTAAGCCTAACTAGTTTATATAGCAGATAAAGTCTGCTTATACATACTAATATGGAATAATATAGCAAGTTTTACTCTGTTAATATATTTTCTCAAAACTATAAAAACCTCTCAAAACAACCATCTAATTAGTAGGCAAGTTATCAACATTAACAGTTAAATATTTCTTTAAGGAAGAAACCCTACGAAAATGTAATAACAAGCACATATTTTAACCAATTTGTGGGAGAATAGAATAGTAGGTAAAGAGTATTTATTTGCTAATATATTGATAAAGTGACGATTATAAAACACGGCATCGTTATTGATTTAGAGAATAACGATAAATTGAATCGGATATGAAATTAGTAACCATATCAGGGCCTCCTTCTTCCGGTAAGACTTCCGTGCTGGTGAAGCTAATTCAAGAGCTTCAGCGTGAGGATAAGTCGGCAGGAGTAATAAAGTTCGATTGCTTGTATGCCAATGAGTCGGAGCAGTTTGCAAAGATTGGCGTGCAAGTGAAAATTGGGCTTTCGGGGAATCTTTGTCCTGATCATTTTTTTGTAAGCAATATACAGGACGGCTTGGGTTGGGGTTTTGAACAAAAGTTCGATTACCTATTTACCGAGAGTGCCGGATTATGTAACCGCTGCTCACCGCATATTAAGCAAGTGTTGGCGGTTTGCGTTATTGATAACCTAATGGGTTTAGATACGCCACGCAAGATTGGACCCATGCTGCGAATGGCGGATATTGTGGTAATTACCAAGGCGGATATCGTATCGCAAGCAGAACGAGAGGTATTTGCTTTTAGAGTAAGACAAGCCAATGCGAAAGCAAAATTATTGTTTGTGAATGGTATCAACGGGCAAGGAGCTTACGAGCTTTCGCGCCTTATTAAAGAGGCACAAGACACAAAAACGCTGGATGAAGCCAAACTGCGTTTCTCAATGCCGGCAGCCTTATGTTCTTACTGCTTAGGCGAGACAAAAGTCGGTAGTGAGTACCAGGTGGGTAACTTGAAGAAAATTGATTTTACGGAGGAGAAATAATGACTGTGGATACAATCATAGAAAAAAATATAGCTGAGCTAAAGGAGAATCACGCTTCTGTATTTCAGTACCTATGCACTTTTGGTTTAAAATTCACGAATGAGCAGCAGTCTTTGAGTGCATACCTGAATTCATTGACTGAGGAAACTATAGAGGATATTGGCATTGATAAAAATCAGTTGCTGATTAATCTGGAGGGTTTTCTTTCCACTCAGCAAACCATTGTTAGTGAATCGTATAAAGTGTCAGCTATTACCATTATTGGTGGTATTAATAAGGTCGGAGAGGTTGAGGAGTTTAGCATCACGCTTGATTCGGGAAGTATTACCAGTATTGTAGGGCCTACGGGTTCGGGAAAGAGCCGCCTGCTGGCTGATATCGAGTGGATGGCGCAAGGCGATACGCCAACGCAACGCAAAATATTGGTAAATAATGAGGTGCCGGATATTGATTTGCGCTTCTCGTTGGAACATAAATTGGTAGCGCAACTATCTCAAAATATGAATTTTGTGATGGATGCCACAGTGCTGGAATTTATCACAATGCATGCTGAGAGTAGGATGGTGGAGAATGTGCAAAAGGTGGTAGATGATATTATTGCTCAGGCTAATGAGTTGGCCGGTGAGCAGTTTAGTCTGGATACGCCCCTGACTTCACTTTCGGGCGGACAGTCAAGAGCGTTGATGATTGCTGATACAGCTATTTTGAGCACTTCGCCGGTGGTGTTGATTGATGAGATTGAGAATGCCGGAATCGACCGCAAAAAAGCCTTACAACTGCTTGTGAAGCGTGAAAAGATAGTGCTGATGGCAACTCATGATCCTATTTTGGCACTTATGGCTGAAAAACGATTGGTAATTAAAAACGGAGGAATACATAAAGTTGTTGAAACCTCAGAGAAAGAACGAGCTAATTTGGTCGCTTTGGAGGAGCTTGATAACAGAATGTTAGAGCTTAGAAATCGTGTGAGATTAGGCGAAAGAATTGATGAAATTTAAATATGAAGATAGATATGGAACCTATTGTAATTAACCCAATTGGAGTGATTAGAACTCCCCACAAGGATGTAAATAATATGCCTATCCAACCTCTTGCAGCAGATGGAGATATTGGATATATAGAGCTGTTGCCTGAGTATGTAGAAGGCTTGCAAGATGTTGATGGTTTCTCTCATATCACCTTATTTTATCATTTGCATAAAGTAGAAGGTTACAAGCTAAAGGTAATTCCGTTTATGGATACAGAGGAGCGCGGTATTTTCTCTACACGAGCTCCCAAACGCCCTAATGCTATAGGTTTATCTACAGTCAAAGTGATTAAAGTAGAGGGAAATATTGTGCATATTGACCAGGCTGATATGTTGGATGGGAGTCCGTTAATTGATATTAAACCTTTTTATCCTCGTTATGATAACCGTGAGAATGTGAAAATTGGATGGTTAGATAAGAATAAAGATATGGAGGTAGATAAACTTCGTTCAGATTCGAGGTTTAAATAGATAATATGATAAATGGGGGTAAAACATATGGGCTTTTTGTTTCAGTAAGTAGCTTATTGCTGTTTTCTGTTGTGGCTTCTATTTGTATTGGTCGTTATCCGGTTAACATCGGAGACTTACTGAATTATTTGTTTTCAACCAATGTAAATGATGCAGCTATTGAAACGATTGTGTTAAATGTGCGTTTGCCACGAATTTTGGCGGCAATCTTTACCGGCGGAGTTTTAGCAATTGCGGGAGCTGCTTATCAAGGGATATTCCGCAATCCTATGGTGAGTCCTGATATTTTGGGCGTTTCCTCAGGTGCGGGATTTGGTGCTGCTTTAGCCATTTTGTTATCTTTTGGCGTGTATGGAGTTCAGATGTCGGCATTTGTTTTTGGTTTGCTGGCAGTCGCTCTTTCGTATTTAATAAGTCGGATAGTTGGCAAAAAAAATGATTCTATCCTGATGCTAGTGCTTTCAGGAATGGTAATTAGTGCATTATTTAGTGCTTTTATTTCGCTTATAAAGTACATTGCTGATCCGGATTCAAAACTACCTGCTATTACTTTTTGGTTAATGGGGTCGCTTGGAAATCTAAGTTTGAGCGATGTTTGGCGTATGTTGCCAAGTTTGATTATCGGTTTAGTTCCTTTGTTTTTTATGGGTTGGAAAATGAATGCACTGTCCTTTGGTGAGGATGAAGCTAAAACGATGGGGATTAATACGAATCTTTTGAGATTAGTCGTTATTATTTCATCTTCGCTGGTTACCGCAACCATAGTTTCGGTTACGGGATTGATAGGTTGGATTGGGTTGATTATACCTCATTTTGCACGATTTATCATAGGGCCGGATCATAAAAAACTGTTGCCGTTTTCATTTTTACTAGGCGCATGTTTTATGATTTGGGTAGATAATATTTCTCGTTCGGCTACAAGTTTGGAAGTGCCGTTGGGAATCATTACGGCAATTATTGGAGCACCTTTTTTCTTGTTATTCCTAGTAAGAACATCAGGTAAGCAATTTTAATCTTTCGTTTATGACAAACTTAGTTATAGATAATGCCACAATGGGCTATCACAAGAATGTGGTTCTAAAGGATATGAATTTAGAATTTACCGGGAATGAGGTGTATAGTTTGCTTGGTCCTAACGGAGTAGGTAAAAGTACCTTTTTTAAGAGCATATTAGGTCTTTTGCCACTTATTTCTGGTAGAATATTATTGAACGGAAAAGATGTGAGCAAATGGAATAGAAAAGAATTTGCCAAGAAAATAGCTTATGTACCTCAATATCACAATGTACCATTTGCTTTTAAGGTTATTGATGTTGTGTTGATGGGGCGTACAGCTCATTTAGGTTTATTGGGTTCTCCATCAAAAAAGGATAAACTTTTGGCTGAGGAATGTCTTGAAATGCTAGGGATATCATCTTTAAAGAATAAGTTATTTACTGAAATTAGTGGTGGTGAACGACAAATGGTGATTATTGCGAGAGCTTTGGCTCAGCAGCCTTCATTTATGATTATGGATGAACCCACATCAAGTCTTGATTTTGGAAATCAGATAAAGGTGATAAAGCAAATAAATGAGCTGAAGAAAGATTCTTTGGGGATTTTAATGGCAACACATTCTCCCGACCATGCATTTATGTGCAAGCAAAAGTCTATCGCGTTTTTTAAAGGAAACTTGTATAAACAAGGCTTAACTTCAGAGGTACTTACTGAGGAATGTTTGAAAGAAATGTATGGAACGGCAATTCAAGTAATGCGGCTTAATGGTAATGTGAATAGGTGTATTTGCGTCCCACATATTTAAGTAGAAAAATAGATTTCAATAGAACGGCACTCTGTGCCTTTTAGCTGTGTAGCAGCGTCCTATTTGTAGCTAAAGAGTAATTATAAACAAAAGGTGTAGCGCACCGTACTATAAAAATAAAAAAGGCACTCATTTTTGAGCGCCTCTTGTGTTTTAAGCAGTCTTGAATTTGTATCTACAGTTGACTTTTCCTTTTGCCATTGCCACAAGTTTATTCTTGATTAATTGGCGGCGAATAGGAGATATGTGATCAATAAACATATGACCTTCTGTATGGTCATATTCGTGTTGAATCACTCTTGCAGGGAAACCAGAATATTCTTCTTCGTGCTCAATAAAGTTTTCATCAAAATACTTAATCTTGATTTTGTCTTTGCGAGTCACTCTCTCACTAATACCGGGAATACTTAAACAGCCTTCATCTCTTGAAACATCATCACCTGATCTTTCAGTAATTCTAGCGTTGATAAATACTTTTTTGAAATCAGCAAAGCTCGGGTCTTCGTCAGCTAGTACAGTTAAGTCAATTACGAAAAGTCTAAGTGATTTTCCTACTTGAGGTGCAGCTAAGCCAATGCCATCTTCTGATTTGTACATTGTTTCCCACATGTTTGCGATAACCTGATCTAAATCTTCAAAATCTTGAGAAATTTCTTGAGCTACTTTTCTAAGTACCGGATGTCCGTATATGTAAATTGGATATACCATGATATGAGTTTGGTTATAAATGAGTTATAAATATCGTTTGCTTTCTAAATAATCTTGTAAAATGATTGTCGCACTTACCTGGTCAATCAAAGCTTTATCCTGTCTGTTTTTTTTGCTCATACCACTTTGAGCAATGGCTCTAGATGCTAGCTTAGAACTAAACCGTTCGTCAAATAAGTGCACAGTTTGATTTGGGAAATTATTTCTAAGGCCATTTACAAAAGGCGTGATGTACTTCATTGATTCTGAATCAGTATAGTCCATTTGTTTCGGTAAGCCTACTACAAATTTATCTACAGGTTCTTTTGAAATGTAATCTTTAAGGAAATTAAAGATTGTTGATGTAGGGACAGTCGTTAAACCATTAGCAATCATTTGAAGCGTATCAGTGACAGCTATGCCTACGCGTTTTTGCCCAAAATCTATTGCTACTATTCGTCCCATTGAAAAAATAATTTTTGCAAAAGTACAAAAAGCTGCTGATAGTAAAAAATTTAGATAGACTCGATTAATAGGGCTGGGTGTGCTAATTAGCTATAGTTGTACAAGTAGATATATATTTGTATCTTTCCATCTTTAAAGAGAAAATAGTTGCTATGAAGTTTAATCGTGACATATTTAAGATTCAATTTAATAATGTAATGCCTAGCAAAGGCTGTGTGCTTATTTCAGAACCATTCCTTCAAGATAAATACTTTCAGCGTTCTGTAGTGTATCTAATTGATCATACAGAGAAAGGTAGTATGGGTTTGGTATTAAATAAAGAATTGGAGATAGATTTGTCTGAATTAATGGAGGATTTACATACCGAACAAAAGCTTCCTGTATTTTTAGGAGGGCCTGTTGCTGTAGAAACTTTGTTTTATTTGCATACACTCGAGTCAATACCTGAAAGCTTGCAAGTGTCTGATAATCTTTACTTAAATGGCGACTTTGATTTGTTGAAAGATTATATCAATACCGGAGGTTTGGTTGAGGGGAAGATAAAATTCTTCTTTGGCTATTCAGGTTGGGAAGCAGGCCAACTAATGGCTGAAATAAAACAAAATGCTTGGCTTGTTGGCGATATTACTGATGATGATGTCCTGAGAAATGAGGATGAAAAAGTGTGGGAAGAGTCCTTAGAGTCGCTAGGTGAACAATATAAGGTTTGGACGAAGTTTCCTAAGAATCCATCACTAAACTAAAATAAAATATATTAGCCCTGAGTTTTTACTCGGGGCTTTTTGTTGATAAACTCATGTTTGAAAAATTGTATTTCGAACCTCCACTAATTATCTTTGTGCTACTAAAATTTATTATTAAAACTGAATTAAATGTATAGCTGGTTCGAATGTAAAATCAAGTTTGATAAGACTGGAGACGATGGAATTATCAAAACCGTAGGTGAGTCATATTTAGTTGATGCAATGTCTTTTACAGAGGCAGAAGCAAGAATTACCGCAGAAATGAAGCCTTTTATTAGTGGCGATTTCTTGTTGGCAAACATTAAGCGTGTGAAAATTGCTGAGATGTTTGATTGTGATGATGAATCTGCTGACAAATGGTATAAGTGCAAAGTAATGTTTGTGAGCCTTGATGAAGAAAAAGGTGTAGAGAAAAAAGTGCCTAGTTTCATGTATGTAAAAGCTGCAGATATGAAAGCTGCTTTGGATAACTTACTTGAAGGACTAAAAACCACACTTGCTGATTATGAAGTAGCTTCAATTACAGAAACCCTTATCATGGATGTATATCAATATGCTCCGGTTGATAGCGTAACGGCTGTCGAAGCTCCAGCTTTTTAATAAATGTCAATAGCCGGAAATATACAATTTATTAAGCAACAACTGCCAGCTCATGTCAAGTTAGTCTGCGTGTCAAAGTATCATCCAGTAGAAGCTTTGCAGGAGGCATATGATGCCGGACAACGAATATTTGGTGAGAGTAAAGTGCAGGAGATGTCAGAAAAGTATGAACTGCTGCCTAAGGATATTGAATGGCATTTTATCGGTCATTTACAGACAAATAAGATAAAGTATATTGTGTCATTTGTGTCTTTGATTCATGGGGTTGACTCAGAGAAACTTTTGCTTGAGATTGAGAAACAAGCGGTGAAAACAAGTGTTTCAGTTAATTGTCTTTTACAAGTTCATATTGCCGAAGAGGAAACAAAATTTGGATTTAGTTCAAATGAGTTAAAGGCTTTGTTTGAAAATGGTATTTTAGAAAAACTTCAGTTTGTAAATATTTGTGGCTTAATGGGTATGGCGACTAATACTGACGATGAGCAACAAATACGAAAAGAGTTTTCATCTCTAAAATGCTTATTTGATAAACTGAAACAAGATTACTTTTCTGATGATGATAAGTTTAAGGAGATTTCTATGGGAATGTCCGGTGATTACCCAATTGCAATAGAAAAGGGGGCAACGCTTGTTAGAGTAGGAAGTGCTATCTTTGGACCAAGATTGTATTAATTTAACTTTATATAAAACAAAAAAAGACTCACTGTAAAGTGAGTCTTTTTTGTTATCAGATAATTTGATTTGTACTTGTGTCCGGAAAAACAACGCTAGGCTGAAATTGCTTAGCTTCTTCGAAATCCATTTGAGCATAAGACATGATAATAACGATGTCTCCTGGAGAAAATTTATGAGCAGCAGCACCATTTAAGCAAATTTGACCGCTACCTCGTTCTCCTTTAATAACATAAGTCTCAATTCTTTCGCCATTGTTGTTATTTACAACTTGAACTTTTTCATTAGCAATTATATTTGCAGCGTCCATTAAATCTTCATCAATGGTAATGCTGCCAATGTAATTTAAATTCGCCTCAGTTACAGTTACGCGGTGAATTTTTGACTTTACAACTTGAATAAGCATATCTAAAAAAATAAAAAAACGATTTACTTGTATTGGATGTTGTCAATTAATCTGACACTTCCACAATAAACAGTAATGCACCCTACGATGTATTCAGTTTCCTCCCACTTTTCAACTGTTTGCAGAGTATATCCGTTTACAATCTCAAAGTACTCAACTTTTAAACCACTTATAGCGTTAATTTGTTCACAAACCCAATTGTTAACATCCATAGGTGATTTTGCGCCCACAAAGGTACGACTTTCATTTAAGACTTTTGATATACCAACAGCAATTTTACGCTCATCTGTGCTTAATAGTTCATTTCTACTACTCATAGCCAAACCGCTTTCTTCTCTAATAATAGGGCATGAAACTATGTTGACGGGGTAGTTCATGATTTTTGTCATATGGTGGATAATAGCTACTTGTTGGAAGTCTTTTTCTCCGAAATAAGCATTGTTAGGTTGCACATAATCAAATAGTTTGCTAACAATTTGAACAACGCCATTGAAATGTCCCGGACGGTGTTTTCCCTCCATAACTGTATCTAGTCCATTAAAATCAAAGCTGAAGGTGTCAGTCATTTCTTGATTAGAGTAAATATCTGATTCTGAAGGTGCAAAGATGAAGTCGCAATTTGCTGTTTCAAGCTTTTTTGCATCTCTATTAAGTGTTCTAGGGTATTTGGCTAGATCTTCTTTATTGTTGAATTGAGTCGGATTTACAAATATGCTAACCACACAGATATCATTTTCTGCTTTGCATTTTTTAATTAAACTAAGATGTCCGTCATGCAAGGCACCCATAGTAGGTACAAATCCAATAGATTTGTTTTGTGCTTTTAAATCGGAGATTTTTTGTTGTAACTCAGTTACTGTTTTGTAAATAATCATTTGATCAAATTTTGTGATGCAAAAGAACTAAAAAATAAAAAACAACGGATTTAAATTAGCGTTAAAATTTAACAGCTCATTATTTAGTTTTGCTATTTATGTTAAAATACCTGTGGAATGCTCTCTTCTATTGATAAATAGCCGTTTTTGTTGCTAATGTCAAGATTTTTTTTTATATCTTTGCAAATCTTATTTCTTATACTATTTATATCAAAAGAGAACTATTTTCGGAATGGAAGAAGCTTCAAAAATTTTATTTATTTCGCAAGAAATTACCCCGTACTTGCCTGAATCAGACATTTCAAGTATTTGTCGTAACTTACCTCAAGCAATTCAAGAAAAAGGAAGAGAAATGCGCGCATTCATGCCGCGTTTTGGTTGTATTAATGAGAGAAGAAATCAGCTTCATGAGGTTATTCGCCTTTCTGGTATGAATCTTATCATTGATGATACAGATCACCCCCTAATTATCAAAGTAGCATCGATTCAATCTGCACGCATGCAGGTGTATTTTATCGATAATGATGATTTTTTTCAAAGAAAATTTACTGTAGAAGATGAAAATGGCGCAGAGTTTGATGATAACGACGAGCGTAGTATTTTCTTTGTTCGTGGGGTTATCGAAACAGTTAAAAAGTTGCGTTGGACTCCTGATGTTATTCACTGTCATGGTTGGATGACTTCATTAGCTCCTTTGTATATCAAAAAAGCATTTAATGAAGATCCATTCTTTAAAGATGCAAAAGTGGTATTTTCAATTTATGACAATGGTTTTAAAAACAACTTTAATCCAAGTTTTAGTGATAAGCTTGTGATTGATGGTGTTGAGAAAACTGATTTGAAATCATTAAATGGTTCTGATGTAAACTATGATTCTGTGACAAAATTAGCTCTTGATTTCTCTGATGGAGTTATTGTTACTCATGATGGAGTTTCTAGTGAGATTAAGAAACACATTGAAGATAAAAAGATCCCAATGCTAGAATGCACTGACAAAGAGAACTATGTTGATTCGTATCTTGACTTTTACGATAGTTTATTTAAATAGATAAATAATATAAAAACAGTTCTTGTGAGACTAATAACTAAACTTAGCCTTCTTCTACTTTTGGGCTTTATCGTTTATTCTTGTAATGACGATGATTTAAACTTTGATAACACAGTTAGACCTTCTAGTGACGATATTGCTGCGTATGCAGATACAATTCTTTTAAATTCTCAGACTGCAGATATCTTAGGAGGTGTTATTTCAAAAAATTCGGCAAATACATTCCTTTTAGGTAAATATACTGACGATTTGTTTGGAGAAACTTCAGCTTCTATTTTAACTCAGTTTAATCCGGCTGCGATAAATCTACCAGATAATGTTGATAGTACATCATTAATTCTAAATATTGTATATGATTCACTTCATGCAAATCTTGACTCTTTGGTTACTCTAGATGTGTATCAGTTATATGATAGCCTTAAACAAAGTGAAACTTACCGAACTGATTATTCGTATTCAAATAAATCTAGAAAGATTGGTAGTATTACCTTTTCTGCAAAAGAATCACACACTGATAGTTTAATTACAATAGATTTAGACACAGTTTTATGTAATGAATTTTTTGCTGAGTTAAAATCGAATCCATCTACATTCCAAAATAAAAGTGATTTTATAAGTTTCTTTAAAGGGGTTTATGTCACTGCTGAATCGGGGAATGTCGTGTTATCTGTTACCAAAATGGAGTTAGCTGTTCAATATGGATATCAAAATGCAGGAGGTACAGATTTATTACAAACGGTAGCATTTGTTTCTTCCAAAGAAGTGAAAAGAGTTAATCAAATAGTAAATAATTTTGGAGCTGCTGGTAATGTTCCTGTAAATGATTCTTCTTTTTATTTAGTTGGTCCTGCCGGTAAAAGACCAGAAATAGAAATTCCGGTAGATAGAATTAAAGAAAAGTTTGGAATTACTGTAAAGGATAATCTGCTTTACGATAAGAACAATAAAAAACTTGCTGTTTCTTATGCACAGATGACATTAAAGTTGTCTGATAGTACATATATCAATCCTCCTGCTTGTTTAATGATGGTGAGAAAAGATGATGTTGATAATTGTTATCAAGGAACAATTACGGTTAATACCAAAAGTCGCATGATTGCTAGCCGTGATACGGTTAATATGTCATATACATTTGATATGCAAGCATATTTACCTCAGGCAATTAAGAATGGTGTTGTTGAAGACGAAATGGTGTTGATTCCGGTAACATATTCAACAACATACGATATTAATTATGATTTAGTAGCTGCTAAGTTTAAATCAAAGGGTAATACAAGTCCACTTAAATTAGATGTGGTATTAACATCATATTAATGATTTATTAGAACTAATAGATAATAAAAAAGCTTAGCAGATTTTCTGCTAAGCTTTTTTTATTTTATCAATATTATATCTCTTATCTATTTGAGTATTGTTTGTCGTAGTAGTTTTGATAGTCTCCAGAAGTAATGTTAGTTAACCATGCTTCATTTTCTAAATACCAATCTACAGTTTTTTCAAGACCTTCTTCAAATTGTAGGGAAGGAGTCCATCCTAATTCCTTTTGAAGTTTTGAAGAATCGATAGCATATCTTAAATCATGTCCGGCACGATCAGTAACAAATGTGATTAATTTAGCAGAGTCTCCGGCATTACGGTTAAGTTTATTATCCATAATCTCACAAAGTTTGTGAATTAAGTCAATGTTTGTCCACTCGTTAATTCCACCAATGTTATATGTTTCACCTAATGCAGCCTCATGGTAAATTACATCAATAGCACGAGCATGATCATTAACCCATAACCAGTCTCTGATATTTTCACCTTTGCCATAAATTGGAATAGGTCTGTTGTTTTTGATATTGTTGATTGCTAATGGAATTAGTTTCTCAGGAAACTGATTTGCACCATAATTATTAGAGCAATTAGATATTACAACAGGTAAATTGTATGTGTGGAAATAAGCTCTTACAAGCATATCTGAACTTGCCTTTGAAGAAGAATAAGGACTGCGAGGGTCATAAGGGGTTGTTTCAACGAACATACCTTCTTTACCTAAAGAACCGTATACTTCATCAGTAGAGATGTGGTAGAATCTTTTACCTTCATAGTTGCCAGCCCATTGTTGTCTTGCTGCATTTAAAAGATTTACTGTTCCGATAATATTTGTGCGAATAAAAGCCAATGGATCTTTGATAGAACGGTCTACATGAGATTCTGCAGCTAAGTGGATAACTCCATCGAATTGTTGTTCTGCAAATAAATTATTAATAGCAGCTTCATCTGTAATGTCGATTTTTACGAAACTATAGTTTGGTTTTGTATCAACATCTTTTAAGTTTTCTAAGTTTCCTGCATATGTTAGAGCATCAAGATTAACGATGTCATATTCAGGATATTTATTAACAAAAAGTCTTACAACATGTGAGCCGATGAATCCAGCTCCCCCAGTGATTAAAATTCGTTTTTTCATCTTTTGATTTTTCATTTTGAGCAGCAAAAATACAATAATTAATAAAATTTCAAGGAATAATTCCGATTTAGTTATGTAAAAGATTTCTAGAAATATTTCATGTTCAGAAAATTATAGATATCTTTGCACCCGCTTTTCGGGTAAAAGCAATATGTCTAACTAAATAAATTAATAAAAAATGGCAACTAAAATTAGATTGCAAAGACATGGTCGCAAAAATTATGCTTACTATCACATTGTGATAGCTGATGTATGCGCACCTCGTGATGGTAAATTTGTTGAAAGACTTGGTTCTTACAACCCTAACACTAACCCAGCAACTGTAGTTTTAAACTTTGATAAAGCTGTAAAATGGGTTATGAGTGGTGCTCAACCAACTGATACTGTTCGTAATATCCTTTCTGACGAAGGTGTATATATGATGAAACACTTATTAGGTGGTGTGAAAAAAGGTGCTTTTGATGAAGCTGAAGCTCAAAAAAGATTTGAAGCTTGGAAATCTTCAAAAGATGCATCTGTTAAATCAGCAAAAGATAAACTTGATGCAGCAGCAAAAGCTGAAATGAAAAAAGCTTTAGATGCTGAGGTTGAGAAAAACAAAGCAAAAGCAGCTGAAGTTGCTAAAAAGAAATTAGAAGCAGTTGAAGCAGTAGCTGAAGAAGAAGCTCCAGTAGAAGAAACTACTGAAGCAACTGAAGAAGCTCCAGCAGCAGAATAATTAACTCTTCTCAATTGAAAATATAGCTCGAAAAGAAATTTTCGAGCTTTTTTTTTGCAAAATGTTTCGTACATTTGAAAAAAGCAATGATATAATGGCTGAATTTGAAGATCCATATAAAAAGTTTCAGAACTCGATGCAACACATCCATGCAAAACTGCATGTGTTGGATACGCCTATACCTATAGAAGTACAGAGTCAATATTTTCAGCTATCTCAAAAGGTGAGGGATGGTTTGAATAAGGACATTGTATTGAATCAGAAGGAATCATTATTTGATCCAGAATATGAGCATGAGTTTAAGAAACGCTTACTACTTTCATTAGCGGCACTTGATGATGTAGATGCATATAGAACTATTGAAAGATACAATGAAGCACCTGATGATTATTTATCTGACTTTGCAAAGATTGCTTTGGAGGAATGTAAGATGAACCTGGAGCGTTCTTTATCTGATGAAGAGCAAATATTTGTTTCTACGGGCTTGGGTGGTAGAGAAGATAAATTGAGATTCTTTATTGTTTTTTTCTCTAAAGAAGAACATGCGTTTACTGATTTTCAGGTAGAAAGAACTCGTAAAGAAGTGGAGTTTGCATTTGGAAACAATAACTGTGAATTAGAAGAATTCACACCCTTTAAGGACTATATTACTATTAAGGCCTTGTTCCCATACAAAATGGATATTAAAGATATGCTAAACGGGATACTAAATGAAGTAAATCAATATGGTGACTTTATTCAGTATAACTTGCTTATCACTAATATAAAAGAATTCAACAAGGATGAAATAAGCCGTTTTAAAACTGATAGTAAAAAGTCTAGACCTTAGTTATCTGATCGCTTTTCTGTAGAAATAAAATGCAATAAAAGCAAAAATAATATTAGGTAACCAAGCTGCTAATAAGGTTGGCATGCTGCCATTTACAGAGAATGTTGTGCTAAAAGTAGAGAATATTATGTAAGTGAAGCTAAGCACAATACCAATTGCGATATTCACACCGGTTCCCCCTCTTACTTTTCTTGAAGATAAAGTCACTCCAATTAGCATTAGAATAAAGGCTGCAAATGGCATTGAGAAGCGTTTGTAATATTCATCTTCAAAAGCCTTAATGTTTCCAACACCTCTTTCTTTTTGTCTATTTAGATAGCTACTTAGCTCATTATTATTCATTTGAGGACTCTCTAAAGCATTTATAAATAATTCTTCAGGCTGTATGTTTATAGTAGTATCAATAGATGCTCCTCTGCGAAGATTTTCTTTCATCCCATCAAAATCTCTAATAAGATAGTCTTCTAAAGTCCAAGTATAGGCTGAGTCCCACTTGATTCTTTGTGCAGTCATTCTAGAAACTAAGGATTTACCATCAAACTTCTCCATTGAGATATTAATTCCTTTGTTATTTCTAGATTCAAAATGTTGGATATATAATATAACACCATTTTCTACTTCAAGCTGAATGTTGCTTACATTTTCAGTTTTAAATCGCTTAATGTATTCATTTTCAAAATCTAAACGAGTAGCATTTGCTTTTGGAATAACATATCCGCTCAGAATAAAAGTAAACACAGCAATAATTGTTGCTGAGATGAAGTAGGGGCGAAGGAATCTGTTATAGCTTACACCACTGGCTTGTATAGCTACAATCTCAGTGTTACCTGCTAATTTTGAAGTAAAGAAGATAACCGCAATGAAAGTAAATAGCGGACTCAACATGTTGAAATAGAAAGGAATCAGGTTTAGATAGTAATCAAAAACGATAGCATCTAAAGGCGCATTTTTTTCAAAGAACTTATCTATTTTTTCTGTAATATCCATGATGATAACGATACTCATTATCAGTACTATGGATAAAACGAATGTTCCTAGAAATTTACCAATGATATATCTATCAAGTTTTTTGAGCATGATCCTATGTGATTATAATCTTTGTCCTAATTGTTGAATAATACCAGCTTTCCAAGTGCTGAAGTCTCCTGCAATAATATGTTTGCGAGCTTCAGTAACCAACTGCAAATAAAAGGCTAAATTATGAATTGACGCAATTTGTAGCGCTAAATATTCGTTTGCATGGAATAAATGACGCAAATATGCTTTCGTGTACACCTTATCTACATAAGATGTGCCATTCTCATCAAGAGGAGAGAAGTCGTTCTTCCATTTAGCATTTTTCATGTTCATGGTGCCGTTCCAAGTAAACACCATCCCGTTACGACCGTTACGAGTTGGCATTACGCAGTCAAACATATCTACACCGCGCTCAATGGCTTCAAGGATATTTTGAGGAGTACCAACGCCCATTAGGTAACGAGGCTTATCTGTTGGTAAGATTTCGTTTACTACTTCAATCATCTCATACATTTTCTCAGCCGGTTCGCCTACTGCAAGACCGCCAATGGCATTACCATCACAGTTTTTTGACGCTACATATTCAGCTGATTGACGACGAAGATCGGGATAGGTACATCCTTGAACAATAGGGAATAAGCTTTGCGAATGGCCATACTTAGGTTCCGTCTCATTGAAGCGTTGCACGCATCTATCAAGCCAACGGTGTGTTAGTTCCATTGATTTTTTTGCATACTCAAAATCTGAGTTGCCGGGAGGACATTCATCAAATGCCATGATAATATCAGCACCAATTTTGCGCTGAATATCCATTACGCTTTCCGGTGTAAATAGATGCTTAGAACCATCAAGATGCGAACGGAAATGAGCTCCTTCTTCTTTCAATTTACGCTGACCAGAAAGTGAAAAAACTTGAAAGCCACCACTATCAGTAAGTATCGGGCCTTCCCAGCCATTGAATTTATGTAGTCCGCCTGCTTTTTCTATTGTGTCCATGCCCGGACGCAGGTACAGATGATAAGTATTACCCAAAATGATTTGCGCTTTGATATCGTCACGCAATTCATGCTGATGTACAGCTTTTACACTGGCAGCTGTACCCACCGGCATAAATATAGGTGTAAGGATTTCACCATGATCGGTGGTTAGCTTTCCTGCTCTGGCTTTTGATTGCGGGTCGGTATGTTGAAGTTCGAAGTTCATGAATGTAATTTCAAATTTAAAATTTCAGATTTCAAATTATAAGTCAATTTGGAATTTGAAATCAATAATTTGGAATGATTTATATTGTTAACGAGATAATTTCTTCGTTTGATAATTCTTTTAAAACGACAGTTTCTACGGTGTTGATTTTATCCTTGTTATATGGAGCAACCACTCGTACATAGTTTTCAGTGAAACCGTGCATCGTTTCGGCTTTCTTGGTAGATTCCCACAGCACTTTGGCTTCGCGACCAATTTGTGCTTGATAAAAGACCAGTGTCATTTTATCAGACATGCGATGCAATACCTCATTGCGGTGCTTTTTCTCAGCATTATCTACTGTGTACTCAATTTCCAGTGCTTTTGTGCCTGCACGCTCAGAATAGCTAAACACATGTAGTTGTGAAATATCCAAGCTCTCAATAAACCGGCGTGCATCTTCAAAATACTCAGCAGTTTCGCCACGAGTACCCACAATTACATCAACACCAATAAAAGCATGAGGCATCACACGCTTTATTGTTGCTACTTTCTCGGCAAATAACTCACAATTGTATTTGCGCTTCATTAGTTGCAATACATCATTACTGCCCGACTGCAACGGAATATGGAAATGTGGGGCAAAGCGTTTCGATTTTGCTACAAACTCAATTATTTCATCCGTAAGCAAGTTAGGCTCAATGCTGGAAATGCGATAGCGTTCTACGCCTTCTACCTCGTCCAAAGCTTGAATGAGTTGGAAGAAGTTTTCGTCCGTATTTTTACCAAAATCACCTGTATTTACTCCTGTAAGTACAATTTCTTTAGCGCCCTCGCTTACGGCAAGCTTGGCTTGTTCTACCGTTTGAGCGATAGAGCCACTGCGACTACGACCGCGAGCATAAGGGATAGTACAGTAAGTACAGTAGTAATCACAACCATCTTGCACCTTTAAGAAAAAGCGTGTGCGGTCGTCGCTTGAGCAAGAGGGGTGGAAGTCTTTTACTGTATTGATTTTCGTATTGTAGACTTCGGCATGCTTCTTTTTATGAAGGTCTTTTGTGTATAAATCGATGTCGAACTTATCATTAGCTCCAAGTACCAAATCTACCCCGCGAATGTTTGCAATTTCCTCGGGTTTCAACTGCGCGTAGCAGCCTGTGACAACTACAAAGGCATTAGGGTGCTTGCGAGTAAAACGAGAGATGGCTTGGCGGCATTTTTTGTCTGCCATATCAGTAACCGAGCAGGTATTTACCACACAAATATCGGCTTGTTCTCCCGCTTTTACCTTGCGGAAGCCTTGCTCTGATAGGCTACGACCAATTGCCGAAGTCTCAGCAAAATTCAGCTTACAACCTAGCGTGTGGAAGGCTACTTTTTTATCTTCAAATATAGAATGATCAATCATGATTCAGTAAACAGTTACTAGCTAATAGTAACTAGTGAAAAATTAAGACTGCAAAGGTAATGAAAGTGAAGCAAAATTAAGAATGTTAGTGAAACCCAATTTTCAGAAATGCTAATGAACTGAAAATTGTTGGTTGAACTAATCCCGAGCAGCGTAGAGAATCGGGAAAGAGGAATAAAGAATATGGATTTAAAATACAAAGCCGATGATTTTGTGATCATCGGCTTTATTGTGTTTTATGGTAATGATTTTCCCGTAGAGACGGAGCGCGCTCCGTTCTCTACTAAATCTGCTACACCCATAGTTTAAGCTTGAGCGATGCGGTAAATGGATTCCGAAATTTAATCAGTTTTCAACTGATATAGTTACAAACTATTTCTGTTTTAGGCAGAGGTCGCAGACTTGCGCCACTGAGGGGCATAATCCCAAATAACATATTTCTTTTTCTTCTGATTTCTAAATACTTCTCGTTGTAAATTGTCGGGTTCTGGCAAGGGCAGCGACTTGTAGGAGCTGTTTATTCACCCTTGACAGATCCTGAGAATTTATGTGCCTTTGTATTTAGAAAATAGAGAAAATAAACATTAAACTTAATCTAAAAATAATTGCCTTTTTTCTTGCTTATGTCTTAGAATGCGGTTGTTACAAGCTGTTGTGTGTCCTGCGTTACCTTAGGATACGAAGATATCAAAAAGTTCTTTGAAAAGGTAACATAACTTTGAAAAAAGATGATAGGGTTTTTAAATTTCTATTGTAAAAGCAACGAGCTACTCCCCGAAAAGCAAAGGGTAAGGTAGAGGACTCACCACCAACAATAGGGTTAAGATGGACTATCGGTAAAGGCTGTTCAGGCAGATTTACCAAACCGCCTTGAGGTGCTGCATTTTCACGGTGTGGTATTGAGCGTCAAGGTTAAGGCAAAGTCAGTCGGTTGTATGGCGAGGCTTTGTATGGTATGAGCATAGGAGTTGAACGCAAGTGAACCCTTATCGAAGTGTCGAAAATAACTTTTACTGTGGTAAAATCGAGAGGGGGGCGACCTCGAGAGATACAAGTGTAAGGGCTAACCTGATTTACGCTTACACACCGCACGGCATAAAGAGGGCAAGAACTATGTTTGGGCTTTTTCAAGGAACAGGAGAAGCAATACTGCAATGCCAAGCAAAACGGTGGAGAACCCGTAACGGGAAACGCCAAAAGTAGCGAAGTGCAGTATTGTGGCAGATGAAGTCGTAGTAGCGAACATATCCAAGAGAGACCCTCAGAAATGCGGGACGAGCGAAGGGCTTCACATAATAAGTTCAAAATTGTATAACAACTTAGATTCATTTTAAGGATGATTTTTGAAGATGAACAAAAGACGCAACCGATAAGTAAGTTGCAAATCATGCAGGCTTTTAAACGAGTAAAAGCCAATGGCGGAAGCGTAGGCGTTGATAATATCAGCATCGAAAAGGTAGATAATCAAAAACGCAAGTATCTGTACCCATTGTGGAACAGAATGGCAAGCGGCAGTTACTTTCCAAAAGCAGTACGCCAAACCCTAATCCCCAAAGGCGATGGGAAAATGCGAGCCTTGGGCATACCAACGGTAATAGACCGCGTAGCCCAACAGGTAATAGCAACGGAATTGGAAAATATGGTAGACAAAACATTTAGCGATAACTCCTTTGGATATCGACCAAATAAATCTGCCCATCAAGCCGTAGAGCAATGTCGCATCAACTGTATGAAATACAGTTGGGTGATAGACATTGACATCAAGGGTTTCTTTGACAATATTGACCATGAGTTACTTATGCAAGCCGTAAACTGGCATACAGACAAGAGTCATATCTTACTGTATTGCAAGCGATGGCTGCAAGCACCTATCCAGTTGCCCGATGGAAACATTAAACACCCACAAGGAAAAGGTACGCCACAGGGCGGAGTAATCAGCCCCATATTGGCAAATATCTTTTTAGATGTGGTGTTTGATAAATGGATTGAGAAACGGAATCCGGAAGTTGTGTTCGAGCGATATGCCGATGATATTGTGGTTCATTGCCAGCATATCAAAGAAGCACTTCGCTTGTTGGAAGCGATAAAAGAACGATTTAAAGCTTGCAAGTTGGAAGTAAACAAAAGCAAGACAAAGATTGTGTATTGTCGTGGTAACCAAAAGAAACAACCACCTTTTAAGGTTCACTATCAGAAGTTTGATTTCTTGGGGTTTACTTTCAAACCAAGAATCAGCCAAGAGCGTGGAAGACTGATGCTGGGTTTTAGCCCAGCCATTAGTCATAAAAGTATAGCCCGAATCAATGAAGTATTGCGAAAGCTCAAAATACATCGTTGGACATACTTTGGCCTAAGCAGGGTAGGAGAGTTACTCAAATCCAAAATTAGGGGTTGGTTAAACTATTACTCGAAGTTCCGCAAGTCAGAGTTGCGACATCTATTTCGTGACTTGAACAAGCGATTAGCCCGATGGGTAAGCAACAAATATCGCAGATTTAGGCGTAAACACTGGTTCTTTGCCTACAAGCATTTACAGGGTATTGCAAAGTCTTACCCCTACATGTTTGAACATTGGAAAGTCGGCTTTATGCCCTAATCGTAGTCTTTTATTATGAAGAGCCGTGTGATGGGAGACTATCAAGCACGGTTCTGTGAGAGGTTTAGGGGTGAGACTCCCCTTTACCTACTCGATTTTTAGTTTATTCTTCGTTTTTTACTCCGTCTACTGGCAAATGATGACAATTTGTTAAAATATTAGGGCAGAAGTTGTACCAAGGCATCCACCCAATTTCTTCTTTTTTATTTGTTTTAATTTTAATTTTTAACCATTTACCAGAACATTCAAGAGTTTCAATATTGTAAAGTGTTCTAATTGAATTGTCATTCTTAATTTCCCAATAATCTTTTGGGTTAATCGCTTTTTTATCTGAGATAGTTGATGGTTTCGAATATAGAAAAGGTATGTTTAAATTATTTAGAGATGTTTCATTAGACAAAAATACCCATTCGTCAAAGTCAGTATTTAGATATTTATTTTCAATCCATAAATTACTGTAGGTTAAATTTAATTTATCTAAAGTTGAGTCGTTGTAGAAATCCTCACCATCGTTAATTATCACATCTTTAATTTTATTAATTCGAGAATAACCAATAAGACTTCTATCAATCATCATATAAATACAAATATTTTCAAATTTATTTTGAGTCCAATATTTCTTTGTTTTTTTATCAATACTGAATATAGTAATGGTGTCATTTCTTTTAATATTTACATTAAACTCAACCTCACAGTTATTTTGCCCATAAATATTAATGATTTCAGTTGAAAACATAATTATTAAACAAAGGGATTTTAGATATTTCATTCTATATGTTTTCAATATTTAAAACGAGATATGGTTGTTTCTAAAATTTTGCATAACTAGTTTATATGTATGACAAAATCATACAATACATACCAATATGGTAGAGTATGTATGATAAAGCCTATTTTTTCTATCCACAAATATATTAATTCTATCTAAGAGTCATAGTTAAATTTGGTTTGTTCTTTCGAAGAGACGGAGCGCGCTCCGTCTGTACTTATATTTCTCCGTGCCCTTTGTGCCTCAGAGGTGAAAAATCATCTACCTTTGTTCAAAAATTTCAAGCTATGACAATCATACATGCAGAACAGACAGAAGTAAAACTGGAAGGAACCGTGGTGTTGCACGATATTTCGTTTCAGTTGGAGCAGGGAGAGTTGATATGCGTAATGGGGCCATCGGGTTGTGGTTTGTAGTATCAGTTGTGTTCTTCATCTGATTTTTCATATCTTTGTGTAAGTTAAAAATATAGATAATATGAGTAAGGTAATTTTAAATTCTTATAAATTTTTGTCGGATAAAGAACCATCGGATAGTCAGTTGAAGAAATTGATGGAAGAGGTTTCTAATGAAGCAAAGCAAAGGTTTCAAGAGGCTAATACTCGATTTCAGGAAGAACTTCGTTTGTTATGTTTATCAAAACGAAAATAAATATATATGGGAAAGCCTAAATTAGTAATAATTGAGGACCCAATGGCTCCGGTAAAACTTCCATCACATGGAAAATATTGGAACATGAATGGGTGGAAGGTTGCCAATATATAAATCCGGATAATATAGCCAAAGATATGTTTGGTGATTGGAACTCACCTGATGCGGTAATGAAAGCTGCACATTTTGCTGCCGATTTGCGAGAAAAATGTTTGTTAGATAAGGAAGGGGTATTGTTTGAAACAGTATTGTCTGCTGATGACAAATTGGATTATATAAAACGAGCTAAGGATGCCGGGTATTTTATTCGATTATTTTTTGTTGGTACAGATTCTCCTTCTATTAATGCAAGCCGCATTGCATCCCGAGTAATGGAGGGAGGTCATGATGTTCCCATCCCCAAAATAATTTCACGATATTCAAAATCTATAGCAAATTGTTCTTATTTAGCTAGTATCGTAGATCGATTGTATGTGTATGATAATTCTGTTGATTTTGCAGAACCAAAGTTATTATTTAGAGTTTCTGAAGGAAGAATTGAAAAAACATACCATAAAAATATAAATGAATGGGCGAAAAACATTTATGAAGCCCTAATTTTAGAATAGATAATACAGGATTTAGGATAAAATCTCAAAGCTGATGAAACTTAATTCATCGGCTTTGTTGTTTAATATCTTTGAAGAGACGGAGCGCGCTCCGTCTGTACTTATATTTCTCCGTGCCCTTTGTACCTCTGTGGTGAAAAATCATCTACCTTTGCTCAAAATTTTCAAGCTATGACAATCATACATGCAGAACAGACAGAAGTAAAACTGGAAGGAACCGTGGTGCTGCACGATATTTCGTTTCAGTTGGAGCAGGGAGAGTTGATTACGGTAATGGGACCATCGGGTTGTGGTAAGACCTTACTGGGGAAATTGTTTGCAGGAATGGTGGAGCATCATCATGGCGTGTTTGAGGTGGCAGAGGGTGTTACGACGGCTTTTGTGGAGCAGCAGGATAACTTCTTCGCAGCGTCGGGCATGCGCCATACTTACTACAGTCAGCGTTATGAGTATTTCGAGGGTAGAGCAGTGCCTACCACAGCCGAATAGCTGCATATCAATGCCGAAACTTGGGCAGATGATGCTAAGTTGAAGGCCTTAATCGAGAGCCTTAAGGTAGATTATTTGCTAGACAGACAGTTGTTGCTGCTAAGCAATGGCGAACGCAAGCGTGTGCAATTGGTGTCGGCAATAATGTCGGATGCTGACTTATATATTTTTGACCAGCCGTTTCTCGGACTGGATGTGCAATCCAGAGCCATTCTGCACGAAAAGCTAGAGGAGTTAAAAGCCGCTGGCAAAACAATAGTGCTAGTGGGCAATAAACGAGATATCCCTACCTGTACTGATCGTTTGGTGGAAATGAGTAAAGGAACTATCAAGCAAGTTACGCCTTATCACGACTACACGCAGGAAGCCGAAGATCCTTTTGCGAAGCTAAATGCGCAAGACTTGGATTTGCCTCTGGAATCGGATTTGCAGGAATACGGCAATGTGGTAAAACTTACCGATGTGAATATAAAAAGCCTTGGCGAGCCTTTGCTTTCGGATATCAACTGGACCATTCGCGACCATGAGCGTTGGTTGCTTTCGGGGCATAACGGCTCGGGGAAATCTACGCTGCTAAGCATGATTACGGGCGATAATCCGCAAGTATATACCAATGATGTTATCATGTTTGGCAATAAGCGTGGGAACGGGGAGTCTGTTTGGGAAATTAAGCAGAAGATTGGCTTTGTGTCGCCCGAGCTGCACCTGTACTTTATGCGCCAAACCAAGTTGACAGGGCATCACTTCAGCATGCAGCATAGTCTGGATTGCCTAAGCGTGGTGGTGTCAGGCTTTAATGAAGAGATTGGTTTCTCGTCAGCAAACTCCATTCATCAAACCAATATGGCTAAGCAATGGCTGGAAGCCTTGAACTTATCGTATTTAATCAAGAAACAGTTTGCTGAGATTTCTCTTGGCGAGCAGCGCATGTTATTGCTTGTAAGGGCTTTGATAAAGAATCCGCCCTTGTTAATTTTGGATGAGCCTTGCCAAGGGGTAGATTATGAATACACGCAACGCTTTACGCATTTGCTTGATGTGATTGCCGAAAAGCTTAACACAACCATGATTTATGTAACACATGCGGCTGATGAAGTGCCTAGCTGCATTACGCATAAAATTGAGTTGAAAAATGGGAAAGTGAAGGAGATTAACTCAATTAATAATTAAAAATTAATAGTTAATAATTATCTGCGAAGAGAATATTCATTGCCGTCGGTTTCAACCGACGGTTTTTTTATGTCTGCGAATATGGGTTTTAACCCTAAATTCATTACTCAATTAATAATTGGTTAATTATCTCTAAATATTCTCTTTGTAGTCTAGTTTAAATACCTAGATGTTTAAATTTGCAATTAACAACTATAAACACATTTATGAAAAGAACATTTAAGAGAATAATCACACTATCGCTTTTGTTAATGAGTGTGTCTGCTTTGGTTAAAGCAGAAAAAGTATCTAAAGAACAGGCTGCAAACATTGCAAAAACTTTCTTTGAGAACATTCATCAGACTGGAACTTTGCGATCTGCAATTTCAGTATCACCTGAACTGTCATATGTTTCAAATAAAAAATCATCATTAAGATCAGCTAAAAGTTCTACTGATTCAGTGTCTTGCTTTTATGTCTATAATTTTGACGGTGCTGAGGGCTTTGTAATTGTAGGAGCAGATAATGTTGTTCGTCCAATTCTAGGATATTCTACAAGAGGTAGTTTTGATTTTAATAAACTTCCTGATAATTGCAAATCATGGCTTGAAGGATATAACGAAGAGATTTTCAATGCTATAAATTCAGGCTTAACTCCAGATGAAGAAGCTTTGCAAGAATGGACTGAGGCTGAAAGTACTTCAGATGTTAGCTTAAGATTGGCAACAACATCAGTGAATCCTTTGATTGAAACTCAATGGAATCAAACAAGTCCTTATAATGATTTATGTCCATATTATAATGGTGCGGCTAGAGCTGCTACGGGTTGTGTAGCAACAGCAATGGCTCAATTAATGAATTATTATAATTATCCAGCAAAGGGTAATGGAAGTAGTGTGGCTTATACAACAGAAACGGAAAGCATATCTATTCCTTCTAAAGAATATGAAACCTATGACTGGTCTAATATGACTAATCAATATCTAAGTACTTCAACTGTTTTTGAGAAAAATGCAGTGGCGAATTTAATGTATGATTGTGGTATTAGTGTTAATATGGATTATGCATATAGTTCAGGAGCTTTATTTATGGACGCAGCCCAAGCTTTGGTTACGGTTTTTAATTATGATCGTTCAATTGCAACTTATGAAAGAGTGTATTTTTCTAATGATAGTTGGGAAAGCATGCTGAAAGAAGAATTGAATGCATCTAGACCGATTTTGTTTAGTGCAGATAAAATAGTTAGTGGGCATGCATTTATCTGTGATGGGTATAATGCAAATGGCTTTTTTCATTTTAATTGGGGCTGGGGTGGTAGCAGTGATGGGTATTATGCCAGCAATGCTTTATTGTTGCCGGGAACTGATGGTTATAATTCTAATCAAAGAGTTTTGGTAAATATAAAACCAAATGAAGGTGGTGTTGATACACCCCTTGGAGTCCGGATTAATAATGCTTATGATAATGAGATTTCAAAGGATTCTGTAAAAAAAGAAGAAAGTTTCTCATATTCTGCATATTATAGCAATATTAATGCTTTAAATAATTTTACAGGAGAACTAGGTGTTTTTCTTTGTTTAGGTGATAGTATTGTTGAGCTCTTAGGAACTTCTGATATTGTAGATTTGAGTACTAGTCGTTCTAGGTATAAAAGAATAACTTGTAAGTGTTCGTATAAAGTTAATATGGGTAACTATACGGTAAAACCTTATTATCGTTTAAATGAGAATGATAGTTGGAAACCAGTTGTTGGGCATTATGGAGTATCAGTAGAGAAAACTGTTTATATAAAAAATCAAATTGTACCTAAACTTACTACTTATACTGACATGGTTACAACAAAGTCTAAAGTAGGTTATGATGAAAATTTCTTTGTAAATATTACTTTCTGGGATACTTTCACAGAAAATTTTGTAGGACGATTAGGTGTAGGCCTAGTTGATAGTAATGATTCAATTTTAAAAGTTTGGGCATATAGTTCATCAAGTGATGTTACCATTTCTTCAGCTTATACAAAATCAGTAAGTTTAAATTGTTCAGTGTCCAATGATGTACCTGCCGGTACTTATAAGCTTAAAGCCTTAGCAATGCCATCAGGTTATAGTTGGGGAATTGTAAATGCATATTATGCTTATGAAATAGATGAACTTGATTTAGAAGTTAACTTGTCAACTGATATAGAAATAGTTTCAAATGAAAATGTAGCAGTATATTTAAACTCAGCATCTAATAGTATTGATGTCATAAATATTGACTCAAGTTATCAAATTCATGTTTTTGATATTAATGGAGTGACAGTGTTTACTGAAAATTCTACCGGAAATATGTCTATTCCAATGCAAGGAAGTTCACCAGGGATATATACGGTTATTGTAACTACAAATGAAAATACGATTAGGAAAAAAGTACTTGTCAAATAAGATTAAAGCCTGAATTTTTGTTCAGGCTTTTTTTATATTAATTCACAAGTAACTGCATTTACTACTTTAATCAAATCTGAGGGCGATAATTGTATTTGCAGACCTCTTTGTCCGGCACTTATGTAAATATGAGGCTGAGCTAAGGCGGATTCGTGTAAGTAAATAGGATAGGGCTTCTTCATGCCTAGCGGAGAGCAGCCCCCACGAATATAACCCGTAAGCGGAAGTAGTTCCTTCATGGCAACTGTTTCCGCTTTTTTATTGCCTGAAACCTTTGCTGTTAGCTTTAGGTTAACTTCTGCATCACCTGGTATCACACAAACAAAAACCCCTGATTTATCTCCACGAAGTAAAATGGTTTTGAATACTTGGTTGATGTCTTCGCCTAGTTGTTCCGCTACATGAATGGCACTAAGGTCAGATTCATCTACTTCGTAAGGAACAAGTTTGTAAACTATCTTTTGTTGGTCGAGAATGCGGGCAGCGTTGGTTTTGTGAGGTTTGTTTGCCATGTTATCTGAAAATGACTCTTACATCATCTTTTCTTAATCTTGCCTTAATAAACTGTCTTAAGTTCGTTTTGTTTTGATCAGAAAGCTTAATACTGTCTTGAGTAATTAACACGACCGTGCTTTTATTAGCCTCTTTGCTATCCTTATTCACCGAGAATCCTTCAGTTAAACCACAAGAGTATATTTCTGGATGAATAGCCTGAACTTCTTTGAAAAGTTGTTTGATGTCATTTGGATTGAGTTGTATTACATCTTGATTTTTTATCAAGGTGTTCATTTTAAACATCTCTTTTTTCAAGTAGGCGATATCAGAATTTGCTCCACTCATCTTGTCCAGTGAGAACCCTTGTTTAAAAGAAATTCGAGAACTATCGATGTTATAATCATCAGTAGCAATTTTTTTGATGTCATTTTTTTGAATCTCAGAGATTGTAGTACCTCCATAAACTAAGGAAATGCTTTTCTTGTCGATATCAACAGTGTTTTGTAGTAAAAATTGATCTTGATAAATGCTGACTTCCTTGATGAATTTATTTGCATTTTCATTGAATTTCTCTTTTGCCACAAGGCTATATCCGAAATAGATACTTGGAATAAGAGTTAAGGTAATGACGCTTGATATCCATTGGTTGATACGCTTTTTTCTAGCCGGTTCAAGAATAGTTAAGATTGGAAACTTAAGTAATTGTGCAATAAACAATGATGCCAGCGCAATGAAAACTGTGTTGATGGTAAATAGGTAAATTGCTCCGAAGAAATAAGTCAATTGTCCGGTTGCTAATCCATAACCTGCGGTACATAAGGGAGGCATCAAGGCTGTAGCTATAGCAACACCGGGAATTACATTTCCTTTGTTTTTACTGCTAATAGCAACAATACCGGCAGCTCCACCAAAGAATGCGATTAGCACATCATATATAGTTGGGCTGGTACGAGCTAAAAGTTCAGAGTGAGCAGTAGATACAGGGCTTATAAGAAAGTAAAATGTAGAGGCAATTAAGCTGACTACTACAGCGAATGTGAAATTCTTTACAGCAATTCTAAATAGTGGGAAATTATATGTAGCGATGCTATAACCCATACCGATAATAGGTCCCATAAGTGGGGAGATAAGCATGGCACCAATAATTACTGCCGTAGAGTTCATGTTAAGCCCAACAGAAGCTACTAAAATGGCAAATACAAGGATCCAAAGGTTAGTGCCTTTAAATATTACGCCTTTCTCAATTGTTTCATGAATAATTTCATGTTTATCTATTTCTGAGTCAAGATTTAGATAATGTGCTAAAATAGTTCTCATACGCCTGTTTACATATATTTATGTTGCGTAAAAATACCCAAAATATTAATATCTAAGTCTGATTTAATAGGTTTTAAATAACAATTTTAAAAGAATTTACTGTTGGTATATAAAAAGAATACACGAATGTAATATTATAACTACAATTCGTGTATTCTGAAGTTGTTTCGTCTATTTTTAGTTAGCTACAGGTGCTGCTGTATTTACTTCATTATTCTTATTCTTATTCACATCTTTAAAGCCATGATGTTCCATATTTCCCCAACTTTTATTTCCAACTAAGTATGAAAAGTTTCCTCTAATAGCATATACTAATTGAATATAATGGAATGTAATAGGTTCAAAGAATGCAATCAAGATTAATTTTAATATTTGTCCTAAATTTCTATACTTATGATAGCTATATTCTTCATACATCAAAGAGTAGATTGAGAATGATACTCCAAATGTATAAGCAAAAGCAAATAATAACAAGAAGAAAGGCCAGTTAATAGCACCAATAAATGCTAAGTATGCAAAGTAAATATAACCAACTACCTCTAAAATTGGGGCAAGCCATTCAAAGAAGAACCAATATGGATAACCCATCATTCCTAATGAACCATATCTTGGGTTAAGGAATAATCGTTTGTGAGAGAATAAGCTTTCCATAGTTCCTCTTGTCCAACGGTTGCGTTGTCTTTCCAAGGTATTTAAGTTTGTTGGTACCTCTGTCCAACATAATGGATCAGGAATGTATTCTACAAGATGTTTTTCTTTTCTTTCATACATGTAGCGACGCATTCTTACCACAAGTTCCATATCTTCACCCACAAGATTAGAGTCATACCCGCCAGCTTCTATGGCAATATCTTTATCAAATAGGCCTAAAGCACCGGAAATTAATAATAACCCATTCAATTTACTCCATGCTATACGACCCATTAAGAATGAACGCGTATATTCTACCACTTGGAATCTTGCTAAGATATTTTTTGGAACATTAATTTCAACAATATGTCCATTTTCGATTTTACATGAATTGGCAATTCTAATTGTACCACCAGTTGCAATAACTCTTTCTTTGTGGGTATCCATAAATGGTTTTACCATTTTAAGTAATGCATTAGGGTCAATAACAGAATCGACATCAATCGCAATAAATAAACCGTATTCCGAAATGTTTAATCCAGTATTTAAAGCATCAGCTTTTCCTCCATTTTCTTTATCTACAACGGTAAGAAACTTGTAAGCTTTGTCTTTAGATTTATATATTCCTTTTATTTCTTTACATTTTAGTCTATGATTTACTGCAAATTCAACTTTTTCTAGTTGAAATTCTTTTATCACTTTTTCTAACGAATCATCCTTACTGCCATCATTAATTACAATAACTTCAAACTTATTGTAGTGTATAGAAAGCAAGGCCTTAATATTATCAATAATAGTTGCACTTTCATTGTAAGCGGGAGCTAAAATGCTAATCCCGGGCGCATGAGGAGAAGATAAAATTGTGTTGTAATCAACATTTTTATTTGTCCTCTTATAAAACGACAACTGATAGGCTGAAATTAATCCTAATAATACATAAGTTGTACATAGAATCACTGTAAAGGCCAAAATCAGGTATATTAATATTTGTTCAAATACATACATAATCTATACTAATTGTTTGTTATTTACATGCTTTACAATTTGCTCAATATCGCTATTCCATTTGATTTGAGATAACACTTCCTCTCTAGCATTATTGCTTAAATATTTAATTGCAGCCTTGTTAATGTCAAAATTATTGCTTGGAAGTTGATGTTTAATAAACGCTAACGCATTAGGTGTGTTGAATTTAGCTAGAGCTTCTATTGATAGAATCTGTATAGAAGTTTTTTCATTTGGATAATAGTTTATTATAGTCCTTTCTGCTTCTTTAATATTTAATCCAATAATTGCTTTTAATGCTTGTTTTTTCACATGATAGTTCTTGTGATTTAGTAGTTTAATAATCTTTTCACTATGGTTTCTTTGTTCAAAATCCTCCATAAGTTTTAGAGCTAAAATAGCTACAGAGTCATTGTCGCTTAGTAAGTATTTACTAAAATCATCAACTGGGATAGATTCTTTGACAATCAAATGGTACATTTGAGTTTCTTGCCATTCAGAAATTTTTCTGTGTACTTTATTAAGGAAATCAAATGAATATTTCTTGTCAAGTCTTAATAAAGATAATTGTGCTGCATCTCTCACATGCCAGTTAGTTGAGTTTACATATTTTTTTATGATAAATATCAAGTTAGCTAAGTCCATGGCCGTTGCTACATTGATGTACCTCAGCTTATTATCCCAGAAAATAGAATTAATCTTTTTAGCAACATATCTGTCTAATCGAAGATCTTTAAACAGTTTTTTAAGCATCTCGGCTTTCTCTCCAATAATAAAACCATATAGATGAACCATTTCACCAATAACTAGTTTTTTCTTTTCTCCTCTTAAAGTTTCAAATGTAATAGTGTCTGGTTCATATAAATAGTCAAGGATAAGGTCTTGTATTACATCAACTTTTTTCATTCTTCTTTTTAATGCAATGCTTTTGTATATTCTTCTGCTAATAAGTAAAAAAACTAATGAAATAATACTTAATATAGAAACGGACATGAAAAACAAAACAAATGGAAAAATGTAGTTAATAGCAATATTTCTAGGTGGATTATCTCCTATAAAGTATGTCATCATATTTTGATAACCTTCACCGGCAGCTTTCAAAAATGCGTTTTCTTGTAAATACTGTTGAGAAAATATCCATTCTCTAAACATGAATGCACCTGCAATTAATAATACCATAACAATGATAAAACTTGCAGTGGTTTTAATTATCAGTTTTGTGTAATTATACATAATCTCAGTTTTTATGTCGTGAATTCAAGTCTTTTAAGTCTCAAAATAAACCGTTTAGGATCTATGGGTTTTGGAATAACATCTTTTGCACCTAATCGATAGCATTGTTCCACCATATTTGAGGCGATAACATCAGAATAAACGATAATATCACTATTAGGTAGTTCTTTGCTAATCATTTCGATGTATTCTAGTCCATTAACTAGAGGTAAGAATAAGTCTGTAATAATAATGTCTGGTTTATGTTTACGCACCATATTCATACCATCAAAGCCGTTATTTGCAGTCAGCATTTCATATCCGTACTCACTTAATTCTCTAGATAAAAGTTTTAGGATAATGTTCTCTTTATCACATAATAGAATCTTCATAATTTTTCTTAGAATAAGTATGATAAAATAATATGGGCAGTAACAACATCTCTAAATTGATTGTTTAAATATTCCTGTCTTTCATATCCCGCATAAATGGTTGTTTGCCAATTAGGGGCTATGGTTTTTCTATATTCAACTCTGACACCTACAGTGTTAATATAATAATTGCCACTTGTAGCAATGTTTGAATTCAAATCAGGATCAACACCTAGATTGAACTGAATCCCATAGAAATCAACATCACTTGTATAGCATCTTATCGTAAATAAACCTGTTACAGCAGTATTGCTGTCGTTAGGAGTAACATAAGTTCTTGCAGAGAACATATAGGTGTCAATGTATTTTGTTCCAGATAGTGTATAAATGAATACATTGTCAGGATCAAAGAACAGGTATCTAGCTCCTAGGGAAACTTCAAACTTATTAGGTAATGCTTGATAATATTCGGCACCGGCTCTGTATTTTGGAAATACAGTATTATCAGAAACACCTGCATTTAAATAAGCATAACTTCCAGGAGTGGTTTTTAACCATGCATCCGCTTCAACTTGATAGCCATCTTGTTCCCATCTATTTGCGTAATTAAATCTACCTACTAATGTTGCACGCTCCATTTGTCTTGCGTACTCTATATATGCAAGGTGAGATGTTGGAATGTCATTGAAGGCGTAATCATTAACATACGCAACTGACAGTTTATTCTTATAAGTGGTTTCTTTTAGTGCATCTGAGTAGCTCATCATTCTTGTTTGGCTCTCTTTGATACATTTATTTTTTCTTTGAATGAAATTAGTGTCAGCCGGATAGTAGTCGAGGGCTGAGTTTGAACATAATACACATGCTTCATATTTTTTTGACCAATAATTTAAGTCAATGATTGCAGTATGTGCATCATAATTTTGGGGTTCTGTCTTAAGCACTTCATCTAATACAGTTCTTGCATCATCATATTTGCTTTGAACCATATAATTCCGTGCTAAAAGAATTTTTACATCTGTATAATCCGGATAGTTATTTAATATCTTTTGGGATAGTTCTACAGATCTAACATTATCATTTTGCTGATATAGTATAGTGGCAACTTTCAGCAAAGAGTCTGCATTGATTTTTACTTCCTGACTTAGTGCTAGGTGGGAGAATGAAAAAAGAAATACAGTAATCATGTAATACAAAACTTTTCTTCTCATAGCAATTGAATTTTTATATTAAAAGAACTATGTAAGGAACTCTTTTATATGTAAATTTATAAATAAAATGTTAAATTATTGTGTTGTAAATGTGAAAATATTTGCTTATTTTTGTTAAAACCAACCTAGACCATTAAGTACATGAATTTTAAACCAAAATCTCAATTCTATGGAAAATCTTAATTTAAGGTCAGTTGAAGAAATTCTTTCTTTTGCTATTGATCAAGAACAAAAAGCAGCAGATTTGTATTCAGACTTGGCAAAAAAAACAATGAAAGTAAAGCTCAAGGTATTATGGGAACAATTGGCAATGGATGAACTTAAGCACAAAGTGTTTATGGAAAAAATGTTAGCCCAATTTAAAGCCGGAATATCACCTTGTTGTTGTAAGCAGCCTGAATATCTTAATCATGAACCATTATGTATTCCTGAAAAAGATTTGAATGAAGAGGAGACGGCTCTTGTGATGGCCATCAAAAGAGATGCTAGTGTAATTAATATGTATAAAGGTTATGCTGCAAAGATTGGTGACGCTGTTTGTGCAAATGTATTATTAAATATAGCAAATCAGGAGTCCACTCATAAGCAAAGTTTAATGAGAGAGCTAAATATGTTTAATTATTTTGGATAACATTATCTTAGTTCTCAGTTATATTATTTATCTTCATGATAAGGTAATTTTAAAAATTCTAGATTATGTCAGAACTAAAATTTAACTCGATAAATGAGATTCTTTCTTTTGCAATAACAGAAGAACATGAGGCGCATTTATACTATACAACACAGGCAAAAAAAGCACAAATTGTTGAATTGAGAATGATTTGGCAGCAGTTAGCAAACGATGAACTAAGACATGAATCAATATTGTCCGAGTTGCTGGAGAAGGTAGAGGGTGGAAACGAAAGCTTTTTTACAAATAAGGATATGCCTGACTATGTAGCTGTAAAATTTCCAGAAAATGATTATTCAGAAGTTGATTTAGTAATAATGGAAGCCATTAAGAAAGAAAACGATGCTTATTTTATGTATAAGAATTTGGCATTAAAGATGAACAATGAAAAACACAAAGATGTTTTGATATCTATGGCTCATGAAGAGCTAAAACATAAGGAAACACTATTAAAAGAACTAGATTTATAAAACATAGGGGCTGCCCAAGAAGGGAGCAATTCCTCTACGAGAATTGAATATTTGTAATTTTTCTTTGATTGACGATTTTGAATGAAAACGGCAAAAAAAAAGAGGCTATCCATTACTTTTTGGACAGTCTCTTTTATTTTTTAAACTCCTAAAGCTTTTAAAGCTTCGTAAACTAAATATGCAGGCCAAACTATGGCTTTAAAAAAACCAAGTGCACCCATCCAAAATCCTGTAGCATTTGAGATAAAATAGATAGCTGCACCAATTAACCCTAATCCATACACTGCACCTGTAGCTGCTGATTGGTGACAACGATTTTTCTCCATAATACAGTTGTTTTTATTCTACATCTTCATATTTAATGAGGTTATTTAAAAGTGCATACACAGTTAATCCGGATACTGATTTAATTCCCGTTTTACGGATAATATTCTTCCTGTGGGAGATTACAGTGTGAACAGATATAAAATGTTTTTCTGCAATTTCCTTATTGGTTAGCCCTTTAACTACAGATACAAGAATTTCATTTTCTCTATCACTTAAATCGTCATTTTCAGGTTTAGATTCAATACTGTCTAGGTTTGTAGTTTGAAGTTTCTTGCTAATGCGTGATAAGTCATCATTTATATTAATAGTTGCAGAAAACTGTTGTAACAAAAGTTCATCTACAAGACTATAAATAAGAGCAATAAGTAGAATAGAAGAGGGTAGGTTGAAGAAATTTCTAATATTTGTTCGTTGCTGATAACTCATCAGTATTGGGTTAAATATCAATATGTCTGGTCTATGATTTGTACAGCGTTCAAGTAATTGAGAAGTATCCGCATAACATGCAACTAAATTATACCCATTTAGTTCATCAAATATCTTGCGAAGACCTTCTCTTACAATTGTAGATGGCTCAATAAGCAAAACTCTTTTTTCTGATTCAGATTTCATTTTGCTTTGTTTTCATAGTATGCAACAATAGGTATCAATACTTTATCTTCAATTAGTATATGACGATTAAGATCCTCTTCAAAGATGAATAATTTCTCTAGTAACACTCTTCTTAGATCATCATTTTCAGCTTCAGGTAAGTATTTAATAATGATGTTTTTTAGGTCAGTAAGTTTCATTTCAACATCATCATGATTATCCTCAAAAACATGAATGTTATATCCAGGTTCAGAGACATTTTTTAGCAAGTTTTCGATATATGGAAAAACCTTTTGATCCTCATATAATAAATGTTTTTCCACTTCAGAGAAATATTCGTCATAGAATCTTACTAAAGCTTTTTCAAGAGAAGCGTCACAAGTTTTTACTAAATCAGTAAGAGCATTCTTAACTTCTTTAAGTCTTACTTTTCTGTAGTAATTATGAGATTTCTTTAAAAAAGAAAGTAATTGATCTATAGAAATATTTAATAGGTCAGATTCACTTGGTTCATATTCATGATTAGAAAAAATTGAACAAATGACAATAAATAATGTGCTGTCTACATTATGTTTTTCGCATACTTCAGCAATTGTTTTATCACCAAATCCTAACTTAATATTCATGCGTTCAAGTAGCATCAAGTTATTGTAATTCAGATGAATTACATCAGCCATTTTGCTGTTTGGGGAAAATATAGTTTGTTTCATTATTTCCTTATTTATAACTATAAATTACAAAGATTGTAAATAAAATTGTCTTTTCGGTATTTGTTTGCCACTTTTCGTGTTTAGGTATAAACCTAAGCACGAAAATATAGCAGACTTCAATTAATGATTACAACTATGACTTATGTTGTTATGCAAAAGTATGAGCTTGCTCAATATAATGATATCCCTACATATTGGGATATTATGGTAGAGTTTTGGTAGAAATAGGGATAATAGGCATACATATATGTAGGAATTATATAATTAAATTTTAAGGAATATGAAATAAATATCTGTATATCAATTGATTATATTTATGGCATTGATTTTGAAAAACCACTTACGAACAAAAAAGAGGAGGTAATTATGAAAATTGCAATTCCGGTTGTTGATACAAACGACCATAAATACAGTATAGCTCCAGGTTTTAATACCACACCCTACTTGTGTGTATATGATAGTTATGAAGGAATGTATACTTGGATGCATACAGATGAAGTCTTAGAAAAAGGAGATAATATTATCTCTTATTTTAGAAAAAATGACTTTGGAGCCATCATTACATCTATGATGAAGCCAATGGCCTTGACATTATTTGGTAAGCTAGGTATTAATGTATATAAATCAGAAAGTCTTGATTTAATTGCAAATATTATGAGTTACGAACATGATGAATTAAGAAATCTAACAGCAGATGATGCTTTAAGTGAAACTCATCTGTGCGGAGGAGCTTGTAATTCTTGTTCTTCTGATACTTGTAGTACAAAGTAAATCAATTAGCTTATGTCAATCCACAGTGCAAAAATATTTATCCAGCAAGTGCACACTGATCCTGATTTTAGGAAGCTGTGCAATGATATAGGTTCCAAAGAAGGAATCTACCAAATGCTTAAAGAAATCAATATGCATTTCGAAGAAGCAGAGTTTGAAGAGGCCATTAACTTATTACATGTGAAATGCCAAACATATGAAGAGGCGGATGATGTGAAACAAGTAGAATGGTGGTATAGTATGTTTTAAATAAAAATAAAGATTATAATTATGGCAGCAGGAGATATAAAATTTAGAAACCTGGATATGGTTAGATTCTTAATGAAAGAGTCAACCGGGTTAGATGTAGCATATGCTTATGATGATTTGGTTTTTTCAGAGCATGGCTTGTATATTATTCGTTACGATAGTAGTGATGATAATAAATTGTATGTGTATTTCAATAAAGAAATGTTAGCATCAAAACAAAAACTTATGTTAGGTCAATTGCTTGATATTACTAAACTTAACAAGGTTAAATTATTTTTTAAAGGCAAGTTTGAAATGGAACAAAAAGAAGGTGCAGATGAGATAGATATTAAATTTTATTCTAACGAACCCGCATCTGTAGAAGCCTAAAAAACAGAAGAGGATTAACATAATTGTTAATCCTCTTTTTTATTAAACTATATCGATGTTTTTTCTTTTATGTCATCATAGAATTTGGCACAAGTGACATTTGTATAAGGTATAAACCATAATAAGCCAATACCAAGTGTCAAAATACATAATAGGAGTAATGGAAGTAATCTTAATCCAAGATAAAAGAACTTCAATTTATATCCATCCATCATTGTTTTACTCTTTTCAAGTGCTTCTTTTGGAGTGATTTCTCTGTTTTCGGCAAGAATATAAAAACTCATAGTGTACCAGAATGAAGCTATAATACCCGGTACAATAAATAATAAAAGTCGGATAAAGATATTCCAAAGCATTAATAGATATGTTAGGAGCGTTCTTTTAAAGTCTTTAAACCCATCAAATATTTGTTCAATTTTAGCTTCTTGATTTCGTGATAAGTTTAATGAAAAATGAGCTAAACCCATAGCAAATGGACCTGAAATTACTAACGAAATAATAGATCCCAATTCGTGCATTGAACTTACAATTCCAGAAATAAGCATATAAACCAAAAAAGTAACAATAGCTATATCCCATTTGCCTTTTAAGGACTCTTTAGCTTGCTGCATTAATTCTTTATTTTCTGTACTCATAGCTATTATATATTTAAGTTTTCGAATTGAAAATTATGTTTTATCAAATGTACAATCTTTTTCTAAATAAAAAAGGAGTAATATGTATAATACATATTACTCCTTTTAGGTATTGGTTTGGTTGGTAATTCCTTAAATAAACAGATTTAGGTTTGCTTGTTCAGCGCGCTCCATATATGTTGCTACGCCGCCAATTGTAAGATTGTCTACTAGCTCTTCGCGTTTTACACCCATTACATCCATACTCATTTGGCAAGCAATAAACTCAACACCAGCTTCTTCAGCTTGTTTTATTAAGTTTTCAAGTGATTCAATCTTTTTATTATTCATAATGTGGCGCATCATTGCGCTACCTATTCCAAACATATTTAGTTTTGAAAGACTTAGTTTTTTACTGCTTGATGGTAACATCATGCTAAACATTTTCCCAAAGATGTCTTTTTTTACAGCCGGTTTGTCTTTTTTCTTGATAATATTAAGCCCCCAGAATGTAAAGAACATTGTAACTTTTTCTCCTGTTGAAGCTGCTCCATTTGCAAGTACAAAGCTGGCTAAGGCTTTATCTAAATCATCACTGAACACAATAAAAGTTTTGTTTTTTCCTTGTATTTGTGCCGTAGAAGAATCTGATTTTGCCGATTTTTCTATAATGGCTTTAATAATACCATTTTCAGATTTCAGATCAACCAGCTTATTTTTAGTCAAATTACACCAAGATTGTACATCGCGGTGGAAACCTGGGTCAGAAGCCTGAATTTCAATGCTACCACCGTTTTCTAACTGATCTACATTTTTTTTAAGCTCAATGATTGGCCCCGGACAAAGCATTCCACATGTGTTAACAGTTTTAGATACAAACTTTGTTGCTGTAGCTTTTTGTTGAATTGAGTGCTCTCTTACAACTTCAATATCTTCATAGATATCTTCATTACTTTGTTTCATGATAGAAAGCTCGTATGTTTTGTATCCGCCTGAAAGATTATAGGTATCAAATCCATTTTGCATTAAAATACGCGAAGCCACATGTCCACGAAGTCCTACAGCACAGAATACAACAGCTTTTTTGTTTTTAGGAATTTCTTTAATATTCTTTCTTAGTCGACTTAAAGGAATACAAATAGCTCCAGGGATAGTTCCTAATTCAGTTTCGTCATCTTCACGAACATCAATTAGTGTAAATTCTTCAAAATCAAGTTTGCGAACCTCTTCCCATTGGATTGGCTTCATTCGACCTTCCAAGATATTCTCAGCTACATAACCTGCAATGTTTACAGGATCTTTTGCTGAAGAATAAGGTGGGGCATAAGCATGCTCAATATCAATAAGGTCATAGATAGTGCCACCTTGTTTTACAATAGTAGCTAAAAGGTCTAGGCGTTTATCTACACCAATATAACCTATTGCTTGCGCTCCAAATAATTTTCCTGTTTTAGGGTCAAATACAATTTTAATAGTCAATGGAATTGCACCTGGATAATATCCTGCATGTGAACCCGAGTGAGTGATAGATTCTATAAATGGAATTCCCTCTTTCTTTAAAGTTTTGGCAGAAACTCCTGTTGATCCAACGGTAATGTCAAATACCTTAGCAATTGCAGTTTGGATTGAACCTTTATATTTAGTTTTATTTCCAAGAACAATATTGTCTGCACATACACGCCCTTGACGGTTAGCTGGTCCAGCTAAGTATGCGACGGTTGGCTTATTAGTTATTGGATTAGGGAATTCGATAGCATCACCTACAGCATAAATATCAGAATCAGAGGTTTGTAGGTATTCATTCACTTTTATACCACCTGTTACACCAACTTCTAGTCCTGCTTCTTTAGCTAGCTTGCTATCTGCACGCACACCAATAGAAAGGATTACCATATCCACTTCCATTTCGCGACCACTATTTAAGTGAACGAGAACTGATCCATCTTTTTGTTCTTCAAAGCTTTTTACGCCATCTCCAAGGTTAAATGCTACATTTTTTACTTTTAAGTGTTGGTGAACGATAGCTGCCATACTGTAGTCGATAGGAGGCATTACTTGGTCTAGAAGTTCAACAATAGTAACTTGCATTCCTAAGTGGTGAAGATTCTCAGCCATTTCTAGTCCAATAAATCCTGCACCTACGACAACAGCTCTTTTAGGTTGTTGCTCATTGACAAATTCTTTGATTTTGTCAGTGTCGCGTACATTACGCAAAGTGAAAATACCTTTAGAGTCAATTCCCGGGATAGGAGGGCGTACAGCTTCTGCTCCCGGAGAAAGAATTAACTTGTCATAAGTTTCTGTATAAGTTGTATCTGTTTTATAGTTGTAAGCTATTACCGTTTTTGTTTTTGGGTCAATGCTTTTAACTGCAGTATCAATACGGACATCAACATTGAAACGACCACCGAATGATTCCGGTGTTTGTACAAATAAACTATCCCTTTCTGGAATTACATCGCCAATGTAATATGGTAAACCACAGTTTGCGTATGAGATATAGCTACCTCTTTCAAACATGATGATTTCTGATTCTTCATCTATACGGCGAAGACGAGCTGCGGTAGTTGCTCCTCCGGCAACACCACCTACAATTAAATACTTACTCATTGATTTAGACTTTTTATTTCGTTTTTAATTTCTGTGTATAGCTTCTCACTAAGATACGCAATTTCTTTCATTTTTTCTATTCCAGAGTTGCTTAACTCAAAAAACATTTGGCGTTTATCTTCCACACCGGCTGTCCTTTTTATCAAATCTTTATTTTCAAGCGACTTTACAAGTTTAGAAGAGTGGGTAGCTTTTAACCCAATCTTTTCATTAATCATTTTTGATGACAGTTTTCCATTGCGTAACAGGCAGAGTATCATGGCTTCATTGATTACAAGAGCATGTTTTTGCTGAATTTCCTGTTCGATAGAATTTATCGATCTGTACAAGGAGCTTAATTCACAAAAGAGAATCATATAATTATGTTAAATAAAATAAGTTGGTTGCCTATAGATTTATCCTTTACAAAGATATAATATTTTCCTATGGAAATTATTATATTGTTGAAAATAAAATCATAATTAATGAAAAATTTCTTCAATTCGTAATATTGTCAAAATAATGCCGAAAAGTAAGTGAGCTAAAATTGCATTAAAATTGTAAATAATAACAAAAATGAAATTAGTACTTAGAATTATATTAGGGAGTGTTTTAGTTTTTACACTAGTGGCAGCATTATTTGCAAAGACTCCGGAAGAAAATCAAATATCAAGTTCAGTAATAGAAATTACTTATCTGTCGACGATGAGCGAGTAGGAGAGCGTAATGGCTTTTTCTATTAAAAATGAGTTTTCGTCTAGGTGATACTGCCATACATATATTATATGTGTATAATGGTTTTGGGGAGAATACATTTGTATTATAAACCAAATAATTAAAAGAATGAAAACGATATTTAGAGCAATGCTAGCCAGCGTGTTAGCACTTACGCTTGGGGCAGTGTTATTTGCACAGCCACCTAAAGGAGGCGGAACACCACCATCAGCAGCGGATATGACAGAAAGGATAGTGGGAGAGATTTCTGACAAGCTAACACTAAGTTCTGAAGAAGAAGCTTCATTAAAGGATATCTTTACGGACTTTGGAGAGCAAATGGATGCAATGCATAAAAGTAGTTCAAGACCAGAACCATCAAAAATGGATGAGCTAAACAAAGAGCGGGATGCAAAGGTAAAAGAAGTGCTTTCTGAAGATAAGTACGAGGAATACATCAAATTTATGGAAGAACATATGCGTCCTCCTGAAAGACGATAAAAAGAAAAGGTTCAGTTTTTTTGTGGCTGAACCTTTTTTAGTTTTAATTGCTATTTACATAGTTCCAAATGGGACTTTCAATGAGACACAAACATTCCGTCCTTGATTATAATACCCTAAATCTTTTAGAGTAGACAAATGGTCATAGTATTGGGTGTCAAAGATATTATTTACAGATATGCCTAAGTTTAGACTTTGTTTAAATATCAAGAAATCAGTATTCGCACTAAAGTTCACAAGTGTATATCCATCAGTTGCGGTTTCGTAAGCTGATGGGTGGTCTTGTTCAAATGCTGTTAGGACAGAGAACTTAACCGATGGTTTTATAAGGAAGCCTATCTTTTTTGATTCTGCTCTTACCTCATATCGGAATTTTTGTGCAGGAATAAATGGCAAATAATCACCATTAGTTTGTTCACCAATAACAGAAGAATAGTTCCCTTCTATATGTAGCCATGGCAATGATTTCGGGTGAAAATGAACACCCGCTTCACCACCATAAAGCACTGCATCTGTTTGTGAAAAACGATAAATCCCAACACCTGATGAAGTGGTGTCTGGAGTAGGTGAGATATAAATATAATCATTGATTATATTGTAAAACCCAGCTAAATCAAAGGACAAGAAATCACCATGATAATGCATGCTAATATCTGTTTCATATGAATCTTCTGGGGATAAGTCCTCATTCCCGATTTCATATCTATTTCCGTGCATTCCGTTTGAAGTAAGTTCAGATAAGTTGGGTACACGGTAACCTTTCGCAAAGTTGGCTCTAAGTATTGTCTTTTTACTTAGATGATAAGTTGCACCCAGTGATCCATTAAAGTTTGATAATTCTTTGCTAACTGGGGCGTGATAATTACTGGTTCCTTCTGTTCCTAATGCATAAGTATCAGTATTATACATGTCATATCTTACTCCACCTTGAACCTTTAGCTTCTTAAAAAAAGTATATTGAGCTAAACCTAAAAATCCAATATTATTTATATCAGCATTCGGTAAAAACTGTGAAGCTCTGTTATGCAAGTTTCTATTATCCTGCGACATACCTTGCAGACCAATAATATATTCTGATTTGTTACTAGACGGTAGATACAGTTTGGATTCATAAGTAAGTGTATTTAGGTTCATCTCCACAAAAGGAACATCCAGAGTCGTTTCTAGTTTTCTTAATGCACTTTGGTATGCCACATTAATATCCCACTTGAACCCACCTAAAAATAAGCTGTTTTGAGATGAAAGTATTTGATGCCCCAAATCTTGATACCAAATCTCATTTTTTCGCCCTCGTTCTTTAATTAAAGAATTTACAGCTCCTACGGTCATTCCTAAATCTTGCTTGAAATAATCATAAAAGAGTTTGAATGTACCTATCTTTCCTGTATATCCGGCATTGGCATTGAAAGTGGTCTCATTAAAGCGTGAATTAGGCACGAAGTCGCCACCTCCTTGTAAGTAATCGGCGTGAGTCTTATTGCCAAAGCGCATTCCGCCAAAGAAATTTTTAGAAGCTCCTTTTATTCCAAGACTATTATTCATTCCTTGTGTATTGGAGTGCAACTGCAATTGGTAATCACCTTGTATAGAGCCAACTGGGGCAGGCTTTTCTTTAATAAAGTTAATAACTCCACCTATTGCATCAGATCCATAAAGCAAAGAAGCCGGCCCTTTAATGATTTCGACTCTTTCTACATCGTTTTCATCTATGCCTAATGGATGATTTTCACTAAACTGGTAGTTTTCTAGTCTAACGCCATTATTTAGCACTAAAACATCATTCATCGAAAGACCTCGTATTACAGGTTTTGATACACCTTGTCCTTTCGCAATCATGTCAACTCCAGGAACTTTGGTTAAAGCCTCCATAAAATTTGGCGTTCCCGATAAGGCAATGTCTTTGCTTCTTAATACATCAATTTTTACAGCATTTTCGTGTTGAGAACTCACATAACCGCCTGTAATTACAACTTCTTGTGTTTGTATTATGGCAGTGGTTAATGTAATATCAACAATATTTTCAGCTTGTGAGATATCTACTGATTTAATTTCAGTATTATAGCCAACATATGAAAACTGGAGTTTGATTTTTCCTTTGGGAATATTATTAATAAGATATTCACCTTTTTGATTTGTGATTATTCCCTTATTAAGTTCAGGTAAGGCAACGGTTGCTCCAACTAATGGATTATTATTTATATCTGTCACTTTACCTTTTATCTGGTTTTGAGCGTTTACTAAGGTTACAGTAAGACACAGAAAAGCCAGTAAAATGTTTTTTTTCATTTTATTACGAGTTTAAATGTTTACAAATAAGTTTATTACATCATTTTAAGATATGATGGTCTCATCTGTAAAAGCTGGAGGTGCTCGTAATAAGAATAGATATTTTAAACTATTGTTATAGTATACAAAATCATAAATAGCACTTTTCTTTATAAAATAATTGTGCTTTTGTATTGTTTGTACATGTTTTGCTACAGAAAATATGGATAACTCAAAACTAGAAATAGGGCATTTTTCATGATGCTTATGAAAATGCTTTTCCGTTTTTGAGGTGCAATGAAAGTTATCGTGTTGGTGTAAGTGCGCATCAAACCCCTTTAATGACATTGGTAATAATAGAATTACCACCAATGAGATTGAAAAAATATGTTTGAACTTACTTATCATTATCTTGTCTGTAACTAGCTCAAAAGTAATCAAACTTTATGCAAAAGAAAAGCAGTCAAATTTATTTGACTGCTTTTCTTTTGCATATATGAGATCCGCTTATTCAGCTGTAATCTTATCTCCAATGTATTTGTCTATTTCAATTAGACCCACAATCATTGCTTTCAATTCCTCATCAGTAGGAGTCTTATACCCAAAACCATCCATAGAACAAATGCTTTCAAACTGTGACATTAGTTTAGCAGTTTCTCTAAATTCTTCAGGAAAATCCTTATCAAGACTTTTTGCCTCATTATATAATGCCATTGGCATATGGTGTTCGGCCATAAAACCCATATGAGCGGTATAGGCTACAAATAATTTTTCAAAGCACATTACACTCATCCCATATAAAAGGTCATTTGTAAACTTGCTTTTTTTCTCTAATGTTTTAAAAAGTGTATTCAAATATTTCTTTCCTTCATCATAAGCCGCAAGAGCTAATGTTGTTTCGTCGTGCATAATGTCCATAATCGTAATGTTTTTGGTAAATAATTTTCTCTATACATTTCAGAAACTGTGCCAATGTGATTAACTTATTGGTTATTAGTATATTTGTGTTTTAATTAAGAGTTTCTATACCTAAATAGTTTACATTTATGTAGGGAGTATTTGGATGTTGTGACAGGAAAGGAGATTTAGATATATTACCATCGATTAAATTGAGTACAGACGGAGCGCGCTCCGTCTCTAACACATATACAATGACAATATCTGAAACAATTCTTTATTCTTCATTCCTCATTTATTATTCTATATCTTTGCAGTTATGTTAACAAAGCAGGAAGCCATACATAAGATGAATCAATTAGGAGAGGAGAAACGCCCGTTTTTCTTTATGATTGATTTTAAGCAACAGCAATCAGAGGTATTGGCTTTGAGTGATATTGATACTGCTGATATTCAGTTTGCTATCCCCGGATCTAAACAAGAAAAGGCGGTAAAATCTGCTACTGAGCAAACTTCTGCTATCCATAAAGGATATTCGCAAGATGTTTATGATTCTCAAATTCAGGAAGTTATCCGAAATATCAAGCAGGGAAATAGCTTTTTAGTAAATTTGACCTGCCAAACCCCTATAAGTCTGAATGTTGACTTACAAACCGTATATAATCAGGCTGTAGCAAAATATAAATTACTGTATAAAGATCAATTTGTGGTATTTTCACCTGAAACATTTGTAAGCATACAAAATGGTGAGATAGCATCATACCCAATGAAGGGAACCATTGATGCAACTTTACCCAATGCACACGAGTTGATTCTCAATAATCCGAAAGAAAAAGCAGAACACTACACTATTGTAGATCTTATTCGCAATGATCTGAGCATGGTAAGTGAAAATGTGGAAGTAACCCGATTTCGCTATATAGATGAGCTAGAAACCGATAGAGGATGCTTATTACAAGTGAGTTCTGAGATTAAAGGCTGTTTGCCCGAAAATTGGCAAGCACAAATTGGTGATATTATGTTCACTTTGTTACCTGCAGGTTCTATCAGTGGTGCGCCAAAGCCAAAAACGGTGGAAATCATCCTTGATGCTGAGAATTACGACAGAGGTTTCTATACAGGCGTTTTTGGCGTGTTTGATGGTGAAAGTCTTGATTCTGCTGTGATGATTCGTTTTATAGAGAAAACTCCAGATGGATATGTGTACAAAAGTGGTGGTGGAATAACTGCTTTTAGTGATCCTGAATCAGAGTATAACGAAATGCTAAATAAAATATATGTGCCGATTAGTAGAAAGCCTTAAAATAGAAAATAAGTGCCTGTGCAATGTGAAATATCACAATGAGCGCATGAATAAGGCTAGGAGAGAAGCTTTTGGTTCTATATATGATATTGATCTTGCTGAAGCAATCAAAATTCCGGAAGAACTTACTAATGGCGTATATAAATGTCGTGTATTATATACAGATACAATTGAAGCAATTGAGTTTACAGCATATATACCTAGAGTTGTAAAGTCATTGAAACTTGTAGATGGGGGCAATATTGATTACCATCTGAAATATGAAGATCGCTCTGCATTAACGACTCTTGTTGCACAAAAAGCTGGGGCTGACGAGATTATAATAGTGAAAGATGGTTGCCTGACCGACACTTCATATTCCAATATTGCATTCTTTGACGGTACTGACTGGTACACACCTGACACATATCTCCTAAATGGTACAAAACGCCAAGAATTGCTTGCGAACGGCATTTTAAAAGAAAAAAGAATCACACCTTCTGACCTTTCTAAGTATACTGAAGCTAAGATGATTAACGCCATGTTAGATTTTCAAGATACGCCTAGTATAAACATCTCCAATATCTTAGGTTTATAAATATAGGCTCAAAAAGCCTATCTTTGCAGCCTTTTAATTTTACACTTATAGTATAGCATATAGGTGTGGGTAAGTATATAATTTGTTGATTAATTGCTATTATCTAAACACATGAAACGAGTTTTAAATTTATTTGATTTTTCGCAGAAGGTTAATTACAAAACCGAGATTTTATCAGGTTTAACTGTTGCCATGGCGCTGGTTCCTGAAGCCGTTGCATTCTCATTTATTGCAGGTGTATCACCTTTGACAGGTCTTTATGCTGCATTTATGATGGGATTCGTGACTTCTATTTTTGGTGGTCGTCCGGGTATGATTTCCGGAGCAACTGGGGCTGTAGCAGTAGTGCTTGTAGCTTTATCCAAATCACACGGCGTTGAATATATTTTCGCTACAGTAGTGCTAGCTGGAATACTTCAAGTATTAGCAGGTACATTAAAGTTAGGTAAGCTAATGCGTCTTGTGCCACAACCTGTTATTTATGGCTTTGTTAATGGTTTGGCTATTATCATTTTCATGTCACAATTAGTGCAATTTCAGGATGCTGACGGCAATTGGTTAAGCGGAAACGCATTATATATGATGCTTGGGTTAGTATTAGTTACTATGGCGATTATCCGTTTCTTACCTAAACTGACTAAAGTTGTTCCAGCATCTTTAGCGGCTATTTTGACCATTTTTGCATTGGTTACAGCATTTGGATTAGATACTAAAACAGTAGGAGATATGGCACCTATTGCTGGTGGTTTCCCTCCATTCCATATTCCGGCTATCCCTTTTGATTTTGAAACACTGAAAATTATTTTCCCATATGCTGCTATTGTAGCTGGTGTAGGTCTTATTGAGAGCTTATTGACACTTAATATTGTAGACGAAATAACAGAATCTCGTGGTTTTGGAAATAAAGAAGCAATTGCGCAAGGTAGTGCAAATATCCTTTCGGGTTTATTCTCAGGTATGGGTGGTTGTGCTATGATTGGTCAAAGTCTTATTAATATAAGTAATGGTGCTCGTGCTCGCTTGTCTGGTATAGTTGCATCTGTTATGTTATTAATGTTTATCATGTTTGGTTCAAGCATTATTGAAAAGGTTCCTTTGGCAGCTCTAACCGGACTAATGATTATGGTGTCAATAGGTACATTTGAGTGGGCTAGTTTGAAAACCTTTACCAAAATGCCTAAAACAGATGTTTTTGTAATGGTAATGGTAACATTAGTAACGGTATTCCTACATAATTTGGCTTTAGCAGTACTTATAGGTGTAATCATTGCAGCCTTGGCTTTTGCTTGGGATAATGCAAAACGCATCCGTGCACGCAAATCAGTAGATGAGAATGGCGTGAAACACTATGAAATATATGGACCATTGTTTTTTGGTTCTATTGCAGCCTTTAATGAAAAGTTTGATGTACACAATGATCCCAAACAAGTAGTAATAAACTTTGAGGAAAGCCGTATTGTAGATATGTCTGCCATTGAGGCTTTAAATAAACTAACTGAGCGTTACCATAAAGAAGGGAAGAAGGTGCAATTGAAACATCTAAGTCCTGACTGCTTGAAGCTCTTGAAAAATGCTGAAGAGCTAATTGAAGTAAATATTGTTGATGATCCTACCTATAAGGTAATGGTAAATAAATTCTAATAAAAAAGGTGCTGTTTTCGCAGCACCTTTTTTATTAATACTTATTCTGTAAGTAATCAAATATCTTATCCAGTATCTCTTTTCTACTGTCATTAGCGTGGTCATACATTATTATGTATTCAGCTGTTCTTACCTTTCTGGCATATTTGTTTTTTACTTCACTGTAAAAATACATGCTGTTCTCAGAACTTTTCTCCGTGATTAATGTATAAGTCTCATCCAGTTTTAACTCACCTGTCTCACCACACAGCATAGATACTACACAAGTGTCGGCATCTGTGTAAAAGTCGACAATACTACCACCTTCGTATGGGAAATACTTTGGTCCTAGGAAATCATCAGGAAGTGGTACAGAGGTATTGTTGCCATAACACTCAAAGTGATGTGGCGTTACATTAGGGCTTTGAGCAAATAAGAGGATGCTAAAAAATAAGTAAGCAAGTATGTTTGCTATTCTCTTCATAATATAGAAATGTGATTAAATAAATACAGATAGCTGCAAATATACACTTATTGTAATCTCATCCTACCTTCATTGAATATTGATAGGCTATTTTTCTTTTAATCCTCTTGAAACGCCCTCTAAATAGACTACCAAACAGTAATTTTATTTCCTACATATTGGTAACTATATTGCATTTTGTGTAGAAAAATGTAAGCTTTTATTTTTAATAGATTTTAATATGATATTTTTATAAAAATATTTTTCAAAATTTATTTATCAGATTATCAGTGATATAAATGTTATTTTTCGTGTTTGTTGAAGTGTTATTTTGTTTTTTGGCACGGTTGTTAATATATGGGTTGTCAGGTTTAACTTAAAATTTACAAAAATGAGAAAAGTAGCGATTTATGGAAAAGGTGGTATTGGGAAAAGTACAACAACTCAAAACACTGTAGCTGCATTAGCAGAAATGGGAAAAAAAGTAATGGTAGTAGGATGTGACCCTAAAGCGGATTCAACTCGTCTATTACTTCACGGTTTAGCTCAAAAAACTGTATTGGATACTCTTCGTGATGAAGGTGAAGATGTTGAGTTAGATGATGTAATGAAACCAGGATTCGGTAACACTAGCTGTGTTGAATCAGGTGGTCCGGAACCAGGTGTAGGTTGCGCAGGTCGTGGTATCATCACTTCTATCAACTTGTTAGAGCAATTAGGTGCTTATGATGAGGACAAACAATTAGACTATGTATTCTATGATGTACTTGGTGATGTTGTATGTGGTGGTTTCGCTATGCCAATTCGTGATGGTAAAGCTGATGAAATCTACATCGTATGTTCTGGTGAGATGATGGCAATGTATGCTGCTAACAATATCTGTAAAGGTATTACTAAATTCGCTCAAGCTGGTACAGTTCGTTTAGGAGGTTTGATTTGTAACTCTCGTAAAGTAGACAACGAATACCAAATGATTGAAGAGCTTGCTAAAAAATTAGGTACTCAAATGATGCACTTTGTTCCTCGTGACAACATGGTTCAACGCGCTGAAATCAACAGAAAAACTGTTATCGATTTCGAACCTACTCACCCTCAAGCTGACGAATACAGAGCATTAGCTAAGAAAATTGATGGTAACCAAATGTTCGTAATCCCAACTCCTCTTCAAATCCAAGAGCTTGAAGACTTGTTGATTGCTTACGGTATCATGAACTAATATCGTTATCTGATATAATAACATTTTCTAAGATATTTGCCTTTCCTGGGCGTAATAAAAAAGCTTTCGGAGAGCAAATATCTTATCTCTAAAAGACTAACAAAACAACAAATTAATTCAAAAAATTAGGAGGAAAAAACTATGTATTTATTAAGAGCTATTGTTCGTCCAGAAAAATCTCCAGTTGTAATGAAAGCATTATTTGATGCAGGATTCCCAGCGGTAACTAAAATGTCAGTTTTCGGTCGTGGTAAACAACGCGGTTTGAAAGTAGGTAATGTAACTTACGACGAACTTCCTAAAGATCTTTTATTAATTGCAATTCCTGAAAAAGATAAAGATTTCGTAATTGAAACTATCCTTGGTTCAGCTCGTTCTTCAGAAGCAGGACAATTTGGTGACGGTAAAATTTTCGTTACTCCTGTAGTTGAAACATACACTATTTCTAGTGGTAAAAAAGAAGCTTAATAGACTTCGCTGATATTAAGATATTAGCCCTTCGGGCGATATTTACCAGATTATGTTACAAATATCCTAATATCGCGACTAAAAGGAGCAAATATCGCAAAGCGAATAACAATTAAAAATAGACAATTATGAAATTAATTCTTGCAATGATTCGAATCGCAAAAATGAATGAAACTAAGTCAGCTTTATCTGAAGCAGGTCTTCCTTCATTCACTGCGATGCCGATAGTAGGACGCGGAGCGGGTAAAGCTGTTGGTCCTAATATACAAGCAACAAAAGATCATCCAGATATGATTGCTTCATCTGAAGTTCTAGATATGCCTCGCATGAAATCTAAACGAATGATTACTTTGGTTGTAACTGATGACAAAAAAGATTTAGCTATAGAAACTATTATGAATGTAAATAAAACAGGTAATAGTGGTGATGGAAAAATCTTTGTGATTGATGCAATTGATTCTGTTCGTGTTCGTACAGGTGAATCTGGAGAAGAAACTCTAGATTAATTAGATTATTTACAATGATTAGCTTATAGCTAAACTGTTTAAAAACTAAGAATTATGCCAACAAAAGATTTAAATATGGATAGCGCCAAATGGAAAGAAGAGGTATTGAAAAAATACCCATCTAAAATTGGCAAAAAAAGAGGAAAATCTATCGTTTCTAACGATCCTCAAGAAATCCCAGAAGTACAATCAAATGTGCGTACTATCCCAGGTATTATTACTCAACGCGGATGTACATATGCAGGTTGTAAAGGGGTAGTGTTAGGTCCTACTCGTGATGTAATCAACATCACTCACGGACCAATCGGTTGCGGTTTCTACTCATGGTTAACTCGTCGTAACCAAACTAAACCAGTAGACGCAAATGATCCAAACTATATGATGTATTGCTTCTCTACAGATATGCAAGATTCAAACATCGTATTTGGTGGTGAAAACAAACTAGCTCAAGCAGCTCGTGAAGCATTTGAAATTTTTGCACCTAAAAACATCGCATTCTTCTCTACTTGTCCTGTTGGATTAATCGGGGATGATGTTCACCGTGTAGCTCGTCAAATGAAAGAAGAATTAGGTATCAATGTATTTGGATTCTCTTGTGAGGGTTACAAAGGGGTATCTCAATCTGCTGGTCACCACATCGCAAACAACGGTTTATTCAAACACCTTATTGGTAATATTGATGCTCCAATCGAAGGTAAATTTAAAGTAAATGTATTAGGTGAATACAACATTGGTGGAGATGCTTTCGAAATCGAAAGAATTTTTGAAGAATGTGGACTTACTATAGTTGCTACAATGTCTGGTAACTCTACTATTGAACAATTTGAAACTGCTCACCAAGCTGACTTAAGCGTTGTAATGTGTCACCGTTCTATCAACTATGTAGCAGAAATGATGGAAACTAAATTCGGTATTCCATGGTTCAAAGGTAACTTCATCGGTGCAGAAGCTACAGCTAAAACTCTTCGCAAAATTGCAGAATACTTTGGTGACAAAGACTTAACTGCTAAAGTTGAAGAAGTTATCGCTAAAGAAATGGCTGCTATCAAAGAAGTGATTGCAGAAGTGAAGCCTAAGACTGAAGGTAAAACAGCAATGTTATTCGTAGGTGGATCTCGTGCTCACCACTACCAAGAATTATTTGGGGAACTAGGTATCAAAACTTTAGCTGCTGGTTATGAGTTTGGTCACCGTGATGACTACGAAGGTCGCCGCGTAATTCCATCTATCAAAATTGATGCAGATAGCCGTAACATTGAAGAACTAAAAGTTACTAAAGACGAAACTCGTTACAACCCTCGTAAAACTGAGGCTGAAATGAAAGCTTTCGCTGATAAGAAATTTGAGTTTGAAGATTATGATGGTATGATGGCTGAAATGGAAAAAGGTGCATTAGTAATTGATGACCTTAGCCATTACGAAATGGAGAAATTGATTGAAGACTTCCACCCAGATATTTTCTGTGCAGGTATCAAAGAAAAATATGTAGTGCAAAAAATGGGTGTTCCGATGAAACAACTACACAACTATGATGTTGGTGGACCATACGCCGGATTCGAAGGAGCAATCAACTTCTACAAAGATATCGATATGATGATGAATACAACAATCTGGAAAGAAATCAAAGCTCCTTGGGAAGCTGATGATGTTGTTGTTGCTGAATATGCATTTTAAAAAAGATATTACGCTTCGCTGATATTAGATATAAATCCTAAGGGAGTTATTTTTATCAAAATATCGCGACCCAAGGGAGCTAATATCACGAAGAAAAATATCAAATTACTTATTAAAAAATTACAACTATGTTACTGCGTCACACAACTGCAAAAGAATATAAGAGAGAGGCTTTGACAGTAAACCCTGCCAAAACCTGTCAACCAGTAGGAGCTATGTATGCAGCTTTAGGTATTCATGGATGTTTACCTCATAGCCACGGTTCACAAGGATGTTGTTCTTATCACCGTTCTGCTCTTACTCGTCACTTTAAAGAGCCAATTTTAGCGGCTACGAGTTCATTTACCGAAGGTTCTTCTGTATTCGGTGGTCAAGCTAACTTGATCCAATCTATCGGAACAATCTTCACAGTGTACGAACCAGATGTTATTGCTGTTCACTCAACTTGTTTGTCTGAAACTATTGGTGATGACTTAGTTCAAATCATCGAAAAAGCTAGAGAAGAAGGAAAAATTCCAGAAGGCAAACATGTAATCTATGCTAACACTCCTAGTTATGTAGGATCTCATGTTACAGGATACTCAAACATGGTAGCCGGAATGGTTAAATCATTCTCTACTGCTACTAACAAAAAGAAAAATGTTATCAACCTTGTAGCAGGATGGATGGAACCATCTGACATGAAAGAGATTAAAAGACTAGCTAAAGAAATGGAAGCTAGAACTATCATGTTCCCTGATATGTCTGATGTATTAGATACTCCAATGACAGGTAAATCTGTTATGTATCCAAAAGGAGGAACAACTATTCCTGACCTTATTGCTACAGGTGATAGCAAATTTACTATTGGTCTTGGTGCTTATACTACTGATGATGCTTGTATAAAACTTGAAAACAAATGTAGAGTTAAATTCGAATCACTTGAAATTCCAATTGGTTTGAAAGCTACAGATAAATTCATCATGTCTTTAAGCCGTCATGCGAATGTACCAGTTCCAGATTCAATTACTGAGGAGCGTGGTAAATTAATTGACCTTATCGCTGATAACTCAAAATGGTTATATGGTAAAAGAGTAGCTCTTTGGGGTGATCCAGATACTTTATTCCCTTTAACTGAGTTCTTGGTAACTTTAAATATGAAACCTGTTTATATCGTTAGTGGTACTCCAGGTAAAATGTTTGAAGAAAAAATGTCAGCTATCTTAAAAGACATTCCTGAAGCTAAATTTATGAATGGTGAAAGAGCGGATATGTTCCAACTTCACACTTGGATCAAACAAGAAGGTGTTGATTTATTAATTGGTAACACTTATGGTAAGTATATCGCTCGTGATGAGGATGTTCCATTTGTTCGCTTAGGTTTCCCAATTCTAGATCGTGCTAACTTTAACTTATTCCCTCACACAGGTTATGTAGGTGCAATGAACTTAGTATCTAGAATGTTAGATGCAATTCTTGATCACCAAGACAGAACTTGTCCGGAAGAAAAAGTTGAATTACAAATGTAATACCCACATATACTAACAGGAGAGAAGTCTTGTGCTTTTCTCCTTTAGTTGGATATTCTAATCTTCTAAAAAAGATAAACTCTAAATCGCTAATACTAGAGATAAAAACACAATAAAAGCTGCGCCGTGAGGTTTGCAGCTTTTCTTATTTTTATGCATATTTATAATAAAAACTTTTTTAGTATATTTGAATTATCTATTATCGTATATATTACATAAAGAGTAGTATTTGTCTTACTAAAATAGTTTCAAATGAAGTATAAATATTTCATAGATGATGAATCAAGACTCTCAATTGAGATTTTCTCGGGAGTTCATTGTTTAGCTAGCTTTTCAGAGTCCCGTTCCAGTTTATATAAGGACAAAAACTATAATAAGACTTATGATACGCTTTCAGATTTTAATGATTCTGTAATTGATTATGCAATAAACACTCATAATCAATATTTAGATGAGCTTGAGAAACTAAAGCTTATTGGTAAGAGGAAGGTTGCTTTAATAGCCAGAACTCCGAATCAGTATGCATACTCTACACAAATGAAAAAATCTGGAAATCAAACTGCTTTAGAATTTGAGATATTTAGCAATATTGATTCTGCTCTTGAATGGCTTGGAAGAAAAGAGCATTCTCCAAGAGTGAAAGCAATAATTTCAAGACAAAAAGATTTTCTAAAAGATAATAGAAAATAAATAGCTAAGAAGATAACCTTCTCCATGTTTTTGCTTGGCATTTCTCGCATACTGGTAGAGTAGAGTTGAACTGATTAATAACTACAGTCATAGCACATGCAGTGCAATAATACTTTCCATGTTCAGGACTTTCTCCGCTAAAATAAATTTTACTCACAGCTACTTACACTATTTGTTTTTTATCAATTGAATTTACAAATATCATATTTCCCATATTAGGGTATCCCGTAAATATTGAATTATGTTCAATATCTGAGTCATTAAACCCTACAAAAGTCAAATCAGCATCAGCAGAATTATCGTTGATTAAGGTTTTTAAGTCCTCTTTACCTGAGTTTGTTACAATGTTGATGTTGTTTTTAGATATTGGTAATCTTCCTGTGCGTATTAAATGATAAAGCCTTGATTTTAACTCCTGCATATTTTCTTCTTGCAATACGGCAAATATCTTTATCTGTGCTTTTTTCCATTCAGGATGTCCTAAAATAATGTATCCAATAAGAATCATTAAATTACCATTTCTAAAATCTTGTGAAGTAATCCAGATATTTATTTCCTTCCTATATCCAAATCCTTTGCTTGATGTACGCAAAACACAAATATCCATATCGATAGATTTCACTAAAGGAATGTTCTTTTTAATTTCAAAAATGAAGTCATCATCATCATATGCATATTCAAATAAAACTACATTATTAGATTTGCCTGAAATACTAGGGAACTGAATAGCTTGGTTTAATGCAGAAGAGTAACTTGAGCTTATTATTGTATCTAAATATACATTGCTATTTTGAGCATTTTCAAGCTGAAGAAGCTTTTGCATTTCCTTTTTAGCAAGCTCGTGCGTTTCTTTTGAAAGCTCACCATTAATTAGGTGTACATAAGTACAGAAACCATATTTATGCGCTATCCAGCGCGAAAGATCAAGAGTGTCAAGCTTATTAAAAGAATTGCTGGAAACACAAATCATAGACGGACGCCACATTTCAGTATGATCTGTACTGTTTTTTTGTTGTAAAAATACTTGTAGTTTTCTACTAGTTTGAAAAATAACCCCTTCAAAGATAGCTTCAAGTCCTTTTTCCTCCTTATTGGTCGAATTTATCCACACATACAATGTTGTCATTATACCTGTGGCAATTAAAGCATATAAAAAATTCATGCTAAACATTAACCAAATACACATTACGGCTCCTGCTAAAGAAATATACCAACGCGAGCGAAATGTAGGACGATATGAAGGATCCGAAGAAAAATGCTCCAAAAATGAGATTAAACATAAAGACCCATATGTTACCATGAAAAACATGGAAATAAGTTTTGCAACAAAGTTAACATCTCCAATCAGTAGAAATATAGTTGCGAATATAGAAGTTACAATTGTTGCATTAACGGGTTCGCCTGTTTTTTCACCACTTTTTGATAAGAATGTGTTAATTCCTTTTGATGGGATAATGTTGTCACTTGCAATGGCTTGAAGAGTACGAGGAGCAATCATCATAGAGCCTAAAGCAGAAGAAAATGTAGCTGCCGCCAAACCTATTGGGATAATAGGTCCCCATAAAGCTATTTTACTCATAATTAACTGATCTGCATTTAAGTCTAAAGAATTTGCTGAATATGCAAGTTTTATAGCAATAAAGACATAGATAATCATCCCCGTAACAGTTGCAGCAAGAGTACCCCAGGGTAATGACTTACTTGGATTCTTTAAATCACCGGAAAGACCAACACCAGCTGTCATCCCGGTAAAAGCCGGGAAAATAATTGCAAATACGGTGAAGAAATCCATACCATTACCAATTTTATGGAAAACGACAGAAATTGGGTAACCTTCCACATAATTTGTGTTACCAAGAAAGAATAGTATGATTGATAAAAACAGGATTGCAACTACAATATATAATGCTTTTAGACCTAATTTTGCTCCATATTTGAGCATAATCCATGCAATTAATGCCATCACAGGTATACTAATAAAACGCTTATCTAATAAATAATAACCGGAAATATCAGTAACCCAGTCTAATAATGGATTAAAAGCTTCCATCATAGCCACAATATAAAATGCAACGCTGATGGCCTGAGATAGGTACAAAGTAATTCCGATAGATGCCCCCACCTTTAATCCAAATGAACGGCTTATAATAAAGTATTCGCCTCCACCTTCAACTTTCTTATTTGTAGCAATTTCTGCAATAGATAGAGCAGTTGCAATTGTTACAATATGGCCTATTGCAATAATACCAAAGGTACCGAGCAAGCTAACATTCCCAACAGCAAAGCCAAAACGCAAAAACATAATTGCACCCAAAATAGTTGATATTGCAGTGAAGAATACGGGAGCTGTGCCAAATTTTTTCTTTATCATCTTTCTTAATTACTTTTTAAATGCATTAAAATCATCAGAAATAGTTTTTAGGTGTAAATCTCTTTGTGGGAAAGGGATTCTAATATTATTTTCTTTGAAACTTTTATTAATCATAATTCGGATATCACTTTTAACATCCTCAATTCTAAACATTTTGTCACTCCAGAATAAAATCTCAAACATTAATGCTGAATCAGCAAAGTCTGTAAAACGAATCTTTGGTGGTTTCTGAGTACTAACATTAGGGTGACTTTCAGTACATTTTCGTAGTATATCGATAACCTTATTTACATCCGAACCATAAGCGACACCCACGCTGACTCTAAAACGAGTAAAATTCTTATTATGACTCCAGTTTATAACCTTCTCGGAAACTAATTTCGAATTAGGAACGATAATTATGATATCATCTCTGGTTTCAACCTCAGAAGTACGCAAACTCATTTTCTTTACTTTAGCTACCATTCCATCTACCTCAATAATATCTCCAATCAAAATAGTGCGTTCAAAAAGTAAAATAAAGCCGGAAACTATATCATAAAACAACTCCTTAATTCCTAGACCTAAACCAACTAACAAAGCTGCAGAACCAGCAAGAAGGAGTGTTACATTTACTCCAATAGTTTCTAATATAATTACTATTGTGATAACTATAATGAAGTATTTCTATATCTGAAAAACAGCATGACCAGAACCGTTTGTCATGTGTAACTTAGACTTTTCACTTAACAAAGTCTTTTTAATAAGGTAAATAAGTAAATATGCAGCCAAAGATATACCCGGCAATCATTACTAGATCTACTACCGTTAGGTTAAACTTAGTGGTTTTCACTAGCGAAAAACTCAAAATGTCTTTCAAACTCATATCTATTACTATTTTGAAGTATAACAAAGATAGAAAAAACTGTCTTTTGACTACGGTTTACAAGAATTAAAATCTTGAAATCAGGTTTTTGAGACTCAATTAAGGAATAAATTAATGCCTAAATTAATTCACAGTGCTGTGTTAGTTCAAAAATGTTACCTAAAGGTTATTTCGCCCACATTTAGGTAATCTTTTCGATTTGAAACAAAAGTGTTGTATATGCTTATGTAATTGATATATAGTATATTATAAACTTTGGCACGGTATTTAATATTAAGCAAATCGAACAAGAATATAGTTTTCTTCAACTACTACTAAAATGAAGAAAATAAGAAAGGGGGACTAAGATGGAAGAATTAGAAATTCTAGACGGAAGACAAAATCAAGTTACGGCAGCAGGAGCTAATTCAAAAGCCGTGGAGGGAAATAAACACAGTTTAGCAGGCTCAGTAAGTCAAAGAGCATGTGTGTTTTGTGGATCACGCGTGGTATTATACCCAATTGGTAATTGCCCTTCATATAATTCACGGACCGATTGGTTGCGCTGCTTATACATGGGATATACGAGGATCACAATCCTCAGGAAGAGAATTACACAGGTTAAGTTTTTCAACTGACCTGCATGAAAAAGAAGTAGTTTTTGGTGGAGAACAAAAGTTGTATAAGTCTCTTACAGAGCTTATTGATTTGCATAATCCTAAGGCAGCTTTTGTTTATACGACTTGCATCGT
>CAXXVQ010000001.1:0-361451 GCA_963662245.2 Paludibacteraceae bacterium | reverse complement strand
AGAACGCAAGCCGAACCAATGGCTGTGTTCTCACGAAATCTGCCTGAAAGACAAAAAGCAATATGCTGCTAACTTCCGATTGATTGAGGAGGAAAGCAATAAGTATGAGGCAGTACAACTGTTTCAGCAGGTAAATAATAGGGTAGTAGTGGTGAACCCACCTTTTCCACCAATGAGTTCTGAGGAATTAGATGCATCGTTTGATTTACCTTATACTCGTTTGCCACACCCGAAATATAAAGACAAAACCATTCCTGCCTTTGAGATGATTAAGTTCTCGGTAAACCTTCATCGAGGTTGTTTTGGTGGCTGTGCTTTCTGTACAATTTCTGCTCATCAAGGTAAATTTATTGCTTCTCGCTCTAAGGAATCTATTCTGAATGAAGTGAAGGCAATTAGCAAAATGCCTGACTTTAAAGGTTATTTGAGCGATTTGGGCGGACCATCTGCCAATATGTATCAAATGCAAGGCAAGGATCTTAGTATCTGCATGAAATGTAAGAAGCCGTCGTGTATTTTCCCTAAGGTTTGTAGTAACTTGAATACAGACCATCGTCCAATGTTGGATGTTTTTCATGAAGTGGATGCTTTGCCTGCTATCAAGAAATCATTTATTGGTAGTGGTGTGCGTTATGATATGCTTCTGCATCGTACGGAAGATGAGGCTGTTAACAAGAGTCATGCTGATTACACAAAAGAACTGATAGAGAAACATGTGTCGGGTCGTTTAAAAGTTGCACCGGAGCATACTTCTGACTCAGTCCTGAATTTAATGCGTAAGCCTTCTTTTAAATTGTTCAAAGATTTTAAAAAGCAGTTTGATAAGCTTAATCAAGATGCAGGTTTGAAACAGCAGCTAATACCATATTTTATTTCTAGTCATCCGGCATGTACGGAGGCTGATATGGCAGAACTAGCTTGTGAGACCAAGCAATTACAGTTTCATTTAGAGCAAGTGCAAGATTTTACGCCAACACCTATGACATTGGCTACTGAAATCTACTATTCCGGATATCATCCATATACATTAGAACCTGTGTTTACTGCAAAATCTAAACAAGAAAAGCTTAATCAGCAACAATTCTTCTTCTGGTATAAAAAAGAATATCGTCAACAAATAATGAATGCTTTGCGCAAATTGAAGCGTGAGGATTTGGTGAAGCGATTATTTGGGAGATAATAACTATATGCAGAGTTATTTTGCTTCAATTCTATAGTTCTTAGACCCACAGCCATACCAAATGCCTAAACCTCCATTAATATTTGATTGAAGGTTACTTGTTACAGGGTAGACAGGGTTTGCTGTTCCTAATATTTGATTAAAATAGTCTTTCCAGAAAGTATATTCTGTTTTTCCTATTTTGCATAGTTTTACAATGTATGTTTTATTCGCATCAAAATAAATAGAATAATCCTCTTCTATTCTTATAGAGTTATATATTGGTATTGGATTTTCGTTAATAGTTGATTTTTCATATGCACCTAAGAAGCAAGGTCTAAATACATCTGAGTCATTAGCTAACTTTACTTGAAATAAATAGTAATCAGAATCTTGAGGGTTTTCTATTTTACAAGAAAAAGAATATAATGAATCGGAGTTTATAACTTTTTCAGTTTTTATATACTCTAAACTAGGATCTTCAGGTATGGTTGTTTTAGCAGTAAGAGTTCTACCTGAATATTCTACTTTTAATGAATATGTTTTGCCGGTTTCGCCTCTCATATGTAATGCTTGATATTCAAATTGTAGTAGCTTTTCTTTATTTCTCATACCGGTAAGCACTTCCTCATTCTCTCCATCACTAACAGTTACTTTAGCCCATGTTATAGGTATTGACGCTATTTCTGCACTATCAAGCTGCATGTCGATAGGGATTGTGATTGAAAGCATAACAGTTGGAAATCGTCCATTTTCAACAATGCCTTCAACAACTATTTCCGGGTTATATGTGTTTAAGTCCATTTCAGGTTCACATGCCGTAAAGATTGTAGCAATGAAGCATATTATGAGTGTTATGAAATGTTTCATTAGAATCCTATTTTTAAGCCTATACTTGGCATAATTGAATATAAAGAGTGACTATGTCTTTGTATTTTTACTCGACCATTCGCTTCATCATATAATAAAGCAGTTGAAAATAAGAATGGATTCTTTCGTCCATATACATTGTAAATTGAGAAATTTAGCTTACTTGTTTTAAAATATTTGATTTTTAAATTTCTAGTTGCTGAAATGTCTAGTCTGTGATACCAAGGTAGTCTGTTTGAGTTATAATCCGGATATTGATTAACAGCCATTTCTCCAATAATATAAATCCCTTCGGAAAAAGTCGCCGGAACTCCAGACGCTAAAATGAAACAAGCTGAAAAATCCCATTTGCTTGATAAGTTATAATTTGCCACTAAGTTAAAATCATGTCGTCTATCAGTTATTGATGGAACTTGATTCCCTGCATTAATATTGTCAAAATTTCTCCATGACCAACTTAATGTGTAAGATAACCATCCGGTAAGGTCACCTGAATTTTTCTTAATTAAAATTTCTGTTCCATAATTGTCTCCATCTCCCGTATTATAACGATTTTGTATATCTATGCTGCCAAGAAATAAATCGGTTATATATCCAGATGATTCAAATTGATTATAAAGCTTTTTATAAAAGATACTTGATACAAACTCATAGTTAAGATTCCTTGTTTTTTTGTTTGCACTTAGAGCTATTGATTGAGACTTTTGATAAGGGATATTTTCATTTGTGGCTACCCAGAAATTTGACGGGAAGCCAATTGCAGATGTCATTACCTGGTTGATATATTGAACTTGTTGTTGTATAGTAATGTTTGTGGAGAATGTATTGTTATGTTTATATTTGAGATTAAGTCTAGGTTCCGGGTTTGTATAGTTTGCGGTTTTTGATAAAGAGTCTTTATAAAGATATAAGCTTTGTCTAAAGCCTAGTTGTGTTGATAGTTTCTTTGTGAGATTAAAGTTGGCTTCAATAAAAGCACCCATTTCGGAATAATTTTCAGCTTCTTCTTTTTGGGCATTTCCTAAGTCTGAATAATCTAAGTATTGAGGAATGAAAAATCGACGATTGTAATCTAATCCAATCTTAAAGTTAATGTTTTCAATCTGTTTTGAGTAGCAATTTTTATATCCAATTTCCTGTATGTTAGATATAAAAGTGATATTAGAAGAGTTGAGTGATATTGATAGATTATCACCAAAACTTGAATAATATAGTGTTTGAGATAGAAAGTCTTTTGAGTTAAATTTATGATTCCAATTTGTTGATCCAATTAAATTTCTCCAATCAATTTCGCCGTTAATCTGGAAATTGTCTTGTGTGACATTCATTTCGTCTTTTCCCGAGTAGAAGTTAATTTTCCATTCATCATTTTTTGATTTATACAAATATCCAACATTAATGTCATAGAATGAATAATTAATTGAGCTTTTTTGTTCTTGTATGGAGTTTATTAAGTTAAGTATAGGGTTGAGATACGAAATTCGTCCAGATATAGATAACATTGATTTCTTTGAAAGAGGAATGAGCGTAGTTGCATTTGATACTAGAAGGCTAATATTTGCATCTGTTTTAGTTTCATTAGGAATTGTTTTTATGGAGTTTGCATAAAGAGCACCTCCAAGTCTTCCTCCATAAATTGGAGAAATGTAATCTTTGTTGAAATTAAAAGACTCTAGATGATCACTATTAAAAACAGAAAAGAACCCTCCTAAATGAGTTGGGTTATATACGGGAGCATCGTCAAGTAGAATTAGATTGTGAGATGGATTACAGCCTTCAACAAATAATCCGCCACTTATATCACCGGTAGTTTGGATTCCGGGTAATAGTTGGAAGGTCCGAATTGGATCTGTAGAACCAAGAAACTGAGGTAATCTATCTAGAGATTTTAAGCGTAAGGAATATTCTTGGTCTTTGACTGTAGTGAGAGGGTTTTCTTTAATTACTATTTCTACAGCATCAAGGTTTAAGTATTTATCAATGCTGTCTATTTCTGTTTGTGATATTGCAAACAAAGATGTCAGTAGAAATGTTATTAAAAAGTAGGATGGTAAGTGCATAAACGAATAAAGGGTGAGCCAAAACTCACCCTTTTTATTTAGAATTATTAAAATAATTATTGTACACCACCCATTAGTTGGTTAGTAAATTCATTTAAACTAGTAAAGAAGCTTGCAAAATTATTTTGGTTGAAATAATCGTAGTATTTGTATTTTGATCCATCAGTAAATTGGATTCCTGGGATGATTTCTGAGTTATCAAATGTGTAATAAGTGTACTCTTCAATATCATAGATGTAATCAAAATACAAAGTTCCTGCTTGAGTAGTTGAGTTGTCAAAGTTGAAATAAGCTGTTAAGTAAGAGTTATAAGCAGCTGCCGTTTCTTTATAGTAACCTTCAGGACGACACCAAGTAGTTTCGTCTTCTGGATAGTTGGCATCAACTTCATCCATTTTGCTTGAAAAACTTGCAACATCATTACATGCAACAGTAAAGAACATTTGATCCATTAAGTTCATTTTTACTGATGCTGTTTTAACTGTACTTGCGTTAACAGAAGCACCTGTTGTCATTCCAGAACCAGCGATTGTTGTTGAACCTGAGATTAAAGTTGTTGAACCTTTTTTCACTCCAGCTTCAAATGAACTACTTGAAGGATTAACATCTGTATTTGCATACCAAGTTAGGTTATTTACAGTCAATGTGTTTGTCATTGTTACATAACCTGCATTTTTGTCGAATTTTGAAACTGTTCCAGTATATGACATAAGAGTAGCAGTTCCTAAAGTTAGAGTATAGTTGATTTTTTTAGGAATATATACTGTTTCGACATCATCTACAAATGAGTAGTAGTCAGAAGAAACAGTCATTGTCATTTTTGCAGTTTGCCCTCCGCTTGTGAAAGCATAAACTAATGCACCTGAATTTACTGTTTCGTCCCAGTTTCCTGTATTACTGTTATAAGTAAATGTAGCATATTGGTCTGTATAGTAACCAGAAGCACTTCTTAATTCAGCTTTCATTGTGCTAACCTCAGCTAAATCTGTGGTTGAAATGATTTTTTTAAGAGAGCTTGCAGTTGTGAATGCATCAGTACTTGGCGCAATTTGCATGAAATCAGTAAGAGCTTGGGTTGTAGAGCTGTAGTCACTCGCATTTAGTTCACTCAATACACTAGAACCAATGTCTTGTAAATTTTCTTTTTGTTCATCCGGAGTTAATGTGTTAAGAGCAGCTCCTGATGGTTCTTTGTCGTCATCATCTTTATTACAAGATACCATTGTAATTGTTGATGCTGCAATAAATAAGAACAGCAGATTTTTAAATAATTTTTTCATAAGTGTAATTTTTTTAGTTTTATTTGGATTTACAAATATATCTATATGTTTGAAAAAACAATTCTTTTTAACAGTTTTTTTATATGAGTATATTGGCTAGATAATTAGTTGCTTGTGTTGTGGTTTTGCTGTTTTTAATTCAATAAAAATAACTGTACATAAATATAGTATTCCTTTTAAAAGTATTTTCATTTCTATACTTTTAATTGTGCTGGTGATTCTAACAATCTTATTAGTTTTACTTTTTTCAAGTATAGACTTATTCATTACATTTTTTAGTTTATTGATTCATTTTCAGTAAAATATAGGATGTTAATGTGAATGAATGTATTTATCTTAATTGTTTGACAAAAGAAGTTGATTCAAAATATTGAGAAAAAAAGGGGCTGTCCAAAAAGTATAGGACAGCCCCTTTAGGTAAAGTTCATTCACAATAATTAATTTACCCCACCACCAAGAGCTTGGTATAATTGGATAATTGATGATATTTTTTCAAAATAATCATCGGTTTCAGAAAGTTGAGCGTTTAACAATCCTTGTTGAGCAGTTAGAACTTCCAAGTAAGTAGATGATGATAATTTGAATAGCTCTTGAGTGTATTTTACCGAGTATTCTAGTTTCTCAATTTGAATATTTCGTTCAATTTCTTTTGCCGTTGCTGTATTGTATTGTGATAGCGCATTACTAACCTCAGCTCCCGCATTTAAAAGAGTTTGGTGGAAAGTAGTCAATGCAATTTCTTGTTCTGCTTTGCTGATTCGTAAGTTTGCTTTAAGACCTCCTCTGCTTAATAATGGAAGTGTAAGTGAACCCGCAACTGATTCTAAAAACTTAGCTGGATCAACAATCATTCCTCCTGCGTTATTTGTCCAACCCATTGATCCATTTATTGAGATATTGGGGTAAAAAGCTGAACGAGCGATATTCGTTGCATAATATGCCGAAGCTAATGACATTTCAGCTTGTTTTACATCTGGTCTGTTTGCCAATAAATCCAAAGCTACTCCTGTTGAGATTTCATTAGGTAGATTTACATCTTTCCATTTCCCTCTAGCAATTTTTTGAGGTACTTGTCCAATGGTAATTGAAAGCGCATTTTCAATTTCTTTTATTTGTTCTAAAAGAGCTAGCTTGGAAAGTTTTACTGCAGAGTAATTTGCTTCACTTTGCGCAATTCCTGCCTCGTTAGTGATTCCAATAGCTTTTAATCCACGCATAGTTTCAATGCTTTCACCCCAAGTTGTGATTGTTTGCTCCATTATTTCAAGCTCTTTATCCAACTTAACTAAAGTATAGTATTGAGTTGCAATACTTGCGATTAATTGTGTTTGAACTGCTTGCTTGTATGCTAGGTTTTGTTCAACTCCGGCTTTTGCTGCTCGTTTGGAGTTCAGTAATCCTCCAAATAAAGGTACTTGCCAGCTAGCTGTAAGTGCCACTGCATATGTTTTGTTTTCATTGCCATCAAAGTTTGATATAGCTCCATTTGGGGCTAATGCTACTTGTGGTGTAAAAGCCCAGTTTGCTGCCATTAGTGAAGCTTTAGCTTGATCCATGCGCTTCATTGCTATTTGTAGATCAGCATTTTTGTTTAAACCTTGTTGAATTAAATTTTGTAAGTCACTGTCAGTAAACATTTCTTGCCAAGCGATTTGACCAAGATTTGAGCTGTCAGCTGTTTGTTTTGTTTGATTTTCCGTACGATATAAGTCTTGAGTATCTACTTGAGGTCGTTCATATTTTTTATAAATATTGCAGGCTGACAGTAATACAGAAGTGACGGTTATTATAATTAGTTTTTTCATTTCGTATGTTTTCTGTTATGTAAATCTGATGCATCTTCGTCAAACTGCTCTAAATTCCATTGCATAGGAGTGAAGCGTTCTTGTATTTTTTGGAATACGACAAATAATACCGGAGTGATAAATATTTGACAAATCATACCGATAAGCATTCCACCTACAGCGCCAGAACCTAATGTACTATTACCATTAGCACCAACTCCGTGTGCAAACATCATTGGTAGTAACCCAACGATAAGCGCAAAGGATGTCATTAAGATTGGGCGTAAACGCATGCCTGCAGCTTCAATAGCAGCTTTGGTGATGTCAAGTCCGTGTCGGCGCTTTTCTATTGCATATTGTACAATCAGAATTGAGTTTTTCGCTAAAAGTCCTATAAGCATTACCATTGCAATTTGCAGGTAAATATTGTTTTCTGCTCCCATCATATTGGCAAATAAGAAAGTACCTGCTAAACCGAATGGAACTGATAGTAAGATGGCAATAGGCAAAATATAACTTTCGTATTGTGCACTTAGCAGGATGTAAATAAATACAAGTACTAACCCCAAGATGATTGTTGTAGAATTTGTTCCATTACTATCTTCTTCACGAGTCATACCTGCAAATTCATAACCATAGCCAATTGGCAAGTCATTTGCAACCTCTTTGATTGCTTGAATAGCTTCACCAGAACTGTATCCTTCAGCAGCGGATCCATTAATATTTATTGATGTATACAAGTTAAATCGGCTTAAGTTATCTGGTCCATAAACTTTACGCAAGTTGACAAATTGAGTAATTGGAGCCATTTCGCTTCCGTTTCTAATTTTGATTTTATTCAAGCTTTCCGGATTTGCTCTGTAGTCTGCATCTGCTTGAATCATTACACGATACATTTTTCCAAATCGATTGAAGTTTGAAGCATAAATACCTCCATAATATCCTTGAAGTGTTGCTAAAATTACATCAGGACTAATTCCTGCTTTTTTGCATTGTTCAACATTGATATCAACCATGTATTGTGGGAAATTTGGATTGAATGAAGTACGAGCTACAGCAATTTCAGGACGCGCATTTAACTTGTTTATAAATTCTTTAGATACTTGGTTAAACTTGTTTATATCACCACCGGTTTTGTCTTGTAACATTACTTCAAATCCGTTTGTCACACTATAACCAGGAATCATAGGTGGAGCAAAATACATTACTCTTGCATTTTGACTTACTCGGGGAGTATTCGCATATAGATAACCAAGAATTGCATCTAAGCTTTCTCCTTTGCTGCGTTCCTCCCAAGGTTTTAGTTTACAAATAAACATACCATTTGTAGTTCCTCTACCATCAATTAGGTTGATACCGCTAACTTCAGAACGAGCTGCAATGCCAAGTGTTTTAGCAATTAAACTATCTAGCTTATGCATTTCTTTTTCAGTGTTTTCAAGTGAAGTTGCTGTTGGCATAGTCACAATTCCGAATAAAACACCTTGATCTTCATTTGGAACTAAACCTGTAGGAGTGAATTTTAATAGCAAGCCAAAAAGAACTAGAGCTATAATTACAGCAATGGCACTAATTTTTTTGTTTTTGATAAAGAAGACAACACCACTTTTGTATTTATTGCTGATTCTATTGAAATTCTGATTGAAATTTTCATGAAAGCGTTGTACTAAAGTTCTTTTGTCGCTATTATCATGTTTTTCCGGTTTAAGGAAAATTGCACATAGGGCAGGACTCAAAGTCAAGGCATTCAAAGCTGAAATAGCAATAGCGAAAGCCATCGTTAATCCCATTTGTCTGTAAAATATTCCAGATGTACCACTAATAAAGCTAACAGGAATAAATACTGACATCATTACCAATGTGATAGATATAATTGCTCCAGATATTTCTTCCATAGCATCTGCTGATGCTTGACGAGCAGATTTATATCCTTGGTCAAGTTTTGCTTGTACAGCTTCAACTACCACGATGGCATCATCTACTACGATGGCAATAGCAAGTACTAATGCGCATAGAGTAAGTAAGTTAATGCTAAACCCAAAAATCCATAAGAAAAAGAATGTACCAATCAGAGCTACTGGAATAGCTATGGTTGGTATAAGTGTTGATCTTAGATTTTGAAGAAAAATATAAGTTACAATAAACACCAATAAAAAGGCTTCAAGTAGTGTTTTTATTACTTCCCATATTGATGCATATAAGAAATCGTTTACATTTAAAAGTTCAACCTGTTTTATCCCTTTAGGGAAATCTTTTTGAGCTTTGTCTAAGTAAGATTGAATATTCCCAATAATCTCGTTAGCGTTTGAACCCGCAATTTGGTAAATCATGCATTGAACACCGTTATGACCATTGATTCTACTTCCAATACTATTTGTTAGGCGGTTTAATTCTACTTTTGCAATGTCTTTAAGTCTAAGAATTTCTCCATCAGGCGATGCGCTAATTACGATATTCTCAAATTCAGATTCAGAAGCTAAGCGTCCTTTGTAACGCAAAATATATTGAAACGATTGTTTTCCTTGTTCTCCAAATTGTCCTGGGGCAGCCTCAATATTTTGTTCATTTAAAGCAGATGTGACATCAGAAGGAATCATGTGGTGTTCTGCCATAACTTCTGGTTTTAGCCAAATGCGCATTGCGTAGCTACTTCCCATTACTTGGGCCTCACCTACACCGTTGATCCGTTTGATTTCAGGAATCAGGTTAATATCCATGTAGTTTTCCAAGAACGGTAGGTTGTAGCTATCATCTTCACTATAAATAGCAAAGCTAAATAGCATGCTCGATTGTTTTTTGGATGTAGTAACCCCAACTTTTGTAACTTCCGATGGTAATAAACCTTGAGCTTTAGTTACACGGTTTTGCACATTCACCGCAGCCATATCAGGGTCTGTACCTTGTTTGAAGTACACATTAATAGTTGCAACACCGTCATTTGTAGCAGTAGAAGTAATGTATGTCATATTTTCCACCCCGTTGATTTGTTCTTCTAGGGGTGCAATTACTGTATTTAGGACAGTTTGAGCATTTGCACCAGTATATGTTGCCGACACAGTAATCGTTGGTGGGGCAATATCCGGGTATTGAGTGATTGGAAGTGATGACAACCCAATCAATCCTAAAATAATTATTAGGATTGATATTGAGGTTGACAAAACTGGTTGGTATATAAATCTATTTAATTTCATCTTTGGCTTAGTTTTGTTTTATGTTGATTTGCATCCCGTCTTTTAAGGTTCCAACACCTTCAGTTACAATCTTATCACCAGCTTGCAGACCATTGGTTACGATATATTCTTTACCATCATTAATTGGGTATACATCAATAGCAGTGTTATGAACTTTGTTTGATTTGTCTACTGTGTATGCATATACCTTGTTTTGAATTTCATAAGTTGCACTTTGAGGAATGCTGATGCAAGCTTTTAATTGATAAGGCAGTAGAATACTTCCTGTACCACCACTTCTAAGGATTCCTTTTTCATTAGAGAAAAGTGCTCTAATACTTACAGCGCCAGTATTTTCGTCAATAACTCCACTAATGGTTGCTATTTTCCCTTCTGATTTATAAATGCTTCCGTCCGCAAGTTTTAGTTGTACTTTGGGAAATGATTTGCTTATGTCTTTTGCACTTATATTTTCTTTAGATAAAGCAAGTAGTTTTTTTTCAGTCATTGAGAAATAGGCATACATGCTGGAAAATTCAGAAACTGTAGTCATTGCTTCTGTTGTTGATGGGCTAACTAAAGCTCCTTTTCTAAAAGGAATTTTACCAATAATTCCATCTGTTGGGCTTGTTATTCTAGTGTAGGATAAGTTCTTTTCTGCACTTACTAGTTGAGCTTTAGCTTGTGCTAAATTGGATTGAGCTTGTCTTAGATTATTTTCAGCAACTTGTGCATCATAGTCGCTGATAACTTTTTGTTTAGCCAATTCTTTTTTGTTATTAGCAGTAAGAGAAGCTGTTTCAACACTAGATTCTGCAACGCGAACATTTGCTTTTGCTACATTTACAGCTTCTTCATATTGTACAGGGTCAATAATAAATAGTATTTGTCCTTTTTTTACCAGAGCACCTTCATCAACTAATACTTCAGTTACAAATCCGGAGATTTGCGGTCTGATGTCAATGTCCTGTTTTCCTCGTAAGGTTGCCGGATATTCTTCGAAAAGTTCTTTGTTTATTGTATCAAGAACTTGTACGGAAAGAGTAGGTGGTTGCTGATTTCTAATTGGTTGTCCGCCTGAACAAGAGAACAGAATTGTGTAAACAGAAAGGATTAATAAACTTTTTACAAATAATTTCTTTGCATTCATATCATCAATTTTAATTTAATGTACAAAGGAACTGCTTTGTTAACTGAAAGTGGATTTCAGAACTTCTTAATAATTTGTCATTTTTACCATAAATATTAAATTTGTGTAGCTTTAATTATTAATTGATAGGTTAAAATTGGAATTTGTACATGGAAGAGTTTAAGTTTTGGGGAGAAAATATTCAGCTAGAAGAGAACTTCGCAATAAAGGTGTATTCAGATAAACTTCCGTTAGATAATTATCCTGTTAGAATTTCACGATGTGTTATTTGTCTTTTTTTATTAGGAACTGCTGATGTTGAGATAGATAGTATTGAATACCATATGCAGTCGGGGATGATTATATCAGTTTTTCCAGGACAAATTCTTGAGAAAAAATTTGAAAGTAATGATCTACAGGTTATTTATTATACCTGTTCTGAAGAAATCTTAGATGAGGTGTTGTTTCGCTTTCCACCAAGTTTTGTGCTTTTCTTAAAGGAGTTTCCAACCTATCATCTTCCAGTTGATGTATTTAATGATGATGTTGACTTTATTAAAAAGCTTTATAAAGTATCTTTGGAAGATACAAATATTTGCCGCAGTGAGATTGTGCTTAGTATGATGCGTAGTTTCTTTTTGAATATTTATAATAATATTCATCAAAAGTTATTAATAAATCCGATAAAAAATAAGCGTCATAAAGATGTGATGAAGAACTTTATCTGTTTATTAAGAGTTAATTACAGTGTTAATAGGGGAGTTAGCTTTTATGCAGAAAAGCTAAATGTTTCGCCCAAATATTTATCGTTGATATCTAATGAAGTTTATGGAAAATCAGCAAAGAAGATTATTGATGATTATACTATTGCGGAGATTAAGCTGTTGTTGAAATCTACAAATGTGAGTATTCAGCAGATAGCTGAAGATTTAAATTTTCCGGATCAATCTTTTCTAAGTAAGTATTTTAAAAAACATATGGGAGTAAGTCCTATATATTATAGGTGATTTTTTATAAATATAGATGAATTTTTTGTGAAATAAAGACGCTGAACTCTATGGTATAGAATCTAAATTTCTATCTTTGTGTGAAATTTTATTTAACAATATAACTAAGAAATTACAAATGAAACATTCATTTAAATTATTCTCATTGCTGTTTTTAATAGTTTGTGCAGCAATGGTTTCATCTTGTGCAAAACAAAAAGTAATGACAGATGATGAGATTGTAGCTATTGCCTCAAAGGCTTATGTGTATGGTTATCCTTTAGTGATAATGGATTTAACTGAGAAGGTAGGGGCTAATGTCCCAGCTGTAATTGTAGGAAAAAGTGCAGCTCCAATTAATCAAATAGGACATGCAAGTGAATTTCCTGATGATAAGTTTACTGATGTGGTGAAACCTAATGTAGATACTTATTATTCAATATCTTGGTTAGACCTTAAAGATGAGCCAATGGTGCTTACAGTGCCAGCAACTGACAGATATTATTTATTGCCAATGCTTGATGCGTATTCTAATGTATTTACTTCTCCAGGAACAAGAACTACTGGAACTGAGGCTCATACATTTTTAATTGCAGGTCCGAAATGGAATGGAGAAGTTCCTGAAGGAATGGAGTTGATAAAAGCTCCGACAGCAATGGTTTGGATTATTGGTCGTGTTCAGGTAAATAGTCCAGAGGATGGTGCTACTACTGTGAAAGCTATTCAAGATGAGATTAAATTAGTGCCATTAAAAGAATTTGGTAATGCGGATTATGTTGCACTAAAATCTACAGTAGTTGAAGAGTATTCAAAAATAGTTCCTGTTAAAGATGTTGCAGCTATGTCAGCTAAAGCTTTCTTTACAAGAATGTCTGAATTAATGGTTGAAAACCCTGCATTTGAAGCTGATTCAGCAATTGTAAAAGAAATGGCTACTATTGGTATTGAACCAGGTAAAGAATTTGATACATCTGGATTTAGTGATGAGTTAATCGCAAGATTAGATTCTATTCCACAAAAAATGGTTGGTGCATTCAAAAAAGTTATGACTGGTGCTGGAGGTAAAGTGAATGGTTGGAGTACATCTACAATCACTAATCCAGCTTTAGGAAACTTTGGTACAGATTATAACTATCGTGCACTAATTGCTTTATATGGTCTTGGTGCGAATCTTCAAGCAGATGCAGCATATCCAAACACAGCATTAGATTCTGACGGAAATCAATTGACATCCGAAAATAAATATGTACTTCATTTTTCAAAAGATGAAATTCCTCCAGTAAATGCATTCTGGTCGTTGACAATGTATAACGATAAAAACTTTTTAGCAGCAAATCCAATACATAGATTTGCTATTGGAGATAGAACGGAAGGGTTGAAGTATAATAATGATGGTTCTTTGGATATTTATATTCAAAAAGAAAATCCAGGAAAAGATAAAGAATCAAATTGGTTGCCAGCTCCACAAAGCGGTACATTTGAGCTTACAATGCGTTTGTATTGGCCAAAAGAAACAGTTTTTGATGGTACATGGAACCCAGCGCCAGTTAAAAAAGTAAATTAATATTTATTGCATGAATTATAAATGGGGCTGTCCAAAAAGTAATGGATAGCCTCTTTTTTGTTGTTTTCTTTCGAGGTCAATCAAAGAAAAATTTTAAATAATTAATTCTCGTAGAGGAATTGCTCTTTTTTTTGACAGCCCCATTGTTTTTTATAAATAAATTTAAAATAGAACAAATGAAAAAGAATAAAATAAGTTTAGTTATTTATTGCTTACTAGTAGTTTTTCTTTCTAGTTGTACTCCCAAAGTGTCTCCAAAAACATCAGTAGAGCTTGGTGTAAAAGAGATAAAGAAAGGTGTATTATTAGGTTATTTGGTAAAATCAGATTTGCCAAATAGTTTGAAATTATTACCACCACCTCCAGAAGAAGGTTCGGTTGCTTTTCAGTTAGATCAGGAAAAAGCTGCTTATTATGTGGGCTTAAAAGATGAGGCTCGTAAAGAGCAGGCTATTAAAGATGCAGATCTTTCATTTCCTAATGCTTTAGAGTCCTTTAATGCAGTATTGCCAATTTTAATTTCGGAGCAGACTACACCTAACACATATATGTTAATTCGTCGTACGCTTATGGATGCAGGTTTATCTACTTATTCTGCAAAGAATTACTATAAGCGAGCAAGACCATTTATGGTTAACAATACGCCAATATGTACGCCTGATGATGAACAGGCTTTAAGAAATGATGGTTCTTATCCTTCTGGGCATACTGCAATAGGTTGGACTTGGGCTTTGATATTGTCAGAGATTTTTCCAAATCAAGCAGACACAATATTGCATCGAGGTATTGAGTTTGGAATTAGCCGAAATGTATGTAATGCTCACTGGGATAGTGATGTTAAAGCCGGTAGGTTAGTAGCAGCAGCTGTCGTAGCCAAGCTTCATGCAAACAAGCAATTTTTGATAGATATGCAAGCAGCTAAAATAGAAGTAGAGTCTCTACTAAACGATGTAAAGTAAAAAATAAAAAAGGTTCCTAATATTAACTAGGAACCTTTTTTTTGAAGTATGTTGAGCTTATTTTTTTGCAGCATCAAGATTCTTTTGTGCTAACTCCTCGGTAATAAAAGGAAGACTTAAGTGTAATGAGAAGTAACTAGCTTTATTTGTTTCAGGATTCTCGGTAAAAACATCTGAAAATCCTTGATAGTATCTTAGTTGAATATATACACCTTTTCCTTTTCTAGCTTGTCCTAAAGAGTATCCAATGCTGGTAAGTACTCCATAATCAATATCATTAACTTTAGATTTATAGTCTTGTACTAAATCACCATAATCACCATTGATAGTTAAATCAGATCCAGTTAAGAATGAGATTTGAGGCCCGGCACTAAAACGCCATTTTTTATTATTAGTTTGATAAGATACTAGTACTGGTACATCAATATAACTAAGGTCTAAAGTTGCACTTCTTCCATCAAACTCATTGTTTAAATTAGTTGAAGTGTGATTTGTTGCAGCTAAATTGTATGAATCCATTGAAATGCTTCTGCCAGAAAGGAAGTAGGCTGTTGGACTCAAATACCAATTTTCATTAAGCATTAAGTTTCCTGCAATACCAAAGTTGATACCGTATTTGTTTTGGTCAACATTAGATAAGTCTGAATATTGAGAGAAATTTCCTCCAAGTTCCATACTTAAATTGAATTTTTCACTAGCAACTTGATCACCAAATATTAGGGCAATTATAGCTGCTTGAGCATTTGCTTTTTGTACAGTTCCAAATAGAGAACAGATAATAGCAACAGATAAAAATAGTTTTTTTACTGACATGATTTTATTTGTTAAGTGAGTAAGGGTTTATAGACACTCTGTATGTGTCTAATTTTATTTTGCAAACTTAATGAAAAAAAAGAATAAACAGATTCATTCGTATCTCTTTGTTTGTTGGAATTTATAGGATTGTAACTTGTATTTCAAGTCTTAATTCAGGCATTTAACAAAATCTCTCACGATTCTAGCTGTAATTCCCCAAATAATTTCATTTTCTGTAGTGTAAACATAAACTTTAGTTTTGAAATCACCCCAAGGTTTGTGGTAACGGGGAGGGAGACCTAACGCAACAGTTGGGAATAGTTCTATCTCAGCTTTAGTCTCTGGGTCTACAATGGTTGGGTGTACATGTGTATGTACTTCATATTCTTCTGGAATATTGTTTTGAAAGAAGCTTGTTGGTAGAGTGAAAAAGTACTCTACTTCATCTGTATTTATTTTTATTTCATCAGGAGAAATGTGTGTAATGCCTACAAATACATCTATAATAACACCATAAGGTGCAATTACAGTATCCATTTGTCCCAGTATTTCTATTTTGTTTGGGGGAATGCCTAATTCTTCTTCAGTTTCGCGTAAGGCAGTTTGTTTCTTTGAATCATCGCCATCATCGCATTTTCCACCGGGGAAGCTTACTTCTCCGCCTTGACGGATGAGTTTTGCACGCTTTTCGAAGATGATGTGGTATTCTCCATTTATTGGAATCAGTAATAGTAGTACAACTGAGTTAAAATATTCATCTCTACCATTTATGCCGATTTCTTTTGGCAAGTTATTTCTGATGTCATCAGGAGTCATTGAGTCTATTTAATGTTCAATTTTCTAGTTACAGTTTGTTCTCCCATTGTGATTTTAACAAGGAAGTCACCTTTGCCTACGCTATTTAGTTTTACATAGCTGGTACCTCTTATTTCACGCTTCATTAAAAGAGTTCCTGTTGTGCTAAATATAGATACAGTTGCAATGTCATCGCCTGCATTTACATAGAATCCAACAACCTTTTCGTCTGGAATGTTTTCAATTGCCTGTTCTTTTTTCTGGGGGTCATTCTCTTTAATCATTTCAATGATTGGTAAATTGCGTTTCACAATCATAGAGTATGAGATAACTCGTTCTATATTAACAGGAATTCCTGCGGAAGTAACCATAAAATCGATTTTTAATGGAAAAGTTCTACTTAAATCATAATTGATTATTGTAGCAAGTTTTGGTCTCATGTCATAATCAAAAATATTACGCTCACTTATTTGCCAAGACTGACCATCCCAATAGAATTCGTTTTTTTCTTCGACTCTGTTATATTCATCAAATTGGTTGATTTTGCGGATGTAGTTTCTCCATTTGTCATTATGGAAAATATAAGTGATAGCTTCTATCGGATCTTGATTAGGGTTATAGGTTGTAATAACTTTTAACGAGTCAGTTTTTTCCCATTTATCGCCATCTTTTGAATAGTTAGTTTCAATACAGATGTCGTTTACGGGATAATAATAATTTGTCTTTTTTGTCTCAATATAACTTTGACTAGCAGTGTCAAACTCTAAAATCATACTTTTGATAACCTTACCATAAGGTTCATATGTTTTTAAGAGTTTTCTTGTTGGGGTGAGTTGGTTCTTTGAGTTTAATTCAAAGGTTTCTTCTGAAATTGTATTTTCTTCAGTATCCCTAGTGAATATAGTTTTAGAGATTAATAGTCTAATGGTATCTTTCTTTGATTTAGCTGTACCATAAATCATTAAACTATCAAAAGCCTGATGTATAGTCTTTGTTGTGGAGTATCTAAAACTTGCTCCTTCTGTAATTGATGCATCACTTTGTGCAAAAATATTTCCTATTGATATTATCAATAGGAAAAAGATAATGTTAATTCTTTTCATACAGATGTGTTTGTATTTTAGACAAATTTAACAAATTGCAGCATTGTTGATAAATGTTTTTGAACATTATGTGTATTATGCAAACATTTTCTCAATAATGTCTTTATACCGTTGATGCACAACAGGTCTTTTGATTTTTTGTGTTGGTGTAAGTATTCCATTCTCAACTGTCCATTCATCGGGGATGAGTTCAAATCGTTTTATTTGTTCCCAATCTCCTAAATGGATGTTGTATCGTTGTACTTCTTGCTTAAATATATGTTTAAGCTCAGGGTTATTTAATAGCTCATTTATGTTTGTATTTTCTAGGCTATTGCTTTTTGCCCATTTCTTTACCACAGAAAGATCCGGGTTAATAAGAGCAGCCGGGAATTTTTGATTTTCACCAACAACTACAATATTCTCTATATATGGTGATTCACAAAATAATTCTTCAATTTTTTGAGGATTAATGTATTTGCCGAAAGAAGTTTTAAATACACTTTTTAGGCGACCGGTAATGCGTAATAAACCTTCAGGAGTAAACATTCCCATATCACCAGTATGGAACCATCCATCTTTATCAATAACTTCTTGTGTTTTCTCAGGGTCTTTATAATAACCAAGCATTACATTATGACCTCTACAGCATATTTCGTTATTAAAATCGATTTTGACTTCAACTCCCGGCATAATAGGGCCTACAGTACCGGGTTTGTGCTGATTCTTTCCTTTTCTGCTAACGGCAATCACGGGAGAAGTTTCTGAAAGGCCATAGCCTTCAAAAACAGGCATCCCAATTCCTAAGAAGAATGCTGAAATATGAGGTTGAATCGCAGATCCTCCAGAAACAAGAATATCAAACTCTCCACCAATAGCTGCTCTCCATTTTCGGTATACGAGCACATCTGCTATTTTATGTTTAATGCGTGCTAATGGTGTTTTTCTTCTGAAAACATAATCTTTTGCATTTTCAAAAGCCCAGTAGTAAAGTTTCTGTTGCGGTGCCGATAGTTTTTGCCCGGATATATATAGCTTGTCATATATTTTTTCAAGTAAACGAGGTACACAAGACATGATATTCGGCTTAACTTCTTTAATGTTGTCTGCAATTGTAGCCAAACTTTCTGCATAATAAACCGTGATGTTGATATATTGAAACAGATAGGTGATCATGCGTTCATACACATGGCTTAGTGGTAGAAAACTTAATGCTCGTTCTGACCAATCTGCAGGGATGTCTGTTAAGTTTTTAAAATTATTAATGAAGTTTGCGTGAGATAACATTACACCTTTGGGTTTACCTGTTGTGCCTGAGGTGTAAATAATTGTAGCCATGTCATGTTCTTTTACAGCAGCCTTTCTTCGTTCAAGTTCTTGTGGATTTGAATTTTTAGAGCCAATTTTTTGTAATTGCTCTAATGAATCAAAACCTTCAGTTGCTGAAAAAGTATATATGTGCTTTAAATTAGGGATTTCATGAAGGATAGGGCTAATCTTAGTATGTAGCTCTTTTCCTTCAATAAATAATGCTTTGATTTCTGAATGATCAAGTATGTATGCGTAGTCCTCTTTACTTATTGTAGCATAAATAGGAATTGTAATAGCTCCAATTTGCATAATTGCTAAATCAAGCATGTTCCATTCAGGACAATTGTTGCTGATAATTGCTACTTTATCATTAGGCTGTATGCCAAGATACATTAAGCCATAGCTAATATCATTAGTTCGTGCTTCGTAATCGTCAATGTCGATTAATTCCCATTCCCCGTTAATTTTATACCCAAATATTGGTCTTTTATGTTTCTTTTCTTTTATGTAGGGGATTAGGTCAAAAAGTCTATTCACTTCTTGCATAGTATTGTAATCTAGATTGGTTGGTAGTTTTATTTAGCAGCTAGTTCCGCAATTTTCACAATAACATCAACGGCTTTTTCCATAGATTGTACAGGTACATACTCATATCTTCCGTGGAAGTTATGTCCTCCTGCAAATATGTTTGGACAAGGTAATCCTTTGTATGAAAGTTGAGAGCCATCTGTTCCTCCTCTAATCGGTTTAATGATAGGAGTAACGCCAACTTCTTTCATCGCTTTTTCGGCTAAATCAACAATATGCATTACAGGCTCAACCTTTTCACGCATGTTGTAATATTGATCTTTTATTTCGCAGATGATGTTGCTTTTTCCATATTTCTCAGCTGATTTTTCAGCTAATTGTTGCATAAATGCTTTGCGTTGTTTAAATTTCTTACGGTCATGGTCACGGATAATAAAGCTAAGTTTGGTTTCCTCCACAGATCCATCAATTCCGGTAAGGTGGAAAAAACCTTCGTAACCGCTTGTTTGCTCTGGAACTTCATTTGCCGGCATATTACTTAGAAACTCCATAGCCATTTGCTGTGAGTTAATCATCTTACCTTTTGCATAACCGGGATGTACATTTCTTCCTTTAAAGCTTATAACAGCTCTGGCGGCATTAAAGTTCTCATATTCAAGTTCGCCTATTTGTCCACCATCTATGGTGTAAGCAAAATCAGCTCCAAATTTCTCCACATTAAAATGGTGAGCGCCTTCACCAATTTCTTCATCTGGAGTAAAACCTATACGAATTTTTCCGTGTTTAATTTCCGGGTGATTTATTAGAAATTCCATTGCAGTCACAATCTCTGTAACGCCGGCTTTATCATCGGCACCCAACAAAGTGTTTCCATCGGTAACGATAATATCTTGTCCGATGTAATTTTTTATTTCAGGAAAATTGGTAGGGGAAAGGATGATGTTTTTTTCAGAGTTCAGAATAATATCTTTTCCATTATAGTTTGACACAATTCTAGGTTTTGTGTTTTTTGCAGTCATATCCGGACTGGTATCCATGTGTGAAATAAATCCAATAACGGGTATGTCTTTTTCTGTGTTTGCAGGCAAGGTTGCCATTATGTAGGCATTTTCATCAACAGTAACATCTTTTAGCCCAATCGCTTTTAGTTCTTTTATGAGTTCCTCTGCAAATATGCGTTGTCCATTTGTGCTTGGAGTTGTTTTTGTTTCTGGATTAGAGGTGGTTTCAAAAGCCAAATATTTGAAGAACCGATCAACAATATTCATAGTTATTCAGATAAAAAATAATGTACAAATTTATCAAAAAAAATGAATCGTTAGTTTTGAACTAATGTTCATAATTATGTGGTGGAATCTTAAAGAAATAAACAATAATTTTTTTTATCTTTGCTAGCCTTGCTAAAAACGGTTTTTGATGTTTAAGCAGTAATTTGAAATTTTTAATAATCAATAATAATTGAAGAATCATGAAAACTAACTATGAATTGCGCTATGCTGCGCACCCTGAAGATGCAAAAAGTTACGATACAGCTCGTATTAGAAAAGATTTTCTTATTAAAAATCTTTTTGTTGCTGACGAAGTAAATATGACATATTCAATGTATGATCGTATGATTGTAGGTGGTGCAATGCCTGTAAAAGAAAGCTTAAAGCTAGAGGCTATTGATCCGTTAAAAGCACCATTTTTTACAACTCGTCGTGAATTAGGTATTTTTAATGTTGGAGCAGGAGAAGGTGTTGTAACTGTAGACGGAGAAGAATTTATTCTTGGATACAAAGATGCCTTATATATTGGTTCTGGTGACCGTGATGTTGTTTTTGCAAGTAAAGACGGCAGCAAACCAGCTAAATTTTACTTCAACTCATTAACAGCTCATACTTCTTATCCAAATAAGAAAATCACGAAAGCAGATGCTGTTTGTATGACATTAGGTTCGTTAGAAACATCTAACCATCGTGATATCAATAAAATGATTGTGAATGATAACTTGAAAACTTGTCAAATTCAAATGGGTATGACAGAGTTAAAACCAGGAAGCGTTTGGAATACAATGCCGGCACACATTCACTCTCGTCGTATGGAAGCTTACTTCTATTTTGAAGTACCGGAAGGACAAACAGTTTCTCACTTTATGGGTGAACCACAAGAAACTCGTCACATCTTTATGCATAATGATGATGCAGTATTATCTCCAGAATGGTCAATTCATTCAGCAGCAGGTACTAGCAACTATACTTTTATTTGGGGTATGGGTGGTGAAAACTTAGATTATGGTGATCAAGACTTCTTCCCAATTACAGACTTAAAATAAAATATTCCACATTTCAGATTCCAGGTTTCAAATTGTTGATTAGAAATCTGGAATTTGAAATTTTAAACTTGAAATTTTAAAAAGATGTTAGATAGATTTTCATTAGAAGGAAAAGTTGCTTTAGTTACCGGAGGTTCTTACGGTATTGGTATGGCAATGGCAAAAGCTTTGGCAATGGCCGGAGCAAAAATCGCATTCAATGGTCGTCGTGCTGAGCTTATTGCTGAAGCAGAAGCTGAATATAAGGCAGAAGGATTTGAAGCAAAAGGTTATGTGTTTGACATTACAAAAGAAGACCAAGTAAATGAGTTTATTCCTCAAATTGAAAAAGATTTGGGAACAATTGATATCCTTGTTAACAATGCTGGTATTATCAAGCGTATCCCTGCAACAGAAATGACTTTGGCTGACTTTAAAGAAGTGATTGATATTGACCTTATTGGTGCATTTATCATGGCTAAAGCTGTGGCTCCGGGTATGATTAAAAAAGGAGGTGGTAAAATCATTAATGTATGTTCATTAATGTCAGAACTTGGTCGTGAAACTGTTACTGCTTATGCAGCAGCAAAAGGTGGTTTGAAAATGTTGACTAAAAACTTAGCTTGTGAGTGGGCTGAGCATAATATTCAGGTAAACGGTATCGGTCCTGGTTATATTGCTACACCACAAACTGCTCCATTACGCGAACCAGGTCACCCATTTGACCAATTTATAAAAGGTCGTACTCCCGCTGCTCGTTGGGGAGTTCCTGAAGATTTACAAGGACCAACAGTGTTCTTAGCATCTGAGTCTTCAAACTTTGTTAACGGACAAATCCTTTATGTGGATGGAGGTATTCTAGCTTACTTAGGTAAATTACCAAAATAATCATATTGAAATTATATTGGGAGACGCGATGTATGTTGCGTCTCTCTTTGTTTATAGGCGATTAATTTAATAAATATGAAAAAAATAATTTTTGGATTTCTAGCTTCTTTGTTTTTGCTTTCATGCAGCAAATCAACCGAAATAACTGTGGTCAATTGTTTAGATGTTGACCGCAGTAATGAAATGGTGTCGTTTTGCCTTTGCAAGGTAAGAAGCGAATTAGGAATGAACGATAGTGATCAAATTATCATTCTAGATGCAAATCATGATAAAGTTCCTTATCAATTGCTATCAGATGGTGAAACGGTGATTTTTCAAGCAAATGTGTTGGCAAATGATTCGGCAGTATATCGTGTAATGATTGGCGAACCAGATTCAGTGGCTCCCAAAACTTATGGTCGACAAGTGCCAGAGCGTAAAGATGATTTTGCATGGGAAAGCGATCGCATTGCTTTTCGTATGTACGGCCCAGCTTTGGCACCTGAAAACCCGAGTAATGGTGTGGATGTATGGTTGAAGCGCACGGATGAATTGGTAGTAAATAAATTCTATAAAGACGATTTGGAAAAAGGTATTCATTATCATGTGGATAATGGACAAGGTCTTGATTGTTATAAAGTAGGTCACACTTTGGGCGCAGGAGGTATTGCACCTTATGTTGATTCTACTCTTTGGATTGGTAATCATTATAATTCATATAAGATTCTAGAAAATGGGCCACTTCGTACTGTATTTGAATTGACTTACGATACTCTTAAGATTGCCGGAAAATTAATCAAACAAACGCTAACGGTAACGATAGATGCCGGTTGTCAGTTAAATAAAGCTGAGGTGAGTTACGAAGTTGATTCTATTATGCCTATTGCTGCGGGAATTTATCTACATGATTCAATAGATAACTATTTGGCTGATGCTAAAGCCGGTTATATTGCATATGCTGAAAATGCAGTATCTGATGCCGGTGTACCTTCGGGACGAAGTTATGTCGGTGTAATTATGTATTCAGATATTACGGCTACTCCTATAATTGATAAATCTTTACTTGCTGTAACGGAATATAATCCTCAAGCGAAATTTACATATTTCTTTGGTGCAGGTTGGAGCAAATGGGGCTTTGAGAAAGATGAAGACTGGTTTGCTTATATGGCAAGTCAGGCAAAAAAGATTAAGAGTCCTTTGGTATTGAAAGTGAAGTGATTGTTTGGGATTAAAAAATATATAGAGGGTTTTACATTTTGTGAAACCTTCTGTGTTTTAGATATTTGATTTTAGTTACAGATTTGTCACTTTTGCTCAATTATTTTGAAATGTGTTTTTCTTTCATTTGCATAAAAAATAAGAACTTATGACAACAGCAATTCGAGATGTGCGTGAAAAGTGGATGAAAAACCTGGCGATTCAATCAATAAAAGAGAATGAGCGTTACCAAAAATGGAAAAAGTCGATGAGTAAAGCTGAGCAAAAACAAAAGATGGAAGCATTTTGGAAAGAGCAAAGCCTAAATCTAAAGTCTTACTCTGAGCATATCAACTACTTCTTAAAGCCAGAGGCATTTCCGGTACAGCCAATCGCTTTACGAAAGCCTCAAATTCTCATCGAAATGGAATTGAAGGCTATTAGCGAAGACTATGTTTTATTTAATCAAAATGAGTTTTCTGTATACTGTGTGCCTGGATATTTGATTCCTAACATTATGCATGAGATTGGTCGGTTGCGAGAACTTACTTTTCGTCAAGTGGGAGAAGGGACAAATAATAAAATTGACACAGATAAATACGATAATTACTATCATCAACTGTTTATATGGGATAATGCCAAAAAGAAGCTTGTTGGTGGATACCGAATTGGGTTAGGAAAAGAGATTATGTCTGATTTTGGTAGAAAAGGTTTTTATACTCAGACATTATTTGATATGAATCCTAATGTTGATTCTTTACTTGAGCGCTCTATGGAGATGGGTAGGTCATTTATTGTTGACGCATATCAACGCAAGCCTCTTTCACTATTCATACTTTGGAAAGGTATAATTGCCTTCTTGCTATCAAAACCGGAATACCGATATTTAATTGGGCCGGTAAGTATTAGTAATGATTTTTCGCCGCTAGCACAACAGTTAATGGTAGAGTTGATTAAGCGTCAACACAATCATTTTACTTACTCTCAATATATTCGTTCTACAAATTCTTTTAAAGGACAGTACTCAAAGGAGGAGATACAATCTATTTTAAAAGACATCAAGGATTTACAAGAACTAGATGCATTTATATTGAAAAATGAGAAAAGGCGTATTCCTGTATTGGTGAAAAAATATATTCAACAAGGAGCAAAGATTGCTTGTTTCAATGTTGACCCTAATTTTAATAATTCGTTAGACGGTTTTTTGATTCTTGATATAATGGCTATCTCACGAGAAATGCTTCAGAGTTTATCAAAGGACTTAGATTTATCGTCCTTTAATAGACGATTTTATAACTGATAAAAAAGGCCGATGAAAATAATCATCGGCCTTTTTTATATAGATGTCCCGTCCTAAAATAAGTTGACAATAATTAGACTTATTATGGAAGACTTAAGTAAACAAAGAAAGAAACGCAGTCAAAAGGATTACACATTAGGCTTTAAATTAGATCTAGTTTCTCGCATAGAAAAAGGCGAGATGACTTATAAACAAGCGCAATCCACTTATGGGATACAAGGCAGAAGTACAGTTTTGGTTTGGTTAAGAAAACATGGTACTTTAGACTGGTCAAAACCCAATGAAAGATTTATGCCTACTGCTAAAAGAAAAGAAACCCCAGCTCAAAAGATTAAACGATTAGAAAAAGAGTTAGAGGAAGAGAAACTTAAAACCCTGTTTCTAGATACGATGATTGATATAGCAGATGAACGCTATGGAACCGGAATCAGAAAAAAGTTCTCATCCCAACAGTCACAACGCTCCGACAAGAAAAAGGAATAAGCCTTTCAAAATCTTGTAGATTGTTTGGGATAAGTAGACAAGCATTATATCAATCAAATGCTAGAATAGTTCTACGGGAGCAACAGTTGCAAAAAGTAAAGCAGTTAGTTGAGACTACACGAATGCAGATGCCAAGAATAGGCACTCGAAAACTCTACAGCCTGCTAGAAGCTGACCTCAAGAAGCAAGGAATCAAAATTGGTAGAGATGCTCTGTTTAACTTCTTAAGAAGAGAGCACCTACTGGTAAAACCAAAGAAAAATTATACAAAGACAACTCACTCAAAACATTGGTTAAGAAAACATCCTAACTTGTACACAAACAAACAAGTTAAAGAAGCAGAAGAAGTTTTTGTAAGCGACATAACATACCTAAACTCAAGACAAGGAACTCATTATTTATCCTTAGTTACAGATGCATACAGCAGAAAAATAATGGGTTATCAGCTAAGTAATAATATGAATACTGAAAATGTGGTTAAGGCTTTAAAAATGGCTATTAGAAACAAGCAAACAAATAAAGTGACTATACATCATTCTGACAGAGGATTACAATACTGTTCCAGTCTATATCAAGAAACTTTAGCTAAAGCAAATATGCTTCCTTCAATGACAGATGGATATGACTGTTATCAAAATGCTTTAGCAGAAAGAGTTAATGGAATATTAAAACAAGAATTTTTATTGTATAATTGTAATAGCTTTAATGAACTTAATGAGCTAGTAAAAGAGTCAATAGCAACTTATAACTCTAAAAGACCTCATTTATCTCTAGGGATGAAGACTCCTGATTTTGTGCATAAAAAAACCAGAGAAGAAAGCTTCTCTGGTCTTAATTAATTTTATTAAAAACTGTCAACCTATTTTAGGACGACACAAGAGATTACACTCTATATTATTGATTGGTAGTTGATTTTTCTAGCTAACAAGCTGTATAATGTTCTTTCCTAATAACCATCTTTTCTAAGATGCTATGTGTGGTAGTGAAGTTAAGTAAACTTTTAATTTTAATGCTATTCCCTGTCATGTCCTGGATTTCATTATCTTTGTATGGTAGAGCTCCAAAATCAATGTAGCTGCTACTTACTAATAGTGCTTTACATTCTTCTACAAGGGTCTTTAAGTTAATGCTTTTACCACTACATATGTTGAAAATCTCATTTTGCGCTTTTTTGTTTAATGAAGCAAGGAATAAGGCGTTTATTACATCATCAATAGCAATAAAGTCTCTTTTTTGTTCTCCTTTAGTCATAGGGAAATTTTTTCCTTTTTCTAATGCTTGGAGCATAAGCGATATGAAATGATTTTGAGGTTTTTGAGTCCCAATAATATCAAATCCACGCATAATAGTGTATTTCTTTTTATGAGTTTCAGAAAAGCTTATTATAGCTTCTTCTGCATAAAACTTGCTTAATCCATATGATGAAACCGGATTAGGCAACATGTCTTCTGAGTATGGAGCTTTATTATTTCCGTATACTTCGCTAGAACTTAGATAGATCAGGTTTTTGTAATTTGTTTTCTCAAGAGCACTTAACAGATTAATTGTGCTGTGGTAATTAAAGCGCATTAAACTGTCGTGAGTTCCATAAGAAACCTCAGATACATGAAAATCCGTGATATGGAATATTATTTCCGGTTTAATTTCCTTAACCTTAGCCTGAAGTGTTTTTTTGTCAACTAAAATTAAGGTTTGATCATCCTCACTAGGAAGAAATAAGTCTATATTATAGACTTCAGCTTGTTCATTTTGTAACTTTCTAGTTAGAAGTTTTGTCAAAAAAAGATCTCCTGAGGTTATTAAAATGCGTTTCCCTTGTAGTGGTGAACTTACTGTCTTCATATGCTTTTTATTTTTTATATCTAGAAGACAGGTTGTGTTTTATTATTTCGTAATTGAAATTGATAAAAATTTATATTTTTTTTAGGTGTAAATGTAAGTGGTTGTTTATTAATTGTTTATTTTATTTTTTAACTTTCTTTTAAAGTTTTAGAGATAACTGATAAAAAATATTTATTGTTTTCGTAAATTTGTGGCGCAAAATATTTTATGCAAAAACTTGACGAAGATATTAGCCTTAAAATAGCAAAAGGAGATGTTAATGCCTTCAAACAGATCTATGCTTTATACTATGCACAACTATGTAAGTTTGCATGGAGGTATACGCAATGTGATCAACAGGCAGAAGATATCGTCCAAGAGTCTATGGTGAAGCTATGGGAGCAAAAAGAAAGGTTTACAGAGGTGTCTAACCTTAAAGCTTATTTGTTTCTATCGGTAAAAAATGCTTGTATAAATTATCTTGAACATCAAAAAGTTGTAGCAAAACATGCTGATGTGGTAGTTGCAGAAATCAATTTACTTTCATTGCAGGAGGATAATCTTGAATCTGAACTTGAAAGAGAACAACTAGAAGCAAGAGTCTTTGAAGCAATTGAGGGTTTGCCAGCTCAAAGTGGTGAGGTTTTTAAAATGAAATATTTAGAAGGAAAACGAACAAAGGAGATTGCAGAGATGTTAGGTTTATCTCCTAGAACAGTTGAGACGCATGTGTATAATGCATTAAAGAGTTTGCGCTCAATTTTTAATTAATGGTCGTTTTTTAAAGTTGGAATAAAAAAATCAAAAATAGTTAAGTAATTTTTTACTTGTCCCTGTTTAATTAATATGCAAGACAATTTAGGATACATAGATTATGAGCAGCTTACCATTCGTTATTTGAATGGAGATATTGACGCTTCAGAAAGAGAGTTGTTATTACAATGGTTAAAAGATAGCTCCAATAATGTTCAAGTGTTTAATAATGTAAGAGCGATACTTGAAGCAGTGAAACAGCCTGCAGAAACACCTCAATTTGATGTAAATGCTGCAATTGCATCGTTTGATAAGCATGTAGAAAGCAAATCAAAAGTAATTTCTAAGAAGTCAAATAAGATTTCGTGGGTGACTATTTCCTCTGTTGCAGCAGCAATTGTATTATTTGTAGGTGTATTTATTAGTGTCTTCTCAAAATCAGAAGAACTGGTAATTGCTCAAGCGGGAAATCAAGCTAAAGAGGTTGTTTTGACTGATGGAACATTCGCTATCCTTAGTCCAAATTCAAAATTAACGGCTGATGATAGCTTTGGTTCAAAGCATCGTAAGTTACATTTGAAAGGTGAAGCATATTTTGAGGTAAAACATGATGATAAGCATCCTTTCAGTATTGAAGTGAATAATGTTAACATTACAGATATAGGTACTGAATTTAAAGTTACATCAGACTCATTGACCGGAGATGTTACCGTTAAAGTTTCTGAGGGTATTGTGCAAGTTGACTATGCTAATGTTGAGAAGATTTTAAAAGCAGGAAACTATATCACTATTCTTGGCAAATCAAAAAAAATCACAAGTGGTAATTTTGATTTGAACCAACCACTTAGACAACAAATTGAAAATGCGTTAATGTTTGAAAATACATCATTAGATGTAGTTCTTAATAAGCTTAATGCGAAATTTAACAAGCAATTTGTATTAGAGAGTCCTGAGTTAGCATCTCAAAGATTGAATGCAAACTTTGATGATAATATTTCTATAGAAGAGGTTGAGGAATTACTAAAAGTAGTTTTAGGTGTTCAAATTATAGAAGAAAACAATCAGTTAAAGATATATAAGGCTAATAACTAGAAATGAAATTTCGTATTTTAATTTTTTTTCTGTTAGGTATTGTCTTAACGGTTTCAGCGGCTGATGTTTTCAATAAAAAAATAAGCCTAAAAGCAAAATCTCAAGCTGTAGGGGAGATCTTGAAAGAGATTGAATCTCAAGCTGATGTAAAGTTTATTTACTTAAGCTCTGTCGTTAATCCTAATCAGAAAGTTAGTATTGTTGTAGATCGGGTGTCTTTAGATGAGGTGCTTAAACAACTATTGCCCAATAAGTCAGTTCAAACAAAGCTGTCTGGTAATCATATAATATTTTATATTCCAGCAAAGGGAATAGCTTCAGAAGAAGAATCAGCCTCAAAGACTGTTTCTAAAAAGACTGAAACTTCAGCTCAGAAACAAAAAGAGAGCAAGTCTTCGGGAACCATTTCGATAGATAGCCTTCTTAAACTTGTTCCTACAGGAGAAGTTGCTACTGATTCTAAAAAATCTGCTGCTTTAAAGCGTTTAGATAAAAGCAAGATTGATAGTATTATTGAGCGTTTTAAAGAAGACAGTGTTCCGGTCGTTGTAAAATCAAATCCGTAATTCTTACTTAAATCGTTTAATCAAGTTATAAGCTTGATATAAACCTAACTCACCTGCTTTGCTGAAATCAGCAAGAGCATTTTCCTTATCGTTTAAATACAAGTAACAGATAGCTCTGTTCATATAGGCTTCACCTAAACCGTTGTTGATTTTAATTGTTTCTGTAAAGCATTTAATTGCGTTTTCATAATCTTGGCGCAAAAAGTAGCAGTTCCCTTTATTGAGCCAGGCGTAGAAAAAGTCTGGAGATAGCTTAATGACTTGACTATAGTCGTGAAGAATTAGTTCTGCAATGAATGCATTTGTCTTTTCTGTTTCTTTATCCTTTTTTGCATTTGTTTGATGAACACTAAAATCAAGCAACTTGAATCTGATATTAGCTCTGTTGAAATAGGCTAAAGTCATGCTAGGGTCAATATTGATAGCTTGATTAAAGTCATTAACAGCATCATCTAGGTTAATAACTAGTGCATTATTAATCCCTTTAAGCATATATAATTTAGGATTTAAACTATCAATACGAAGTTGTTGGTTGATAGATTCAATTCGCCTAAAATGCATTGCAATTAACTCCTTAGATAAAGGGATTTCTTCATTAGTGAGTTTTAGGTCGCTATTTAACTCTTTATTGAACTGGTTTAGTTCTGTGCTAAAGTTCTTTATCTTTCTTAGATTATTGTTGGGGGAGTAGTAGCTAATGATGTAGTTCTTAATCAGTCTTGCATCTGCATATTGATCCTGAATTTTACCTCTAATTTTATCATCGTATTTATTCTCACTGCTTTCAGACTCATCATAGTTCTTTATTTTATCTGTAAGGCTAGGTTGATTATTTGCTATTTGTGTATCTGTTTTAGGTGATTTTGTTTTTCCGTTTTTGTATTCTTCTTTGATTAAATGAGCTTTGTATCTATCAATTGAAGCCTGTTTCATATTATTTAGGCCTTCTTCAGCATCAGCCTTTCCATAATATGCAGGAATAAAGTCGGGGTATTTTTTGATAATTCTGTCAAAATCAGTAATCGCTAGATTATAATTTTTTAAGCTAAGAAGTACTGTTGCTCTTTGGAATCTGGCATCGTCATTTTCTTCATCAAGATGTAATATTCTACTAAAATCTTTGATGGCGTTGTTGTTGTCACCAACTTCAGTTCGTAACAAGCCTCTATTGAATAAAGCTTGAGTATTAGAACTGTCTAGTTCTACAGCCTTGTTGTAATCGCTAATTGCGGTTCGGTAATCTTTTATTCTGTAAGCAAGTATTCCTCTATTGATATAGGTAGAAGGATTAAGAGTATCTAAGGAAATAGACTTATTGTAGTCATATAGAGCTGAACTGTCTTCCTTTTGAGTTAAGTGGATATAAGCTCTGATGTTATAAAAGTAAGCGTTTGTTGTATCCTTTAGGATGAGGCTGTCCATCATTTGTTTAGCAACAAGGGTGTCAGTCTTTTTTAAGAGAATCTGAGCTTTTTCAAGGTAAACAAGATCTTTGTTTTTATACTTATGAGATAAAAGGAATTCGATGTCATCAAGGGCGCTATTTGTCTCATCAAGTTGTTCGAATAGCTCAATTCGATGAATAAAATAATCAAAGTTTTCAGGAGCATATTCTATAGCTTTGTTAAAGTCAGCTTTTGCTTCTTGAAGTTTGTCCATTTTTTTTCGAGCAAAACCTCTAGTATAGTAAAAGTCCGGATTGAACGGATTGATTTCTACAGCTTTGTTGCAATCCGCTTCTGCTCCCAAGTAATCTTCTAGATAAATTTTGGCAACAGCTCTGTAGTAATATGATTCAGGAATATGTGGTTTTAGTTCAATAACTTTATTGAAGTATTGAATGGATAAAACATAATCCTCAAAGTAGAGCGCATTTCTACCGTTGTCAAGAATTCTTTTTGTATTTAATTGCCCGCATACTGAAAGTGATAATATCAATGAGAAGAGTATAAGATGTATTCGTTTCATAAACGGGGGCAGTTTTTATTAATCTAGTATTTCGTCTTTTGCTTCAGAGTCAGGGACTTCTTGTAGGCATCCATTAATTACTCTAAAATTATCAGGCATTTCAAATTTTTCGTCTTCTGAATACCCAAGCTCAGTGTCAGCATACACTTTTTTCATATATAGAGCCCAAATAGGAAGAGCCATTGCAGCACCTTGACCGTCGTTCGTGTAGTCAAAATGTATGCCCCGGTCTTCGCCACCAACCCATGCTCCGGAAACCAGACTAGGAGTGAACCCAATGAACCAACCGTCAGAGTTATTTTGAGTAGTCCCAGTTTTACCACAGATTTCAGCTTTTATCCCATATTTATATCTTAATCTTACGCCTGTTCCTTGATCAATTACGGCTCTAAGCATATGTATCATTTTGTATGCAGTAGTTTCGCTAATAATTTCTTTCATTTTAGGTGCAAATGTGGCAATTATATTACCGTTAGCGTCTTCAATGCGGGTAACATATACCGGTTCTACGCGTAGCCCTTTATTTGGGAAAGTAGTGTAGGCATCTACCATTTCTGCAAGTTTGATTTCAACAGGGCCAAGACAAAGAGAAACTACCGGATCAATTCTACCTCTGATACCAAACGATTTCATCAATTTAACTAAGGCCTCAGGTGTGTATAAGCTCATTATGTATGCTGATATCCAGTTGTTTGAGTTGGCTAGCCCCCAGCGAAGTGTAACATACTCATTTAGTTTTGATTTTGAACCATTTCTAGGAGTCCATTCAGTTCCTGTTTCAGTAATAAGAGTATATGGATGGTTAATAGTCTTGTCACATGGAGACATGCCTTCTTCCATAGCTAAAGTGTAAAGATATGGCTTGATTGTAGAACCAACCTGACGGCGTCCTTTCGTTGCCATATCATATTGGAATTGTTCAAAATTTGGTCCACCAACATAAGCTTTCACATGACCATTTACCGGACTAATAGACATGAATGAACAACGCAAGAAATATTTCTGGTAGCGGATAGAGTCAAGTGGAGTAAGCACTGTATCTTTCATCCCATTGTAAGTAAATATTTGCATCGAATCAGGTGTGTTGAACGCTCTTTCAATTTCAGCTTCAGAAGCACCATCTTTTCTCATTTTCATATAGCGGTCGCTGTTTCGCATTGCTAAATTCATTGAAGCCTTGATTTGTTCCGGTTTTAAGTCGCGTGAGAATGGAGCGTAGCTTCTACCTTTCTTTTCCTTGAAGAATTTATCTTGAAGGTATTGTATGTGTTCGCTTACAGCATCTTCTGCATATTGCTGCATGCGAGAGTCTATCGTAGTGTAAATCTTTAGTCCATCTGTATAGATGTTGTAATTTGTGCCGTCAGCTTTTTTATTTTTATTACAGAATCCATAAAGAGGATTGTTTACCCACTCCAAGGAGTCTTCATAATACTCTTGGTGTTGCCAACTTGCATAATGTTCTTTTTGGGGTTCTTTAGCCGTTAAGACTAAGCGTAAATATTCTCTGAAATAAGGAGCCTTTCCTTGTTTGTGGTCTATGCGTTGAAAATGAGTTTCTAAAGGTAAAAGACATAAGGAATCACATTCAGCCTCTGTAATAAAATCGGCTTTACGCATTTGGTTGAATACCGTGTTACGGCGACCTTTTGTGCGTTCAGGATGTCTGATAGGATTGAAGTACGAAGGATTTTTACACATCCCGACAAGTGTAGCTGCTTCTTCTATTTTAAGAGAATCAGGTGTCTTGCTGAAATATACCTGTGCAGCCGATTTAATACCTACAGCATTGTATAAGAAATCAAACTGATTCAAATACATCGTTATAATTTCATCTTTGGTGTAAAATTTCTCTAACTGTACTGCAATTGTCCATTCTATAGGTTTTTGGAGTGCGCGTTCAAAGAAATTGTCGGCATGAGGAGACCAAAGTTGTTTTGCTAGCTGTTGTGTAATTGTACTACCACCACCGGCACTTTTTCTTTGTAGAATTCCACGAAGAATAACTGCTCTACCTAGTGCTGTAGCATCTACTCCGGAGTGGTTATAAAAGCGGGCATCTTCTGTGGCTACTAAAGCATTAATAACATTAGGTGAGATGTCAGAATAGCTTACACTAACACGGTTTTCTTTACTTTGGAAGTAGCGTCCAAGTAGTTGGTTGTCTGAAGTGTATATTTCGGTTGCGAATTTATTTTTTGGATTTTGAAGTTCTTCAATAGGAGGCATGTAGCCAATATTGCCATTGGCAATAAAGTAAAACATAGATATCCCTAAAAGGATAACAAAGGCAAAAATTCCCCAGAAAATAAGTAAAAACTTGATATTAGGTCTTGCGTTTTTTTTCGCAGTCATTGTAGTTGATTTTGTAGTTGTTGTTTGTTGCAAAAATACTATTTTTGAAATGATTCTTCAATCTTTGTATGCTTATTTCTGAAATAGCTTTGCATGCCTTTTTTTCAAAAGATTAGAGTGTTGAAAAAATGCCTCAAATTTTTCATTGCCTCCCTCTGATTATTTTTATCTTTGCAGCCTGAAATTTATTATTATTGATTAGTAAATGACTGATTTGAATGTATTTGTCAGCCTATTTACTTCTTAACTAAAAAAAACAAAAGTCAATGAAAGCATTTGTATTTCCAGGTCAAGGAGCTCAATTCGTAGGAATGGGTAAAGACCTTTATGACAACTCTCCATTAGCAAAAGAATTATTCGAAAAAGCAAACGAAATCCTAGGATTCCGTATAACTGATCTTATGTTCGAAGGAACAGATGAAGATCTTCGTCAAACTAAAGTAACTCAACCGGCTATTTTCTTACACTCAGTGATTTTAGCAAAAACATTAGGTGAAGAATTTAAGCCTGAAATGGTTGCAGGTCACTCATTAGGTGAATTTTCTGCATTAGTAGCAGCCGGAGCAATGAGCTTTGAAGATGGATTAACTTTAGTTTCTAAGCGTGCTCTAGGGATGCAAGCATGTTGCGAAAAAGTTCCCGGAACTATGGCAGCTGTTCTTGGCTTAGCTGATGAGATCGTAGAAGAAGCTTGTGCTGCAATTCCAGAGGTGGTTGTTGCTGCAAATTACAATTGTCCGGGGCAATTAGTAATTTCTGGTTCAAACGAAGGTATTGACAAAGCTTGTGAAGTATTAAAAGAAAAAGGTGCAAAACGCGCGTTGAAACTTCCTGTTGGTGGTGCATTCCACTCTCCGTTAATGGAACCAGCACGCGTTGAGTTAGAAGCTGCTATTGCTGCAACTGTAATCGTTGCACCAATTTGCCCGGTATATCAAAATGTGGATGCAAAACCACAAACTGATCCTGCGGTAATTAAAACTAACTTGATCGCTCAATTAACAGCTCCAGTGCGTTGGACGCAATCAGTTCAAAACATGGTTGCAGATGGTGCGGTTTCTTTCCGTGAACTAGGTCCGGGTAAAGTGCTTCAAGGACTTGTTAGCAAAATTGCTAAAGAGGTAGAAGTGGCTTAAAACTAGAAAATTAGATAGCGAGATAGTGAGTGGTAAGTATGGCTTGCCGCTCATGTCTTTTTTATAATATTGTATTGATGATAAGAAGATTAATTCTTCATTGTTAATTCTTAATTCTTCATTTGAGTTTATGTACAGATCGCATACCTGCGGGGAACTCCGCATTGAACAAGTAGGGGCAGAGGTGACTTTGTCGGGTTGGGTGCAACGCACACGGAAATTGGGTGGAATGACTTTCGTGGATTTACGCGACCGTTATGGCATCACTCAGTTAGCTTTTGATGAGGCTGTAAACAAAGACCTGAGCGAAAAAGCACAAAAGCTTGGTCGTGAATTTGTGGTACAAGTAAAAGGTGCCGTAGCCGAACGAAGCAGCAAAAATGCTAAAATTCCAACCGGAGACATCGAGATCATCGTGTCTGACTTAATTATCCTTAATGCTGCTGAAACTCCTCCGTTTACTATCGAAGACGATACTGATGGAGGTGATGAGTTGCGCATGAAATACCGCTACTTGGATTTGCGTCGTAATGCTGTACGCAAAAATCTTGAGTTGCGTAACCGCTTAGGATTTGAAGTTCGTAACTACCTTATTAATCAGGATTTTATCGAGACGGAAACTCCTGTTTTGATTAAATCAACTCCGGAAGGTGCGCGTGACTTTGTGGTTCCATCTCGTATGAATCCGGGTGAATTCTACGCACTTCCTCAATCTCCACAGCAGTTCAAACAGTTGTTGATGGTTGCAGGTTTTGATCGTTATTTCCAAATCGTGAAATGTTTCCGTGATGAGGACTTGCGTGCCGACCGTCAACCTGAGTTTACTCAAATCGACTGCGAAATGTCTTTCGTAGAGCAAGATGATGTGCTGAACTTATTTGAAGGATTGGTAAAAACCGTTTTCAAAAATATTAAAGGCATCGAGTTTGACAAACCATTCTTGCGTATGCCATTTGCTGAGGCAATGGAATTCTATGGTTCTGATAAACCGGATATTCGCTTCGAGATGAAGTTTGTAGATATTACTAAAGAAGCACAAACGAAAGATTTCGTAGTGTTTAACTCTTCTGAGTATGTTGGTGGTATTTGTGCTGAAGGTTGTGCAGGCTACACTCGCAAAGAGTTGGATGGCTTAACTGACTTTGTAAAACGCCCTCAAATTGGAGCAAAAGGAATGGTGTATGTCCGTTACGAAGCTGATGGCAGTTTGAAATCTTCGGTTGATAAATTCTATACACAAGATGACTTGAAGGTGTGGGCTGATAAATTCGGGGCAAAACCGGGTGACTTGATTTTATTATTGTCAGGTGAAAGAGAAAAAACACAAAAACAACTTTGTGAGCTTCGTCTTGAAATGGGAACTCGCCTTGGTTTACGCAATAAAGATGTATTTGCACCGCTTTGGGTAGTTGATTTCCCATTATTAGAGTGGGATGAAGATGCTCAACGCTTTTCGGCAATGCACCATCCGTTTACAGCTCCTAAACCTGAACAAGTAGAAATGGTAAAAACTCAAACTAACCTGAAAGATGTTTGTGCAAATGCCTATGACTTGGTTATCAACGGTGTAGAGTTGGGTGGGGGGTCTATCCGTATCCATGATAAAGACCTACAAGCAGCCATGTTTAAGTGCCTAGGCTTCACTCAAGAGAAAGCTGAATACCAATTCGGATTCTTTATGAATGCGTTCAAGTATGGTGCACCTCCTCATGGTGGTATTGCATTCGGTCTTGACCGCTTTGTGTCGCTATTGGCTGGTTTGGATAGTATCCGTGACTGTATTGCTTTTCCTAAAAACAACTCTGGTCGTGATGTTATGATCGATGCTCCATCTATGATTGACGACGAACAGTTACAGGAATTGAGTTTAAAAGTGGAATTACCGAAAGAGTAATTCTTGATAATTATATTTAAACAGGGCTTCGAATTTCGAAGCCCTGTTTTGTTTAATATGTGAAATTTTATTGACCACAAGTTTCTTTACTACTATTAATAATTGAATTAAATACTTCTTGTGTTATGTATTGAGGAGAGTAAGTTCCACTACCAGCTGTTATCTGAGAATAGAACGAGCGCATGTGGTTTCTCGAACCACACATCAGGCTTTCGTACATGACTAGGATATCTGTTTTATCTGTTTTAGCAATAAATTCCTCAATATCATAAATGTCTAGATCTTCAATTGTAGCACCTACTTCAAGGGCATCCATTTCTGATAAATCAACTTTTGCTACTAAATCATTATATAGGCTTTGTAATGTGGTATTGTTAAATACACCTACCATCGAGCTTGCTGGGTCTGTTAATCTATAGGTATTTAGAATTGCTAATACTGCATCCATATGAGCTTGTTCGCTGTTACTAATGTTTGTAAATACAGATATACCATACTTGTCATAAGCATAATAGTATACATCACGAGCTAGTTTTTCTTCTTCTCTTAATTGTAATAGGTCAGCCTTTTCCGTATCACTTAGTGTTGCCGTTTCAGTGTTTTCATCATCTTTATTGCAGCTTAATAGTAGGAAGCTAGATGAAAGAAATAACATTGTTAATAATAAATAGATTGTTTTTTTCATAGCAGTAAAGATTTAAATTGATTTTTAAAGGTATGTTTTAAGATAAATATATTGATATATTTGTTGATGTTTTGAAACAGAATTATCAATAAGATTATATTGTCATTAGACTATATCAATGAATAATGGTTTATTTAAAAAAAGATTTTTATGCGAAGACTAATATCTGTTTTTTATGCATTAATAATTGTTGTTGCAGTGTGGAGTATGGATGAAGTGCAAAAAGACAGTTGTTCTTTTAAAGGAATACCTCTATACGGAAAAGTGAAAGTGGTCGAAGGGCATGCTGATTTTAAAGTTCAGATTGTGAATTCTTTTCCTGATTTAAAGGTCAAGTTGGTAGAGTCCTTTCCTAATAAATGTGGGGAGTGGCAAATGGTAGAAAGCTTTCCTGACTTCACCATTCAGTTTGTAGAGTCGTTTCCTGATTTTAAGATAAAATATGTGGAATCCTTTCCGGGTGTAAAATAACAAAAACGCTGAAGATTATTTCTTCAGCGTTTTTGTTGTTTTATGATAACTTAAGTTATTTGGCTTGTTGTAGACTTCTGTCAATTGTAGAAACCTGTCTGTTTAAATTCTTTAAAGCTTCTTTGATTTTGTTATTCTCACTTACTCTGATCTCTTTTCTGTAATCCATATAAGCTTTGTGGCGGAAGTTTTCAAAATCATTTTCATCTCTTAAAGTTGAAATGCTTTTGTTCATTTCTTTATTTTGCTTTTTAAGATAAGTCAAAAGTTGGCGTCTAGATGCTGTATAAGTGTTTAAGTAAGACTGGAAATCTAACATGTCTCCTTTATATCTGTTTTGGATATTAACATATGTTGAATCTTCACCCATATCTTCAGTAGAGCCTTTTTTTGCCATCTTAATAAGTTGCAGTTGCTCTTTTGTTGATTTTGTATAGTCTTTAAGCAAAGTGTTGAATTGAGCTTGATTAGCTTCAAGTGCAATTAACATAGTGTCAGAATTAACCATTTTGATACTATCAGCAAGATGGTTGTTGAATGTCATCCATGTTTTTTCAGTTAGTTGATTGTTGCTGTACACCAACGGGAAATACTCTGGAGTGTATTCTTTTAGGAAATCATATTTTTTATTGTTAGCTTCCATAATGCTTAAGCAAACTAAGTCTTTATGAACGATTTCAGCAATCTTTGTTGGATAGTATTCTTCATGAAGCAAGTCCATGTCAACAGATTGTTTTAGGCAAACCACTTGCCCAATAGAATCTTGTTGGTGCATTAATATGCCACTGTTTTTAATTGAAGTAGAATCTGTAATCTTTGGTCTGCGTACACCACTTAGGTCTGGCATAAGCTTGTATTGATAATATCTGGATAAAATGAACTCAGACATGCTCATGTTTCTAAAGCGTAATTTTTTTATGGTTTTAGCATTATTTTTATTTTTCTTAATACGCTCTTTTATTGCTGTAATATGAACTTTGTTATTTGTTTTGATTTGCTCTTTCCACACTTCACTTTGTTTTTGTTTTTGAGCTAATTCAAGATTATTGTCATCCATTGCTGCTTTTAATAATGAATCGGCAACAACTGAATAGCGTTTCATAAGAATAATATCCTGTTTGTCAGCTACAAGCATTTTTTTGTTTATGTCGTAGTAACGCTCATACATAGTGTCAAGAGCTTGTAGGTACATTGCACCTTTAAGTCTGTTGTTGAATTTATTAAATTCAAGACCTTTGTCACCTGTATAGATGCATTTATGAACAGGGTCTTTTTCAAGATATTGCATCAATGCCTTGCTGTTTTGTTTAAGCTGAGGCATAGATTTTATATATTCATTGGTGATGCCTTGTCCTTTTGAGAATGCAATGACTGGGATAGGAGCTTCCAATAATTGGAACATTTCAACTTCAGGTAAGTGAGTTAAAATCATTTGTCGTGGATGCTTTAAAATCCATTCCGGTCTGAATCTTTTTTCAAACTTATATTTTGGCTTTGTATGCATTCCAAATAGACTGTTTAAGCCTTTTTTGAAGTTTTGCTTTTTCTGAACGATTTTTCCCGCCGCAAAAGTAACATCAACCAATTCCCATTTTTTGTCAATTAAAACAGCATTCCATGCGTGTTCTGAGCGGTAAAGAGTGTCATTTGGCATGAAGTCCATTCCACGAGTATAACCTCCTACAATAACCACATCAATACCAACTGACTCGCACATTTCTTTGAACAGTTGAGCGTACTCACCACATAATGCTTTCTTCTTTTTTAACACTTCATATGAATCATATTTTTCACTTCTGTGTTTTATATATCCTTCATAATCGTATGCTATATTGTCGCCAATCCAACTGCTAATTGCAATTACTTTGCTTGCATCATCATCATAACCATAGGCAACTTTTACTCCAAGCAAGCTTGCTGATTTTGTTGCCGGCCCAATTACTTTTTTTGCTTCATGGTAAATGCTCAAAGTGTCTATTTGAGCAAAAGCAGAGGAAAATACACTGAATATTAGAATGCAGGAAAATATTAATTTTCTCATCGTAAGATATTGATATAGTTTTGTTGTTTTTATTTCTTTTTTTAAGCCCCGCAAAGGTACTTATTTTCTTTATGCAGACAAATTGCTGTTAGCTCCTGCTTTGTAAAATTTTAACGCCAATTAGTCGGTCATATCTTGCCCCAAACGGTTTGTAATAGACATAAATAGCATATTCATTTTCGGTTTGCCAATGATTGCCGGAAATGCGTTCTGAACTACCGCTTGTTTCTCCTTTTGGTACAAATACAAGTTGGTAGTTGTATGCTCCTTGTTTTAGGAGAATGTTTTGCTCGTATTGTTTGCGTTCATTGTTATAGGGCATTTTAACGCGATTATCAAGTAAATTATTGTTGAATCCGCCAAGAACATATATCAAACCATCAAAGAAAGGTCCTTGTGCCGGTAGGGTAAAGTGTACCATGTAGTAATCAGCATCTGTTTCGTCATTGTCATATTCTTGTATGTTGACAACATAACGGCCGTTAATGTCTTTTTCATCTTTATAAATAGAAAACGGATCTAATTTATTAGGATATAAGTCGGTATGATAATATGGGTCAAAGAATTTGATCGTGTTGATACAGCCACTAAATGAATATTGAGATGACATGTCAAAAGAGAAATATTCATTTCCACCTTCAAAAATTAGCGCTTTATTGTTTTTGTACGATAATTTTCCGGGACTAATATAAGTTGGTTGCAGGTTTTTACGCTCGTTATCTAGCCTTTCGTTTTGTTTAACAGTAACAAATAAATCTGATGTTGGATTCTCAACTTGGAAAGAGCCAGTAAGTATGTCAAAATCTAGTTGTTGGAACTTGTTGTTAAAGCCAAATTCCGTGTCGCTTTTGATATTAGCATCTATTCCCACTAGATTTTCAACAATCGAGAAGCATGTTGTGGCAACGATTTTATCGGGATCATTGATGTTGTAAAACTTCACACAGTAATTTCCTGAATAATTAAAGCTCAGGTCTTCATTTGGTAGAGTTAAAGAATAATGACTGTAATTTACTGTGGTGTTTAGAGAAGTACTTATGTCAGTTAATCCATTCTCATTAAATCCGGTACCCCATTCCATTGGTGAAATTGATGATGGATTCCAGTTTGCATCACAGTGCTCAACCATGTAGTAATAGTTCTTAATTGGAGTTTCTAGTTCATCAAATGTGATGTAGATTTTCTGGTTTCCATTAAGATCAATAATTGGTTCAGAAAATTTATCTCCTTTTACATGTACTCTAAGTGAAGCAATACTTGGACTTAAGCTTTGGGTTTTATATTGAGCGAGAATGGTTGTGCTTAAAAAAAAGATAATATTGGTAAATATTAAAGTTTTTAGTTTCATGTGGCGTATTTAGTGTATGATTTTTATTTTCTGAACGCAAATATAAGGAATTTATATAAGCTGAATTCTTAATGTGTTAAAACACAAAGCTTCAGTTTCTTTAATTATTTTTTAAACTAAAAGGTAATTAATTGCAATAATAAAATCCTACATTTGTAGGAGCCTAAACTAAAAATATTGAATTTACATATGGCGAAACTCGTACAAACTACAAAAGGATTAGATATACAGATTAGTGGTCAAGCTGAACCAAAGCTTGTGAAGTTGCCTATTCCTGAAGATGTAAAGATTATTCCTGATCATTATCCAATTTATCCAAAATTATCAGTGAAAGCTGGTGATAAGGTGCTTGCCGGAGATCCAATTCTGTATGATAAAAATCATCCTGATGTGTTGGTGACTTCTCCTGTAAGTGGAGAGGTGCTAGCGGTAAATCGCGGTGAGCGCAGAAAAATCCTAGATATAATTATCCGTGTCGATAAGTCTATCGAATATAAATCATTTGAAAAGATAAATCTAGAAACAGCAAGTGCTGAGAGCCTGAAAGCTCTTTTGCAAGAAGCTGGTGTGTGGTCATATATCAAGCAACGCCCGTTTGATGAAATGGCAAATCCGGCTGTTACGCCAAAAGCAATTTTTGTTTCGGCTTATGACTCTGCACCATTGGCTCCAGAATATGAGGTTATTATAAAAGGAGAGGAGCCGGCTTTTCAAGCAGGCTTAAATACTCTAGTGAAACTTACTCATGGTAAAGTTTACCTGGGTTCTAAAACTGGGAGTGCTTTTTCTGCTTTTAAAAATGTAGAGCAAGTAGAGTTGCAAGGAAAGCATCCGGTTGGAAATCCGAGTGTGATGATTCAGCAAATTTCGCCTATAAATCGTGGTGAAATAGTCTGGACAGTAAATCCATTGGGAGTTCTGTTTATTGGTCGTTTGTTGCTGACAGGACAGGTTGACTTTTCTAAAAAAATAGCCTTGACAGGACCGGAAGTGAATGTTCCTCAATATTACCAAACTATCATTGGAACAGATATCTCATCTATTATAAAAGATAATGTTGCTACAGATAAACATCTTCGTTATATCAGTGGTAATGTTCTAACCGGAACTCAAATTGAAGCTGATGGTCAAGTTGTTGCGGCAGATTCTCAACTAACTGTAATTGCCGAAGGAGATGAGCAGCATGAGGTATTGGGCTGGGCAATGCTTCGCTTGCATAATTTCAGTGTGAATCGTAGCTACTTTTCATGGCTAATGGGCAAAAAAATGACAGCGAAATTTGATGCTCGCTTGCTTGGTGGACGCCGTGCTTTAATTATGTCGGGAGAATATGATAAGGTGTTTCCGTTTGATATTTTACCTGAATACTTAATCAGAGCTATGATTACAAAAGATTATGATAAAATGGAGAACCTTGGAATCTACGAAGTGATTCCTGAGGATTTTGCTTTGTGTGAATATGTCTGTACTTCTAAAATGGAGTTGCAGAAAATAACTCAAGAGGCTATTGAATTTATGAAATCAGAAATGGAGTAATCTTAACGGTTAGTTGTTAACTGTTAGTGGTTAGTAAAGACAAAAGACTATGGGTGTTTTGAAGGATAAGAGTTTAGCTTTCTCGATAAGGATAGTGAAGCTATATAAATATTTGTCTGCTGAAAAAAGTGAATTTGTTTTGTCAAAGCAACTTTTAAGAAGTGGAACTGCAATTGGAGCTTTACAAAGAGAAGCAGAGCATGCAGAAAGTAAAATGGATTTTATTCATAAATATGCAATTGCTCAAAAAGAATGTAACGAAACTCTATATTGGTTGGAATTGCTATTTAAAACCGATTATTTGAATCAACAAGAATACGAGAGTTTATTGTATGATGCAGAAGAGCTAATGAAATTATTAACTAGTAGTATAAAAACAGTGAAAAAGGCGGTAGCTAAAAACTAACCGTTAACCGCTAATAACTAATCACTTTTTATAATAATGAAAAAATTACGAAATCTATTAGAGAAGGTAAAACCTCATTTCGAAGAAGGTGGAAAATACGAAAAGTTCCACTCTGTATATGATGGCTTTGAAACCTTCTTGTTTGTGCCAAATAGCACATCAAAATCGGGTACACATATTCATGATTGTATAGATAGCAAACGCACTATGTCAGTAGTGTTGGTGGCATTGATACCGGCATTGCTTTTCGGGATGTATAATGTGGGTTTACAACATTACTGGGCAATAGGTCAGGAGGTCGCTTTATGGGAGAAGTTCCTGTTTGGTTTTTTAGCTGTGTTACCTAAAATAGTGGTTTCCTATGTTGTTGGTTTGGGAATTGAATTTGCCTTTGCTCAACATAAGAAGGAAGAGATTCAGGAAGGTTTTCTTGTTTCAGGGATGCTGATTCCGATGATTATGCCTATCGAAACGCCACTTTGGATGATTGCTGTGGCAACTGCTTTTGCGGTGGTCTTCGGAAAGGAAGTATTTGGTGGAACTGGTTTCAATATTTTCAATGTGGCTTTAGTAACCAGAGCATTCTTGTTTTTTGCTTATCCATCGGCAATGAGTGGTGAAAAAGTGTTTGTGCGTACTGCTGATACTTTTGGAATGGGTTCGGGAACTCTGATTGACGGTTTCTCAGGTGCTACGCCGCTTGGTGAAATTGCGACTGCTACTACACAACATGTGCATTTAGCCGGTGTAAATGGTAACCCTATTGGTTTGTGGGATATGTTCCTTGGGACTATTCCCGGTTCAATTGCCGAGACATCGACTTTAGCGATACTTCTAGGAGCTGTAGTTTTAATATTTACTGGAATAGCAAGTTGGAAAATTATGCTTTCGGTATTTGCGGGCGGTGCAGCGATGGCTGCCATATTTAATATTTTTTCAGCAAATGCAGCTATGAGTTTAAGTCCGTTGGAGCACTTGGTTTTAGGCGGCTTTGCTTTTGGGGCTGTGTTTATGGCAACTGATCCTGTGACAGGAGCTCGCACTGAACGCGGAAAATGGATTTACGGATTCCTTATCGGTATTATGGGTATTTTGATTCGTGTTTTGAATCCCGGTTATCCGGAAGGAATGATGTTGGCTATTTTGCTGATGAATATGTTTGCTCCGCTTATTGATCATTTTGTGGTGGAAGGAAATATCAAACGCCGATTGAAACGAGTAAAATCTTCAAGCTTATAAGGTATGAACAAAGAGAGTAATAAATATACGCTGATATATGCTTCGGTAATGGTTATTATTGTGGCTGTTGGTTTGGCTTTCACTTCAGAGTCATTGAAAGACCTTCAAAAGAAAAATGAGGATATTGATAAAATGCGTCAGATACTTCGTGCGGTAAATGTGGAGTCTACAGCAAAAGATGCCGACGAGAAATTTGCCGAGATTATTGATAGCACATTTGTAATTAATGCAAAAGGAGAGCTTGTCGATAGAGATGCTTTTGCTATTGATATGAAAAAAGAACAAAAGAAGAAAAACGAGGACGATAGAGCATATCCTGTTTTTGTTGCCAAAATAAATGGTGAGAACTATTTCGTAATGGCGATGCGTGGAACAGGTCTTTGGGGACCGATATGGGGATACATTTCAGTTAGTAAAGATAAAAACACCGTATATGGTTCTGACTTTAGTCACGAAGGTGAAACTCCCGGACTGGGTGCAGAAATTGCAACGCCGAAATTTAGCTCAGAATTTAAAGGAAAGCATCTGTTTGTGGATGGTGAATTTAAATCCATTGCTGTGGTAAAAGCAGGTAAGTCTGTTGAAGGTCAGGATTTCGTAGATGGAATTTCCGGAGGAACAATTACCTCAAAAGGAGTGGATGCCATGCTGTTTTCTTCATTAGAAGTATATAGGGTTTGGTTATCGAAAGAATGATTGTTTAATGGTTTTACTGTTAGATGGTTGCGTTTTCTGACTGAGGCTGAAAGCCTCTAAGATTCGAACATAGGGCAACGCCCTATGCAGAAATGATAGGTGAAGATTAGCCCTGTAAGGTAGGGTGTCCAATTTGATGTTCTGAAAAGACATGTAATTTCTCATTTGTAGCTAAGCTTATATTATGCTTTTTTATCGAATAAAACATTTGGAATCATTTTTATATATAATTGATAATCAGTATATTTATATCTTATTTATAAGATATTTGAAGTATGAAAAAGACAAATGCTGATATTGAAAATGCACGATTAAAAGCAGAAAACGCTGCTTTAAAAAAGGAGAATAAAAATCTTTCTCGCAAATTAGATAATTCTAAAAGTAAGAAGGTTAAATTACAGCAAGAATTAAAAAAAAACGACGATCGAATCATCGTACTCACGAAAGAACAAGAACGATCACTTTCGAGCCAATTGACAGACATAAATATTCTGAACTTATTGTAAGATTGAGCACCATGCTTTATAGTCGTGTTGATTGTGGTTTTCGTTCAGTGGTCGATATTTTAAGTGTTATAAACGATACTTTTGATGGTCTTTTAGGGGCAGTTCCTTGTTATAATACGATTGAAAACTGGGTGAAAAAATGTGGGCTTCAAGTTTACGAAACGGCAGGTGCTTCTTTGAAAAATAAAGATTATGCAGGAGTAATTGATGAAAGCATGATGATAGGAAGTGAAAAGTTGCTTCTGACCCTTGGGGTGCCAGCAGAACATCAAGGGCGCCCACTAAATTGCTCTGATGTATCTGTGCTCGATATAGCAATTGCAAACATTTGGAATGGCGATGGTATTGCATCACAGCTTGCACAAGTTAGCCGAAAAGTGGGTCATAATCCACTTTATGTAATAAGTGATAATGCTTCGATTATGACCAAGGGGGTAAGGTGTGCAGAGATGAATCATCAGTATGATATTAGCCATTCTTTAGGCATGTATCTAGAAAGGACATACAGTAAATCACCTGACTTTGTTGAATATACTAAGTCAATGTCCGATTCGAAATTTAAGTACAATATGAAAAAGATAGCATACTTGCTTCCACCCACACAGCGAACTGTGGCTCGTTTCATTAACTTGTCTAGTTGGGTTAAATGGTCGTCGAAAATGCTTGAGATTTACTTTAAGCTAAACGAAGAAGAGCGAAAAGCGTTCTCTTTTATACCCGCAAATGCATCCTTAATTGATGAATTAGGCGATGTGATGAAGTGTGTAGAGAGCATTGAATCTATTTGTAAGCACAAAGGATTGTCGCAGGCAACAATGAGCCAATGTCAAAGAGAAATAGGAAAATATCTACTCTCTGGGAATAGACGAATGATAACATTAGGAGAATGCATTGCTGAATTTCTTAGAAAAGAAGTATTGTTGATAGACGAAAAAATGACTGCACACAACAACTCCTCCGATATTATTGAAACTATATTTGGTAGATATAAGGCTCGCAAGTCAGCAAATAAATTAAATGGAGTGACACCGTATGTATTGTTTATACCGATTTACACAAAACTAATTAACCAAGAACAAGCTCTGAACTTTAACTTTAAGGCTGCTTTGGAAGACAAGCGAATGAATCAAATAAAGGTTTGGTCAAACAAAAACTTATCGCCAAATCTGGTTCATTTGCGTATGGAAAAATTGAAAAATACTGGGTGAAAATTAGAACATCAAATTGGACACCCTACCTGAAAGGGCGGAAGAAAAAAGCTTGCGCCCTTTCAGGGCTAAGAGTTGTTCCTTTTATTTGCATAGGGCGCTGCCCTATGTTAATGCTAGTTAGGCTTTCAGCCTATAATATAAAAAATAAATAAAACATTGATTTTTGAAAATATGGATTCAAGAAGAAAAAAAATATTACTGGAGCCGATAAGTAAGAACAACCCTGTAATTGTTCAGATGCTGGGGATTTGTTCAGCATTGGCAGTAACTTCAAAATTGTGGCCGTCAATAGTAATGGGAGTGTCGGTAATTGTTGTAGTGACATTTGCCAATATGATTATCTCAGCCCTGAGAAACACGATTCCTTCGCGCATAAGAATTATTGTTCAGCTGGTGGTGATTGCAGCCTTGGTTACAATCGTGAACTTGATACTAAAGGCGTATGTCTATGATGTCAGCAAGGAGCTGTCGGTATTTGTGGGCTTGATTATTACCAACTGTATTTTGATGGGGCGTTTGGAAGCTTTTGCTTTGGGAAATAAACCATATGACTCTATGCTAGATGGAATCGGTAACGGTGTAGGATACGCAGTGATATTGGTTGCAGTGGGATTTTTTAGAGAATTGCTTGGTGCAGGAACATTGCTTGGTTATCAAGTAATCCCTCAAGCCTTGTATGATATGGGATATGAGAATAACGGTTTGATGATTTTGCCTCCAATGGCATTAATTACTGTTGCTTCATTGATCTGGATTCACCGTGCAAGAAACAAAGATTTGCAAGAGGAGAATTAAACTTCATTTACTGATTAAGAAAAATAAAGCTATATGCAAGAGATAATAGATGTATTTGTCAGGTCCATTTTTGTGGACAATATGGTGTTTGCCTACTTCCTGGGCATGTGTTCTTTTTTGGCGGTTTCAAAAAGTGTGAACACTGCGATAGGATTAGGTGCTGCTGTTGTTTTTGTGTTGACAGCGACTTTACCACTCAACTATTTATTAGAGAATTATGTGCTGAAAGAAGGTGCGTTGGTTTGGCTTTCGCCAAGTCTTAAAACCTTAGATTTAAGCTTCCTGAGCTTGATACTGTTTATTGCCGTGATTGCTTCTTTTGTGCAATTAGTAGAAATGGTGGTGGAGAAAGTCAGTCCTGAGTTGTATGCGTCTTTGGGAATTTTCTTGCCACTGATAGCTGTAAACTGTACTATTCTGGGAGGCTCGCTGTTTATGCAACAAAAGGAATTTCCAAATATTGCCGTGGCAACTAGTTATGCCATGGGTTCCGGTATAGGTTGGGCATTGGCGATTGTTGCTATGGCAGCCATCAGAGAGAAGTTAAGATACTCAAATGTGCCAAAACCGCTTCGTGGATTAGGTATTACAATTATTATCACAGCCTTAATGGGTATGGCGTTTATGTGTTTTTCAGGAATCAAGATTTAGTAAAAGAAATTGGAAGTATCAATGAGTACAACAATCATAATAAGCGTAGTCGTATTTTTAGTGGTAACCATATTGTTGGTTGCCTTATTGCTTGTGGCAAAAAATAAGCTGTCGCCTTCGGGTACAGTCAAAATCACAGTAAATGATGAAAAGGAGTTTGAGGTGCATGCCGGAAAAACCGTTCTGAATACTTTGCAGGAAAATGGAATTTATCTTTCATCAGCATGTGGAGGGGGTGGCAGTTGTGGGCAATGTCGCTGTCAGGTAGTAGAAGGTGGCGGGCAGATTCTTCCAACTGAGGTCGACTTCTTTACCCGTAAGCAGATGAAAGACCACTGGCGTTTGGGTTGCCAGACAAAGGTGAAGGAGGACTTAAAGATAGTTGTGCCGGAAGAGGTGTTTGGTGTTAAAGAGTGGGAGTGTACTGTTGTTTCAAATAATAATGTGGCTACCTACATTAAAGAATTTGTGGTGAAGTTGCCCGAAGGTGAAACGCTTAATTTCAAGCCTGGTTCTTATATTCAGATATATATACCAAAGTTCTGTGTGCAGTTTAAGGATTTGGATATTGACCCTCAATACCATGATGATTGGAAAACATATCACTTATTTGAAATGGTGTGTACCAATGAAGAAGAAACCGTGCGTGCATACTCAATGGCTAACCATCCTGCTGAAGGAAACATAGTGATGTTAAATGTGCGTATTGCCACAGCGCCCTTACAAAAAGGCTCTACTTATCCTATTCCGGGAATTCCTCCGGGTATCGGTTCATCCTATATTTTTGGACTAAAACCGGGTGATAAGGTGAAAGTGTCAGGCCCTTATGGTGATTTTCATATCTTGGATACCAAACGAGAGATGGTGTATATAGGTGGTGGGGCAGGTATGGCTCCGTTGCGCTCACATATTATGCATTTACTGGAGACTTTAAAAACTAAGGATAGAAAGATATCATATTGGTATGGAGCTCGTTCAAAACGCGAGGTATTCTATGAAGAAGATTTCCGCAAACTGGAAAAAGAATTCCCAAATTTCTCGTTCCATCTGGCTTTATCAAATCCTTTGCCTGAAGATAATTGGACAGGATTGACCGGATATATTCATCAGGTGTTGGAAGATGAATATCTCGGAACGCATGAAGCACCAGAGGATATTGAATATTATATGTGTGGTCCGGGACCAATGGCGAAATCAGTACAGGCTATGCTTGATAGTCTGGGTGTGCCAATGGAAATGCTACATTTTGATGATTTTGGAGGGTAAGATGATTTTTTACCACTGAGGCACAAAGGACACTGAGATTTAAGTACAGACGGAGCGCGCTCCGTCTCTTCAAAATACTCCACTGGTACACGATTCCCCGTTACATATCAGCGGGAAGCTCGACGAGGTCTCGTCGAGCACCAAACATATCTGCATGGAGCAATCTGAGCCCTCGCAGAGCTCCATGTTGATGTGCATGAAGGAATCTGAGCCTCAGATTGGCTCTTGTCGATGTGCATGAAGCAAAAAAAGCCCTCGTCGAGCTTCTCGCATGCATGCAAGAGCAAGAATTTCTTCTTTTCCCATTTGTACTTTGCTTAAAATATTATTCAAGATATACTACAGCCCTTATTGCAAAAGCGATAGGGGCTTTTTTTATGATAAATAATCATATTGTAGCTGTAAAGTGTTAAAATAATTTGCTAACTTTAGTTCACATAAAACAATAAGTAAATATTTAAAAAACAGATAGCTATGAATAGATTAATTATACTCAGCACATGGCTTGTTTTATCTCTTTTTTTCTTCCAAAGCAAGCTTTATTCATCCAATATAGTCCAACGCGTAGATGTAGCATCACAGCAAACAGACTATCCTTTCTCAACAGATTCTTCTCACTTTACTCATTGGAATGGTGCTCGATATGTTCCTTTTACCATTAAAGGGATGAACTTAGGCGTTTCAGTTCCCGGAACTTTTCCGGGTGAATTGGCTGCTACTACAGATCAGTACTGGCGCTGGTTTACTGATATTAAGGAAATAGGCTACAATGTGATTCGTTTGTACACCTTGCATTATCCGCGTTTTTATAACACGCTGGATTCATTTAATGTGGCACACCCAGATAATCCTATTTATATCATTCAAGGGGTGTGGTTGGAAGAAGAGTTAGCCGGTTATAATCAAGACTTATTTTATACATCTTCAGCTTTTTCTAACGAAGTAGAAGAAAATGTTGACTGTTTGCATGGTAACAGAACCATTGATTTTAGATTCGGGAAGGCATATGGAACTTATACCAAAGATGTGAGCAAATGGGTGATGGCGTATTTGATTGGTCGTGAGGTGAGCAATTGGGAGATAGAAACCACGAATGATAATCAGCCAAGTTTAACTTCATATACAGGTGAATATTTAAGTATTTCGGGAGTGCATGCTGCTGAGGTTTTTGTAACTCAACATATGGATTCGTTGCTTATTTATGAGCAAAATAATTACGGAACTCAACGCCCGGTAGCTTTTTCAAGTTGGCCAACGCTTGATCCATTAACTCACCCTACAGAAACTCATACTACAGAAGATGATGAAGTATTAGAACTTGCCGGAATGGATTTCTCTAAAGCAAAAGCAGGATTCTTTGTGAGTTATCATGCTTATCCTTATTACCCGGATTTTATCAGTAGAGATGCTTTACATCAAGCTTATGCTGATGAATATGGTGCAAATATGTACTTAGGTTATCTATTCAATTTGAAAAATCATTACAAAAATATTCCATTGCTGATTGCTGAATTTGGTTTGCCTTCAAGCTGGGGTGTGGCACATTACTCACAAAGTGGAATGCATCATGGTGGAAACACTGAGTTGAATCAAGGAATAATGGACATGCGTATGTTTAAGAATTTTGAAGATGCAAGTTGTGCCGGAGGAATTCAGTTTGCTTGGATTGATGAATGGTTTAAACGCACTTGGGTAACTGACCCATTTGATTTCGGGGTAGACGATAGGGTAATGTGGCAAAATGTGATGGCTGCTGAGCAAAATTTTGGTTTAGTAGGTTTTAAAAAAGCTACGCTTGATTGGGAAACTTTGGCAGCATACTCCGGTTCTGAACCAATAGATTCAATTGAGAGTACTATGGATCATGCCTTTTTTTATTTGAAATTGCATACCAATCAAAGTTTCGCAAATCTTGATACATTATGGCTTGCAATTGATACTTATGATTCAATATTGGGAGAAAGAGTTTTAGCGTCAGGAGATACTGTGCAAAATGGAGCCGAATTCCTATTACGCATAACCAATGATGAGGCAGATTTGTTTGTCACACAAGCTTATGATTTATATGGAATCTGGCACGGGATTTCACCTGCCGAACAATTGTATCACTCCACAACCACACTCGGTGCTCCATGGAATATTGTTCGTTGGAAAAATAACTCCGGAGATCAAGACATACAGTATGTGGGGCATTTGACAGTAAACAGGCTAAATCTTCCTGCAACCAGTATGGATGCCGTAACAATGGCAGGGGATAGTATTAGTATTCGTTTGCCATGGAGCTTGTTGCAATTCACTAACCCTGCATACAGAACCGTTTTTGCTGATGATAGATCAACTACATCCGTTAAAGAAACAGTAACTTCAGATGGTATTGCCGTAGCTGTTAAGTATAAAGGAACCTTGATGCAGCCAACTACTCGTTATACTTGGAGTGCTTGGAATAACTTTAATGACTTGGTTGAATACAAGAAAGCGGGTTATTATTACATGGAAGAAAACTTGCCGTATTTATTGGGATTCTTTATTCCGATTATGGATAATTATAAATTGGAGAATGGAACTTCAGCATATTTGAATGATGCCTCAAATGGATTGATGAGTAATGATATTCTGCTTGAAAATGGTTCAAAAGAAACTGTGTTAATTGATCCTCCGATGAATGGATTTATTGACTTGAATTCAAATGGTACATTCGAATATTTGGCCGATAACGGCTATGTGGGAACTGATAAGTTTACCTACAAGGTTATTGGGGATTATCATGTGTCTGATACAGCTACCGTAAACTTAGATATTATAGAAGGTTCAGCCGATTCATCATCTTCGGAATTTACCGGAATAAGATTGTATCCAAATCCAGCAGTCGACTATTTGCACGTTATTTCTTCAGATGAAATTAGTTCTGTGAAAATTGTAAATGCAAATGGAGAGACAGTAATGATACAAAATGTTGGTGCTAACGAAGTGAAAATAAATACTTCAGCCTATGAAACAGGAGTGTATGTGTTATTTGTAGATGTTGACGGAAAGCAATTAATGAGAAAGATAATAGTCAAGAGGGTTGACTGAGTTTATTCGATAAAAAAAGAGAGCTGAATTTCAGCTCTCTTTTTGTTTTTATGCGTTTTCTGTTTCTTTTATTTCAAAATCAACAATGCCATTTTCGATTAGAAGATTGTACCAGGTAATTACTTTTTTGATGTCAGATGGATAAACTCTATCTCTATCATAATTAGGTAACACTTCTGCGAAATAGTTATTTAAATCTTTGTTTGCAGATTTAGGACTGATGCTGCATGTTTTCCCGGCTTCTTTTTCTTTGATTAACGAAAATACTTCAGCAAGTGGCTTTTCTTCATCTTCAGTGAAGATAGCTACATCGGCAAGTGAAACTATTTTTTCATGAGAATATGCTGGTTGGCGTTTTTTATCACTCATTGACTCTACAATCAGCATATTTTTGCCTTGAGATACTAGTTTAAATAACCCTGATTTTCCTGAAATTGATAATACTTCTTTTAACATGTATAGTATTTTTTGAGTTGTTTTATGCTGCAAAAGTAAAATATTAAATGATAAAAGCATTCCCTTGTGGAAAATTTTCAATACAAGTGTTTAAACACCTTAAAAATGTGGATAACTTTTATGTTTACCATTAATAAAGTAACTCATTTTTAGTATTTTTGTGTTGCTTATAAATAAAACCCTAAAAAATAACTTTAATTTTTGCTTATGAAAAACAATTTACTTAAAAGAACTCTTGTTCTATTATTGTCTGTAGTTGCCGGTGTTACGGTATATGCTCAGCGATCTGCTAGTGCAAATTGGCCATTAACTGCAGCTGAAACTACAAATGCAACCATCAAAGGGCAGTTAGAAGGTGCGGATTTGGTGTTGTCTGGAGTACAAATTGGTGCTTACACTGCTCTCGATGGAACAGCATATTTTGGCCCAACAGCAACAAACTGGCCGGGAGTCTCTGAAGACGCTAATGTGTATATCCAGTTTTCTGTAACAGCAGTAGCTTCAGATACATTATATCTTCAAGAGGTTTCTGCCTATGTTTGTGGAAAAGGTGGTAGTAATATGAGAGCAAACTTCTATTATTCTACTGATGCTACATTTGCAACAAAAACTCAAATCCAATATAAAGTTGGAGAAGATCTAACTAGAGATAATGTTGCCGGATATGATAAAATGACTGAAACTGTTAGTGATTTAGAAATTCCGAATGGTGATACTATTTATTTCAGAATATATCCATATTATAAGTCTGCTGGTGCAACAGGGAAGTTTCTATGTGTGAAAGATGTTACATTAGGCGGTTATACACCAGGTGAACCAATCTATTCAATCCCAACATTAGCTGCAACAACTGCTGCAACATATGTTTCTACTACTTCAGCTATTTCAACTGGTGAGATTACCAGTAATGGTGATGCTACAGTCACTGAATATGGATTTGTATATGGTACAAGTTCAAATCCAACTGTAGATGTTGATTCTAAATTTATTGTTGATAGTATTTTAGATGATGTGTTTACAGATACAATTACAGGTCTAACTGCTGGTACTACTTATTTCGTTCGTGCATATGCTACAAATAGCCAAGGTACAGGATATGGCGATGAAATAACATTTACAACATTAGCAGCTTTATCTGCACCTACAGTAGTTACCGGGTCAGCTTCGGGTATTACAAATAATGGTTTCGCTGTAACTAATTGTCAAGTGACTGCTTGGGGTGGTACAGAGGTTACTGAACGAGGTATTGTTTATGGAACATCACCAAATCCTACAATTTCTGATGGTAAAAGTGTAAGAGGAAGTGATATTGGAACTTTTGTTGGATATGCAGGTAACTTAAACTCTGAAACTACTTACTATGCTAGAGCTTTTGCTACTAATAGTGTTGGTACTTCGTATGGAAGTGAAGTTTCTGTTACTACATTAGCGACACAACCTGATGTTGAAAAACTTGTTGCTAAAGATGGCTCAGGTGATTATACTACTATTAGTGATGCTTTTGCTGCAGTGCCATCAAATTATATGGGTAGATATATCATTCGTGTTAAACCGGGTGTTTATAGAGAGCGTCCTACATTAGCAGCAGGTAAAATTAATGTGTATTTAGTAGGATATTGTGATGGTAGTGTTGATTATACTATAATTGAGGACAGTGTTGCTGCTGGTATGGATAATGGTAGTGGTGGTATTTGGGGTACTTCGAATAGTCAAGTAATGGCAATCTTGGCAGATGACTTTACTGCTGCTTATATTACTGTTAGAAACTTATATGTAAATGCAAAATCAGATCCATTAACATCAAAACAAGCCGTTGCGCTTAAAACACAAGGAGACCGCCAATCATTCTATCACTGTAAGATTGAGGGTTATCAAGATACATACTTAGGAAATAGTATTGGTCGTGCATATTTTAAAGATTGTTATATTGAAGGAAATGTTGACTTTATATTTGGAAAACAAACTTGTGTCTTTGATTCTTGTACTACTTATGTAAATCGTAATGGTTCTGTGTTGACTGCTCCGGCAACAGAAAAAACATCTGCTTATGGAATGGTATTCCTTGACTGTAAATTAACTGCTCCAGAAGTAGGTTATGTTGATTTTGATGGAGAGTCTTTTGGTAGTGCAACAGGAAAAGGTTTCTATTTTGGCCGCCCATGGCAAGGACAACCTAAATCAGCATTTATTCGTTGTGATGCACCGGCTACTCTAGAGTTAAAAGGTTGGACTACTATGAATTTCAATTTAAATCCTGTGTTTGTTGAATATGGAACAATAGGTGATGGTGGAACTGATTTAAGTCAACGCGGAAATGAAGGCGTTGTGATTTCTGAAACAGAAGCAGCGCAATTTACAGTAAGTAACATATTTAAGGCAGCAACAGATCCAAGTTTATATTATGATTGGATGCCGGCTTCTGACATTGCTGATGGTTTAGTTTATGAATGTAGCTTAACTGATGTATTAGAATCAGTATCGACGGTTACATATAAAACGATTTTAGCTTCTAACATTGTTACAAATGAGTTGAAATTAGAAAATTCTGATTTCTATTCTAAATATGATATTGTAAATGTTATGGGGCAAAAAGTGATGTCTTCTGAGGTTTATGAATCATATATCAATGTAAGTAATCTTCCTACAGGAACATATTTCATTAGAGCTTGCTCGAAAATGAATGAATGTAGCGTAGAGAAATTTATTAAGAAGTAATTTGAAATAAATTAATATTAAGTATCCCCATTCACGAATGTGAATGGGGATATTTTTTGACTCTTAGTAGTATGGAATTATTTTAAATATCTTTGCCAATAATACTTTTTATAATGGGAATATTAGATATTATATTATTAAGCATTGCTTTGGCAATGGACTCTTTGACTGTTGCAATTGCTGCCGGGCTAATCATCAAAGAACATAAGTCTGCTATTGTGTGGAGGATGGCAGTTATTTTTGCAATCTTTCAAGGGGTAATGCCTCTTGTTGGTTATTATTCAGGTTACTTCTTTAAAGATCAGATTCAGGAGTTCGACCATTGGATTGCTTTAATTGTCTTGTTAATTTTGGGAGTTAAAATGATTAGAGATGGGGTGAAGTCTGATGTGGTTGATGATGATAGAAGTGAGTCATTGCGATCAATGTCGTGGTCGACAACTATTATGTTGGCAGTAGCTACAAGTATTGATGCTATGGCTACAGGGATAATCTTTGTGCCATTTTCATATCTTACGCTAATAATGGCTATCTCAATAATTGCAATTGTTACCTTTATCTTTACTTTTCTAGGTAACTATGTTGGAGCAAAATATGGAGATTATTTAGAATTGCGTGTTGAGATTTTTGGTGGATTAATATTGATTGGAATAGGTGTGAAGATTTTAATTGAACATATGTGGTTTCAATAATTTGTTTTGTTATTAAAATATAGTTTATGTTAGAAAGTAAGACTGAGTATAAGTGTGAAGATGTAAAGCCGTATGATTCCAATACGGGGAAAAAAGAACAAATCACTAAAATGTTTGATGCTATTTCTACTCAATATGACCTCATGAATAGAGCGATGACTATGGGGGCTGATATTATTTGGAGAAAGAAAGCAATAAATTCCTTAAAGCCCTTTGCTCCAAAGTTATTACTAGATGTTGCTACCGGAACTGGTGATTTTGCAATTGAAGCATATAATAGATTGTCTCTTGATAAAGTGATAGGGGTGGACATCAGTGAAAATATGCTACAGGTTGGTCGTGAAAAAATTGAGAAGTTAGGTCACAAAGATCAGATTGAGTTACAAGTGGGAGATTCAATGAACCTTAGCTTTGAATCATATAAGTTCGATGCTGTTACTGTTGCTTTCGGCGTAAGAAATTATGAAAGCCTTGAAAAAGGTATTTCAGAGATGTATAGGGTGCTTAAGTATGGAGGAAATTTAATTATTCTTGAGATGAGCCGTCCATACAAAATTGTTAAGCCTTTGTATTTTGTTTATACCAAATTTATTATTTCAATTATTGCTTCTCTTTTCTCAAAAGATACTAAAGCTTATCATTATTTACCCGATTCTATCGATGCCTTCCCTGAGGGTAAAGAAATGATAGCGTTATTAAGACACTGTGGCTTTGCTAATGTAAAATATAGACGCTTTACATTTGGCGTTTGTGCATTCTATCTTGCTCAGAAGTAGTTTTTCTTGCTGTATTTTGATTATTCGTAGAACTTTTTTTGTATTTTTTTGTTAAAACTATTGTTATAGTTTATTTTTATAGGAGCATATGTTTATTAAATGTGATTTTGTAAGTTTAAATTAGAAATATTCTAATTATCTTTAAGTTATTTAGGTGATTAAATGCTTGTATGTGTAATGTATGATTGATATGAAAAATATTTACTCCCTCCTTATTGCATTAGTTGCATTGTTTGCTCAGCAAACTATGCTAAATGCTCAAACGCTTTCAAGTTCATCTGCAGAAGTTAGTGCAGACCCAACTACAAGTACCACACTGGAAGATGTTGATGGTGCAAGTATAACACTAACAGTAAATATAGGTCAGAAGGTAATGTTGACTGCCAGTATTACTATGTATGCATCAGGTTCTGCTGATGCGGGGTATGAATTATATGATGCTACTGATACTCAATCATCAGCAACAATTATTCGTACAGTAAATACATATAAAGGTGCTGCGTCTCAGGTGTATGTGTTCACGGCATCTTCAAGTGGAAGTCATACCTATAAACTTAGACATAAGATTGCTTCAGGAACCTTGTATACTACTGCTAGTTTAGCAGGGGTAGTACTTAGTTCTGGAGGAACAGATCTACAAACTGATGTGCAATCAGTTTCTTCTCCGGTAAGTACTAGCTCTACCACATGGGCAGAGGTGACAGGGACAGCAACTACTGCTATCACAACGACTACTGCAGGTGGTTTTGTGGTGATGGCTAGTGTGCAGTCAGCAAAAACAGGAGGTAGTTCAATTACAGGGCAGTGGAAATTACAATATAAAGTAGGAGCCGGTGGTTGGAATGATTTAGGTTATTCTGTGTCGCGTACTACATCGGGTACAGGTAAGGGGGTAGCAAATCTTGTTGCAGGATTAGGTTCGGCAAGTTCTGCCGGAACCTATTACTTTAGATTACTTCATCGAATCACTGATGCTAGTGGTGGGAATACAATGGAGACACAAGCTGTAAATATTATTGCAACTGCATTTGCCCATCCTACATATACATTTCAAGTTCTTCAGGGAGCAAAATCATTAATACAGACAACTTCAAACTCATATTCTGATGCAATTGCAATGCCTGCAACTACAAATGCAGGATTGACTAATCCTAAAGTTTTAATGCTTGGGCAGTTTAATATGCAGGCAAATTCTACATCTGATGCTCCAAAATTTGATTTTAGCGTTAATAGTGGAGCTGTGTATGATGGTGTTGATCACGAAAGATATTTAGCTGATAAAGATGATTTAGGAAGCGCAGCTATGGTTGGTTTGGCAAGTTTAAGTGCAAGTACAGCATATAACTTATCGATGCGTCATGCATCTAACCCGACTGTACCTATTCGCCATATTGAAACTTCGAATATATTGTGTATTGGTGTTGGCTTAGAGGATGATCAGTTTATTGTTTACCCAGTGACAGTCAATGCCACTTCAGGGACTACCTTTGCGAACTATAATACTCTTAAAGAGGCTTTTGATGCAATTAATATTGGTACCCATAAAGGTGATATTAATATTAGTATTAATACAAGCACTACTGAAACTGCCACAGCTATTCTTTATCAAACAAAAAAGAGTATGGGTGGTGGAAAAAAATCTGACTATAATTATGTAAACATTGTACCAACGACTCAAGGTGTGAGTATTGGCGGAAATTTCTCGGGAGCATTAATTCAGCTAAATGGAGCCGATAATGTTACAATAGATGGTCGTGTAAACTTTACCGGAACAGCTAATATGACAATTGAGCAGCAAGAGACATCTTCTCCGGCTATTGAGTTTATAAACTCAGCAGAGGATAATGTAGTTCAATATTCGTATATCAAAGCTGCTAACGCTTCTACTACATCAGGTAATATCACATTTGGAACATCTACTGGTGGAGCCGGAAATGATGATAATATTATCCAAAATAACTATATCACATGCTCAGGTAGTAATAAACCTGCATATACCGTTTATTCTCACGGATCATCTGGTTCGTTGAATACAGGAAACCAAATTCTAAATAATGAATTTTATGATGTTTTTGGTTCGGCAGCTATTCATAATGTAATATTTGTCTCTTCCTATTCTACCGAATTTACAATTAGCGGTAACAGTTTCTATATGACTTCTACTGTAACAGCTGGTACCGGGGGGCATTACTCTTTTATTCACTTGGAAAATACTGCTGGTAATGGTTTCGTTGTAACAAATAACTATTTAGGTGGCTCAGCTGCACAATGTGGCGGTTCAGCCATGACTTTAAATTCAGCATATGGCACTTATTTCGAAACCATGGATATTCATGTGGGGATAGCTGTTCCTGCCGAAATTTATGGAAACACGGTTCAAAATATTAATTATTCTTCAGCATATGATCACCCGTATATTGGTATTGAGATAGTGCAAGGAAATGCAAATGTGCATGATAATATCGTAGGATCCACTTCAGGAACAGGGTCTATTACGGTAACTAATACTACTGCAGACTGTGTGGTACACGGTATTTATGTTTCCTCAGAAGGAGATGTAAATGTATATGATAACATAATAGGTGGGATGACTACTGTTGGTTCAGCAACGGTAGCTTGTAGCCTTGAAGGAATCGGAAAGGAGTATGTTTCTGGTTATGGTTCTAATGTAGGATCTGTTGTAGTATCAGGAAATACTGTAGGTAATCCTACAGCCGATAATATGCTTGCAAGCTCTACTGCAGCATCAGCAAGTTCAGGACAGTATGTGAGTGGTATTCATATTGATGGATCTGGTACAAATACAATTTCAAATAATACGGTTCAGAATTTAACAAACTCATATACAGGAACTGATAGTACGGGAACTACTATTGGTATTAGTACTACAAGTGGAACAAATACAGTAACAAATAATACTGTTTCAAATTTAACCTCATCTGCTGCACAAACAAATACTACTTCCGGTGCTCCTGTCATTGGTATTTTACAGACATCGACAGATGGGGTTGCTGATGTTTCTAATAATGAGATTTCAGGTTTAAGTGCTACAAGTACGACAAATGTTACAGTAACAGGGATTTATTTCTCTGGAGCTGCAGCAGCTAATACTATTAACTCAAATCTGATTTATGACCTGACAAATGAGTCAACAGATAATACTTCTTATATATACGGAATTCAACTAAGTGCAGGAACAACAACAGTATCCAATAATATTTTAAATATTGGTAAAGATGAAACATTAGGCTGTAATATTCTTGGTATTCAGGATAATGCTACAGCAGGAGTAAATAATGATTTTTATTTTAATACGGTATATGTTTCAGGGACTACTTCCGGTACAATAAATAGTTCGTCTTGTTTTTATAGAGAAAATGACGCTTCTACTTCAGTAATTGAAGGTAATATCTTTTATAATAATAGAACTGGAGGAACTGGAGGGGATCATTTAGGAACTTGGTTAAGTGGCATTACAAATGTAACCACAGACTATAATGATTTGTATTCAACTGCTGGTACGCACGGAAGATTGTCAGGGACAAATTATACTACAATAGGTGACTGGCAAACAGCTACTTCTCAAGCTGTAAACTCAGTAGTTGCAGACCCATTGTTTGATACTGAAGGTGGCAATTTAGCAGTTGACTATTATGTAAGTGAGCCAACATTATCAATAACTAACCCTACCGCAATTACTGTTGATTATTCAGGAATTACAAGAGGTACTCCTACATTGATGGGGGCTCTTGAAAGAAACGATTATCACTGGCAAGGTGGTACCAGTACTGACTTTAACACTGCATCTAACTGGGATGAAGGTGTTGTGCCTCTATCTGGAGCCAATATTATCTTTAATGCTAATCCCGATAGAAGTTGTTATTTAGATCAAAATAGAACAGTAGGTAATATTACAATAGATCAAAATACTGATATTCTTGAGTTAAATGGATTTAAGTTGACTTTTAGAGGTGATTCAATTGTAAGCACTACAGGTATAATTGATGCTGATGATGCAGGCGAAATTGTTGTATTTGAAGGTAGTGGGGTACAAACCTTTACTACTGGAGCATTCGTAAATAGCACGATGGATGGCTTAGAGTTAAATAATGCATATGGTTTAACTTTACCTGAAGATATTACAGTTAATGATTTAACTCTTACTGATGGCGCCTTATCAATCGGAGCAAATACATTGACAATAAACGATGCAATTGCCACTACTTCAGGAACTCTTGTTGGTGGAACTTCTTCAAATATTGTGATTGGGGGCTCTGGTGCTGCTACAAGCTTACCTGCTGTAACTCTTAATGATTTAACTCTAAATAGAGCTAATGGGATTAGTTTAGGTGGAGATGTCACAGTTGGAGGAGCTTTAGCCTTAACTGATGGGGTTCTTACCGTAGGAGCAAATACCTTTATTTATACTGATGCTAGTATAACCCGCACTTCTGGAAGTATTGATGCTTCAAATGCTTCTGCTACGCTTGTGTTTGACAATGCAACTCAGCTTACACTTCCGGCTAGTGTATTTAGTGCTGCTGTAAATAACTTGACTATTCAAAATACTGGAGGTGTTGTTGCAAGTAGTGATTTTACTGTGAACGGAGTACTTAACTTACTTACAAATAATCCATCTGTAGATCAAGGTTTGCTTGATATGGGAGCTAATACAATTACCATGGGAGCAAATGCAACTACTCTTGGTTTAGGAGATGTTGAGGGTATCATTAAGAGATCAAGTTTCGCTTTTGATGCAAATCTTACTTTTGGAAATCAATTTACTTATATCAACTTCCCAACTAATGCTTTAACAATGCCAACAGATATCTCACTAAAAGTTCAGTTGGTTGTTCCATCATGGGACAGTGATGCCGTGCTTCGTGTTGTTGACTTTATTAGAACTGGAGGAGATGCTGCAATTACATTTACCGGAGCTATTCACTATACAGACGGGGAGTTAAATGGTAATGATGAAACACTTCTTTCTGTATGGGAGCATGATTATTCTGGGCCAACAACTACTGAATTAGGTAGAGCAGGTGTAAATACCTCAGATAATTATGTCTCAATGGGTGTATCTACGCTAGCAATTATTGATAATTCATTTGCTGCAGCTGAATTCTGTTTAGAAGAAACATCAGTAACTATTGTAACATGGGATGGTTCTGAAAGCACTGACTGGACTGACGATAATAACTGGGATACAGGAACAGCTCCAATAAGTACAGATTATGTTGTTATACCGGATGCCTTAACAACGCCTAATGACCCAACAATTCCTGCAAGTACTACTATTTATTCGCTAACTCTTGAGTCAGGTGCTATTCTTAATGGTGGAACAGGTTCCTTAACTATAGATGGAGCTGCGGGTGCGATAATCAATTATGGAGGAACAATTATTCCTGCAACAAGTACATTTACATTTACCAATGCAAATGCAACTATCTCTGGTGAGAATGATTTCAATAATTTAGTTATTGATGCTGGAGCATCTTTAACACCCGTTGTTGATGCTATTACTAGAATAGCCGGAACTATAACAAATAGTGGAACTTGGAATACAGTAAATGTCGTGAATACAGTTGAGTACAACGGAAATAATCAAACTGTAATCATCCCTAATGGTGCAACTACTGGATATTATAACTTAATCCTTTCAGGAACTTGGGGCAGTAAAACGATGCCTGGTTCAGCATTAAAAGTTTATGGGGACATGAATATTAGTGGTACGGATATAACAGTGAATTTTGCTGAAAGCTTTGATGTGGATGGAGATTTCTCTACTGTAAGTAGTTCTACTGTTTCAACAGGAGCATATTCTTCAATAATTGGTGGTGACTGCTCTATTGCAGGTTATTTTGGAGTAAATTGGAGTGGTACATTAACTCTGGATGGTAGCGGAACCGAGTTACTTTTAGCTAAAACATGTAGTCTTGAGGTTATTGGGACTTTAGTTGCACCAACAAGTGGTTATATCACTTTTGAGTCTGATGATAGCTCAACTGGTCAGTTGTTTAATAATGGTGGAACAATAACAAATACTGATGCTGTTGTACGCTTGAAAAAAGAAATGTTACAGTCTACAGGTTGGTACTTTATGAGTATGCCATACGATGTGCCAAGTTCAAGAATCACTGATGTTAGTACCGGAGATACCATCTCTTTTGGTAGCTTGACTGATACATATAAAGAAATATATGTAGGTACATATGACGGCTATAATAGAGATCAAGTAGGAACTCCAAGTGCAAGTGCTGGAGTATATTGGATTAATCCTCCAGCAACTGAATTAGTACAGAATAAGGGATATATTATAGCTACTGAAAGAGATAAAACATATTACTTTAGTTCCGCTGCTGGTGAAACTGATTTGTTTGCATCTATAGCAAGTGAAACAGTTGCGCAATACACGACTAATGCGGATACAACCCACCATAGCTGGAATTTAGTCGGAAACCCATTTTCGTCTGGTTTTGATTTGATACAAGCATCTCAGGATCAAGCGCCATTTTATATTTATAATGGATATAACTATGATGTAGTAATGGCGGGTGATAATTACACTGCATATCCATTCCAGGCATTCTTTATGCAGGCATTTGGCGGAACTACTCTAAGTTTTGCTACCGCAGGTTTAGAGTTTAGAAGTGCTGTTATTAGTGAGCCGGTTGCAATGGACGAGATTGATTTGTACATTGAAGATACAAATGGTAAGATTGATAGAGTTAGAGTACGGTTCCGTGACGACGCTACTGTTGGATTTAATCCGGGCAAGGATGCTGTTGATTTTAGAAGTATGGATTATACCGTACCGCAGTTATATGCTCCTTCTTCTGGTAAAAACTATGCAGTACATGCTTTAGCTCCGGTTGAGTCAGGTACAATGTCAATTCCATTAACAATGTTTATTGGTAAAGCCGGAACATATAAAATAAGAATTGCAGATGCAAAGGGTAAAATAACTCATTATACTTCTGTAATATTGAAAGATAATGTGAAAGGAACTCAAACGGAATTAATGTTGGATTCAGTGTATACTTTCACGGCTAATTATGGAACTACAACTACCCGAATGGCATTAGTTGTTGGTGAGCGAGTTGCAACATCTGATATTCAAACTATAAGTTCTGGTGATGAGATTAATGCTATAGTAAACAGTGGAAAAGTTAGTTTTAGTGGATTAAAAGGAAATGCAACTGTAGAGGTAATTGATCTGTCTGGTCGTATTATTGGTAGTTTTTCTCAAATAAGTAATTATGAAGCCTTGCCAATAAGTCTTTATGGTGTATATTTGTTAAAAGTTAAAACAGAAAGTCAAAATCAACAGTTTAAACTTTTTATAGGAAAATAAAATGTTGGATATCACTCCGAAATTATATATGAATATTAAGATATTGCTTGTATTGATATTACTTGCATTAAGTAGTGTACTTATTGCAGCATCATATCCTAGCTATTCTTTTGAAACTACAGGTCCTGAAAGCTATCAAGAGTTGCAATCTGATCCATTTTTAGAGGAGCAAGTAGCGGTTAATCCTAATCCATTGTTGGGTGGAGCTCCAATATTGCCTCCTGATCCTGGTGTTGAAGAGGTGCCGGTTGGAGATTTTCTTCCGATGTATATATTGATTCTAGGGTTTACAATAATTAAGATAAGACGAAGATTTAACTCGTAACTTAACCTAAATAAAAAATATGATTTCCTCACACTATACGAAAATGCTAACTTTGCAAACCGTAAGTGTGAGGATTTTTATTGAATCAATTCTTCATTATTAATTGTTAATTTTTCATTTGTATAGTGTTTTACCCGCAGAATTTTGAGACAAAAATAGGCTTTGACAAAATCAGAGAATTGTTAAAGTTGAAATGTGTAAGTCCGTTAGGTGAGGAGAAGGTCGATTCACTTGAGTTTATGTCCGATTATAAATTAGTGTTGTCTAATCTATCTCAAACGGAAGAAATGGTGCGGATTCTTACTGAAGAAGATGCTGAATTTCCTTTGTCCTATGTGTATGATTTAAGAGAGGGACTTGCAAGAATCTGTGTAGAAGGTCTTTATCTTGATGCCTCAGAATTATTTGACTTGCGTCGTTCATTGGAGACGGTGGTATTGTTGGTTAAATTTATTTCAGATAAAGAGGAAGAAGACTTTCCTGAGTTAAAAGCATTAATCGAAGATGTTACTGTATTTCCTGAGGTTATTCAAAGAATAGAATCTATCCTAAATAAATTTGGAAGAATAAAAGATAATGCTTCGTCAGAACTTGCTCGTATTCGTAAGGAAATGTTGCAAGTGCAAGGACAAGTTTCTCGCTCTTTACAATCAATATTGCGTCAAGCTCAAGCTGATGGTTTTGTAGAAAAAGATGCACAGCCAACAATGCGTGAGGGTCGCTTGGTTATTCCCGTTTCTCCAGCATTTAAACGGAAATTAAAAGGAATTGTGCATGATGAGTCTGCTACGGGTAAAACTGTGTTTATTGAACCTGCTGAAGTAGTTGAGAATAATAACAGACTTCGTGAGTTAGAGTCTGAAGAACGCCGCGAGATTATTAAAATATTAGTTGAGTTTGCTAACTTTTTGCGACCATTTCTTGAAGATATTTTCTCATCATATAATTTCCTTGCAATTATTGATTTTATTCGTGCTAAAGCATTATTCTCAATTGACATAAATGCGATTAAGCCAAATGTAATAAATGAATGTTTGGTTGAATGGGAGAACGCAATTCATCCGCTTTTATATCTATCCTTAAAAAAGCAAGGAAAAGGAATTGTTCCATTATCAATTGTCTTAAATCAGGAACAACGAATTTTATTAATCTCAGGACCTAATGCCGGAGGGAAATCTGTTTGTTTGAAAACAGTTGGCTTATTGCAATATATGCTTCAAACAGGTTTGCTTATTCCTTTGCACGAAAGTAGTAAGGTTGGAATGTTTGCTAGTATCTTTATTGATATTGGTGATGAACAGTCTATTGAAAATGACTTGTCTACTTATAGTTCACATCTTACGGCAATGAAATTCTTTATAAAAAATACAAAACCGGATAGCATAATTTTAATTGATGAATTTGGTGGAGGAACTGAACCTCAGATTGGTGGAGCAATGGCTGAAGCTTTGTTGCAAGAGTTTAATGAGAATAAAACCTTTGGTGTAATAACAACTCACTACACAAATTTAAAACACTTTGCTGAAGAAGCTCAAGGAGTTGTGAATGGTGCAATGCTATATGATAGGCATCATATGCAGCCATTATTTCAGTTAGCTATTGGTAATCCCGGAAGTTCATTTGCTGTGGAAATTGCCCGAAAAATTGGTCTGCCGGAAAGTGTTATTCAAGCTGCAAAAGATAAAGTCGGTGCGGAGCATGTTGATTTTGATAAGCATTTGCAAGATATTGTTAGAGATAAGCGTTATTGGGAAAATAAGCGTCAACAAATTCGTCAAAGAGAAAAGCGTCTTGAAGAATTAGAAAATAGATATAAGCTTGATTTGCAGAAAATTGATGGGCAACGAAAAGAAATTATTCGTCAAGCAAAATCTGATGCAGCTAATATTTTGGCAAACTCTAATGCTAAGGTTGAAAATACTATTCGCGAAATTAAAGAAGCCCAGGCTGAAAAGGAAAGAACAAAAGCAATCCGTCAAGGTCTTGACGAATACAAACAAAACTTAGAAGCTTCGGAAGGGGAGCAAGATGCAATATCGCGTAAAATTCAGAAGCTTAAAGAACGGGAGAATTATAAAAAATCAAAACAGCAATCTGATGTAAAAAATAAATCGTTTGAACCGGAGCAGATTTTAATAGGTGATAGTGTCCGTTTAAAAGGTCAAACAGCAATTGGTGAAGTTATTGAATTGCAAGAAAAAACTGCGGTTGTTGGTTTTGGAGCTTTGAAATCGACTGTTAAACTTACTAACCTTGAGAAATTAAGTAAGGGGCAGGTTAAGAAAGAAACCAGAAAGGTTGCTATGCTTGGAGGTTCTACAAGAGAAGAGATTAGACAGCGAAAACTGAATTTTAGACAAGAAATTGATGTGAGAGGCATGCGTGCTGATGAAGCATTACAGGCTGTAACTTATTTTATTGACGATGCTCTTATCATTGGAGTAGGACAGGTACGCATTTTACATGGAACAGGAACCGGAGCTCTTCGTCAGGTTATTCGCCAATATTTGGCAACAGTGAATGGTATATCAAAATATTGTGATGAACATGTTCAGCTAGGTGGTACAGGAATAACAATAGTTGAGTTTTAATCTGTTCTAACAAACTAAAAAAGGTCTTCAAATTTGAAGACCTTTTTGTTTATTTGGTGTTTCCTAATTTCTTAGATAATGTACTGAGAGCTGATTGACTCGTTTTCGTATACACGACGAATTGTATCTGCAAATAAGTCAGCAATAGAAAGAACTTTTACTTTTTCACATCCTTTACAATAAGGAATAGAATCTGTAGTTATAAGTTCTTCAAGAGCAGATTCGCTAACTCTATCACTTGCAGGGTCGCTCATCATAGCGTGGCTTACTAAAGCTCTTACTGATTTAGCTCCTTCAGCTTTCATAACATCTGCTGCTTTTGTTAATGTTCCGGCTGTGTCAACCATGTCATCCACAATAAGAACATCTTTTCCGTCAACTTCTCCAATAACGCGAAGTTCGCTAACAACATTTGCTCTTTCACGAGATTTGTGACAAAGAACTAATGGAACACCAAGATATTTAGAATATGTACTAGCTCTTTTTGAACCACCAACATCAGGAGATGCAATAATAAGGTTTTCTAGATTTAAATTCTTTCTAATGTGATTCACGAAAATTGTGGAAGCATACAGATGATCTACAGGTACATTAAAGAACCCTTGGATTTGATCAGCATGTAAATCCATAGTGATTAATCTGTCAATGCCGGCAACACTTAATAAATCAGCAATAAGTTTTGCACCGATTGAAACACGAGGTTTATCCTTTCTATCTTGTCTTGCCCATCCAAAATAAGGTATTACAGCAATGATTTTATAAGCAGAAGCCCTTTTTGCTGCATCAATCATTAGTAATAATTCCATTAAGTTGTCTGAGTTAGGGAAAGTTGACTGAACTAAATAAACATAACTTCCGCGTATTGATTCTTCATAAGATACGGCAAATTCACCGTCTGCGAAATGTTGAATATTCATTTGACCTAAGTCACATTCAAGACTTGCACAAATTTTTTCAGCTAGGTAGCGAGAGTTTGTGCCTGCAAAAACCTTAATAGGTGCTTCTTTAATCATTCTGATAAGAATTATGTGTTTTCAAAATTCGAACACAAAGGTAAGATTTATTGTGTTACATATTTAAAATTAAAATGAAAATTTTGGGGTTTTTTAAACATGTTGAAAAGAGAAAATGGCTAATTAAATCTTTTTTGCATTTTAGATATGGAACCACATAAAAAAACTATATTTGCAGTCCTCATAGATATTATCGATGCATAAACATTTTAAAATAAATAATAAAGTTATTGTGAAGGCAGTTGAGTCTATAATTATTCTGTCTGTTTTATCTTTATTATTTTCTTCGTGTGTTACTTCAAAGCGACTAAATTATTTACAAGAACCAAGCTATAGAATTCCATCTTATGCTGCGGATTCAGTAGCTCAAGATTATAAACTACAGTTAGGGGACCAATTGTATATAAATGTTTCTTCAATAAATAAAGAAGCAAGTGATTTGTTTACTTCTCAAACTCAAGGTGCTGTTATTCAAGATTTATATTCATATACAATTTATGCTGATAGTTGTATTGAATTTCCGTTTGTTGGAGCAATAAAACTTGTAGGATTAACGACTAGACAAGCAAAAGATACTTTAAAAACTAAGTTGCAGCTATATTTGCTAGATTGTAATGTTGATGTGCGATTAGCAAATAGTTATTTTACTTTAGTTGGAGAAGGAGGTAATGGCCGTTTTCCTATCCCAAAAGAGAAGTTAAATGTATTTCAAGTCCTTGCAATTGTAGGGGATTTTTCAACAATAACAGATCGTTCCGAAATTCATATATTAAGGCCAACGCCTGCTGGAACTCAAATAAAGGTTTTTGATATAAGAAGTAAAGATATTATAAATTCAGAATATTATTATATCAGACCTAATGATGTAATTTATGTTCAGAATTTTAATGGTCAATTTTTCCGAGTTGAATCATTTGGGCAATTGCTTTCAACTATTACAACAACTCTTTCTTTCGGATATTTAATGTATACCTTAACTACAGAATAAGTAATTACATGAGATTTATTATTAAAATAATATTGTTTGTGATTTTTTCTTTATTGTTAGCCTCTTGTATAACAAATAAAGATACACGATTACTTCAAAAGAATGGCTTAGAATATTCTGCTGGATCATATGAGGATTATAGGTTAGGAGTGGATGATGAGTTGTATATAAATGTCTTATCTCTAAATAAAGAAGTTTCAAGTTTATTTTCACTACAATCTAATCAGCAGGGTGCTTCTCAAGGTGTAAATTCATATCGAATATATGCAGACAGCACTGTTGATATTCCTTATTTGGGAGCTGTGAAAGTTGCTGGAATGACAACAAGAGAGGTTGAGGAAGTTTTAGAGGAGAAATTAAAAGATTATATCAAGGATGATTTTTCGGTACGAGTAGTAAATTCTCAAAAGGTATTTTACATATTTGGTGATGCTGGAAAAGGTGTGTATACAATCTATAAAGATCGTTTAAATATATATGAGGCAATTGCGTTGACTGGCCCTATGGGTTTAACAGCTGATAGAAAGAAAATGAAGTTGCTAAGAGAATCTCCTGATGGTTTGAAGATATATGAATTTGATATTAGATCAAAAGGGATAGTTGATTCAGAGTATTATTATATTCATCCAAATGATATTCTATATTTAGATCGTTCAAAAGCAAGTTTTTATAAGATTACATCTTTTACAGGTTTGTTAGGGACAATAACTTCAACACTAAGTTTTATACTGCTAGTCGCTCAATATTAAGAAAGGAATTATGGAACAACCAAATGATATATACTCAAGTACGCCATTAACTCAGTACGATAAATTTGATGATGATAATTCATCATTTGACTTAATGATGTGGGTGATGAAATTTGTACGCTATTGGTACTTATTTCTAATTTCTGTTGTTATTGCATTAGGTATATCGTATTTGCAAAATAGAAAGTGGCAGCCTACATATCAGACAACTGCACAAATGATGATTGAAGAAGGCCGAAGTTCTGTTTATGGCGGTGGTCTTGGTGCTGGATTTATGCAAGGATTTGGTGTTCAGGCTGGTTATCGTAATGTAAATAACCAGATTATTATGTTTGGTTCTCGAGATCTTGTCGGTAAGGTAGTTGATAAAATGGGCTTAGATATTGATACATACACAAGAGGCCGATTTAAGACAAATAACTTATACAAGTTTGAACCCGTAAAAATTAATCAAATAGCATTATCTAATGAAGCCTATGCATACGAATTTGCAATTCTTGATAAGAATGATGGTTTCAAGATTGTTTGGGAGAGGGACGATGTAAAATATTCAATTGATGGAAAATATAATGTTCCATTAAAAAATAAGCTTTTTAATATTATAGTTACAAGAACTGATTTATATAGACCTGGTTATAAGTTTTATTTTAGATTCAGGGATCGTCAAAGTTTTATTGATGATTTTAGTTCTAGACTATCTTTTGACTTTGTGATGAAAGGTGCATCAGTTATTAGTGTTTCTTTAGTTGGTTTAGTCGCAGAAAGAGATATGGACTTTATAAATGCTTTATGTGAAACCTACTTGGATGAGAATCTTGATAGAAAAAATGAAGTAGCTAGTAAGACGATTACTTTTATTGATGATCAAATGGCAGGTATTTCGGATTCATTATCTATTTCTGAGGGTAGGTTAAAGTCATTTCGTGTTAATAATCAGATTATTGATGTGTCAAGTTTAACTGGACAACTTCTTTCGGATTATAGAACTTTAGAAGCTGCACAATCAGAGTTTAAGCTTAAAATGTCATATTTTAAGTATTTGACTGATTACTTGAAAAAGAATATACAAGATGAAATTATTGTTGTTCCTACAACATTAGGTGTGTCTGATCCTGCATTATTGCCATTAGTAAATACAATTAATGATTTGCAAAATAGAAAGCGTGATGTTGGTCCTAAAAATCCATATTATCAAAAATATAATCAAGAAATAACTCGAGTAAAGGCTTCACTCTTAGAAGTGCTTGATAATATTAAGGCATCTTTGAATATTGAAAAGCAAGAAATTGATAAAAAGAATAAAGATATTACAGAGCGTTTGTCAAAACTTCCGGATCAAGAGAGTCTGATGAGTAAATATCAAAGAAAATTTAAGATTCATGATGATTATTACACATACTTATTGCAGAAAAGAGCTGAGTCTGAGATTCAGAAAGCATCAAACTCACCGGATAATGTTTTGTTAGAAAAAGCTAGAATATCAGGAGTTACTAATGGTGGTGTTCAGCAAAAAACTAGATCAATGTATCTTGTAATTGCCTTTATTTTGCCATTAGCATTCGTATTAATTAGAGAACTTTTAAATAATAAGATTAACGATAAGAAGGATGTTGAGAAATATTCTCCATATCCATATCTTGGGGCAATCAAGCATACTGACACTAAGAATCCTGTTCCTGTTCAAAAGAGTCCTCGGTCTGGCTTAGCAGAGTCATATCGTGTTATTAGAACAAGAGTTGAATTCGTAGTTCAGCGACAACATCCAACAAGTGTCTTAGTCACTTCCACAGAGTCAGGTGATGGTAAGACTGCTTTTTCTATGAATTTAGCTGCAATGTACGCTTTGACAGGTAGGAAGACAGTTGTAATTGATTTAGACTTGCGTAAGCCAAGTATTGGATCTCGTTTGGGAGTTCATTATGATACAAGAAAAGGGGTTTCAAACTATCTTGTAGGTCAAGTGGATTCTTTGGATGAGTTAATTATTAGAGACCCAAAATACAAATTTGATATTGTTCCTGGTGGTGCAGTTCCTCCAAATCCTGGAGAATTAATCCGATCTACAAAATTAAAAGAGTTATATAAAGACTTGTGTGAAATGTATGATCATGTGATTATTGATACATCTCCAGTTGGTCTTGTTGCTGATGCATATGCCTTAATGCATAAAGTTGATGCAAACTTATTCCTTGTGCGTAGTGAGAAAACAAATAAGATGTTCTTCAAGAGTGTATTGCAGCAGATATATTCTGATAAATTACCTCATGTCTATGTTGTGTTGAATGATGTTGATGAGAAGAAAAACGCATATTCTTATTACCATGAATATGGTCGTAAGTCTTATTATATGAAGAAAGGTGAATATCATACATATGCAAAAGAATATTTTGATGAGGAAATTGTTCCTGCAAAAAAGGAGAAAGCATGGTATGAGTTTTTTAAGAAATAGTTTTTCTGAAGTTATTTTATGAAAGAAGTAAATATTGCAGTTATTGGATTAGGTTATGTTGGGTTGCCATTGGCGATTGAATTCAGTAAAAAATATAGTGTTTTAGGTTTTGATATTGATGCTCATCGTGTTGCCGAGTTGCAGAATGCCAAGGATAGAACCTTAGAGGCGGATGAGGTTGAATTAGCTAAGGTAATAGCTTTAAAAAAAGAATCTGGGACATTGGGTTTATCATTCTCTTATACAAAAGAAGATCTAGCAAAATCTAATGTTTATATTGTTACTGTTCCCACGCCAATTGACACTCATAATAATCCTGACCTTACACCGTTGCTTAGAGCAAGTGAAATGATTGGGAATTTCATATCAAAAGGTGATGTTGTGATTTATGAGTCAACAGTCTATCCAGGATGTACAGAGGATGACTGTGTGCCAGTTTTGGAGAAAGTGTCTGGTTTAAAATTTAACCAAGATTTCTTTTGTGGGTACTCTCCAGAGAGAATTAATCCAGGAGATAAAATCAATACATTAACTAAGATTAAAAAAGTAACTTCTGGTTCTACAACTGAGATTGCTGATTTTGTTGATGAATTATATGCTTCAATAATTGAAGCAGGAACATTTAAAGCGACTAATATAAAAGTTGCAGAGGCTTCAAAAGCAATTGAAAATGCTCAAAGAGATGTAAATATCTCATTTATGAATGAGTTAGCCTTAATTTTTGATAGAATTGGTATTGATACTAATGATGTAATTGATGCTGCCGGAACAAAATGGAATTTCTTGAAATATCGTCCAGGTTTAGTTGGAGGTCATTGTATTGGTGTAGACCCTTATTACTTGGTTCATAAGGCTAAATCGCTTGGATATCACCCTGAAGTGATTTCTTCTGGTAGACGAGTAAATAATAGTATTGCTGAGCATATTGCCAATAAGGTGCTTAAGTTGATGATTCGTAAAGGAGACAAGATTAAGGGAGCTAAAGCATTAATTTTGGGGATTACTTTTAAGGAGAATTGTCCAGATATTAGAAATACTAAGGTCGTTGATATTTATAAGGAACTAAAAGAGTTTGGTTTGCATGTAGATGTTTATGATCCTTGGGTAGATGTAGTTGAAGTAAAAGAGGAGTATGGCATCGATGTTATTTCTAAATTAGATTATCATAAGCATTATCAAGCTGTAGTTGTTGCAGTAGCTCATAATCAATTTCTTGAGATTGACTTCTCAAAACTAAAGGATAATGGTGCAACAATTTTTGATGCAAAAGGAATTGTTGATAGAGGTATTGTAGATGCAAGACTGTAATCTTAGAATAAATAAATGAAAAAGGGAAGTAATTATTTTACTTCCCTTTTTTATTTAGCATTCATCGCAATAATTAATATCAGCTTCAACTTTACCATTCATTACTGCTTCAATTTCTTTTAAGGTTACTCTGTTAAAGTCACCATATATTGAGTGTTTTAAGAATGATGCTGTTTCAGCAAAGTTAATTGCTTTTTGGTCATTGTAGTTTGATAATCCAAATATCATACCTCCCATAAAAGAATCACCTGCGCCAACTCTGTCTATAATGTCAGATATATCATATTGAGGTCCTCGAAATAGTTTATCGCCATTGTATAGTACTGCTTTAAGCTTGTTGTGGCTAGCGCTAATATTATTTCTAAAGGTTGTAAATACTTTATCTACTGTTGGATATCTCTGCATAAACTGCTTGCATAGAGATTCATATTCTGCAAGTTGTGGGAAGTCCTTGTTTGGCGAGTTTATAATGTCTTCTTCTTTTGGAGATAGGCCAAAGATTGTAATTAAATCTTCTTTGCTCGCTAGTACTACATTGCAATATTTAATCATTTCGGGTAATATCTCTTGTATAGTCTTTCCGTATTTCCAAAGAGAGAATCGATTATTAATATCACAAGAGATTGTAAGTCCCATATCATATGCTTTTTTTATTGCTTCAAGGCAGGCATCAGCTGCATTCTGAGAAAGGGCAGGAGTGATGCCTGACCAGTGGAACCAACCTGCATTTTCAAAGATTGGTTCCCAATCAATCATTCCAGGTCCTATTTCAGAGAATGCTGAGCCACTTCTGTCATATATGACTTTACTTGCTCTCATTGAAGCTCCTGTTTCTAGGAAATATTTTCCCATGCGTCCTTCACCATATATAATGTGGTCTGTAGAAACATATTTTGTTTTGAGGACACCAATACATTTTTTAGCAAAATCATTTTGAGGGAGTCTTGTCACAAATTCGGCATCCATACCATAGTTGGCAAGAGATATTGCTGCATTAGCTTCACCGCCACCAAAAGAAATTTTCATTTTTTTTGATTGAACAAATCTTTTATGTGTAGGAGCTGATAGACGCATCATTATTTCGCCAAAACAAATCACTTTCTTACTCATCTTAGTTGTATAGAGGTTTATATATACAAATCTAACTTAGTTATTGTTATAAAACAATAGTGGTAATCTATAGTTTTTTAATACATAATAAAAAAGGCTATCCTCAATAAAGAGAATAGCCTTAATATTATTTTTCTAAAGCTTGTGCTTATGCATTTTTAGCTTTTTCAACGATAGCTTTGAATGCTTCTGGATGATTCATAGCTAAGTCTGCTAAAACTTTACGGTTCATTTCGATACCAGCTTTGTGAAGTGCACCCATTAATTTTGAGTATGACATACCCTCTAGGCGAGCTGCAGCATTGATACGCTGAATCCATAAAGCACGGAAGTTGCGTTTTTTGTTTTTACGGTCACGGTAAGCATATTGCAAACCTTTTTCCCATGTGTTTTTAGCAACTGTCCAAACATTTCTTCTTGCTCCAAAGTATCCTCTTGTTAATTTTAGGATTCTTTTTCTTTTCGCTCTTGAAGCGACATGATTTACTGATCTTGGCATAATTTTGAATGATTTTGATTGTTAGCGCTCCGACCAAATCGGAATCTTTAAGCTAAACACTCGATTAAAACTAAAAAACTTCTTTTAATGTTTGTCTTATTTAAGACGCAACAAAATTTTGATGTTGTTTTCATCAGAGCTGTGAACTAATGAATCTTGAGTTAAAGCTCTTTTTTGTTTTGTTGTTTTCTTTGTTAAGATGTGACGCTTAAAAGCATGTTTTCTCTTAATTTTTCCTGATCCGGTAAGAGTGAATCTTTTTTTGGCACCGGAATTAGTTTTCATTTTTGGCATTATACAAATATTTAATTGATAAACTTTTATTTCTTTTTAGGAGAAAGCATGATAATCATGCGTTTACCCTCTAATTTTGGTAGAGAATCAACTTTAGCAATTTCCTCTAGGTCGTTCGCAAAGCGAAGTAACAATACTTCACCTTGTTCTTTAAACAAGATAGAACGCCCTTTGAAGAATACATAAGCTTTTAACTTGCAACCTTCATTAATGAACTCTTGTGCATGCTTAAGTTTAAAGTTGTAGTCGTGTTCGTCTGTTTGAGGTCCGAAACGAATTTCTTTTACAACAACTTTAGTTTGCTTAGCTTTTTGCTCTTTTTCGCGTTTCTTTTGTTGATAAAGGAATTTTTGATAATCAACCACTCTACATACAGGCGGAACTGCATTCGGAGAAATCTCAACAAGATCAAGTTCTTGTGCATCCGCAATTTTCATTGCTTCAGTAATTGAGAATACTCCTTGTTCAATGTTATCACCAACTAGACGAACTTCTTTAGCACTGATTTTTTCATTAATCTTGTGTAGTTCTTCTTTTTCAAAGTGATTCCTTTTTCTGGGAATAAATTGCTTAGCTATTGCTTGGGTCCTCCAAAAATTAGTTAATAAACTTTCTTTTATAATTTTAGCGCACAAAAATAGGTATTTTATATTTCTCTGCAACTATCTTTTAGCAAATTAATTATACTGATTCATCATTTTTTCTACTTCTTCAGTCACGATGGTAGAAAAATCTGCAATTTTCATTGTTCCTTTGTCACCTTCTCCTTGTTTTCTGACTGCAACTTCTCCGTTTTCAGCTTCTTTTTCACCAACGATTAGCATGTATGGGATGCGTTTTAATTCGTTGTCACGGATTTTACGGCCAATTTTTTCGTTACGGTCATCTACAATAGTACGAATATCTTGTTTGTTCAAGCTATTTGCAATTTCTAGAGCATAGTCATTGTATTTTTCACTGATAGGTAATACTACAACTTGATCTGGAGTTAACCACAATGGGAATTTACCACCTGTGTGCTCAATTAGTACAGCTACGAAGCGCTCCATAGAACCAAATGGTGCACGGTGAATCATTACCGGGCGGTGTTTTTGGTTATCAGCTCCAGTGTATTCAAGTTCAAAACGCTCAGGTAGGTTGTAGTCTACTTGGATTGTTCCAAGCTGCCAACGACGACCAATTGCATCTTTTACCATAAAGTCAAGTTTTGGCCCATAGAATGCAGCTTCACCAAGTTCAACTTTAGCATTCAAACCTTTTTCTTGACAAGCTTCAACGATTGCGCTTTCTGCTTTTTCCCAGTTTTCGTCGCTACCAATGTATTTTTCTTTGTTGTTTGGGTCGCGTAAAGAAATCTGAGCTTCAAAGTTTTCAAAGCTTAATGCGTTGAAAATAATGAAGATGATATCCATAACCTTTAAGAATTCTTCTTTCAATTGGTCTGGACGACAGAAGATGTGTGCATCATCTTGAGTAAAACCACGCACACGAGTTAATCCGTGTAGCTCACCACTTTGTTCGTAACGATATACTGTTCCAAATTCAGCATAGCGTTGTGGAAGGTCTTTATATGACTTGGGCGTGATTTTAAATATCTCACAGTGGTGAGGGCAGTTCATAGGCTTCAACAAGAATTCTTCACCTTCTTGTGGTGTATGAATTGGTTGGAATGAATCCTTACCATATTTTGCATAGTGACCAGAAGTTACCCAAAGTTCTTTTTGTCCAATATGTGGAGTCATTACTTGTTGGTAACCAAAGTTCTTTTGGATGCGTTTCAAGAATTCTTCCAAACGGCTGCGAAGAGCAGTTCCTTTTGGTAACCATAATGGTAGACCAGGACCTACTGCTTGAGAAAAAGCAAATAATTCTAGCTCACGACCAATTTTACGGTGATCGCGTTTTTTTGCTTCTTCCATTAATACAAGATACTCATCCAATAATTTCTTTTTAGGGAAAGAAACGCCATAGATACGAGTAAGCATTTTACGACTTTCGTCACCACGCCAGTATGCACCGGCAACAGCAGTCAACTTGATTGCTTTGATTGAGCCTGTATCTTGTAAGTGTGGTCCACGGCAAAGGTCTGTAAAGCTTCCTTGTGTGTAAGTTGTGATAGTTCCGTCAGCTAGTTCACTGATTAACTCACATTTGTATGTTTCACCACGGTCACCAAACATCTTTAAAGCGTCAGCTTTAGCAATGCTAGTGCGGGTTAATGTTTCTTTTTTCGCAGCAAGTTCCATCATTTTAGCTTCGATGGTAGCTAAATCACTTTCTTTAATAACTGTTTCACCCGGATCTACATCATAGTAGAAGCCACTTTCAATTGCCGGTCCGATGCCGAATTGAATGCCAGGATACAATTCCTGTAATGCTTCAGCTAATAGGTGAGCAGAGGTGTGCCAGAAAGCGTGTTTAGCTTCTTCATCTTCCCATTTATGTAGTTTGATGCTACAATCTTCTTCAATAGGAAGAGTTAAGTCTCTTACTTCGTTGTTAATACTGCATGCTAACACATCTTGTGCTAGGCGAGAGCTGATACTTTCAGCTATTTGAAGTCCAGTGATACCTTTTTCGTATTCGCGAACTGAACCGTCTGGGAAAGTTACTTTGATCATAATTTTTTACCTTACAAATGGTTTTTTAAGAGCTGCAAAGATAGTGAAATTAGTGAAACGCAATAGGGCTGCCTGTAATAGTTTTATAAAAAAATGCAGCATCTCTTTGATGCGTAAATTTGCATCATTCGGTATAATATTTTAGGTTTGCGCTAGTTTAAAAAGTATGTTCTTCCCAAAATTATCTATATATGCGAATTAAGGGTTGAAAAAAGATAAATAAAGTGCTGTGATACAGCAAAATAAGCGGGTACATATTTTGTTATATCCTTGAATATCATTAAATTAGATGAAAAATCATCCACGATTTATTCTAATTATGATACCCAAGGATAAGGCTATAAAACTAATAAAAATCTATTGCTATGTATGTGAGCAATACGATAAAGAGATAAAATATATTTGTCAACGCTTTAGCAACAATGATCAGCCAAAATTTACAGACCAAGAGGCTATGAGCATTTACTTGTATGTAATGCAAGTTGAAGAACATCACAAAGTGAAAAAGATTCATGAATTTGCAAGTGAGCATCTTCGTGAATGGTTTCCAAAACTCACATCATATGTGGCTTTCAACACAAGGATAAATAGACTCAATGAAGGCTTTAAAGCTCTTACATTGTCTTTGTTTAATGACTTTGTGCCAAATGATTGTGATAAAGAAATTAGTCTTGTAGACTCTATGCCAATTATAATATGTTCAGGAAAAAGAAATTCAAAAGTGGCACAAGAAATTACTGACAAGGGCTTTTGCTCTACCAAAGGTATATACTATTATGGATTGAAGTTACACGCCATTTCTTTTAGACGAAAAGGACATTTGCCTCATCCAGAACAAATGCTTTTCACAGAGGCTTCAAAACATGATTTATGTATGCTTAAAGAAGCTTCTCAAGACATGTATAACCGTACTATTGTTGCAGACAAAGCTTATTCAAATGCTGAATTCTGGTCTGAGAAAAAGAAAACAAACAACTTGTCCATTTTAACTCCTGTAAAGGCAATTAAAGGACAAACAGAATGGGAAAAACAACAAAATAAGGCTTGGGCTGATTTATATTCCTCAGCCGTTTCAACTGTAAGACAGCCAATTGAATCGCTTTTCAACTGGTTAAATGAAAAAACAAAAATACAAATAGCCAGCAAGGTTCGTTCTACTAGTGGTTTATTGACCTTTATATGTGGAAGAATTGCTGCTGCTTTTATTAATTTGATATTTTAATTTCAACCCTTAATTCGCATTATATATGAAAAGAGTTAGTCTGTTATTTTTGCTTATGGCGTTGATTTCAAGTCTGTTTGCAAATGATTTGTTGAAAAGCAAGGCGCAAAGTCCGTACACTTATTATTACCAGATTTCCAATAAAGAGGCTGCGGAACTCTACAAAGGGAAAACGGTCAAAGATTATTACAAGCTTTTGCATACAAAAGTTGATTCTTTTTTGACATCCAAATTTGATACTACGAATTTGAACCCCGGGCATTATCTGCTAACAAAAGTAAGCGATAATCAAGTGCGATTAGAGTTGAAAACAATTCAAGATTTTTATCTCTGTTCAGCGTAGCGTAGTAAAAATAAGGATGGCGCAAGTTCGGCATAGCGTCTCGCTATGTCGAAGCTAAAAGCAAGTTTCCAACTTGCAGAAGGCAGGAGCCTTCTTTTTAAAACGACGAAGGTAGGAGCCCCTCGCTGGCGCATTCTATGATAAAAAACAATATAAAACAACAAAGGATATTCAGCAAAGAGTATCCTTTGTTAGTTAAGAGAAGTGTTGCTTTTTGAAAAAAGTAATACCTTTGGGTTTTGAGTATTGATAACAGAGCGCAGTTGAACCCACGATGCCGGAGGAATGGATATGCCGGGCAGACAGTATATTTCATCTACATATAGCTTTGGATATCAGGGAAGTATGAAGTCTACCGAAATGGGAATGAACCAATACACAACCTATTTCCGAGAGCTGGATAGCCGCATTATGCGTTGGACATGCCCGGACCCGGTGAATAACTACTGGCAATCACCATATGTGGTGATGGATGGTAATCCGGTGGCGTTGGTAGACCCTATTGGAGCTCAGTCTGATGGTGGCTCAAGTGGTTCAACAACATTTTCTCCTGATGGGAAATGGCACATGAGTGAACCTATTCTAGATGACATTGGAGATATATCTGGGTCAAGTTCGCTTACTTGGGGAGATGTGAAAGATGCTATGTCTGATGTTGCAGATAAGGTTGGAGCTGGAATGGTATGGCTTTTTGAGCATTCACAAGAAGCTATGAATACTAATTTGCAAAGGAGTCTTGATTTAGCGGTTAAAAATTATACTGGTCCAGCAGCAAAAGTTACTGCAAAGTACAAGAAAGACTTAGGCAAAAAGCAATTTGGTGATTATGAGGTGAGTACAGAATATAGTTTTTCTATTTCGGCAACTTCGTCGAAAGGAAGTGATAAAAATATTGAATATCTTGTGTCAAGAACAAGTGTTAATGGAGTAGTGAGTACTGACAAACCAAAAATAAATTCAAGTGTGAAAGTTGGAGGAACATCTATTAATGTTAGTACCGATATGTCATCATCAATAGAACAAAGTTTAGGTAATGGATGGAGTTATGGAGGAGACATATCTAAAGGTGCATTTTATATTAAATATTCGGTTAAGAAAAATGGAGTAACAATGACATTTAAACAGACTTATAATAAAAATAAGGATGTTAAATTAGATCCACAAGATGAACCTTCTTTTGCTACAAATAAAGAATGGGTTCCGAATATTAATCCTAAATATATTGAATATGGAACTTATGCAACAATTGGAACTGTTGCGGTATTAACGGTAGTATTTCCTGAAGTGATGATTCCTGTGTTGATAATTACGGCAGCGGCAAATGAATAATTTCTTATGTAGTTTAAATTTATATTGATATGGATACGACAATTTTAGTTTTATTATTTTTTGCAGTAATATTAGCTGTTGTAAAAAAAGAGTTATATAAAGATTTTGGTAAGTCTTCAAATGAAGATAAGACTTCTTTAAAGAAAGTTTTTATGAAATCAAATGTAAATGCAGCTATATTGGGTTTAATTTTTTTATTGATATTGCCTATTTTATTTAGTTTTTTACAACTTGGTACAATATTTATTTATGTTAGTATTTGTGTATTGATATTGATGTTGAGCCTTGAAGCAGTATACAATTTGAGAAGGATTGTAATATATCCAATATCTAGAAAATCTAGGATTCTCTTTTTATTGTATAAATTTACAACAATACTTATCTATTTGTGGGTATTTTATTTTTTTTACACTAAGATAATGTAGAATCCTCCACTTGGCACAAGTTTAGCTTTAGCGTAACTTGAACCTAAAACAGAGGCAGTTTTTAACAGCATGATTGAGAAAAACAATATAAACAAACAAAGGATATTCAGCAAAGAGTATCCTTTGTTAGTTAAGAGGATATGGCTTTTTGAAAAAAGTAATACCTTTGGATTTTAGGTATTGATAACTGAGTGCAGTTGAACCCACGATGCCGGAGGAATGGATATGCCGGGCAGACAGTATATTTCATCTACATATAGCTTTGGATATCAGGGAAGTATGAAGTCTGCCGAGATGGGAATGAACCAATACACAACCTATTTCCGAGAGCTGGATAGTCGCATTATGCGTTGGACATGTCCTGATCCTGTGAATAATTACTGGCAATCACCTTATGTGGTGATGGATGGGAATCCGGTGGCGTTGGTAGACCCTATTGGAGCTCAGTCTGATGGTGGCTCAAGTGGTTCAACAACATTTTCTCCTGATGGTACATGGGATGACCCAGGTGATGCTGACTTTGATTATGATGTAGATGCAGATTTAGCTAGTGGGGGTGGTGGCTATAGTATTAGTGATGTAATTTCTGATGGTATTAGCATTGGCATTGGATTAGCTAATGTTACAACCTCAATATTAGACGCTATGCCTAATCAAGTTCCACTGGTTGATTCCTGATGTAATAGGGGATAAGCCAGTAAATACTCAGGTGCCTTATAGACCAGGGCATGATCCTGCTTCAATACGAAGAAGTCTTGAACTTCAACAAATGTCGTTTAATCTTCAAATGATGATGGATGATTTTGATAGAAGAATGAAGTCTTTTTCTAAACAGGCAACATCATTTAATACTAGTTTGTCCTTCATATTTAATAGCATCGGTTATATTGGCGCAGCAAGTTCATCCGTAGCTGGTTTAAAGTATACACAAAGACCTTTCCTAAATAGTGGCTATTGGAAAGGAGTTAATGGTAAGTATTATTCTTTCTCAATTCTTGAAAAAGGAGGAAATGGGGCTTGGATGTATCGGAATAGTGCAGATATAGCAAAGAACTCTGTTAAGTGGTTAGGGAGAACTGGTACTACTTTAGGTTGGTTGAGTACTGGTTATAGTGCATATAATTTCTTTTTTAAAGGATATAAACTAATAGATGGAACTGAATTTGGCGTTGGTCTGGCTAGTACTGTTTTTTGGGAAGTAGGAGCCACATATAGTTTTGGTAAGATAATTTATGTGACTAAAATGTCTGCATTAGAGACTTTGGTTAATAATGGACATGGTGATAACCCTTGGATGTGGATGGTTTGGTAGAGAATAATTATTTGATATTAAAATGGATACAAAATGAAAATTCTAGATTTTTTTTTTCTATGTGATATATAGGTTCCTTAATAAAAAATTAAAAAAAGATGAGAGTGATTCAAAATGGAGTACATTTTTACTTACATCCATTTTTTTGTTCATGTTTATGTTTTCATTAATATGTTTTCTAGCTATTATGCTTGATAATCAATTTTTATCACTATTAAAAAGACATAGCATGATGTTTTGGTTTGGAACATTCTTTATCCCTCCTATTATATTGGGTTTTCGTTATTATTCTAAAAAAGAAGTTTTAAGAACTTTAGAGAAGATCTATTTATCATATTCTTTATCTAAAAAAAGAATAATTAATTGGCTAGTGATTATTGTTATATTGTTGTTATTTGTATTATTATTTTTTGCTACTCGGATGACGCAAAGTTAATTCTGAATTTCTACACCCCATTTGGCGCAAGTCTCTGTTCTGCGTAGCGTAGTAAAAATAAGGCTAGCGCAAGTTCGGCATAGCGTCTCGCTATGTCGAAGCTAAAAGCAAGTTTCCAACTTGCAGAAGGCAGGAGCCTTCTTTTTAAAACGACGAAGGCAGAGCCACAATGTCATTAAGTTAAGAAGTTGACGGGCTGTAAGCCCAATCTATTTTAGCCCAAGGCAAAGTAAAACGACGCCTTGGGTAAGTTATGTTTTTTGTATTTTACGCCCTGTAAGGGCAATTTAATATATTTAACCTGTCCTTACAGGACGCAAATATCAATTCATTCATCAACCCAAGGCGTTGCCTTGGGCTAGATTAAATTAGCCTTTCAGGCTAAAATACCCTTAACTTAATGACATTGGGCAGAGCCATTCTCTGAACTTGCGAGCGGTATACGCTACGGTGAGCAGGGGGTAAAGGTTCTTCAACAAGTAACTCTACTAAAGGAGGTAAAGGTTCTAATAATAAGACTCCAACGGTCAATCAAAGTAAAAAAATATTTAAAGCAAAGTTTAGCAGATAAATTGCATAAAGAAGTTTATGGTAAAGTTTAGATTTTCAAATATTAGTACAGGGAAGATTCTTTTTGTGTCAATCTTAATTATTCCTGGTTTTTTTGCATTGTTTAGTGGAATGAATTCTCTGTATTCATTAGAGCGGCCTGTGTTAATTCAAGCGAGACTTGATACTTGTTTCTTAGAAAAAGAAACCGTAGGTATGTTTAGAAATGCTATGATAGATTATCAAATCGGAATATTAAAAACAAAAGAATATCCATGTTCTTTTAATCTAGGAGAAATTAAAGATTCAATAATTATTGAATCTTTAATTTTAGAAAAGTATTTTTCTTTATATATAAAACAAAAAGATAGCTCAAGTTTAATGACATCTAGAAAAATAGAAGTTTTAGGATTAGATGTTGTAGGGAAGCAACTTATTTCATATGAAAGAACAATCTTGAGAAAAAGGCGTACAATAGATATGCGTATTCAATTAGGCCTTTTAGCAGTATGTGTATCTTCATTCATTCTTATTATTAGTGGATTTAGGAAAGAGGATTTTTAGTTGAGCCCCCGTTAATCATAGCTTGTCGGTACGCAAGTTGGGCATAGTCTCTAGACTATGTCCTAGCTAGAAGCAAGTCTCCTGACTTGCATTAAAAATTGCAAATATTAAATAAAAAGTATAATATTGCAAAAACACTACGCATGAGTACCGGTTATCAAATTAAAAATCAAGAAGCAATCCATTTCGTCACTTTTCAAGTGGTGGAATGGATTGATATTTTTACACGCAAAGTGTATCGAGATATTGTTATTGATAGTTTGCGTTATTGCCAACAATATAAGGATTTGGAGATTTTTGCTTATGTAATTATGAGTAATCATGTGCATTTACTTATAAGAAGTTACAAGGGGAACCTGAGTGATACAATTAAAGAATTCAAAAGTTTTACTGCCAAGCAAATATTGCAGACCGTAACACAAGAAACTGAAAATCGAAAAGATTGGATGCTAAACTTGTTTGAGTTTGCTGCTAAGAAGCACAAACGCAATGAGAAGTATCAGTTTTGGACGCATGAGAATCATGCTGAAGAGATTTATAGCAATAAATTTATCCATCAAAAGATAAACTACATACATGATAATCCAGTACGAGCGGGTATCGTCTTAAATCAGCAAGATTATCTGTATTCGAGTGCCGGATTTTATCATGGAGAAGACGCTATTTTGGAGGTAATAGTGATTGAAAGAGGTTTGGAAAAGTTACCCTTGATGCGAAGTATTCGCTGAGCATTTGTTAAGCAAGTTTTCAACTTGCAGAAGGCAGGAGCCTTCTTTTTAAAACGACGAAGGCAGAGCCACAATGTCATTAAGTTAAGCGTAAACTATTTAAAAATCAACTGATTAGAATTGATTTTATTGCTAATTTTTCGTATATTTAACTAATAATCAAACGGTTAACTATAAGATGAAAAAAAACACCTGAATTCATTTTACAACAGTTAAAATTTTCTATTTTCTCAGAAAATTTAAAAGCTACATATAAAGTGAATGAAAATGATTTTACAAGAAAGCGAAAGCAAAGTTTTTCAAGAACCTTGCTTTTTATGATAAACCGAATAACCAAAACTCTTTCAGTTGAAATACACAATTTTATTAATCATTTAAGAATGTTTGAGAACTCCTTTGGTATTGAAGAATATACAAAGAGTGCTTTTGTTCAATATCGAAAAAAGATAAAACCGGAAGTTTTTGTAGAACTGTCAAATAACTTGATAAATGAGTTTTATACAGATAATGAGCAGAGTATCGAATTGTGGAATGAATTTCGTTTGTTGGCTGTTGATGGGTCAAGATTAACTTTGCCTAAAACCACGGACCTTCTAAATGAGTTTGGCAATGCAAAGAATCAAACAAATACTGTAGTTGTTCAAGGTAGAGTTTCTGTATTGTATGATGTCTTGAATAAATTTATCATTCACAGCAAACTTTCTCCACTATCTGTATCAGAAAGGGAGTTAGCTTTTGAGCACTTGAAATACACGAAAAATGGAGATTTAATAATTTATGATAGAGGTTATCCTTTTTTTGAGATGATTCATAAACACAAAATTCAAGGAGTTGATTTTTTATTTAGAGTACAGTCAAATTTTAATAATCAGGTTAAAGCTTTCATTAGTAGCAATAAAGAAACTGACTTAGTGTATATTAAGCCTGACAATACAGCAAAAATTACAAATAAGGGATATTCTAAAAAGAATCAAATACTTGTCAGGCTAGATAAGGTTGTTCTCTCTAATGGTAATGTTGAGGTATTAATGAGTTCCTTAACTGACATAAATAAGTATTCAAATTCTCTGTTTAAGGATTTGTATTTTCTCAGATGGAAAGTTGAAACATTTTATGATGAGCTTAAGAATAAATTAAAAGTTGAAAGCTTTTCAGGTTATTCAAAACAAACGATTTATCAAGATTTTTATTCTACTGTGTTTGTAAGGAACATACAATCATTATTGATTAATGATATTAATGATGATCTAAATGTGAAAAACACAAAATATCAATATAAGGTAAATACAAATGTTTCTTACGGAATTCTTAAAGATAGAATCCTAGAAATTTTTCTGTCTGAAAAAACCATTGAACAAATTACGAAGGAAATTAAAACTGTACTTAGAAAACATACTGTACCTATTAGACCAAATAGACAACACCCTCGATTACTATCAAGTTTACGATATAAAAGAAAGCCATCAATAACTAAGAATCAAAAGGATGCGATATAAAATTCTCTTAACTTAATGACATTGGGCAGAGCCATTCGCCGAACTTGCGAGCGGTATACGCTACGGCGAGCAGGGGGTCAATTTATAAAGGGGATAAGAATGTTCTTATCCCCATTTTTTATATTGTTAGGGTGATTATTTTTTCCAGAAAACAGGAGTAAATAGAAGTAGAACTGTAAATAGTTCTAAGCGCCCTAGAAGCATAACAAAAGCAAGTATCCATTTGCTAATGTCGGGTATTGCAAAAAAGTTTCCAGCAGGGCCTACTGATCCTAATCCTGGGCCAACTCCCCCCATGCAGGTAATCATGCTTCCAATTGATTCAAGGAATCCCATTCCTGTTGCGCTAAGAACTGTGGCTCCAATTCCAACAATGAATATGTAAAGTAGTACAAAGGCAAGAACTTTTGATACAACATCGTTTCTAAGTACCTCTTTGCTGTATGAAATTGGAATAACTGCTTTAGGATGAATTATTCGTTTAAACTCGTAGTAGCAATATTTAAAAACAATAACAATACGCACCATTTTAATTGCACCGCTAGTTGATCCGGCTGACGCACCAGTTAGCATTAGTATGAGTAGTAACACCCAGACATAAGGTTTCCATTGCATAAAGTCTACGGTGCCAAAACCAGTCGTAGTAATGAGAGAACTTACCTGGAACAAAGCATCTCTGAAAGTTTTTTCAAGACTACTGAATGAGATTGCTTTGTGGAAGTTTATAAGAGAGAATGTTATTAAAATTGTTGCAATAAGTGTTAATCCAAGAAACCATTTTAGTTCTTCATTATCCTTAACCTTTTTAGTTTTTCCATTGAAAAGGAAATAATACAAGCTAAAGTTTATTCCTGAAAGCAACATGAATATAATAATGACATACTGAATGTAAGCCGAGTTCCAATAGGCAATACTTGCTTGTTTTGTAGAAAAACCTCCGGTTGCAATTGTTGCGAAGGAATTACATACTGAGTCAAACCAGTGCATGCCTCCAAAGTGTAGTAATATTGTTTCGCAAATTGTAAGGATGGTGTAAATTAACCATAGTCGTTTTGCAGTACCGGTTATTTTAGGGTGAATTTTATCTTTAGTTGGGCCGCTGGATTCTGCTCCAAACAGTTGAATCCCGCTAAATCCAAACATAGGAAGTAATGCAAGAGAGATAACTACGATGCCTAAACCTCCAATCCAATGAGTTAGGCTGCGCCAGAAAAGCATTCCATGTGAAAGACCTTCAATGTTGTTTAAAATTGAAGCTCCGGTAGTTGTGAATCCGGAAATAGTTTCAAAGAAAGCATTGGTAAATGAAGGGATGGCTCCGCTTAACCAAAATGGCATCATTCCAATGAAAGAGAATAAAATCCAGACAGAAGTTACAATGATAGACCCTTCTCTTCTGCCTAATGTTTTTTCAGCTTTTCGTCCAACTACGACGCCTATTGTCCCAACAAGACTTGTTACTAGACTTGTTTCTAGAAAATAATACCAATCATTCTCATGATAAATAATAGAAACTATTGCAGATAAAATCATAAAAAGACTTTCAACAATTATAAGGCTGCCGAAGATTTTTATAATTAATCTAAAATTTAAGATATGGGACATAAGAAGAGTTAAGAGTGGTTTGGATTATTTTCTCCAAAAAACAGGCATGAAAAGGACTAAAACAGTGAACATCTCAAGACGACCAAGTAGCATAACGAATGATAAAAACCATTTGCTAAATTCAGGTATATTAGCATAATTTCCTGCAGGACCAACTGCTCCTAAGCCCGGACCTACACAGCCAATACAAGAAACCATGCCGCCTATTGATTCAGTAAAGTTCATTCCACTAATTCCTAAAACAACAACACCAATAGCGATGCTTACTAAGAAGAGTAGTGTAAAGGCTAGTGTTTTTGTGGCAATTTCTTGTTTAACTGTTTGTCCACTATATGAAATAGGAATTACTGCTTTAGGGTGAATAATGCGTTTGAACTCATAGTAACAATATTTTAGTACCAATAAAATGCGTACGCTTTTTATACCACCGCAGGTGGATCCGGCTGATGCTCCAATGATCATTAGTGTTAGAAATACAAACCAGGTAAATGGATGATAGTTCATGTAGTCAGCTGTTGCATACCCGGTAGAAGTATATATTGAACTAACTTGAAATAAGGATTCTCTAAAGTTATGTTCAATGCCTCTAAGGTTAAAATCTAAACTGAAATCAATATTTGAAATGAAGATTACAAGAGTGAATATTGTGGTCATTGATAAATAGAATTTTAGCTCCTCATTCTTTGATACTTTATCAAATCGTCTCTTTAATCCAAAGTAATATAAACTAAAGTTTATTCCTGCTAATACCATAAATATAGCTATGACATATTGTATAAAAGGAGAGTCCCAGTATGCAATACTTGCTTGTTTGGTAGAGAAGCCTCCTGTTGCAATAGTCCCAAAAGAGTGACAGACAGCATCAAACCAATTCATTCCTCCTATTTTAAGTAGAACAGTTTCAGAGAAGGTTAATCCCATATATATGTACCATAGTCGTTTTGCGGTACCGGTAATTTTTGGGTGGATTTTATCCTTTGTTGGGCCGCTAGATTCTGCTCCAAATAGCTGAATGCCACTGAATCCAAACATAGGAAGTAGGGCAAGAGAGATAACTATAATCCCTAAACCTCCAATCCAATGAGTAAGGCTACGCCAATAAAGCATTCCGTGAGAAAGGCTTTCAATGTCGTTAAGAATAGAAGCTCCAGTAGTAGTAAATCCGGAAATAGTTTCAAAAAAAGCATTTGTGAAAGAAGGAATGGCTCCGCTTAACCAAAAAGGAAGCATGCCTATAAAGGAGAAGACAATCCAAATAAGGGTTACAATTAAAGAGCCTTCTCTGCGCCCAATCGTTTTTTTAGCGTCTTTACCAATAAGAATAAAAATGCTTCCTGAAACAATAGCAATTAAGCTTGTTTTGACAAAATAATGCCAGTCATTTTCATTGTAAATCGATGAAACAATTGCTGAAGTAAGAATGAAAATACTTTCAACAAGTAGTAGGCTTCCAAGGATCTTTAATACTAATTTATAATTAAACTCTTTATTCATTTAAAAAATAACATACACTATGAAGAATGTATGCAAGTATTATTAGTTAAAGAATTTTTCAATTTTTTTAATTCCTGAAGCAAAACAAAATACGATAACATGGTCTCCTTCTTGGAATTTAGTGTCTCCTGAGCATATATAGCTTTCACCATTGTGTATATATGCTCCAAAGTTTACTTCAGCAGGGATGTTTAATTCGCGAAGTTTTCCTTTTGAAATTTTACTTCCATCTTTTACAACGAACTCAAGTACATGAGCATCTGACATCGGAAGGCATTTTACATTCAATACACTCTCGTCCAGTGTTTGTTGGTAGATGTTGCTTGCTGCAATAAGCTTTTTATTGATGATAGTTCCAATGTCAAGGCTGTGAGCAAGAGGGATGTAGTCGTTATTTTCTATTTCGGCAATGGTTTTAGCTACTCCATAGCGTTTAGCAACTAAACATGCCAAGATATTGGTTTCAGAATTCCCGGTTAAGGCAACAAAGGCATCCATATCCGTAATTCCTTCTTCTTTAAGTAGCTCCATATCTCTACCATCACCGTGGATTACTAAAACGCGATTAAGTTTTTCTGATATTTCAGTACACTTTTCGTAATCAGTTTCAATAATTTTAGCTTTGATTTTATCAGGGAGTGATAGCCCCATTTTAACAGCAATACGGCTACCTCCCATTATCATTACATTTTTAATAGAGTAGTCTGATTTTCCCGCTTGCTCTCTAGTGAACTCAATGTTTTCTTCTGTAGTAATAAAGAAAACCATATCACCAACTAAAATCTGATCATCGCCTTTAGGGATAATAGTTTCATTTTCCCGTTTAATGGCAACGACTCTAAATCTTGCATGGTCAAGGAATCCTGTTTTAAATTGTTTATTAATAACAGGAGCATTTTCTCTAATTTTAATACCAAATAGAAATAACTTGTTTGAGAAAGTCATTTTAAATCGGTGCCAAGTAGATTTTAGTGATTCAATAATCTCTTGAGATGCAAGTAACTCTGGGTATATAAGAGAGTTAATGCCAAGCTCTTTGAATTTTGCGAGATTGGCACTTTGTAGATATTCTTGATTATCGATTCGAGCAAGTGTTTTTTTTGCACCCATATTATGGGCAAATACACATGCATTCAGATTGTCACTTTCATATGGAGTAACTGCAATGAAAAGGTCTGCTTTACTAGTTCCACTTACCATTAAATCTCGAATAGAAGTTGCATTACCTTCTAATGTCATCAAATCTAAGTGGCTTGATAATGTCTCTAGCTTCTTCTCATTCTTATCAATAACCACAATTTCATGGTTTTCGATACTAAGCATTTTAGCTAAATGAATACCAACTTCTCCGGCTCCGGCAATAACTATTTTCATAAATGAAATTTATGTTCTAGAAATAAAAAGAGGTCAAATATATAAAACATGGTTTTAAGTGTATCATTTTTTTTGATAAAAATCAATAATATGCTTCTTAATGCCTTGTTTATCCATGTTTAGTTCGTTGTAGAGTTCTTGTGGTGTTCCTTGTTCAATGAAACAATCCGGAAGGCCAATTCGTTTAATTTTGATATTAAAATTATGGTCTGCCATAAACTCAATTACAGCACTACCAAAACCGCCTTGAAGAACACCATCTTCAATAGTAATTATTTTGTCAAAGGTAGATGCGATCTGAGATAATAGCTTTTCGTCCAAAGGTTTAACAAAGCGCATGTCGTAATGAGCGATATTAAGTTCGTTATTTTCCTTTTCGGCTTCAGTGATAGCTTCAGCAGCTGTATTTCCAATAGGACCAAAGCTTAATATAGCTAGTTTTTCTCCTTCTTTTAGGCAACGACCGGTGCCAATCTCAATTTCTTGCATTGGTTTTTCCCAGTCATGAAGTTTTCCGGCACCACGAGGGTAGCGGATAGCATACACGCCATCAGCATTTTTTTGAGCTGTATACATCATATTGCGTAGCTCAATCTCATCGTATGGTGATGCAATTTTCAAATTAGGGATGCAGCGCAGATAGGCAATATCAAAAGCACCATGATGAGTTGCGCCGTCAGCACCAACAAGACCTGCTCTGTCAAGGCAAAGCACAACCGGAAGGTTTAATATGGCGATATCATGAATGATATTATCATACGCTCTTTGCATAAAAGTAGAGTAGATGTTGCAGAATGGAATTTTACCTTCTTTCGCTAATCCGGCAGAGAAAGTAACTGCATGACCTTCGGCAATACCTACATCAAAACAACGGCGAGGCATTTCTTGCATCATAATGTTCATAGAGCAGCCGCTAGGCATAGCAGGGGTGATGCCCACAATTTTATCGTTCTGACGAGCAAGTTCTAATAAGGTTTTTCCAAATACATCTTGAAATAAAGGAACTGTGTTTTCTTTAATAATGCGCTCTCCGGTATTTTTATCAAATTTACCCGGAGCATGCCATTCCGCAGCAGCTTCTTCCGCAGGTTTGTAGCCTTTGCCTTTTTTCGTAATTAGGTGAACTACTTTAGGGCCTTTGAAATCTTTAATATCTTTAAGTATGCGCACTAAATCCTTTACATCATGTCCATCAACCGGACCAAAATAGCGAATGTTCATCCCTTCAAAAATATTGTTTTGACGAGAGATTGTTGCCTTGATGCTGTTGGTGATGCGTTGGATTTTTGCTTTGCCGGCTTCATTGATTAAACCCATTTTGCGCACAGCACGATAAATCTCGTAACGGATGCGGTTATAGGTTTTTGAAGTGGTAATATCTAACAGGTACTGACCAATTCCACTGTTTATGGGGTCAATAGCCATTTGGTTATCGTTAAGGATAATCAGCAGGTTATTTGGATAACACGCAGCATTGCTTAAACCTTCGTAAGCTAAACCACCGGTAAGAGCTCCATCACCAATTACTGAAACCACTTGGCGGTCCTTGTCGTTCTCACTTAGCAAAGAAGCAACAGACATTCCAAGCGCAGCTGAAATAGAGTTAGATGCGTGACCTGCAATAAATGAGTCGTATTCACTTTCTGATGGGTTTGGGAATCCGCACAAGCCTTTGTATTTACGGTTTGTGTTGAATTTTTCTCTACGGCCGGTTAGTATTTTATGCCCGTAAGCTTGGTGCCCAACATCCCATACAATACGATCATAAGGGGTATTGAAAACATAGTGAAGTGCTACTGTAAATTCAATAGCTCCCAAACTAGCTCCTAAGTGTCCCGGGTTATTTGAAAGCTCGTCAATGATAAAGTTACGCAACTCCTCACATACTTGTGGTAGTTGGTTTACTGAAAGCTTTCGTAAGTCGGAAGGGAAATTTATATTTGATAATAACTTTTCGTTATCCTGCATTTTGTCTAAAAAATAATTCGTGCAAAAATAATCAATTTGCTTACATCAAGCTTCAACTTTTAACAAGTATTTACTAACAAGCTAGAAGTGTGCAAAATGAAAACCCAAACTCAATTGTCCTGAGTTTGGGTTTTATCTGTAGTTTTTTCTAATATTTTCTTAATTCCAAAGGAATTTATATTTTTTTTCTGATTTTGGTTTGTAGTTGTTGAAGTCTACGCTAACTTTTAAGCATTGTTCGCTGTACATTTTCCCTTCCATAAAGTGCATGCTGTAAGTAAGGCGAGTTTTTACACGGTCAGATTCTAGGAACTTGATGTAAATATCTAATCTATCATAATTGCCGGCACGGTAAACAGGGTCACCCCAGTATAGATTATTGCCTTCGTCTCCGTAAAAAGCCATTTGCTTATCACCGTAATATAACTGGTTAGATAAACCTAAGCCATGATATTCTAGGTTCGCTTCAATAATTAAGGCGTTATGAGTTAGCCAGTCTGTTTTTCCACGATTATCTTCCAAACCAAGCATGTGCCCAACGCTGAAATCAAGTTTTTCCAAGGATGTTTTTTCTGAAAAATCTAATCCGATAGCGGTATTTATTAATCCATTGTCGTTGATATACATGGTGTCAGGAGCGTTAAGTGTCTTGGCGTAGTGCCCCATGTAAGCATTGTGTCGAAGGAATCCTACTCCTTTTTGATATCTAGCTGACCAACCGATAAAGAATGCTTCGCGTTGTGTTTCCGACTGGCGACCTGTCCAGTCTAACCAAACATTAAAGTAATTGTTCTTTTTGTACACTTCCCAGAATAAACCGGTCATAATGGGACGATAGAAGTTGATAGAGTCTTGGAAAAATAACCGGTTATAACCTTTTAAAACCATTTCGCGAGGAAAAGCACCCATTACGAAGTTAAACGGTTTTTTGTCGTATTGATAGTAAGCAATAGGAGTGTAGCTGTCTACAGCGTTTGCGCTACCAAATTCTTGCAACATATTCACACCCACATGTATACGGTGAATAGAGTCAAAGTTTAAACCAATTTCAGGAGAAAGGCGTGTGCCTGCCATAGTTTGGTCTTTAATTACCTCAGAACCACCAAACTCAGTATTGTCAAAAAATGGAGTTAAGCCAACTTGCCATTCAAGCTTTTGAGAAAATGAGAGAGCTGTAAATAAACTTATTACGAGTAGAATAGAACTTCTTTTCATGGATTTTATTGATTTTGAGTTGCAAATATAATTAAAGCAAGTGTTTAACCGCAGAGAAAAAGATAGAAGATTTTAATCGCAGAGGAACGCGAAGTATACGCAGAGAGCAGCGTGGAATATATTATGTATTATAGAACGGTACTCTGTACCTAAATTTAGAATTATATGTATTTATCTATGCGCTACACCTTTCTAGCTGCGTAGCAGCATTCTATTTGTAGAAGTTGGTTGAGAATGAAGTCAAAGGTGCATAGCACCGCTCTATTAGATTTTAACGACAGAGAAAGAAATCCAATATTTTACCGCGGAGGGACGCAGAGAATGAGCAGAGAGTCACAGAGGTAAATATTTTGTTGATAAAATGCCAAGCGGTTCTCTTTTTTTCTCTTTGTTCTCTGTGTTTTGGGTATATTTGCATCTATTCAAAAAGAACGATGATGGAGATATTTTCACAAATAGATAAAAAAGAGCTGAAAGTCCGTTGGGCAAAGATTCAGCAAATGATGAAGGCGGAGGGTGTTGAGGCTTGTTTGATTTCGTCGACTACCAACCTGCTGTATGTGGCAGGTAGAGTAATTGGTGGTTATGCCTATTTACCTGTTGAGGGAGAGCCTTTGTTTTTTGTTCGCCGTCCGGTTGGCTTACAGGGGGATGCTGTGTTTTACATCCGTAAGCCTGAGCAAATTCCTGAAATGCTACAAGAGCGTGGTTTGGTATTGCCCGAGGTATTGATGCTAGAAGGCGACGAAATGAGTTATGCCGACTGGTTGCGTTTGGAAGCTGTTTTCCTACCAATGAAAACGGTAAATGGAAGTAACTCTTTGCGTGTGGTGCGCTCTGTGAAAACTGAAACAGAACTTGAATTGCTAAAAGCATCTGCAAAAATTCATTCAGAGATATTGTCAAAAGTACCCGAGCTGTACCAAGCGGGAATGACAGATACACAGCTCTCTGCTGAGGTGGAAAAGCAAATGAGAATAAATGGATGTATGCCGCTGTTGCGTATTTTTGGCCCGACGATGGAAGGCGGAATGGCGTGTGTGTGGGCAGGTGATAATGCCGCAGCACCTTCGCCGTATGATTTTTCCTTAGGTGGAAATGGGCATGTTGCTTTGCCAATGGGCGATAACGGTACTGTGCTAAGCCAAGGAATGGCAGCCATGATTGATAGCGGAATGAATATAAATGGCTATATCTCAGATCAAACTCGTACTTTCTCTATCGGAAAATTACCACAAAAGGCTTACGATGTGCATCAGGTTTCGTTGGAGATTCAAGATATGTTGATGATGTTTTGCAAACCCGGAGCTGTGTGTGAAGAAGCTTATCTCAAATCGTTACAGATTGTAGAAAAGCACGGTTTGTCGGATTACTTTATGGGACATACACAGCAAGCTAAGTTCGTAGGACATGGTGTAGGTTTGGTGGTTAATGAGTTGCCTGTGCTTTGCGACCGCAATAAATCAGTACTTGAACCCAATATGTGCATTGCCATCGAACCAAAATTCATCGTTCCAGGCGTAGGAGCCGTTGGTACAGAGAATACTTATATCGTTCGTGAAAATGGTTTGGAGAAAATGACGAGTGCGCCGGAAGAAATAATTAACTTGGTAAACGAGTAGACTAGTAAACGAGTAGACGAGGGAAAATGGTCGTCAAAAACTTGTTTGCTTGTCCACTCGTTTACTTGTCTACTTAGAAGAAATGAATCCAAAAATAAATCAAATGTCACCCTTCATCGTGATGGATGTGCTTGAAAAAGCACAAGCCATGGAAGCAGAGGGAACGCATATTATCCACCTTGAAGTGGGTGAGCCTGATTTTGACATGCCTGCCTGTGTGGCTGAGGCAGCTCAGCAGGCTTATGCACAAGGCAAAACGCATTACACGCATTCCTTGGGCGACCCTGAATTGCGTCAAGCCATTGCCGATTTCCACAAGCAGGAGTATGGCGTGAGTGTGAATCCCGATTGCATTGTGGTAACATCCGGTTCATCGCCGGCTATTTTGATGGTTTTGATGCTATTGTGTGAGGCTGGGGGAGAAGTGATTCTTTCCAATCCCGGCTATGCTTGCTATCGCAATTTTATTTTGGCGGTAAATGGTGTTCCGGTAGAAGTGGAGCTAAAAGCCGAAGATGGTTTTGCTTTTGATATGAAGAAATTGAAACAAGCCATTACACTGAAAACGCGCGCTATCTTCATTAACTCACCCATGAACCCAACGGGCACTTTGCTTAGTGCAGCCCAAATGCAAGAATTGGCAAGCTTGAATGTGCCTATCCTGAGCGATGAGATTTACCACGGCCTTGTGTACGAAGGCAAAGCACACTCCATGCTCGAATTTACCGATGAGGCTTTTATTCTCAACGGATTCTCCAAACGCTTTGCCATGACGGGCTTACGCCTCGGTTACCTCATTGCTCCCGAACGCTATATGCGCAGCCTGCAAACCTTACAACAAAACCTGTTTATTTGTGCACCAAGCACCGCACAAAAAGCTGGAATAGCCGCTTTGCTGCAAGCTGATAAAGATGTGCAAGCCATGCGTGCTACCTACAACGCGCGCCGACTCTATATGCTGCAACGCCTCAAAGCAATGGGCTTCATTATCCATACCGAACCGCAAGGCGCTTTTTATGTGTTTGCCGATGCGCGTAAGTTTACTTCCGACTGCTATAGATTTGCCTTCGATGTACTCGAAAAAGCGCATGTAGGCATTACGCCCGGTATCGATTTCGGTACTCATGGCGAAGGCTTTGTGCGCTTCTCTTATGCCAACTCTTTGGAAAATATTAAGGAAGGGATGGATAGGTTGGAGGGGTATTTAAGAAGCCTCCCCAATCTTTCCTAAGTAGTGGTGTAAGAATGGCCTTATTTATTTTGTAAATCTTCTGTATGCCTTTATCTATAGAATATATAGCCACTATCTGTTTTAGACTATCTAAAATAGATAGTCTAAAATAGATAGCGTGTTGAAAAATCTATTATCTTTGTTGAAAATACATTGATTTATGGAACCAAAATTTAATCCGTTTTTAATAAAAGGCTATGCCTCTAAAGAGTATTTCTGTGATAGAGAGTCCGAACTCGAAATGCTATATAGAAATGTACAGAATGGAATTGATACCACATTGATTTCTCCTCGTCGTATGGGGAAAACGGGTTTAATACATCGACTTTTTGACCATTTGTCAGAGCAAAAAGGTTTTGAAACTATTTATGTAGATATATATGCAGCTCGTTCGTTGAGCGATTTTATTAAGTTTTTGGCGGAAGCAATTCTTCTTAAATTCCCTGAAAAGACTAAAATTGGAAGCCATTTTTTGGACTTTATCAAAGGTTTTAAACCCACAATCGGTTTTGATGCTATTTCGGGCGAACCCCAAATACAAATGCTATATCAGTCGGTCGCCGAAAAGGAATATACCTTGCACGGCTTATTGCAGTTTCTGGAAAAGCAGGAGGCGCTTATCGTGCTTGCCATTGATGAGTTTCAACAAATTACCGATTTCCCCGAAAAAAATATAGAGGCATTGTTGCGAACCTATATACAAGATTTGAAGAATATCAGATTTGTATTTTGTGGAAGTAAAAAAACGATGATGATAGATTTGTTTTCCAATGCCAAACGCCCTTTTTATGCGAGTACGCAGTTTTTGAATTTAGAAGCTATTGATGAAGATAAATATGCCGCATTTATCCGTTATAATTTTGAAAACCATGGCTTTGAGATAGAATCAGAGGCTTTGGATTTTATTTTATCATGGAGTAAAAGGCATACATTTTATACGCAAAGTCTGTGTAATATGATTTACATGCTTGCCGAAAAACAGCTTACAATGACTGAGGTGAAGCAGGCTTGTCTGGAATTACTAAAGCGTAGCGAGCCGGTTTTTTTTCAGTATCGACAATTACTCACACCTGCCCAATGGAACTTTTTGTTAGCGGTAGCTAAAGAGGGTAGCGTGAAACAACTTACAGCCAAGAGCTTTATTTCCAAATACGATATTGGCAGTCCGGCCGATGCTCGAAGAATAAGTAAATCGCTGTTGGAAAAAGAATTGCTACTGGCAGTAACTACCAAAACCGAAACCAGCTATCAAGTGTACGATTTGTTCCTCTCTCGCTGGTTGGAGTATGAATATTAAAAACGAAGGCTTTGTGCGCTTCTCTTATGTCAATTCTATTGAAAATATTAAGGAAGGGATGGATAGACTGGAGGGGTATTTGGCTGAGTTGTAGAAATTGTCTTCTGCTAGAGACGCACGGTCGTGCGTCTGTACTTGCTAAATATGTTTTTATTATTTGAATAAATTGAAAGTGGAATTTATCTTTTCATCAAAATTTAATGTGTTTTCGAAAATTAGTTTCTTAAATTCGTCAAATTTCTTTTGCTCAATGGATTTGAATAATTTAGGAGACATTGCCCAAAATTCTAGTCTATATGTAATTAAATCGCTAATTTCTTTATATATGGTTTCATTATCTGTAGATTGAATTCTTTTAATAAAATTGATAATCCATTGACTATTATATATCTTGTGGTAACCGCAAATTACATATGATTTATCGTTCTTTGGAAAAATATTTATAAAGCAAGTTGGTAATGATGGCAATTCTACATTGTATAGAGGACTTATATCTCCAATATCTAGAGGTACAGAAATACATATGTCAATCTTAGGGATTTCTATAGTAATGAATTCATAATCAGAAAAGTTATCATTTGTAAGGCTTTTCTCTATATCAGATTTGAAAAAGCGAAGATTATTAATTCCATCATTTAGTCCAATTGAATGTGTATAAAACATCATTTTTATTGAGGTTTCTATTTCAGGATGTGAATACATTTGCATGCAACAATCAAGAGCAATTTCTTTTCTTCTAATTTCTTGACATAATCCTCTATAACAGAATATACTTTGGTTTCTAACTTTAAACAAGTTAGTTTTTTCTTTTTCTATTTCTTTAAAAATTTCAGTATCATGTTTTTGACAAAAACCTTTAAATGTATAAACTTCATTTATTCCTCTTCTTTTAAATTCAACAGAGCCTTTATCTTGGATTTTAAATAGATCTGGTTTGACTCTTTCGTAGAGATGATTATTTTCAGAAATCTATCTAATAATTCCATTTTTTTGTAAAACATGAGAATTTATTGCAATTTCATTACACTCACTACACATGCAATTCCATTTCTTTTGCTCTGTTTTTCTAATTATTTCAGAGAATATTATTTTTAGATCTTTCATACGATAATATCTTTTCTCAAAGATAACTATTCAGTATAAAAAGCAAAGCCTTGTTTTGATGTATTTATCAACAAAACAAGGCTTTAAGATTATGTATGTTTTGAGTTTATTCGTTAGAGACACGATTAATCGTGTCTGTACTGTGGTAAAGATACCCCTCACTATAAGATCTTAAGTTTAGCAAGCATTTCTTTGTGAGGAGAATGGTGTTTAAGTTTTAAAAAGGGTATATTATTTAATGATTTACACCTTTCTCTATAATCCCAATCCATATCTTTTGTTGTTTCGCATTTCCAATCTTCAATAAAGAGCATAAGGTTGTTTTGTACGCCAATGGTCGATTTGTCGTTATTGGTTTTGTGTAAATAAACATCAGCTGCATTTTCCTTTAAATAGAAGTTTTTAGGATTAATATTCTCATATTTAAGCTGCTCAAATAACTTATCTATGAATATTTTAGAAATATTTTTAAAGTCTTTTGTCGATACCTTTTCTATAATAATTGAAAATTTTGTTTCGGAATTAGTAATGAGTAGGTGTTTTTGTCTTTTAAAATAAAAGAAAGTTACATTCCACGAGTTTATTGAATCAGTCTTTGATTCTTTGTCTGATATTAGTGTTTTATGGATTAACTTTTCAAGTTTTTTAGAGAGGTATAAATTAATTTGAGTCATTTATAATGATTGTAATTAATACAAGAAACCAAACATCCAAAGCGGAATCTTATTGTCGAAGCCGTATTCAATATCATCGGCAGCAATGTAGCTGTTTGGTAGGTTTTGGATTTGTTTTTTACCCTTGTTTTTTCCTCCAATTTCGAAGGTATAAGTTTCGTCTATTCGGAAATCCCTTTCGGTAGATTGTTCTACCAAATGGCTTTTGCGTAATTGATTGGCAAAGAAGGTTTCGCGTACATTGCCCAAGTCGGTATTAGAGCCACTTATGGCGTACATCAGGTTGGTGTTTTCCAAGAATATTTTATCCGGCTTTTGCAGTTGGCTTATGCCTTTGGAGTCTTTGTAGATGGAGTAGCTAAGGTGAGCTTCGTCCAGATACAACAAGTAAGAGAGCAGTGTAAGTCGGTTAATTCCAATGCGTTCGCTTAGTTTGCTCACATTGGGCGTAAACGGTGCCGATTCAGCAATAGCCAGCAGCAATTGTTTTAACTTGCGCACAAAGGCCACATCGACTTTTCGCAGAAGTGGAAGTTCTACCTCCAGTATCATATTTATAACTTCCTCAATGCGTTGGTAGTAAAGGTCTTGCTCTTCGGTAAAGAAAGGGTAATAGCCTGTTTTTAGGTAGTCATCAAAGTGTTGTAGCGGTCTTATGGCTGCATTTATTTCTTGAGAAATTTGAAGGTGATTGTTTAAGATTTCTTCTAGGAGATATTGCTTAAACTGTTTGTTTAAATGCATGTTAAGGTATTCGCGAAAGGATAGCCCTTGCATGTTATAAACCACAGCTCTACGGCTTAGGTCAGCTCGTGCATTAAGAATTTCAAGTAAAGACGAACTGGTAAAAACAACCTTAAGTTCTGGGTAATCGTCGTATATGTTCTTAATCTCGACTGACCATTGCGGATATTTGTGAACTTCGTCCAAGAAAAGGTATTTTCCTCCTCGTTTTACAAAGCTCTCTACCAAGTTTGAGAGCTTATTCTCGGTAAACCAAATATTGTCTAAGCTCACATAGAGAGTGGCTGCTATTTCAGCACTCAAATGTAGTTTGATGTATTGCAGCATGAGCGTTGTTTTACCCACACCTCGCGCGCCTTTAATGCCTATTAGTCGAGCATTCCAGTTTATATCGTCTATCAGGCTGCGTACAAATCTGGTTTGTGTGCTTGCTATTTTCTTTAAATGTTTCTCTATAAGATTTTCCATAATCTTTATATTTTATACAAAGATATGAAATGTTTGTTATGACAAACAATAATTAGCTAAAAATGTTTATTCTAATGTGTAAAATAATTAAAATATTGTTTATTATAATAAACATAAATATGCCTTTATAGCCCTAGCAATCCCTCCAAATAGTGCTTCTTAATACCATACAAACTTTTGATGGCTGCAATATTGGCTAAAATGGTTTCTTTGTCAGGATTTACATTTTGGATTTTTCTTCCAACTATCATAATGTTTTTAGGAGTGTGCTCGCCGGAGATAAACTCAAACACATTGGTCTTGTAGCCGTGAGCTTCCATCAGTAAGGCACGCAGCGAGTCGGTTAGGATTTCTGCTTGGCGCTCTTTGAGGATACCGAATTTGGTGATTTGGCTCAGTTCGTTAGTCACTTCCATTTCTTTGCGTATTTGCTTGTGGCAGCATGGCGCCACCACAATTAGTTCGGCATTGGAGTTGATGCCACGGAAGATGGCGTCGTCAGTCGCCGTGTTACATGCGTGGAGAGCAATCAGTATGTCTAGCTTGTCTAGTTTCGTGTCAACAATGGTTCCTTGCACGAACTTCAGATTATCTAGTTCTGCTTTGTAAGCGATGCCATTGCAGGTGCGTACTAGGTCTTGACGGTACTCAACGCCAATTACTTGCAGCGGCACATTCATGCGGTTGGTAATATAGTCGCAAAGTGCAAAGGTTAGGTAGCCCTTGCCCGAGCCCATATCTACCATCACCGATTCGTGCGTGAGTTTGATTTCCTTTAAGTACGGTTCCAACAATTCCACATAGCGGTTTATCTGGCGGTACTTGTCATTCATTTCTCGGCGCAACTCAAAATTGGCGTTACATACGCCAAGCTCACGCAGGTAAATGTTATTGGCAGTAAGTATGTGTTTTCCCTTTTGGTGGTCGTGTGTGAAATCCGTTCTGATGGCTTTTTGCAGCGCTTTTATTTTTACGCTTACACTTCCTTTGGCATTGCTCAGTAGATTAATTTCTTCAGTTTCAGCCATTACATTAGCATTAAAGAATTCCTCTGTTAGTAATTTTTCGATGAGGCTGATGCCTTCCTCAAAATCATAGTTTTTGGTAATATCCTTTGTGTTATGACGATACACAAAGTTCAGTTTATCACCTTTTTTTATTTCTACAATAGAAATGATAACGCTTTTAAGATCAGAGCTTTTTGAGCGTTTATTGCTGATGATAAGTTTCGACAGTTTTTTGTCGTTGATGATAGAGGTCAGTTTTTCTATAAACTGCTTAAATTGAGGATTCTCCATGAAGTTGTATTATCTGTGTTTCTTTTCCAGCTTATTAGCAAACCTAAGTATTAGGTAGCCAATAATACTGGCAATAACTGAGGAGAATATAGCTCCCATTTTAGCAGTTTGAATCATTTCCTTGTCGGTAAATGCCAGTTCGCCAATAAATAGCGACATAGTGAATCCAATACCTGCTAAGAAACCAGCTCCCAGTAAGTGCACAAAGTTAACTCCCTTTGGTAATTTAAGCCAATTTAATTTGACAAGAATATAGATAAGACCAAATACACCTAGTACTTTTCCTATTAGCAAGCCAAAGAATGAGCCCATAAATATTGAGCTAGTTACTTGTGCTCCGATATGGTCTGAGAACTCAAAGCCTGCATTACTAAAGGCGAATATTGGCATAATGATGTATGCAACCAGTGGGTGTAATTGGTGTTCTAGGATTTGAAGCGGAGTCAATGCTTTTTTAGAAAAGCTACGAATGTTTTCAATGATATGTAGCTGATTTTCAGTTACTATCTTTTTTTCGTTAGGGTTTTCTTTTTCAAAAGCATTGTGCAAAAATTTTAAGCCTGCCAGATATTCTTTTTCCTCAACTTTAACCGTTGCCGGTATTGTCATCGCAGCAAGTACAGCCGCAATAGTTGCATGCACTCCGGACATTAAAAAGGCTAACCAAACACCACCAATTCCAATAATTCCGTAAAACATTCGGTTACGCACACCAAGTAAATTTCCGGTAATTAATACCGCCATAAATACAAAGCCGGTAGCCAAACTAATGAAGTTAATATTAGATGTGTAGAAAATGGCAATTACAAGCACTGCACCAAGGTCATCAACAATGGCTAGTGCCGTTAAGAATACTTTAAGCGAGGTTGGAACTCTGTCTCCTAAAAGGTAAACAATACCCAAAACGAATGCGATATCTGTCGCCATTGGAATTCCCCAACCATTTGAGCTAATGCCTTCATTATTAAATATTAAGTAGATAAGTGCAGGCACTAACATTCCTCCAATAGCAGCAAGGATAGGTAGTAAAGCATTTTTAGGATTTTGTAGTTCTCCGGCTACGATTTCGCGTTTTAGCTCAAGCCCAACCACAAAGAAGAAGATGGCCATCAGTCCATCATTAATCCAATGGTGTAGGTCTTTTGAGATAGCAAAACCTTCAAATCCAACAGTGAATTTGACATGCCATAGATGCGCAAACTCTTCGCTCCATGGTGAATTTGAAATGACAATGGCAAGTAGTGCTGATGAAAATAGAATAATACTACTGGTGGTACTATTATTCATAAATCGAACTAATGGTTCAATGATATATTTATCTGCTGGAGATTTTTTTCTTGAAGTAATTGTTTCCATAATAATCTAATAGCTGTATTGCTTTACAATATAGTAAAAAAGTACCTATAAGATGTTGTTTAGCATGTTTCTTTAATTTTATTTTAGAATTATTCCCTTTTTTAGGAATAAAAAAGGGTTGAAAAGATATTTCAACCCAGTTTTTTATAATCCTAGTGCATCTAGTATCAAGTCTGCATTAAACTCTTTGTCAAGGTTTGGTAAATGCAACTCGTATGCTTCTTGTTGAAGCTTTTTTGCATAGTTTTCATTGAAGAAAAAGCGTCCGTTGCTAATCACATAATTAAGAATAAAGAAACGGTAAGCTTCTTTCATAAAGTAGATCTCATTGCGAGTTAATGGGAACACCTTGTGATAAGCTTTCAAAAACTCAATAAAACGAGGTTCATTCAACTGAGAGAAAGTGTATGAGAAATCCGTTTTGTCACCAATATCAGAACAAACACGACTAAAAGAGTAGAAATCCAATACACGCGAACTCATACGGAACCAGTCATAATCCCACCGCGAAAAGAAGGTACCATTTTCACGCACAGAGAAGTTCCCAATATTCCAGTCAACAAACACTGGAATCTTAGTGCATTCCAAGTAGCCGTATTTTTTTGCATTCTCAAGGAATATCAGACAGTGTTCTTTGATTAAGTCGTTATTGCCCACAAAGTGGATTTTACTATTGGGCTTCTCAAGTCTGCGTAATAGTTTATGGATGTCTTTTACCAGTGATTTAGAAGAATGGGGAAGGACAGGAGTCATTTCGTCACAGATTTTGTGAAACTTAGCTAGCTCCGTTCCCATTATTTTTACTTGATCATCACTCAATCGTTTTGGTAGTTTCTTTTTGATGCGTACAGCACGATAAAAAACCATCCACACATCAATCACTTCATCCTCATGTTTGTATAAATAAAGTTGATCACCTTTTAACAGAGAGCTAGAAAGGAAATGGTCATAAGGTCTTTCCAGATTATTGGCAAGCACATTAATGATTTTGTGGTCTTCCTTAAAGTTTTCATACAAACCAAAGTTTGACACCTTAGCAAATACAAAGCTTTTATCTACAAAAGTGACTTTGAAAACTTTGTTAGTGGAAACATTCACGCTTAAGTCTTCAATTTTTTTGATTAGGCGTTTGGGGTTGTATTCGTACCAGCCTTTTTCAATGATAGGAAGTAAGTTTATTTGCTTGCTCATGATTACCGTCGTTTATTGATGGATTTTATTTTAATTTTATTATGATAAATGGAATTTTGAAAATATTCAAGATGTATAAGCATTTAATTTGCTTACAAAATGTAAGTAAAATGAATCTAATTATCCCTTATATAGGGCTTTCTGAATCAGATTCTTGTGCTAATTTAGATATTATTCCTAAATAAATGATAGTTTATGGATACAAAAAAAGCGAATCCTTTTTAAAGAATTCGCTTTTGTATTTTTACATATCTAGTGACTGAGTGTAGTCGAAGTCACTAGAATTAGTATGAACGATTATCTTTTCCTTCGATGTAATTGATGTACGCATTATTTACTACACGGTTACCACCTGCTGTAGGATAGTTTCCTGAGAAGTACCAGTCACCTTTGTTATTTGGGCAAGCTTCATGCAAGCCTTCAATTTCCTGGTAAACAAGTTCTACTTCAGCATTAATACCTTTAGGAGTTAACATTTCAGCAATCTTTTTAGAGATTTCTTGAGTTGTAAACGGTTCGTAAATTTCTTTTACATAGTTTACAATTTCCTCTTTAGGTTTACCTTGCTGTGCTTTTGACTTGTTATAAACATCGTTGATGATATTTTCTCTACCAGTCTCTTTTAGTAGTTCAATTGCAGCTTTGAAGGCAATAAACTCACTCATACGCGACATATCGATACCATAACAGTCAGGATAACGAATTTGTGGTGATGATGAAACAATCACAATTTTCTTAGGTCCTAAGCGGTCAAGAATTTTGATGATACTTTGTTTCAATGTAGTTCCACGCACTATAGAGTCGTCAATTACCACAAGGTTATCTTGTCCCGGTACAATTGAATTATAAGTGATGTCATAAACATGGGCTGCTAAATCATTGCGACCAGCGTCTTGTGCAATAAATGTACGCAGCTTAATATCCTTTAATGCAACTTTCTCAATACGAGGGCGTTGGTTTATGATATCCATGATTTGATCAACAGTAAGAGTGTCTTTTTGTGAAGCCACAAGCTTTTTCTTTCTTTCAATCATATAGTCTTGTAAGCCATTAAACATTCCATAAAATGCAACTTCGGCTGTGTTGGGGATGAAAGAAAAAACAGTATTTCTTGTATCGTAATTTACTGATTGAAGAATAGGGTCAGTTAGTAATTTTCCAAGTTTTTTTCGTTCTTCGTAAATATCTTTATCACTACCACGAGAAAAGTAAATGCGTTCAAATGAGCATTGAGAAACATTTTTAGGCTCAAGAATTTGCTCAATGATAACACGACCATCTTTTTTCATGATAATCGCTTCACCCGGCATTAATTCTTTTACATCGTCAGCTTCTACATTTAATGTAGTTTGGATAACAGGACGCTCACTTGCTACAACAGCAATTTCTTCATCTACATAGTAAAATGCAGGACGAATTCCCCATGGATCACGGAAAACGAATGAGTCGCCATGTCCGATTAAACCACAGATAGCGTAACCACCATCCCAAATAGGAGAGGCCTTGCGCAAAATGTTTCCAACATTTAATTCCTCTTCAATTTTCTCTGTAAGGTTTTCACACTCTTCTCCGTGTAAATCGTATAAGCGTTGAACTTCACGGTCAAGATAATGACCTAGTTGTTCAAGCATTATAAAGGTGTCACTGTAATCGCGAGGATGTTGTCCTTGTTTTACCAGTTTAGCGAAAATCTCATCAACATTAGTTAGGTTGAAATTTCCGGCTAAAATTAAGTTACGCGATTTCCAGTTATTTCTGCGAAGGAATGGGTGTACATACGAAAGCCCGTCTTTACCGGTAGTGCTATAGCGTAAGTGTCCCATATATAACTCACCTGCAAAAGGTAAGTTTTGTTTAGCAAAAGCAGGATCAAGAACTTGTTCTTTGTCAAATTCTTTGTGTGCTTTATTTACTGAAGCAAAAAGGTTGTTGATTGCCTGGTTTCCGAGTGCTCTTTCTCTAGAAATGTATTCCTCACCAGGAGGCATATCTAATTTTACAGAAGCCATTCCAGCTCCTTCTTGGCCACGGTTGTGTTGTTTTTCCATTAGAAGATACAGCTTTTGGTAACCGTATTGCCAAGTACCGTACTTCATGTGAAAATGTTCAAGAGGCTTACGAAGCCTAACCATTGCTATTCCGCACATAATAAAAAATTTTCAATTTTTTATTTCAAATTTCAAATTTCAAATTTCAAATTAATCTGAAACTTGAGATCTGGAATTTGGAATTATTTGTTATTCTACTGTTACTGATTTTGCTAAGTTACGAGGTTGATCTACATTACAACCTTTAACTACAGCAATATGATACGCCATTAATTGCAAAGGAATAGAAGCTAAAAGTGGCACGAAGCATTCTTCTGTTTCAGGGATTTCGATTGCGAAATCAGATAGACCTTTTACAGTCTCATCACCTTCAGTAATGATTGAGATTACGCGACCTTTTCTAGCTTTTACTTCTTGAATGTTGCTAATTGTTTTTTCATACATCCCTTTGTTTGGGGCAATTACAACTACAGGCATTTCTGCGTCAATCAAAGCAATAGGTCCGTGCTTCATTTCTGCCGCAGGATAACCTTCTGCATGGATATATGAAATTTCTTTTAGTTTAAGAGCTCCTTCAAGTGCTACAGGGTAGTTATAACCACGACCTAAGTAAATGAAGTTTCTCGCATAAGTGAAAATTGGAGCAAACTCTTGTATTTTACTGTTTAATTCAAGTGTTTTAGCCATTTTATCAGGAATTGTAGCTAATTCCTTAATAAGGTCATGATAGTGTGATTCCTCAATTGTTCCTTTTAATTTTGCAATAGTAAGAGCAATTAACGAAAGTACAGTTACTTGAGCTGTAAATGCTTTTGTTGATGCTACACCAATTTCAGGACCAACATGAGTGTAAGAACCTGAATCAGTATTTCTTGGAATTGATGATCCAACAACATTGCAAATTCCGTAAACAAAAGCTCCTGCTTTTTTAGCTAACTCAATAGCCGCAAGAGTATCGGCAGTTTCTCCTGATTGAGATATTGCAATTACGATATCACCTTTGTTGATAATTGGTTTACGGTAACGGAATTCTGAAGCATATTCAACCTCAACAGGGATACGAGCGTACTCTTCTAACAGGTATTCACCAATTAGTCCGGCATGCCATGAAGTACCACATGCAACAATCAAGATTCTGTTTGTGCTTAGGAATTTTTCTTTATTGTCAATAATTCCGGCAAGAGAAACGCTGTTTCCTTCAATATTAATACGACCACGCATCGCTTCGGCAATACGCTTTGGTTGCTCAAATATTTCTTTTAACATGAAGTGAGGATAACCACCTTTTTCAAGCTCATTCAAGCTCATTTCTAGTTGTTTAACTTCATGTGTTTTTTCTACATTAGCAAGAGTTTTGATATGCACCTCATTTCCTCTTGTTATAATTGCAACTTCTTCATCGTCTAAGTAGATTACACGGTTAGTGTATTCAATGATAGGAGTTGCGTCAGAAGCAAGGAAAAACTCATCATCACCAATACCAATAACTAGTGGGCTAGATTTTCTTGCTGCAATAATTTGATCTGGGTTTCCTTTTTCAATCACAGCAATGGCATAAGCACCAATTGCTTGAGTTAGAGCTAATTGAACTGCTTCACAAAGACTAATGTTGTGAGAAGTTTTTATATATTCAATTAGTTGAACAAGAACCTCTGTGTCTGTATCACTTTGGAATTTATAACCTCTTTTCTTAAGGTCTTCTTTGATAACACTGTAGTTCTCAATAATTCCATTGTGGATTATTGCAAGTGTCTCAGATTGAGAGTAGTGTGGGTGAGCATTGACATCGTTTGGTTCACCATGAGTTGCCCAACGAGTATGTGCTATCCCTATAGTTCCACTTATGTCTTTATCTTTTGCATAAGCTTCAAGATCAGCAACTTTTCCTTTTGCTTTGAAAACTTTAAGTTCGTTGTTTTTGTTGACTAATGCAACTCCAGCACTATCATAACCACGATATTCAAGGCGTTGTAATCCTTTTATTAAGATAGGATATGCATCCTTATTTCCTAAATAACCAACAATTCCACACATAATTTCTAGAGTTAATTGTTAAAAGTTAATAGTTGACAGTTGAACTGCTTTCTATTAACTTTTAATTTTTTAATTATTCATTGTTAATTGACTATTTGTATTCGTCCCAATGTTTGATGTCAATTTGGTCTTGCTTCATTTTGCAGAATGCTTTAATGAATGCACTAGCCAAACGACCGTTAGTAATCAATGGGATGTTATAGTCAATTGCTCCACGACGAATCTTGTATCCGTTGCTAAGCTCTCTTTTTGATAAATCTTTAGGGATATTAATAACTAAGTCAAATTGTTTCTCAGAGATCATATCCATTACTTTTAATTCAGAGTCTTCGTCTGGCCAACCTACAATAGTTGATTTTACATCATTTTCTTGTAAGAATTTGTGTGTGCCAGGAGTTGAATAAAGTTCGTAACCATTAGCATTTAACAGACGGCATGCATCTAATAATTCAAACTTAGATCTAGCAGCACCTGAAGATACCATTACTCGTTTTTCAGGCATACGGTAACCTACAGAAAGCATTGCTGTTAATAATGCATCGTCAAAGTTTGTTCCGATACATCCAACTTCACCTGTAGAAGCCATATCTACACCTAATACAGGGTCAGCTTTTTGTAGACGAGTGAATGAGAATTGAGAAGCCTTGATCCCAACATAATCCAAGTCGAATTCAGATTTGCTAGGTTTTTCTACTTCCATTCCAAGCATTACTTGTGTAGCTAATTCAATGAAGTTAATCTTCAATACTTTAGATACAAATGGGAATGAACGAGAAGCACGAAGGTTACACTCAATTACTTTAATATCATTGTCTTTAGCTAAGAACTGGATGTTAAATGGTCCTGAGATATTTAATTCTTTAGCAATTTTACGAGCTACAGCTTTGATTCTGCGAACAGTTTCCACATAAATTTTTTGTGGAGGGAATTGGATTGTTGCATCACCAGAGTGAACTCCGGCAAACTCAACATGCTCAGAGATAGCGTAAATTACTAGTTCTCCGTTTTGAGCAACAGCATCAAGTTCAATTTCTTTGCATTGTTCGATAAATTCAGAAACTACAACAGGATGTTCTTGAGATACATCAGTCGCTAATTTCAAGAATTCTACTAGTTCTTCAGTATTTGAACATACATTCATCGCTGCACCTGAAAGTACATATGAAGGACGAACTAATACCGGGAATCCAACGCTTTCAACGAATCCGTGAACATCATCAAGAGATGAAAGTTCTTTCCATCTTGGTTGGTCAACACCTAAACGATCAAGCATAGACGAGAACTTATGACGGTCTTCTGCGTTATCAATATCTTTTGCTTGTGTACCAAGGATCTTAACTCCTGATTGGTCAAGCTTAACTGCTAAGTTATTTGGAATTTGACCTCCGGTAGAAACGATTACACCATGAGGGTTTTCCAATTCAATAATATCACGAACACGCTCGTAGCTTAATTCATCAAAGTAAAGACGGTCGCAAATATCGTAGTCAGTAGATACAGTTTCTGGGTTATAGTTGATCATTACTGAGCGGTAACCTTCTTTACGGATAGTATTTAAGGCATTTACCGAACACCAGTCAAACTCTACAGATGAACCAATGCGGTAAGCTCCTGAACCAAGAACAATAACTGATTTGTGATCGCCAAGGTAGTTTACATCATTTGCCGTACCATTGTAAGTGATGTACAGATAGTTTGTTTGTGCAGGATATTCTGCAGCCAAAGTATCGATTTGCTTCACTACCGGAAGGATACCTCGTTTAATACGCTCAGAACGCATAGTGTCTTTTGGCATGCGTTTTTTGTAAACCAGTTTTGCCATTTGGTAATCAGAGAAACCGATTTTTTTAGCTTTAATAAACAAGTCATTAGGAATATCCTCTTTTGCATTGAAAGCTTCAAGTGCATGAGAAGTATTAATTATGTTTTGAAGTTTGTACAAGAACCACTTGTCAATTTTTGTAAGATTATAAATCTTATCTACGCTGTATCCTTCTTCAAATGCTTGAGATAAGTAGAACACGCGCTTGTCTGTTGGTTCTGCTAAGTCTTTTTCTAATTGGTCGGTGAATAATTCTTTGTTTGCAACGAAACCGTGCATGCCTTGTTGAATCATACGAAGACCTTTTTGGAAAGCTTCCTCGAAGTTACGACCAATAGACATGATTTCACCTACAGACTTCATTGAAGAACCAATTTCGCGACTTACTCCGTGGAATTTAGCTAAGTCCCAACGAGGGATTTTAACTACACAGTAGTCAAGTGCGGGTTCGAAGAATGCAGATGTAGTTTTTGTTACAGAGTTTTTCAACTCATATAATCCGTAACCTAAACCAAGTTTAGCAGCTACGAATGCTAAAGGATAACCTGTTGCTTTAGATGCTAGGGCAGAAGAGCGGCTCAAACGAGCATTTACCTCAATTACGCGGTAATCTTCCGATTCCGGGTCAAAAGCATATTGCACATTACATTCACCTACGATACCGATGTGGCGAACGATGCGGATTGCGATTTCACGAAGTTTGTGATATTCGCTATTTGTCAATGTTTGTGATGGAGCAACAACGATACTTTCACCGGTATGGATACCTAGTGGGTCGAAGTTTTCCATGTTACAAACTGTGATACAGTTGTCGTATTTATCGCGTACTACCTCGTACTCAACTTCTTTCCATCCTTTTAATGATTTTTCAACCAATAACTGAGGAGAGTAGTTAAGTGCTTTTTCAGCAAGAGCATCAAGCTCTTCTGCATTGTTACAGAAACCACTACCAAGACCACCTAATGCATAAGCAGCACGAACAATGATTGGGTAACCTAACATCTCAGCTGCTTTGTGAGCGTCAGCAATATTACCTACGGCAACACTCTTGATAGTTTTAACATCGATTTGGTCAAGTTTCTTAACAAAGATGTCGCGGTCTTCAGTGTCAATGATAGATTGTACCGGAGTACCTAATACACGAAGATTGTATTTTTCAAGAATTCCTGTTTCAAAAAGTTGTACACCGCAGTTCAACGCAGTTTGTCCACCAAATGAAAGGAATAGTCCGTCAGGAGCTTCTTTCTGGATAACTTTTTCTACGAAGTAAGGAGTTACAGGTAAGAAGTAAATTTTATCTGCAATACCTTCTGAGGTTTGTACTGTAGCAATATTTGGGTTGATAAGAACAGTTTCGATTCCTTCTTCTTTCAACGCTTTTAATGCTTGAGAACCAGAGTAGTCAAACTCACCAGCTTCACCAATTTTTAATGCTCCTGAACCCAGTACAAGAACTTTTTTAGGTCTGTCATGGCTTTCAGCTACTTTACCAGAAGCAAGCTCAAGTTTTCCAGTTGCAACAGCGTTTATGAAGTCATCGAATAAGAATTCAGTATCAGTAGGGCCTGAAGCAGCTTCAGGGTGGAATTGTGCTGAAAAGTAAGGTTTGGTTTTGTGACGGATACCTTCGTTAGTGTCATCATTCAAGTTGATGAATAAAGGTTCCCAGTCTGCACCTAAAGTATTATTATCAACGGCATAACCGTGGTTTTGAGAAGTAATGAAGCAACGGTTTGTCCCAGCCATGATAACCGGTTGGTTATGGCTGCGGTGACCGTATTTAAGTTTGTAAGTACTAGCGCCGCCTGCTCTTGAAAGCAATTGGTTACCCATACAAATACCAAAAATTGGCTTGCTTGTTCCCATTGCTTTTTGGATGTTGTTTACAGTAACATCGCAAAGAGAAGGGTCTCCAGGACCGTTTGAAATAAACAATCCATTGTATTCTAATTGATTGAAATCATAATCCCAAGGCACACGGATTACAGTTACATCGCGTTTCAATAAACAACGAATGATGTTGTGCTTAGTACCACAGTCAACTAAAACGATTTTGTATTTTCCTGTTCCGTAAGTGATAACTTCTTTGCAACTTACTTCAGCTACCCAGTTGATTCCTGAGTAATCAGCAAATTCAATTGGTTCCTCAGGGAAAACGATTTTTGCTTTCATCGCACCTGTTTCGCGGATAATCTTTGTCAGCTCGCGAGTGTCAATACCAAAGATTGCAGGAATTTTGTGCTCTTTTAGCCATTCTGAAAGGCTTTTTTGAGCATTCCAGTGGCTATATTCAAACGAATAATCGGAAATAATCAAGCCTTTGACATGAATTATTTCCGATTCGTAAAATGTAGATAGATTGTTTTCTTGTTTGTCTTCCGGTACACCATAGTTACCAACTAATGGGAAAGTAACCGTCAATATTTGACCAGCATAAGATGGGTCTGTCAAACTTTCAGGGTAACCAACCATGGCAGTGTTAAAAACGATTTCACCTGCCGTTGATTTTTCATAACCGAACGACATCCCTTCAAATTCAGTTCCGTTTTCAAGAACTAGTTTAATAGATTTAAAATCCTTCATTACTCTTCTGTAAAGCGCGTTTGTTGTTTATATATTTTCAGCCTGCAAAAATACACAAAAAAGCCATTTATTTCAAAATGATTTCCATTCTTTGTTAATAACTTTAGATAAAAAAAGCTAAACGGTGATTCATCTGTTAAAACTACTGAATAAAAATTGATTATTGTACATTTGCAGGATAACAACAAAGACTAGTGAAATTTGATGAAATTTATTGATTATTTTTTTTATGTAACTTATCGTTTCTCTAATAGTATCCTGAAAAAAGATGAGGGGGATTCTAAGTGGAGTGCTTTTTTGCATACCGGAGTTTATGTTGCTGTGTTTTTATTAATAATAATTTGTCTTTCAGGAATTATCTTTGATAATTATTTTTCTATTCTTTTTAAAGATAATAGGTTGTTTGGATGGATGTTTGTTTGGATTGTTTCTCCGTTAATGTTGAGTTTGCGTTATTATCAAAGAAAGAATGTATTTGATGATATTGAAAAACAATTTTTATTGAAAGACCAAACAAAGCGAAAAGTAATTAGTATGTTAGTGTATACTAGTATGGTTTTATTGCCAATTTTACTATTTATTTTATATCGACTATATGTTTTTAATCAAATAAAATGGTGGTAAAATATTAGCAAGTATGTAATATATGAATGATAAAATTATTAATGATAGAATTTAAACAGATAAATAAGCAGTTTTCTGAGCAATATCTTTTGCAAGATTTCTCATTTTCTGTGGCGGAAGGAGATAAGGTGAATATTTCCGGTAAGTCGGGCATAGGGAAGTCTACCTTGTTTAAGATGATATTGGGTTTTGAGAAGCCTACTAAGGGCGAAATCCTTTATAAAGGAAAAGCATTGGATGATGCAGCTGTGTGGGAGTTGAGAAAAGAAGTGGCGTATGTAAGTCAGGATTTGCATATTGGTCAGGGTAATGTTGAGGAATTTTTTGAAGCTACCATGAGCCTGAAAGCAAACTTGAAGAACAATCAAGATATTGCTACTAGAGTAAAAGAGTATTTGGTGTTTTTTGAATTGCCGGAGCTTATTCTTAAGAAAAATGTGGAGGAACTTTCGGGAGGAGAAAGACAGCGTGTGGCTATTATCAATGCATTGTTGCTTAATCGTAAATTCTTTTTGTTGGATGAAATAACATCGGCATTGGATAAAAGTTTGAAAGAAAAGGTAATCAATTTTTTCTTGAAAAAAGAGGATTTTACCGTGTTGTATATTTCCCATGATAATTATTTGCCCGAGGGAGTTGATATTAAATGTATAGAGTTATGAATGAAGCAGAAGATTTATCAATAATGTCAATGGTGATGAGTGCGGTGTTACTCATTATTCCGTTATGCGCATTTCTCTATTTTAAAATGGGTATGGCAAAACGCTTGCTGATTTCAGCTTTGCGTATGTCTGTGCAGCTTTTGTTAATCGGTTTTTTTCTTGAATACTTATTTAAGTTTAATAATTGGGCTATAAATGTGCTTTGGTTTTTGGTGATGTTGGTTGTAGCAGTGGTTTCTGTGATAAATAACTCCAAGCTGAATCGTAAATACATAATGATGCCAATGATAGCAGCTTTTGTGCTCTCAAATTTGTTTATTATTATATATTTTAACCTTTTTATCGTACGATTAGACAATATTTTTGATGCAAAATACATTATAGCTGTAGGCGGAATGATTCTTGGTAATTCAATTCGTTCAAATGTTGTAGGTATGGGCGATTTTTATCAGTCTGTAAAAAAAGACGAAGCATTGTATCATTACCGATTGTCATTAGGGGCAAGTAAATATGAGGCTTTATTGCCATTTGCAAAGAAAAGCTTCTTTGCAGCAATTTCTCCAATGATAGCAAACCATGGCAACCATGGGTATTGTGTCTTTGCCTGGAATGATGACCGGTCAGCTTTTGGGTGGTTCGGTTCCAATGGTCGCAATAAAATATCAAATAGCTATTATGGTCGCAATTATGGCTTCTACGGTTTTGAGTATTGGGTTAAGTATCTTTTTTACTTCTCGAAAAGCCTTTTTGCTTTCAGGTGTGTTGAGAAAAGAAGTGGTTAAATAATTATTGTATTTAATTAAGATGTATAGATTACTTGTAGTGTTTTTATTTATAGGCTTTGTTTTTCAAACAAATGCTAAGGATTTACCTTATCTTAAAGTGTCTTCTGATGGGCATTTTCTTGAAACTAGTTCAGGAGATCCGTTTTTCTGGCTAGGGGATACTGGTTGGTTGTTGATTCAAAAACTTAATCATCAGGATGTTGAGAAGTATTTAGATGATAGAAAAGCAAAAGGTTTTAATGTAATCCAGATGATGGCTTTACATGATTTGGGTGATGTGAATTATTATCATGATTCTGCTCTAATTCAGCGAAATATGGTTGCTCCAAAAATAACTATTGGAGGTGATTTTGGTGACTTTAGACAGTATGATTACTGGGATAATATTGGTTGGGTAGTAGAAGAATGTGCAAAGAGGGATATGTATGCTGCTGTTGTGCCTATTTGGGGAAGTGCAATAAAGGAGATTAAACCCTCAAAAGCCATGATTCGGGTATATATGAATTTGCTGTGTCGACATTTGTCTAATAAATCAAATGTAATTTGGGTTTGTGGTGGAGATATTGAAGGTAATCAGTTCCCAGAATTATGGGATGAAATGGCTGATGCTGTCAAAATACATAATAAACGCCAGTTAATTACTTTTCATCCAAGAGGGCGAACACAGTCTTCTACATGGTTTCAAAACTCTGATTGGTTAGACTTTAATATGGTACAATCCGGTCATAAAGATTATGAGCAAGATAATGAGGGTTATGGTGAAGATAATTGGAAATATATCCAAAGTGATTATAATAAAGCTCCAACAAAGCCAACGATAGATGCAGAGCCTGTATATGAAGCTATTCCTCATGGATTGCATGATAGTCTTGCTACACGATGGACTGCAAATGATGTAAGGCGCTATGCTTATTGGTCTGTATTTGCAGGTGCTTGTGGATTTACATACGGACATAATTCTGTTATGCAGTTTCACGAAGAGGGAGATAAGGGTTCTTTTGGTGTAAATGAAAACTGGTTTGATGTTTTGAATGCCAGTGGAGCTTATCAAATGCATTACCTAAAACGGTTGATATTATCTGAGCCATATTTTGAGCGAGTGCCGGATCAATCTATGGTAGTTGGGAACAATGGTGATAGATATGATTATATTGCTGCAACAAGAGGCAAGAAGTATGCATTTTTCTATACATATAATGGAAGAAACTTTGATGTGGATGTAAATGTCTTAAAAGCAAAAAAAGTAAAAGCCTCTTGGTTTAACCCTAGAAATGGGCAGGTTGATGTGATAGGTGTTTATGTAAACAATGGGATATTGAGTTTTGACCCACCTGGAAATAAAGTTGAAGGTAACGATTGGGTATTAATAATTGAAAAGGAGTAATTCCTTAAGGTTATTGTGTCGTCCTAAAATAGGTTGACAGTTTTTAATAAAATTAATTAAGACCAGAGAAGCTTTCTTCTCTGGTTTTTTTATGCACAAAATCAGGAGTCTTCATCCCTAGAGATAAATGAGGTCTTTTAGAGTTATAAGTTGCTATTGACTCTTTTACTAGCTCATTAAGTTCATTAAAGCTATTACAATTATACAATAAAAATTCTTGTTTTAATATTCCATTAACTCTTTCTGCTAAAGCATTTTGATAACAGTCATATCCATCTGTCATTGAAGGAAGCATATTTGCTTTAGCTAAAGTTTCTTGATATAGACTGGAACAGTATTGTAATCCTCTGTCAGAATGATGTATAGTCACTTTATTTGTTTGCTTGTTTCTAATAGCCATTTTTAAAGCCTTAACCACATTTTCAGTATTCATATTATTACTTAGCTGATAACCCATTATTTTTCTGCTGTATGCATCTGTAACTAAGGATAAATAATGAGTTCCTTGTCTTGAGTTTAGGTATGTTATGTCGCTTACAAAAACTTCTTCTGCTTCTTTAACTTGTTTGTTTGTGTACAAGTTAGGATGTTTTCTTAACCAATGTTTTGAGTGAGTTGTCTTTGTATAATTTTTCTTTGGTTTTACCAGTAGGTGCTCTCTTCTTAAGAAGTTAAACAGAGCATCTCTACCAATTTTGATTCCTTGCTTCTTGAGGTCAGCTTCTAGCAGGCTGTAGAGTTTTCGAGTGCCTATTCTTGGCATCTGCATTCGTGTAGTCTCAACTAACTGCTTTACTTTTTGCAACTGTTGCTCCCGTAGAACTATTCTAGCATTTGATTGATATAATGCTTGTCTACTTATCCCAAACAATCTACAAGATTTTGAAAGGCTTATTCCTTTTTCTTGTCGGAGCGTTGTGACTGTTGGGATGAGAACTTTTTTCTGATTCCGGTTCCATAGCGTTCATCTGCTATATCAATCATCGTATCTAGAAACAGGGTTTTAAGTTTCTCTTCCTCTAACTCTTTTTCTAATCGTTTAATCTTTTGAGCTGGGGTTTCTTTTCTTTTAGCAGTAGGCATAAATCTTTCATTGGGTTTTGACCAGTCTAAAGTACCATGTTTTCTTAACCAAACCAAAACTGTACTTCTGCCTTGTATCCCATAAGTGGATTGCGCTTGTTTATAAGTCATCTCGCCTTTTTCTATGCGAGAAACTAGATCTAATTTAAAGCCTAATGTGTAATCCTTTTGACTGCGTTTCTTTCTTTGTTTACTTAAGTCTTCCATAATAAGTCTAATTATTGTCAACTTATTTTAGGACGGGACATATAAAAAACAAAAGCCTTAAGGAATTTCCTTAAGGCTTTATGGGCTACCAACCTAAAGTAACTTTACAAAGCTTCCCTTGATTCAGTTACAGAAGCAAATATATAATATGTATTTCAGTTATTGGTTTTCAAAAAGTCAAAACTGAAGTCAAAATCACAAAAAGTGCTATTAAAAGGGATTTTCAAAATGTACGGATTGAGATTGTTAATTTGAAAAAAAAGTCTATTTATTCGAGGAATCTAAGCATATAACTAGCTATTTCTTTGCTATTTGCAGGTGTATTTAGTGTTTTTAATGCTTTCATCTTATGGATTTCAGACACTTCATTTGCATGATTTCGGAGTAAATATCTCATGTAATTAGTATCATACTCCGGATGTCCTTGTGTGCAAATAATGTGTTTACCTATTGTATAGGCTTCTACAGGGCAAAAGTTGCTACTTGCTAGTAATTTTGCTTCAGGTGGGATAATTACTACTTGATCTTCATGATAATTTAGCAATGATAGTTTTCCTGAGCTAAACTTTTTCCCAATTGTAGGGTCAACGATGTCAGCATCTCTAAGTCCAAGCCCAAATCCAACTACAGCTTTTTCAACACGACCACCTAATGCTTCAGCTATTATTTGATGACCAAAGCAGATTCCAATCATTTTAGCCTTTTGTTCGTGTAAATCTTGGATAAAATGGCGTAATTCGACTAGCCAAGGTGCATCACTATATGCTTCATATCGGCTACCGGGAATAAGGAAAATATCATCTTCTTCAATAATGTCAGGAAGGTCTCTTGCAAATGCTTCAAAAAACTCAAATTTGAGATTATTATTTACACTTTTAAAGGTATCTGCTATCATGCTGTTGTAACTGATATTCTCAAAAGGCATTATGTCCTCAAAAATATCACATAGAATCACATTTATTTTCATCCTCAAACTATTTTCATCAAAACAATATTTGTTATTTAAGTTCAAACCTAACCATCATGCTAGCTTTGATATTGATAGTTTTAAAATCAATGTCAGATTCATAACTATTATCAGAGTTACTTGCATATGCCAACATTTTTGTGTTTGCTCTATATATAGGTTCTGCAAATATGTTTTGTTCTTCAATATATAACGCTTTGCCAATGTTTTGCCCTATTGATTTGGTTAAGTAATCAGCTTTTTCTTTTGCTGCTTTTATGGCATTGGTTTTTACTTGTTTTCTAAGATCCTCAATTTTGCTGTGGTCTATTTTATCAACAGAGATATTCGATATATTTATCTTTTCCAGAGATGAATAAACCTTTGACGCAGTAGCTCCGTCATGCACTAAAAGTATATAGCGTTTACTTAAAAGTATATCTGATTGCCCGAATTTCTTTTTCTTAAAATTACTATCGAGGTCTTCCATTGATAAATCTTTTTTTGTGTCAATTCCTAATTTAGAAAGTGTACTAACCATTTCCTTTTCCTGTTCATTAATAGGAATGTCCTTTTTGAGATCTTTTTCATTGATAATGATTTGTAAGTATATCATATCCGGTTCTATTTCCATTTCAGATGTACCTGTAACTTCAATGTAGTTAACATCTAGGAAATTCTTTTGAGCTGTAGCATAAGGTAGGCTAATTAATAGACTCATTAATCCAATAATAAATTTTTTCATATAATTTATTTATTCGTTTAGTAAATAGGTAAATTTTTACTCATCATTTCAGCTATGATTTCTTCCATTGTGAAAAAACCTTTCTTTTTATGAATTAACCATTTTGCTGCAAAAATTGCGCCTTGTCCAAATGCTGCTTTGTTAATGCTTTCGTGGGTTAGCCTTATTGTTTGATTTCTTAATCCAAAGATGATCTCATGCTTTCCTACAATACCTCCAACTCGAATAGAATTTACATGTTCATCTTTTTCAAGACCAAGAGCATTTGCTATTTTTAAAGCAGTGCCTGATGTTTCTTTTTTATCTCTAAAATGTTCCTCCAAAATCTCAATATCTGCATGAGGTGCTATTTTTTGTAGAATCTGTGATGCAACCATTAAGAAATTTATGCCTAATGTAATATTCGGAGAATAAATAATGGCTGTTTTCTTTGAGTATTCTTTTAAAGCTTCTTTTGCTTGATCATCATAATTTGAAATAGCTGAAATTACTCTAATGCCTAAATCAACTGCTTCAGCATATTTTTTATATCCGTGTGGAGTAGAGAAGTCGATGATGATATCTACCGGATTCTTTTCGAAGAATTCACGATTTATTTCTTTTTCTCCATACATTGGAGCAAATTCGTCATCAAAGCCGAATGATTTACTTGCATATATTTTTTTCTCCGGCTTAGTTCGTCTAACGACCCACAAGAGTTCAATGCTTTGGTTATTAATGATCTCATTTGCAACTAATTTACCTGTCTTCCCAAATCCAAATAATCCTACCTTGATTTTTTTCATGTTATCTTGTTTCGTATTTAATTACTTTAAAAAAAGATAAATTAAGCCTGAAATGATGAGCTAATCTTCTTTCTTTATTTCACCTGCTTTTTCGAGGGTCTTTTTGGCTATTAATGGACCAATTATCTCATTAACAATAATAGCTCCCATAATAATAGTAAGCATAATGTTTGCCACTTTAGTGAATATGTGGTGTTAGTAAAGGCTTAATAATAAGCCAATAACGATGCCTGATTGAGGTGATAGTCCACCTGCAGTATGTTTTCTTATTGTATCGTCAGTATTTGCTATTCTTGCACTAATTTCTGTTCCAGCATATTTCCCGGCAGCTCTGAATACTACATATAATGCAATGCCAATGCTTGCAAGTGAAAGTTTTGAAATATCTAATTATAAGTCACTTAGTAAGAAGAAAAATAAGAAATCCTAGTCTTTAGTGTAGCGTTCAATTATTTTGAAAATAATGCTAAAACTACAAAAATATATGCAAATGTAAAAATGAGAAGGGCTCTTAGCAGATGCTAAGAGCCCTAAATGTAAAATGAAAAAATAATATACTTAAGATAGGTTGGTGTTAATTTGTTGATTTTAAAAGTATCGTTTGATGAATTTGATTACAGAGATTGTCAAAGTTACTTTCATATATTTTTTCAGGTTGTGCATACATTAGAATTTTAAAATTCTTTTCGATAGAAAGGATGATTTCGACCTTGTCCAATAAGTCTGCACCTAAATTTTGTAATGTTGTAAGACCTTGAATATCTGATTTTTCAACTCTCAGATGTTTGCAAATAATGTCTGAAGTCTTTGTCTTAATAATATTTATATTCATATTCATAGAACCCTCCTTGATTTTAATTATAAATAAAATGATATTAAATGAGATCTGACTCTTAAATTAAATCTTGATTAAAATTACATTTGATTTGTCTTAATAATTAGTTTTTGTTTATGAACCATCATTTTTACTCATTGAATGGTACAAAAAATAAGTTAAGTCGTTTTTCATTGTAATGTACAATCATATTTAATGCTTTAAATAAGAGTTCATGTTGTTTTATGTTTTTGCAAATAGTATACCATAATCTAATGATAATTAAAGATAATTTATTAATTCTTTGATAAGTATGTGATTAGGAGAATCAGATAAACGAATGAATTTGTAAGTACTCCTATGAATACTCCTTTAAATAAAGATCTGTTCAGGTACTTGGTTTTTATTTTAAGAGAATCAAGTATTGGTGAAAAGATATTAAGTATGATAAATGTGACAAATGCAAATAAGTTTAATAAGATGCTATTTGAGTAGAAATTTAAAGTAATTAGAATTCCGATAATATCTTGTATAACAACCCATTGTGGCGCTTCTTCGTAGCTGTTGATACAACTCTTTATTGAGTGATTTCCTATAACGATAAATAATAAAATGATAACCGGAAATATTATTTCAGCGTATTGAATTTCCTTTATTAATATGGCTATTGTAAAGCCAAGAATTAAAGAAAAGAGTTTTGAGCTTTTACCTATAAATCCTATTCCAAATCCTGATGCAATTAGATTATTTATTCCTTGTTTATGCATGAGTTATTATTTAGAATTCTACAATCATTGCTAGTCTAAGTCCTTGAAGTAGCTTATGTTGTGGCAAAAAGTCTTCTAGATTTGTGTTGTCAATGTAGATATTCCTATATTGTTCGTATAAATCTAGGTTTGATATAAAATACGATAACTCATACTTAACCGGAATATTGGTTTCTAAACTAGGAGAGTAGCTAATGCCAAAATGTGATTGAAAATAAGTTTTAGGTCCTGTGGTATAGGCTTCAACTGCACCTCCTTCTGCATTCTTTATAATGTGAGTATGCGTGTTTGGTTCAAGCATAATACCCGGTTCTATAAACAGGTTTATGTGGTTCTTTGATGCTTTAATTAATGGTAAATCTAATCTTGACGATAGATTAATTGTGAACATGTAATCATCGTTATTATTCCAACTGTATTTAGTTTCATTAGCTGTCCAATTTTTGCTTTCGCCGTAACCAGAGAAGAATGTAAAGCCGGCTGAAATAGATAAATAGTTGTTATATTCCCATATGTAATCTGCTCCGATGAAATATGGATTACTAGATATTTGAGAGTTCCAACTTCCTCCTGTATATCCTCTTAAAGGTATATTCTTATTATTAGTTGAGAATAATAATATAGGAAGTGTAAGTAATGTTATGATTATTGTTTTTTTCATCATTGTTGCACGAATGTATTTATAAACGAAATCTTGATGTAAAAAAACTCTACAAAGCATCCATAATTATCGATGAAGCAGAAATATTGAGAGATATAGATTTATTAGGCTAAATGATAAATATTAACAACAGATTAAATTATGGGTTAATCTGCTGTTAATATAATGTAACGGTTTAAGCCTACTGTCCTAAAAGATCATAGCTTTATTTGCCAGTCTTTTGTATATAATTGCCAACTTTTATTCTGTACTGACAAAGGGCATCAGTGTACTCATCCTGAGCTTTTTGGTATAAAGCTTGACCCTCTAAAAGTTCAGACATTCCAATGACTCCAGCTTTGTAATTATCATCGAGAATTTTGAGGTTTTCTTTTGCTTGTTGAATTGAAATGCTGGCTGTTTTTATTTGAAAATGTGTTTCAAACATTTCATTTTTTGCTTTTTCAATATCTAGCCCTAATAGTTCTTCTGTTTCCAGAAGTTTATTCTGCGCTTGTTTAATTTTAAAGTTAGCTTCCTTTATTTTGTGAGAACCTTCCCACCAATCTGAAATAGGGATGCTAACAGTTGCGAATACCATTCCATTTGTGCTTGTTTGTTCCATCATGTCTAAAGCAAAAACTTGAGCTCCAACTGCAATTTGTGGGAGATTTTCACCAACAATCATTCTTTTTTGAAGTATTTCAGCCTGTAGTGCTTGTGATAAGAGGTTGTATTCATCTCTGATTTGACAAGCAGATTTTGTGTCTGTTACATAAGACTCCGGTAATTCATCCAGATGCTTATTGTCGTCAATTTTAAAATTTGCAGAATAGTTGATTCCAATTTGCTGGCAAAGAGCTCTGTAAGATAAGATGATGCCATTTTCAAGCTTCATTTTATTGACCTGTAACTCATTAAGTTTTAATTGTACTTTTAGCAGGTCGCTTTGTTGTGTTAGTCCCGCTTTTACAGCAACTTCTACATCTTTTTGTAAATGTTCAAGCATAGATTCGTAGCTCTTGATTGTTTTAAGTTTTTCCTCAAGAGAAAGGATATTCCAGTATAGTTCTTCTGTTTTAATAAGAACTTCAGATGTGCTCATGGCAAACTTTTGTTTATTTACCTCAATGCCAAGTTTTGCCAGTTTATTCCCATTGTAAATTCGTCCTCCTGCAAATATGGGTTGCACTGCTGATACACTTGCAACATTTATGTAGTCAAGCATGTTTATTGGAATCTCAGGAACATAGGTGAATTGGGTAGGGGCAGCTAGACTCGCAGGGTTTCCATCATAAACAGGTAAATTCATTGATGGAATTGTTCCTTTCACCAAATAATCTTCGGCACGCATAGCTACTGCCATACCGCTTACTTTTGGAAAGTATTTGGTAAAGGCTTCCTTTTTCACTTGTTGTGATACCAATAGTTCTAAGTTCGCTTCTTTCAGTTTCTTGTTGTTTTCTAAAGCTAGTGATTTGCATGTTTCAAGTGAATAAGCTTGAGTTTGAGCAAATGACTGATTTGGAATTGCAGTTGCAATAATTATCGCAAAGCCAACAATCATACTGATATTAGTATATGGAATATGTTTTTTCACTTTTCTTCTGTTTGTTCTTTCTTTATAAATGTATGTATATAATACAGGTAGTAAGAATAGTGTTAATACCATTGATATTAACAATCCAAAGCATATAACCGTACCTAGAGGTCCCCAAAGTGGTGATTTGCTGATAATCATAGGGATAACTCCAACTGCTGCTGCCGCTGATGTTAAGAAAATAGGTCTCATTCTGCGCTTTCCTGCTGCAAGGGCAGCTTCAGTTACACCCATTCCGTGTATGGTTCTTAGTTCTTGAAGGTAATCAATCAATATGATTCCGTTTCTTACCACAATACCACATAAGCTGGTGATTCCGATAAATGCTGTTACGCTAAACGGATATCCGGTTACAAATAGTCCTATAGCTGCTCCCGGTAATGCCAGTAGCATGGTGGACATAATGAGCATAGCCAGTTTTATCTTTTTAAATTGAAACAATAAAATAAAGAAGATGATAACAATACTGACAATCAGTGCATAAGTCATCGGAACAAATGATTCTTTTTGCTGTTCAAATTCACCGCCATAACTAATACTAATACCTTCCGGTAAATTAAGTGAGTCAACAATAGGTTTGATTCTGTTGAAAACAGTTGAGGCTTGCACTTTGGTGTTTACATCAATTTGTTTGGTCAGGGTACAAGTTCCGTTTCGGTGTACGATGGTTCCTTCTGTCCATTGAGGTGTAAATTCTGCAAACGAACGCAAAGGCATTGCCGAGAAACTCATTGGTGAGGTAATTGTTTGATTACCTAAGAATTCAAGATCCTTTTTCTCACCGTTGTCTTGTCTAAGTTCTACGGAAACAGGGTAATCGCCTTCCCAAATAGTTGTTAGGGGCATTCCGTTGATTCCAACTAATAGAGATGTTCCAACTAAGCCTTTTGAGTAACCTAAACGGCTGGCTTTGTCGTTATCCATGGTTACCAAAATATTTTGTTTTTTCTCATCCCAGTCAGTTCTTACCCATGCCAAATCATCTTGTGCTTTGAGAATTGAGTCAATTCGTGTTTCGACTTGACGAATATCTTTTACTGAATCACCAGAAATTCGTATCTCAATTGGTGCTTTTGATGGTAACATGGTCAGGATTTTCCATTTTACATGTGCATTGGAGAATGTTCCTGCCAGTTTTTTGTCATATTCATCACATACTTCTTTGGTAGCTTCATTTGAAACTGTGTTAACCAACAATTGTCCGTAATTTGAACCAGGCATATTTGGTGCATATACCGTGTGGAAACGGGGAGAGCTACTCCCAATAAAGCTGGTAACCGTTTCAATACGCTTATCTTTCAGAAGAATTTTTTCCAGACTATCCATCACTTGTTCCGTATTTTCCAAGGATGTTCCTGTTGGTAAATAAACTTCTACGGCAAACTGATTACGCTCCATATCGGGGAACAGTTTCTGGTCTGTGAATTTAAACAGGACTATTGCCAGAACAATTAATCCTATTCCGAGTGCAAGTGTTATTTTCTTGTGTTTAAATGCTTTTTCCAAGTATTTGTCAAAATATGCTTGCAGTTTGTCTAAGAAACTGCTTTTGTTGTTTTGTTTCTTTTGTAATCCTTTTTTGATAAAGAAAAAGTTCAAGAATGGAACAACAAATAAGGCTACAAGAATTGAAACAATTAGTGCAATAGTAATAGTTATTGGCAAATCATGTAAAAACTCACCAGTAGTTCCCGGTATCATAAACATTAGCGGGATATAAGCTGCACAAATAGCTAATGTTGCAGTAATGATAGGGGTTACAAGTTCACGAGCACTTTTGATGGCAGCGTGCCATGATGACATACCGTGATCTTTTTTCTCTATGTAATTATCAATTACCACGATGGCATTATCCACAATCATTCCTAGTACTAAGACTAATGCAGCTAGGGATACTGTATTTAGTTCAATGCCAAACAGATATAAGAATCCCATGCTTATAAGTACTGCAATTGGTACTGTAAATCCGGCAATAGATGCCACTTTCCAAGGTAATAGTACCATAGTTACTAGGATTACAGCAATGATGGCAATCAAGAATTCGCTCATAAAATGAGATACCGAGTCATCAACATACTTAGGCATGTTTGAAATCACATTAATTTCAATTTCATTTGGGCATGTTTTCTTGAAATTATCTAAGACTAAGTTTACCTCTTCTCCAAATTGAACAATGTTGTTTCCCGGTTGCATTTCCAGCGAAAGTAAAATTGTTTTCTTTCCGTTTTGACGGATAAAATCATCCGGTTCTTCATATTTTCTTTCTATTTTAGCAATGTCTTTTAAACGGACTACACCACCGTTAGGGTCAGCATATACAATTTGATTAGCCAAATCTTTTTCTGATTCAAAGTTTTTGGGAAAATGTACATCCAAGTTACTTCTGCCATTTTTGAGAGTTGCAGAAGGAACAATGTTTCCATTACCTTGATAAGAGGATAGGAGTGATAGCGATTTAATATTGTATTCGTTTAATTTTTCCGGCTGTACATTTACTTGGATTTCTTCTTTCAGAATACCATAGTCTTTGATTTTAGATACAGCATCAATTTTCCGGCATTCTGATTTTAGTTTCTTAAGCTCTTGCTCCATTTCTTTATAGCTTTTGGAGTCTGAGGACAGGGTAATAAGCATGGCAGAAGTATCACCAAAATCGCTATTTGCTAGTAAAGCAACTACCCCGGGTGGTAGTGTAGCTTTGAAATCTCGTAAACCATGCTTAAGCTTTGACCAAAATTCATCGGCATTTTTTACATCATCGTTCAATTCAACAAAAACAATCATCATTCCTTCTTTAGATTGAGAATATGTTTTTGCTTTATTAACTTCCTTATATCCAAACAGATAGTTTTCTACTTGTTTGGTTAGTTGTTCTTCTACTTCTTCAGAGCTTGCTCCGGGATATACTCCAATGACTAATCCTTGACGGATAGTAAATTGAGGAAACTCATTGCGTGGCATATTTATAAGAGAAAACACTCCGGCAATAATAAATACTGCCACCAAAATGGTGCTGATATTATGATAGCGCATAGCCCATCCTATGAATCCAATTTTCTTTTGTTTCATGATCCTTTTTTTGAGTCAAATAATCTGCGTGTTTTACTTATAAAGTAATACTACTTTTGTTATCAAGTTTTTCTTTTCCCTCTAGTACAACGGTTTCTCCTTCGGACAATCCATTAATGACTTCAATGTTGTTATTCAAATATTTACCAACACTGATGGTTCTCTTTTCCACATTGTTTGTATTCTTGTTTACTACAAATACATATGGTTTTTTATTCATATCAGTACTCACACATTGATATGGAATTGCCAATACTTCTTTTTCTGTGTCAATGTCCATACTCAGGTCGCAAACCATTCCCGGTTTTAGTTTCTTTTTAGAGTTGGATGCTAATACTTTAATTTCGTAGGTTCTAGATATTTTATCAGCTACTACGCCAACATTTTCTACAATTCCTTCGAAGGTTTCTTCTCCAACAGCAGAAACTTTGAATAGAGCTTTATCGCCTTTTTTTATTAATCCTATTTCATTCTCAGGAACGGCAATTTTTACATATATCTTTTCAATTTTCACTAGTTCAATAGCTGCCGTAGGATTTGAGAGAGAGGACATTCCCGGTTCAATATTTCTTTTTCCTATAATGCCATTTTCAGGAGCATAAATACTGCACTTTTTTAAATTGTTTTTTGCAATCTCCAATGAAGACTCCGCTTGTTGTAGGTTAGATTCCATTTCTACCCATTTAATTTCAGGCAGACTTCCGTTATCATGTACTGTTTTAAGGCGGTTGTAAGCATCAACTGCTTGTTGGTATTTTGCATTTGATAGTTGATACATGCTTTGTGCATCTGTTTTGTCCACTGTTGCCAGCAGTTGACCTTTGCTAACTACATCACCTTCATCTACCAAAACTGTTTCAATTGTTCCAGCAGTTTGGAAGGTTAAGGGAATACTTTGAAATGCTTCAATTGTTCCACTATATCGGAGTTTTGAATTTGCCGAAATAGTTTTTACAACTGTGGTTTCAACTTTTGTTACAGCATTGTCTTCTGTAGCTTTTTCATGTTTGCTGCATCCCACTAAAACAGATAGTGAGATGAATAGTAAAATGTTCTTTTTCATAATTAATATTTATGTATTTTAGACTAAAATCGTATTTAGGTCGATTGTTTTTGCTAAAAAAAGAGCAAGTTTTTAGCTTCCTCTTTATAAGTTATTTTAAACCTTTAATCAGCATGTTTGATATTGCTTCAATTTTTTCTTTTTCAAAGAATTTCAAGTTGTCATTGTTTTTATTGCTAAGAGCAAGGTCAATTATGATGCTTCTAAGTGCTGTGATTATTACATAGGTGATAATATCTGTATCATTGATAATTGCTTTATTAAATTCTCCATTTTCTATTCCTTGTAAGAGAATATCTTTTACAATTTTAGTCTCGTTATCATTGTATAGTTTTATAGGATCAATTGTTTTGGCACAGTATGATCTATCGTCTTCAAATGCTTCCTCTTTTAGCAGCCCATATAGATTTATTTTGCTTTTTACAGTTCCAATAGTTGTTGACAGATAGATTTTAAGTTTATCTTCAGCATTTATACCTTTTTCAATAGTCTTTTCAATTTCAGAATTTATTTCATTTACTTCTGTTATTACTACTGCTTCAAAAATCTCTTCTTTACTTTTGAAATAATAATATAGGGTACTTTTCCCTTTTTTCATAGCTTTGGCAATGTCTTCCATCGTGGTTTTGGTAAAACCGTAATGTTGGAATAGTTGTTGAGCTGTACTAATTATCTCTTTTCTAATTATTTCTTCTTTTGAATCCATATTTATAGACTAAAATCGTTTTTTGTTCCAAAAATACAATAAAACTTCCATTAAACAATAGATGCTATAATAATTTTTCTTTTAATTATTATAATTGATTTGGAAGATATCTGTCAGGTAAATATTGTTTGAGAATAGATGTGAGGGCAAAGTTCTATAACGCCATTATCTCATAAAAATAGCACAGCCTTCAAGTATATACTTGAAGGCTGTGCTATTTTGTTCTTTTAAGAATTAGTGTTTACAAAAAGTTCTACCACTTTTAGACTTTGCGATTACATTAACCTTTTTCTTTGATAGACCAGTGTTTTGATTGTAGCTTAAATCACTACCGGTACTACATGAACTAATTAGGACTGTGCTGATTACAAAAAGTAAGATGCTTAGTTTTTTCATAATTATTATATGTGTACTAATTTTTTATTTTCTTACAAAGAAACGATGTAAATTGATAAAAATTATATTATTCATTAAAAAAAACAGCTTGTTAACATATTTTTAGCCATTTTATCAGATTTAGTGGCTAAAAACACATCTTTTTAGCGGAACTTTCTATTCCAAGACCTTGCGAAAGCTCTTTCATTTCTTTTTACACTCTTTTTCTTCTTTTCATCGGCATCATAAAAATGTACGAGAGTAAATTGTGGGTTTCTTGTATATCTTTCAATTGCATATTGGTGAGCAATGTCATTCGGAGATACAAATCTTCTTCCGTTTAGTTTTCCAAAGATGAATTGAATTCCTTTCTTGTTTTTTGTTTCTTTAAATGCATGATATACAAGCTCACTACAAACTAAGGCATCATCATTTTCAAAATCGAACAGGAAGTCATATGGTGTTCCATAAAACTCAAATGCGGCAATTATTGATTGAAACACAGTTTCTTTTGATAGATTTGGGCGTAAGTCAGCAAGGTAATCTACTTTGGCAATATGCTCTACCGAGTTAATTACAACTCCTTCAGAAATTGCTTCAATAATCTGATGATTTTTATCTTTTAATACATTGTAGACTTCCGGGAAATTTTCTTTTATATATTCAGATGGAAGTTGGCTATCTAGCATTGGTAGGTCATTATAACATGAATCAAGCTGATTAAGGCTTCCAATATATATGCCTGAGTGTGTCCAAAAGCCTGGAATACCAACATTTGCTAATTGCATGTCATTTCTTTTTATTATGATATCGCCCGGAGTTAGTTGGCTTTTTAAATTGTTTAAAGTTTCATCTGAGATGTATTTATCTTTTCTAAAACTTAAATCAATATCTGAAGTTAGAAAGCAAATGCCTTCTTGAACAGGGCCTTTTACAAAATATTTAAAGAAATAAGCTAATTCGTCTATAGTTTTTTCCGTGTCTTTAATTTGAACTAATCTGAAGTTATAAGTTCTGTTATAGTGTTTCAGCATATAGCGAGAATTCGGTGTGGAAATAAACACCATTTTATCTTTTTTTCGTAAGGCTAAAGATTCAATATGATTTTCTTGAAGCCCATAGCTTTGATTGATCCAGATGTATTTTTTCTTTCCTTTTAGATAATACAGATAGTTGTTTTCTGTACCTAATAAAACATGTCTGTTGCTAAGACATAGGATAGAAGTGTATTTATTTCCTTTAGGTAATTGTGCTTCTTCAGTAATGTCTTTGTATTTATTATTCTTTATGCGAAATATTTTATCCTGATTTTCACCGGCAATGACCCAAACAACATCGCTGTCATTTTTTGTGCTTACTGCCCATATCTTCTCATTTATAAGCTTTTCGCAATCACTTGCACATTGAGCCCATAATGAGAGACTAACAAAAGATAAGCTAAGAATAAGAAATGCTGCTTTTTTCAATATAAATAAATTTTTGAAACATTTATAAAACAAAAACCACACAAATGTAATAGCTTTCTTATGAAAATTATAAATATTTATTAATTCTTGATGAGGACATTTCTGGAGAATATTTTGTAAATTTAAAGGAGTCTTTAGTGTATAATTAAAACAAAATAGATATGAAAATAGGTGTTCCAAAGGAAATTAAGACCAACGAAAACAGGGTAGCTTTAACGCCCGCAGGGGTGAAAGAAATGCTTGAAAGAGGACATGATGTTTTTGTTGAAGAAAATGCCGGAGTGGGTAGTGGATTTGCTGATGAAGATTATGTCAAAGCCGGTGCTAAGATCTTAAGTGCTTCCGAAGATGTGTATGCTGTGGCTGAGATGATTATGAAAGTAAAAGAGCCTGTTGGGAAAGAATATGATTTGATTAGAGAAAACCAGCTCGTGTTTACTTATTTTCATTTTGCATCCGGTGAAGCATTAACTAAAGCGATGATAAAAAGTAAATCAGTTTGTTTGGCTTATGAAACCGTTGAGTTGCCAGACAGATCGTTGCCATTGTTAATCCCGATGTCTGAAGTTGCGGGGGCTATGGCAGTACAAGAAGGAGCCAAGTATCTTGAAAAAAACTACGGCGGAAAGGGCATCTTGTTAAGTCAAATCCCAGGAGTGGATCCAGCTAAGGTGCTTGTAATAGGTGGAGGAGTTGTTGGAACCCAAGCTGCTAAAGTAGCTGCCGGAATGGGGGCTGATGTTACTATTATGGATATTAGTTTACCAAGGTTAAGACAATTATCGGATATTATGCCTGCCAATGTTAAAACGCTTGTTTATAATGAACATAATATTCGTGAATTATTGCCAACTCATGATTTGTTTATTGGTGCAGTGTTAATTCCGGGTGCTAAAGCTCCCAAGTTAATTGCAAAAGAGATGCTTAGCCATATGAAGCAAGGTTCTGTTATGGTAGATGTGGCTGTAGATCAAGGTGGCTGTTTTGAAACGACCAAGCCTACAACGCATGAAGATCCTATTTATATTATTGATGGAATAGTGCATTATAGCGTAGCAAATATGCCGGGTGCTGTGCCACATACTTCAACTATGGCGTTAACTAATGCAACTTTGCCATATGCAATGCTTTTAGCAGATTTAGGATGGGAGGGAGCATGTGTAGAACATGCCGATTTAAAGAAAGGGCTAAATATTGTAAAAGGAGATGTGGTGTATAAGGCTGTGGCTGATGCTTTCTCGTTACCTTATGTTCCCGTTGATAAATATGTGAAATAATTTCTTCTAAACACAGAAAAGCCGCATTATTGCGGCTTTTCTGTGTTACATACACATGTATTTGGGTCTTTTGATACTTTGTCTTTTAGATTTTTTGTAATCTCATTCTTTATATCACATCCAGAGCAGTCTCCGCATGGGGAGCTTTTCTTGCGAATGTGTTTTACCAAAGCATATATAGAGTAAGCAATGGTGAGTGCTAGAACAATATATACTATAATTGTTTGCATAAGCTTTTAAATTAATAACAAACCTATTTGATATACTGAGAAAGCAACTATCCAAGCTATGCCGGTTGTGTACACCATTGTAAATATTGCCCATTTCCAGCTTGATTCTTTTTTAATAGCAGCAATTACCGCTACACATGGGAAATATATTAAGATAAAGAGCATAAATGCATAAGCTACAAGTGGAGTAAATACTTTCTGCCCTTTTAGTTCTCCATAATGGTGAACTTGTTCTTGTAGTTTATCTTTCAGTGTTTCAGATGTTTCATCAGCTTCCATGTCTGCTTGATAAAGGATTCCCATTGTACTAACTACAATTTCTTTAGCTGCAAGTCCGGTAATGATACTTACGCCCATTTTCCAATCATAGCCAAGAGGTTCGATAACCGGCTCAATTGCATGCCCAAGTTGTCCAATATATGATTTTTCTTGTCTTTCACTTTCTTGTAAAACTTCAAGATGTTTAATCTGAGCATCTTTACTTTCCCTAGAAATTGAAGTGTTTGCTTCTATTTTTTGAATTTCAGCGTCATAGTTTTTACTGAATTCTACATTTTTAGGGAAATAACCTAAAGCCCAAATTAGGATTGAAGCCAGAAGAATTACATTACCCATTTTTTTAATGTATTCTCTTCCTTTGTGCCACATGTGAATACTTGTGTTTTTAAGGGTTGGAATACGATATGGTGGAAGTTCCATAACAAAAGGAACATCTTTTTTAGCAAATGCTACTTTCTTCATTACCAGAGCCACAAGTACTGCAAGTACAATTCCTATTATGTATATTGAGAATAGTACTAAACCTTGATTCTTAGGAAAGAAGGCTGAGATAATAAGTACATATACCGGAAGTCTGGCACTACATGACATAAGCGGTGTGATAATCATGGTTAGGATTCTATCCTTTTTGTTCTCCAATGTACGAGTTGCCATTACAGCCGGTACATTACATCCAAAGCCCATAACTAAGGGAATAAATGATTTTCCGTGTAAGCCGATTTTATGCATCAATTTATCCATAATAAATGCTGCACGAGCCATATATCCGGTATCTTCCATCAATGAGATAAAGAAGAACAGAATCAAAATGTTTGGCAGGAAAATAATTACACCACCAACACCGCCGATAATTCCATCAACAAGCAAATCTCGTAAAGGACCCTCGCTCATGGTATTGCTTAGCCAGTTACTTAATGCTCCAACACCTGTATCAATCCAGTCCATTGGGAATGATCCTAGCGTAAAGGTTGTTTGAAACATGAACCACATGAAGAATAAGAAGATAGGGAATCCCCATACTCTGTGGGTTAAGATATCATCCAGCTCTCTTTTTACCTTTCTTTTGTCAAATTTAGGTTCTTTGTAAGTTTCTTTTAATGCACCATCAATGAATCCATATTTTAGGTCAGTAATTATTGTTTCAGAACTTTCGTCGTATTCATTCTCGATTCTTCCAATCCATTTATCAGCAATTTCCTTAATTGCGTCATAATTAGGGTATTTCTTTAGCTGATTTAGAGTTGTTTTATCTCCTTCAAGTAGTTTAATAGCAATGAATCGTGGAGATGTTTTTATTACAATCTCGGGATTTTCGTATAATTCGTGTTGGATCTTCCTAATGGCTTTTTCAATCATTTCCCCGTAATTGACATGGACATGACGAACGCATGGAGCATTATCTTCATATACATCAATTATTTTATTGAAAAGCTCATTAATACCTCTACCTTTTGAAGCAACTGTTGGTACTATAGGTATACCAATCATTTGTCCTAAACTATCGTAGTCAAATTTGACTCCTTTTTTCTCCAGTTCATCGTACATATTCAAAGCTATTATGACTTTGATGTTCATGTCAATTAACTGTGTGGTAAGAAATAAGTTTCGCTCAATGTTTGAGGCATCAAGAACATTTACTACTATATCCGGCATTTTTTCCATTATGTGCATGCGCACATAAAGTTCTTCAGGAGAATATTCTGTTATAGAGTAAGTGCCGGGTAGATCATTGATGATGAATTCATAACCATTCATGTTTAATTTAGCCTCTTTTGCGTCAACAGTTACACCGCTATAGTTTCCTACGCGTTCATGTGAGCCAGAGGCATAGTTAAAAAGGGTAGTTTTTCCGCAGTTTGGATTTCCAACAAGGGCAATGTTGATTACTTTCCCTTTTTCAAGGGCAGTATCAATAATTCGTTCTTCAGTTATTGTTCCAGCAAATTTTGCTTTAGCAAATGCTTCAGCTTCTTCTTCGGAAACAACTTCAACTAGTTGAGCTTCGCTACGGCGAAGACTAACCATATAGCCCATTATTTGGTATTCAACGGGGTCTTGTAGAGGAGCATTTTTAATTACGGTAACTTTTTTCCCTTTCACAAACCCCATCTCTGTGATGCGTTTGCGGAAAGCTCCTTGTCCTAATACCTTTGTGATAATGGCACTTTCGCCAGTTTTTAGGTCTGATAAATGTTTGGTATCCATAATGATAGTATGCGATATTGTGAAAAGGCTATTTTTTCTTTATCATCTTTTTTAAAATTCAACTCCAAATCTTAGAATTGCCACTAGGGAATTATCTAATTTCTCACCAGTTCCTGCCGGATTTAATATGTATTGAACATCTGGTTGCAGGTAAATGTTTTCATTGATGCAACATTTATATGTAGCTTCAATAGCTGTTTCATGTTTAATATCGTTTTCATCAACACCAAAATATGCTAAGGCTAAGCCAAATAAATCATCAGGGCGTTTTTCGCTGAAATTCTTGTAATTACAACCTAAACTCATAAAGTGATTGTGGTCGTTGATGTTGTTTGGACTAATGCCTATTTGGGTAAATAATGAAAGCTTGTTTGTAATATTCTGGTCTGCAATAAAATATGCGCCACCATTTTCGTGTGGGGCTTCATCTGAATACTGGTGATTATGATAATACCCACCAAGCTTATAGGTTCCATTTAGTCTGGAAATTAGGCTTTTAGCAATCTGAAATTCAGTCACTAAAAGATATCCATCTTCTTTACCTATAATTTGGTTCGTGTTATATGGATTTCTAGAGTTTGGTGTTCCATCAAATATTGCAATACGCCAGTTAAGCCTTTCTGAAGCTTGCCAGCTAATATCTGCACCTAAAGCTGTTTTAGGGAAAATGGGTAGAGTGATATTGTCACTCATAACTGTATGTACGCCAAACGAACTATTTAGAAAAAGACCTCCATTTTCAGAGGACACAAAGTTAGCATTCAAATCCTGTACACCAATAGTAAAATCAAACTTTCCTAGGCTTTGTTTATACCAAAATTCGTATAAGTAAGTCATGTCTCCGGCTTCAATGTTTGAAGCTACCTGAATGTCTCCAATTAAATCTGCTGAAGGAGTGTCCCCATGTGTATTACCAAAGTTTACATATAGTTCTCCACCTTTCCACCATTTTGCTGTTTCTGTGTTGAATCCAATTCCAATATTTGCCATACCAAGGTATGCACTACCTGTTTTTATTCCTCCGGCAAGATTATTTACTACATCACCTACATAAGAACCATCGTAGCTGAACGCAGATTCATTGAGTTCTGGTTTTTCATTCTGTTGCGAAAAACCATTTAAACCTATTAAACCCACAAGTGCAATCATCAAGCTTTGTCTAATAAATTTTGTCATTCTATATATTGCTTTTGTTTTTGTCATTTTTATAATACAAAAGTATAGTAAATCTGTATATTGGTTTATCCCTAAAAGTGATGATTGTGATGATTTATGCTAACTAGAAATAGTGGGTTTGTCTATTTTTTATATTAAGAGACTGTTGTTGTTTATATGATTTTGCAAATTATTACTATTATATGAATGTTTATACATTTGCAATCAAAGCCTATGATTCAATGTGGGGGGCTTTTCTATAATGTAACTGAAAATACTGAGTTCGGGCTTGCATTAATTTAACTTCAAAAAGAATTAATATGCAAGGAAGAATGAAAGAGCATCAGCTTTCGAAACAAGAAATTGATGTATTACTACAAACAGAAGGTGTTGGCAGCTTAGCTACTATTTCAAAAGATGGATTTCCGTATGTGAAACCGGTTCGCTATGTGTGGATGGATGTTAAGGTATATATTCACGGTTTATCTATAGGTCAAAAGTTGAGCTATTTAGCAAAGAATCCTAATGTGGGATTTGAGGTGTTTAAGTTAAATGGTTTTATTCAAGACGAGTTGCCATTTGATACGAATACAGATTGCCAAAGCGTAATTATGCATGGGACAGGGAAGGTACTTACTGATACAGATTTGTGAATAAAAGCAATTGATGCAGTTGTCGCAAAATATACCCCCCAGCATAAAGGAAAAACTTACCCGGAAGCAATGTTGAAAGTTACAGGAGTTATTGAGATTACTCCAATAGCTGTTACTGGAAAATATTATAAGTAAAAATAGAAAGTGCCATAAAATCATTATTTATCGCCCTTTTCTTTTATTTCCAAATTCCCTTTTTCTTTTGTTCTGTTAGAACTTCGAGTTGTATGTTCTTTAAATCGTACGAACGGCTCTTTAAAGCTGTTTCTGCATATTGATTTCCAACTTTAGATTCTAAGTACTCTTTGAAAAAGTCATCCTCAGCTTTAATCTCAGCCAGCCACCAAAGAGCATTTGCTCCAATCATATATTTTGCTAAATCAACTCTTTCTTCGGTGTCTTTAGCGTTTTCTAGCAGTTGGTCAATATATTTTGTGTCTCCTGTTGCATAGTAGGAGTAGCATAGCATCTCATTTACATCAGGTGTCGTATATGCTGTTTCGTATACCCTTTCACTAGTCATGTTAAGCATATCCTCAAATAAACCTTGTTTTTCTGAGCTTATAATCTTTGGAATTCTTTTTTCAAACTCAGCTTTTACTGTCTCATCTTTTTCAAATAATGGAACATAAAACGCTAAGAATCTAAGTTCAAATATGTAATCATCATGCACGCCTGCGTTTAAAAAGTCAACGGTTTTTTTACAAATCTTATCGTCATGAGTGTAATGATATGTTTTAATCATTTCCCAATATTTATCAGCTTTCTCATTTTGTGCAAAAGATGAAATTGAACATCCTAAAAGTAGTAGGATGAGGCTTAAGATTAGTGTTTTCTTCATAGTGTTTTTCTTCCGTGTTTGTGTAATTAATGCAAACAAATATATTGATTTGTCCGCATCATTTATCCTTTGAGTGAGTAATTAACTTTTTAAAGTCTAATGAATATGATATATTTCCATTATCCCTTTTAGGATTTCATCAAAATCAATTTTAAGGTCTTTTATTTTTCCTGTATGAAGGTCAAAAACCCATCCGTGTATGGTTAATTGATTTGCTCTGACGGCTTTTTGAACTTCTGCAGTTTTGATGACATTAATACATTGTTCCTGAATATTTAGTTCCACTAATCGTTTTGATCGTTCTATTTCATCATCAATGGCATTAAGCTCTTTCTTGTGTAGGCGATATACATCTCGGATGTTTCTTAACCAAGGGTTTAGAATTCCTAAATCTTCACTTTGCATCGCTGCTTTTATACCTCCACAGTCATAGTGTCCACATACAATAATGTGTTTTACTTTAAGGGTTTCTACTGCATAGTGGATTACGCTCATTGCGCTTAGGTCAGTATTGATAACCATATTAGCAATATTGCGATGAACAAACACTTCCCCGGGTTCAACTCCCATTAGTTCTTCTGCGCTCACTCGACTATCTGAACATCCAATGTATAGTATTTCAGGGTTTTGCTGACGCGCTAGTTTTTGAAAGAAGCTAGGGTCTTGCTCTAGCTTTTTGTCAATCCAGTCACGGTTTTGGTTAAAGATGTATTTTATATCCATATATCAAAGATATTATTTTAGATAACAATATGGTAAAAAAAAGCTCATTTCAAAAATTAGAAATGAGCTATTATATAATGAATTTACATTGTTTTTAAGATAACTTTTCTAAAGCCTCTTTAAGTCTGCTCATTGCTTTTTCAATGTTTTCATCAGAAGTTGCATAAGACATACGAATGCAATTTGGAGCACCAAAAGCAACACCACCTACACAAGCGACATAAGCTGTTTCTAATAAGTACATAGCTAAGTCAGCAGAGTTTGTTATTGCTTTTCCATTAACTGATTTTCCAATATAGTAGCTACAGTCAGGGAAAATATAAAATGCTCCACTTGGCTCATTAACTTTGAATCCTTCAATTTCTCTGGCAAGCTTAACAATTAAGTTTTTGCGGCGCTCAAAAGCTGTGCGCATATCAGTTACGCATTGTTGATCTCCTGTGTAAGCTGCTTCAGCTGCTTTTTGAGTAACAGAACATGGCCCTGATGTGTATTGTCCTTGTAGCTTATTGGCTGCTGCAGCTAACCATTTTGGAGCGGCAATCCATCCAAGACGCCATCCGGTCATTGCATATCCTTTAGAAACACCGTTGATAATAACAACTTGTTCCTTTACATTCTCAAATTGAGCAATGCTTTCATGTTTTCCTGAGTAATTGATGTGTTCATAAATCTCGTCAGAAAGAATGATAATATTAGGATACTTTGCAAGTACATCTGCTAAAGCTTTAAGTTCATCTTTAGTGTAAACGCTACCTGTAGGGTTTGATGGTGAGCAAAGGATTAATGCTTTTGTTTTTGGAGTAATAGCAGCTTCAAGTTGAGCAGGAGTGATTTTAAAATCTTGCTCAATGCCAGCAGATACAATTACATTTGTACCTTCAGCAAGTTTTACCATTTCTACATAACTAACCCAGTATGGTGCAGGAATAATTACTTCATCACCTGGATTAATAATACATAATAATGTATTGCACACAGATTGTTTAGCACCATTAGAGCATACAATCTGGCTCGCATCATAAGTTAAATTGTTTTCTTTCTGTAGTTTCTCAACAATTGCATTGCGTAAAGCAGGGTATCCCGGTACAGGAGAGTAGAAAGAAAAGTTGTCATCTACAGCCTTCTTTGCTGCTTCTTTAATATGATTTGGGGTGAAAAAATCAGGTTCACCAACACTTAAGTTAATCACATCAAAGCCTTGAGCTTTTAATTCTGCACTTTTTTGCGACATTGCTAATGTTTCAGATGCCGCAAGAGCATTTAAACGGTCAGAAATTAATGACATTTTATTAAATTTTATTTAAAAGTTGATTTCTAAAACGAAGTTAAACTTTACAAAACTAGTAAATATTTACACACAATTGATATAAAAATAAAAGTTTTTAATTTTGCAATTAAATATTTCTTAATAAATTAAGTGTTATTTAATTATCGGGTGATTACCCATATTATTTCAACAGCTTCGAGGTATTCATTCTCAAAACGAAATTTAGTTCTAGAGTTGAAATAAGCATTGTCGCCTTCTTGAAGGGTGTATTCGTCATTATTTAAGCGGAAATTTACCTTTCCTTTTGCAATATGACAGAAGTGTTGTCCTTGGTGATTCATAAAGAAACCATCAGAACTAGTTCCTCTTGGTAACTTAACCATGAAGTTATCCATTTGCTTGTTAATGTCGTGATGTGAAAGTTGGTAAATTCTAGCTCCACCAGCGTTGCTTTCAATCATTTGCACATCTTTAGCCTTGATGATTGGGTTGTTTCTAGTGCCTTCATTTTCACCAATAAGTTCACCTACTGTTGTGCCCAAGCTATCAGCAATAGTTTTGAGAGTGTGTAGTGAGGGGGAGGCTTTCATCTTTTCTATTTGAGAAAGTCCGCTAGCACTAATGCCTACCTTTTTTGCTAAGTCGTTTAGTTGCAGGTTAAGTAGCTCTCTTTTCTTCTTAATGCGTTCTCCTATATGATCCATAATAATCTTATATCGTTGTTAAACTGTTTGCAAAGATAGTTATTCTTAAAACAGTGCTGAAGTAATTTTTAATTTTTTTAAGTAATGCTTAATTTATGATTTTGGGAATAATTGCCAATTTCCTTTAAAATGTTAATAGATAGGGGTAATATAAAGGTGAGTTTACCTTCTATATAAATATAATTTCACTAAATTCGTATAACTCATTTTTGAATAGATGTATATGAAAAAGAAATCAGTAAAGCGAAAATATATTCCAAAGCTTCGTCAAAAGAATAATCTATTGTATGAACAATTGGAATATACCGGGAATATTAAAGCATCTACAGAATACATTGTGATTGTCTATGATGAAGCTACGGTTAAGCAAAATAAATATCATGATGTTGATGAGCTTTTGAAATCAATACAAAAAGGGAAAAAGATATGGCTGCATGTTAGAGGATTGTCTGATGTGAAAAGTATTGAGAAGTTATGTGTTTCAATGAACTTGCCTGTGCTTTGGATTCAAGATGTGCTTAATGATAGGCATATTGCAAAAATAGAAGAGTCTCCAGAAATGGTTTTTACAGTAATTGATGCATATGAGTATAATGAGAATATGGAATTAGAGAAAGATCACTTGGGTCTGATTTTGGGAGAGGAATTGATTTTGTCATTTCAAGAAACTCATGCCGAGCGTTTTCAATTAATACGCCAAGCTTTGGTTGAAAATATTGGAAAGGTTCGGTCTAGTGGGGTTGATTATTTATATAACTTGTTGCTAAGTAAAGTTGTAGAACTATATTTAATTGTTTTAGATAATCAACAAGATAAGCTTTTAGAAATGGAAGATGAGTTGATGGAGTTTGATTCGGTAAGGGAAGAGATTGGTAAAGGCATCCAGCGTTATCGAAAGGATTATATGCGATTACGGAAAAATGTTATGCCACTAAAGGATGAATTTCATGAAATTTTAGACCTAAATAATAAGTTCGTTTAAAGACGAAACCAAGATTTATTTTCAAGATACATATGACCAATTGCTTCAGGTTTTTCAGTTAATAGAAAGCACTAAAGAATTAATAGCGTCATTAGTAGATTTATATATGGCCAATGCAGATATGCGGATGAATTCATATAATGAAGCGTCTAACTGTAGTGTCTACGATATTTATTCCTTTAACTTTTTTAGTTGGAGTATGGGGGATGAATTTTCATTTTATGCCTGAACTTATGTGGAAATGGGGTTATTTGTTAGCTTGGTTAACTATGATAGGCGTTGGTGTGATTGTGTATATTTGGTTAAGGCGTAAAAAATGGTATTAATTGTATTTCTTGTATAATGTATTTTAAGATGAAATTTTAATTTTAGTACCTTTGTTTCTTATTTTATAAATTCTAATATATGTCTCAGATTTATAGATACATACTTCTTTATTTTATAACGATATTATTCCCATTAAATATTTGGGCTACTGGTGGGGTTTTAACTGGTTCGGGAACCGTTGCAAGCCCATATGTGGTTGCCGATTATGCAGACCTTTGTGTTGTTGGGACTACGGGAACATATTCTCCGGCAAAAGTATATAAGCTAGCAAATGATATTGATGCCTCAGCTTCTAGACCTGAGTTTGGTGGATCTGGTTTTACGCCTATTGGGGCTACATCTTCTACAAAGTTTACCGGTAAATTTTATGGTGATGGATATAAGATATCTAATTTGTATGTGAACAGAACTGCAACTTATTCCGGTTTGTTTGGTTATGCCTATACTCCAGCTATTATTGATGGAGTTACTTTAGAAAACTGTCTTATTGAAAGCACAGCTATATATACCGCTGGGATTGTTGGTTTTGCAAGAGGGGGTGTAGCGATTTCTGATTGTCATGTGATTGGCAGTTCAGATACAATTAGATCAACATCTGATTATGTAGGTGGAATATGTGGTTATTCTTTTACGGCTATAATATCAAACTGCTCTTTTAATGGATATGTTGAAGGTTCTGGTCCAAATGGTTATGTAGGAGGAATCGTTGGATACGCAAAATCTTCATCGAAATTTGAAAATTGTAATAACTATGGTGATGTTGTTTGTTCAGGTAATTATTCTGCTGGAGTTGTAGGTGATATAGAATCTTCATTGACTGTAAGTAATTGTTCCAATTCAGGTACAATAAATGGGAATAATAATACCGGTGGAGTAATTGGTCAGTCTAAAAGTTCAGGAGATATTACAAATTGTTATAATACGGGTAGAGTTATTGGAACAGATTCAGTAGGTGGGGTTATCGGTCGAGTGAATGGAGCCTCGGTGGATAGTTGTTATAATAGTGGTGCTGTTAGTGCGACAGGTTGGTATGTTGGTGGTGTTGTTGGACGAATGGTTTCTGAAGTATTGTTAAATTGTTCAAACATTGCTGATGTAAATGGCCTGAAATTAGTTGGAGGAATTGCTGGAGGGTCAGAATCCTCTCAAATATCAAAGTGTTTTAATACAGGTAATATCGAAGCAACTTTAGATTGTGGTGGTATTACAGGTAATGCCTCATATGGTAGTATGTCGCTTTGTTATAATACAGGGAATATATCTGGTAATAGTCGTATCGGAGGAGTTTCCGGTTTTTTAGGTTCAGGTATTCAGGTTGAAAATGTATATACAACTGGTAATGTTGATGCGAATGTTACTTCTGGGGGATTTGCAGGGCAAGTTTTTAATTTAGTTACCATTAAGAATTCATATAGTACAGGTCGTGTAACAGGCACAAGTGGTGTTGCTGGTTTTATTGGTTTTGTATCTGCATCAACTTTTCCAAATTCATATTTTGATACAGTTACTTCAGGTTTTGAATCTGGACTAAGTTATTATGATGTTCTTGATACTACTCTTACGGCATTAAATGATATTCAGATGAAGGATGCTGGCTATATTGATCGTTTAGATTATGTTTCTATTTGGAGCATTCGAAATGATAGTACATACCCTGCATTGAGAGTCTTTGATAATGCGCCGTGTGCAGTTGTTGATACAATATATTTATCGGCAAAGGATTTTGGAATACCGTTTTCTTTGTCGAGGCTGCTGGATAATGATTTTGATTATGAAACAATTCAAGATTCATTGTTCTTAAGGGTATACAACTTAAGTGAAGGGCTGACTGATTCTGTAAACACAATAGATTTACCTTCGACAATAAAAAATGGAGATGTAATTAGTCTTGAGTATAGAATCGGAGAGAAGCGAGCTGTTTATCCAGATTCTCTTTGGGGAAATACCGTAGCAAGTCTTTTGATTATGGATAATCATATTCCTGTTTTACACACACAAGTTTATAGTATTAAAGTGAATTCAGTAACTACATTTAGTTTTGATATCATAGATATTGATGGTGATTCAGTTTCTCTTACGGTGTTGGATTCTCTTGAAAATGGATATGTTTCTTTTGGGAGAAATAATATGGTTTATTATCCTGATTCAAACTTTTATGGGTATGACTCTATGAGAGTTATTATCAGTGATGGTTATCAAAAAGATACTCTTTGGATTAAATTTTCAGTTGGAATTCCTGTTGATGTAAATGGAACTGAAGTTGAGACTAATAAAATGTTCGATGGGAATGTTTCTGCAAAAGTTCTAAATAATGGGTATTTACTAGATGTAGCAGCAGAGGATTATGGTAAAGTAAATCTTGTAGCTGTTGCAAATTATATGTCTGCATCTGTTGGTGAAAATAAAGTTATTTCTGTAAATTATTATCTTACAGGTGATTCTGCGTATAAATATATTATACCAGATGGATTTAATCTTTTTGGTGCTAAGATTTCAATGTTTATTACTTTGAATCCTTTGGGTGATATTCAAACTAGTGATAGTAACTCAAATATATATTTACCTTATACGATTTTGACAGGGGAACCGACAGAATTTAGAATTGTGTATGGTGATGAGGCTAAAAATGTAGGTTTTTCTAATGTAGATTATATTAGCCTTCCTTTGAATAATAGAAGCGACTCAATTGTGATTCAGCTACCTGTGGGATTATCTTTTGGTACTTATTCTGCTTCATTGCAGATGCGTAATGAATTGGGCGTACCTAGTATGATGTATTCGTTTAAAATTGTTACTTGTATCCCTTCTGTTTGGGTTAAATTATATAATGGTCAAGTTTTATATGTTGAAAACGAGAATGAAACTTTTGTTAGCTATCAATGGTATAAAGATGGTGTCTTAATTGAAGGAGCAACATCACAAAGCTATATTGACAATAATGGTTTTATTGGAAGTTATGTTGTGAAGGCAACTGACGCTAATGGTAATGACTATTATTCAAATCCAAAGTATTTCTCTGAAAAAATTGACCTTTCAAAGAATATTGCCATTTATCCAAATCCAGTAAAAGAGGGTGGCGTGACTACGCTTGCAATTGTAGGTTATTCTGAAACTGAATTAGCTGATGCAGATGTTAAGGTTTATGATTCTAGAGGAAGCTTATGTAGTTCTATAGTAGGCTTAAAAACAATTAACGCATTGAGGATTACCGAAGTTGGAGGTGTTTATATTGTAAAAATATCAATATCCGGCACAGAGAAGATAATAAAGGTTATTGTTGATTAACTGTAACTATTTAAAATAAAAAAAGCTCGTTTGAGAAATCAAGCGAGCTTTTTTTATTTTATTAATGTCTATTTATTTGTTGAATCAGGTTTAAAACTAGAAGTTTTTTCAGCAGGTTTTTTACCTAATAATAGTTGGTCTACAATTCTTTGAAGATTTTCTTTAGGAAGTAAGCCTAAAGCCATTTGAGGTTTTCCTTGCATAGGACAGAATAATAAGCTTGGATAGCTGTTAATTCTAAAAGCTCTAGATAGCTCTGCTTCTTTTTCTGCATCAACTTTATAAACATAAATTTGACCATTGTACTCATTCGCAATATCCTCTAAAATTGGAGCTAATCTTTTGCATGGTCCACACCAAGTTGTGTAGAAATCAATAATACATGGCTTGTCTCCAAGGTATTTCCATTCATTAGGACTTTGTTCGTAGTTTGATACCCTTTTGATAAATTCAGCCTTGTTCAAATATATAACGCTGTGTTTCTCAACATAATTCGTTGAAGCTGCTTTCTGCGCATTGCTAGGAAGCATAAAGAAACAGATCATCACGGGTAATAGTATAAGTTTTTTCATATCATCAATGTTAAGGTGTCTCTATTTAAATATATCATTTACATTTGCAAAAATCATTAAACTAAGTAGAAAAATCATGCCAATTATTTGAGCTTTTTCTAAGAACTTCTGATTTGGTTTTTTACCTGTAATTAACTCAAATAATAAGAATAATAAATGACCTCCATCTAAACCGGGTATTGGCAAAATATTCATGAAAGCCAATATAATTGAAAGAAAAGCAGTCATTTCCCAAAGTCTTTGCCAATTCCATTCAACATCGTACATTTTGCCCATGCTGGCAAAACCTCCTAGATTCTCAACACCTTCTTTTGTAAATAGGAATTTAAAATCACTTACATAGCCCGATAGTTTATTAATGCCATGTTTAATGCCTGCAGGAATCGATTCAAAGAAACCATACTCAACCTTTTTAATCTCAAAAAAGTGTCCGTAACTGTATGGGCGAACTCCAATTTTACCAGTTGAATCTGGGGTAACATATACTTGTTTTAATAAGCCGTACCTATATAAACCAATTTTAACCCTATTTTGTTTATGAGAATTTATATTTTTTGCAAAATAAAAAAATGAACTTTGTTTTAAGTCATTGATATACAATAAACTATCTCCTTTTTGTATGCCTGATTTTTTTGCAGGAGAACCGTCAATAACTTCAGCGGCAACAAAAGGTAATCTTGGTATAGCAAAATAGTCACTTTCAAATAATATTTTTTTAGAGAATTCCTTCGGTAATGAGATTATTCTGTCTTTCCCATTTCTATTTACCAAAACTGTTTTTGAGTTTAATAAGTGTCTGATTTCTTGTTCGTCAAACTTTTCAAGTATTATTCCATCAGCAGAGATTAAGACATCTCCATCAGTAAATCCAAACCCTTTAGCTTTATCGCTAAACTCAAAACCATATGTGTAGTTTTTTACAGGAATATATTCTTCTCCCCATGTGAAAAGGATAGCTGAATATATAAGCAAAGCCATAATGAAGTTTACTAATACTCCGCCTGAGATAATTGGAAGTCTTTTCCAAGGATTAGCAGCTCGGTACTCCCAAGGTTGAGCGGGAGAAGCCATTTGGCCTTTATCCATAGACTCGTCAATCATTCCGGCAATTTTACAATATCCGCCAAGAGGTAACCAGCCGATTCCCCATTCTGTATTTTCTGGATATTTTCTCCAATCGCTATCTTCTAATTCGCTTGTCGGAGTTGTCTTGTATAGGTAATTGCCTTCATTGTCTTTTGCATGATTTCCTTGGTAATCAATAACAGGAGAGGAGAGGCTTTGTGTGTTTTTGCTGAAGAACTTAAGCTTCCATTTTCCATTAATCTTTTTTGCTTTAAGTAAAGAAAAGCTTGGATTAAAGAATAAATAAAACTTCTCTACTCTAACTTTAAATAGTTTAGAGAAAAAGAAATGACCTAACTCATGAAAAAACACAAGTATAGTTAAGCTGAATATTAATTGAGATGCTCTTATTAGAAAGTCCATTGGAACAACGAATTTAATTGTTTAACAAAGTTTCTGGGCTATTACTCTTGCTTCATTATCTGTAGCAACATAATCATCATATGTTGGTTGTTTAATAAAGCTAGCTTTGTTTAGAGTTTTTTCAATGATATCACACATTTGTAAAAATCCAATCTGATCTTTTAAAAATGCATCTACTACAACTTCATTTGCTGCATTTAGTATACATGGTAAGTTTCCTCCTTTTTGCATTGCATCATATGCATAAGCTAAATTGCGGAATTTCTTTAAATCAGGCTTCTCAAAGGTTAATTGATTGTGTTTTAAGAAATCTAATCGTGGATAATTATTTTTGATTCTATTAGGATAGCCAAAAGCATATTGAATAGGGAGTTTCATGTCTGGTAACCCCATTTGAGCTTTTATAGATCCATCGTTAAATTGTACCATTGAGTGAATGATTGATTGGGGATGGATATATACATCTATTTGTTCTGGTTTAAGTCCGAATAGCCATTTTGCTTCAATAACTTCAAAACCTTTGTTCATCATTGTGGCTGAGTCAATGGTGATTTTTGCGCCCATGCTCCAGTTAGGGTGCTTCAGAGCTTGTGATTTTCCAACATGAGCTAATGCATCAATAGAATATGAGCGGAATGGACCACCTGAAGCGGTTAAAATTACCTTTTCAATGCTATCTAGGTTTTCACCGGTTAAGCATTGGAAAATTGCAGAATGCTCAGAATCTACCGGTAAAATTGGGCAAGCATTCTCAATAGCTAAAGAGGTGATTAATTCTCCGGCAACAACTAATGTTTCTTTATTTGCTAAAGCAATTGTTTTCTTCGCTTTTATCGCATGAATTGTAGACTTTAATCCAGAATAACCAACCATTGCCGTTAATACAATATCAATTGGTTCCATTTCTGCAACTTGAGCAATCGCATCGCTACCGGCAAATACTTTTATTGGAAGTTTATTTAAAGCTTCTTTAACCTCGGAGTATTTACTTTCATTGGCAATAACAACTACTTCGGGAACAAACTTTTTTGCTTGTTCAATCAATAGATTTGAATTATTGTTTGCTGTTAAAGCATATACTTCAAACATCGTTGGGTTTTCAGTAATAACTTCAAGTGCTTGAGTACCAATTGACCCTGTTGAGCCAAGTATAGCGATGCTTTTAATGGCTTTTTCTTTTGTCATGATCTAAAAAATAATGAATTCCTCTGGGTTAAGGGCTTTTCCTTTTTGCCAAAGTTCAAAGTGAAGGTGATTTTGTCCTGTTTTGTTGTCTATGTTACCTGTAATTGCGATAGATTCACCAGCTCTTACGGTTGCTCCAACAGTTTTTAATAGGACAGTATTGTTTTTGTATGTTGATATGTAGTCATTTTCATGTTGTAAAACGATTACATATCCATCTTCAATTGTAAAGCCGTTATATATGACTGTTCCATCAAGAGTTGCTAATACACTTTCGTTTGGTGAAGTTGCAATATCTACTCCATAGTGGCTTTTCTTTGGGTTGTATTTATTTACAATAAGACCTTTTGCCGGTTTGAAAAATACAAATGCTTCTTGAGGTTTCTGAGTACTTATTATACTAAGGTTATATTGTTCCTCTTTTTCAAATTTTTCACAGAATTCTTTTTCTCTTTCTGGTTTTTCTATAAGGAGTTCTTCTCTTTTTTGTTCTGTTATTGAGTCTAAATGTTTTGCCTTTTCCGGTTTTATTTTTCCGGCAATTACATTTTTCATTACATCAATAAATTGGTTTTGCTTTTGAAGAACTTCATCCAAAGAGTCAACTACAATTGATGTGTGTATGTATTCAGCTCTTACAGCTGTGCTTTCATAGCCAGGTAAAAACTGTTTAAGTGGCGTTTTTATAATTAGGAGAGAAGCTAACGCAAAACAGATAGTTACAATGCTACATGTAATTAGAAAAACATTTAGTCTTGATAATCTAACATGAAAAGTTTCTTCTAATGTGTTTTCATTAAGAATAGAAACTTTGTATTTGAATTTTATTTTCTCAAAAAATGCTTTTAATTCTGCCTTTTTCATCTCAAAAAATATTTGGGCTACAAATATACATACTTTGTAGCCCTTGACCTATGTTTTTGCTTTAAAAATATATTGGCACAAAAAAAGCTCACTAGAAATTAGTGAGCTTTTATGTTTATATGTGTATTGTAGAAATGAAGTTAACCCATTCTGCTAATTTTTTGTAGTTGTTCTACTTCAATGATTTTTATTTTTCTACCATCTAAAGCAATTATTTTTTCTGCTGCAAAGGCAGAAAGAGTTCTAATTGCATTTGAAGTAGTCATATTTGAAAGGTTTGCAATATCTTCTCTAGCTAAATAGATATTGATTGTTGCACCATCTTCTTCTAAACCATAATTTTCTTTAAGGAATAAAAGTGCTTCAGCTAATCTGCCACGGATATGTTTTTGAGTTAAACTTACCATTTTTGCATCAGAGGCACCTAAATCTGCAGCAAGTCTTTCTATGAAGTTAAATGCTAACATTGCATTTTCTTGTAAAAGTTTTGAGATTACATCTACGGGTATCATATAGATAGAACATGCTTCAAATGCTCTTGCATTGGTGTTGTATCCATGAAAGTTTCCCGAAGCAAAAATTGCACGGTAACCAAAATATTCGAATGGTTTAAGCATTCTCATAATTTGACTTCTACCACCAACTCCTGCTTTGTAGATTTTTACTTTTCCTCTTACAAGAATCATCATATGGGTTGGAATGTCACCTTCGCTGTGGATTAATTCATTCTTTTTAAAGTGATGAACTGTAATATGAGACTGAAGGTAAGCCTTTTGGTCTTCTGTTAGAACATCCCAAAATTCAGGGATTTCATTTATTCCAACAATATCTATTGCTTGTTTTTTTGCCATTATTGTGTTGTGTAACAGTGTTAACCAGCACAAAAATATGGATTATTTGCAATAAAAAAAGTCAATTTGGTTAAAAAACTGACTTTTTTGCTGCATTTTAACTAAAAATAGGCATTTAGATTTAAATATTTTTAGTTTGCTGGAGTAATGATAGGAGTGTAAATTCTAGCACCTAGTTCTTTGTCCATCATATATAGCCCATAGCCATTGTCTTTAATCATTCGTAAGCCGTCAATTATGGTTTGAACATTGTCTTCTTCCTCAACTTGTTCGTCAATATACCATTTAAGCATGCTTTGGGTAGCGTGATCTTTTTCTTTGATTGCTACTTCCATAATGTTATTTATTAGAGTGGTTACATTTTGCTCATGCTTTAGTGTTTCCTCAAAGGCTAGAAGTGGAGAGTTCCATTCTGTTTGTACAAAATCAATGTTTGTTATTTTTACTTTTCCTCCTCTAGCTACGATGTAATCAAAAAATTTTAGAGCATGATCTTTTTCTTCAAGATATTGAATTCTCATCCAATTTGCGAAACCAGGAAGTCCATTTGCAGAAAAGTAGGCTGACATTGATAAATAAAGGTTTGCAGACCACATTTCTGCTGTGATTTGTGCATTTAATGCATCTTCTACATTTTTTTGAATCATAATAATGTTTTTTATTTAATATTGGTTTATTTTGAATACTAGATAATTAACCCATTTTTTCGATACATTTAATTCTTTAGTTTGAAAAAATATAACAAAAAAGTAACAAATTATTTGTGGGTTAAATAAAATGCTCTACCTTTGCAACCACAAAATATCGCGGGATGGAGCAGTTGGTAGCTCGTTGGGCTCATAACCCAAAGGTCGTCAGTTCGAGTCTGGCTCCCGCAACTAGAAAAAAGCCCTCACAATAGTGAGGGCTTTTTTTATAAAATTACTAGTGTCTCAAGCATTGCTTCCATAGCTTTTCTGCTGTTTATTTCTTTCTCTATTGACCACCCAAATGTAATTGTATATACTGAATTGTTGTGAATAAATATATAGTGTACAAGTCTATGCAGGTTTCCAATATTTTCTTCAATTACAAACATTTCATGGTTAAGCATCGTTATTGTGTCAGTGCTTTCTGAGTATGTTGCGAGAGTAATCTTACCATTATATACTTCTTGTTGTGTTTTACCATCTAAAGCATCTTTGGTAATCTCTACTGAGCCACCACCAAAATCGTTTGTGTATTCAATGTCAGTTGATGAATTTGCACTTGAAGCCATATAGGTTTCGGGAATCATTATGGAGATTTCACTTAATGCTATTGTTTTGGCAGGAGTGTAGTCATCTCCACTTGAATTATTCACATCGCAAGCAGAAAACATAAATAATATTGAAGCTATAAGTGTTAGCGGGTAGATGTTTTTCTTCATAAGTGTACTGTTTGTGTCTTGTAAATATAAGTATAAAATGCTAAATACTTAATTTGATTTAATGTTAAAATATGTGTAAATATTGGGTTGTTTGTGACCTGTTGATAAATATCAAAAAAAAAATTACTCTCACATAGGATTATGTATTACTTTTGCGAGGATTGAATTTAGAGTATTTATAGTCTAATTCTCTAATAGTCAGATGTTTAACTAAAATAGTAACTATGTCGTTAAAGAAAAACATTTTAGCTTTACGCGAAAAGAAAGCTATTATTCAAAAAGGTGGTGGTGACGCTGCCATTGAAAAGCAAATAGCTATGGGTAAATTAACTGCCCGTGAGCGTATTGTTACCTTATTAGACCCAAACTCATTCCAAGAGTACGATTTGTTTGTACAACATGAGGAAAGAAACTTTGGAATGGATAAAAAAGAACTTGCTGGTGATGGTGTAATCACTGGTACAGGTACTATTTTTGGGTCTGCAGTATGTGTTTATGCACAAGATTTTACTGTAATGGGTGGATCTTTAGGTTTAAAACATGCAAGAAAGATTACAAAAATTATGGATCTTGCACTTAAGTTAAAAGTACCATGTATTGGTATTAATGACTCAGGTGGGGCTCGTATTCAAGAGGGTATTGGTGCATTAGCTGGTTATGGTGAAATTTTCTACCGTAATACAATGGCATCTGGTGTTATTCCTCAAATTTCAGTTATTTTAGGTCCTTGCGCTGGTGGTGCAGTATATTCTCCAGCTTTAACAGACTTCGTTTTCGTAGTTGAAAATATTTCTAAAATGTTTATTACTGGTCCTAATGTTATTGAAACAGTATTAGGTGAAAAAATTTCTCAAGAAGATCTTGGTGGTGCAAGAGTTCATGCTGAAATTACAGGTAATGCACACTTCTATGCTGGAAGTGAGTTAGAATGTTTCGATCAAATCAAGAAATTAGTTTCATTTATTCCATGGAATAACACTCAAAAAGCTAAGGCATTCCCTGCAAAAGAGCCTAAGTTGAAAAAGAAAATTGAGAATGTAATTCCTGCTGATCCAAAACAACCATATGATGTTCGTGATGTTATCAAAGTATTGGTTGATGATTCTGATTTCTTTGAAATTCAAGAGCTTTTTGCACCAAATATCGTAATCGGTTTTGGTCGTATTAACGGTGAAACAACAGGTTTTGTAGCTAACCAACCATTATATCTTGCAGGTGTACTTGATTGTGATAGTTCTGATAAGGCTGCTCGTTTCATTAGATATTGTGATTCATTTAATATTCCTATTGTAACTTTAGAAGATATGCCTGGTTATCTTCCTGGTGTTGACCAAGAGCATGCAGGTGTAATTCGTCACGGAGCTAAGATGTTGTATGCATATTCAGAAGCTACTGTGCCTAAAATTACAGTAATCCTTCGTAAAGCTTACGGTGGTGGTTATATTGCAATGAACTCTCGTCACTTAGGAGCTGACTTTGTATTTGCATGGCCAGGTGCAGAAATTGCTGTTATGGGGCCTGAAGGTGCTGCTAATATTATCTTCCGTAAAGAAATTATGGAAGCTGAGGATCAAGATAAAATGCGTGAAAGCAAAGTTCAAGAATACATCGATAAATTTGCAAACCCATTTGTTGCTGCATCTAAGGGTTATATCGATGGTGTAATAGAACCCGAAGAAACTCGTGCTATCTTGGTACATGCATTAAGTGTATCAAAAGATAAAGATGATTATCGTCCTGCTAAGAAGCATGGTATTCCTCCGTTCTAATAGATAGATGTCTTGGTTGAAATAAACCAAAATTGTCTATTTCATTAGTTAAACTTAAAAAACCATTGTTTATGACAGCAGAAATTAAAAAAGAGTTAGTTGACTTTCCAGTTACTGCTCGAAAATATAAGACTTTACTTACGAGAAAATATATAGCTCGTAAGTTCTGGGAAAATCCAAGTCCATTCGAAATCCAATCATATATACCTGGAACTGTAGTTGAGGTTTATGTTAAGGAAGGTGATGTTGTGGAAGAGGGAAGCCCTCTTTTAATCTTGGAAGCGATGAAAATGAAGAATCTGATAGAGATGCCTTTTACAGCTAAAATTAAGAAGATTAATGTGAAACAAGGGGAAAGAATCCCTAAAGACTTCTTAATGGTTGAATTGGAAAAGATTGATTAAATCTGTTAATTCTATAATACACAAGAAAAGGTTAGTTCAAAATGAACTAACCTTTTTTATTAGTTTGAATTTAGATTCTGGATAATAATAAAGGCGAGAAAGATTCTTTCTCGCCTTTAAAATATGATAACAGTATTTTTATTTTTGGAATTTATATGTATTCCAAATTTGCAAAGCATAATCACGGAATTCTTGAGGCAATTCATCAAATGATTTATCTGGAATTATTTCACCACCTTCTTGTTTTTCTCCATTCTGAACAACTCGTCTGCCACTAATCATATAGGCTTTTTTCCCGATGTAAAGTGCTAATTTCATCACCATTGGTGATTCTGCTTTATTATCTGTACATCCAAGTTCATATGCAAACCATACTTCCGCTTTTCCATCTTTATCTAAGTCGGTAACTATTGGTTTTGATAAATAGTCTGCCTTAAGGTATTTATATGAGCATTGAGACATTTGGTCAATGTTTTTCCATAATAAACGAAGGGTGTCTGTTTTATCAATTAGATAATGATATGTAAATAGTCCTTTTATTCGATATTCTGATTCAGCACTCCATATAGTATCTGTTTTTCCTCCTACATATTCACCTCTAACCATTTTGCCATCAACCTTTTTGCTGTTAACAAACTTCCCGTCAGTTTTTACTAATTCGTAGTTCTTTTTAGCTTCAATAGATGATTTTGTCTCAATAAGAGGAGTTTCTGTCTGAATAACATAGTTTTCACCAGCTTTATCAAACCACATAATGCTAGAAACTACTTTGTTTTTCTTAAGCTTTATCCCTTTGTGAATTTGTGTAGAATCAATTTCTTTAACATTAAATTGAGAGAAAGCAGATAAGCTTACAATTGAAAGAAGCATTAATAATTTAGTACGCATAATTCTTTTGATAATTAAATTTTGAATGTGAGCAAAGTTAGTATGAATCTTAAGAAAAACAACTTATTGTATTGCCTAAAGGGAGAGGTGATTACTCTATTTGATATGGAGCGTATTTATCCCATTCTACAATGAATGCTTCCTTGTATCCGTATGAAATGACCTTTTCAAGTTCTTCAGTGGCTTTTTCTCCTCTATATTTACCTTCAGTATATCTATATACTTTGTCAGGCATATAGAACTCAAATACTTGTGAAAACTCTTTTAGTTCACTTGTGTAAAAAGGATATCTAGAAGCCGTAATCTGAATAGTATAGATTTTATCTGGACTAAGCACTATTTCTTGTTTAGGTGTATTCGCGGCTGTTGTATTATTTGTTTGCTGAGTTTTAGCTTGTGTGTCAACTACTGTGTTTACCCTAGCTTGTGTAGTAGGGGCGTTAGCCACAGTTATTGGTGTTGTGGTTATCGCATTTGAAGTATTTGTATTAGCATTAGTCATCGAAGTTGATGCAATATCACTACTTTTTATTGAAGAGCTAGTGTTGCTTGGTGTGAACTTGCTTGAGAATGCATTTTTTTCAATCTCATATGAACCTGTATTGGCAATAAACGCATTTTTATATTTAGGACTTAGTGTTTTTACTTTCTTAAGTTCAGCAACTGCTTCTTCTCTTGTTTTGTATTCTCCAACTACATATCTTTTATAGCCATCAGTACAAGAGAACTCTTTTGCAGATTGGATATTGTCAAAGAAATTTGGATCTTTTGGTGTGTCTTTTATTGCTAATAGTTGAACAGTATAATATGGTGTTGAAACATTCTCAACTGGTTCAATTTTTTTATTAGTTCTTAAAGAGCTAGTTTGGCTTGTAGGAAGAATACTATTAGCTTCTTTTGAGCCAACAGTAGGTGTTTGTTCGGTTTTTAGTGCCGTTTGTGTAGTCTGTTGTGTTGAAATATTCTCAACTTGATTATTAGTCCTAACTGAGCTTGTTTTACTTGCAGGAAGAATGTTACTAGCTTCTTTTGCACCAACAATAGGAGTTTGTTCAGTTTTAAAAGCTGTTTGATTTTTTTCTGCAGCTTGTCTTGGTTGAGTAGCCTGTTGTTTACTAATCTCAAGATTGTCATTTACTTGACCTGAAATAGTTACAGTTTCTGTTGGTCTTTTTTGTGTCAAAATAGGTTTTTCTGCCTTTTCATCAGAATTGTAATTGCTTGCAAAAGCAGTCTTTTGGATTTTTATTTTACTGTTTTCAACAACAAATGCATCTTTGTATTTTGCTCCTATGCTTCTAACTTTCGCTAATTCTGCATAAGCATCTTCTTTTGTTTGATAATCACCTACAAAGTATCTTGTATATCCGTCAAGGCATGCAACTTCTTTTGCAGTTTGTAGTTTCTCAAAGAAACTTGCGTCTTTAGGTGGTGATTTTAGTGCTAATACTTGAATGCTATAACCTTCCGAAAGACCATCTACTGGCATAATTCTTTTATCAGTTCTTTCAGAACTTGCAGAAGGGGTAGAAGTGCTACTGAAATCAGATGATGTAAGCTTATAGTTTGAAGTGTTTACGATAAATGCATCTTTATATTTTGGACTAAGGCTTCGTGTTTTTGATAAATCAGCATATGCATCTTCTTTAGTTTCATATTGTCCTACAACCCATCTTGTGTAACCATCTGTACAATTGAATTCTCTAGCATATTCAACATTCTCAAAGAAACGAGGATCTTGAGGTTGTGTTTTCATTGCAAGTAATTGAATTGCAAAATATGGAGATAATGCTCTGTCAACAACTATAATCTTTTTTGATGTTCTTAGATGAGCAAATTTATCGTTTTTATCAATATTTACTTCTTGAGGAGTTTCTGTTTGTTTGCTTGCAATAGTTGGTTTACTGCCAAGAGGGTAGTTTTGAGTGTTTACAACATAAGATTTTGCATATTCTTTCCCTTTTGATCTAACCTCATCAAGTTTAGATAATGCTTCTGCTTTACTATTGTATTGACCAACAACATATCTGTAGTATCCATCAGCACATTTAAACTCTCTGACAGATCCAAAGCTTCCAAAAAAGCCAATATTATTCGATGGTTCTTTTAAAGCCAATATTTGAATTGCAAAATATGGGGATGTAGCTTCTTCAGTTTGTGAAACATTTGGGATGTTTGCTGCAGATGAAGCTTGGTTTTCTGAGAATGATGGTGAAATATTAACCATCATAAACATAAATACTAAAATAAGTTGTAGTTTTTTTGACATATACTTAGGCATAAATAAAGCTTAGTAAATCTTGAAAAGGCTTTAAACACCGTAAATATAGCAATATTTTCTTTTTTTCTAACTTTAGTATGTTTGTTAAAATGACAAAAATTGTTTCGAATAAATGCTTTTTATCGATTTATTCGAAACAATTCTTAAGTTAAATTTTTTATAAAAAATATTTAGGTTGCTTATTTTAAGTGCTTCCAGACTACAACTTCAACTCTATTATTTATATCATGCTCTAAAAGGCTGCAGTCTACACCTCTTTTGCACTTATTAATTACATACCTGTCACCATAGCCTCTGGAAATAATATTTGCTGCAGGAACCCCTTTTGAAATTAGATAATTTTTTGCAGTTTCTGCCATTTGTTGTGATAATCTAAGGTTCTCCATGCGCTCACCTCTAATATCTGTTTGACCATTTAATTTAATTATAACAGTTGGGTTCTGTTTTAACAAGAAGGCCAGTTTATCTAATGTTGTATATCCTTGCGTTGTTATCGCTTTTCTATTGTGCTTAATAGACATTTTGTTGATTTCATCGAGGGTGTAATCATTAAAGATAGGAGTCATGGCAATACCATCTCTTCTCATATTCTCTAAGTCATCAATGGTAGAAACAATTTTCTTAGGTTCAAATTCTTTTCCTTTTTTGATTTCAAGAATAAATTCTTTAGGCCCTCTATATATGTCTGAGATGTAGATCTCAAATGTACCATCATTTTTTGATTGTGTGCTTCCAAGTTTCTCCCCACTTTCAGCATCATAAATATTAATGTTCGCATTTGCTATTACACCTCCATTGTAAGTAGTTGTAAGTTTAGATGAAACATTAACAGTGAAGTTATCTTTTGGTTGTAGTTTAACTCCTTTGCTAAGTTTATTTACATCATCAACTGCTATAGGTTCATTATTGTCGTAATATCCAGGGACAGCTATTGTTTGTATTTCAATGTCTCTTTTATCTTTCTTATAGCTAGTAGGAATAGCAGCTATAAAGTTGCCCTTTTCATCAGTAAATGTTCTGCTGATTATATCACCCGTAATTTTATCTTTAATAATGATATTTGCATTTTTAATAGGAGTATCTGTTTTAATGTCTTTTACAGAAGAATTAATTGTAAATGTTTCTCCTCTTGTAGCGTTTTTTACAGGAATACCTTTTTTAGCTACTTCATCAATATTTGAAATAGTCATGGTCATCTCTTCAACTAATAATCCAGGGATAGATTTTGTTGTAATTTTGAATGAGTTATTCGGCTCTCTGTATTTTGTTGGAATAGGAATGTTGAATGAACCATCATTATTTGTTTTTGCTTGTCCAATTACTTTACCTGTGTTTACATCAGTCATAACTACTTCAGCATCTGCTAATGGTGCTTTTGTGTATTCCATTTCAAGTTTTGATGAGAATATTGCAGGTATCTTTTTGTTTACAGGTTGAACATCTACGCCTTTTTTGTTTAATAGGCTTAATTCATTAATCGATACCGTCATGTCTTGACTTACATAACCATCACTAGCCGGCAGTTTGATGTCAAAGTTCTGGTCTGCGTTTCTAAATTGTTGAGGAATAGTAATGTCTATTTTTCCTGTTGTGTCTGATATTGATTTGCCAATTAGGTAGTTCGATTTTGTGTCAGAAAGTAGTACTTCTTTATTTCGAATAGGAGTGCCATCGTACACATCTTGCAGTGTTGCTGTGAACGAACTTGGATATATTTGGTTTACATTCTCAATCGGAATTCTTTTATTATTTAATTCTTGTATTCTTTTTGCAGGAACGGTTATGACTTTATCCTCATAGTTATCATTAGATATTTTAACTGCAAGTCGTTTTGAGTTGTCATTTCTATATGTTTCCGGAATAGGAATCTCGAATGCACCATATTTATCTGTTACTGAATTCCCAACAACTTCTTGAGTCTCTGTGTCAATTAAAGAAACTTCTGTGTTTTCAATAGGGTATCCTTCAGATGCATTTTCAATTACTGTAGCAAGTTTAAGAGGAGCCTTTTCAACAGTGTTTATTGCATAAATAACATCAGATTTACTATTTCTATCTGATGATAAAAATCCTGTGTTTTTATTGTTTGGATTTACGATATATGCAAAGTCATCATAAGAAGAGTTGATTGGAATCATCATGTTTATAACATTATCCCACCCATTTGGAGTTGGTGTAGCTTTAAATACATCTAAACCACCATATCCCGGATGACCATTTGATGAAAAATATAGTGTGTTATCAGTCCCTATAAATGGGAACATTTCATCATTGATGGTATTGATATTCATTCCAAGGTTTTGCATTGGACCATAAGTTCCCATGTCTTTAATTTCAACTCGATATAAGTCTTTTCCACCAAATCCACCTTCTTTATTAGATGTAAGATATAGGTACTTATTGTCTGGAGAAACAGCAGGGTGGGCACAGCTATAATCATCGCTGTTGAAAGGTAATTCTGTTTCATTGCCCCAGTCATTTGTTTTCGGGTCGTAACTAGCACTGAAAATCTTTAATACACTTTGGTTATGTTTTAACTTAACGGTTTTTGTATAGTAGATTTTTGTGTAATTGTGTGAAAAAGTAATTGCCCCAATATGATAAGGGAAAACTAAGTTTGTTGAGAATTTCTTTTTTGCTTTGGCTATTTGGTTCTCGTTTAGATCTGAATAGAATAGATTTTGAAAGTCTAATCCATGGTTGTCTTTTTTGAACTTGTTACTTGATTCTTCTGGATAAGAGTATACTACACCATTTTTGTAGTATTGTATTCCAAATGATTGGCCAAGGTCTGCAAGTGTAGTAGGTTTAATTTCAATATTACTACCTGATTTTGTCATGATAGCCCAACGACATGACATGATTTTATCCTTAACCTTTAATTCTTCGGCTAAATCTTTAGGTACATTATAGTACCATTTCATTGCTTCTTTATAATTACCAACCATATTTAATGTGGTTGCATACATGTAAATATCTAGTCCAGATAAACTGTCCTTAATGTCATAAAAAGCTTTGTACGCATCGTCAATTTTATTCAATTTATAATAGCATCTAGCTATCTTCTTTTGAAGTTCAAGTTTCTCATTAGGTTTTGGCTTGTATGTTTTATAGTTTTCAAGAGAAAGATAGTAATCACCTTTCTCATACAAAGCATCAGCCTTGTCTAGAATTGTTTTTGAGCAAACTAGACTTGAGATGCATAGTAATATTATAAGAATCTTATGGAATTTCATGTCAATAGTTTTTTAGAAGTAACGAATTGAACGCATAACTGTTTTACCCAATGAAAAGTCATATTGTAAGCCAACTTCATGTGAACCATAGTTTTTTACAGTATTCAAGTCTGTAAAAGGGTAGTCAAATGAGTATCTAACAGTAAAATTATCATTAATAATGTATTCAGCTAAAAATACAAATTCCTTAGACGATTTGTATGTGACGCCAAGCCATACTGCTTTGTACAGAAGTACACTTCCAGTAAAATCGTTTTGGAACGGAGCTCCATAAATAGCACGGCTTAATATGCTAGGCTTTAAGGCAATTTCATCATTTAACTCAAATACATATCCACCATATAAATAGTAGTGGATGTTGCTTAAGCTAAATGTGGTTTTGTATGTTCCTTCTGTGGTATTATAAATATTTGTGAAGAATTCAGGCACCGAGAATCCTATGAAATATTTATTTGTGTAATAATAAGCACCAATACCTGTATTCATCGAAAAATTAGATGAGCCATATAGTGCTTCGTCGGTATTGTTTGTGGTTTCAATTTTACTTTGGTCAAAAGCAAATGAGTTAAATCCAAGTTGAAGACCAAGAGATAAGTTTCTATCTGCACCAAAGTTTATACGATAAGATCCCGCACCATAGAAATCTAAAGTTTGGTGTGCCCCTTCAGTTTCATTAATTACACTAATACCAAATCCAAGAGGAGAGTAGTTAAGTGGAGTGTGCACATTTAACGCTTGAGTCGTTGGAGCACCTTCTAATCCTACCCACTGGTTTCTGAGAACCAGGACTCCACTAATTAAATCGCGCGTACCGTTGTATGCCGGATTTAATAAGCCTTGGTTTGCAATGAAATGGTTATATTGTTTTTGATTTTGCGCATATAATATGCAATCAAAAAATAATAGTATAAATATTATGGGCAGTAATCTTCTCATATGTCTCTTTAATTCGGGCAAATATTATTTTTTATTATCTTCTTAATTCAATATATCCACTGAACTTCTTGCTTTTAATCACTTCATCTAACTTATAAGATACATTATATAAGAAGAAATATGTTCCAACCGGTAAATCTTTACCAGATGCCACTATACCAATATTTGCTGTTCCGTCCCAGTTGTTTAAATAGTTTTCGCCTTCAGAGCGATATACTATTGCTCCCCAGCGATTGAATACTTGTAGTTCTGAGCTTTCTTGACCTTCTACTTCTTCAATTACATAAAGGTCATTTTTACCATCACCATTTGGAGTAAATGCATTTGGTATTAAAATAGTGATATTTTCTTCAAGCTCCTCATTGCCAACAAAAATATAAATAATAGCTGTATCTTTTCTGTTTTGGTGATCCAAATTAACTATTTCGTATATTACTGAGTCACGACCATAGAAATTACTGCTTTTATAGTAGTTAAATAGTTCCTGAGTATTTGAGTCAAATTCAACATCTCCTTCTGTATTGGCACTGTTTCCATTTAGGTCAACCCAAGAAGTAATTAGGTTGTACTGTAAGTTAATGTCAATAGTAGAGTTTAGAACATCATTACCACCTAGACTTGCAGTAGATACATATTTCTCACCTTTAGAACTATTAGGAGTTAAGAATAAAGTATCTGCATTAACTTCAAATGGGAAACAAGTCATACTTGAATCATCAACAGTGATTGTAATATTATTGTTCATTGAAGCAGAACAATTCCCAGTATTGTATCTAGCTTTTACACTATATGTGTTAGCTAATAGTTGGCTTGTGAATGAAAATGCTGAACCTGCTGATCCAGTTGGAGGAGAGTAAGTTTCTAATAAGTTTAGAGCTCCGTCATATAATTCATAAGTCATGCCATCTTGCGAGTTATTTACGCTTATTGTAGCTCCTGTAGCTCCTTTACAGTATGAGCTGTTTGATGGAACAAGGCTGTATGCTTCAGGTGCTTTCTTAATTGAAAGTACAATTGTTGTATCTGAGTATTTTCCACATGAAATATATCCGGTAGAATATGTATATACCTTGAATGATACATCTGTATCAACTGGACCTGAAACTTTCCATTTTACAGAATCTGTAGCACTGTTAATATATCTATTTTGGTTTATTCCATTTATTACAAGATCATAAAATGCTCCTGTTGCAATATTGTTTACACGCAAATAAGTAGAATCTCCGTTGCAAATCAAACTAGCATCTAAACTTAGTTTAATGTTCGATGATGGTTCATTTGCTTTCGAAATATTGATTGGAGTAGAAGTTAAGCTAACCTCACAAGCATCATTGCCCCAAGTTGCAGAAACGGTGTAATAACCTTCGTCTAAAGTTGCAATTTTAACAGGTGAAGAATTATCTGCTGTAGATGGATATTGAATCGTATCGTTAGTTGATAAATCTGTAATAATATACACTGCTCCATTTTCAGTACCACTAATGAACATGTCAGCTCCTGTTCCTCCATTACAAAATGCTGAATTATCAACACTGATTGTAAATAGGGTAGGGTCGTTTTTTTGAATAATGTCAACGGTATCATTCATATTTGATGTACAGCCTAAAGAAGACTCTGCATATACATTGTATTTTCCTTCTGTAGCAATATTGTTAAAGCTAATGGCACTTCCACTACCAGTAATTTGGCTAACTTCAGAGTTTACAGTATAATCACTGTTTAATAATTGTAAGTGATAAACTGTTCCCACTTCTGTTGAGTTTAACCTAATGCTTGTGCCTAAAGTTGCATCACAGAAAAGTCCATCAGTAATAACATCATATGTTTTTGGTAGAGGATTAAAGCTTATTATTGGAGAGTTGGTCATTCTATTTTCACAAGAAGTGACTGTATTAATCCCAAGAACATAATATTCACCAGCTTCGGTAATATTAGTTGAGAAATTCATTTGGTTGTCATCGCCAATGATTGTTTCAATTAATAAATCCGTGTGATTAATAGTGTCTCCATCTGTTAAATATAGCTTATAATTAATACCACTTTCAGTATCATCAAGTCCTAATGTAATAGAGTTGTCTCCTTCACATATTGGTGATGGGGCAGATACATTTTGTTTTTTAACTACCCCGGGAATATTTACATAAATATCTGCTTGTGTAAGTTCTATAGGGCAGCCATTATTGCTTGCCATAATGTAATAGTATGTATCAGTATCAATTATTTCAGGGAATGATAGATCAGAACCATCGCCAATTAATTGATAGCCACTTACCGGTAATCCAGTAGTTCTATTATAAAGAGTGTAAATAACATCTACTTGCGTAAGTTCAATTGTGATAACAGTTCCGTTAGAACAGTCGGTACCATCTATTACTGTAATGTTTTTCAAATCTGGTAATGCAGTTCTTGTAATATTAATAGTGTCTGATAAGAACATCGGACAAGTAGTTGCAGCAAGTTTTCTTTTTGCTTCAATAGTGTATGTTCCTTCGTTTGTAACTGTATAGTTTGCTTGTCCACCATTACCAATAATTGAGTCTCCGGTGTAAATGTCATCTAAATATAACTTGTAAATCACATTTGACTCTGTCGATGATAAAATTATCGAAGCCGAACCTCCTAAATCACAAAATGCAGTGTCACCTGTAATGGCTATGTCTTTTGGATTTTTTATTTGAGTAATTGAGATGCTATTCAAACTAGCTGTTGTACAATCCAGACCAGAGATATTTGCTTCAACAGAGTATAAGCCTTCATCAGTATATGTGCCTGGGAAATCTAAAGCAACTCCTGCAGTTGTTCCGGTAATAGCTGAACCAATAGGTGTTCCATTTATCATTAGTTGATATTCAATACCTACTTGTTGACCACTTAGAGATAAACTTATTCCATTAGTTCCTTCACAGTAATAGCCATTGTTGCTCGCATATAAAGTATAGGCCGTAGGTTTAGCTTCTTTAATAACATCAACACTTCCATTCATAGAAACTCCACAACCAGAATCATCAACAGATGCGGTGTATGTTCCTTCTGTAGTAAATTGTCCAAAACTGATTGAATTTCCATTTCCGGTAATTGATTTTACTATGGTTGAGTTGTTAAATAATAAATTATAAGTTTCATTATTAGTCGAACCATTAAGGATAATTTCCACACCATTTGATCCTTCACAGAATTTACCGCTTGTTGGGGTTGATGTTAAATTATAGATTGTTTTTGTGCTGTTTAAGTCAATTGTAAATGTTCCTGTCATGGTGTTCTCACATCCAGCACTTAAATGTTTTGCGTAAATGGTATATGTTCCTTCTAATGTTTGATTTCCAAAACTGATTTCGTTACCAGTACCTGAAATGATTACTCCTGTAGAAGAGCCATTTTTGTATAAAATATATTGAACAGCAATTTCTGAGTTAGATAATTTGATTTCATAACCGGTACCACCATTACAGTCAATTACTGTTCCGGTAGGAGACATGCTGAATGCAGTAGGAGTTCCAACTTGAGTAATGTTGATAGTGTTTTTCATTTGAACCTTACTACTTGGGAATGCTGGGTAATATCCATAAACTTTAAAGCTATCTGTACCAATTGCTGATGTTGTAACATTAGCCCATGTGTTAGTTGATGCAGATTGTGAGCCTGTTCCAAAGTTGTGGTTATCACTTTTTCTAATTAACTCATAGGTAATACCTGATTGTGGATTATTGATATATACAGTCACTCCTGATTCACTTGAACAATATTCTGTATCTGATGCAAATAAATCCTTTCTAGATATAGAATCTAAAACAGAAATGATTGCTGAAGCAGTATCAATACAGTTATTTGCATTAGATACTTTGACAAGTATTGTGTCATTATCTTTTAAAGATAAGCTAGAGTATGTCTCATTGATGCTGTAATCTTGAACAATGCTGTCGTTTATTAAGAACTGGTAATCATTACCACCAGATGCGGTGAAGATAACATTTGTTCCTTCTATAATTGAGGTACTTGGGCTTACAGACAATGATGCCGTTGGTGAATCATATACTGTCATTATAACCTTTGGCGTGCTTGATGAGCTACAACCTTCAATTGAAGTTCCAACTACATAGATAGAGTCATTGTTGTTTAATGTAGTTGTTGAATAAATATTATTTGAACCATTGTTTATGCTAGAGGCGTTAATGTAAAATTTGTAGTTTGCTAATCCGGTTGTTGCTGTTAAGTTTACAGTTTCGCCTTGGCAAGTTGGATTATCAATAGCCGTTAGGTTAACTGTAGGTGGATTTGATACATTTACTATTTTAGTTGTTGGTTTGGTAGGGTTACATCCTAAAGTAGAAGTGTATGTGATGCCTATGGTGTCAGTAGATACTGAGTTCCATTTAACAACAAGAGTATTGGTTCCTTGCCCACTAATATAAGTTGCACCACTAGTGTATGTCCAAACATAGTTAGACATTCCCGATTCTGTTGTATATGTTGTTGTAGTTCCTACACAACCTCCGTTAGATGCAAATATTTTTGGTTTAGGAAGAGGGCTAACATAAATGGTGTCTATAGTTGCTTTTGCCGCTTGACAGTCATTTGTATTTGAATAGTTTACACTTACAGTTTGTGTGCCTGAACTATTTGTCCAGTCAACAACAATTGTGTCAGTTCCTTGTCCGCTAACAAGAATTCCTCCCGAAGAAACTGACCAAATGTAGTTACTCATGCCAGATTCTGTAATATATTTAACTCCTGTGGTTCCTAAACATAATGTATCTGTACCGCTTATTGTTGGATTTGGAGATTCTTTTGTATATACTTTTTTAGATGTTGGAGATGGAGCTAAGCATCCATCATTGTTTTTGTAATTTACATAGATAGTTTTATTTCCAGATGTAGTCCAAGATATTTCAATAGTATTTGTTCCTGCACCCGAATTAATGACACCTCCACCAGAAGAACTCCATGTGTAATTTGTCATACCACCTTCAGTTGTGTATAGCACATTACCTCCATTTGCACAGGCTGTGTCCGGTCCTGTTATTATTGGAGTAGGTGGTGTATAAATTGTGACTGTTTTTAAAGTAGCCGTGTCAGCAGTACAATTTCCTGCAACGGTATAATTTAATGAGACAGTTTGTTGTCCAGTAGAAGTCCATCTCACTGTGATGGCATTTGTGTTGTTTCCACTAATAATTGCTCCTCCTGTTACACTCCAGCTGTAATTTGACATACCCGATTCAGTAGTAAAGTCGGTTGTCTGGTTAAGGCAACCTGTTGAGTATCCATTAATGCTTGGCGTTGGTTCTGCAACTATATTTACAACTTGTGATGTTGGTATTAATGGGCTACATCCTTTTGTATCATCAAAAATTACTGATATTGATTGTCCTGATGCAGTGTTTCCCCAGTCAACTATAACTTCGTTTGTTCCTTGACCTGATTTTATTGTTCCTCCCGAACTAATTGTCCAGATGTAGTTGCTCATTCCGGATTGTGTAGTATATGAGATTCCTGTTGTACCCGTACATACTATTGTGCTTCCAGAAATTGTAGGAGTTGTAATTGGTTTTACAAAGATGGTATCCGTTGTTGCAATAGTAGCACTACAACCACTTGTGTTATCATAATTTACTTTAAGGTATTTTTCTCCTGATGATGTAAACCTAACATTTACTGTATTTGTACCAAGACCTGAGTTGATAACACCACCAATAATCGTCCAATTATAGTTTGACATTCCAGACTCAGTAGAGTATGTAGTAACTTCATCAACACAGATTGTGTCAGCACCTGTTATTGTAGGTGTTGGTTTTGGGCTAACAGTTACATTTACTGTTTTTGGTTTAGATGTACATCCAATTGCATTCTTATATGAAACAGCAATGGTTTGTGCACCTGAAGTATTCCAAGCAACTACTACTGTGTTTTTGTTTTGTCCGGAAACAATACTCCCCCCCATACTAACCGTCCAGTTGTAATTGTTCATTCCTAAATCCGTAGTATATGTAATAGTGTCGAGCTCACATACAGTGCTATCTCCTTTGATTGAAGGTTTTGGAAGTGCAACGACATTAATAGTTTTTGATGCTGGATTTGCTGCTGCACAGTTTAGTGAATTTTCATAGTTTACAGTCAGTGTTTGTACTCCAGTTGTATCAAAATCAACTTCAATTCGATATGTATTCTCTCCATTGACAATTGTTCCTTTTGGAGAAATATTCCAGTCATAATTATACATGCCTTGCTGAGTTGTATATACAACACTAGTTGAGCCCTCACAAACAGTTGCAAGGCCGGTAATTGTTGGGGTAGGTGCTGCTAAAACTTGAATAGTATCTATGGTTGCTGTTTTTGCTATACACCCATATAAGTTTGTGTAATTTAGTTCTATAGTTCTAGCACCTGCTGAGGTCCATGTTACTGTGATTGCATTTGTGCCAAGGCCATTTGTAATAGTTCCACCTGAAGGGACAAGCCATGTGTAGCTAGGCATTCCGCTTGCAGTTGTATAAATCTCAGTTGTACCATTACAAACAGTGCTTAAACCTGAAATTACAGGAGTAGGGGTTGGGTTTATTGTAATTGTATCTCTTGTAGGCGTTGGTGCAGAACATCCAATATTATTTGTGTAATTTACAGTAATTATTTTTTCTCCTGTAGTTTGCCATTTTATACCTATTGTGTTTGTGTTTTCTCCAGAAACAATTGTGCCACCACTAGAAACTGTCCAAACATAATTACTCATACCAGCCTCTGTATTATATGTTTTAGTTAATGTGGAGTCTAAACAAAATACTTGTGAGCCTGAAATCGTTGGTGTTGGTTTCTCTTTTACATGTACATTAAAACTCGCAGGAACTAAAGCGCTACAGCCGGCAGCATTTTCATAATTTACAAATACCTTTTTATCGCCTGTGCCTGTCCATGTAACTTTTATTTGTCGTGTACCTTGACCAGATGTTATAATACCATCACTAGAAATTGACCAATCAAAGTTGTAATATCCATTTTGGGTGGTGTAAATTACATCAGTGCTACCATCACAAACTGTGTCGGTTCCAGTAATAGAAGGTGTTGGTCTGGTGCTTACATTAACCGATTTTGTTGTTGGGCTGGTTGGAGCACAGCCAGTACTGTTTTTGTAAGTTACTGATACATATCTTGTGCCTGTACCAGACCAAGTCACAACAAGAGAGTCAATATTTGTTGCAGATTCAATTGTCCCACCTGCAGAAATTGTCCATGCATAATCAGACATTCCTGTTTCTGTTTTGTATACCGACTGTGTATCTCCTTCGCATATAACAAGGTCACCACTGATAGTTGGGACAGGTAGTGGGTCAACTGTAACAGTGTATTCTGTTGATGATAGAGCTCTACAGCCGTTTGCATTTGTATAGTTTACTTTAATTAAATTTTCACCTACGGTTGTCCATGTAACAGTTGCATCTTTACTTGTTGCCCCAGAAGTAATTGTTCCGCCCGTAATTGTCCAAGTGTAACTAGTTTGATCCGCTTCCGTTTGGTAAATAACACTTGTTGTTCCTTTGCACACTGCTGTGTCGCCGAAGATAGTAGGTGTTGGTCTTGCTTTTACAACTACATTTACCGTAGTAGGAGTAATTGGGTCACATCCGTATGCATCAGTGTAGGTTACTGATAGACTTTGTGTGCCAATTGAGTCCCAGTTTACTGTTATTATTCGTGTTCCTAGCCCTGAAGTAATTGTACCTCCAGTAATTTGCCAATCGTAGTTCGTGCCACCTGTTTGTGTGTAGTATGTGTATGGTCCATCTTGACAGGTTGTTAAGCTACCAGTTATTGTTGGAATTGGAAGTGTGCGTACTACTACATTGTATTGACTTGGATTTATTGCAGAACAACCAAATTCATTTTCATAATTGACCTTTACAGTTTTATTACCAGAGCTGTTCCAATTTATAATTGCTTGGTATGTTGTGTCAGTCCCACTCACAATTGTACTAGTGGCGTCACTAATAGTCCATGTGTAGTTCTTTTTTCCAGTTTGTGTGGTGTATACAATATTAGAGCTACCAATGCAGACAGAGTTATCTCCACTGATAGTTGGGGTTGGTGCTGTGTATAAAGAAACAATAGCAGAACTAAGCATGTCAGTGATGCAGCCATTGTCATGTGTATTTCTAGCTTTTATTGTGTATGTGCCTGCTGAAGTTACATCGAAACTTATATTGCTTTTTGTTCCTAAAGCACTTAGTCCTGTATAGCCACCATTTCTGTATAAAAGATATTGCACATCCGCACTATCAGTATCACTAAGTTTTATTGTAGCTGTTCCTCCAGGACATATTGTCGTGTCGCCTGTTACTGTGTATTTGGTTGGGATGGGGTAGACATATGTAATATCTGCATCAATGGTTAGAGAAATAATACCTTTTTTTTGAGTGCATTCAAATAGGATAGTATCTCCATAATATTTTGACTCAACTTTATCTGGATTGAAGTGTAGTACTGTTGAAGTTCCGGTACCAGTTACTGAATACCATCCTGGATGACTAAGCCCATCAGTTGTATATACTCCCCAAAGACAAATAGTTGTTTCTGATTCCCAAGTATTAGGGACAATGTCATCATTTGTTTCATTATTACAATAAGATGATTCAAGACTTGTTATTGTGCCTCTTGCTCCTCTTAACTGAGGTCCGTCTTGTCCATATATTTGGCTGGTTAATGATAACAGCAGTGAAACTATTAGGATAGATGCTTTTTTCATAGTATCGTGTGGATTTAATTTTCTGATAAGATTTTTGTTACTCAATTTACAGTTATTAACTATAGAATTTGAGTGTTTGATTTTTAGCTAAACTCTAGTAATAGAGCAACATACAAAGATAAAAAAGAATGTTAATTCTCTAGTGTTTTTTCTAAATTTAACACATGACATAAATGATGTTTTTTAACATCTTGCTGCACAATTGTTTATAACAAAAAAACACATGAATTGTTCATGTGTTTCCCTTATAAGTCCCTGAAAGTAGCTTTTTTATGATACTGGAAAGTATATGTGGGGGGTAAAAAAAAGAGAGCTCTTAGCTCAGTCATGGTCGGAAGAAATTCCGACCATTTTTTTGTTTATAAAAATGTGTTTAATCAATTGAATATCAATGAATTAACCTGCATATTCAATATGTTTTCACTATCTTTGTGTCTGATAATCAAATAGTTATGTCAGTATTTAAAGATCACAAAGTAACCGCATCAGAGATACTTAATGTAATCCCTGAAGCATTATTAAGTCATTTGTCAGAAACCACTAAGGTTGACCATTATTCAAAAGTATTACATGGTAAAAAGATGTTTTATCTTTTACTCTATGGGCTTTTAAATAATGAGAGGCTAAGTCAAAGAAGTCTAGAAGACACATTTAACGATTCTGTTTTTAAACTTCTGTTCAATCTTGATCAAGAAGATAAAGTTCGACGAAGCTCTATTTCAGAGAGACTCTCAAAGATTGATTCTAATTACTTTAAAGAAATTTATCAATGCATTTATACTCAGTTCTCAGATTTATATAGCTCAACTGAAAGAGACAAGTATAATCTAATACGAGTTGACAGCTCTATGGTTTACGATTTGTCGGGTAAACTCATTGAAGGTTTAAATCATAATTCATGTGGAAAGAAAGCTGTTAAGTACAGTCTTGCTTTTGATGGATTATTTCCTTGTGAAGCGCAAGTGTTTACTGAACAAAGCCATTGCAGCGAAGATGTTGCATTACCTAAAGTGGTTTTCTCTCATATAAAGCAGCAAGTAGGTCACACCAATTTATATGTGATAGATAGAGGACTGCAATCCTCTAGAACCATGAAAGACTTTTCTAAGCAAGAAATAAGCTTTGTGGCCAGATTAAAAGAAAACCGAAAATACGAAAAACTAGAATCATTAATTAATGATAATACCTCGTTGGATTTAGGCGAATTAACGCTACTCAAGGACAGTAAAGTGTTTCTGTATACTGGAGTGAAAATTAATAATACAAAAGGTAATACTCACTATCGCGAAGAACTCCTTGATCAGCCTTTTCGGCTAATCATAGGGCAAAGAAAAGATGATTCTCAAAAACAATTTTGGTTTATCTCTAATGATTTTAAACTAACTCCACAAGAAATTGCAGATGCTTATAGACGAAGATGGGACATTGAAGTTTTTTTCCGTTTTATAAAGCAAGAACTTAGTGTCAGCCATTTAGTCTCGTTAAATAAGAATGGAATTGAAGTGATTTTATACATGACCTTAATTGTTGCAATGCTTATTCTTATCTACAAGAAAATAAACAACATAAGTTACACTACGGCAAAAAGAAGACTGTCCATGGAAATTAGAAATCTTGGAATGGCAATGATAGTTCAACAATGCGGAGGAGACCCAAACTTAATGTTTAAAACATAAAAAAAGTCGGAAGATAAAATCTTCCGACCATGACTGCTCTTAGCTCTCTTTTTTAAATAATCTTTATTGATGACTATTTTGTTTCTTTTGCATTAAAAGGATTTGCTGTTTTACTAGCAGCTGGTGCCTGACTAGCAGGTTGTTCAGCTTGAACATTTTTAATCACTTCAGAATCACTAGAAGTATTGTCTGTAGAGCTGATGCTTATTCCTGCAGTAATAACACTAGCAAATGCAACGAATCCAACTAGGCTCCATGTTGCTTTATTTAAAAAATTGTTTGTGCTTTGAACTCCTAAGAATTGGTTTGAAGAAGAGAATCCTTGAGATAAACCTCCACCTTGAGGGTTTTGAGCTAAAACGATAACGATAAGTAGTACTGATGCAATAACGATTAATGCAATTAATAAATTAAACATGTTATTCTTGTTTTTATTTTTAATATTAAAATCTGTTTTTAATTTGAAGGTGTGCAAAGTAAATATATTTTTTGAACATTTCAAAAAATGTTTTTAGCTTAGATAGCCTTTGGGGAATTACCAATCTGCTACTGTTTCATTGTAGATGGTTTCTGTTAGTTCTGTAATGATAGCATCACATATTTCGCTTTCCACTTGATCTAGAGTTTGAGTATTGGCGAAATTTTGGAATGCACTAAATGATCTCTCAAAATCTTTACTTGGGTTAGATTTGTTCGTAAATCTAACATTTATGGTTACTGTAAGTCGTGTTTCTCCGGCAATTGCATCAGATTGAACAGACATCGGTGTTAGGTCATATCCGGTTATTTCACCTTCAAGCTGTAAGTCGCCATTTGTTTTTACAAATTGAAGTCTGGTTTGTTTAGCAAAGATGTCTTTCAATCCTTCATTAAAACTTGGAGCAAGAGATGGGTTTACTAATGGTGCAAGGTTTGTGAAATTTTTGATTGAGATAGTTTTCGTCTTTGTGTAATCAATGGATGCTCCGTTAAATTTATATGAAACAGAACATGAAATTGCTACTAATATTAGTAGGCTAGCAATAAGCGTTTTTCTTAGCATATAATTAATTGTAGTTTTATTCAAGACCGTATTCTTTTATTTTTCTGTACAATGTGCGTTCTGAAATGTCTAAATCTTGTGCAGCATATTTGCGTTTCCCATTGTGTTTTTCCAGTGCTTTTTTGATTATCTCTTTTTCTACTTCTACCAATGAAAGGCTTTCCTCTACATATTCTTCAGTGTCTTGGATTTGACTTTCGTGAATCTTGCCGGTATTTCCATTACTAGGATAGAGGTTTTCTTGATCATTTAGTATTGGGTAATGTTTTTCAAAATCAATATCAGAGAAGTTTGTGTTCTGATTATTGATGATGTCATGTACCAAGCGTTTGAGGTCATTCATGTCTTTTTTCATGTCAAATAAGACTTGATACAGAATTTCCCTTTCGCTGTTAAAAGATTTTTCTTCATTTCTCGCATTGTAAAGAGTAGGGAGGTGTTGCCCTTCATTGTTGGGTAAATAAATCCGTAATGCTTGGGCGTCAATATCTCTTTGTTGTTCTATAATGGAAATTTGTTCCGCAATGTTTTTTAATTGTCTGATATTTCCAGGCCAGTAGTAATTTGCTAAAAGTTGTTGAGCATCTTCTGTTAGTCGTACTGCTGGTCTTTGGTATTTGTCTGCAAAGTCAGATGAAAACTTGCGGAATAGTAAAAGGATATCTTCTTTTCTTTCGCGTAAAGGTGGTACCGTTATAGGAATTGTGTTTAATCGATAGTATAAGTCTTCTCTGAATCGTCCATCGTATATGGCTTCAGACATATTTAAGTTGGTTGCAGCAATAACTCGCACATTTGATTTTTGAATCTTAGATGAACCAATGCGCATATATTCTTTGCTTTCCAGTACACGAAGTAATTTTGATTGTACATCAAGGGGTAGTTCACCTACTTCGTCTAGAAAAATTGTACCACCTTCTGCAACTTCAAAATATCCCTTTCTTTCGGTTTTAGCATCTGTATATGAGCCTTTTTCATGGCCGAATAATTCGGAATCAACAGTTCCTTTTGGGATGGCTCCACAGTTAACGGCAATATATGATCCGTGTTTACGGTGGCTGTGTTGGTGAATTATTTTTGCAAGGTTTTCTTTACCAACGCCACTTTCACCTGTAATTAGTACCGATAAATCAGTAGGTGCTACTTGAACCGCAACTTCTATTGCTCTATTTAATAAAGAAGAGTTTCCAATAATTGAAAACCTTTGTTTTATCATTTGTATTTCAGATAGTTGCATATTTTTTTATTTTGAGAATGTGTGATACTGAAAATTTTTCATGCTAGACTGACAAAATTACAAAAAATAGTTTTCAACAGGTTGTTTTTATAGTATTTTCTTGTTAAATCTCCATTAACAATAAGTTTTCCATGTTAAAATCTTTTGAGGTAGTTTTAAATAACTATTATTTAACAGATTTCCCTATTTCGAAAGCCTATTCATTATTATATCTTTGCACGACTTTTTTAAAATTATCACAAAATAAGTTATGCGTTCTATATCGGTTATTGCTCTGTTTTTTCTTGTTTTACATTCTACGATTGCAAATTCTCCAAAAAGGGAAATGAGGGCAGTATGGATAGCTACCGTGACTAATATTGATTGGCCATCCTCAAAAGGTTTGTCTTCTGACCAGCAAAAGGCTGAGATGATAAAGATGCTTGATGAGTTTAAGGCTAATAATATCAATACAGTTGTATTTCAAGCGCGTCCTTGTGCCGATGTGTTTTACCCTTCATGTATTGAGCCATGGTGTATGTGGCTTTCAGGTAAGCAAGGGGTGGCTCCATATCCATATTATGATCCATTAAAATTTATTATCGATGAAGCTCACAGGCGTTGTATGGAGGTGCATGTGTGGATAAATCCTTATCGTGCATTAAATTATAACGATGTTTCTTTATTTAGTAAAGATCATATCTTTAATAAAAAACGCCATTTATTCGTTGAGTATGATGGTAAATATTATTTTGATCCTGGTTTGAAAGAAACACGAGAGTATTTGAATAATATTGTAAAAGAGATAGTTGAGAACTATGATTTGGATGCAATTCATTTTGACGACTACTTTTATCCATACCCGGTTGCTCATAAGAAGTTTCCTGATAATGCTTCATTCTTTAAGGATGCGAGAGGGTTTACGCATAAAGATGATTGGCGCAGAGATAATGTAAATATTACTATTAAGCAGTTAAGCAAAACGATTAAGTCAATTAAACCGTGGGTAGAGTTTGGGATTAGTCCGTTTGGGGTTTGGAGACATAAAGGACAAGACCCTCGTGGTTCAGCAACCAAAAATGCATTGACAAACTATGATGATTTGTATGCTGATGTGCTTAAATGGTTGAAAGATGGTGATATTGATTATGTTGTTCCTCAGCTTTACTGGGAGATTGGTAAAAAGAACTTAGATTATAGAACACTTGTTGATTGGTGGTCAAAGAATACTTATGGTAAGCATTTGTATACAGGTTTGTATGTTTCAGGTTTTGAGCAATATCATACAAAAGCATGGAAAACTCCAAATGAATTAGTGCGTCAAATGGAGTGTAATAAGAAAAATACGGCTGTGGAAGGAGCGATGTTTTTTAGTGCGAAAACATTTATGAAAAACCTTCAAGGCTTGAATGATTCATTAAAAAATAGTTTCTATTCCAAACCGGCATTAGTCCCTTGTGATAATAATGTTGATGCAGAAGCGTCTTCACAACCAAAACGATTGTCTATTGATAATGAAGATGGTCGATTAAAACTTTCGTGGAATCAAGTGGAAGAAGAAGGTGGAAAGCAAGTGTCGTATTATGTTGTGTATGCCTTTAAAGGAAAAGATATTGGTGATATGAATAATGCTGATAATATTTTAGGTGTGACTACAGAAACTAGTTTTGATATAACAAATTATGCAACCCCAATTATGGGTTCTTATTCGTTTGTGGTCACTTCAGTTAATAAATATCGAAAAGAGAGTACTGCTAAGAATTATATAGTAAGAAGATTTTAAAAAAAAACGCTCGCTTAATATTAAACGAGCGTTTTTTAATTTTTAAATAGTATTCTAAATGCTTCTTCAACCTTTCTTACCGGCACTACTTCAATTTTATAGTCAGCATTATTTAGCCCTTTAGCATTGCTAGATGGGATAATTATCTTTTTAAATCCAAGTTTTTCAGCTTCAGCTATTCGCTGCTCAATTCTGTTGATAGGGCGAATTTCTCCTGATAAGCCAACTTCTCCTGTTAAAGCGATTTGTCTTTCAATTGCAATATCAAAGTTTGATGAAAGCACTGATGCCATAACTGCCAAGTCTATTGCAGGGTCATTTACTTTTAATCCTCCGGCAATGTTTAGGAAAACATCTTTTTGAGCTAATTTGAATCCGGCTCTTTTTTCCAGTACCGCTAGCAGCATGTTTAGGCGTCGAGTATCAAAGCCTGTTGCTGAGCGTTGTGGAGTTCCATAAGCAGCTGTACTAACCAAAGCTTGTACCTCAATCAGGAAAGGACGGATACCTTCAATGGCTGCTGCAATTGCTACACCGCTCATTCCTTCATGGTCTTGAGAAAGTAGTAGTTCGGATGGATTGGAAACCTCGCGTAAACCTTCTTGGCGCATCTCGAAAATTCCTAGTTCAGAAGTGCTTCCAAAACGGTTTTTAGCTGCACGCAGAATTCTGTACATATAGTGTTGGTCGCCTTCAAACTGAAGAACTGTGTCTACGATATGTTCCAAGATCTTTGGTCCGGCAATGTTGCCATCTTTTGTGATGTGCCCAATAAGCAGGACAGGAGTGTTATTCTCCTTTGCATAGCGAAGTATCGATGCAGAACATTCGCGAATTTGAGTAATAGACCCCGGTGAGGATTCGGCTAACTCTGTATACATCGTTTGTATTGAATCAATAATGACTAATTCCGGCTGTATGTTTTTGATATGAACAAAAACTTGCTCAAGTGAGGTTTCACTTACGATATAGCAAGAGTCATTTTTAACAGAAATTCTTTCTGCACGCAGTTTTAGTTGTTTGGCACTTTCTTCACCCGATACATATAGGGTTTTCTTGCCTTGCATCTGTAGTACTACTTGTAGTACAAGGGTTGATTTACCAATTCCGGGTTCGCCACCTATAAGCACCAGAGAACCTGGAACTAGACCACCGCCTAGTACGCGGTTGAATTCTCCACATTGAGTATTTATTCTTGGTTCGTTTTGAACCTCAATATCTGAAAGTAACTGGGGTTTATTGCTTTTTGAGTCTTTATCCGTTGCATAAGCTAGTTTAGGTGTTGCGTCCTTTCTTACTAACTCTTCTACAAAAGTATTCCATTCTCCACACGAAGGGCATTTTCCTACCCATTTTGCAGCTTCTACACCGCAGTTTGTACAAACGAATACTGATTTAGTTTTTGCCATATTGAAATATTTTCCTGTTCGGGTATAATTTTCCTCAAAGATATAAATGATTTGTTGATTTATAATTTGAGAGTAATTTGGATTAGATAAAGTTTTTTTGAAAAAAAGATAGTATAAACTGCCTTATATAGGGAGTTGTAAATGCAGGTATGAAAAAAAAGAAAAAAATTACAACTTTTTTTGAACCATTTAAATACAATATTGTTTTATACTCGTGAACAGATTCAAATGCTGTTCTTTATAAGCAAAAAAGGGTGTTTTATATAGTAGGGTTGAGCTTTCGCAGAATTGGAGGGGTCCAGTTCATATGCGAAAGCTCTTTTTTTGTACCTATTTCTTCGTAAGCTTAAGTATGGTAATTTCAGGTTTAATGCCTATTCTACAAGGAATGCCAATATAACCAATGCCTATATTTACATAAATGCTTTGGTCGCCAATTTGATATAACCCATTCCATTGTTTGAAAATAAATTGAGAGACTGAAAATTTAATTCCGCAGCAATCAATTCCCATTTGCATTCCATGGGTATGTCCGGCTAGTACTAGATCAATATCTTCTTTTCCAACTACTTCTGCTTCCCAGTGATTTGGGTCGTGAGAAAGTAGAATTTTGAATGCTTGTCCTTGGCTTCCTTTTTTTGCATTTTGCAAGTTGCCGTAACGCGGAAATGGAGGATGTCCCCAGTTCTCTAAGCCAATTAGTGCAAAGCTGCTGCTGTCTTTGTGGATAATTGCAGTACTGTCAAGTAACAATGTGAAGCCTAGACGACGAATGTCATCTTCTATGCCAGTAAGGTTTGCTTTTTTTGCAGAGTCGCTTTCCCATTGGCAGTAGTCGCCATAGTCATGATTTCCTAGAATAGCATACATGCCGTAGGGTGCATGTAGCGTGCTAAATGATTCTTCATAGCCATCTATTTCGTCATCATAGTTGTTAACCATATCGCCAGCCATGGCAATCATATCTGGTTTCTGATCCATTATTAGCTGATTGACTTTTTTAATGTAGTCATAATTCTGATTCATTGTTCCAAGGTGGAGATCGGCTATTTGAGCAATTGTAAATCCTTCAAAGCTTTCTGGTAGGTCTTTTATTTTTACTTCTACGGTTTTTACTTGTACATCAAATCGTGTAACTAAAGCACCGTAGAGGAATAAGAAGATGTTTATCGCAGCGAGTGAAATTCCTATATATGTAAAAATGCGTGTTTTGCGTTTGTGTATTTTACAAACTAGTTTATTGATTAAGTCGAAAAGGAAATAGTTGAACTTTGCCACATATATCATATAGAAAGCCCAAATAAACCATGAGAACAGCCATATGTACTGGTGGTATTCGTGCATTAAATCTCCACCAAATTTAATCCCAAGAAAGAAAAGCGTGTAGAATACTGAAATGAACCAAAATAGAGCTTTTTTTGTTATTCTGTTTAATTTCTGTTTTAACTGATTGTATATGTAGTAATCCAATCCCCATATTAGAGTAAGGGAGAATATTAGAACGGCTAAATACATTCTCATAAGCTTATATTTTTTGATTTTTTACAAAAATAACATAATTCATGGTGTGGCATAAGTATTCTATTTTATTTTTGCCAGCTAAATCTACTTAAAAACTATGTTTACACACTTCACTACCATTACCTATATTATTATTGGTATTCTTTTAGTTGACTTTCTTATTGAGCGAGGACTATCTTATTTAAATGCTAGAAATGTAAAATCTGAGTTGCCTGAACTTTTGAAAGATTTGTATGATCCGGCAGAATACGCAAAACAACAACGCTATTTTAAAGCAAATCAGAAATTTGGTTTAGTTACAGCTTCGTACAGCTTATTGCTAATTCTTTTGATGTTTGCTTTTGGTGGTTTTGCTCTTGTGAATAAATATGCAGAGGGCTTGACTCAATACCCAATTCTAGTTTCATTAATTTTCTTTGGTTTTATCTTCTTTTTAAATGATATTTTATCAATTCCTTTTGATGTGTACGATCATTTTGTGATTGAAGAGCGTTTTGGTTTTAATAAATTGACGCCAAAAATCTTTATTGGAGATAAGTTAAAAGGCTGGGGAATAACTATATTGATTGGTGGTGGTTTGCTTGCTTTGATTGAGCAGATTTACTTCTGGGCAGGTGATATGTTCTGGCTATTAGCATGGATTCTTATTGGTGCATTCAGCATTTTTATCACCATGTTTTATTCAGATTTAATTGTGCCTTTGTTTAATAAGCAAACGCCACTAGAAGATGGCGAGCTACGCACGGAAATAGAGAAGTTCTCAGAAAAAGCGGGATTCAAGTTGAATAATGTGTTCGTGATTGACGGTTCAAAGCGTTCTACAAAAGCAAATGCATATTTCTCAGGACTTGGAGCTAAAAAGCGCATTGTGCTTTTTGATACGCTAATACAAGACTTGAATACAGAGGAAATTGTAGCTGTGTTAGCTCACGAAATTGGTCATTATAAGAAAAAGCACACGCTAATGAGTTTGTTTATGTCATTGGCAAATTCGCTAGTAATGCTTTATATTTTAGGTTTATTCCTAAAAACAGATGCTTTAGCGCAAGCTTTTGGAGTGGAAACTGCAAACTTCCACTTGAATGTGTTAGCGTTTGGATTGCTTTATACACCGGTATCAGTTACTTTAAGTGTGTTGATGTATATGGTGATTCGCCGCAACGAATATCAGGCAGATGAGTATGCTGCAAGCTTTGGGTTAGGAGAGTCGCTAATCAATGCACTGAAAAAGCTTTCTGTAAAATCACTTAGCAACCTGCAACCACATCCTGCGTATGTGTTCTTCTATTATTCACACCCAACGCTTCTGCAACGCATGGAAGCAATTAGAAAATTGAAATAAGATTTATCTGATATAAATTTGAAAAGACCAACTGATAGTGTAGTTGGTCTTTTTGTTAATAACATATATGCTATGTGTAACCTTTTTGTATTTTTATGTCTAATTTTAATGAAATCATAAAACTAAAATATAAACACTATGAAAAAATTAGTTCTTTTTTTATTTAACTTGCTTATTGTGATGAATTCATGGGCTGCTATTCAGGGTTGGTGTATCTTTAATAATGATGTGCCTTATGCTATAACTTCGCCAACGACAGTTAAGGTGTATGGTTCGCAATACACTAATTTAAGTGGAGATGTTGTAATTCCAAGTACTATAGTCGATGTTGATGATGGTAAAATATATTCAGTTACCTCTGTTGGGGAATCGGCTTTTTATGGCCAAGAGAATGTGATATCTGTTACTTTACCAAGTTCAGTAACAAGTATTGGGGATAGGGCTTTTCAGTATTGTCATAATTTAACATCAGTTAACATCCCAAGTTTGGTTACAAGTATTGGAGACAATGCTTTTTGTGGTTGTGAAAAATTGAGCTCAGTAGATATTCCAAGTTCAGTAGAAAGTATTGGCGATAATGCATTTACAAGTTGTACTAAATTGACATCTGTTAATATTCCTAGTTCGGTTACTAGTATTGGTGAAGATGCTTTTTATTTTTGTACTAGTTTGACTTCAGTAACTATTCCAAATTCAGTTACAAGAATTGGGGCTTCTGCTTTTAATTTTTGTACTAGTTTGACCTCAGTAGCAATCCCCAATTCAGTTGATTCAATTTTAGATAATACTTTTAGTGGTTGTAGTGGGTTAGCTTCAGTAAAAATCCCAAACTCAGTCAGGAGTATAGGATATTCAGCTTTTGCTGGTTGTGATAGTTTGACTTCAGTTGAGATTCCAAGTTCTGTGACTTCTATGGGGAAGTATGCATTTCTTTGTAAAAATTTAGATACAGTATATTCATATTCAGTCGTTCCACCGAGTATAGATGAAGAATGTTTTATTTCTGCAGATGCATTTTTTTGTTATGCAAACTTATATGTACCTACAGGAAGTAAAACAGCATATGAATATGCTACAGGTTGGAAAGATTTTTTGTTTTCTACAGAAATATATGTTCCAGCTTCAGTTCAAGAAGAAAGAGAGTTAGGTGTAAATTTGTTTGTAAATAATGGAGAGTTGTTTGTTGATGGAGTAGTGCCGGAAACGCGCATTGCTGTTTATAAGATAGATGGTGTTTTAGTCGTCTCACAGATGCTAACTGGAAATAATTTTGAATGTGCTTTACCAAAAAAAGGTTTGTATATTGTCAGAGTTGGGAATGAAAGTATAAAAGTGTTATATTGATTATAGTTTATATAAAATAAAAAAGAGCAAGGTTATAAGTCTTGCTCTTTTTTATTTTTATCTTTGTTTTTCTCTCATAAAAAAAATCCCATGTCAAATCAAGTCGAAATAATCACTATTGGTGATGAGATTCTTATCGGTCAGATTGTGGACACTAACTCTGCATGGATGGCACAGGAGTTAAATAAGCATGGTTTTAAAGTGTTTCAGATAAGTTCCGTGTCTGATGATGAAGCGCATATTTTAAATGCTGTAGAAGAAGCTTTTTCGCGAGCAGATATTGTTTTGCTTACAGGAGGACTTGGGCCAACAAAAGACGATATCACCAAACAAACGCTTTGTAAATACTTTAATACAGAGTTGGTGTACGATGAATCAGTATTGAAAAATATTGAGGAACTGTTTGTTGGTCGCCCTCATGTGCTGAATGAGCTCACACGCAACCAGGCTTATGTGCCGAAAGCTTGCACTGTTATTCAAAATAAGGTAGGAACTGCTCCTGTAACTTGGTTTGAGAAGAATGGTAAAGTTTTGGTTTCCATGCCGGGAGTTCCTTCTGAAATGATGTGGGTAATGAGTAATGAGGTGTTTCCACGCATTGCGAAGAAGTTTGAAACGCCTGTGGTTTTACATAAAACGGTTTTGGTAATCGGTGAGGCGGAATCCGCTTTGGCGATTAAGATTGCTGATTGGGAAAATGCCTTGCCTGAATATATTTCTTTAGCTTATTTGCCCTCGGCAGGTATGGTGAAGTTGCGCCTTTCTGCTGTAAAAGATGGTCATGATGATTTGGTGGCAGAAATTGAAAAGCAGTTGGTGCCGCTAAGAGAAATTCTCGGAGCTTCCATTTTTGCAGAAGAAGACTTGCCTTTGGAGCAGTTGGTTGGAGAAATGCTTCGTAAAAAAGGGTTGAATCTTGCTACTGCTGAAAGTTGTACCGGTGGTAATATAGCTCATTTGGTAACTTTAGTGCCAGGCAGCTCTGCATATTTTAAAGGTTCTGTCATTGCGTATTGTAATGAAGTAAAATATAAAATACTTGGCGTTAGTCAACAGGATTTAGATACGCATGGAGCAGTTAGCCAGCCTGTAGTTGAGCAGATGGCTCAAGGAGTACTACGGGTTTTAGGTGCAGATATTGCAGTTGCTACTTCTGGTATTGCTGGGCCAGGTGGTGGAACAGAGGAAAAACCTGTAGGGACTGTTTGTATTGCAGTCTGTACAAAAGAAAAAGTGATTAGTCGTAAGTATAGATTTGGTTCAAAGCGAGATAGGAACATTGAAATGTCAACAATTTCTGCCTTTTCAATGATAAAAGAGCTGCTTGAGGAATAAATCTTTTAAAAAACTTTCAAGATTTGTTTGCGAGAATGAAAAAACCACTTATCTTTGCGCACTGTTTTTCGGGATAGAATAAAACGAACAATATAAAGATATATAGCAATGTCAAAAATTTGTCAAATTACAGGAAAAAAAGCAATGGTTGGGAACAATGTTTCTCACTCAAAACGCAGAACAAAAAGAACTTTTGATGTGAATTTATTTACTAAAAAATTCTTTTGGGCAGAAGAAGATATGTGGGTAACTTTAAAAGTATCTGCTTCAGGTCTTCGCACAATTAATAAATTAGGTTTGGATGCAGCTTTAAAAGCAGCAGCTGAAAAAGGTTACTTATACGCTTAATTAGAGGAGGAATCGAATAATGGCAAAAAAAGGAAAAGAAAACAGAATCCAAGTTATCATGGAGTGTACTGAGCACAAAGAAAGCGGTATGCCAGGTACTTCTCGTTATATTACAACTAAAAATCGTAAGAATACAACTGAGCGTTTAGAGTTGAAAAAATATAACCCAATTTTAAGAAAAGTAACTTTACACAAAGAAATTAAATAAGAATTAAGATATGGCAAAGAAAGCAGTAGCATCTCTTCAAAAAGGTGAAGGTCGCTCTTTTTCAAAGGTTATCAAAATGGTGAAATCACCAAAAACCGGAGCGTACATGTTTCAAGAGGAAATTATCCACAACGATAAAGTAAAAGATTTTTTCGCTAAATAATTAGCGTTAATATACGATATTAAAACTTCCCTATAAGTTCTTCTTATAGGGAAGTTTTTTTATTACAAACTGTCTAAGTTTCAAAAACTTGGGCGGTTATTTCATAAGTTTTCCCTAAATTTGCATTTCGTAAAAAAAGTAACTCCGCAGGTTTGTGTAGTTAATTGTAAATCATTAGATTATGGGAATTTTTGATTTTTTCTCAAAGGAAAAGAAAGAGACACTAGACAAAGGCTTGCAGAAGACTAAAGAAAGTGTTTTTTCTAAATTAGCTCGTGTTGTAGCCGGAAAATCCAAAGTAGATGATGAGGTGTTAGATGATTTAGAAGAAATTCTAATTACATCTGATGTCGGTGTTGATACGACGGTTAAGATTATTGAGCGTATTCAAAATAGGGTTTCCAAAGATAAATATGTTGGGACAGATGAATTGAATACCATCTTGAAGGAAGAGATTCAAGCTCTATTAACTGAAAGTAATACTGTTGATGGTGATGGTTTTGATATTCCATCTGACGCAAAGCCATATGTGATTATGGTTGTTGGTGTAAATGGAGTAGGAAAAACTACAACTATTGGTAAACTAGCTTATCAGTTTAAAAAAGCTGGTAAATCAGTTTATTTAGGTGCTGCTGATACTTTTAGAGCTGCTGCAGTTGAGCAACTAGAGGTATGGGGGGGAAGGGTAGATGTGCCTGTAATAAAGCAAGGTATGGGTGCTGACCCTGCTTCTGTAGCTTTTGATACACTTAGTTCAGCTAAGGCAAATAATGCTGATGTTGTAATTGTAGATACTGCAGGTCGTTTGCATAACAAAGTGAACTTAATGAATGAGTTGACTAAGATTAAAAATGTAATGCAAAAGGTAATTCCTGGAGCACCACACGATGTAATGCTAGTGTTGGATGGTTCAACAGGGCAAAATGCTTTTGAACAAGCAAAACAATTTACTTTGGCTACAGAAGTGAAGTCTTTAGCAATCACTAAATTAGATGGAACTGCTAAAGGTGGTGTTGTGCTTGGTATTTCTGATCAGTTTAAAATTCCAGTTCGTTATATTGGTTTAGGAGAAGGAATAGAACATTTACAAGTGTTTAATAAACAGACATTTGTTGATAGTTTATTTGGGGAATAATTTATTTGATGGTGAGATAATGAGGTGGTGAGTAGGACAGAGTGTTTGCTGTTTTGCTAGCTATCTCACTATCTCACTTTTTTTATATAAAGTATGAAGAAGAATTGTATTGATTTAATAACCTTAGGGTGTTCTAAGAATCTAGTTGATTCTGAGAAAGTGATTCGTCAATTGGAGGAAAATGGATATCAGGTAACTCATGATTCTGACGATCCTCAAGGTGAGATTGCAATAATAAATACCTGTGGATTCATTGGTGATGCTAAAGAAGAATCAATAGATATGATTTTGCAATTTGTAGATAGAAAAAAGAAAAAGAAGCTCAAGAAGTTAGTTGTAATGGGTTGTCTTTCTCAGCGCTATATGGATGAATTGACGAAGGAAATACCTGAAGTAGATAAGTTTTATGGAAAGTTTGATTTTGCTACTATTATTAATGATTTAGGTAAGGTTTATCGTCAAGATATGAGTTGGGAAAGAACTATCACAACACCAAAACATTATGCTTATGTAAAGATTTCTGAAGGTTGTAACAGAATTTGTTCATACTGTGCAATTCCAATAATTACAGGGAAACATATTTCTAGGCCGATGGAAGAAATTGAAGCGGAAGTTTCTAAGCTTGTTTCAGAAGGTGTGAAAGAGTTTCAGCTTATAGCTCAAGATTTATCTTATTATGGACTTGATTTATATAAAGAACTTAAGTTGGCTCAGCTAACTCAGCGTTTAGCTAATATTTCAGGTGTTGAATGGTTGCGTTTACATTATGCTTATCCAGCGCATTTCCCATATGATTTATTGCCAGTTATTCGTGATAATAAGAATGTGTGTGCTTATCTAGATATCGCTTTGCAACATATTAGTGATAATATGTTGAAGCTGATGCGTAGAAATATCAATAAGGAGCAAACAATTGAATTGATTAAGCGAATTAGAGAGGAGGTTTCCGGTATTCATCTGCGTACAACATTGATGGTTGGCCATCCCGGAGAAACAGAACAGGACTTTGAGGAATTGAAAGAATTTGTTCGTGAAATGCGTTTTGAAAGACTTGGAGCTTTTATTTATAGCGATGAAGAGGATACATATTCAAATATTAACTATGAAGATAATATCCCATTTGAGGTAAAACAGCAACGATTAGATGAGCTGATGGATATTCAACAAGAAATCTCTGCTGAAATAAATCAAGAAAAAGTAGGGCAAAAGCTTCGAGTGATTATTGATAGAGAAGATGAGGATTATTTTGTTGGTAGAACTGAGTTTGATTCTCCGGAAGTTGACCCTGAGGTTTTGATTGAAAAAACGAAATTACTTACTATTGGAGAGTTTTATGAGGTTGAAATTACTTCAGCTGAACCATTCGATTTATTCGGAAAAATGGGGTAAAATTTGGTGTTTGAATAAAAATTAGATAAATTGCGTCAGTTTTAACTAAAAAATATAAAGCCTTGAATAACAAAGAACTTCAATCAGCATTAGCAGCAAAACTTGATATTTCCATAAGTGAAGTAGAAGAGCTGTTAAAATCTACTGTTGATGCAATGGTAAATCAGTTGCAAGATGGTAAGGTTGTTAACATTCAGGGGTTTGGCTCTTTTGAAGTAAGAAAGAAAGCTGAACGAGTATCTGTCAACCCGATTACCAAAGAACGAAAAATGGTTCCTGCTAAATTATCGTTAGCTTTTAAAACTAGCACAGTTTATAAAGATAAAATAAAAGAACTACCACACCATGAGTAAAGAAAAAGTATCTATTCAGGATTTAGTTGATGCAATTTCTCAACAAGTAGGTTCTTCTAAGAAGAAAGCAGAAGACTTTTTAAGAGTTTTTCAATCTACGATTGAGGAAGGCTTAGTGAATGATGGTATCGTAAAGATTAAAGGTTTTGGAACTTTTAAACTGGTATGGAACGCACCTCGTAAGAGTGTGAATGTTCAAACTAAGGAAGAATATGTAATTCCGGGGCACTATAAGGTTTCGTTTATACCTGAAGCATCTGTTAAGGATACAATAAATGAACCGATGACAGGTCGTATTTCTGAAAAGAAAAAGGATGAAGAATCGCTTCCGTTGAAAAAATTGAATGAGCAAGCTGAAGAAATTAAAGTTTTAATTTCTGAGCTTAATGAAGTAAATAAAACTGAGGAGAAAGAAGAAAAGGTTGAGATGGTTTCTGAGGATGTGAAAACTGAAGAAGTAAAATCAGAACCTATAGCTCCAGTTGTTGTTTCGGAAAAATCTGAAGATCATCATGCTCCTGAAGATTATCAGATTCATGAGCGTGATATACCAGTTGTTCAAAAGAAGAAAAAAAGAACTTGGTTAATTATCCCTTTTGTAGTATTGTTGTTAGCTGGAGCTGGTTATGCTTTGTATGAATTAGATTTGTTGCCAAAGGCTCCATCTCCAAGATTGGAAGATCTGGTTGCTGCAGAAGATTCAACTAGTGTTAATTCAGAAAAAATTACAGAAAAAGAACCTGTTGTTAATGTTGCAGATTCAGCTGCCGTAGTGGATACACCTAAGGTAGAAGAATCAAAAGTAGTTGAAGAGGCTCCTAAACCAGTTGAGGTAGAAAAGGTTCCGGTTAAGGAAGAACCTAAAGTCTCAATTTTTGATAAAAAGAGAGTTTATAAAGAGTTTATAGGTTCTGTTACTATTGAAAAAGGTAGCCGATTAACTCTTATTGCAGAAGAAAAATATGGTCATAAGAATTTCTGGGTTTATATTTATGAAGCAAATAAAGCAAGAATACAGAATCCAGGTAATTTGCAAATTGGTTTTGTTGTGAAATTACCTAAATTACCTGCTGAATTAATAGATGTAAACAACTCTGAATGTGTTGAATACGCAGCAGAGTTAGAACGAAAGTATGCTTCTAAGTAAATTGTTTATAGGTTTTTAATAAAATAATAAGGCTTTTCAATTTTTTGTTAAGCCTTCTTTTATGTTTTGAAAACAGGTTGTTTGCATATTTTAACATAAAAATATTTTGTTATTTATAGAGTAGGTATAGTCTTTGTGAAATTTGTAAACGAGAAACTAAATAAAGTATTTAAAATTTTTAAATCATGAATCAAACAGTTGACATTAGAGAGCTTAATAGCAAAATCGAGCAACAGAGTTCATTTGTTGATGCCTTAGTAATGGGCATGGATAAAATGATTGTTGGACAAAAACACTTGGTTGAATCGTTATTAATTGGTCTGTTAGCTGATGGACATGTGCTTCTAGAAGGTGTGCCCGGATTAGCAAAAACACTGGCAATTAAAACATTATCAAGTTTAATTGATGCAGATTTTAGTCGTATTCAATTTACGCCTGACTTATTACCTGCCGATGTTATCGGAACAATGATTTACAGTCAGAAGACAGAGGAGTTCTCAATTAGAAAAGGACCTATTTTTTCAAACTTTATTTTAGCTGATGAGATTAACCGTGCTCCGGCTAAAGTGCAAAGTGCATTATTAGAGGCTATGCAAGAACGCCAAATTTCTATTGGTGATACAACATATAAGTTGCCACAACCGTTTCTTGTTTTAGCAACTCAAAATCCTATCGAACAAGAAGGAACTTACCCATTACCGGAAGCGCAAGTTGACCGTTTCATGCTTAAGGTAGTGATTTCATATCCGAAGAAAGAAGAAGAAAGATTAATCATGCGTCAAAACATGCAAGAAATGTCTACTTCAATTTCTCCAATTCTTCATCCTAATGATATTGTGGAAGCAAGAAAAGTTGTGAAGCAAGTGTATATTGATGAGAAAATTGAGAAATACATCGTCGATATTGTATTTGCAACTCGTTATCCTGAAGAGTATGGTTTGAAGAACCTAAAAAACATGATTTCATTTGGAGCGTCTCCTCGTGCTACGATTAGTTTAGGTTTAGCAGCTCGTGCTTATGCCTTTATTAAGAGAAGAGGGTACATTATCCCAGAAGATGTTCGTGCTGTATGCTATGATGTTCTTCGTCACCGTATTGGATTAAGCTACGAGGCTGAAGCTAATAATGTATCTGTAGAAGAGATTATTAGTGAAATCTTAAATGCAGTTGAGGTTCCTTAGTAAATACTTGAGGTGCAGAGTGTGTGCTTTGTATATACTCATTATTACTAATAACTCGTAAAGTGTATTTATCATGGAAACAACAGAACTTTTAAAGAAGGTAAGGCAAATTGAGATTAAGACTCGAGGTTTGTCAAATCATATTTTTGCCGGAGAATATCATTCTGCCTTTAAGGGTAGAGGGATGACCTTTGCTGAAGTTCGTGAGTATCAGTACGGTGATGATATTCGAAACATTGATTGGAATGTAACTGCTCGCTTTAATCACCCATATGTAAAGGTGTTTGAAGAAGAGCGAGAAATGACAGTAATGTTATTGATTGATGTATCAGGAAGTCGTCAGTTTGGTACTCGTGTTAAATCTAAGCAAGGGTTAATAACAGAAATTGCAGCAACACTGGCTTTTTCAACTATCCAAAATAATGATAAGATTGGGGTTATCTTTTTTTCTGATAAAATCGAGAAATTTATTCCTCCCCAAAAAGGTAAAAAGCATGTGTTATACATCATTCGTGAACTGATTGACTTTGAACCTGAAAGCAAGGAAACTGATATTAGAGGAGCTTTAAGATACTTTACAAATGCAATTAAGAAGCGTTCTACTGCATTTTTAATTTCCGATTTTATTGATTCTGATTTCTCAGATTCTTTGTCAATTGCTAGTCGTAAGCACGATTTGATTGCATTGCAAGTATATGACCAGTTGGAAAAAGAGCTTCCTTCTGTTGGGTTAATAAAAATGTTAGATGCTGAAACCGGCGACGAGATGTGGGTAGATAGCTCTGATAAAACTGTACAAGAGGCTTATAGAAATCGTTGGGCTGACAACCAATATGAATTGGAACAATTATTTATGAAGAATAATGTTGATTCAGTAAGTGTCAGTACTATAGATGATTATGTGAAGTCTTTGATGCGATTATTTAAAATGAGAAGTAAATAGATTGAATAATGAAAGCTTATAAACATATTCTTACTTTAGTATTTGTTTGTATTTCAGGGTTTTCATCGGCTCAAATACATTCAGTACAGGCTAAAATTGATTCAACTACTTTGCTTATTGGACAACAAACTCAAATTCATTTTGAAGTAGTTCAACAAGCTGATGCAAATGTTCAATTCCCATTCATTGCTGACTCAATAATGGGTGGTTTGGAAGTTGTAAATCGTTCTAAACAAGATACGATTAAACTTGAAGATGGTAGCTTAAAAATTCATTCAAGTATTACTATTACTGCCTTTGATTCAGCTTCATACGATATTCCGGCTTTTGGTTTTGCATATGGAAAAGACACAGCATTTACAAATCCTTTGTCATTAAAGGTGTTACCTGTAGATGTTGATACTACTAATGCAAAAATATATGACATTAAGCCAATATATGATGCTCCAATTGATTGGGGATATGTAGCCATGATTGTGGCAATTATTCTACTATTTATAGGAATAGGTGTGTTTGCCTTTATTTTGATTAGAAAATACTTGAAGAATAAGAATGTTTCCGATGAAGAGGAAGTGGTTGTAATCGTGAATCCATTTGAGCATGCAATGACTGAGCTTGAAAGAATTCGAAACGAAAAAATATGGCAGCAAGGTAAAGTAAAAGATTTTTATACTGACCTGACTGATGTATTACGAGAATATATTGAGCATCGTTTTCATATTTCAGCTTTGGAAATGACTTCTGATGAGGTTTTGAGTATAGTAAAATCTGGTAGAGTACTGGATGTTGAACAAGAACAAATTTTATCTAATATTCTTAAACTAGCTGATTTAGTGAAGTTTGCAAAGTGGACTCCAGAGCTTAAAGAGAATGACTCAAGTTTGGAGAGTGCGTTTTTGTTTGTTGAGAAAACAAAGCCTGTAGAAAAAGTAGTTGAAGAAAAAGAACAGTCAGAAAATGTGAGTGTTGATAATAATGCCTAAAGCCTTTTAATTATGACATTTCATAGTCCTATATATTTATTTTTGCTTTTAGCAATCATACCGTTGGTGGTGTGGTACATCTTAAAGCAAAAGAAGAAAGAGACCACTTTAAGGATTTCATCGTTGAAATCATTTAAAGATATGCCAAAAAGTAAGAAGGTTTACCTTCGTCATGTCCCATTTATTTTGAGGATGATTGCAATTGCACTTGTAGTAATAGTGTTAGCACGACCTCAAACTTCAAATAGTTGGCAAAATGAAACTACTGAGGGTATTGATATCATGATGGCAGTCGATGTTTCAGGTACAATGTTGGCTCAAGATTTAAAGCCAAATCGTCTGAAAGCTGCTAAAAATGTTGCAATTGAGTTTATTAACGGTAGACCAAATGATAATATCGGTTTAGTATTGTTTGCCGGAGAAAGTTTTACACAATGCCCGTTGACAACAGATCATAATGTGCTAATCAATTTATTTAACTCGGTTGAGTTTGGAATGATAAAAGATGGTACTGCAATTGGTATGGGGTTGGCGAATGCTGTTAGTCGAGTAAAAGACAGTAAAGCAAAATCGAAAGTTGTGATACTGCTTACAGATGGATCAAATAATGCAGGTGATATTGCTCCGGAAACCGCAGCTGATATTGCTCAAAAGATAGGAGTAAGGGTGTATGCGATTGGAGTGGGTAGCCGTGGGGTTGCCCCATATCCTTTCCAAACTCCTTTTGGAATCCAATATCAGAATATTCCGGTAGATATTGATGAAGCAATGTTGAAGTCAATAGCAAAGAAAACTGGAGGAGCTTATTTTAGAGCAACTGATAACAATAAACTGGAAGATATTTACAAAGAAATTGATAAACTCGAGAAAACGAAGATAAAAGTTGAAGAGCATAGTCGTAAGAATGAAGCTTATTACTTATTTGCACTTGCAGCATTTATTTGTGTATTATTAGAAGTTATTCTTCGAAACACAATTCTTCGAAGAGTTTCTTAAGCTATAAATCAGTAGTTTATCTATTTTTTAGAGAGAGAAATTATGTTTAGATTCGCAAGTCCTGAATACTTATACTTATTGATACTGTTACCTGCATTTGTCGGGTTGTTTATCTATTTATCAATAAGAAATAGAAAAAATCTGGCATTGCTGGCAAGCGATGACATGTTAGACTATTTGATGCCAATGAGGTCAAATCGTCGAAAGAAACTGAAGTTTTATTTATTACTTTCAGCTTTGACGATAGCTATCTTTATTTTGGCTCGACCACAATTTGGTAGCAAGCTGGAAACTGTAAAAAGAAAAGGCGTTGAGGTTATTGTAGCAATGGATGTTTCTAATTCCATGATGGCAGAAGATATTAGTCCTAATAGACTTGTAAAAGCTAAAAGGATAGTATCCAAGTTGATTGATAACCTCGAAGATGACAAGATTGGCTTAATTGTTTTTGCCGGAGATGCTTATACGCAAATTCCGATAACTAGTGATTTTATTTCTGCAAAAATGTTTATGCCATCTATATCGCCAAATTTAGTGCCAGTACAGGGTACGGCTATTGGTGCGGCTATCGAAATGGGAATTCATTCTTTTAATCCACAGGGTAAAGGTAAAGTCGGTCGTTCAATTATTGTAATAACCGATGGTGAAAACCATGAAGATAATGCAGTAGATGCTGCAAAAGAAGCTTTGAAACAGGGGATTACTGTAAATGTTATAGGAATGGGTAGACCTGAAGGTGCCCCAATTCCAATTCCTGGAACCTCAAGTTATAAAAAGGATAATACAGGAACTGTAGTTGTAACAAAGTTGAATGAGCAAATGTGTGAAGAAATTGCACAAGCCGGAGGAGGAATCTATGTTCGTGCCGATAATGGTAATGGGGCTCAAAAGCTTATTCAGCAACAAATTGACAACATGGCAAAATCAGAGGTTGAAACACAACTATTTTCAGAATATAGTGACCAGTTTCAATTATTTGCCGGGTTAATGTTCCTTCTACTTGTTGTAGAACTCCTAATTATGGAAAGTAAAAACAAATGGTTGAACAAAATAAAACTATTTGAATAAGATGAAAAGAATACATATTATATCAATATTGTTGTTTTTACCCTTTTTATCAGTGTTTTCTCAAAAGGAATCAAAAGATGTCCGTCAAGGAAATAAGTTATATAATGAGGGGAAATACACTGATGCGGATGTAGCATACAGAATGGGTTTGGATAAAAATAAAGAGTCATTTGAAGCTACATTTAATCTAGGAAATGCTTTATATAAGCAAGGTAAGTACGACGAAGCTGTAGAGAAATATGTAAAAGCAGCTTCATTAAATCAGGATAAAAAGAAAGTTGCCTCAGCTTTGCATAATGTTGGAAATGCATTGTACTCTGCTAAGCAATATGATAAAAGTCTTGAAGCATATAAGCATGCATTAAAAATGAATCCCAATGATGAGGAAACTCGTTATAATTATGCTTTAACAAAGAAAATGCTGAAAAAACAACAACAGCAACAGCAGAATAAGGATAATAAAAAAGACAAAAACCAAGATAAACAGCAACAACAGCAAGAAAATCAGGATCAAAATAAACAACAGCAGCAAAAACAGCAGAATCAAATGTCTGAAGAAAATGCTCAACAGATTTTGGATGCAATGTTGCAAGATGAAAAGGATGTTCAGAAAAGGGTAAAGGAGAACCAAAAAATAAATGCTAAAAGGCGAAATGTTGAGAAAGATTGGTAAATTGCTCGAATTATTTAAAGCTTTATTTTGAATGAAAAAAACTATAATAATACTATCTATACTACTGAATGTATGTGCTTTTAATGCTTATTCAGTAAATTTTAATGCTTCGGCTCCTGAGGCAATTCCTGCAGGTCAGCCTTTTCGTTTGGTTTATTCATTAGATCAATCGGGAGCAAAAGACCTTAGAATTCCAGAATTACCGGCATTTGATGTATTAGCTGGTCCATTTGAATCTCGTAGTTCAAGTGTGCAGATTATTAACGGACAAGTGAATTCTTCTACAACGCTATCATATACTTATACATTGATGGCAAAAAATGAAGGTACATTTACAATTCCAGCTGCTAGTATATATATTGATAATCAGCGTTATACATCTAATGCTGTAACTATCCGTGTATTGCCTGCAAATCAACAGTCATCAGCATCGCAATCTGCAGCAGATGCTACTGATGCAAGACGACCTCGTTCAAATAATATTTCTAACGAGAACTTATTTGTAAGAGCAATACCTTCAAAAACAAGATTGTTTGAACAAGATTATTTGCTAATTACCTACAAGTTGTATGCTGCAGTTGATATAGTTGGTTATTCAATGAATAAAATGCCTGATTTTAAAGGTTTCTTAAAACAGGATATTGAGTTGCCGAAACAGCCGCAGTTAAAACTGGAAAATTATAATGGCAGAAATTACAGTACAATAGTTCTTTATCAAGCATTGCTTTATCCTCAGCAATCTGGTAAGATTACAATTGATAAGGCAATAGTTGAACCAGTTGTGAGAGTTAGAACAAGAGCTCAGGTAAGAAGTATTTTTGATGATTTCTTTGATAGATATCAAGAGGTTAAAAAGGAGATAAGTGTACCTGCAGTTACAATTAATGTAGATAAATTACCTCAAAGACCAACAAATTTCTCAGGTGCCGTAGGTAATTTCACTTTTAGTTCAAGTATTACTTCAGAAAATGTGTCAGTTAACGATCCAATCACACTTAAGTATACGATTTCTGGTAATGGAAACTTGAAACTGGTTAAAAATCCAGAGATCGAATTTCCTGAAGATTTTGAAGTTTATGATCCTAAGGTAAATAATAATTATAAAAACACAACCTCAGGTGTTAAGGGTTCAAAAACAGTTGAGTACCTGTTAATTCCTCGTAGTCATGGTGATTTTGAGTTGCCATCATACACATTCACATATTTTGATGTGGATAAGAAAATGTATAAGGAAATTAAGACGCCAAGTTATAAGATACATGTGAAGAAAGGGGTAGGAAGTACAGCTTCTAATCAAACTGTTGTTTCAAACTTTGCAAATCAAGAGGAGCTTAAGGTTTTAGGAAAAGATATTAGATATATTGAAACTGAGCACTATACGGTAAATCCAAAGCAAAATTTCTTCCTAGGAACATTAGCTTTTTGGTTATGGATATTAGTCCCATTTGCATTACTTGCAAGCTTAATTGTTATTTATAAAAAGAGATTAAAAGAAAATGCAGATTTGATTTTAGTGAAAAACAAGAAAGCAAATAAAGTTGCAATTAAGAGATTGAGAACTGCTAACAAATATTTGCATGAGCAAAAGAAAGCAGAATTTTATGATGAGGTGTTGAGAGCCTTATGGGGTTATTTGAGCGATAAATTAAGTATTCCGGTATCAGAGCTTTCTAAAGATAATATTTCAATTGTTTTATCTGGTCGTGCAGTATCTCAAGATGATATTACTGAGTTTATGGATGTTCTGTCTGTGTGTGAATTTGCTAGATATGCACCTTCAGCAGACTCTCATGCAATGGATGTTCTGTATGAAAGAGCTGCAACTATCATTGGTAAGTTTCAAGATTCAATAAAGTAAAGATTGTTTTTAAATATTCATATAATGAAAAGATATATTAGTTACATAATTGCTTTACTGTTTAGCTTATCTGCCTTTTCTCAGGTTGATAGCTTTAAAGAAGCAGCACAATTGTATAAAGCGGGAGAATATAAGCAAGCTATACATGTATATGAAAATATGCTTAAGCCACAAGATGAGTCTGCTGAAATTTATTATAATCTGGGAAATGCTTATTATAAGGATGGTGCAATTGCAAAGTCTATTTTAAATTATGAAAGAGCTTTATTGATAGCTCCATCTTATGAAGCAGCAACAGCAAATTTAGAGTTAGTGAATTCTCAAAGAGTAGATAAGATTAATGAAATAGGAGAGTTTTTCTTGATTTCAGCAGTGAAATCGATTACAAATATGATGAACAGTAACTCGTGGGCAGTTCTTGGTCTGGTTGTTTTTATTTCAGGATTGTTGTTGATAGCAGCCTATTTCTTTTTAAAGATTAGAGTGATTAGAAAAATTGGATTTTATGGAGCTTTTGTAGCCCTATTTATTTCAATGTCAGCATTTTATTTTAGTTCTAGTCAAAAACAGAAACTTGAAAAACGAGAGTATGCTATTGTTATGACACCAAGTGTTACAATTAGAAGTACTCCTGATGATAAAGGGACAAAACTTTTTGTTTTGCATGAAGGAGTAAAACTTAAGATTTTATCCAAGATTGAAGGATGGATTGAAATAAAATTGTCCGATGGTAGTATTGGATGGTTAAGATCAAATACAATAGAGAAAATATAATGCTTAAGCATAGATACAAAAAATGGGAGCTAAATTTTAGCTCCCATTTATATTTAATTATTGTAGTGAGTTATTCACTTTTGTTCTTATTTTCATTGTTTATATATAGTTCCATAACTCTATTTATAACTGGTAAAATTCTTAGGGCTTGATTTTTATCAGAAAAATCTATTCCTGCAAAATTAGAAATATTTTTGTGTAAAATTAGGTAATAAATTCCTGCGGAGAATAATGCAAACAAGCACTGTACATCTATATTTGATTTTTTTTTGTATTCTTCAGCAAAGTGTTTTATTAATTCTTCACCGTCAGCTTCTCTTTGTTTTGCATTCTCAGAGACATAGTCATTAGAAGAGGCAATTTCCCAGCGAATAATGTTTTGGAAATCTTTGTGATTCCAAAATGCATCAAATTGACCATGTAATAGAATGCCAAACATTTGTTTTGGCGTATAACTGGCAAAAGCTTCCTTGTCTAATACCTTTCCCCAAAAATCATTTTGTTTTACATACTCTCTTAGAAGTCCATCCATATCCCCAAAATGATTATAGATAAAGTTCTTTTCAACTTGAGCAAATGCTGATAGTTCATTGATCCCAATATCTCTGAACTTCTGTTTATACAACATCTCACTTAATGCTGAAAATAAAGTATCATTTAATTCCTGATTGGTTCTTCTAGGTTTTCTTTGTTTCTTTTTATCCACTTTGTATAAAATTTCGAAATGCAAATATACTAATATCTATCTAATTTTAAATAATTTATCAACTTCTATTATTGAATTGATAGTATGATCTAAATGTTCTTTTGTATGCGTGCTTAATATTCCAAACCTAAGTCTAGCTTCAGTTGACTTAACCCCAGGATATGTAATAGCCGCAACATATATGCCTCGCTCTAATAATGCACGAGCAGTTTTTAATGCTTTTAAATCGTTTCCAATTATTAGTGGAACAATTTGAGTTTCTGTTATTCCGGTATTAAATCCTAGTTCTGATAATCTAGTTTTAAAATATGCGGCGTTACTTTGTATTTTATCTCTGTCCTCCGGAGTATGCTCAATTATTTCTAATGCAGCTATTGCTGATGCTAATGATTGAGGTGTAGAGCCAGCTGAGAAAAGAGTTGTTTTTGCATGATATCTTAGAAATGTAATTAATGATTTTGATCCGGCAATAAAACCACCTACTGAACCAAACGATTTGCTTAGAGTACCTGATATGATATCAATTTTACCTAACAGATCATGGTGTTCTATTGCTCCTCTACCAGTTTTTCCAACTACACCTATACCATGTGCGTCATCTACCCAAAGCATTGCATTATGTTTTTTACAGACTTTGTATATTTCTGGGATATTTGCGATATCACCATCTTGAGAATATACACCATCCACAATTACCATTTTAGTTTTATATTTATCTTGATAGGATGATAAGGCATTGTCAAGATATTCAGGGTCATTATGTTTTACAATCTTAACATTAGTGTTATATAATCCTTCATATATGCTTGAGTGGACAAACATATCAACTAACGCAATGTCGTTTTTAGTTAACATTACTAATAGTGGGCCACAATTTGCATTAAATCCTGCAGAAAAAACCATGGCATCTTCACAATGTAAGAACTTTGCCAATTTGGTTTCTAATTCCTTTTGTATATCAGAATAACCTCCAATACAAGGTGCAGCACCCATTCCACACCCATATTCAATTGTTGCTTGAATTCCAGCGTCAATTACTTTGGGATGTTTGCTATATCCTAAGTAATTGTTTGAAACAAAGCTTATTACTTTTCGTTCTTCACCTGTATACTTGTCAATTACAAGCATCTCAGTATCAATCTTTCCAACTGAGTGGGACCAAGCATTCATTAACTTTTCTTCTTCATATTGTTCAAAGTAATGCTTGTTAAATAATTCCACTCTTTCATTCAAGCTGCATTCGCTATTGTATGCAAAATCTCTTAAAGAATAACCTTTTTTACTCATAATTTCTAGAATTTTTATTAGTATCTTATGCAAAGATACAAATTTAAGAACTTATTAGTAATTATTTGAATAACACTTTTTGGATTTTAAAATTATATGTGTATCTTTGTGTCAGGTATAATAATAAGACTGTCTGATGATCCAAATAGTCTTGTTCGGTTGGTGATAAGCCGGGGTTTTGTGAAAACAAAGTCTCGGTTTATTTTTTGTCAAAATTTGAGTGGGGATTTTATATATTTGCTTACGAAAAAAAGTGAACATATGAATGCCAATATTAAGCAGGAAATAGAACTTCTGAGAAAAGAACTACATCAACATAATTATAATTACTATGTTTTGTGTCAACCTGTTATATCTGATATTGAGTTTGATTCAAAACTTAGAGAATTACATGAATTAGAAGCTCTGCACCCTGAGTTTTTTGACCCGAACTCTCCAACACAAAGAGTTGGAAGTGATATTTCAAAAGAATTTAAGCAGTATAAGCATAAATATCCGATGTTATCTTTAGGAAATACTTATTCTGAGGAGGAAGTTCGTGATTTTTATGAGAGAGCAACTAAATTTATAAATGAAGATATTGAGTTAGTGTGCGAGCTAAAATATGATGGTACATCAATTTCTTTAACTTATGAAAATGGAGAATTAAAACAAGCCTTAACTCGTGGAGATGGAGTGAGTGGGGATGATGTTACTGATAATGTGAAGACTATCAATAGTATTCCGTTAAAACTTCAAGGTGATAGTTTTCCTGATTTATTTGAAATTCGTGGTGAGATATTGATGCCTTGGCAAGTATTTGATGACCTTAATAAAGAACGAGAGTCTCAAGAAGAAGCATTATTCGCAAATCCAAGGAATGCTGCCTCTGGAACTCTTAAACTACAGAATTCAGCTGAAGTTGCAAAACGAAAACTAGATGCCTACCTATATTATATGTTGGGAGAAGATATGCCTGCTCAAAATCATTATGATAATTTGCAGTTTGCTAAATCATGGGGTTTTAAAGTTTCCGATGCATCTAAGTTATGTAGAAATCTTGATGAGGTTTTTGATTTTATTCATTATTGGGATGTTGAGCGCAAAAATCTACCTGTAGCAACAGATGGTATTGTGCTGAAAGTTAATTCTTTGCGTCAGCAGAAGAATCTTGGATTTACAGCGAAATCACCAAGATGGGCAATTGCCTATAAATTTCAAGCAGAAAGAGCCTGCACTCGTTTAAACTCAGTTTCATACCAAGTTGGTCGTACAGGAGCAGTAACACCAGTTGCAAATCTGGATCCGGTACAACTTTCCGGTACAACAGTAAAAAGAGCCTCTTTGCATAATGCTGATATTATTGAAGGTTTGGACTTATATATAGGTGATATTGTATTTGTTGAGAAAGGAGGGGAGATTATCCCTAAGATTGTAGGTGTTGATACAGATGCAAGATTCATGATTGGTGATAAGGTTGAATTCATAAAGAATTGTCCGGAATGTGGTACGCCATTAATTCGTTATGAGGGTGAAGCTGCACATTATTGTCCGAATGAGGAGGGTTGCCCTCCACAATTAAAAGGAAAAATTGAGCATTTTGTTTCTCGAAAAGCAATGAACATCAATGTTGGAACAGAAACAATTGAACAATTATATGAAACTGGTTTAATTAGAAATATTGCAGACTTATATAAATTACAGTTTGCTGATTTGTTGAAGCTGGAAAGATTTGCAGAAAAAAGTGCCAGTAACTTAATTGAGAGTTTAGAGAAATCTAAAACTGTTGCTTTTGAAAGAGTCTTGTTTGCATTGGGTATTCGTTTTGTTGGTGAGACTGTTGCTAAGAAGCTAGCTTCTGTTTTACATAATATAGATGATATTGCTTCGAAATCTGTGGATGATTTAATACAAGTTGACGAGATTGGTGGCAAAATTGCTCAAAGTATAGTTGCATATTTTTCTAAAGAATCTAATGTTCAGTTAATAAATGATTTAAAAGAAGCTGGACTACAATTTGAGGTTGATGAGCAAGAGTTAGCAAATAAATCAGATAAGTTGAATGGGGTGTCAATTGTTATTAGTGGAACTTTTGAGAAATATTCAAGAGATGAACTGAAAGCAATGATAGTTCAGAATGGAGGAAAAAATGTTGGTTCAATTTCTTCAAAAACTGACTATGTGTTGGCAGGGGAGAATATGGGACCTGCAAAACTAGAAAAAGCATCTAAACTTGGAATTAAAATAATTTCTGAGGATGAATTTTTGAAAATGATTCAGTAATTGAAATATCCTTGTTTTTTATTACTTTTGCATGAAATCTAAGATGAGCATGAAAATTATCAATGATCTGAAAGATTATTTGGCAAAGAAACAAATAAAGAAGGTTCTAGCTTTTCAGAATAGAAATACATATTACCCTGATTTTAAGTCTGTTAAATGTATCTTGATATTATTTAAGAGTGAAGAGGATGAAAAAAATCCTTTTATTAGAAAAGTGATTTCAGATTTGAAAAATGGAGGGAAAAAAGTATGTGTTTGGGGATTATTAGAAAAAGATGAACCTAAAACGCCACTTTTACCAGATTTTAGGCTTTTTGGTAAGAGTGAACTTGGTTTTGCACGAATTCCAAATAAGGAGTTGACTGATGAGTTCATGAACTCTGAATATGATATGGTAATCCAGCTTTATAATAAAGAAAACTATGCTTTGGATTACTTGTTAGCACAAGCTCGATCACAATTTAAAGTTTCGGCTTACAAACCTTATAAGGGTATTGCTGATTTAATGATTGGGATAGATCCTGAAGCTGAGGTTGAGTTTTTGTATGAGCAAATAATGCATTACATAACGAGCATACAGGCAAAAAGTTAAAATATAAGCGAATAAGAATAAGCTTTTTTCGATGATACAAAATAAACTGACAGGGATGGGAGTTGCATTAATTACTCCTTTTAAACCTGATGAAACAATTGACTTTGAGGCGCTAGCTAGATTGGTAGATTACCAATTGCAAAATGGAACTGATTACTTAGTGGTTTTAGGGACTACTGCAGAAACCGCAACATTATCTGAAACAGAAAAAGAAAGCGTAATCCAATTTATAGTGGAAAGAGTTGCCGGTAAAGTGCCTATTGTATTAGGTGTTGCCGGGAATAATACAAAGACTTTAGTTGAGCAAATTCAAAAGATAGATACTCGTGTAATTGACGCAGTGTTATGTGTTACTCCATATTACAATAAACCTTCGCAAGATGGTCTTTATCAGCATTATAGATCATTAGCTATGGCTTCAAAATTGCCAATAGTTTTATATAATGTACCTGGGCGAACGGGGGTTAATATGTCAGCAAGCACCACCCTTCGCTTGGCTAGAGAGTTCCCAAACATTGTTGGAGTAAAAGAAGCATCTGGTAATATGACTCAGATGGATGAAATTATAAATAACAAGCCACAAGACTTTGTTGTTATCTCTGGTGATGATGGAATTACTTACCCATTAATTACTTTAGGAGCAGTGGGAGTTATTTCTGTAATTGGAAATGCTTTTCCTCGTGAATTTAGTCGCATGGTGCGTTTGGCATTAGATGGAGATTATAATTCAGCTAGATCAATTCATCATCAGTTTAATGAGTTATTTAATCTATTATTTGTAGATGGTAACCCCGCGGGAGTGAAGTGTATGTTATCAATGATGGGATTCATTGAAAATCAACTTAGATTGCCTTTGGTTCCTACTACCATAACTACATTTGAGAAAATAAAAAAGGTTTTAGATGGATTGAATGTGAAGTGCTAAGAATTAGATATTTTAGAAATAAGAAAGACTCGATTAAATTAATCGAGTCTTTTCTATTATAAAGATTACTGTTTTGCTGATTAAATTGAGCTGAAAGAATTTTTTAAAGACATTATTAGAAAAAGATTCTGCAATTAAACAAAAGTTGTAGAAATTCTTTAGAAGCGTATTGCCTTATCATGTGTTTGAAGGAAAAAAAAGTTTAAACATGAGCCTTTATTAAAGTAGTATTATGCATGCAATCTTATTATGCAATTTCGGTAAAATTAAAATCGGTAATAATAGGTTATGCCAAGTGGTATAAATTGAAAACTCCTATCTATAGCATCATTATCTTGATATATACGATTAATTTTAGTAGAATATCCTGCGGTAAGATTTACAGAATGATGAGTGTTTATATGAAAGTTTAAGCTCATTTCTCCAACAAGTCTAAATACATTTGGTTGTAACACCTTTGACAAAGACTCAATTCCATTTTCTACATAAGTTTTACCCTGTACTTGTAACAAATGGAAATAATCTATCCCTAGACCAGCAGATATCCCAATCCATGATTTGAGTTTTACTTCATAATTAACTCGTAATGGAATTTGAAAATATAAACTTGAGTTATCAACTGTCTCAATTGTTTGGTTTTGCATCGAATCTTGAGAAAGTGCGGCTTTAAGTTTAGTTGGATCTGCTGGTTTAATAACAACTCCAGTATCCGGTGCCGAAAAACTAATTTTCCATGTTCTTTGCATTAGACCAAGTCCTGTTTGAATAGAAAATTGGTTTAAATGATACTTAAATGATAAACCAAAGTTTACAAATTGACTTTCATCTTCTGAACTCTTTATTTGACTATATGAATTTGGTGCAACAGGCTTCTGTAAAATCTTTTCATTTACAATATTATACACTCCATATATTCCTACAGAAATATTGGACAGTTCATTAGGATTTTTTCTTACAGTTTTAGGTTTTATTGCTTTTATTGTATCCTTTAAAACTATATCTGACGATGGTTGGGTAATAGTATCAATTTGAGTAGAGCCTATAAATAAAGTATCCGGCTCAATGATAACACTGTCCGGTTTATCTTCTGAAAGACTATCTATGCTTACAGAATCTGGTTTTATTACTGGTGGAGTGGGCGGATTCTCCTTTTCTTTTACAAGACTTTGTGGTTGCGCTTCTATAACAGCTGGGTGCTTAATGGAAGAATCGTTTTTTTTAGTTACTGTTTTTTTTGAAAGTACAATTTTTTTACCATATTCCTTAATCTCAATAGGTTCATTTGTAAAAAGCTTGTCAAGTACTTTTCTGATTGATTCATTTGAAACAGCTAAACTTATTTTTTTTTGAGAGTTTACAACAGAACTCATATAAAAGAATTTCACATTTGCCTGTTTTTCTATTTGCTTTAGAACTTGTCCTAACGGCTGTGACTTAACTGATAAGCTGATTTTTTTATCTAAATTACCTGCATTTATAGGACTAATGAACCAATATAGGGATAGTAGAATAATAATAAATCTCATCATCAATTACTCTGCTTGAGATATTTTTAATACTCCGTTTTCATTATTTACTTTTACATTTAAAATTGCTTGTAAAAGCTCTGTAACTTCTTCAACTGACATTGAATCATCAAAACTTGCATATATGCATTGTTGAGAAAGTTCAGGAGATTCCAATGCAAATTTTACATTGTATCTTGAATTTAAGCGTTCCACAACTATATTTAATGGGGTGTTTTCAAATGTTAAGCTGCCTTCAATCTGTTTTCTTAATGGTTTTAACTCTGTTTTTCCACTTTGAATTTGTCGTTCTTTAGCTCTTACGAAAGCAAACTCTCCAGCATGTAAAATTTGAGTTTTTCCTGCATAATCAAGCTGTACAATTCCTTCATCAACTTTTACAGAAACATTTCCGGACAAAGAATCAGCTGTAACCTTAAATGCTGTACCTATATCTGTGATATTTACATCATTTACTTCAATTATGAATGGGTGTTCTGAATCATGTTTCACTTTTACATATACTTCACCTTTTAGTGTTAGTTTACGATGCTTGCTACCAAAATCTTCTGAAGCTGTAAGTTGTGAATTTGGACTTAATAGGGCAAAAGTTCCATCAGCAAGAGTCAGTTCTTTGGCAACATCATCAGCTTGGGCTAAAACCTGTATTTGAGGTTTATTAAACTTGAAAAAGAATAGTCCAAGCAGAATTATAGCAACAGCAGCAGCTGAGCTAATTCTCCACCAGATTGTTTTCTTTGTTTTTGTTTCAAATTGTATTGTTTTTGATTCAGTAGTAATTGCTTCTTCGAATTTTGAAATTGCGTTTTCTAAATCAAATCTTGACATATCAGGTTTTGAACTAAGGGCTTTAGCAATAGATCTCAGCCTATCAAACTCTTGCATATGTTCAGGCTTCTCTTTTAGCCATTTAAGCAAAAGCTTTTTGTCTTTATCATTTGCTTCTCCATTTATATAGCAAACAATAAGCTGTTCGTGTTCAATATGTTTTGATTTGTCTAGCATGCTCTTTAAACAAGTATGGTTTAAAAATTACCTAAGTATTTGTCAAAAAAACAAATAAAACTCAGAATCAGAAATAATGAAATATCTTTAAAATGGTTTCTGATACTCTTTAATGCGTTGTATATGTGTGCATTGACTGTTCGGGGTGAAATCTCTAAATCTTCTGCAATTTCTTTTGTGCGTTTCCCTTCTAAATATTTCAGCTTAAATATTTCACTGCACTGTTTGGGTAAGTTCGCAATTGCATTTAAGACTTGTTCTTCTAATGAAGGCTCTTCATCATCAAAAGTGCTATTTATAGTTTGTAATACCAATAAATTAATTTCATCAGAAATAATATCTGCATGTTTTGCTACTATCTTTTGGTGTGTTAGGTGATTTAAACATGCATTTTTTACCGATAAATACAGATATGATTTTAAGTTTGCGATTTCAGCAAAACGAGTTCGTTGCTCCCATAATCTTAATAAAACATCTTGCACAATATCTTCTGCTTGTGCATCATCGCACAAATAATTACTTGCAAAACGACATAATGCATAATAATATAGCTGATACAGCTCTTTAAAAGCTTTTGCATCACCCAGAGCTATTCTTTGGTTAATATCGTTTTTTTCTTCTTGCACTTTATTTCTTTAGCCTGACAAAAATAGAAAAAAATAAAACTTTAAAACAAATTTTCTATAAGTCAAAGAAACTGATAATACGGGATTGTTTCATTTTTGTTTCATTTTTTACAAATGCACTTAGGTAATTTTTTATATGAGTTTGTTTTGAATACATAAACAAAATAAAATGTTTAATCAAACAAGTTTTTTAATATGAAAAATTACAGAATTTTATTTCTTTTTGCGCTAGTTAGTCTTGTGATATCAAGCTTTACTTTAGCATCATGCACCAAAGATTTTGATGATGACAGTGATAATGATACCGAATCAACTACTACTGCTACAGATGGTTCAACATCTGATATCTCCATTAGTGATGATTCGCTAGCATCATCAGATCTAGTCGAAAATTTTACTGTCTCGGATACTATTTATGTAAGCTATAGTGGTTCTACAGTTAGTGTCGTCAATAACCTATCTACAGTAATATCTTCTATCTCAAATGCTGATGTAAGTTTAAATTCTACTGCTTCAGGTGTTGTTTATGTCCTTTCCGGAACTACAACAGATGGATCATTTAAATTATATTCTACATCTGATTATGAGCTAATTTTAAGTAATGTAAGTATTACAAACTCTGATGGGCCGGCACTTAACCTGCAATCAGAAAGTAGAGCATTGACAGTACTTAAAGGGACTAATACCTTAGTTGATGGTTCAAGCTATGCGACTTCATCTGAAGATCAAAAAGCAACATTATTTGCTGAGGGACCGGTTATTATAAGCGGTTCTGGTAGCCTTGGTTTAAATGGATATTACAAGCATGCAATTTGTTCCGATACCTATTTTGCTTTGCGTAGTGGTACTATTACTGTTTCATCTGCGACTACGGATGGTATTCATGCAAATGATTATGTTAACATAAGTGGAGGTACATTGAATGTTAGTAGTACTGCAGATGCTATAGAGTGTGAAGCCGGGAATGTAAATATTACCGGAGGTGATATTACTTTATCTACAACTAAGCAAAAAAGTGATGCAATTAATGCTGAAGTTGATTTATACATAAGTGGAGGTACAATCTCTTGCTCAGTAAGCGGAGGTGGTTCAAAAGCTTTGAAAAGTTCTGGGAATATGAGTATTACCGGCGGTGATATTATATGTACCGTTTCGGGTGCTGCATATTATGATTCAGATGATTTGGATATTGCATCTCCGGCGGGGATTAATTGTGATGGAAGTTTAGAATTTTCAGGAGCTACTCTTTCTATTACATCTACAGGTTTAGCTGGTAAAGGAATTTCTGTTGATGGGACAATTCTAATAAGTAGTGGAACAATTACTGTGAAAACAACAGGAAAACAGTACACATATAGTAGCACTTTAGACTCGTCACCAAAAGGGATTAAGGCTGATGGTAACATTGTAATCAATGGAGGAACTATAAATGTGACAGCTTCAGGTGGAGAAGGTTCTGAGGGTATTGAAAGTAAGAACACGATTACGATAAATGCAGGTACTATTGAAATAACATCTTATGATGATGGTATCAATGCTAGTTCTGCAATTGTAATTAATGGAGGTAATATTTATTCATATGCGTCAAATAATGATGGTATTGATTCAAATGGAACTTTAACAATAACTGGTGGATTAATAATCTCATCTGGTACAACTGCTCCGGAAGAAGGATTTGATTGTGATCAAAATACATTTAAAATAACCGGAGGAATTCTTATTGGTACTGGTGGAGCAACGAGTACGCCCACATCTAGTGCATGTACTCAGCGTAGTATTGTTTATTCTGGTTCAGGAACTAGTGGTCAATATATTTGTCTTCAAGATGCCTCAAATAACCAATTACTTATTTATAAGATACCGCGTACATATTCTCAAATGACACTCTTGTATAGTAGTTCTAGTTTATCTACAGGTACCTATACTTTACTTAAGGGTGGCACTTTGAGCGGTGGAACCGATTTTCATGGATATATTACAGATGGAACTTATTCCGGAGGTACTCAAGCTGCTAGTATTTCTGTAAGTAGTATGGTTACTACCTATGGAAGTAGTTCTACAGGAAGACCTTTTTAAAATCAAAAACTTTTTCATTTTCTAATCTTTTAAGAAGCATATAGGCTATATCGGTCAATATGCTTCTTGAAAGCCCTTTTCATAACTTTTTTAATTGGATTTTTTTTAATGTTTAATTATGATAATGCGTAAGATTTTAATTTCTAGTGTTTTGCTAGCTGTATTACCTATGCTAGCCATGTCTCAAGTAAGTCCAGAAACTTTAGCCAAAAGAGCAAAAAGAAAGAACCTAACAGTAAAGGAATGGAATACAGATTCAAAAGGAAAGTCGAAATGGCTTGATCACCTGACTGTTTATGATGACCAAGGTAGAAAAATTGAGGAAATAGAATATTCCACTTATGGCCAACGAGAAAGAATCACAACTTCTTACAATGACATTGGCAAGGTAGAGAGGGAAGTCGTATATAATGATAGAAATAAAGTTGTAAGGGTACGGAAATATGAATACAATGATGATGGAACTAAAAAGAAACAATATAACTATTTACCCAATGGGAAGTTATATTCTATAAAAAGTTTTGAGTATGAATTTTCAGATAAATAATCGAAATGCAAATTCCTCTTTATAATATATCAGCATTAGACAGTATGAGGCCAATTTTGTTGTCCGAGATGCAATCAATAAAGTTGATGAATCGCGTTGATACAAAGTTTGCTGCCAATATTAATCTTTTGCCCGAGATAATTCGCTTAGCATCTGATTCTTATCGGGTGCAAGTTGTTAACGGACTACCTGTAAGTTCTTATGACTCTGTTTATTTTGATACAAGTGATATTGATATGTATTTGAAACATCATAACAGAAAATTAAAAAGACAGAAGATAAGAACGCGTAGGTATGTTGACTCTGATTTAAATTTCTTAGAAATTAAGAATAAAACAAATAAGGGAAGAACTCATAAGCTTAGAATTGAGATTGGTAATTCTGATTTCAAGGACTTCTCCGAAAATAAATCTGCAATAGATTTTATTAATAATGAGGCTCATTATGAACATTCGGATTTGATACCTCATTTGCAGTCTGCCTTTTCTCGAATAACATTGGTTAATAATGAAAAAACAGAGCGACTAACGATTGATACGAATCTTTATTTTCAGAATATCCAAACGAGTTCATCAGTCAGTCTTCCTAATTTAATGGTTATTGAGTTAAAACAAGACGGGGTGTATAATTCACAGATGAAACAGATATTACAGAAGTTAAGAGTAAAGCCTGTTAGCATTAGTAAATATTGCATAGGAATGTCTCTTACAACCCCATCTATTAAGAACAATAGATTTAAGAATAAACTTTATTACATAACAGAAAAAATATAAAAAATGGATTCATTATTTGTCGATACTTTAGCTAACAATGCATATTTAGCCACAGACACAGTTATTGGGAATTTATATGGGGGGCTAGAGTATGCAGGTCCTCAGTTTTTAGGAGTGCCACTTTTTGAGCCACATAGTCTTTTGCAGCTATTTATTAGGTTTGCATTTAATATGCTGATAGCATGGGTGATAGTGCAGTATTTTTACTATAAAAAGAGTCAGCGTAGAGATTATTATGTAACCTTTATGATATTCAGTGCTACTATGTTCTTGTTAATCTGTTTAATGGGGAATGTGAGCATGCAGATTGGGCTTACCATTGGTTTGTTTGCCATCTTTGGTATGATTCGTTATCGTACTGAAACTGTGCCTATTAGGGAAATGACATATTTGTTTGTAATTGTAGGTATTTCAGTGATCAATGGGTTGGCAATGTCGGTATCCTATGCTGAACTGGTTGCTACTAATTTATTGTTAATAGGTTTAACTTGGGCATTAGAGAGTCAAAAGTTTCTGAAACATAGAAGTACTAAGTTGATTATTTATGATAAGATTGAAAATATTGTTCCTGCTCGTCGAGCAGAGCTGATGGAGGATTTGAAGCTTCGTACCGGTTTAGAGATTGAAAAAATCGAGATTGGTCATATTGACTTTTTGCGTGATGTTGCGTTTATCAAACTGTACTATCAATTGGGTGTTGATGAAACAAATACAATTGATTCGTTAACAAAACCAGATCAGTTTATCGGTTAAAATATATTGAAATGACAATTAGGAGAATAATTCTTTTTGCAGTCTTGTCGTTGAGTTCTGTAATCTGTCAGGCTCAGAATTTTTATGAATCTGATACCACTACGACTGATGTCACTTCTCGTGTGGGTTTTTCCGTGGATAAACCTTTTGGAAAAGGCTATTCGTGGGTGTGGGAAGAGGAGATGAGATTTAAAGAAAATAGTGGAACTTTAGATCGTATCTATTCTGAAATTTCTCTTTACTATCGGTTCAATGAATATGCAAAAATGGGCGGTGGATACAATTTTATGTCTATATGGCATGATGGTAAAAAGAAATCGGGTTATGAAAAATATTGGGACTTAAGGCACCGTGCAAAGATTGATTTAGTAGGTAATTATGAATACCTTCAATGGAAATTTACTTTGCGTGAAAGAGGACAAGTAACTGTGCGTACCGATGATCCTAATTTGCTAGAGAAGTCTAACCCGGAATATATACTTCGTTCAAAGTTTGGAGTTGAGTATGCGTTTTTTAATAAGCCCCTAAAACCTTATTATGAGATAGAAGTTTGTAATACCTTAAACGCTCCTGATTATGCAGGTGGAAATTATATCAATAGTATTCGTAACCAAGTGGGATTGAAGTGGAGATTAGATAGGCGTAACAGTTTGGAATTCTATTACCGATTTGATATTGATACAAATAAGGATGTGGAAATTGATTACAAAAAAGATAAAGAAACAATCAAAGCCGTTTATTTGACTAATGAAAGGGAATATATGCACATTTTAGGTGTTGCATATAAGTTTGATTGGAGATAAAAGTTAAGGCGACTGTTAGTCGCCTTTCTTATTTGATTTTTTGTAGTTTTTAATCATTTTGCCAAAGTCCTTATCCTTTTTGCGTCGTTCGGCTTGGGTTGATTCGTAGTGTTCTTTTTCTCGCTCTAGTCTTAAGTAATTATTGTAAGATTCTTGAGAAATTTCTCCTTTTTCAAGGGCTTCTAGAACGGAACAGCCTGATTCGGAAGTGTGTGTGCAATCACTGTATTTACAATGCTTCGAAAGTTCGATGATTCTGTCAAAGGTAGTTTCCAGTCCTTCAGCTTCATCAGCAATTCCAACTTCACGCATCCCCGGATTATCAATTAGAATTTCGCCGTTTTCAAGTATAATAAGTTCGCGGTGGGTAGTTACATGTCTGCCTTTGTTTGTGCTAACACTTATATTGTTAGTTACCATAAGGTCTTTGCCCGAAAGCCTATTGATTAAAGTAGATTTTCCTACACCTGATGAACCTAGTAGGCAATAGGTTTTACCTGCTTGAATCACTTGTTTAATTTTTTCGTAACCACTTAGAGTTTCGCTACTGATGGCTATTATTACTACATCTTTTATGCGTTGTTTAATCTTATCCTTAATCTCTTGAACTTCTTGTTCTGCAATTAGATCCGTTTTAGTCAGCACTATGATGGGTTCAACTTTGGAAGAATAGCAGATGGTAAGATATCTTTCCAAACGATTGATATTGAAATCACGGTCTACTGCCTGAACTAGAAATCCGTAATCAATATTTGTAGCAATGATTTGAATATCATGTGAGCTTCCAACTGCTTGTCGTTTAATGATAGAGAAGCGAGGAAGAACTTTGTGGATTATGGCACTGTTCTTATCAAAAACTGAGATAGTAACCCAATCACCAACAGCAGGGAAGTCTTCACGGCCTTGGGCTGTATAGCGCAAGTTTCCTGTAATTTCGCTTTCGTATTCTCCCTCAGTAGTTTTTACGATATAGCGTTCCTTGTGTTCGGTAATAACTCTAGCTAGTTCAAAGTTCTCTGTGTTGTATTCTGTTGCCCACTTTTCTATTTGGGCATTGTAGCCTAGGTCTTGTAATTGCATGGTAGTTCTTTTTATTTTATTAAAGATAGTTTGTTCAATATATAATACCTCATATTTTTTCGTGAAGTTGGTAAATTGGGTTATGAATGTCTCGTATTTTGATATTTGAGAAACTGTTTAAATTTATTAGATTGAATATTAATGAACAAATAAGACTGGATTTACAAGATTTACAGGCTTAGAGAATGTATCTAAATTTCATGTTAATCCTGTTAATCTTGTCTTTATTTAATTTTTTAAACTGTTTCTAAGTTTTTTCTGACAAAAAGACTGTTTTTTGCTTGTAGTGCAACTGTAATAATTCCCGAAAATAGCCTTTGGCAATTCATTTGATAAATAATACAGCGGTAAATGTTGAATTGCTATAAGTGGTTGTGTTGGGTGATTTGCTTTACTCCCTTTGGTCGTGACCTTCGGTTCAGAATTGTATCTTTGACTTACTTCATACAGCTCGTACAAGCAAGAAGGATTAGTTCGTCCTGCTGTGATTTGCTTTCAAACTTGTATCTTTGACTTACTTCATACAGCATAATGTCTGTATGTCTGTGTACCAACTCAGCTGTGATTTGCTTTCAAACTTGTATCTTTGACTTACTTCATACAGCATTGCCCATTCTATTAAATCAATTGTGCCTGCTGTGATTTGCTTTCAAACTTGTATCTTTGACTTACTTCATACAGCAACTAACCATTGAAGAACTAAAAGCACACCGCTGTGATTTGCTTTCAAACTTGTATCTTTGACTTACTTCATACAGCATCTACACTAAGGTAGTGTCATACCTTGGGCTGTGATTTGCTTTCAAACTTGTATCTTTGACTTACTTCATACAGCTTTTGGTCGATTTCATTACCATTTGCATCCGCTGTGATTTGCTTTCAAACTTGTATCTTTGACTTACTTCATACAGCTTTCAACAGAGTAAAGGGCTTTCTACCCTTGCTGTGATTTGCTTTCAAACTTGTATCTTTGACTTACTTCATACAGCATCCTACCGCAGATTATGGTTATTCTGATTGCTGTGATTTGCTTTCAAACTTGTATCTTTGACTTACTTCATACAGCAGATAGATTTTTGACCTTCAAACAAAGCCTGCTGTGATTTGCTTTCAAACTTGTATCTTTGACTTACTTCATACAGCCAACGCATTAAAATAGACAACAAAACATATGCTGTGATTTGCTTTCAAACTTGTATCTTTGACTTACTTCATACAGCACCAATAACTTCTTAAATCAGTAATTATTGGCTGTGATTTGCTTTCAAACTTGTATCTTTGACTTACTTCATACAGCAAGTTGTTGCATACACTTTAATTGTCACCTGCTGTGATTTGCTTTCAAACTTGTATCTTTGACTTACTTCATACAGCATAAGTAGTACGATTATCAATTAACCACTTGCTGTGATTTGCTTTCAAACTTGTATCTTTGACTTACTTCATACAGCAAGTACGACAATTCTCAACTTCATCAACTAGCTGTGATTTGCTTTCAAACTTGTATCTTTGACTTACTTCATACAGCTATGAACATTATTATCATACTTGTAGTGGTGCTGTGATTTGCTTTCAAACTTGTATCTTTGACTTACTTCATACAGCATAGCTCTTGAAACAAAACTTAAAAAAGAAGCTGTGATTTGCTTTCAAACTTGTATCTTTGACTTACTTCATACAGCTTATCAAAGTAGAATAGCAAATACTAATCAGCTGTGATTTGCTTTCAAACTTGTATCTTTGACTTACTTCATACAGCTTCATAAACTGTAATATGCTTTTGCTTTGTGCTGTGATTTGCTTTCAAACTTGTATCTTTGACTTACTTCATACAGCGATTAATTTCTTCAATATTGTCGCAATACTGCTGTGATTTGCTTTCAAACTTGTATCTTTGACTTACTTCATACAGCCTGTTTCAAACTCGTAATCGATGTGGTTTAGCTGTGATTTGCTTTCAAACTTGTATCTTTGACTTACTTCATACAGCCATAGCTGCGCTCAGTTATAAGCAATTAAGCTGTGATTTGCTTTCAAACTTGTATCTTTGACTTACTTCATACAGCGTCATAGGCTTGAATTGAGCCGTAGAATTTGCTGTGATTTGCTTTCAAACTTGTATCTTTGACTTACTTCATACAGCGTTTTCAATTTCTTCAAAATCATCTATCAAGCTGTGATTTGCTTTCAAACTTGTATCTTTGACTTACTTCATACAGCTGAGTTGGTTGGTGGTAAGTTGCCAAAAGGGCTGTGATTTGCTTTCAAACTTGTATCTTTGACTTACTTCATACAGCTTATATCTGCAATTGGAGACATGATTGGATGCTGTGATTTGCTTTCAAACTTGTATCTTTGACTTACTTCATACAGCTTTGTCCAATGTGAAAAGTGCCTAACTCCCGCTGTGATTTGCTTTCAAACTTGTATCTTTGACTTACTTCATACAGCCTTCTTAAATTTGCTTCTTGTACCTCAGAAGCTGTGATTTGCTTTCAAACTTGTATCTTTGACTTACTTCATACAGCATCATCATAAGTAAGAGTGATAAAAAAGCTGCTGTGATTTGCTTTCAAACTTGTATCTTTGACTTACTTCATACAGCTTTGGTGTACATCTTATCCTTGTAATACCTGCTGTGATTTGCTTTCAAACTTGTATCTTTGACTTACTTCATACAGCATTATGAATCAAAAGCAGTTGGTAAATATGCTGTGATTTGCTTTCAAACTTGTATCTTTGACTTACTTCATACAGCTTTACTAGCGAAATGGTTTATCTCGACATCGCTGTGATTTGCTTTCAAACTTGTATCTTTGACTTACTTCATACAGCATCCTACCGCAGATTATGGTTATTCAGATTGCTGTGATTTGCTTTCAAACTTGTATCTTTGACTTACTTCATACAGCAACAACGCATGGTGGTAACGATTATGTATTGCTGTGATTTGCTTTCAAACTTGTATCTTTGACTTACTTCATACAGCAAAATATTGGAGGGTGCAAAATGACATATGCTGTGATTTGCTTTCAAACTTGTATCTTTGACTTACTTCATACAGCATTTCTTAATCTATTACCGTATGTTATGCAGCTGTGATTTGCTTTCAAACTTGTATCTTTGACTTACTTCATACAGCGTAGATTCAAAAGCGAAAGCAAGGTTGTTAGCTGTGATTTGCTTTCAAACTTGTATCTTTGACTTACTTCATACAGCACTGCAATGCCTAACTGTTCTGCATACTTAGCTGTGATTTGCTTTCAAACTTGTATCTTTGACTTACTTCATACAGCCCCATTCTGCTAAGAGAACCCAACTCACTCGCTGTGATTTGCTTTCAAACTTGTATCTTTGACTTACTTCATACAGCCTCAATGCAAGATCAATGTAATCGTTATTCGCTGTGATTTGCTTTCAAACTTGTATCTTTGACTTACTTCATACAGCTACGGTTACAATGCTTACACAGAAGAATATGCTGTGATTTGCTTTCAAACTTGTATCTTTGACTTACTTCATACAGCCAACTTTATTTTTAGAAAAGAAGTATTTCAGCTGTGATTTGCTTTCAAACTTGTATCTTTGACTTACTTCATACAGCGCAGAAGCTAGGGCTATTGCAAAACTTAAGCTGTGATTTGCTTTCAAACTTGTATCTTTGACTTACTTCATACAGCGTGAATAATCAGCTTCCGATATCATCTTCGCTGTGATTTGCTTTCAAACTTGTATCTTTGACTTACTTCATACAGCATTGGTTCTAAAGCTTCATAAGAAATGGTTGCTGTGATTTGCTTTCAAACTTGTATCTTTGACTTACTTCATACAGCTAAAATCTCTTTGATCATGGCTGTAGATTCGCTGTGATTTGCTTTCAAACTTGTATCTTTGACTTACTTCATACAGCTTTATTAATTCAGGAAAAAGGAAAAGACCAGCTGTGATTTGCTTTCAAACTTGTATCTTTGACTTACTTCATACAGCTCATTAATTCCATTAGACTGCGCATTGTCGCTGTGATTTGCTTTCAAACTTGTATCTTTGACTTACTTCATACAGCATATATTGCTGCCAAAATGGGAACAGGTCTGCTGTGATTTGCTTTCAAACTTGTATCTTTGACTTACTTCATACAGCAAAACTATTTGAATCCACGCTTAAAGCTTCGCTGTGATTTGCTTTCAAACTTGTATCTTTGACTTACTTCATACAGCCACAACATCATTCTTGTATCCTGCTGAATTGCTGTGATTTGCTTTCAAACTTGTATCTTTGACTTACTTCATACAGCGAATTCCAACCTCCACCTCCATCTCGATACGCTGTGATTTGCTTTCAAACTTGTATCTTTGACTTACTTCATACAGCTACTCATTTTTGATATACGATTTGAAATGTGCTGTGATTTGCTTTCAAACTTGTATCTTTGACTTACTTCATACAGCACGATGTGTGTATCTGTTTGTAAGTCAATTTTTTAGAAGTGGTATTAGGATTTAAAAAAGTATGAAGAATAAAGAACCGTTACAGAAATGTGAACGGTTTTTTTATTTCTATACTCTTGATATGTTTGATTTGCTTTACTCCCTTTGGTCGTGACCTTCGGTTCAAAATGTATCTTTGACTTACTTCATACAGACGATGTGTGTATCTGTTTGTAAGTCAATTTTTTAGAAGTGGTATTAGGATTTAAAAAAGTATGAAGAATAAAGAACCGTTACAGAAATGTGAACGGTTTTTTTATTTCTATACTCTTGATATGTTTGATTTGCTTTACTCCCTTTGGTCGTGACCTTCGGTTCAAAATGTATCTTTGACTTACTTCATACAGACGATGTGTGTATCTGTTTGTAAATCAATTTTTTAGAAGTGGTATTAGGATTTGAAAAAGTATGAAGAATAAAGAACCGTTGCAGAAATGTGAACGGTTTTTTTTATTTGTAAGAGTAGAGTAAGATAGAGTGGGAGTGCGACTTCAAGTCGCGCCCCCACTTGTTGGTTATTTAGAAAAGTTCCAATTGCTGATAGGGTGTAGCCACTTCTTTTTGTTTTACTCCATAAAAGAGTTCCATCGCACCGAATTGTTTATCGGTAATGCACAAAATCCCAATTTGACCTTTTTCGGGTAAAGATGCTTTAACCCGTTTTATATGTACATCCGCATTTTCGCGGCTTGGGCAATGGCGCAAGTAGATGGAGAACTGAAACATGGTGAAACCATCGTTGATCAGCTTTTTACGAAAATCGGTGTATATTTTCCGTTCTTTTTTCGTCTCTGTTGGTAAATCAAAAAATACTAATACCCACATAATTCTGTATTCGCTTAGGCGTTCCATATTCTTTTAATTACAAATTATCAATTACGAATTACGATGAGAGCGTAATTATTTTAGTTTGTTTTTCATGCTTTTTTGTATGCTACCAATAATTTTCATTATCTCCTCACAATCGTTAAGCATTGATTCTGCTTCTGGATACTTATTTTTGATATAAAATCTTTTTCCGATTGTCCTCCAACTGCCTCTTCAATATTGGCTCCGATAGATGTGCTGCTTCGTAGTAATTGCTTAGAGAGCACAAAATCTTTTTTTTCTTCACATAAATATTTGTACAGCTTAACTATTCTCAATGCAAATGCATACGATTTCACTAAAATAATATTCTCTTTCATATTCGTAATTTGTAATTAATTGATAATTCGTAATTGATTCTCACATTTCCGGATAAGAAATTTTGCGCAACTCACCTGAGTAACATTTTGCTAATGAAGCTGTAGTTTGCTGTGCTGCTATCATTAGCGGACTGCGTTTGCCTTCTATTACCACATCGAGTGTGGGTATACTTAGCAATTGAGCTTTTATTTCTTTGGTGAGAGGGAGCCAATCATTAGTATCGGTTGATTCGAGTGGGAGTGCGACTTTAAGTCGCGCCCCCACTTCTTTTGCTGCTTCATCCACAATCTCCACCACCAATTTATCTACAAACGGGCGGTATGGCTCCATTATATCATCCGCCAGGCAATAGGCATTGTATCTGTTTTTATGAAAAATACCTAGAGTAGGAAGCAAGCCCGAACTTACCAGTGAGCGGGCAATTACTGCTCGGAGTATTGCATAGCCGTAGTTAAGCAGATTGTTTGGAGGGTTACCGTCTCTGCTGCGTGTAAAGTCAGGCAGGGCGGGGAATAGGTTGCGAAAATAGTACGCTGCTGCACGAGCTTCCAAATTGTCGGGGTCGCCACTTTTTACATCATCTGCCCAAGCCAACATATTTTTCGCTTTATCGTTTCGGAATTGTTGCAGTATGGCTGCCTGATTGGCTATCTTGTATTTTACCGTTTGTTGCCATAGCTGTTTTTTTAATGGAACGGATGCATCTATCTGGTCGCGAAAGCGTTCGCTTTGGGTAGTATTTCCGTTTAGAGGCAAAAGTAAACCTACGGGCATACGGCTTTTGTCGCAGGTTACTATTGCGGAATTATTATCCAGTAGTTTTTCCATCAGCCCATGTGTAATGGTTATTTGCTGATGGTCGAGCACTACCACTCCAATATCTTCGATAGGGATTGTATGTATCGCTTCTTTCTTAAACGATTCAGGCAGGCTATCATTGCGTTCCACTTCCGGTAGTTTTATTACCAATTGCTCATTCCTCAAACTTAAATAAGTTGGATTCCCGAAGTACAAAGTTTTCTTTATCATAGGCTGTTGTTTTAATCAGATTTACTCACGGGGTGACTCAAAGTCACCCCGTGAGTAAATTCCATTCTGACAATAAAAAAAGCGCAGCACTACTGCCACGCTTCCACATTTATTCCATATTTAGCACCGCATGTGCGGTTAATTAAAGTTCCGTTTCTCATTCCACAATAATCTCTATACGACGAAAATTCCCAATCTTCGGCATTTTTAATCAAGCCTGCCCGTACCGGATTTTGATGAATATAATCAAAACACACTTGTGGATATTCTGTTTCCGGATTGTGCGTGTTTATGATTGTGCCGTATTGTGTGTTGTAAAAAGAGGGTGTGATTCCGTCTGATTTGGAGATGCATTCGGCTTTGGTTGCTTCTCTAAAAAGATTCCCACTTCTGTTTTGTTGTTTATTAATTGCTCTCGTATAGGAGCGAAGCATAATTGCAATGCTATCATTTATGGAGCGTTGTTTCTCACTCACGGGGTGACTCAAAGTCACCCCGTGAGTCGGTTTGATAGTTTGCAATAAATCTCTTACCTCCACCATCAAATGAAAATGATTAGGCATCAGGCACCACGCAATCACATCAGCATAAGGGCATACAAATTCTTTTATCTTCCGTAAAAAGAAAAGATAATTGTCTCGCTCAAAAAAAATAGTTTGCCTGTTGTTTCCTTGATTATAGATATGGTATATATGTCCTTGCTCGAATTGCATGTTTTTGTTTTTGCTGTTTTTACTTAACTCATCAGACTATTTTTAAGTAATACGATGAGGGTATCTATTTGTTGTTCAAATTGGGAGTGCGACTTTAAGTCGCGCACCTATTTTTATTCACGGGGTGACTCGAAGTCACCCCGTGAATTGAAAATTTGTTATGGCAAACATATTGTGAGGGTTGTGCAGTGGGAGTGCGACTCAAAGTCGCGCACCCACTAGTTGTAAACTGATGCCCTCACTTGGATTGCTTAATATTCTCCAACTGAAACTATTTGTCCGATATGGTTTATTCTGACTTTCACTATATTCTGAATAGGAGGTAAACTCTGAATAAATCGATATGTAATATTGGATAATTCTTTCTTGTTTTTTAATGTGTCACCTGTAACGGCAGTTGTTTCTAGGTGATGATTAAATACATAATTTTTGGTTGATAATTTCTGTACCCTATATAAATTCGGACTAATCAAAGAATAATTCTCTGGGTTTAGTAAATCAATTTCATTAGGATTAAAGCCTGTCTGTTGATTTGGGAAAATAAAATATTCGTTTTGTTTCATGCTAAATAAGAATTGCCAACCTTCTCCTTCTTTGTATTCTTTGTCAATAATTGGTAACCCTAAATTTACTCTTGTTGTTGCTTCAAAGAAAGAAATAACATTCTCTTGTAAGTTTCCTTTTTCATCACGGTATATAGCCACATGATGATTGTTTCCGGTGTTTACAAAATCAACAGCTTGTTTATTTCCATTATCATCTAAGATACATTTTCCGTCTTTATCCTTCTTGTCATGTAGAGCAACAGCATTGTTTATTCCGGTAATAGTAACGCGTTTGATACTAATGCCTTTTTCTTTATTGAGCCAAATTGGATTTTCGTCAAGGTTTGAAAAAGCCTTCTTATTATCACCATTGTATTCTTTGAGTCTTGCTTCTAGTATGTTCTTGATTTTAGCATCTAAAACCTTATCTAATTTTAAATCAGGCGAAATTTCTTTGCGTATGGTGTAAATGGTTTCAGTAGACACTGTTTTAACTTTATCTGGAACCTGAATTGTATGTAATTCATCAAGCCAAATCGGATTTTTTTCTAGACTATTTTTACCAGTAAATGCCTTTTTAGGGTCATTCCCATTCTCAATAAGTCTTTTTAATAGTGCTTCACGATATGCTTTTTTAGCAACTTTGTTAATTTGTTCTTCATTGAATCCTGCACCAACTTTTTCAATTTTTGTTACATATTGTTGAGCACTACCATATACGGTTTCTAAGTGCAATTGTCCTCTAGGCGTAAGTTGTTGCTTTTTATTCTGTCCTCCGGATTTATTTGTTTTATTGATATTTATCGTAGCTACTTTGTTTTTAGCCTTAATAGAAATTAAAGTGTTTTCTAAATGTTTTTTAGCTTCTGCTCTAAATTCATCTAATGGCATGGGAGGATTAAATCGCAGTTTATTTCTTTTATCTCTATATAAATAATTTTTTTCTATGCCTAATACATCTCTTGTATTTAAAACGACATCTTCTGCTGTTATTGCGAAATTATCATGTTCCTCTTTTTCAGTGTTTGAAATACCTTGTTCTTCATTTGTTCGGCGGGCGTTAAGATTATTGAGATATTGAATGAATTGTCTTTTTGTAAATGCCACAGCCAAAGCATCCATTGCATGGTGGCGATGATCGTTTCGTTTTGTCCAGTCTTTTATTTTTTTAGTATATCGTATTTCACCTGTTTTATAGTCAATGCGTTCTTCATCTTCTACTAAACCAAGTTTTTCATATTTAGGATAATTAATTTCTTTCATAACATCTACTAACTGCCAATCGTCTCTCAACCTGTCAGTGATAGAACCTGTTGTACTAGTAACAAATTTCACCAAATCACCGAGCATTTTCTTTGCCTCTTTGGTTATATATTGTGTATTTGCCAAATCTCGATTGATAAAACCCTCTGGCAAATCTTTTTCACTTAATGCAAGTTTGCCAAGTTTACCTGAATAGTATTTTTCTATTACTTCTAAATTTCGTTCTGTATCACTCATCCTATCCCAAGGTTTTTTCTGTTTTTTCTTTTCATCTTCGGATGAGCTGTCCCATTTTGCTAACTTTTCTTTCTGTTTTTTATTGTTCCTCAAACTCCTTTCATGTTCTTTGTAAATCGAATCAAATGTTTTTGTGTCAGTTTCTATTCTTTTTGTTAGCTTATTAACTCGTTTAGTTGTTTTAGTTCCAAAGACAGTAATTATTCGATTAATATAGTTACTAAAATCATCAGAAAAATCTTGACTTACATAATCTAAGGCGGTTCTTTCTCTTTTATCCTTATTATCAGAGGAAAAAATTAATGTTTTATTTGAAAAAGAATCATCAAACAATCTTGCTTTTGGTATAATGTGTTCTATCTCAATTTCTTTGCTAAATAAAATCGCAGGTGAAATTTCTTTTTTCAGATTTTCTTTATTACCGTATAGAGGTTTATGTCCATTGGGGGCAAGTTCTTCCCAAAGCTTATAGCGTATAATATCATTTCTACTTGGTTCATTTGTTTTGAAAATAGGAAAATCTTCTTTCAGTCGTTTTTTGATTCGTTGAATATCCTCTGTGTTTCCTTTTACACTTTCGGTTAGTAAAATTCGTTCATCGGCACTTTTCTTTAATTCTCGAGCTAGTTCAATTCGTATTTCATCTGGTTTTCCTAATTGTGGATCATCAATAATTGCATTTATCACATTAACCATCTGATTGAGGATTTTCTCAACAACAGGGTTTCGTAATGAATTTTTCGTAATGATTTCTAAATGGTTTTTGTAAAGTTTGCTTTCTAATTCTTTTTTTGTCAAAGAATTTTTAGAATGTTTGCCATATTCATAAGCACAAGCAGTCGTATAATCTTCGCCTTGTTTCATTCGTGGTAAAATTTTCCGAATTGCCTTTGCCGATAAAGAACTGTAATCATCTTGAAAAGTTGCACTTGCAAGAATAGATGCAGATGACCTATCAAAGCCATATTCAAACATTAGTTTGTTGATAAGACTCTCATTTCCTGTATTAGATTTATCGTCTTCAAATGAATACAATAAATGCCACAACATATAAAATGGTTCATCATCTAAATTTTCAACATCGGAGTTAAAATATAAAATATCAGTGTTGTAGCCAAGTTCATTAAAAGTTTTTGAAATAATATTTATTTCATTATCTGTAGTTTCATTTGATTCAATTTTCTTTCCTGATAACTCAATGATTTCCTTATATTTTTTAAGTAATTCAGCTTGTGTCCTATTGCCGTCAATTGAATTGAAATTCATATCGAACTCTTGCATATCTAGTAATGAAAGAATTTGATTTTTAGTCAGTTTTTCTTTTCCAGATAATTCTTTAAAAAGCAATTCTTTTTGCTCTTGGTTTAATCTTTTTGCATTAGGTTTATATTTCTTTTTCTTTTCGTTGGCAGGGAAAATTTCAATATCATTTAATTTTTGCCAAATTTTGAATTCTTGAAATAGGGGTGAGGATTTAGGACAAACCTTTAATCCTACCGTTTTTATTTTCTTTTTACCCTCAATTTCAACTTCTATTTGTCTACTTTCAAATTCACAAAAGCTAATTAAACCCTTTTGGCTTTTAAGTCTGCGTTGATAGAAAATAATTATGTCTCGTATTTCTGTTTTCAATTCTTCTGTAAGTTCTTTATGAAATTTGGCTTGTGTTTCCCAAATACTATTGAACTCGTCTAAATAATCTTGTCTATAAAATACCTGATTGGTTAAACTTGTGTTCGGATTCTCGTTTAACTGAGCCATTAGATATTGTCCGACGGTTTGTTTGTTGAAAAACAGTTCCTTACTTCTATCGCTAATAGCACCAAGATATCCACTCGAAGAGTTAAGTTGAATACTTATTTGTTGCAGTACAATAACAAGTTGTTCTAAGTCTAGCTTTTCATTTACAGCTTTTGCTCTCCAAGCATAATTCTCAACTTTTTGTTCGTATGTTTTACCTTGTCTTTTTATTCCTACTAATTCAAACCCTTTTTCTTTGAATGATTTAGCACAGATAGCCCAAACTGCATCACGCTTTTTACCTCTTAACTCTTCTTTTAATTCAGTAGATAGAAATTCAGTATGAAAAGACAACTGCTTGTCAAATATTTTGTCAAACTCAGATTGTAAATCGGAACGATAAAAGTCAGGGATAAATTTCTTACCATCTAAAAGTAATTGGTAAACAAACTGTCCCGGAGTAAGATTTTCTTCATATAATCTTTTTGCAATCTCCATTCCATCAATTAATTGACCTTCATCTTGTGATTTTGCTTTTCGGCTACTTTTATAGCCTCTTTTTTTATTAATCATCAAGAGTATTCTTGCAAATTGTTCTAACGAAACCTCTTCTGTAGCAGACTTTGCTCTCAGTTTATAAGTTTCAAATGTAGAGTAGTTGCCATTTTCAGAAAGGATGGTTTCTTCTGTAATAAACTGCTTCTCTTTTAATACTTCAATTAGGTTTGCTCTTCTAAGTTTGTATCGTTGTAGATTTCTGCGCATACTTCTTTTTAAAGTTCTATCGGCATTGGTTGTAATACTTTTTCCTTTTTCAAAGTTTTGTTGCTCGTCAACGGTTAATGGATTTACTCTAACTCCAAGTTTTATTATGGATGATTTCTCATTTTCATTCTCTGCTTCATTTACCAAAGCCCAACCGATAGAGTTTGTTCCTAAGTCTAAACCTAAAATTCTTTTCATAAATAATATATTTAATTTTTTAAGTGAGAGTGTGACTTAGAGTCACGCCCTCACTATTTTTTGTAGTATTATTTGATATTTCAATATTATCTTGTATTTTTGATTTACAATTTTGAAGCAAATCACAGTAAGGATTATTCCGTTGTGAAAACATTCAAGTCGCCCTCGTCTTACAATACGGGGGCATTTTTTTTCAATATTTCACAAACTCCAAATATTAATTTCAGTCAGAAAACATTTAAGGCGGTACCGATACATTCGATATCGTCTTTTTTTTGCTAAAATACAAATTATTTAATAGCTGATATTGTATTTATTGATTTATTTGAGATGATATAAAGTATTTTTTGTTGAGATAAAAGTGGCTGCTCTGATATTTGGAGTAGCCACTTATGTTTTGTTAATGAAGATGCTTATATTGAGAGTAGGTGCTGTTATATGCTGAGTACGCACTTATATATTGCAACTGTGTACTTATACCGTACAAGTGAATACTATCATAGCATAAGTATCTACTTTTAGAGTTAGAGTACACACTGTTATTCTTTGAGTATTTACTAATAATTAATTGTTGTATAGGTAAATTGTTGGAAAATAGCAGTTTGTGTTAATATTTTGATGTGGTATTTAATTGATACACAAGCGAAAGGTGGAGTGCTGTGCTCTTAAATCAGCTTAAGTTTTGTGGCATAAATCACAGCATGCAATATATTGTGAGTTCCGGTTTTGCGTATAATGTTTTGCTTGTGTTTGCTTACCGTGTGAGGGCTTATACACAGAGTATCACTAATATTGTCAGTGCTTTGTCCCAGCGATGAAAGTTTCAATATTTCAAGTTCCTGTTTTGTTAGTTGCTCATAATCAGGTTGAGGCAATTCGGGAAAGTAAGAGTATTCATTTGATACGGTATGCCGTAAGCAATAGCGGGCAGGAGAGTAGCTTGCCGGTTTGCCTATCAGCTCATGTTCACATTCAAATAACCACGGCATATCATAAGCATCCAAAGCAATGACTTTTGCTTGATGTATTAGCCTATAGCAGTAACTTTCAGGATGATTTAGGCAGATATCAAACCTGAGTTGGTAATGCATTCTTTCTTCTTTAGGCAAGTTGTCAATAAGCTTGAAATATAGTTTGCAGGTTTTTTGTATGAATAGTACATCAGCCGGCATCATAAATTTTAGAAAATGCCAAGGGCTGTTCTCTTCCCAGAATCCGTAGTTAAGTATTGAACCCAATTCATGGTATGTTTTTGAATCAAACTGCTGATAATGATTAGTATGCCTATTGTATATTACATTATAGATGGGTGTGTTACTAAGTTCTAATGCTTGATTTTTCATTTGAATCTCTGTTTTCAATAGTAGTGTGTGTAATTATTGTTTTTGTAATACATATTGCTATTTCAATACAAAAATAGAATACTATTGGGTTTTTTGAAATAGTTAAAATTAAGTATATGAAATAATATTATCCTTTAAAATAGGGTTGTGTAAGGTATATTTTGTTGTTATTCAGAAGTTTAGTTAATGGTATATAATTAGTTGTATTTGAGTATTTAGAAGTGAGCCGATGGAGTATAAGTTTGCCAATGAAAATATATAAACTATTAACTATAAACTATAAACTATTAAGAAACTTATGGCAGATGGATCGCGCATTCCGCGCAGCTTAGAAAAATTAAACGGGTATCTGGTAAATACTTCAGCTTATTTGGCAACAGGTAACCCTACAAATGGTATTCGCTTGGGAATCCTTTTAACAGAACAAACACAATGGATAGCAATCAATACCGCATGGGCTCCATTGTATGTAAAGTACAGTGATAAAAAAAATACCCGAACCACGAGTATTAAGGATCAACTGCTTGTGCTTCGTCAGAAACTGATTGATTTAGACAGAACGGTTCGTTTTCTTGACCGTATTGCAGCATCGCCCGTAGTTACTCCTGTAGATTTGGATGTGTTTAATATTAAAAACAAGATGCTCAAATCTACGGCTCGAATGAATGTAAGTATTGCAATTATTGAGAATGTAGCTCCTGTAATCACTGCTGTTGGTGGTGGCATGTTTGCTGTAAAATGTTTGACTCCCAATAGCAAAAGAGCAGCTGTAATATCGGGAGCAGATAGTGTGCAATACTGTTTTGGGGTAGGTGCCACACCACCGGAATCACCAATGTCTGATGGTTTAAAATTTGGAATCTCCAGTAGAGCATCATTTACTATTGCTGCCGGTGCTGAAAATAGCGGGAAAAATATGTATGTGTTCTTTAGATGGAACAATATAAAACGCCCCGAAATGTCAGGACCTTGGTGTACTATGCAAACCTTACTGGTGGTATAGACTTGTTTTTTTGTTTAAAATCTCCGATAATTAAAATATGGATTGAGGGTTTCACTCTGAGTGAAGCCCTCAATAGTTTTTTATGGAAGCTTTTTTTAAACTCATCCGATGACTCAAAGTCATCGGATGAGTAATAACCACTCTTCCGATTGACCCAAATAATCAGAAGATAGGATACAAACTAAATTATTGTTTACTCCTGTAAGTCGTGATTCTCAATTGGGCTAAAGCCCACATTATCAGTCTATCTTATCCGTTGACTAAAGTTAACAGCTTGTCCCGAAAATTCGGGAGCAATGAAAATTTCGAGATCATTGCCGTAGGTTTTAACCGACGGTTTATTAAGTTCCAGTATGAATAGACTTTAGTCCAAACCCCTTTTTTAAACTCATCCGATGACTCAAAGTCATTGGAAGAGTAAATTGTTTCCCTGTCAAAATTTCATATATAGCCCTAAATGGAGGTCATTATGTCTGAAAATGCTTTTTGGCAATTCATTTGATGGAAAGCTATCAGAACAAAAAATAAAAATTAGGGAGGGAAATTATGAACCTAAACAACTTTACAATTAAATCGCAAGAGGCTGTACAAAAGGCATTGGAGCTGGTACAAGCAAACGGACAACAACAGTTGGAGACAAGCCATTTGTTGAAAGCCGTGATGCAAGTGGGCGAGAGCGTTACCAATTTCTTATTTAGCAAGATGGGCGTGAATCAAGCTGCATTAACGGCAGCATTGGATAAAATCATTGAAGGATATCCAAAGGTAAGTGGTGCGGAGCCCTATTTGTCGCGTGAGACAAATGCGGTATTTACAAAGGCGCAAGACTTGTCAACCAAAGAAGGAGATCAGTTTGTGTCGCTGGAGTTTATTCTGTTGGCCATATTGGTGGAAAACAGTGAAGCCTCCCGTTTGCTAAAAGATGCCGGAGCAGGTGAGAAAGAACTTCGTGCAGCCATTACTGAACTGCGAAAAGGCTCAAAGGTTACCGGACAAACTGCCGAGGATACTTATCAAGCTTTAAGCAAATACGCTATCAATTTGAATGAAAGGGCTCGTAATGGTAAGCTCGACCCGGTGATAGGTCGTGATGACGAAATTCGTCGTGTATTGCAGATTCTGAGCCGTCGTACAAAGAATAACCCAATACTTATTGGTGAACCCGGAACCGGTAAAACAGCTATTGCCGAAGGTTTAGCACATCGTATTGTGCGTGGAGATGTGCCTGAGAACCTGAAAAGTAAACAGATATTCTCGCTTGATATGGGAGCTTTGATAGCCGGAGCAAAATACAAAGGCGAGTTTGAAGAGCGATTGAAATCCGTGGTAAATGAAGTAACAAAGGCTGAAGGAGAGATAATTCTGTTTATTGATGAAATACATACGCTGGTAGGAGCCGGAAAAAGTGATGGGGCAATGGATGCGGCAAATATTTTGAAGCCCGCATTAGCTCGTGGTGAATTGCGTTCTATTGGAGCTACAACCTTGGAAGAATACCAAAAGTATTTTGAAAAAGATAAGGCCTTAGAGCGTCGATTCCAACAAGTGTTGGTAGAAGAGCCCGATGAAGCCAGTACGATTTCCATTTTGCGAGGATTAAAAGAACGATACGAAAATCACCACAAAGTGAAGATAAAAGACGAGGCGATTATTGCAGCTGTGGAATTATCACATCGATATATTACCGATCGTTTCTTGCCCGACAAGGCCATTGACCTGATGGATGAAGCTGCTGCCCGATTGCGCTTGCAAGTGGATAGTGTGCCAGAGGAGCTGGATGATATCGAACGAAATATCAAGCAATTGGAGATAGAGCGCGAAGCTATCAAACGGGAAAATGACACTAAGAAGCTCGAAGCCTTAAATAAAGAAATTGCCGACCTAAAAGAAGAGGGAACAGCTTTGCGAAGCAAATGGCAAGCGGAAAAAGATCTGATAAATGAGATTCAACAGCTTAAAATTAACATCGAAAACTATAGATATGAAGCGGAAAAGGCTGAACGAGAGGGAGATTATGGTAAGGTAGCGGAAATTCGTTATGGTAAGATAAAAGACACCGAAGCGAATATTACTTCTTTGGAAGAAAAGCTAAAATCTTCGCAGTCTGAAAATGCACTAATTAAAGAAGAGGTAGATAGCTCGGATATAGCTGATATTGTGTCTCGTTGGACGGGTATTCCGGTAAATAAAATGGTGCAATCTGAAAAAGAAAAGCTCTTAACGCTTGAAGATGAACTACATAAAAGAGTGATTGGTCAAGATGAAGCGATTGAAGCCATCGCTGATGCTGTTCGAAGAAGCAGGGCAGGCTTGCAAGACCCCAAACGCCCAATCGGTTCGTTTATCTTTTTAGGTACAACCGGGGTAGGTAAAACGGAGTTGGCAAAAGCTTTGGCAGAGTTCCTTTTTGACGACGAAAATATGATGACGCGTATTGATATGTCCGAATATCAAGAGAAATTCAGTGTATCTCGCTTGATTGGAGCACCTCCCGGATATGTGGGTTATGATGAAGGTGGTCAGTTGACAGAAGCTGTTCGTCGTAAACCATATTCTGTAGTGTTGTTTGATGAGATTGAAAAAGCGCATCCTGATGTGTTTAATATCTTACTACAAGTGTTGGATGATGGGCGTCTGACAGATAATAAGGGTAGGGTGGTGAACTTTAAAAATACCATCATTATCATGACATCTAACCTTGGTTCAAGTTTAATTCGAGAGCGATTTGAAGGCATTAATGATGAGAATCGTGAAGCGTTGGTAGAAAGTACTAAGAATGATGTATTTGAGTTGTTAAAGCAAACTATTCGTCCTGAATTTTTGAACCGTATTGATGAGCTTATCATGTTTACTCCGCTTAATAATGAGGAAATTAAGATGATAGTTCGCCTACAGTTGAAGCAAGTGGAAAAACTATTGAAAGAGAACGAGGTGGATTTGCATATTACTGATGCTGCATTGGAGGTGATCGCCAATGAAGGTTTTGATCCTCAATTTGGTGCACGACCAGTTAAGCGTGTCATTCAACGGTTTGTTCTTAACGAGCTCTCAAAACAGTTAATTGCTGAAACGGTAGATAAATCAAGACCAATAGTTGTAGATGTAGAAGGAGGGAAGCTGGTTTTTAGGAATTAGGAGCTAAAAGTGAAAAATTAATCATGCGAATTAAGGGTTGAAAAAAGATAAATAAAGTGCTGTGATACAGCAAAATAAGCGGGTACATATTTTGTTATATCCTTGAATATCATTAAATTAGATGAAGAATCATCCACGATTTATTCTAATTATGATACCCAAGGATAAGGCTATAAAACTAATAAAAATCTATTGCTATGTATGTGAGCAATACGATAAAGAGATAAAATATATTTGTCAACGCTTTAGCAACAATGATCAGCCAAAATTTACAGACCAAGAGGCTATGAGCATTTACTTGTATGTAATGCAAGTTGAAGAACATCACAAAGTGAAAAAGATTCATGAATTTGCAAGTGAGCATCTTCGTGAATGGTTTCCAAAACTCACATCATATGTGGCTTTCAACACAAGGATAAATAGACTCAATGAAGGCTTTAAAGCTCTTACATTGTCTTTGTTTAATGACTTTGTGCCAAATGATTGTGATAAAGAAATTAGTCTTGTAGACTCTATGCCAATTATAATATGTTCAGGAAAAAGAAATTCAAAAGTGGCACAAGAAATTACTGACAAGGGCTTTTGCTCTACCAAAGGTATATACTATTATGGATTGAAGTTACACGCCATTTCTTTTAGACGAAAAGGACATTTGCCTCATCCAGAACAAATGCTTTTCACAGAGGCTTCAAAACATGATTTATGTATGCTTAAAGAAGCTTCTCAAGACATGTATAACCGTACTATTGTTGCAGACAAAGCTTATTCAAATGCTGAATTCTGGTCTGAGAAAAAGAAAACAAACAACTTGTCCATTTTAACTCCTGTAAAGGCAATTAAAGGACAAACAGAATGGGAAAAACAACAAAATAAGGCTTGGGCTGATTTATATTCCTCAGCCGTTTCAACTGTAAGACAGCCAATTGAATCGCTTTTCAACTGGTTAAATGAAAAAACAAAAATACAAATAGCCAGCAAGGTTCGTTCTACTAGTGGTTTATTGACCTTTATATGTGGAAGAATTGCTGCTGCTTTTATTAATTTGATATTTTAATTTCAACCCTTAATTCGCATTAATAATGTGGAGAGCATCTTTAAATAAATAATTGCCGTCGGTTTTATCTGACGGTTTATTTATAATCTGTTTTTGGGTTTTAACCCAAGGGCAATAAAAGCAAGTTATAAACAAGAAAGAGGCAGTTCCAAAAGGCAGTCGTGGTCGGAAGAAAATATTTGCCAATAAATTATAAGTAATTTAATAGCACGGTACGCTGTACCTAAAAGATATATCCATACATAAACCTTTTTTTACCAATAGCATGGTGCGCTGCACCTTTAGCTGCATAGCAGCGTTCTATTGGTAGAGGTCAAATTTAGAACAAGAGATAAGGTGCAGCGCACCATGCTATTAAAAAGCTTCCGACCACGACTGTCCCAAAAGGTAGCAATACCTGAATGAGAATTGAATATTTGAAATTTTTCGGCACTAATTCATAAACTGTGTAAATATAAAAATATCGAGGGTTACGGCTCTCGATATTTTTTTGTTTAATTTTATAAAAACAACACAGTCATGAAAAAAGAAGATTTATTAAATGATGAGTTTCTAAAACAGTTTAAAACAGGAGAAGAACTTAATTCCTTTTTAAAAGAGTTACAAAAACGAGGTATTGAAAAGATGCTTGAAGGAGAACTGGATGGTCATCTTGGTTATGATAAGAATCAGAAGTCAAGCAGTAAAAACGCTCGTAATGGCTATTCTGAGAAGATACTTCGCACCTCCATGGGAGAAACGACAATACAGGTTCCAAGAGATAGAGATGCCTCATTTAATCCAATGATTATACCTAAGCGTAAAAGCATGGTTGATGGTTTGGAAAACATTATTGTATCCTTTTATGCAAAGGGGATGAGCAATAGTGATATTGAAGAACAAATAAAAGAATTGTATGATTTTGATGTCTCATCTTCTACCATTTCTCGCATTACAGATACTGTAACTAATGATATTGTTGCTTGGCAAAACAGACCTCTAGAGCCTGTGTATTTAATCGTGTGGATGGACGGTATTGTTTTCAAGGTAAGAGAGAACTCCAAAGTCATAAACAAGACGGTTTACATTGCCGTTGGACTGCGTAGGGATGGTAAAAAGGAAGTCTTAGGACTATGGTTAGGTAAGAATGAGTCTTCTGCTTTCTGGATGAGTGTATTAACTGATATAAGGGCTCGTGGCGTTGAGGATATACTCATCACTGCAACTGATAATTTAAATGGATTTACCGATACAATCCGCTCTGTATTTCCTAATTCTAAAACCCAAATCTGTGTGGTACATCAGATTAGAAATGCCTGTAAATATGTGGTTTGGAAAGACAGAAAAGAATTCACTAAAGACATGAAGCTCATTTATGCTTTCCCTACAAAAGATGCTGCTAAAGCTGCCTTAGAGGACTTTACGAACAAATGGAATGATAAATATTCTTATGCGGTTAAAAGCTGGGAAGATAATTGGGAGGATTTAACTGTATTCTTTGAATTCCCCCTGGAAATCAGGAAAATAATATATACTACAAACTTAATTGAAAACCTTAATGGAAAGATTAGAAAGTACACTAAAAATAAACTTTCATTCCCTTCAGATCAGGCTGTAATAAAATCTGTATATTTAGCACTCAGAGAAGCTACTAAGAAATGGTCAATGCCTATACAAAATTGGGGAGTAATATTAAACTAGTTTCTTATTATATATAAAGAAAGGGTTCAGCTATAACAAATAGCCAAACCCTCGATATTTTAACTTACACACTTTTTAGGACAGTGTCAATAAAAAGCGAGTGAAATTTCACTCGCTTTTTATTTGTTATTGTTGATATTATACTCCTAATGAGGTTCTGACAGCATTTACTTTTTCTTCTGCCTTTGTATCAGCAGTATCATATTCTGCTAAAGATTTCATTTCTCCTCTAACTTCAATATAGAATTTGATCTTTGGTTCTGTACCTGAAGGGCGAATTGAAACTTTGGTGCCATCTGCAGTGAATAATTGAAGTACATCAGCTGTAAGTCTCATGTCAAGTTTAATTGATTTACCATCAGCATCAATACCTGTAAGGTTGCCAAAATCTTTAAATAATACGACTTTTGAACCTGCAATTTCCTTTGGAGGATTATTGCGGAAGTTTTCCATCATTTTGATTATCTCTTCTGCACCGGATTTTCCTTTCTTAACGATAGAAATTCCTTTTTCTTTTGAGAAACCATATTCAAAATAGATGTTTTGCAATAATTGATAAATGCTCATTCCATTATCTTTTGCCCAAGCTGCCATTTCGGCAATAAGGGTACAAGTAGAAACGGCATCTTTATCACGAACGAAGGCTTCAGGTAAATAACCATAGCTTTCTTCGCCACCACCGATATAGGTTTTCTTACCTTCATTTTCACGCATTACTTCTGCAATCCATTTAAATCCGGTATATACATCATAAATTTCAATTCCATTGCGCTCAGCAATTTCTTTGATAACTTCAGTTGTTACAATGGTTTTAACCATGTATTCGTTACCTGTAACTTTTCCAAGTTCTTTCCAGCGACGAGCTAAGTAATAAGTTAGCATCATAGCTGTTTGGTTACCGTTGATTAGTATAAATTCTCCTTTGTCATTTTTTACAGCAATACCAACACGGTCAGCGTCAGGGTCTGAAGCAAGAACTAAATCAGCATTTACTTCTTTTGCTTTATCAACAGCCATTTTAAGAGCAGCCGGCTCTTCTGGGTTAGGAGATGCTACTGTAGGGAAGTCACCACTTACAACATCTTGCTCAGGAACATTTATAATATTAGTAAACCCGAAATCTTTTAAACAAGCAGGAATGATTTTTACACCAGTACCATGAATAGGTGTGTAAACAATTTTCATATCCTTGTTTCTTTCAATTGATTCAGGAGATAATGTAAGTTCTTTAATTTGACTGATGAATTTATTGTCAATTTCTTCACCAATAATCTCGATTAAATCTTTGTTTCCATCAAATTTAATGTCATCAACAGATGCAATTTTATTTACCTCAGTAATTACATCTTCATCATGTGGAGGAACTAATTGTGCTCCATCATTCCAATATGCTTTGTATCCGTTATATTCTTTGGGATTGTGGCTTGCAGTAAGAACAATACCACTTTGGCATCCTAGTTCTCTAATTGCAAATGAAATTTCAGGAGTAGGGCGAAGGTCTTCAAATAGATATACTTTAATTCCATTCGCAGAAAAGATATCTGCTGATATTTCAGCAAATAAGCGGCTGTTGTTTCTACAGTCGTGTCCTATTACAACTGAAATTTGAGGTGCAGATGAAAATTGTTGTTTTAAATAGTTTGCTAAACCTTGAGTTGCAGCACCAACAGTATATTTATTCATTCTGTTAGTTCCTACACCCATGATTCCTCTTAAACCACCGGTTCCGAATTCCAAATCCTTATAGAAAGCCTCTATTAAGTCAGTTTTATCAGAGTTATCCAATAGTTTTTGAACTTCTTGTTTTGTGTTAGCATCATAATTCTCAGATACCCATACTTGAGCCTTTTCTGTTACCAGTTTCAATAATTCATTGTTTTCCATAGAGTTGTATTTCGCTTTTGATGAATTGTTAAAATTTCAAATCTTTGTAAAGATAATATAAAGAATAAAAATGGACAATGCTGTAAAATAAAATGTCAAAAATGATTTTTTTTTACGCTTATATAGAGTGTTTTTTCTTATAAATAGGAGCTTGAAAGTTAGATTGTTATATGGTGAATAAATGTCAGGTCTTTTTGTATTCATAGGTATGCCTTGTTGATAAGTAGGGTGTATTTTTGAATTATTTATATAGATTAGCCAATTTTCTTTGTATTTTTGCGGTCTTGAAAATAAAATTGTATTTATCTAATTTTAAAGATGAAACCAACATTATATGTTTTGGCTGCCGGTATGGGTAGCCGTTATGGTGGATTAAAACAACTAGATGGTTTAGGTCCAAACGGTGAAACAATCATGGACTATTCCATTTATGATGCAATTAAAGCAGGGTTTGGAAAAGTTGTTTTTGTAATTCGTCATAGTTTTGAAACAGAGTTTGTTAATTCTGTTGTTAGTAAATATCAAGGTGTGATTCCTGTAGAGGTTGTTTTTCAAGAAGTTGAAAAAATACCTGATGGATATTCTTATAATGAAAAAAGAGAAAAGCCATGGGGCACAAATCATGCTGTATTAATGGCAATGGATACTATTAAAGAACCATTTGCTGTAATTAATGCAGATGATTTCTATGGTCAAGAGTCTTTCCAAGTTTTAGCTGATTACTTAATCTCTATTGAAGGAAAGAAAAACGATTATTGCATGGTTGGATATCGTGTTGAAAATACTTTATCTGAAAGCGGTGTTGTTAACCGTGGTGTTTGTTCTACAGATGAGAATGGTTTTTTAGCAACTGTTGTTGAAAGAGAACAGATTGAAAATCAAGGTGGTACAATTGTATACAAAGATGAGCATGGAATTCAACAAGAGATTCCAACTGGTTCTCATGTTTCAATGAATATGTGGGGCTTTACACCTGACTATTTTGATTATTCTATGGATATGTTCAAAGAGTTTTTGAACGAAAAAGGTCAAGAATTAAAGTCGGAATTTTATATACCTACTGTTGTAAACGAATTAATTCAAACTAAACAAGCTGCTGTAAGAGTGCTTGATACACCTTCAAAATGGTTTGGAGTTACATATGTAGATGATAGACCAATGGTCGTTTTGCGTATTAATGAACTAATTAAAAAAGGTGTTTATCCTAATAAGCTTTGGGATTATAAACTAGCCTAGTTATAATGAAGAAAGTATTAGTAACTGGAGGTACAGGTTATATTGGGTCTCACACAACTGTTGAGCTTCAAAAGGCTGGGTACCGTGTAATTATTGTAGATAATCTATCAAACTCAAGTATCGATGCGATTGCGGGTATTGAGCGTATTACAGGCGTGAAGCCTCATTTTGAGAATCTTGACTGCTTAGACTATGTTGGGATGGATTATTTGTTTTCTAAATATGATGGTATTGATGCCGTAATTCACTTTGCAGCGAGTAAAGCTGTTGGAGAATCTGTGCAAAGACCTGTGTCATATTATAGAAATAACATTAACAGTTTGATGAATGTATTGGATTTAATGCCTGTGCATGGAGCAAATAAAATTGTTTTTTCTTCATCATGTACAGTATATGGACAACCATCTGAGTTACCTGTCACAGAAGGTGCTCCAATTAAAGAAGCTAGTTCTCCGTATGGTAATACCAAGCAAATTTGCGAAGAGATACTGAGAGATGTAATTGCTTCTGGTGCAAATATGAATAGTATTATCTTAAGATATTTTAATCCAATAGGTGCACATCCAACTGCTGAAATTGGAGAATTGCCAATTGGTGTTCCAAATAACTTAGTTCCTTATATTACACAAACAGCAGCAGGAATTAGAGAAAAGCTTTCAATATTTGGTAATGATTATGATACAGCTGATGGAACTTGTATTAGAGATTATATCAATGTAGTTGATTTAGCTAAAGCTCATGTAGTTGCAATTGATAGATTGTTTAAGGAAGAGCAGGAGAGTTCTTTAGAAGTGTTTAATATTGGAACAGGTAATGGTTTGTCTGTTTTGGAATTAGTAAAAACCTTTGAAAGAGTTACAGGAGCTTCAGTTCCATATGAAGTTGTTGGGCGTAGAGAAGGTGATATTGCTAAAGTATGGGCTGATCCTAAGTTAGCAAATGAGAAACTAAAATGGCAAGCAGAAATATCTCTTGAGGAAACATTAAAAACCGCTTGGAAGTGGCAACAAAAGATAACAAAAAGTCGAAAGGTTTAACCTTTCGACTTTTTTATTTTAGTTAATTAAGTGTTCTATTTGACTGTATTTTCGTCTACTCTTTACAAAAAATAAATATACAATTGATGTCTGCAACATTCCGATAGGATGTTTTATCGTTGTATAGTTTAGATTTTCTTTTCTCTTTTCATTATAGTCTTTTTTTGTTGAGAAAAATTCTCGGTGAGCTTTCCAAATGCTTTTAATATTTTGAAACTTAAACTTTATTAGAAACTGCAACGCAGCAATAAAGTCTAACATTAATCTCGTTGAAATTATCTTATCTAAGTCTTCTTCCGGAAGATTCTTGTAAAGCATTAACAGATTGTTGCGGAAATTAAGATAGGTCTTTCTAGGGCTTTCAGAATTTAATGTTCCACCACCAACATGGTAAACTTTACTTTCTGGTACACACAGAATAGATTTTCCTCTGCCTTTAAGCCTCCAGCATAAGTCGATTTCTTCCATATGCGCAAAGAATGTGTCATCAAATCCACCTGCATTAAAGAAATCCTCTTTTCTTATGAATAATGCAGCCCCACTTGCCCAAAAAATTTCTTTGGGTGCGTTGTATTGACCTTTGTCATACTCACATTTATTGAATAATCTTCCACGACAGAATGGGTAGCCATATTTATCCAAATAGCCACCAGCTGCGCCTGCATGCTCAAACTGAGATTTATTGTTGTAGGCTAATATTTTAGGTTGGCAAGCTGCAATATTAGCATGATTATCCATTAACTGAATTATTGGATTAATCCAGTTTTCTGTAACTTCAACATCTGAGTTTAATAAGACAAAGTATTCACTGTCAATTTGTTCAAGAGCTTTATTGTAGCCACCTGCAAATCCATAGTTTTTGTCTAAAATGATTGTTCTGACTTCAGGATAATGAGAAGAAAGGAATTTAATAGAGTCATCAGTAGAAGCGTTGTCTGCAACAATTACTTGATAATCTTTTCCTTTTGAATATAAGACAACACCTCCTAAAAATTTCTCTAGAAAGTGTTTTCCATTATAATTTAAAATAACAACAGCTACTTTTAACATTATTTTTTGCGTTTGTGCTTCCATCGGTTATGTGTCCATAACCAATAGGCTGGGTCTCTTTGAATTGTTTTTTCTAATAATTTCATGTATGAGTCCGTTAATTGGAACTCTTCAGCTTCTTTTGGGTTTTCCTCAATTGGAATAAACTCTACAGAGTAATGTCCTCGTTTGGTTTTGCGGACATCTGCATATAATGTTGGGTAGCCTGTTTGTTTTGCAATTCTTTCTGCACCAGTAATACATGGTGTATCTTGGTTCAAGAAATTCATCCAATAATGAATGTTTCTTACTGTAGTAGACTGATCTGCAATAAAGATGTAAATCGAATTAGATTTCTCTCTTTCTTTTTCAATTATTGTTCTTAAAATCTTTTCTTGTGGAATAGGGGTGCTGTCAATATTTGACCTAAGTCTATAAAAGAACTTATCAAAGTATTTATTGCTTAGTGTATGATATACAGGATATATTTTAAAATCCTTGATATCAGTTTTTTGTGCGTATTTAGCAAGGGATAACCATTCCCAGTTACCATAGTGTCCTAAATAGAGTAGGACACTTTGGTTTTTCTCATAATAACTGAATAGAGTGTCAATGTTAGGGAATTGAACTCTTTTACGCATAGCACTTACACGAAAGTGCATTAATTTTAAAGTTTCAATAAAGTAATCGCAAAGATGTCTGTAAAATTTGCGCTCTATTTTCTTTATCTCAGTTATTGAAAGTTCTGGAAATGAATTTGATAGGTTCTTTCTAACAAGTTTGCGTCTGTATCTGGCAACATAAAATATAATCAAGAAAAAGAAATCTGAGATTAAATATAATATGCTTAATGGAAGCCAAGTAATAAGCCAAAAAAATGAAAATAGAATGTAATAAAAAAGTTTACTCATTAAAAATTGTCCCTATAATTCTGTTCGTAGTCTATTCTGCCTCTTTATAGATTCCGATTGATTTTCCATATTCAAATTCACCATTAAGAACAGCTTGTAACTCATCATCAGATAGACTGATAACTTGTTCTTTAGAAATGATTTTCTTAATGAAATTGAACATGTCTTCTTCATCAATATTGGCTTCTTCGGCAGAATTTTCTTCCATAAAGCCATTTGTTTCATAAAAATCAACCATCACATCAAGTACATACTCGACATCAGTTTCGTCGATAGTTGTCTTGAATTGTTTTGGTAAATGTTTGAGAATGAACTTAACAGCTTCATCCTCATCAAAAACTAACATGTCATCTTGTGGTTTCATGATTGATAAAAAATAGTTTAAATTATTTCGGTAACAAAGTTAATTTTCTTTTTTATTCAATAATTAAAATGATGCTAAAATATCCGCTAAATGTATTCCTTTAATAGGTAGATTGTTTTTTTGACAATAACTGTTGATATTCATTAAGCACGATGCTTCTGTACTTACTATGAATTCAGCACCTGTAGCTATTGCATTGATAGTTTTTTTGTCGACCATTGCAGTTGAAATTGCTTCATTTTTTACAGAAAAAGTTCCACCAAAGCCACAGCAAGTTTCTGATTCTTCCATTTCTATTAGTTTTAGTCCGGAAACTTCGTTTAATAAAGCTCTAGGTTCATCTTTGATGCCGTATTCTCTTAATGCTGAGCAGGAGTCATGAAATGTAACCGTGTGGTTGAATCTAGCTCCAAAATCAGTTTTTTTTAAGTGGTTAACAAGAAAGTCAGAAAGCTCAAATATGCGCGCTCCAATAATTTTAGCATTTTCTAGACCTTTGTTATCCTCTTTAAATAGTTTAGGGTAGTGGTGTATAACAAAACCTGAGCATGAGCCTGAAGGTGTAATTATGGGAATATCTTCTTTAAAATCAATTAAGAATTTTTCTGCCAATTTTCTGCTTTCATCCCAGTAGCCACTGTTATAGGCTGGTTGTCCACAGCAAGTTTGATTTTCCGGATATATAACCTCACAACCTGCTTTTTCAAGGATTTTTATTGTGTTGAATCCCGTTTCAGGGTATAGTTGGTCTATGTAACAAGGAATAAATAATTGTACTTTCATTTTTTATTTGATGATTAGGTCAATATAAACAGGTAGGTGGTCACTATATCCACCAAGATATTTATATCCTTTGTATGTTCTTAATGGTTGTTTTATAAGTAGTTTCGTATTTTCTTCTAATAGAAAATCTTTGTTGAATATTTGGGCACTTTCTTTTAGATAAAAGCTTGAATTATTTGTATTCATTAAATTAGATGAGATAATTATCTGATCTAAAACACCCCATTCTCCTTTATAATTATTTGTGCCAATAATTCCTTCCTCTTGAAATTGGAAAAAAGGATTGTATAAGTTATTGGGCAAAGTTGTTTCCGTAATTTTATTTGCGTTTAGGCTTTCTTTAATGCTTATGTTTGTGGGGTAATCATTAAAGTCACCCATGATGATAATGTTTGAATTACTGTTACTTAAGAATATGCTGTCGACCTTTTTGCGAATTTGAGAAGCAACATAAATGCGTTTATATTCTGATGCTTTTTCTCCACCAAGTCTTGAAGGGAAATGAGTTACAAATACATGTAATGTATCATTGTTTTTGAAAAGTCCTTTTGCGTAAAGTATATCTCTAGTCTTTATTTGATGATGTTTGGGTATTTTAATTTCAATATATTCTGTCTTTATTGGTTTAAAGTCCTTTTTCTGGTATAATAATGCTACATCAATACCTCTTCTGTCTGGAGATTCTTGATGAAGATATTGATATTTGAATTTTTTAAGAGGAGAGTAGCGGGTAAGATCTTTCAGTACAGCCTCATTTTCAATTTCACATAAGCCAACCAATGATGGCCTATTCCAACCGCCTACAGCAGCAATGACTTTTGATATATTGGCTTGTTTCTGCTTATATTTTTTGTATGTCCAGCCTCGTTTTCCTTCTGGTGTGTATTCTACATCATTTTTAAGGCTATCATGCTTACAATCAAATAGATTTTCTACATTATAACTCATAATGCGAATTGTATCAGCTTGTGAGTATAGGCTGATTACAGGTAAAAGAGCTAATGCTATTACTAAGGTTAGTTTCATTGCGTTATTTATACTCGTATGCACCAATATCAGGTTTACCATCAGCAATTCTGCTATTTCCGGTAATGTCTAATGGATAGTTATTTGCAATGCTAAAATCAGCACTATTGACGGCTGGAGATGCTGAAACTAAATTAAAGTTATACGGATATGTTGTTGTGTTAGTAAATACTGTTTGTGTATATGGTTTCCAGACTGTTTTTTCAAAGTAGTTTGCTTGTTGTTCATCACCAACAATTAAGCAATTGTAGAGTTTTACATTATATGAAGAACTTAGTGTGATAGTGCTATCTAGATAAAGTTCACTTTTATAGCTGCCAAAGATGATTGTATTATTGAATCTAGCTTTATCTATAGGGTATGGAGAGTTATCTTCATAGTTTTTAATGGTTAATGCTTCTTCTTTACGATATACTTTTGGATAATAGTTTGCAATAGTACAGTGGGTAAACTCACTTTCTCCACCTAGAAGTAAAACACAATTATTCCCACAGTTTGAGACTTGTGTATTTATTACTGTAACTTTTGAAGATTGACACTTTATACCATAGCCACTACAATTATGAATTATTGAGTTTGTGATAGAGATTTCAGGTTTGTTACTATCTTTTCCTGAGCTGTATATGCCATTAATAGCGTTTTTAATAGTTGTATTGCTGATGCTATTTGAAGTTGATGAGCTATATACTTTTATTCCATTCCAACTACCTGATAAACTGTCATAAGGTACACCCTCAAAGATATAATCTAAACGATCTCCTCTTAGGGTAACCGGTTCATTAACAGTTCCTTTGATATTAATATTGCCATAAATATTAATTCCTGCTTGGTCATGGAAATATAATTGACATCCTTTTTCTATTGTTAGAGTCTTGCCACTATCAATTTTTAAGGTGCCAAATATTAAATATGGTCTAGTATTGGAAAATGTAGTGTCTGATTGTATTGTTGTTGATTTTAGGATTATTGCATCTTGTCCAACAGCATTCAAAGCAATTTTTTGCTCATTTCCATTTGTAAGAAAGGTAATGTTATCTGTAAATAACATTGGGTTACTTTGGTCATTGTAGTCTATGTTTACATTTACAAAGACATATAAGCTATCTTTTGCATCTAGTTCAATATCTGTAAACATCTGTTCATTACTAGAGCGACCGTTTACATTGATTGAAAATGGAGATGTAGTTCCGTTTTCAAGATATATTGAGCTAATCTTTATTTTTGATTTATTGTTGTTATAGACCTTAATCTTTTTTGTCGTAGAATTGAATGTAGTGAATAAAGTGTCAAAAGCAACTGTGTCTGTGGAGAGAGTTAATTGATAGCTTGGGTTCGTAGATATTGAATCTTCTGTACAAGAAGAATAGGAGAGAAGGGATATTATAATGATAGTAATCGCTTGTATTGTTTTGTGCATAATCTATTAATTAGATGAGTTATGCAAATTTAAAGAAAACTTGAAGATAATCTTATTAATAAAGATTTTTGTAGGTTCAGTTTTTATTAGAAATGTCGAGAATTGTAGCTTGGAAAGAGTGAGAAAGCTTAAATGCTGCATTTTTCAGGAAATGTTATTTCTAGGCTGCGAAGTATATGTATTTGAATCCCAATGGTGTGTCTTCGGGAATAAAATAGGGTATCCTTAATGGATACCCTATTTATAAATTATATTTGGCTAATATATTAACCTAATAAGTTTATTGAAACAGTTAAACCAACCATTACGATTGATACCATGCTCATCAATTTGATAAGGATGTTTAATGATGGGCCTGAAGTATCTTTAAATGGATCACCTACAGTATCACCAACTACAGTTGCTTTGTGGTTTTCAGAGCCTTTACCACCAAAGTTTCCTTCTTCGATGTATTTTTTAGCGTTATCCCAAGCACCACCTGAGTTAGCCATAAATACAGCTAATACGAATCCAGCACCAAGACCACCAACTAATAATCCTAATACACCAGGAACACCTAAAAGGATACCAGTAACGATAGGAATTGCAATAGCTAATAATGATGGAACAAGCATTTCTTTTTGTGCACCTTTAGTAGAGATTTCTACACAACGAGCATAATCAGGTTCTGCTTTACCTTCCATAATACCAGCAATTTCGCGGAATTGGCGACGAACTTCTTCAACCATACTTTGAGCAGCACGACCTACAGCATTCATTGTAAGTCCACAGAATAAAAATGCCATCATAGAACCAATGAATACACCTACAAGAACAATAGGGTTCATTAATGTTACTTGATAGTAATCCATGAATTGGTTGAATGATAAGTCATGAATTTGAGCTTTATCTAATAGTTCCGTTCCTACTTTAACCGCAGAACCTGCTTGTTCAGCAAGACGAGCTAAAGCAATTTTAGCTTCTTCAACAAATGATGCTAATAATGCAAGAGCAGTTAATGCAGCAGAACCAATAGCAAAACCTTTACCTGTAGCAGCAGTCGTGTTACCTAATGCATCTAAAGCATCTGTGCGTTGACGAACTTCTTTACCAAGACCTGCCATTTCCGCATTACCACCTGCGTTATCAGCGATAGGGCCATAAGCATCAGTTGCTAATGTAATACCTAATGTAGATAGCATACCTACCGCAGCAATACCAATACCATAAAGACCTTTGCTTAAGTTTGCATCTGCTAATAAATTTGCAGTGTCAAAACTAATTGCACAAAGGAATGAAAGAATAATTGCGAAACCAATAGTAATTACAGGAATTGCTGTAGATAACATACCTAAACCAATACCTGAAATAATTACAGTTGCAGGACCAGTTTGAGAACTTTCAGCAACTTTTTGAGTTGGTCTGTAAGTGTGTGATGTGTAGTACTCAGTTGCTTGACCAATAATGATACCTGCAACAAGACCAACAATAACAGAGAATGAAATACCAACCGCATTTTCAATTCCAAGAGAAATTAAAATCACAAATGTAGCGATAGCAATAAGTAAAGAACTTACATTTACACCTAAACCTAATGATTTTAAAAGGTCTTTCATGCTAGCACCTTCTTTTGTTCTAACTAAGAAAATACCGATGATAGAAAGAAGAACACCTACTGCAGCAATTAACATAGGAGCAAATACTGCTTTTAATTGCATTTCAGGAACAGCTTTAAATGCAGCAGCTCCTAATGCAGCAGTTGCAAGGATAGAACCAGCGTATGACTCATAAAGGTCAGCACCCATACCCGCAACATCACCTACATTATCACCTACATTATCAGCGATAGTAGCAGGGTTACGAGGATCATCTTCAGGGATACCAGCTTCTACTTTACCTACAAGGTCAGCACCAACATCGGCAGCTTTTGTATAAATACCACCACCAACACGAGCAAATAACGCTTGTGTAGAAGCACCCATACCGAATGTTAACATTGTTGTAGTAATGAAAAGTAATTTTTCAGAACCTTCAACATCAACAAAGTTGTCAAGTACGATGTACCATAAAGAGATGTCAAGTAAAGCTAAACCAACAACAACAAGACCCATTACGGCTCCTGAACGGAAAGCTACTTTTAATCCGTGGTTAAGAGAGTTTTTAGCAGCATTAGCTGTACGAGCAGATGCATAAGTTGCAGTCTTCATACCAAAAAAACCTGCTAAACCAGAGAAGAAACCTCCTGTTAAGAATGCAAATGGCACCCAGTTGTTTTGAAGGCCAAAAAATGCCATTACTGTGAAAATCAATGCTAAAACAATGAATACTATACCAACAATTTTGTACTGTTGTTTTAAGTAGGCCATTGCACCATCTCTAACATGTTTAGCAATTTTTTTCATCATCTCAGTTCCTTCATCCTCTTTCATCAATTGCTTGAAGAAGAAAAATGCAAATCCTAGCGCTAAAACTGATGCAGCCAGGACTAAGTAAATTACATTAGTCATAATGTTGAAAATTAATTAATAGATTTAAGTGAATTATTGATTGATTAGTTGTTTAAACCTTAATTTAATTTCATAAAAACATGTTTTAAAGCAGCAAATTTAATTGAAATCATTAGATGAAACATTATTTTAGTGTTTTTTTTGAAAATAATTTTCAACATACATTACTTATGATTTACATCTTTTTTATCCTTTTTGCTTCAATAGTTTAATAAAATACACCTTTTGTCTTTTTATTTATCTTAGATTCAATGTGTTATTATTGGTTCTGTATTATGATTTATTGCTAGCTTATAATTTAAGGTGCAATATAGATATAGTGCTTGAAGCGAATTAAATAATGGTTTAGTTTTGGTGAAAATGTTATTATAATGCGAATTAAGGGTTGAAAAAAGATAAATAAAGTGCTGTGATACAGCAAAATAAGCGGGTACATATTTTGTTATATCCTTGAATATCATTAAATTAGATGAAAAATCATCCACGATTTATTCTAATTATGATACCCAAGGATAAGGCTATAAAACTAATAAAAATCTATTGCTATGTATGTGAGCAATACGATAAAGAGATAAAATATATTTGTCAACGCTTTAGCAACAATGATCAGCCAAAATTTACAGACCAAGAGGCTATGAGCATTTACTTGTATGTAATGCAAGTTGAAGAACATCACAAAGTGAAAAAGATTCATGAATTTGCAAGTGAGCATCTTCGTGAATGGTTTCCAAAACTCACATCATATGTGGCTTTCAACACAAGGATAAATAGACTCAATGAAGGCTTTAAAGCTCTTACATTGTCTTTGTTTAATGACTTTGTGCCAAATGATTGTGATAAAGAAATTAGTCTTGTAGACTCTATGCCAATTATAATATGTTCAGGAAAAAGAAATTCAAAAGTGGCACAAGAAATTACTGACAAGGGCTTTTGCTCTACCAAAGGTATATACTATTATGGATTGAAGTTACACGCCATTTCTTTTAGACGAAAAGGACATTTGCCTCATCCAGAACAAATGCTTTTCACAGAGGCTTCAAAACATGATTTATGTATGCTTAAAGAAGCTTCTCAAGACATGTATAACCGTACTATTGTTGCAGACAAAGCTTATTCAAATGCTGAATTCTGGTCTGAGAAAAAGAAAACAAACAACTTGTCCATTTTAACTCCTGTAAAGGCAATTAAAGGACAAACAGAATGGGAAAAACAACAAAATAAGGCTTGGGCTGATTTATATTCCTCAGCCGTTTCAACTGTAAGACAGCCAATTGAATCGCTTTTCAACTGGTTAAATGAAAAAACAAAAATACAAATAGCCAGCAAGGTTCGTTCTACTAGTGGTTTATTGACCTTTATATGTGGAAGAATTGCTGCTGCTTTTATTAATTTGATATTTTAATTTCAACCCTTAATTCGCATTTATAATTAATGTGTAATCTATATTTATTCATATTTCAATTGTTTATTTGTTGTTGTTTCTTCTCAAATTTATCCATTGATATATTGCTGATTGATGAAGTAAACCAGTATTTTTATTGGAAATATTCAAGATAATGTTAATTATACTAGTGGTAATTTGTGGTTTTTTACTACTTTTGCCCAATTTTTATTTTTTCCAAAAAAGAATTGAGTCATGGCAAAATTTCTTAATGAAGTATCAAGAACATTTAGTGAGTATTTATTAATACCAGGTTTAACTACTAAAGATTGTGTACCAAATCTTGTAGATTTGAAAACATCTGTAGTTAAATACAAAAAGGGGGAAGAGTCTGATATTAATATTAATATTCCATTTGTATCTGCAATTATGCAATCTGTTTCAGATGATGGAATGGCAATTGCACTAGCTAAAAATGGAGGTTTGTCTTTTATCTTTGGTTCTCAAAGTATAGAAGATCAAGCTCAAATGGTTAAGAGTGTAAAAAACTATAAGTCTGGTTTTGTTCCTAGTAGAGCAAACTTATCACCAGAAAATACTTTAGCAGATTGTATAGCAATGAAAGCTAAAACCGGTTTCTCGACTTTTGGTATTACGGAAGACGGAACTCCTAATGGAAAAATATTAGGTATCGTAACTGGTCGTGATTATAGACCAACTAGAGATGATCATAATATCAAGATAAAGGAATTTATGACTCCTTTCTCTAAGCTTATTTATGGCAAATTTGGCATCACTTTATCTGAAGCGAATGATTTGATTTGGAATAACAAATTAAATGCATTGCCTATTATTGATGAAGATCAACATCTTCGTTATTTTGTGTTCAGAAAAGATTATGAAAGTCATAAACTATATCCAAATGAAGTTTTGGATAATCAAAAAAGGCTTGTAGTTGGTGCAGGTATTAATACTCGTGATTACTCTGAGCGTGTTCCTGCATTGATTGAGGCAGGTGCAGATGTATTATGTATTGACTCTTCAGACGGTTTTTCTATTTGGCAAAAAGAAACGCTTGAATTCATAAAAGAGAAATATGGTGAGTCTGTAAAAGTTGGTGCCGGTAATGTTGTTGATAGAGATGGATTCTTTTACTTAGCTGAAGCTGGAGCAGATTTCGTTAAAGTTGGAGTAGGAGGTGGTTCAATCTGTATTACTCGTGAACAAAAAGGTATTGGTCGTGGACAAGCAACTTCTTTAATAGAGGTAGCACAAGCTCGTGATGAGTATTTTGAGAAAACAGGTGTATATGTTCCAATTTGTTCTGATGGCGGTATTGTTCAAGATTATCACATGGTATTAGCTTTGGCTATGGGGGCTGACTTCATTATGATGGGTCGTTATTTTGCTCGTTTTGATGAAAGTCCAACTCGTAAATTGTTAGTTGGTGGTAATTATGTGAAAGAATATTGGGGTGAAGGGTCTAACAGAGCTCGCAACTGGCAACGCTATGATATGGGAGGGACTGATGGTCTTAAGTTTGAAGAAGGAGTTGATAGTTTTGTTCCCTATGCAGGTAAACTAAAGGATAACCTTGAAATTACTCTTGGTAAGATTAAGTCAACAATGTGTAGTTGTGGGGTTACTGATTTAGATTTATTGAAAGAGAATGCTAAAATTACTCTAGTTTCATCTACAAGTATCATTGAAGGAGGAGCTCACGATGTAATTGTAAAAGATTCTCGAAACTAAGAATAGATTAGAATAAATAAAAAACGCTTCAAGATTTTTCTTGAAGCGTTTTTTTATTTTTCAAATTCCTCAATTTTGAATTCAAAGGAATTGTCATCTGTTTTTGTCAGAGTGTCTTCTTTTTTATCAGAAGGATTCTCATTTTCTTTTTTTATGAAACCAATTACTTCTTCTAAACCACCTAAAAACTTGTCAAAATCCTCTTTGTATAAAAAAATTTTATGTTTTTCGTAACTGACTTGTGCATTTTCATCAAATCCGGTTACAACCTTTTTACTTTCCGTAATTGCAACAAATAAATCATCTTTCTTGTTTCTTTTTACATCTATATAATAAATGCGTTTTCCTGCTTTAATTGATTTTGAAAAGATAATTTCTTGTTCACGGTTGTCAAAACCCGATTTTCCTTTGTGATCGTCCATCATAATGTCAACTTTTTTCCCCAATTGTTTATATAAATGAAATAGTGTCCAAATATTGTATAATTTTTTTAAAATTTCAAACAAATATCGGCTAATTTTAAGAGATTATTTTGAAGTAGATAAATATTCTCGTAATTTTGCAAAATTATAATACATCGAAGTTCCCTGAAAAAATGATTAACAGAGTTCTATTGCGTATAAAGATTGTTCAATTATTGTACGCTTACCGTAAAAATCAGTCGAAATCTATTCAATCTGCTGAAAACGAATTATTCCATAGTTTAGAACAAACATATAGTTTGTATCATCTACTTCTACTGTTAATTCCAGATATTACTTTTTATGCTCAAAAGCGCATGGATGCAGCTAAAAATAAGCTAAGACCTACTGCAGATGAGTTGAATCCAAATACAAGGTTTGTTGATAATCGTTTTGCAGCCCAGCTTGCTGAAAACGAAGACTTAGCTTCTTATGTTAGTGATCATGGTATTTCATGGACAAATTATCCGTCATTAATTAAAGAATTTTTTGAATGTATTAGTTCATCAGACTATTATAAAGAATATATGGAATCTGATGAGAATGGATATGAACAAGATAGAGATTTATGGAGAAAGATCTTTAAAAAATGCATTATGCCAAATGAAGAGATTCATAATGTTCTGGAGGAGATGTCTATCTATTGGAATGATGATTTGGAGATTGTTTTAAGTTTTGTTGTTAAAACAATTAAGAAATTTGATGAGTCTGAAGGTAAATTCCAACATTTATTGCCAATGTTTAAAGATGAAGAGGATAGAGCTTTTGCATCTGAATTATTTCGTTTTGCACTTATTAATGCTGACGATTATAAAGCATTGATTGATGAGCATACAAAAAATTGGGAAGTTGACCGAATTGCATTTATGGATGTTGTGATTATGCAGTTAGCCTTATCTGAGCTATTGAATTTTCCAACCATTCCTGTGAATGTGACCTTGAATGAATACATTGAGATATCAAAGACATATAGCACCGAAAGAAGTAGCGTTTTTATTAATGGGGTATTAGATAATATAGTAAACCAGCTTAAGAAGGAAAATAAGTTAGTAAAAGCGAAGATGATTCCTGCAAATAAAAAATAATTATATATTTGTATTATTAATATTCAAAACTGAAAATGACAATGAGCTTACTAAGTGTATTTTTACAAGGTGCCGGAGGTGGTATGGGGAATATTGTACTAATTGTACTTATGGTAGTAGTATTCTACTTCTTTATGATTCGTCCACAACAAAAACGCCAAAAAGAAATTAAGAAATTTCAAGAATCAATTCAACCAGGAACTGAGGTTGTAACTTCAGGCGGTATTTACGGAAAAGTAAAAGATATCAAGGATAAAGTTATTATTGTTGAGATTGCTGAAAATATCCGTATTAAAGTAGAAAAAACATCTGTTTTTGCATCTAGTTCTGATGCTCAAACAGTTAAAAAATAAAAGTTAATGATATGTCTGACAGAAGACGGACAATATTTAGACAAAGAAAGATTAGGGCTCCTTATGCAAGAGAAGTTCTAATCTTTCTTGTTTTTATAATTATCTCAACTTTCTTTTGGTTTTTGTATGCCCTAAGTAAACCTAGAGTTAGTGATTATCAATTTAATTTGGTGTATAAAAATATTCCAAATCAATATGTCGTTGCTAATGATTTACAGAAGCAAATAACTGTTAAAGTTGGTGATGTTGGTATAAGTCTTCTGTTATATCAGTTGCTACAAAGAGATAAATCTATAGAAATAGATCTTTCAAGAAGGTTTAACTCAAAAGAGATTCCTTTTGAAATTAGTTCAAAAGAATTGCAGGATAAGATTAAGCAAAAAATAAACAAGAATACAGAGGTTATTTCCTTTACACCTAATATTATTGGTGTTGAGTTTAGTAAGCTGTTTCATAAAAAATTACCTGTTCGAATGTTAGGTAATGTGACGCTGTATCAGCAGTATACATATATGGGAGATATTATTATATCTCCGAGTTACATTGATGTATATGGAGCAAAACAGATATTAGATACTGTTTCATACATAGATACTAAACCAATTTTCTTAAAAGACCTGACAGAAACAGCTGAAAAGGTTTTAGATGTTAATAAGTTGAGAGGTTTAAAATATAGTGTAGATAGAGTGAAAGTTAAAATTCCTGTCGAGCAGTTTACAGAGAAGGCTTTATCTGTAATAATTAATGCTAAGAATTTACCTAAGACTGTTAGTATAAAGACATTTCCTGCTAGCGTTAATGTGACCTTCTTAGTTGGTTTAAGCCAATATGATAAAATTACAGAGGGTGATTTTGAAGCTTATGTAGACTACGATTCGTTTAATTCTAATACTCAAAAACAGGCTGCGGTAAAGGTTGTTACAACTAACGATAAGATTTCAAACATAAGAGTCCAACCTCAATCAGTTGAATATATTTTAGAAGAACTGATAACGAAATAGTATGTTAAGGGTAGGGGTAGTTGGTGGTATTGGTAGTGGAAAATCATCTGTATGTACATTACTTGAAAGTATGGGTTACCCCGTTTTTTATGCAGATATTGAGTCAAAAAGATTATGTGATACTAGTCCAGATCTGAGAACTGCTTTGATTGATGCTTTCGGTACCCATATATACTCTGACACAGGCATATTAAATCGACCTGTTTTTGCTTCAATAATTTTTAATAATCCCCAACAATTAAAGTTAGCAAATGAGATAATTCATCCTGAGGTTAGGGATGAGTATTTAAGATGGGTGTCAAAACAAACTACTCGTATTAGCTTTATTGAATCTGCTATTTTACTTCAAGGCATTTTTTATTCTGAAATAGATAAGATTGTTCTTGTTCGAGCTCCTGAGCAAGAGCGAGTTCAGCGTGCAATGAAGCGCGGAAATATTTCAGAACAAGTTGTTTTTGAAAGAATCAAGAATCAACTTACTGAAGAGCAAATGAAAGAAAAAGCTCATTTTATCATTAATAATGATGAAAATGAGCTAATTATACCGCAAATAGAGCTCTTGGTTAAAGAGCTAACTGAAATCTAAAATTATCTTTTCTCAAGTAGTACTACATTTTCTACATGATGAGTATGTGGAAACATGTCTACAGGTTGTACTGCTGTAACCTTATAATCTTTATCCATTAAAGCTAAGTCTCTAGCTTGAGTTGCAGGATTGCAGCTTACATATACAACTCTTTGAGGAGCTGCAAAGAGAATGGCGTTAATAACATCTTCATGCATTCCGGCTCTTGGAGGGTCAGTAATGATTACATCTGGTTTTCCATGTTGATTGATAAATTCTTGATTAAGAATGTCTTTCATGTCTCCAGCGTAGAACAAAGTGTTTGGTATCCCATTTATTTCAGAGTTAACATGAGCATTTTCAATTGCTTCAGGAACATATTCAATACCAACTACTTGTTTACAGCTTTTAGCAACAAAGTTTGCTATAGTCCCAGTTCCAGTATATAAATCGTATACAAGTTCACTGCCCGTTAGTTGTGCAAAGTTTCTTGTTACTTTATATAGCTCGTATGCTTGCTCAGAATTAGTTTGATAAAATGATTTTGGACCAATTTTAAATTTTAGGCCTTCCATTTCTTCATATATATGGTCATTGCCTTTGAATACCTTTACATCTTGATCTGTAATTGTATCATTTGCTTTTTGATTTATTATATATAATAAGGAGCTAATTTGAGGAAACTTCTCTGCAATGTGTTTTAGTATTCCTTCTCTTGCAGTATTGTCTTCGTGAAAAAGCACTAATATAACCATTAATTCTCCAGTAGTAGAAGTTCTAATAATTAATGTTCTCAGGAATCCTTCTTGATTTCTTAAATCAAAAAAGCTAAGATTATTTTCGAATGCATATTCTCGGATTGAATTTCTAATTTGGTTAGAAATGTCATCTTGAAGCCAGCACTTTTTTATGTCCAATACCTTATCAAATAGTCCTGGGATATGGAAGCCAACACCATTCATGTTTTGAGGGATATTGTCTTCTTTGATATCCTCATAACTTAACCATTTTTTATTTGAGAAAGTAAATTCTAGTTTATTTCTATAGAATGTAGTTTTTTCTGAACCGAGTATAGGAGAGATGTTTGGTAGTTCAATCTTTCCAATTCTAGTTAAGTTATCAGTGACTTGTTGTTGTTTGTATTTTATTTGTTCTTCATATGGAAGCATTTGCCATTTGCATCCACCACAAGTCCCAAAGTAGTCGCAAAACGCTGAAGTTCTTAGTTCAGAATATTTATGGAACTTAATTGCCTTGGCTTCTAGAAAATTTTTCTTTTTCTTAGTAACTTGTAGGTCTACAATGTCGCCTGGAACGACATAAGGGATAAAAATAACTTTATCATCAATCTTAGCTATTGCTTTTCCTTCTGCTGCTAAGTCTAGGATAGTGATTTCTTCTAGAATAGGGTGTTGTTTTCTCTTTTTTGTCATTATTGAAATTTTGAGCTGCAAAAGTATAGAAAATAGAAATGCGAACAAATATCTGTGGAATGCTGATTTCTTATGAGGTTGAAATTTAGTGTGTTAATGTTAAAAAATGCCTTATTTGTTTAAAAAAAATACAAAAAACATTTGGTTTGTATGGTCAAAGCGGTTACATTTGCCTCAACTTTGTTTTTAAAAGAAGAATATTTTTATTTAATCATAAACCAATTTTTAAACTTTATTTATTATGAAAAAACTATTTTTAGCTGTAGCATTAGTAGCTGCTACAATTTCAGTTCAAGCTACTGACTGGGCATGGGCAGATCAAGCAGCATTTGATGCACTATCATTACCTGTAGCTGATTCTACATCGACAACTGTTAATGGATTAACTTATGCTGATTTATCTGGTTCAAAAGATTTTTCATGGTCTGTAGCGAGCTCTACTGGAGCAGTAACTGTAGGTGATAAATCTTTCACAGGTTATATTAAAACAAATGCAGCTTCATATGCTTCAGTTGCGGCTGGGGTTGATGTTGATCCTTTTTCATATAAAAATCTTTATTTCGAATTTAATGTAACTGCAGCATCAACAATAAGTGTATACGCAAAGTCTGGTTCAAGTGAAAATAGAGTTTTGTATATCTTAGATGTAACTAATAATGTGATTTTAAATTCAACTGATTATACTTTACCTTCAGATGGTACTAAAAAACAAATAACTGCAACTACTTCTGGTGCATGTAAAGTTGTTGTTGCTGGTGGTGCAACAGTTGGAACTTTAGGTGATGGTACTGGTGGTTCAATTTCTGTTTATGGAATTAGTTATGGTCCTGCAACTGCAGTTAAAGATGCTATTTCTTCTGACTTATTAAAATTAGCTGGAGATGTTTTAGTTAACCCAACTAACTTAGAAGTTGAAGTATATTCTGTAGCTGGAGTTAAAGTTTTATCTTCTTCTGATGCTTCTATCAATGTTTCTGCTTTATCTGGAGCATTTGTAGCTAAAACAGCTGAAGGAACTTTGAAATTCGTTAAATAAGAATTTTAGAATTCAATATATGAAAGCCTTCTCATTAGAGAAGGCTTTTTTTGTTTGTAATATGATGAAAATAAAAAGCAGCTCCAAGGTATTGGAGCTGCTTTTATTTAGTGTTATTTTTATTCTGACATGCCTTTAAAAAGGCATATCATCGTCACCTTTTACAGAAGGTAATCCGCTAAAGCTATTTTGAGGGAATGAGTTGTTGTCAGAGTTGAAACTGCTTTCGGAATTAATTTTTGAACTCATTGTAATGTATCCGGGGTTGTGTTCATTTACATTTTCAAATTTAGCATATGCACCTCTAAACTTCAAGCGTACATCACCTACTGCACCATTACGGTGTTTTGCAATGATAATTTCCCCAATTCCTCTAAGGTCATTTCCTTCTGTATCTTCGGTGATTTTGTAGTATTCGGGTCTGTGAATGAAACATACCATATCGGCATCCTGCTCAATGGCTCCAGATTCACGAAGGTCTGATAGCTGTGGTCGTTTAGCATCTGCGCCTTGTCCTGAACGGCTTTCTACACTTCGGTTAAGCTGAGAAAGAGCAATGATTGGTATGTCAAGTTCTTTTGCTAAACCTTTAAGAGATCTGGAGATAATACTAACTTCTTGCTCACGGCTACCAAAAGACATTCCATTTGCATTCATAAGCTGAAGGTAATCAATGATAAGAATCTTTACACCATGTTCTCTAACTAGTCTTCTTGCTTTTGTTCGAAGTTCAAATACAGATAAACTTGGTGTATCGTCCACATAAATAGGGGCATCTTGTAGTTCAACTAATTTAGAGTCAAGTTGTTTCCATTCATGTGGTTCTAGCTTTCCATTTTTGATTTTTTCACCTTCTAGTTCACATACATTACATATTAGACGGTTTACTAGCTGTACATTTGACATCTCTAGAGAGAAAACGGCACAAGGAGTATTGTAGTCAACAGCAATGTTTTTTGCCATTGAAAGTACAAATGCCGTTTTACCCATGGCTGGACGAGCTGCAATAATTACTAAGTCAGATTTTTGCCATCCTGATGTAATCTTATCTAAATCGTGGAATCCGGTTTGTACACCACTAAGTCCATCTGTTCTGTTGAAGGCTTGTTTAATTCTTTCGAGGGCTTCTTCAATTACAGGGTTGATTTGTTGTACATCCTTTTTTAGATTTCGTTGACTTACTTCAAATAATCGCCCCTCAGCCTCTTGCATCAATTCATCTACATCAGTTTTATCATCAAATGCTTTTGTTTGAATCTCAGATGATAAGCGGATTAGTTCTCTAGCAAGATGCTTTTGAGCTATGATTCTTGCGTGATATTCAATGTGAGCTGCAGATGCAACTTTAGCTGTAAGTAATGTAATGTAGTAGGGGCCACCAATATCTTCCAATTCTCCATTTTTGCGTAACTGTTCAGTGACAGTATGCATATCAATGGGTTCTTGTTTTAGAGCTAAGTCTGTAATTGCTTTATAAATCTTGTTGTGCTCGTTTTTATAGAAGCTATCTGGTGTAAGGAGTTCGCTTATTATTGAATAGGCATCTTTCTCAAGCATTAATGCCCCAAGAACAGATTCTTCGAGTTCTGTTGCTTGGGGTGGTATTTTGCCTAGATCGTTTAATAGTTGAGTGTTTTTTTTTGAACTAGGTCTTGTTTTTTTGGTTGATTCCATAGTCTTAGGTTGAGCTATTTTTTGAGAACCTCAAAAGTAGCAAAACTGCTGTATTATTTGGAAGAGAATGGTTTTACTTTTTAAAAATCTTATTAACTATAGTGTGTTGATAACTTTCGTTGTTCATGGTTGAAATGCTTTGCAAAAGCATTAACTTTGGCTGTATTCAAAATAATTATTTATGATTGTATTTCCAAATGCTAAAATAAATCTAGGTTTAAACATTGTTTCAAAGCGTGAAGATGGTTTTCATAATATTGAGACAATATTTTATCCTGTTCAAGTAAAAGATGCGCTTGAATTTGTGGAGTCATCAAAGGGTTGTACATCGCTAAAAATATCAGGTATGCCTGTGGATGGGGATTTGTCGACAAATCTTGTGATGAAGGCATATGAGTTGTTGTTGGCTAAATATTCATTGCCTCAATTATCAATTCTTTTACAAAAAAATATTCCTTTAGGAGCAGGTTTGGGAGGTGGCTCGGCAGATGCAGCTTTTATGCTTAAGATGTTGGATTCGTATTTTGAATTAAATATGTCTTTAGTAGAATTAGAAGAGTGTGCAGGTGTGTTGGGTTCAGATTGTCCTTTTTTTATTAAAAATAAGCCTGTATTTGCATCTGGAAGAGGAGAGGTGTTTGAGGAGTTGGGGTTGGATCTTTCATCACTTTATGTTGTGTTAGTTAAACCAAATGTTCATGTTTCTACTAAAGATGCATACTCGGGATGTACACCATGTAATCCGAAGTATTCATTGAAAGAAATAATAAAAAGGCCAATTGAAGATTGGAAATTACTGATGGTTAATGACTTTGAATCATCTGTTTTTGCAAAATATCCTGAGATATCAAAAGTGAAAGATAGGTTATATGAGGCAGGTGCTATTTATGCGTCAATGTCAGGTTCAGGTTCTTCTGTTTTTGGAATTTTTAGAGAGCCAATAGATTTGCAAAAATGCTTTGATGGATGTTATTATTGGAGTGGTAGCTTATAAAGTTTTATTTGTATTTAAGTTATTGTTAAATAGTGTGTTATGAGAGGTGTTTTGACCTCTCTTTTTTTTTGTGGGAAATGCTGCTTTTTTGTTGAAAACATTTTAGTTTTCCCCTTTTATTATAGGATATTTTATGCTATTTTAGCATGATTTTTTGAGAAAAAGAACAAGATATAATTTCAATAAAAATGATTGAACAAGACAGAATTATTAAGATTAACATTGAAGAAGAAATGAAGTCAGCCTACATCGATTATTCGATGTCGGTAATTGTTTCCAGAGCCTTACCTGATGTAAGAGATGGTTTTAAGCCTGTACATCGTAGGGTATTGTATGGAATGAATGAATTAGGACTGGCTTCTAATAAAGGATACAAGAAATCAGCGAGAATTGTAGGGGAAGTTCTTGGTAAATATCACCCACATGGTGATTCATCAGTCTATTTTGCTATGGTGCGTATGGCTCAAGAGTGGTCATTGCGCTATCCATTAGTAGATGGACAAGGAAACTTTGGTTCTGTGGATGGAGATAGCCCTGCTGCAATGCGTTATACAGAAGCGCGTTTGAAGAAAATTGCAGAAGAGATGTTGGTTGATATCGAAAAGGATACTGTAAATTTCCAAAATAACTTTGATGATACTTTACAAGAGCCAACAGTATTACCAACTCGTATTCCTAACTTATTAGTGAATGGAGGTTCGGGTATTGCTGTAGGTATGGCTACAAATATTGCTCCTCATAACTTGACTGAAGTTATTGATGCGACTTGTGCGTACATTGATGAACCTGAGATAGATATTGAAGGTTTACTTAAATATGTAAAAGCACCTGATTTTCCAACTGGAGGAACAATCTATGGATATGCAGGTGTTAAAGATGGATTTGAGACAGGTCGTGGTCGTGTTGTAATTCGTTCAAAAGTAGAAATAGAGACTGACAATAGCGGTCGTGAGAAGTTAATTGTAACAGAACTTCCATATTTGGTAAATAAAGCAGAGCTGATTAAAGCTATTGCTGATATGGTTGAAGATAAAAAGATTGAAGGTATTTCTAATATTAATGATGAGTCAGACCGAGATGGTATGCGTATCGTTATTGATATTAAGAGAGATGCTAACTCTAATGTAGTTTTGAATAAACTATATAAGTATAGTGCACTTCAATCATCTTTTAGTGTAAATAATATTGCTCTTGTAAATGGACGCCCTAAAACACTTAATTTAAGAGATCTAATTCATTATTTTGTTGAGCATAGACATGAAGTAGTTACTCGTCGTACTCAATATGAATTGAATGAAGCAGAAAAGCGTGCGCATTTATTAGAAGGGTTTATGATTATTCTTGATAATCTTGATGAAGCAATTAAGATTATTCGAGACTCAAAGACTCCAGATGAAGCTAGAACTCGTTTAATGGAGCGTTTTGGCCTTTCTGAGATTCAATCTCGTGCTGTTGTTGAGATGCGCCTTCGTCAGTTAACTGGTATGGAGCAAGATAAGCTTAGAGCTGAATATGATGAAATCATGAAGCAAATAGCTTATTTGAAAGAAGTTCTTGCTAGTAAAGAGCTTAGAATGGGTATTATTAAGACTGAATTAGAAGAGATTAAAGCAAAATATGGTGATGAGCGTCGTACTGAGATTGTTTATTCATCAGAAGAATTTAATCCTGAAGATTTCTATGCTGATGATGAGATGATTATTACAATTTCTCATTTAGGATATATTAAGCGTACACCTTTAAGTGAGTTTAAAGCTCAAAATAGAGGAGGAGTTGGTTCTAAAGGAAGTAACTCTCGTGACGAAGACTTTATCGAATATATCTATCCGGCATCAATGCATAATACAATGATGTTCTTTACTCAAAAAGGGCGTTGTTTCTGGCTTAAGGTATATGAGATTCCTGAAGGTTCTAAGAACATGAAAGGTAGAGCTATTCAAAATATGTTGAATATTGACTCTGATGATAAGGTAAATGCTTTCATAAAAGTTAAGCAATTACAAGATCCAGAGTTTAATCAATCTCATTACTTGTTATTTGCTACTAAACAGGGAGTTATAAAGAAAACTAAGCTTGAAGCGTACTCGCGACCAAGGGTTAATGGTGTTAATGCGATTACTATTCGCGAGGATGATCAAGTTATTCAAGTTCGTTTGACTGATGGTAATCATGAAGTTATCATGGCGAATAAGAATGGTCGTGCAATTCGTTTTAATGAAAGTAAAGTGCGTGAAATGGGTCGTACGGCAACTGGGGTTAGAGGTATGTTGTTGGATGAGAATGACTCAACTGATGAAATCGTTGGCATGATTACTGTCGCAGATGCTTCAGAAACTATTCTTGTTGTATCAGAAAAAGGTTATGGAAAACGAACTCTTCTTGATGAAAGAGATGATGAGGGTAACTTATTACTAGATGAAGAAGGTCAAACAGTTCCAGTATATCGCGTTACAAACCGTGGTGGTAAAGGTGTTAAGACCATGAATATTACTGATAAAACAGGGAAACTAGTTGCGATTAAAAATGTCACTGATGATAACGACTTAATGATTATCAATAAATCAGGAATTGCTATTCGTATTAAGGTATCTGATTTACGCGTTATGGGTCGTGCAACTCAAGGTGTGCGTATTATCAATCTTGAAAAGCGTAATGATGAAATTGCATCTGTGTGTAAAGTAAATTCAGAAATGGATGAAGAAGAAATAGTAGAAGGAGTAGAAGGGGTGGTTTCTGAAGAATCTGGAGAAAATTCTTCTTCTGAACAAATAACAGAATAATTAATATCAATTTTAAACTATAGACAATGAAAAAAACTATTTTATTGCTAGCACTTTCTTTAGCTACAGCTTTTACATTCGCACAAAAGGAGAATCTGAAGAAGGCAAAGAAATTTGCATCATCAAGCACTCCAAATTTTGAGGAGGCAAAATCGTTGATTGATGCAGCGTTAAAAGATGAAACAACAAAAAATCAAGCAGAGACTTGGTATATTAAGGGTTTGATTTATTCAAAAATGTTTGAGTTTGAGGATAATAAACGCTTTAATGTTCCTCCAGGAAAACCAGATGTAAATATTCAAAGCGAAGCAGCATATAATGCTTATAAAATATGGGTCGTAGCAGATTCTTTGGATGTTGTTGAGAGTAAAACAGATCCTAAGAGAAAAGGAAAACTTAAATATCGAAAAGATATTACTAAAGCTTTGATTAGTATGAAGAATTATATTAATAACTATGGTAATATTTTATTTGAGAAGCAAGATTATGCTGGAGCTATAGAAGCCTTTGAAGATTTTGTAGCATTCCCAAATATGGAGATGTTTAATGAAGAGTCTAAACTAGATAAAAATGATTCAGTATACATCTTTGCTAAGCAAAACATAGAAATTGCATTAAAACAGTTGTATGTTCAACAAACTAAGGCTAATGATACAGTAGCGTTTTTAGCAACATTAGATAAAGGAATGGAGCTTTTCCCAAGTAGCAAGTTCTTTATTGAATATAGAATCAACTATGATATTCACACTGGAAATGTTGATAATGCTATTGCTCAAATAAATAAAGCTATTTCAGTTGATCCTAATAATGCTGCTTATTATAGAACTAGAGGATATATTTATAAAGCAATTAAGAAGAGACAAGAAGCTAAAGATGATTTTCTTAAAGCTATTGAATTAAAACCAGATTATTATGATGCATTATTTGACTATGGTTTATTCTTAAAAGAAATTGCTGATGAGTTATATGAAAAAGCTTCATTTGCAGGAAGTACTGCTGCTGCTGAACAAGCTATGGGTGCTGTAAATAAACAGTATGAAGAATCTTTAGTTTATCTTGAAAAAGCAAAAGCATTAAATTCTACTGACGATGTTTTACTACAAACCTTACAAGGTTTATATCGTAAGTTAAAGATGTATGATAAAGAGAAAGCTGTTAGAGCAGAGAGAGGTTTATAATAGAAAGAAAATCCCAAGAATATTCTTGGGATTTTCTTTCTATTATTTATTTAACATAATATAAATTATAGGAAATATGCAAATATATATTTATTTAACATAATAATTGCATTTTTAATGGTTTCTATGCGTGAAATATTAACATTGGTGTGTTAGCATGGAAAATCATTTTTCTAGCAAAACTTGGGTTAAACATTCTTGATACAATGTTTCGTTTATGTGTACACAAACTAATGATATCAATTTTGTTTTCATTTATAAAACCATCTAAACAAGATAACATGTCTTTACCTTTCAAGATGTGATATTCAGTTTTTAATTCTGGATATTGTTTTTTAAAGTATTCCTTAATTCCTGCTAATTTAATTTCATCCCATGCATCATCATTCTCACTTACATGAACATGTACTAAATGCATGTTAAAATTGAATGGTTTTAACAGAGTCATCATTTTCTCAAAAGCAAGTAAATCTTTTTGATCAAAGTTTGTCGCATAACCAATATTTTTTACTGAAGAGAAATCACTCATTGGAATATCTTCAGGAATTGCAAATACTGGAATATTACTTCTTTCAATTAGTTCAGCTGTAACACTACCAATTAAGTCTTGTTCTTTACGGTCTTTACCTCTTGTTCCCATTATTATTAAGGATGGACAAAAGTCTTTACTAAATTTAAAGATTTCTTCCTCAGGAATACCTTCGCGAAGTTCTGTTTTAAAAGTAATGTTTGGAAGAATTCCAGAATTAATCTTTTTATTTAACATATTAGTTAAGTTCTCCATATCAGCGTTAACTTTCTTAATAACGCGTGCTAAAGATTCTTCATCTTTAACTGAATATGGGACTGTATCTAATAATGGAATATTTGAGTAAATTGGATTATAATATGTGTGAAGAAGTAATACTTCTGCATCAAGATTAGCTGCAAGATTAAATGCAACATCACAAGCTTTCATTGAATAATCAGAAAAATCAACAGGAACAAGAATACTTGTTTTATTCGCATTAGAAATGCTAGTTTTACATTCATCCGAACATTGATCCATTTCTTCTAATAAAGCTAAGGCTCTTGTTAAATCACTCTCTTTGATGCGGATACGGACACCTGCAGATACACTAGGCTGAATTAGGTTTACATTATGGATATATGTTTCAATACCTTCACTTTCTAGTATTGTTTTTATAATTTGTGCCTTTTCAAATGTGTGAATGGCAACTGTAACGAGTTTATCTTCCATAATTTTGTAGTTTTGTATAATGTAAAATTAGTATAATATTTCTTTAATTTAAAAGTTTTTCCTTTTGTTTTTTAACATTCTGTAAAAATATCCCCTCCTGCTCTATTATTTTGATTTCTGCAGTTGAAACTCCCATTCTTTCATGTTTCCAGTTATCGAAAAAATGCTAATTTTGTAGCTCTTTTTGCAAATGCAATATATGTCAAATTTTTTAATATAGTTCAAAAAAGATATGGAACTCGCAAGTAAGTATGATCCTTCAGTTGTTGAATCAAAATGGTATCAATATTGGCAAGAAAATGGTTATTTCAAATCTAAACCAGATGGTAGAGAGCCATATACAATCGTAATACCTCCCCCAAATGTAACCGGTGTTTTGCATATGGGACATATGCTAAACAATACCATTCAAGATATACTTATCAGAAGAGCTAGAATGCTTGGAAAAAACGCTTGTTGGGTTCCTGGTACGGACCATGCTTCTATTGCTACAGAAGCAAAGGTTGTAGCTAAATTAGCTTCTGAGGGTGTAAAGAAAACAGACCTTACAAGAACAGAATTTTTGAATCATGCATGGGATTGGACTCATAAGCATGGCGGAATTATTTTAGATCAATTAAAAAGACTTGGAGCTTCTTGTGATTGGGACAGAACTTGCTTTACAATGGATGAGGTGCGTTCTGAAAGCGTTATAAAGGTTTTTGTAGACTTATATAATAAAGGATTGATATATCGTGGTGTTCGCATGGTTAACTGGGATCCTAAAGCTTTAACAGCGCTTTCTGACGAAGAAGTAATCTATAAAGAACAACAGGGAAAACTATATTATTTACGCTATAAAGTAGTTGGTGAAGACAATTATGCAATCGTAGCCACTACCCGACCTGAAACTATTCTTGGTGATACCGCAATGTGTATCAATCCAAATGACGAATCAAAAGCTTATTTACGCGGTAAAAAGGTGATTGTACCTCTTGTAAACAGAGAAATTCCTGTTATTGAGGATGATTATGTTGATGTTGAGTTTGGTACAGGTTGCTTAAAGGTAACTCCAGCACATGATGTTAATGACTACATGTTGGGCGAAAAGTACAACCTTGAAACTATCGATATTTTCAATGATAACGGAACTCTAAATGAGCATGGAGCACAATATGCTGGTATGGATCGTTTTGATGTGCGTAAACAGATTGAGAAAGATTTAACTGATGCAGGTTTGTTAGAGAAAGTAGAGGATTATGTAAATAAGGTAGGCTTCTCTGAAAGAACTGATGTTGTTATTGAACCAAAGCTTTCAATGCAATGGTTCTTAAAAATGGAAGATTTAGCTAAGCCGGCTTTAGATGCTGTGATGGAAGATACAGTGCAACTGCATCCTGCTAAATTCAAAAATACATATCGTCACTGGATGGAAAATGTAAAGGATTGGTGTATCTCTCGTCAGCTTTGGTGGGGACATCGTATTCCTGCATATTTCCTTCCTCAAGGTGGTTTTGTAGTTGCTTTTAGCGATGAAGAGGCCGTTAAATTAGCAATTGAGAAGACTGGTGATAATAGTCTTACAATTAGTGATTTAAGGCAAGATGAGGATTGCTTAGATACATGGTTCTCTTCTTGGTTGTGGCCGATCTCTGTTTTCGATGGAATTAATAATCCTGAGAATGAAGAAATCAAATATTATTACCCTACGAATGACCTTGTAACTGGTCCAGATATTTTGTTCTTCTGGGTAGCAAGAATGATTGTTTCTGGTTATGAATACAGAAATGAGAAGTGTTTCGAGAATGTATATCTTACTGGTATTGTGAGAGATAAGATTGGTCGTAAGATGTCTAAATCTCTAGGTAACTCACCTGATCCAATTGAATTAATCGAGAAATTTGGTGCAGATGGTGTTCGTATGGGAATGATGTTAGCTGCTCCAGCCGGTAATGATATTCACTTTGATGAAGTGTTATGTGAGCAAGGAAGAAACTTCAATAATAAGATTTGGAATGCTCTTCGATTAATTACAGGATGGGAAGTTGCTGATATTGAACAACCTAATTCATCTAAAATTGCTGTTGAGTGGTTTGATTCAAAAGTAAGTCAAGCTATTGAAGAGATTAATGATATGTTTGATAAATATCGCATCTCAGAGGCTCTAATGGCAGTTTATAAGTTATTCTGGGATGAGTTTTCATCGTGGTATCTTGAGTTAATTAAACCAGCTTATCAGCAGCCAATTGATAAGGTAACATATGAAGCTACTTTAGATTTATTTGAAAAGCTTATTAAGTTGTTACATCCTTTTATGCCATTTATTACAGAGGAATTATTCCATGCATTGAAGGAAAGAGCTGAAAACGAAAGTATTATGATTTCTTTATTGCCTGTTCAAACAACTGTAAATCAGGGTTTAATTGATGAGTTTGAGCAAGCAAAAGATATTGTTTCGTCAATCAGATCAATTAGACTAGATAAGAACATAGCTAACAAAGAAGAGTTAGATTTACAAATAATTGCATCAAATGCTGTAAAAATATTAGAAGATGTTGTAATTAAAATGGGTAATATCTCGTCTATAAATACAGTAGTTGATAAAAATCCATCTTCGGCATCTTTTATGGTAGGAACAGTTGAGTTTGCTATTCCTCTTGAAAGTAAGATTGACATTACAGAAGAAATTAAGAAAATGGAAGAAGAAATTGTATATCTGCAAGGTTTCTTGAAGTCTGTAATGGGAAAACTTAACAATGAGCGTTTTGTGTCAAATGCAAAACCTGAAATTGTAGAAAATGAGCGTAATAAGAAAGCCGATGCGGAGTCTAAGATTAAAACTCTACAAGACAATGTTTTAGCATTGAAAAACAGTTAATATGTTGATAAGTTTTAAACTGTAAGCAATGCTTTTTAGTACTTTAAATGGTAGTATAAAGCTTTAAAAGGCTACCTTTGTGTTATTGAAAGTTATTAAATATGGGAAAAATTAAGGGGGCTGTAGTTGTTAATACAGAAAGATGTAAAGGTTGTAACTTATGTGTAGTTGCCTGCCCTGTAGATGTTTTAGCTTTGGCAAAACAAGTAAATGCAAAAGGATATAATTATGCTTATATGGAACAAGCTGAGCAATGTATTGGTTGTGCCTCTTGTGCATATGTTTGTCCAGATGCGTGTATCACAGTATATAAAGTAAAACTTGAAGAGTAGTCTTTTAGACTCTTTTCAAGTTATTTTTTTAATAAAAATTCATAAGAATGAGTGAAGATATAAAACTGATGAAAGGTAATGAAGCCATTGCTCATACTGCGATTAGATGTGGTTGTGATGGTTATTTTGGTTACCCTATTACTCCTCAATCTGAAATAATGGAAACATTGATGGAACAAGCCCCTTGGAATACTACTGGGATGGTTGTTCTTCAAGCTGAAAGTGAGGTTGCTTCAATTAATATGGTATATGGTGGTGGTGGCTGCGGTAAAAAAGTAATGACCTCCTCCTCTAGCCCAGGCGTTAGTCTGATGCAAGAAGGTATATCATATATTGCTGGAGCTGAAATTCCATGTTTAATAGTAAATGTAATGCGTGGCGGTCCTGGTCTTGGGACAATCCAACCAAGTCAAGCTGATTATTTTCAGTCAGTTAAAGGTGGTGGTCACGGTGATTATAGATTAATTGTTCTTGCCCCTGCTTCTGTTCAAGAAATGGCAGATTTTACTTCATTAGGTTTTGATTTAGCATTTAAATATAGAAATCCGGTTATGATTTTGTCTGATGGGGTTATTGGACAAATGATGGAGAAAGTGGTTTTACCACCATTTCAACCGCGTTGGACTGATGAAGAAGTCGCTAAATTAAACCCATGGGCAACTGTAGGTAAACCAGCTTCTCGTAAACCTAATGTAATGACTTCATTAGAGTTAGAGTCTAAAGATATGGAACAACGCAATTTAAAGTTCCAAAAGAAATATCAAGAAGTTGCTGATAACGAAGTAAGATATGAAACTTATGATTGCGAAGATGCTGAATACCTGTTGGTTGCATTTGGTTCTTCTGCAAGGGTTTGTCAGAAAGCAGTTGAGTTAGCTCGTGAAGAAGGAATAAAACTAGGATTAATCAGACCTATTACTTTATGGCCTTTCCCTTCTAATTTATTAAGTGAATTTGCATCAAAAGATACTATAAAAGGATTCCTTTCTGTTGAAATGAATGCAGGACAAATGGTTGAAGATGTTCGTTTAGCAGTTGATGGGAAAAAGAAAGTAGATTTCTTTGGTCGTCTTGGTGGTATCGTTCCAACTCCAGATGAGGTAGTTGAAGCTTTAAAAGAAAAGTTACTATAGGTGACTCTGAGTTTATCAAATGCTTGATTATAAGTGTGTTATAAACTAAAATTAAAAGAAAATGACAGTGCAAGAAATAATAGATCCGAAAAACTTGGTGTATGAGAAACCTACGGTTTTAAATGATACACCAATGCACTATTGTCCTGGATGTAGCCATGGTGTAATCCATAAGATTTTGGCTGAAATCATCGAGGAAATGGATATTCAAGAAGAAACTATTGGTGTTGGTCCGGTAGGTTGTGGTGTATTTATCTACAATTATCTTGATGTTGACTTTCATGAGGCAGCTCATGGTAGAGCTCCTGCCCTTGCTACAGCGATTAAAAGACTTCTTCCTAAGAAATATGTATTTACATATCAAGGAGATGGAGATTTAGCTGCAATTGGTACTGCAGAAACGATTCATGCTTGTAATAGAGGTGAGAATATTGTTATTATTTATGTTAATAATGGTATTTATGGTATGACAGGAGGTCAAATGGCTCCAACTACTCTTGAAGGTATGGTTACTGCTACTTCACCACAAGGTCGTCAGCATGAATTAATGGGTTATCCTTTAAATATTACAGAATTATTAATTAAACTAGATGGGACTAGATATGTAACTCGTCAGAGTGTACATACATCAGCTGCTGTTAAGAAAGCAAAGAAAGCTATTCGCAAAGCTTTTGAGTACTCAGCAGAAGGCAAAGGAACATCTATTGTTGAGATAGTTTCAACATGTAATTCAGGTTGGAAAATGACTCCTGATGGTGCTAATAAATGGATGGTTGAGAATATGTTCCCAAGCTATCCAATAGGCGATTTAAAGGATATTTAAGAAAGGACTAAACAATGAATGAAGAAATAATTATTGCAGGTTTTGGTGGTCAAGGAGTTTTATCAATGGGTAAAATTCTTGCATATTCAGGTTTGATGGAAGGATTAGAGGTTTCTTGGATGCCTTCATATGGTCCTGAAATGCGTGGTGGAACTGCCAATGTTACTGTGATTCTGAATGAAAATAATATTAGCTCTCCTATTCTAAATAAGTTTGATACTGCAATTATCCTAAACCAACAGTCTATGGATAAGTTTGAAACTGCGGTTAAACCTGGAGGAACGCTAATTTTTGATGGTTACGGAATTTCACATATGCCAACTAGAACTGACATTAATGTTTATAGGATGGATGCCATGGATAAAGCTAATGAGATGAACATGGTTAAGACATTTAATATGATTGTTTTAGGTGGATATTTAAAAGTAAAACCTGTGGTGAAACTTGAAAGTGTAATTGAAGGTTTGAAGAAATCATTACCAGAAAGACATCATAAGTTAATTCCTATGAACGAAGATGCTATCAAAGTTGGAATGGATTTAATCAAAGAATATAAGTAATAAAAAAGGGAGCTAATAGCCAGTCATGGTCGGAAGAAATTCCGACCATGACTGCCGTAACCCTCGATATTTTTATATTTACACAGTTTATGAATTAGTGCCGAAATTTCCTCGCTTTTTATTATCTATCACAATTCTATTTTGAAAAATTAATTTTTCTGCATTCTAACTGCAACCCAATTATTCTTTTCTTCATATGACATCAGACTCATACCAAGACCATTAGCCTTATCCTCAATAACAGGAATATCTTCTTTATAAAAGCCACTCATAAATAATTCACCTTTTTCAGGTAAACATTTTACATATTCAGCCATATCTGCTAAAAGAATATTTCTATTGATATTAGCAAAAACCACATCATATTTCTTTCCGGATAATAGCTCTGCACCTCCTTCAAGAACCTCAATAGACTCACAACCGTTAAGCTTAACATTATCTAAAGAATTCTCATAAGCCCACTCATCAATATCAATCCCAGTAACTGGGCTAGCCCCTTTCATTACGGCTAAAATAGCCAAAACTGCTGTACCACAACCCATATCCAAAAGCGATTTACCTTCTAAATCCATCTTAAGCATAACAGAAAGCATCAAACTTGTAGTTTCATGGTGCCCTGTGCCAAAAGACATACGAGGATCAATTAATATATCGTATTTACATGCAGGAACATCTTTATGAAAAGAACTTCTAATTACACAATCATTCCCAATAACTATTGGCTCAAAATAATGTTTCTCCCATTCTTCATTCCAGTTCTGCTGTTCAACCTCTTTAGCTTCGTATGTTATCTGAGCTTCAACTGGGAATTCAGCAATAGTTTGAACAAGCGTCTCTACATCATAAAGATCAACAGGACAATACGCCACCAAACCAGTTTCATTTGGAACAAAACTTTCAAATCCTATTCCAGCTAATTCTGAGGATAAAATATCCTGCACATATTCTTCATTTGGCTTGATGATAAAAGCCACCTCCATGTAATTCATTTACTTCAGTTTTTATTGTTAAAAATCCTATTATTTATTGAAAATGAATAATATTAGCATTCATTCATTATTACTATAAGGCAGATTTTTTATTACCTTTGTGATGCAAAGATAGATTATATCATGTTTTATAACATGGTGATTAAACCTTTTTTTATTTTATCTATCAAAACTACAAATCATTTTAAGTACGATATTTGTTATATATTATGTAGATTAAATAAGACGATGGAGGAAAAAACTATGAAAACAAAACTAACAACACTTGTACTTTGCCTAGGATTAACTTCTTCAATTGTAACTTTTGGGCAAGGCTATGTTGATGACATATACTATAATCCTGATACGGATAAAAGTAGTGTGACAAAAGAATATAATAAACCTGCAGATACTAATTACGAAGAACCTGCAGATACTGTTTTTTACTCAAAATCAACTAAAAATTCAGAAGGAGAGATAACTTCATATGAAGAAGGTTATTATCTAGATGATAATGCAGATAATAATGACTATACATATACAAAACGCCTAAACAGATACCATGGTTCTACGATAATAATTGACGATTATGATGACTATTATTATGGATATAATTGGGGTGTAAATTACAACTGGTACTACCCTCATTATTATACTCCGGGATGGTCAATTGGTTTTGGATACTATAACCCATGGTACGGGTATCCATACTATGGATATAGCTATGGTTATTACGGATACGGTTATGGATACTATTATCCATACTACTCATATCCTTATTATTATAGCCACCATTATCCTTACTACTCTGGTAGAAACTATTACCACACAGAAAATGCAAGACGAGATGTCTACAGAGGTTCTAATACAAGGTATAATGGTACAAGAAACACAGGTAGAGCAATGACAACTCGTTCAGTAAGAAGCTCCAGTTCAACAAAATCAACAGATGCAACTACCACAAGAAGTAGTAGAAGTGGTGCTAGCAACAGATCAAACTATGAAACTAGATTAACAAACACAAGAAACAGTAATTCGGACAGCTATAGATCTTCTAACAATAACACAAGGTCTTCTAATGACAGTTACAGATCATCAGGTAGCAGTTCTCGATCATCGGGAGGTAGCTATAGATCATCAGGTGGAAGTTCCAGAAGTGGCAGTAGCTTCGGAGGCGGACGATCAAGCGGTGGATCTAGAGGTGGCGGACGACGCTAAAAAATATTCAAGAAAAAACTATAACAAATCATTAATATTGAATCTATGAAAAAATTAGTAATATCAATTATTGGTCTAATTAGCTATTGTAGCTTAATGGCTCAAGGAGAGTTTGATGCTTTACGCTATTGTCAAACTGATATAAATGGCACAGCAAGATTTATGAGTATGGCTGGTGCTTTTGGTGCTCTAGGTGGCGATGCTTCTAGCATTGGAATAAACCCTGCCGGACTTGGTGTATACCGTAGCTCTGAACTTTCTTTTACCACAGGATTATATAATAGTAGCACAAGTAGTAATTGGCTTAATGGTACATCTGAAGAAGACAGATATAGAGTTCCCTTAAATAATTTTACTTTCGTTATTAATCTTGGTAATAAAAATAAGAAAAAGGGACTTGTATCATCAAACTTTGCATTTTCGTTTAATAAGCTAAAAAACTTTTATAGAAATACTTATATCAGAGCAAATGATGGAAATTCAACTTCACTGACAGACTACATAGCTAATTTCACAAATGGAATCAATTATAATGACTTAATCTTAGATAACAACTATGACCCATATAAAAACACAAATATTCCATTTCTATCAGTTTTAGGATATGAAACTTGGTTAATTGATACAATTCCAGGACATACCGACCAATATCAATCTATTCTAAACAGTGGAGAAACAGTAACTCCGGCTTATTCAATAAGTGAAGAAGGATATTTGAATGAATGGAACTTTGCATATGGGGCAAACATTAGCAATATATTATTTTTTGGAGCGTCCCTTGGCGTGCAAAGTCTTGATTACTCATGTACAAAAGATTATCAAGAAAACTTTGCAGATGGTGGTGGATTCTTATTATCAAGCAAATTTTATTCTTCAGGAACAGGCTATAATTTTAAATTTGGAGCAATTGTAAAACCTATCAATGAATTAAGAATCGGGGCATCCATTCAAACTCCTACATTTTTTGATTTAACAGATAGCTACAGTTCCTCTGCCTCTTCTAATGTTAATGGAAATTCTTATTCTTCAACGCCTATTATAGATAGCTATTACCAATTAGAAGGACCAATGGTGTATAACTTAAGTTTTGCAGCAGTAATGGGAAAAGTAGGCATTTTAAGTTTTGACTATAGCTTAGCTGATTATGAATCAATGAAACTAAGAGACGAAAGTGGTTCATCTTTTGGTTTCTCTGCTGTAAATACAGGAATGTCACAATATTTAAAAGCTAGTCAAACATTTAAAGTTGGAGCAGAAATCATTGTTACAAAAGAAGTCTCACTTAGAGGTGGGTATGCAATGACAACAAATGCAACTGAAGATTATGCTATTAAAGAAATGCCATTAAATACAACCAGAACTGATACTGAATATTTCCTAGACAATGGTTCTCAATACTTTACAGGAGGTATTGGATATCGTGAGAAAAACTGGTTCTTTGATTTTGCATATATGAGAAAAGTTCAGGAAGAAGTATTCTTCCCATATACAATGGCAAACTCTGAAAGTGCTGATGTAACAACTACAACAAATAATTTTGTAGCAACATTAGGATTTAAGTTCTAATAACCAAATAACAACAAGAAAGGGGCTGTCCAAAAAGTATCGGACAGCCCCTTTTTTACTGTCTTTATTCGAGGTCAATCAAAGAAAAATTTTTATTTATACTTTGTAAGTTAGTTCTTTTTCAGCATTAACTCTTTTCATTCTTTCTTTAAGTTCTTCTCTATACTTATCCCAATCAGATATTTCTTTTTGAGCAACTCCAGATGACATTGCTGCTTTTGCAACTGCAATTGATACATCTTCTAATAATCTAGGATCAAAAGGTGTTGGAATAATATAGTCTTTTCCATACTCTAAGTTGCAATAACCATAACATTGGCAGATTTCTGTAGGAATTTCTTGTTTTGCTATATCAGCAATTGCTTTTACAGCAGCTAATTTCATCTCTTCATTAATTGCAGTAGCCTGTGTATCAAGTGCTCCACGGAAAATATATGGGAAGCCAAGTACATTATTTATTTGGTTTGGATAGTCTGATCTTCCTGTTGCGAACATAACATCCCGTCTTGCTTCAAATACATCTTCGTAAGTGATTTCTGGATTTGGATTTGCTAATGCAAATACAATTGGGCTTTCAGCCATTGTTTTAACCATTTCTTTCGAAAGTGCTCCAGCCACAGATAAACCAAGGAACATGTCTGCACCTTCAAGAGCTTCTGCTAGTGTTGTGATATCTCTTGATGTTGCGAATGGTTTTTTGCGATCATTTAAATCCGTTCTTTTAGTGTTAATTACACCTTTAGAATCACACATGACAATGTTCTCAAGCTTTGCACCCAAAGCCATATAAAGTTTTGTGCATGAATTTGCAGCCGCTCCTGCTCCATTTACAACAATTTTTATGTCTTCAATTTTCTTACCCGTAATATCTAAAGCATTTAAAAGTCCTGCTGAAGATATAATTGCAGTACCGTGCTGATCATCATGCATCAATGGTATATCAAGTTCAGCTTTTAAGCGCTCTTCAATCTCAAAACATTCTGGAGCCTTAATATCTTCAAGGTTGATTCCTCCAAAAGTTGGTGAGATTGCTTTAACCACTTCAACAAATTTGTCAATATCAGTTTCATTAACCTCAATATCAAAAACATCAATATTAGCAAAAACCTTGAATAACACACCTTTACCTTCCATAACCGGTTTACTGGCTAAGGCTCCAATTTTACCTAACCCCAGCACAGCAGTGCCATTAGATATTACAGCTACAAGATTTCCTTTAGCTGTATATTTATAAGCATCAAGAGGCTTTTCCTCAATTGCTAAACATGGTTCAGCTACTCCTGGAGAATATGCTAATGCTAGATCCTTTTGGGAAGTTGTTTGTTTTGTAGGAATTACCTGAATTTTGCCGGGGCGACCTTTCTCATGGTAATCCAAAGCTTGTTGTTTTTTGCTATTCATCATCACAGATTTTCTTCTGGTTGGTTAATAATTTTTGAAACTCAAAATTATTAAAATTTCATAGAAATTAGAGTTAAAAAGTTTCAATTTATAAGCTATATGCGGTGTTTTTCTATAAAATCATTAACTTTTTTACTTTCAAGTTCACGAATTGCATCTTTGGCTATCCATTTTGCAGACTTTGTTTCTTGTTGTGCTATTTGATAAGCAGTCTTAAGGGCTTCTTTAGTAAGCTGTTTATTCCTTTTCCCTATTTGTCTTAATGCCCAGTTTACAGCCTTTTTTACAAAGTTTCGATTATCATCCGCATGATTTTCAATTAATGACAAATATGAAATGAAGTCGTCATCCTTGAGCTTCTTATTGTGAATAGCTAGTCCGGCAATTAAGGTAAATGCAGTTCTTTTTACAAACTCCTCTTTAGCTGTTGCACATTCATAGATTTTTTTATTGACGAAGCTTACTTTTTCAAGAACATTAAAACAGGCTTGATCACATAAATCCCAAGATTGAAAATCTGCTACCCATGTGTCAAATAATTCTTCGTCAATTTGTTTTTCATCAGCAATCATTGTAGCTAAAATTCTAGCTTCATGAATTTCAGTTTGCCATAATTTTAATGCTAATTCATGATCTTTTTTTATGCTTTTTGCGATGGCTCTTACTATAGGTATTTTTACTCCTAAAGCAGTTTTTGAGTCTCCTTTAAAATATGCAAGTTTTGTAATAAACTCAGGATTTGAATGTTTTTTTAGTTCAAATAAAACTTCTTCTACAGTCATATTTAATATACAGGTGTAAACTATAAAATAAAAATGCGAATACATATGTAAAGTATTATTACAATATGTATTCGCATTTTATATCTTGTTGTAAATTAAGTGTTTATGTTTTAATGTAATTTACAAGAGTAAATAAGCTCAATTAATCAATTTCTAGCGCTCCAACTAGCTCATTTATTGACTTAAATCCGTTATCATCTAGGTATTGGTTGATACCTTCAATCACTTTAACTGTTATTGTAGGATCAATAAAATTAGCAGTTCCAATTTGTACTGCTGATGCACCTGCTAAGAAGAATTCAATAGCATCATTTGCATTCATTATCCCCCCTAACCCTACTACTGGAATGTGTAAAGCTTTAGCAACTTGCCACACCATTCTTAGAGCAACAGGTTTTACAGCAGGACCAGATAATCCACCAGTTACGGTTGACAAAATAGGCTTTCTAGTTTTGGTATTAACAGCCATCCCTAATAAGGTATTTATTAAGGAAACAGAATCTGCACCTGCAAATTCTACAGCTCTAGCAATTTCAGCAATGTCAGTTACATTTGGTGAAAGTTTTACCATCATGTGTTTTGGGTAAGCTTTTCTTACTGCTTTCACAACATCTTCAGCAGATGCCGGACAAGTTCCAAACGCCATACCTCCTTGTTTTACATTTGGACAAGAAATATTTAATTCGATGGCGGGAACATGTGATAGATATGAAAGTTTTTCAGCTGTTTCTACATAATCTTCAATAGCAGATCCTGAAACATTTACAATAATATTTGTATCAACTTTTTCAAGTTCAGGATATATCTTATCAATAAAGTAATCTACACCCTTATTTTGAAGTCCTACTGCGTTTAACATACCAGAAGGAGTTTCTGCCATACGAGGATAAGAATTCCCTTCTCTATGGTGGAGAGTCGTTCCTTTAACTATAATTCCTCCAATTTTTGAAATGTCGATAAAATCTTCATATTCAAATCCATAGCCAAATGTTCCGGAAGCGGTCATTACCGGATTTTTTAATTGTAAGCCGCCTAAGTTTACGCTTAAATCTGCCATTTTAAATCTTTTACATTAAATACTGGTCCTTCTGTACATACACATTTGTGTCCACTTTTTGTTTCTTGAACACAACATAAACAAGCTCCGATACCGCAGCCCATAGTGTTTTCTAATGATACTTCACATTCAATGCCATGCTTAACTGCATAAGCACCAACAGCTTTCATCATTGGCGTAGGTCCACATGTATAGATTATATCAAATTTTTCATTCTCTAAAAGAGAGTGTTGTGTTACATAACCTTTCTCACCATGCGATCCATCTTCAGTAGTGGTATACACCTTACCGAAGTTTTTAAACATATCAAGTTCAAGTAAATCTTTTTCGCTACGAGCACCTAATAAGAAAGTAGGCTCAAAACCTAAGCTCTTTAGGTGTGATCCTTGCATTAACATTGGTGCTGTACCAACACCACCACCTACAAGTAAAATTCGTTTTTGGTTTGGAAGCGGTTCTGAATAACTGTTTCCTAATGGATAAACTATGTTTAGTGTTCTACCTTTCTGAGATTCAGAAAGTTTTTTAGTTCCATCACCAACGATTTGGACTAATAGCCAAAGCTGGTTTTTTACACGGTCTACATAGTTAATAGAAAGTGGACGACGAAGGAAAGTTGTTGAAGAGTCTTCTACAAGTACCTCTACAAACTGACCCGGAAGCATATCCGGAAGCATTTCATTAAATGATAATTTTAGTAGAAAGTATTGATTGTTAAGCTGTTGATTCTCCTCAACAATCAAATCATGCATGTATTTTTTCATGTAACTTAAATTTGACAACAAAGATAAGTATTTCCATGCAAAGATTTGAAGAGACTTATTAACAGTAAAGACTGAATTGAGATTGTTTTATTTAGAGGTAAACGAATTAAATTCCTCAAATGAGTTATCAGAATAGTATACAATAATCTTTTGTACTTTCTTTTCTGGTTTTTCTACCAATACCTCTTTAATAACCTCTTTTTCTATAATGTTTGGGCTTTGACTTGGAATGTTTATAGGTTCACTAACTGCTGGATGAGTGAAAATATCTTGTTTTTGCTCATAAAAGCTGTTTTTAGCTTGATTCTCTTCTGTTTTCTCTAGATGACTCTCTTGTTCTGTTGAAAATAATGAGGGTCTATAGCTATCTGAACTTCCCTGTTTATCGTCTTTATACATATTTCCAACGCCTAAAATAAGCCACTCAGAATTCAATGAATGAAAATGAGTAAGGATTTTGGTCAGAATATCCGTACTAGGTTTATTTCGTTCATTTAAAATATGAGAAATTGCTGATGGGTTAACTTGAATTGCTTTTGCAAAACTAGCTGGACTCATTTGTTCAGTCTCCATTAGCTTTTGAATACGATTTTTCAGGTTATTATCCATAGAAATGTAAATTTATTGTGATTGCAAATGTAATCAATAAACTTTACAGATGCAAATTTACAAATCCACCAAAACAATTACACATGTATGAAATTTATTGCTTACAAATGTAATGTAGCCAGAATATACAATCATAATATTTAGCATTACATATATTACCTAATTAATATGCATTATTATAGATAGTTATCTAATAATATAGATATAATGCCTTATATGTCCATTAGTAGCTTAACCCCTATAAATAAAGGATATAAATAAGGTTTGATATAAACAAAATCCTTTTAATTATAATTAATGCATTACTTTATATATATATTATAAATAATTGATTTATAGTAATATATATATAAAATTAAGGCTTATATGAGTCATATTAACACAATAGCTAATTATTTACTTAATAAATTAAATGTAAACTTTAATATTAACTAATAATATACTGATTATAAGCTATTTATATAGTTAATATCTGTGTATTTTATGTATAATACATATGTTAAAATATACAGTTGTAATTTGGTTTACGACTGTAAAAATAGAACATTGGTAAAATCGTTACAGTTACAGTTGTAAGCAAATATTCGTAGATTAAATTTGTAAACATAGCTATCGATTACAAATATGGCAACAATAATAAGTTACATTTGTAATATTATTGATCTACATTTATAAATATCTATAAATTCATATTGCTAAATGGATTTTATGCCCTATTTTCTAGATTATGAATAGATAGCAATGCTAAAAATGAAGTTAATTGATTGGTTGTTAGTTGTTTATGCTGTTTTTAACCCTCTGAGAATTGATTATTTAGTGCAAACTGGGTTAATGGGAAGGAAATATGGCAAAGAAAAAGAGCAATCCGGAACTAAATCCAAATTGCTCTTTATATTTTATTGAATAGTAATTTTATTACTGCTCTACTCCTGCTAGTTCACTATCAACTAAGATACGACCACAGTATTCGCAAACAATAATTTTCTTGCGTAAACGAATATCAAGTTGTCTTTGAGGTGGAATCTTGTTGAAACAACCCCCACAAGCGTCGCGTTGTACAAAAACAACTGCTAAACCGTTTTTAGCATTCTTTCTGATTCTTTTAAACGCTGTAAGTAAACGAGTTTCAATCTTAGATTCGATATCTTTAGCTTTTTCACGAAGTTTTTCTTCTTCTTGTTTAGTTTCAGATACGATTTCTTCTAATTCAGACTTCTTTTGATTTAAGTCTTCTTTTCTATCTGCAAGATATTCAGAAGCTTTATCTGCTTCTTCTTTCTTGTTTTTAGTTTCGAAAGTGAATTCTTTAATGCGTTTTTCAGCTAATTCAATTTCTAAACCTTTAAACTCAATCTCTTTTGATAAAGCATCATATTCACGATTGTTACGAACATTGTTTTGTTGTTCTTTGTATTTCTCAATCAATGCTTTTGCTTCAACGATCTCGTTCTTTTTAGCAGCTACATCAGCGTCTAAGCTAGCGATATCTGCTTTATATTTCTCGATGCGGGTTTCTAAACCAGCGATATCGTCTTCAAGATCTTGTACCTCTAAAGGTAATTCTCCACGAAGAGTTTTAATTTTATCAATTTCTGAAGCAACTAATTGTAAGTCGTATAAAGCTCTTAGCTTTTCTTCTACTGTAATTTCTTTAGTTTCTGTTGCTTTTTCCATATTAGCTTATAAAAAATTTATCGGATTTGTATTAATCTCAGAAAAACGGATTGCAAATTTAGGGAATTTTTTGCTTAGTTGTTCAAAAAATATCTCTTTTGTGAACTGTTCTGATTCAAAATGACCTATATCTGCGATAACTATTCTATTTTCAGGAATAAAATAGTCGTGATATTTGAAATCTGCGGAAATAAAGATGTCAGCTCCTTGTGCAATTGCAGTATTTAATAAGTCAGCTCCACTTCCACCACAAACAGCTACTTTTTTAATTTCTTTACCTTTTAATGCTGTATATTTAATATTACCAACATTAAAGGTTGCTTTTATGCGTTTCAAGAACTCAAGTTCATTCTCAGTTGATGATAATTCTCCAATTACACCATAACCAGCAGTATTCCAGTTATTAGCTAATGGGATAAGATCAAAAGCAGGTTCTTCATAAGGATGAGTTAGAATTAATGCTTTTGTAAGCTTAGATTTTAAGTGAGCAGGTAAAACCATTTCTAAACGAACTTCCGGTTCAGAATGCAGCTTGCCAATTTCTCCTACAAATGGATTACATTTTTCATCTGCATGAAAAGTTCCATTACCAGGTGAACTGTAGCTGCAATTACTGTAGTTTCCTATGTGTCCGGCACCAGCAGCAAAACAAGCTTCTCTAACTTTATTTACATGTCCTTCCGGAATAAATGTAACTAGTTTTAAAAGGCTTTCAGTTTTGGCTTTCAGTATATTACATTTTTCTAACCCAATCTTATTGGCCATGCGCATACTTACTCCTTCAGAAACACTATCTAAGTTTGTATGACATGCATAAATTGCAATATCATTTTTGATAGCAGAAAGTACGCAGCGTTCTACAAGGTTTTCTCCTGTAATAGATTTCAGACCTCTAAAGATTAATGGATGATGTGCAACGATCATATTGCAGTTATTGTCAATAGCTTCATTAACAACATCCTCAGTAATATCTATACAAAGTAAAATTCCTGATAATTCATTCGATCGGTTACCAATTTGTAAACCTGCATTATCATAACTTTCTTGCAGAGCTAATGGCGCAAGTTCTTCTAAAGCTTGACAAATATCATTTACCGTAACTTTCATTCCTTAGTTTATTTGGTTTCTGAAAATAAAAATAGTTTAAAGCAAAGATGCAGCATCATTATCAACCATCCAAATTAAATTACCATTGTTTGGAGTAATATGTGCAGACGGATATTGTAGATAATTATCTTCCTTATTGATTATCTCTTTTAAAATTTGCGCTTTATTTTTTCCTGTAACTAAGAAAATTGTTTCGTTTGCATTGTTGATGACTTTTGAAGTAAGAGTAACTCTTTTTTGTCCACTTGTTGGGTGAATACCAACCTCACAATTGTGTTCAGATTTTAATAAATCCAGTTGATTTGGAAAGATGCTGGCAGTATGTCCGTCGTCACCCATTCCTAGCAGGATTAAGTCAAATTCAGGTGTGTAATTTTTGCTCGGAAGTTGCGAAGATAGTATGTCTGAATATCTTGAAGCCTCTTCGCTTGGGTTGTTTTCCCCAATCATTCTCTCAATTTGTGAATTATTTATTTCTATGTTATTGAATAATAATTCTTTAACTACTCCATAATTGCTGTCGGCATCATTTGAAGCAACACAACGCTCATCAACCCAGTAGAAACGAAGATTATTCCACGAAATGCTTTCTGAATAATCTTTAGCAAGCAATTCGAACAAGGTTTTTGGCGTGCTTCCCCCAGAAACTGCCAAGTAAAACTGTTCTCCTTTTGCAGCTTTATCGGCTACTTTTTCTTTAAGGAGTTTGGCAATGCTTTTTGCCATTGCCTGAGGATTTTCGTATTTAATTATATTCATTTTTGAATCAGTTCATATGTATAAACACAAATCAACACAACAAAGAAACTTGTTGTGTTGATGCTTAGGTTATATTTTTTTCATAAAAGCAGGCTTCCATTTTAGAAGCTTATTGCCATATAATGCATTCGCTTCATTTGGTCCCCAAGTTCCAATTTCATATTGGTAAACAGGAATACTTTCGTCATTTTTCCAAGCATTAAGGATTGGATCTACAAATTGCCAGCTCAGTTTTAACGCATCAGCACGAGGGTAAAGTGTAGAATCTCCTAGCATACAATCCAATAGCAAGCGTTCGTATGCTTCTGGGATTTTAGTATCTGCTAAATCACTGTAATTAAAGTTCATATGTACATTTTGTACACGATAGCCCATACCTGGTTTTTTCATTCCAAAATCAATACTTACACTTTCATCCGGTTGGATACGAAGAATAATCATGTTTGTGGAATGTGTAACACAGCGTTGTTTGAATAATTGTAAAGGTGCTGGTTTTAGGTGTATTATGATTTCTGTCATGCGTTCAGGCATGTATTTTCCTGTACGAATATAGAAAGGAACACCACTCCAACGCCAATTATCAATATACAACTTAATGGCAGCATAAGTCTCAGTTTTTGAGTTTGGGTCTACTCCTTCTTCTTGCTTGTAGCCTTTTAGAGTTTTTCCATCAACAACAGTTTCCTTGTATTGTCCACGAACAGTGTATTCTTTAACTTCATTCTCAGTAATTGGTCGTAATGCTTTGAAAACCTTAGTTTTTTCTTCTTGAATTGATTCTGCATCAAAAGTTACCGGAGGCTCCATGGCTACTACTGAAAGTGTTTGTAGCAAGTGATTTTGAATCATATCACGCAATGCACCTGATGTGTCATAATAACCACCACGACTACCAACTCCAATGCTCTCAGCATTTGTAATCTCTACTCTATCAATGTATTTCTGATTCCAAAGAGGTTCGAAGAAGCCATTTGCAAAGCGAGTAACCAAGATGTTTTGGACTGTCTCTTTACCTAAATAATGGTCAATACGATAGATTTGTTTTTCTTCAAATGCAATATGTAGTTTCTGATTTAACTCAACGGCTGTATCATAACTGTATCCAAATGGTTTTTCTACAATTACTCGTTTCCATCCATTTTCTTGCTTAGTTAAGTCATAAGCCGCTAAGTTTAAGGAAACTACATCATATAGAAATGGTGGAATTGAGTAATAATAAATATAGTTATGTGGTGTACCTATTTCAGCAGCTAAATTATCTAAACGATATTTTAGTTTCTCAAAGTCTGTTGTTTCTTGATTGTTAACTTGTTGGTAATAAACAAGTTTGATAAATTTATCAGCCTTTGATTTTTTATCGTCTGAATCAAGGTTTGCAAATTCAGCCAGCATCTCTAATACATTTGTGCGATATTCTTCATCTGACTTTTCTTTGCTTCCACAGCCAACTAAAGCATAATGTTCCGGCAAAAGATTATCGATGTATAATGCAAATAATGCAGGTATCAATTTGCGTTTTGCTAAGTCTCCATTTGACCCAAAAATTACTGTGATTTGGTTGTCATGATTATTTTGGGAGACAAAAGGTTTTAGTGTCTTTTCTTCTGTATTGCTTTGCATAATAAGCTTTTCTATTTCTTGCTTTTTAAAGCAAAATTAAAGTTGTAAATAGTTGATATAATGTTTATTAAACATTGTAAGTTGTAGAAGCAGTTGAACCTCCATGACCTGTCCAGTTTGTATGGAAGAACTCTCCTCTTGGCTTGTCAACTCGTTCATAAGTATGTGCTCCAAAGTAGTCGCGTTGAGCTTGCAACAAGTTAGATGGTAAGTTCTCTGTGCGGTAACCATCATAATATGCTAAAGCTGAAGAAAGTGCCGGAACCGGAATTCCTGCAGTTACAGCTGTTGCAATCACAGCCCTCCATCCAGCTTGTGCTTGATTGATTTTATCTGCAAAGAATGGATCTAATAGCAGGTTTTGTAGTTCTGGATTATTAGTGTATGCCTCATTGATTTTACCCAAAAATACTGAGCGGATAATACATCCACCACGCCACATAAGTGCAATTCCACCGTAGTTTAAGTTCCAGTTGAATTCTTTTGCAGCTTCTTTCAATAAAGCGTAACCTTGTGCGTAAGAAATTATTTTAGAGGCATATAGAGCATCTTTTAACTGGTCAATAAGTGCTTTCTTCTCAGGGCTAATAGTTGAAGCGGCTCCTTTTAATATTTTAGAAGCACTAATGCGTTCATCTTTTTGTGCTGATAATGCGCGAGCAAATACTGATTCACTAATTAAAGTAAGCGGAGTTCCTAAATCAAGAGCTGTGTTTACAGTCCATTTACCTGTACCCTTTTGTCCTGCTTTATCTAATATCTTATCTACTAGTGGCTTACCATCTTCATCTTTATGTTTGAAGATTTCAGAAGTAATCTCAATTAAGTAGCTATCCAATTCTCCTTTATTCCATTCAGCAAATACTTCAGAAAGCTCATCTGCAGATAAGCCAAGAACATCGCGCATAATTTGGTATGCTTCTGTAATTAGCTGCATATCACCGTATTCAATACCATTATGCACCATTTTTACGAAGTGTCCTGCTCCTGATTCACCTACCCAGTCACAACATGGTGTGCCATCAGTTAGTTTTGCTGCAATACCTTGGAAAATAGGTTTAATTTCCGGCCAAGCTTCATTTGCTCCACCTGGCATTAATGATGGACCATTTAAAGCGCCTTCTTCACCACCGGAAACTCCAGAACCAACAAAGTGAATTCCTTTTTCTTTTAGCAATTCATAACGACGAGTTGTATCAAAATAGTTTGAGTTTCCTCCGTCAATTAAAATGTCTCCATTATTTAAAAGAGGTGATATTCTTTCGATTACTGAATCAACAGGGTTTCCTGCGCGAATCATCATCATTATTTTGCGTGGCTGTTCTAGTGATTGAACTAATTCTTCTAAACTGTGCGCTGGGATAAAGTTTTTTCCGGCTCCACGACCGTTCATAAATTTGTCTACGATCTCAGTTTCATGATTCCATACGGCAACAGTAAAACCTTTGTTTTCCATATTTAGGGCAAGGTTCTCACCCATTACAGCTAGGCCTATCATGCCTATATTTGCTTTCTTATTCATATTTGTTTATTAATTGTTGTTTTTGGTTTTTAATTGGAAACTAAAGTAGTAATAAAACATTCTGCCTCCAAATATTTTCCACAGGAAAATAATTAAAAATCCTAAACAAGAACTTAAATACTTGATTTGTAGAATCAAATCAGAAAATAAAAAATTATAACACTTCATGCCTTCTCTTTTATTAGGTATGAAGATTTTGTGAAAATTTTTTGAAAAAATATTTTTGTATTAATGTAAAATCAATCAGCATTTTAGCTATTCATGGGAATAATAGAGTTAAAAAAAGATGAAAAAAATAGTGGGTAAAAGTTTGCAGATATCAAAAAAGCCATTACTTTTGCAACCGATTTCAACAACGGGTTAGTCAATAACTCAATGAAATTCTCGGGGTGTAGCGCAGCCCGGTTAGCGCACCTGCTTTGGGAGCAGGGGGTCCCAGGTTCGAATCCTGGTACCCCGACAGAGAAAAGGATATCTTGAAAAAGATGTCCTTTTTTTGTTTTCTCGCAGTTTGGTTAGCATATTTCCTACCAATAGTTCGCAGCTCTGCAGCTAAATCACTAATGTATTTTGGCTGAAAGTTTCTTTAGGTGCAGCGCACCGCCCTCTTTGTAGTGTTAAGTTGAGAAAAGAAAAAAGGTGCAGCGCACCAGTCATGGTCGGAAGAAATTCCGACCATTTTTTTGTTTATAAAAATGTGTTTAATCAATTGAATATCAATGAATTAACTTGCATATTCAATATGTTTTCACTATCTTTGTGTCTGATAATCAAATAGTTATGTCAGTATTTAAAGATCACAAAGTAACCGCATCAGAGATACTTAATGTAATCCCTGAAGCATTATTAAGTCATTTGTCAGAAACCACTAAGGTTGACCATTATTCAAAAGTATTACATGGTAAAAAGATGTTTTATCTTTTACTCTATGGGCTTTTAAATAATGAGAGGCTAAGTCAAAGAAGTCTAGAAGACACATTTAACGATTCTGTTTTTAAACTTCTGTTCAATCTTGATCAAGAAGATAAAGTTCGACGAAGCTCTATTTCAGAGAGACTCTCAAAGATTGATTCTAATTACTTTAAAGAAATTTATCAATGCATTTATACTCAGTTCTCAGATTTATATAGCTCAACTGAAAGAGACAAGTATAATCTAATACGAGTTGACAGCTCTATGGTTTACGATTTGTCGGGTAAACTCATTGAAGGTTTAAATCATAATTCATGTGGAAAGAAAGCTGTTAAGTACAGTCTTGCTTTTGATGGATTATTTCCTTGTGAAGCGCAAGTGTTTACTGAACAAAGCCATTGCAGCGAAGATGTTGCATTACCTAAAGTGGTTTTCTCTCATATAAAGCAGCAAGTAGGTCACACCAATTTATATGTGATAGATAGAGGACTGCAATCCTCTAGAACCATGAAAGACTTTTCTAAGCAAGAAATAAGCTTTGTGGCCAGATTAAAAGAAAACCGAAAATACGAAGAACTAGAATCATTAATTAATGATAATACCTCGTTGGATTTAGGCGAATTAACGCTACTCAAGGACAGTAAAGTGTTTCTGTATACTGGAGTGAAAATTAATAATACAAAAGGTAATACTCACTATCGCGAAGAACTCCTTGATCAGCCTTTTCGGCTAATCATAGGGCAAAGAAAAGATGATTCTCAAAAACAATTTTGGTTTATCTCTAATGATTTTAAACTAACTCCACAAGAAATTGCAGATGCTTATAGACGAAGATGGGACATTGAAGTTTTTTTCCGTTTTATAAAGCAAGAACTTAGTGTCAGCCATTTAGTCTCGTTAAATAAGAATGGAATTGAAGTGATTTTATACATGACCTTAATTGTTGCAATGCTTATTCTTATCTACAAGAAAATAAACAACATAAGTTACACTACGGCAAAAAGAAGACTGTCCATGGAAATTAGAAATTTTGGAATGGCAATGATAGTTCAACAATGCGGAGGAGACCCAAACTTAATGTTTAAAACATAAAAAAAGTCGGAAGATAAAATCTTCCGACCATGACTGGCAGCGCACCGTACTATTTTATTCGCCGCTACCGCGCCATCAATGTCATTAAGTTAAGCGTATTTTAGCCTGAAAGGCTAATTTAATCTAGCCCAAGGCAACGCCTTGGGTTGATGAATGAATTGATATTTGCGTCCTGTAAGGACAGGTTAAATACATTAAATTGCCCTTTAGCTAACGCTGATTTTTAATTCAGGGCGTAAAATACAAAAAACATAACTTACCCAAGGCGTCGTTTTACTTTGCCTTGGGCTAAAATAGATTGGGCTTACAGCCCGTCAACTTCTTAACTTAATGATATTGACCGCGCCATTTCTATTGCGTGGTTATTTAATATTTGCATTACAATAAAGTTCCTTTACTACTTGTTACACGGAAGGTAACGATAATAAAATAGTTGTTATCGGTATTTTCGAACGCGAAAGGATTCGCGCACGAGCGAGGGAAGTCATCAGGTTTGAATCTTGGTAACCTGACACAAAAAAAGGATGTTACAAAAGTGACATCCTTTTTTGTTTTCATATATTCTCCCAAAACAAAAATCCCCTACCTTTGCCCTCCTATGGCAGGTTTATATATACATATCCCGTTATGTAAGGTTCGTTGTGCTTATTGCGACTTTTATTCCACAACGGATTCGTCTACCACAGATGAGCTGACTCATTGTATTTGTGAGGAGATTCGTCATAATAAGGAATACTGTGGGAATGATGCCTTAGAGACCATCTATTTTGGAGGAGGAACCCCTACCCAACTTTCTCAATCACATTTTCAGGAAATCTTTGAAACTATAGGTCAATGTTTTGATTTATCAGTTTGTAAGGAAATTACCGTTGAAGCAAATCCTGATGATCTTACAGAGCAATATATAGGCATGTTAAGGCAGTATTTTAACCGAATTAGCATTGGTATTCAGAGCTTAAATGATGATGAACTGAAATTGATGAATCGCAGGCATAACGCACAGCAAGCAATTGATGCTGTAGCTGCTTGTAAAGCCCATGGTTTTGAGAATGTTAGTGTTGATTTAATTTATGGTATTCCTTCGCAAAGCTTGGCTGATTTTCAGAAAAATATAGTTAAAATATTGGAAATGAATGTACAACATCTGTCTGCATATCATCTTACCTATGAAAAAGGCACTGTTTTGTATCAAAAATTGCAAAATAATGAGATTCAAGCCGTTGATGAAGAATTAAGTGTTCAGATGTATAAAACACTTGTTGAAAAACTTAATGAAAATGGTATTCGGCAATACGAAATATCAAACTTTGCTCGTTTAGACTATGAGTCAAAACATAATTCATCCTACTGGCAAGGAAAACCATATTTGGGCGTTGGGCCTTCCGCTCACTCCTATGATAGCAATAGCCGAAAATGGAATATTGCTTCTGTAAAGGATTATATAAATTGTACTCGGAATCATCAAAATTTTTCGGAAATAGAGTTATTAACTGAGGCAGATAAATACAATGATTTTATAATTACTTCTTTGCGTACTGTTAAAGGAGCTTCACTACTAAAAATAAAGGAATTGTTTGGGCAAGAGATGTATGATTATTGTTTGAGTTCTGCTCAGAAGTATCTTGCAGATGGTACTTTATGTATTGAAAATCAGTATCTAAAATTTAGTTCAAAAGGGCTTTTTATTGTCAGATGGAGTTATGTCCGATTTAATGTTTGTTGACTAATGTTTTTGGCAAAAAAAGTTATCTTTGTTAGCTTTATAAAAACTACAAAAATTGACATGCGTCGTAAACCCTTACAATATATAGTTTTAACCTCTCTAATTATTGCCAGTACCTCGTGTAGTTTGTCATATCAGCTAAAAAAAGCTGATATGAAATATGCATTAGGTGAATACGCTGCTGCTGGTCCTCTGTATAAACGAATCTTACCTCGTATTCCTGCTAAGGATAAAGAGACTCGTGCTGTTATTTCTACAAAAATTGGTCATTGTTATAAATACCTGAATGTGAATACTAAATCATCAGGTGCTTATCGTACAGCTGTGCGTTATAAATCAAAAGATCCTGAATTATATTTGGGTTATGCAGATGTTTTGATGCGAATGGAGAATTATTCTGAAGCTCGTACCTATTATCGCAAATATTTAGCCGCAGATAGTGTTAATAATACTTGGGTAATGCCATTGATTACTTCATGTAATAATGTTAAGCAATGGCAAAAAATTCCATCAGATTACTCTGTAACTAAGATGAATGCTTTTAATGATCGTAGAGGTGACTTTGGTCCTGCTGTAGGTGATGATGATGGAAATGTGGTGTATCTTACTTCTTCTAGAAAGAATCAAGCAATGGGAAGAAAGCTAAGTAAGATTACCGGAGTGCGCAATAATGATATTTATGTAGTTAAAAAAGATATTAAAGGGAAATGGGATAAGCCACTTCCAATTCCGGGTGATTTCAATTCAACTAATGATGAAGGTGCATGTACAGTTACTGCAGATGGGCGAATGATGTATTTTACTTTGTGTAGATACGAAGCCGGAAAAACTCTTGGTGCTGAAATTTACAGAAGTGAGCGTTCTGGAGGAGAATGGATGGCACCTCAAAAGGTAGAATTGGTTAAAGATAGTAGCATTACAACTGCTCACCCTGCCATGTCACCAGATGATTCGTACTTGTATTTTGTGTCTGATATGGAAGGTGGTTACGGAGGTAAAGATATTTGGCGTTGTGCTAAGAAAAGTGATAATGAATGGGGAACTCCGGTGAATCTTGGTCCTGAAATTAATACTGCTGGTGATGAAATGTTCCCTACTTTTCGTTATGACGGGACTTTATATTTCTCTTCAAACGGTCGTTTAGGTTTTGGTGGTTTAGATATTTATAAAGCTGAAAAAACAAATAAGAAAGGCGAAAAGGATACATGGAAAGTAACTAATTTACTTACTCCGGTAAACTCTAGTTCTGATGATTTTGGAATGACTTTTATTGGAAAAGAAGATCGTGGATATTTTTCTTCAAACAGACAAGAACCAAAAGGGTATGATAAGATATACATGTTTGATGTACCTGAAGTTGAGTTTGTTGTAAAAGGTCAAGTTCTTGATAATAAAGGAGAACCCGTGTCTGATGCCGTAATCAGAATTATTGGTGATAATGGTGTTAACACAAAAATTAAGGTTAAGAAAGATGGTTCATATAAATACAAGCTTGAAAAAGGTGTAAAATATGTGATGCAGGCTTCAGCAAGAGGATTTTTGAATGAGAAGGGCGAATTATCTACAGTTGGTTTGCGTAACACAAAATCGTTTACAAATGACTTTGGTTTGCCAGCTGCAGGAAAACCTGTTACGGTTGATAATATCTTCTTTGATTTTGGAAAATATACCTTACGAAAAGAATCAGAAGAAGCTCTTCAAGGCATAGTGAAACGACTAAATGACAACCCTAATATTACTATTGAAATTGGGGCTCATACAGATATGGTTGGTTCAGAAGACACAAACATGAATTTATCTGCGAAAAGAGCTGAATCTGTTGTAAAATATTTAATTGAATCAGGGATTGATAAAGAGCGTTTGACATCTAAAGGTTATGGCGAAACTAAGCCTGTAGAAGTAGATGCAGAATTAGCAAAAGAATATTCTTTCTTAAAAGAAGGTGATATTCTAAATGAAGAATTTTTGATGACATTAACTGATGATGAGCGAGAAATGGCAAATCAGATTAATCGCCGAATTGAATTTACTGTATTGAAAATGACTTATAAAATGTTTTAAATACCTCCCCTTTTTTCGGGAAAAACTTATACAATTATGCGACAATATTTAGACCTACTACAACGCGTCCTTGATGAAGGGGTGAAAAAAGAAGACAGAACCGGAACCGGTACTATTAGCGTATTTGGGCATCAAATGCGTTTTAATATGGAGGATGGTTTTCCGATGGTTACAACAAAAAAACTTCACTTAAAATCTATCGTTCATGAACTATTATGGTTTATTGCCGGAGATACTAATGTGAAATACCTTCAAGATAATGGAGTAAGAATATGGAACGAATGGGCTGATGAAAACGGTGATTTAGGACATATTTACGGTTATCAATGGCGTTCGTGGCCAGATTATAAAGGTGGAAATATTGATCAGCTAAAAGAGGTTATAGAGACAATTAAAAATAATCCGGACTCTAGAAGAATTATTGTTAGTTCATGGAATGTTGCAGACCTTCCAAATATGAATCTTCCTCCATGTCATGCTTTTTTTCAGTTTTATGTAGCTAATGGCAAATTAAGTCTTCAGTTATATCAACGCAGTGCAGATATATTTCTAGGTGTCCCATTTAATATTGCTTCGTATGCGTTGTTATTATTGATGGTTGCTCAAGAAACGGGCTTGAAACCAGGCGATTTTGTACATACACTCGGTGATGCTCATATTTACACTAACCATATAGATCAAGTTAAGTTGCAGCTTTCTCGTGAGCCTCTATCTTTGCCTACTATGGCATTAAATCCTGATATTAAATCAGTATTTGATTTCAAATTTGATGATTTTACACTTAAAAATTATGAATCACACCCACACATTAAAGGAGAAGTTTCAGTTTAATTAAATATTACATTATGACAGTTTCGATTATTGCTGCTGTTTCCAAGAACTTATGTATTGGAAATGCAAATAAGTTATTATGCCACATCCCCGGTGATCTTAAGCGTTTTAAAGAGTTGACCACAGGGCATGCTGTTATTATGGGTCGTCACACATTTGAATCTTTGCCAAATGGGCCACTGCCTAATAGAAAAAATATTATCATTACTTCTATGCCGGAAGATATAGTTCAAGGTTGTTTACCGGCAGATTCTGTAGAAGATGCTTTAAGTATGGTTGAAAATGAAGATGAAGTATTTGTGATTGGTGGAGGAACTATTTATAAGCAGTTTATTCACAAAGCAGATAAAATGTATCTTACATGGATAAATAAAGAATTTGATGGAGATACTTTCTTTCCTGAAGTTGATTTAAATGAATGGGAAGAAGTTGCTCGTAAAGAATTTCCTGCTGATAATAATTGTTCGTTTTCTTTCTCTTATGTTGATTATTTGCGTAAAAAGTAAGAACTCTTTATAATATAGAAAAGGCAGTAAAATTTCTTGTTTACTGCCTTTTTTATACTCACATAGTTTAGTAATTGTTATGAATGGCTGTATTTTAAAGCCAAATCTAAAATTGATGTGTCATCTAAGGTAACTAGGCCACCATCAGGACCCGGTTCAATATGAACCCCTACGCTTTTTCCATTCCTGAAATTATGTCCACCAAAGTAATTTCTTACTGTATCAGGACTTAATCCAAGGTCATTTGCAATCTTTGTTAGCATACCGTCTGGTAAACTGTCTTTAATTTTTCTCAATTCGTTAAATGTGATTGTTTTTGTCATAGAATCTTGATTTAAGAATTAATATTTCTGTTCTTGAAAAACTGTATTAAATATAGCCTTTATTAGGCAGAAAATCAAGTTTATGCTGTTGAAAATAAGTATAAAATAAAAAATCTCCCTAATGAAATTCAGCTTTAATAGGAGGATTGAGAAGTATACTGTTGTTAAACAGAGTTCTAAAACAGAGGTGCTAAATATGAGTTTAGCACAAGAATTAGAAATATGCTAGCCCAAAGTGTAATTAAGATTATTGATGTTTGAAATTTACCGGAAACTCTTTTTTCATAGTTCATTGCATATCTGTCAAGTTCAGTATTTAAAGCATTTGGAGAAAATTTTCTTAATAAGTAATAACTGCCAAATGCAGATAAAGCACCAACTATACCTCCACATATAATGTCTAAAGGATAATGAACGCCTAAATAAATACGAGAATATGCATTTATGATTGCCCAAGTAAATATGCTGAATGTCAAGAGTTTATTTCTAAAAATTAGACTAGTGAAAAGCGCAATTCCAATAGAATTTGCTGCATGAGAAGATACAAAGCCAAATTTACCACCGGTATATCCTCTAACTATGTGCACCATCCCTTCTAGTGCTGGGTCTCTTGTTGGTCGCAATCTGGCAACTAGAGGTTTAAATACAGATGATGATATTTGATCTGCTAATAGGATTGTAAGAGCCATCGCTAGAATAATCCAGATAGCATCCAGCTTTTTACTACGAATAAGAACATACACTATCGCTGCAAATGTTGGAATCCACACAGGTAAATGTGTAAAGACCCAAAAGAAATTATCACAAAACGCATTGTGGTTTCCATTGAGGAATAAGAGTAATTGCGTATCTAATTTTGTAAGTAGTTCAAGCATAGCATTTTATTTTTTGCAAGTATAATTAAATGTAGATGTTTGCCTAGAAATATTTAGAAATATTAAGCTTTTTAAACACCTTTCATGCTTAGTTGTACCCTTTTTCTTGCCAAATCAACTTCAAGAACCTTAACTTGAACATGTTGATGAAGTTTTACAATCTCAGTTGGATCGCTTACAAACTTGTCTGCCATGTTAGAAACATGTACTAGTCCGTTCTCTTTGATACCAACATCAACAAAGGCTCCAAAATTTGTAATATTTGTGACTATACCGGGTAGCACAAGTCCAATTTTTAAATCTTCAATTTTCTTGATTGTTGGGTCAAATTCAAAGACTTTAATTCCTTGGCGCGGATCTCTTCCCGGCTTGTCAAGTTCCTGAAATATATCATTTAGAGTTGGTAAACCCACATTATCTGTAACATAGTCACTTAAGTTTATGCTTTTCTTAAGTTCTTTGTTTTCAATAAGTTCTTTTACACTAACGCCTAAAGATTTAGCCATTTTTTCGACAATTTTATAGCTTTCGGGATGGACAGCTGAATTATCTAATGGGTTCTCTCCTTCTCTAATGCGTAAAAATCCGGCACATTGCTCAAATGTCTTTGCTCCCATTTTTGCAACTTTCAACAGTTCTTTTCTGCTTTTAAAAGCTCCGTTTTCAGCACGGAAATCAACAATATTTTGTGCTAATTGAGGTCCTAAACCTGAAATATATGTCAATAAGTGTTTACTTGCTGTATTAAGGTCTACCCCTACTTTATTTACGCAGTTTTCAACGGTTTGGTCAAGTGATGTTTTTAGTTTTGTTTGGTCTACATCGTGTTGGTATTGACCAACACCAATCGACTTAGGGTCTATTTTTACCAATTCTGCTAATGGATCCATTAAACGGCGTCCAATAGAAATTGCGCCACGCACAGTTACATCATATTGAGGGAATTCTTCGCGTGCAATTTTTGAAGCTGAGTAGATGGAAGCCCCATTTTCGCTTACAACAAACACTTTCACTTCTCGATCATAACGGGTATTTTGGATAAAGTGTTCTGTTTCACGACTTGCAGTTCCGTTTCCAATGGCAATTGCTTGAATATTATAAGCTTCCACCATCTTTTGGATTTTACGAGCTGCTTGTTTAATATCGCTTTGCGGTGGATGCGGATAAATTGTCTCGTTATGTAATAAATTACCTTGCGCATCTAAACACACGACCTTACATCCTGTACGATAACCGGGGTCGATTCCGAGTACTCTTTTTTCACCTAACGGCGGTGCTAAAAGTAACTGATGAAGGTTTTCAGCAAAAACCCTTATAGCTTCAATATCAGCTTTTTCTTTACTAATATTGGCAAATTCTGTTTCAATTGAAGGTTTAAGTAATCGTTTGTAAGCATCTGTAATAGCTTCACTTACTTGTACGGAAGAAAGAAATACTCCTTTAATAAAAATTTTCTCCAAACGCTCAATGCAAGCATCATCATCAGCCGAAATTGATACGCGTAAAAAGCCTTCAGTTTCACCTCTACGCATGGCTAACAAACGGTGAGATGAGCAGCGATGAAGCTGTTCTTCCATCTCAAAATAGTCCTTGTATTTTTGACCATCCTCCTCTTTTCCTTTAATAACTTTCGAGGAAATGATTGCTTCTCGAGAAAAGATATTACGAATGGTGTTACGAGCTTTTTCATTTTCGTTTATCCATTCCGCAATAATGTCTCTGGCACCTTTTAGGGCTTCATCAGTGTTTGCTACATCTTTGTTTACAAAGCGTTGAGCAATTTCCTTAACATTGTTATCAGCTTGCTTCATTAGGATTTTAGCTAATGGCTCTAATCCTTTTTCTCTGGCAATTTCAGCTCTAGTGTGGCGTTTGGGTTTATATGGAAGGTAGATATCCTCTAATTCCGTTATATTCCAGCATTCTTCAATGCGTTTCTTTAGTTCAGGAGTTAATTTATCCTGTTCTTCGATGGATTTTAGGATACTTTGTTTGCGTTTATCAAGTTCTTGAAGTTTGTCATTCTGTTCCTTGATTGCTGCGATCTGTATTTCATCCAAATTATCAGTCATTTCCTTACGGTAACGACTGATAAATGGGATTGTAGCTCCTTCAGATAGAAGTTTTATGGTATTTGTTACTTGTTTTTCTTTAAGATTAAGTGCCGAAGAAATCAGCGAAATATGTTTATCCATAAAAGGTTAAAGAGAGATTATCGTTTTGGCTTAATTTTATATGATTCGTAGCTATATTCATTATCGTTAACATCCACAACGATAGCTGAACAGTAAACGGTATCATTCATTATTTGGATGTTTAAATCTGCTTTATAGATATAATCAGGATTTAGATTATTGTTTTCAAGAACTTTAGTAATGCTGTTCTTTGCATAACCTATAGGATATCTAATCTCTTTTGTGTTAAATGTTTTAGGAGTTATTGTGTTATCTAGTAAGTTAATAGAAAAGGCTTTTCCTCCTGTTTCTTGAGATTTTGATAGTATCCATTCTTCAACATAGCGTTGGTCATAATATCCTAAAGCTCTAAAATAGTTTTTAATCATGCTTAATGGCAAGCTTTTTAAAGAACCATTAGATTCTACAACTTTCTCTTTTGGTTTTACGCTGTCTGTTTTTGCTTTTCTAGGAAGTGGATATCCTTTTTTATGGAAGTGTTGGTAATCATATTTATCCTTGAAGTTTCCGCCCCAGTAGAAATCGCGGTTTTTAAACTCAAGAACAACTTCGCTGCTGTCTGTAAGTGTTCCTAATGAATCAGGATTATAAATTGCCCCTACCGGCTTATTTATGCGTTTCTTACCCGGTTTCCATATCATAGGATTTAAGTACGGGTTGATATCTATAGCAACACCTTTTGCATGTAGGGAGTAATCAATATTGCGGTAGTTAAAACATGAAGTGTTATTGTCTTGCATTGAAGCTTCATCATTCCATCCATATTCACTTATTGGAATTACTTTTGCAATTGGGAATTGTTGTTCCTTCATGAATTCAAATAGATAGACAATATCTTCCGAAATTGCTTTGTTGCATAGGATTTGTCCTTGGTGTATTTTCCCATCAGTTGAGTAATACTGTACTGTAAGAAGATCTAACTGGTCAATGATTTCTTGAGGAGCTTTAGAGCCGTTTATAGCTTGTTCAAAGCTTAAGTCACAGTCAACAATAACGCTGTCAATAGCGATTGTATCAACCACTGCAATAGAATCAACGGCTGTAGAATCAATAACTGGAGTTGTATGTCTTTTTTTGCAACATGAAATAACTAATAACGAAAGAGCAATTGATGTAATAACCTGTTTTTTCATATCAGTAGCGTTTAGTTTTCGGTAGGAAATATAAACAAAAAAAAGGTTGTAAGCATAATACTTACAACCTTTTTTTGTTCTCTGCGGAGAGAGAGGGAATTGTAACTCTCTCAAGCTATATTGTTATTCAGTAAATTACACTCGTAAATGCTGTTGGTAACCGAATTTTCACCCTCGAAAAAGGTCGTTCAAAAAGCATTAATTTTTATGACACAAATTTAGGATAAATAAGCAAGTTTACAAAGTATGCAGGCTATAATTTAGCTTGCTTTTTAGGAATATTTTCAAGTACTGTACTTTGGATATTAAATGCAGGTTATTGTTATTTACAATACATGATATTTCAGCATAAATAATTAGTTTTGTGCTGAAATATCAGTTGTTATGAAGCAAAACTATACTCTTAAACAGAAGAATATTCTAACTCGCTTAGGCGAGAATATTAAGCTCGCTCGCTTGCGTAGAAAGTTCTCTACTCGCTCTTTGGCTGAGCGCTCAGGAATAGCGGTTTCTACCCTAGTGAATATTGAAAAAGGTTTACCTTCAGTTTCTCTTGGAAATTACTTGCTAGTATTGACGGTGTTGCGTCTTGAAGAAGATCTGTTATTAATTGCTGATAAAGACCAGATTGGCAGAGATATTCAAGACTCAAGATTAGTTGCTAGAAAAAGAGCTCCAAAACAAAAGAATACCCCTTCTGTAATAGAATATGTAATAGATAAAGGGAATTCTAAAGAACCTGAATTTCTGTAAATATTAGAGTTTTCTAACCGATATCAAAGAAGCCATAAATTTTACAAAATCCGTAATATCTTCTTTGGTGCTTGCTTGTTCTAATGCAGCCATATATTCGGCTCTCCTTTCTACCGGAATAATAGTCCAATCATAACCACCGGAAATAAACTGTGTATTCATTAAGAAACGAGCAATGCGTCCATTTCCATCCATGTATGGGTGAATATACACAAAGAAGAAATGTCCTAGAATGGCACGAACGGCTCCGTTTGGTTCATTTTCGAGTAATTCAAATAATACGGGGATAGCATCTCTAACTGCTTCTGGGCTTAAAGGTGTGTGCATAGAGCCTTTGATGTAAACCTGAAGTGTTCTGTAGCCTGCCAAATCGGATGCTTTTAATAATCCAACATTTACACTAGGTGCGAATAGTTCTCTATACCAAGTTCTATGATCTGATTCGGTGGTTTTTCCGGGGTTCTCTCCTGTTATTATTTTGGTAATGCTTGCTTTGACTGCTTGAAATGCTTGCCAATATCCTCTTGCAGCCATTGCATTCTTTTGTCCTAAATCCGATGGACTGTTCTCGGGATTCCACTCTCCGCTTTTTACTTTCTCTATAAGTTCGTCCGTTACTTTGTAACCTTCTATTGATAAAGAGTTATAAGCATCTTCTTTATAATGTTCTTCTATTTGTTTTAGGCAAGATTCAACATCTGTATAAGTGTTAGTTGATTCCGGGAATTTTTTGATTACAACTTCACGCATAGATGCCCACATCAACTTTAATCTAGTTGCATATGGAGATGTTGCTCTTTGGTATACAATGGTTGATGTGCTTGTAAAAGGATCTTCTTCACGGATATCATAGCCTGCAATTTTCATTGTGCTTATGATTTCATCAGCAATAGCTGTATTACCGATATTTCGGAAAGCACCGGCAAGTCGTCCTGCCTTAATTGGCTGTCCTTTCTCCAAAATAATACTTAGAATCTCTGAAGCATCAGGTATTAATGATAAACATGTGCGTGCTGTAATTTCATCCAAACGGAAGAAATCAGGGCTACATTCAATTAATGCTTCAGAAAGAGTATACAGATTTAGCCCAAATTGCGCTTCTTTGGAAATTGGATTTGCAACTGAGGCTTTGATGTCTAATAAAGAAGTGTCATGTAGTAGCTTGACGATGTTGTTAGAGCCTTTTGTTGCTCGAATGATTATTTGTGTGGGAATGGTTCTATTTCCACTGTATAAAGCTAATGATTGCTCGGGAGTTAAGCTCCAATCTTCATTAAATCTTGTATTTGCGTACACTGCTACAAAGTACCAATAAGAGGTATACCAGTTTGTTGTATCTCCCGGTGTTGCATCTGGTCTAGATGAGATATACCAACCTTTCATTACTTCCTGTAGAAAACCATTGTCAACTAATCTTGTTAAATGACTTCTTGATATATCGGATGATTTCACAACCGCAATGCCTTTTTCATTTTGGAACTTTTGTAGTTCTTTTAATGAATTGGCTAAATTTTCCTGAGCTGTTGCCATGATAGTTTGAGTTTATTTAATCAATACAAACTACTTTATTCCTTGTATTAGTTTTTGTGCCAGTACAGGTATTAGTATATTATGATGTTATACTATTAGTTTATTGTGTAGTTGTATTATTAGTTTATTATGCAAATATAAGATTATTTACTCATATAATCAGTTGTTTACAACAATAAGTTTAGTCTTTATATAAATTGAAAGTATTTGCTTAAATATCTAAATTAGTATTAGTAAATAAAGCGGTAGGCTGAAATTTAGTATAGTTACTGGGGATTGCTGTAAGGGTAACCACCTATTGATATGAGATTGGTGTAGGTTATCCAGTGATGAAAGGATATACTTGTTCAGGATTTAAATTAGCCTTTCAGGCTAAAATACCCTTAACTTAATGACATTGCCCTACTCCCAGTTGGACGGCGGCTTTCAATATTGAAGATATTTACAAAGTAAATGAGCTGTGCTAAGAGTTCCGGTTTTACTTCTTTAAAGAATAGTATCTCTTCTTGTTTGTCTTTAAAGGTATATTCTGTAATGAAGGTTTTTAGTTGAATTAAAGAATCCGATATATTGCGCATGGATTCTTGCGCTTTTTTAATTATATCGGATTCTTCTAAATCTATTATTTGGAGTTGCTTGGAAAGGGTTTTATTTAAAACAGTAAGGTATTTATGCATGAGAAACTATAATAAGCAATTAGTTTTAAAAAAAAAGAAGCATAAATTTAAGTTTTATGCTTCTTTAAATGTTGATTATATTCTTTCTATGGGAGATTTACAATAATTGGTTTTACATCCGGAGGCGATATCCTATTACATTCAGGTTTATAGTGTTCATATAAATATTTTTCTATTTCGTCTCTATCGTCTTGTCTTGGAACTAAAGCGAAACTAAAGCCACAAACGAATTTCGATACTTTATTTTTGATACATGGATTATCTTCATTTGAAGATAAGTGTTCAAGCAATCGTTTTTTTAGATTATCTGCTTGTCCTACATAAAAACATTTCCAAGAGTTACTCATGAGTTGTACCCATAGGATATAAACACCGGCTTTTTCAGGTGCAAAGTTGCTTACTGTTGTTTGAGTATATGGTTGATGTGTTTGCCAATTTAAATTCATAGATTTCAAATTTATTATTAATAATATTCTGTTTAAAATAAGAAAATATATTCCTAAGTGCTTGGTTAAATATAATAACCGTAAGGCTTATTTTATGGAGTTATTAATTTCAAAGATAAAAGGGGAACAATCTGAAGTATTGCTTAACCATTAATGCGAATTAAGGGTTGAAAAAAGATAAATAAAGTGCTGTGATACAGCAAAATAAGCGGGTACATATTTTGTTATATCCTTGAATATCATTAAATTAGATGAAAAATCATCCACGATTTATTCTAATTATGATACCCAAGGATAAGGCTATAAAACTAATAAAAATCTATTGCTATGTATGTGAGCAATACGATAAAGAGATAAAATATATTTGTCAACGCTTTAGCAACAATGATCAGCCAAAATTTACAGACCAAGAGGCTATGAGCATTTACTTGTATGTAATGCAAGTTGAAGAACATCACAAAGTGAAAAAGATTCATGAATTTGCAAGTGAGCATCTTCGTGAATGGTTTCCAAAACTCACATCATATGTGGCTTTCAACACAAGGATAAATAGACTCAATGAAGGCTTTAAAGCTCTTACATTGTCTTTGTTTAATGACTTTGTGCCAAATGATTGTGATAAAGAAATTAGTCTTGTAGACTCTATGCCAATTATAATATGTTCAGGAAAAAGAAATTCAAAAGTGGCACAAGAAATTACTGACAAGGGCTTTTGCTCTACCAAAGGTATATACTATTATGGATTGAAGTTACACGCCATTTCTTTTAGACGAAAAGGACATTTGCCTCATCCAGAACAAATGCTTTTCACAGAGGCTTCAAAACATGATTTATGTATGCTTAAAGAAGCTTCTCAAGACATGTATAACCGTACTATTGTTGCAGACAAAGCTTATTCAAATGCTGAATTCTGGTCTGAGAAAAAGAAAACAAACAACTTGTCCATTTTAACTCCTGTAAAGGCAATTAAAGGACAAACAGAATGGGAAAAACAACAAAATAAGGCTTGGGCTGATTTATATTCCTCAGTCGTTTCAACTGTAAGACAGCCAATTGAATCGCTTTTCAACTGGTTAAATGAAAAAACAAAAATACAAATAGCCAGCAAGGTTCGTTCTACTAGTGGTTTATTGACCTTTATATGTGGAAGAATTGCTGCTGCTTTTATTAATTTGATATTTTAATTTCAACCCTTAATTCGCATCATTAATAATATCAGAAACTTCTATTGCCCAAGAAAACTTACGGTATAGGATGGATTCTCGTTTGAATTACTATGAATAGTAATAATACTAATAGGTGAATCTACATTATATAAGAAACCTTTTAAAGTCAATGTTGTTGACATGCCAGGAGAAATAAAAAAATCGGGGGCTTTTACAATAGAAATCCCGCCTAATAAACTAATCCCAGTAATTAATAAATCAGTTGCACCTGTATTGGTTAATACTAAGTCTTTTTCAACACTACCCTCTTCGTCTTCGGCAGAATAACAGATTGTTTGACCACTTCTAAGTTGATTATTTTCTGATCTAAGTTCCAACTTAGCAGTTGAATTTGTTATAACAGAAGTAGCTGTTATTTTCACATCGTCCAGAATTATATTATAGTTGCTACTTTCAGAAAGAGTACTTTTTCCACGAAGAAACTTTATCCTCACATTATCACTTGCATCATTAATCGCCACAGTGTAATGTACATAATTATTGCCAGACACTTCCACCTGCTCCACAGTGGAAAACGGACCATTATTAACTGACTTTAGTATTTCAACATAATTTGAATTATTAACAGAGTTTTGTAACCGAGCATTGAAAGTAAGTGTTAACGGACTATTTACTTCAGGTGAAATAATGTACCCCATATTTGAACTACTATAACTTAACACAGCGCATTCCTGTATACTATTATAATTCTTATTAACACGAAAAAAAGTCCAAACACCCGAACTAAGCGTTTTCTGAACCTCGGAAGAGGATGCAACATTCGAAGTATTCATATTAAAATCTTCCTCAAGATCAGAGGCAAACACATTTCCGCTACAGATAACTGACAGAAATATTATACATATATAAATGCGTTTCATATAATTCTAAATTTTTATTTTACAATAACTTTCCGAGTTACATCATCCATTTGAACAATGTAAACTCCGGCTTGTGGTACAGGAAATTCTTTAGCTTCTCCACAAAGAATAAACCTGCTGTTTATGCTATAAATACTCACTGGAGAATTAGCGTTTTCTATTATAATATTGCGGTTACGGCTATATATCCGACAACCTGAGGTATTAACCTCTGTCAGCGAAGTAATATTATTAATATTATCAAAAAATAACCATGGCTGTATTTGATAATCATTCAAGGTTCCTACTGGAATATTAACGATACAGGACTGAGGCACACTTGTGAATATACCATCACCATATTGCACAATTTTAGGTTTTTGCCACTCTGTACTAATTTGCTGTAAACCGGTACAATATAGAAAAGCGAAACGGTCTATTTTATTTACTGATTCCGGAATAGCAACCGATGTTAAGTTAATACAGCCTGCAAAAGCCGATTCACCTATACTTGTTACTGTATTAGGTATAATAATCGAGGTTATGCTCAGATTATTTTTAAAAGCATCTTGAGCAATAGATTTTACACCTGTAGGAATAATAACATCACCACCACCACCAGTATACCCGGTAAGGTCTCCATTGCCGTCAATAATAAAATCAGGGTTAATACAGTATCTATTTACAGAAGCAAAAACACCCCAAACTGAAGACTGCTCATATAGCTCAGCACTTGCAAGAGGAACCCAAAGTTCCGCAGATATATTTATACTGTAGAAAACAAGATTGCCACATGACACCTCTGCCGGATTTTGCCATGCTACTTTAATAACAGACAAATTTGTACAACCTAAAAATGCAGTATTTCCAATGGAATCTACTGTTTGAGGTATTGTAACTGTTTTCAAATAGGTATTAGAACTAAATACAGATGATTCAATCATTTTCACACCGGTGGGGATTGAAAAGTTTTCAGCTGTCTTTGCCCAAGGATAAATGAACAAAGTGTCTCCTTTATATAAAACGCCTTCAACTGCGGAGAAAATAGAATTGGATGTTTGCACTGAAAACGAACTTAATTTATTACAAGAAGTAACATTAAAAGCACCTGTTTCTATCATAGTAAGGGTTGAAGGCAAATCAACAGAAACTAAACTCTGACAAGAACTAAATGCTGACTTTTTTAGAGAGAGAGTTCCCTCTGGAATAATGAAATTTACATCTGCTTTTGCCGGTGGATATTGGATTAAGACCGTACCGCCATCTGAATACAATACATCATTGATAGTAGAATATTTAGTATTACCTGATGCCACCGCAAAAGATTGCAATGCAATGCAACTTCCAAATGGATCAGTCCCTTCTATTGAAGTAAGAGTTGTAGGTAATTCAACAGAAACCAAATTTTGGCAAGAAGCCAATGCCGATTGACCGATAGAGACAGTACCTTCAGGGATAATAAAGTTTACATCCGGTTTAGCCTGAGGATATAGCATTAACACTGTACCTCCGTCAGAATATAACACCCCATCAACGCTTGAATACTTAGGATTTCCAGAACTCACATAGAAAGATTGCAATGCGTTACAGCCCGCAAAAGTCCCGACTCCTATTTCGGTCATGGAATTCGGTATTTTTATAGAAGTTAATCCGTCACAGGCAAGAAAAGCAAATACGCCTATTCCCGTAACATTATAAGTTATCCCGTTATTTTCCACCGTTGGAGGAATTTGTACATCTCCACTATAGTCCTTTGCAGCAATTGCACTATAAGTTATTTCTACTGCATTTGTTCCCGTAATATTGTAATAAATACCATTATCAACAAAATCATAGGCCCATGAACTTAGTGTAAAAAGTAATGCGATTAAAAGAAAAAATGTTTTTTTCATATCTAGTTTATTTTGAAATAAGCCGTATGGCAATTTTTTATTTCACTATCACTTTGCGAGTTGTATCGCCCATCTTAACCAAATACATACCTACCTGTGGTACAGGAATAGTTATTTCTTTTGCAGCTACTCCTGTATATACCACTTGCCCTGTAGTACTGTAAACCTGCACTGGTAATGTAGTATTACTAATCTCTATTGTACCTGGACTAGTTCTTATTATTAACTGATTATCCGATATCTCAGAAATAAAGGTGGTTGTATCCTCAACAATATTCTGAAAATCTCTCCAGCCGATGGCTGATTCATATAAAGATTTTGTGCCCGCTGGCACATATAATACTACATCTGATAAATTCCCCATATATTTAAACGCCTTAGCATTTACTATTACTTCATTAGGATTATCCCAGTAGACTTTTACTGTTTTCATATTTTTACAACCCGTAAATATATCTTCTCCTATTTCTTTTACTGAAGTGGGAATACTCACATATCTTAAACTATCGCTATAAAAGAAACAAAACATTTCTATGGATTGAACTTTCTGTGGCACTTGAATAGAATCTACATATGAACCAAAAAAGGTACAATCCTCCAATTTTTCTAATAGAGGTGGAAGAACTACCGAGCTTACTTTTTTACAATTACGAAAAGCCAAGGATTGAATACTATGTGTTCTGTCATCAATCACTAAAGGATTTGATGAATTATAAACAGCTCCACCCGCAACAACTATAAGTGTATCAAAACCGGCTGTATATAATAGTTTCTTATCAACGACAGTATAATTATCATTGCCATTAGGAAAATTTATCTCTTGCAAGTAAGGGCAACCATGAATGTTTGACCCCTCAATGTTTTTTAGTGTAGAGGGAAGGTTTATTTTATATAACCTACTATTAGAGATACTACCATTTTTAATAGTTGTTATCCCTTCGGAGATATAAAGGTTCATTATTTGATATTGGCTATTAAATGCAGCACCAGCAATCGTAGTCACATTATAAACTACCCCATCATATGTAACCTGTGCTGGCACAGTTATGCTTGGAGGAAGTTGTCTTGGTTGAGTTTTTACCCAAACCTCATTAGGTCCCATTATTGTATAGGAAAGCCAAGCAACCTCAAAATCACCATAACCTGGGTACATATCAGAAGCCCATAGAAGAGTCCAATTACTCAGTAGAAATATTGCTAATAAAAGTTTTAACTGTTTCATAATAAGTATTTTTCATTCATTTTACTATAATAACCTGCCGAGTAAACTCGGCAGGTTAAATATCTTATTGAACAACAATAACTCCACTAGAACCACATGCAACTCCATTACACATAATGGATAATACATGATAGCCTGGAGCTAAACCTGCATTTACATACCCAGTATATTGTCCCGGTGCATATGTCCCGTCAAATACTGTCTGTTCAATCACTCCAGCTAATGAAATAATTCTTATTATAACCTGTGGGTTATTTTGAGCCACAGTTAACTGTGGTACTCCACCATAGGCTGAAGTTAAGTTCATTAACCATGATATAGAAATATCGTCACAAGATCCTGCTGGAGAAGCAACACTTCCTTGTATATCAAATTTAAACGGATTTGTGTTTGAACTATTATTATTAATTGTTACAGTTGCATTAGCATCAGCTTGAGCCAAATAAGTGATATCAAAAGAATAGCTACCATTAGGTGAAATCAACTGATTTTGAGGTATAGAAGATAAAGTGAAATTTGTATTATCATTCACTGACACCATGTTTAATAACAAGTCTGTACAACCAGTATTTTGTATTTCATATGTTTTTACAACAGATGAGCTTACTGATCCAAAATCTGTATTATCAGACGAAGACGGTGTGTTGTCATTATTTGTAATTTCAACACCATTTCCTTTGAGTGTAAGTTTTGATGTACCTGGTCCTACAGCACTAGATAGTTGTGCATATTGTGGAGCTGAAGTACTGAATGGAATTGTATTATTAGTTAACTGATAATCTATTCCTCCTCTGATTAGTTTTAGAAATATTGTTTCTCCATCAGTAAAACCATCTTTATATCCATCATTTGGATCAGAATCTCCATATACTCTTACAGAAAAACTACCGGCAATACCATTCCATCTAGTACCACCAGCAAACTGGAGGTCTCCACAATCATTTGTAAAGTAAGCTGCAACGGAATCATTGGCTACCAATGGATCACATCCCATTACAACATTTGCATAATTGGAAATAAATACATCAAAAAGATAACCACTTGTATTAACTGAAGCATTGGTATTTAGTACATTGGGTTTGGTAGGAGTTCCATACCAACCTTGAGTTCCATAGTCATCTTCCGCTGAAATATAATACTCAATATTTGTTTCCTGTACAGCCGAAGCAGGAATAGTAGAACAATACATATCACTACCTAAGCTACTACATGGTAGCATATCAATATCAATAAACACACTTGGAGTTTTGGATATCCTGTAGTATAGTTTAGGGACTGCCTTTAGGTTATTGGTATTATCAATAACTTTGGCACAAATAGTTATTGGAGTACATTGCCTAACAGGACTACTTACTGTTACATCTGTTATAGCCGGAGGTAGATTTGGGTCTACCGCAAGTGTCCATGCAAAGTATTCCTGATTATTTGGAGGATTTGATATTTGGTATGATTGAGTTCCTGTACCTGTAACAAGACTTGTATATGCTCTAAAATAATAGGCTATGTTTGGATCGAGTACTTTTGCTCCAGGTACAGTAAAACTAAAACTAATACTATCACCTGTTATTACTCCAGTTGCTGGATATTGGGTTACCATAGCAAAGTTGGCATCGTTGTATTGCTTATAGTAAAATTCTATGGAATCAAGATTGTGACCAGCTCTTATAACTGTAGCTCCCAAAGTTACATTTTGCGTTTGTGGCAATACCGTATTATCTAAAGCTATAGTAGCTGGAGTTCGCACAATGTGTGGTGCCGGCATAGGTGTATACCCCCCTTCATCAAAGATAGAAGTATTGCTACTAAGTTCTACCTTTACAGGACGAATAATATTTGGCTGCATATCGTTCTCGTCTCCATTTACACAGTAGCGATAAATATAGCTTCCTGTAATTGTTCCCGCAATATCTGACAACACAGGACTATAATCTGTATTATTAACATTATTAATAACACCTCCAGTTTGAGAAGCTATATCTGTGTACTCATTGTATATTGCTTGTACAGAAGACGAAATAATTGGGAAAGTTTGTATTCCTTTAGATAAAAGATTAGCTGCTACTGCACTTTGATCTATGGTTGTAGCATATGTACATGATTCGTCATTAGTACCATCATAAACCATTTCATCACCTATCAGAATGAAAACCTTTTTGGCGTAATCACGATACGGAAGATTTTGATTAGCCGCCCAGTTTAGTACTTCATAATAAGGCTCATAATAGCCCGTTTGTTCATTTCTTGACCAGATTGTATTTAAAAAATAGTTTCTATCAGCAAGTGTCTCAATAGAGAAAAAGAATTGATTATTATTATCTGTTTCCATAGTTGCATAATCACAATCATGATTTTTTGAAGATTGCCCAAAACGCATTAGGGATACTTGGGCATCAAACTGATTTCCTAAGCCGTCCAAGAAACTAGATATTGCAGAATTTACCCGATTATAGTATGTAGACATACTTCCACTATTATCTACCAGAAAAACAACATCTATTGCAGGTTGCATTGATGTGTTTCTTTCTAATAACTTAGCACAACCATACATCTGACTGCTATTATCCCAAATCGAGAAATCACTTGCATCCAAACCACTTACAAAGTCTCCATTAGCATCTTTTGCTGTAAACTCCACAAACATGGCATCCGGGAAGGCATCTGCATTAATATTTAGTATTTGTAAAGAAGCTACTTGAGGTGCAGATGCCGAGCGTAACTGTATTACTCCTGAAGTCTCCACAGCTTTATACACATCTAAATTGTAAATTTGCCAACCGTCACTCTGTTTTGAATCATCAGAAGTTAATAATAATGACAATTCAATTTGTTTTCCAGCATAATTACTTAAATCAATGTAGTCAATGATTCTTGAAGACATTCCACTCATACTATAAACAGTGGTTGTTTGTCCTCCCTCAGTTACAGCAACAGAAATAAAATCATATCTGGTTTCTGTTTTATAACTTTGATCAAGTTCCACTATTAATTTTTCACCTTCAGCAATACTTGGCAGCTGTATTTTAGGACTTTCTGCACTTAAATTTGCATTCGCAGCATATTTTCCTGTAGCATAAATACTTTCACCAGATTTTTTTTGTAAAGAAAAACCTTTATTTCTCCAATCTGATGCTAGTTTTGAAGCACTAGCAGAATAAACTTCTCCTACCTTGTCATAATATTTATTTTCGCTACGAGTCTGTAAAAATTTACCTTTTGGGAAGGCATCCTTAGTAGGTTGCTTTCCAAATAAAAATACAGAAGAGCAAAAACATAACATCAAAAGAATATATTTTGAATGTATTAATTTAGTTTTTTTCATATTTATGTAAAATTTATTTTTTGAATTAGTTATAAACTGAATTATCTCAGCTTACAGTTAATAAAAACTTTATGCTATTGGACGGTAAGGCAGCATAAAACCCTAAGTACTAATAATTCTAAATTAGAATTTTAGATACCAATTTTAAATTTTACATTTGTATTTCCCAGCAAGGGAGCGTAACACCTCCTTTCATTTTTTAGGTTCCGTATCGGTGTAGCAGCACTGATACGGAACTGCTTTTTTATAATCTTTATCTTACTATCACTTTTTGAACTAAATTCCCAACCTGAACAAGATATACTCCAGATTGAGATACTGTAATTTCGGAGCTCTCACTTCTTGTAACAAGCTCACCCATAACATTAAATACCCGAATTGGTTGCGAGGAGGAATTATTTACATAAATAGTATGACCAATACTATAAATATTAGATTTTGACTGGTTAGTGAGAACGGAAGATGCAGTACTTTGATATTCATAAGCACCAATATCTATAGATGAACCTGTAATACGAGGATTACCTAATAAATCAGTTAGGATAGTGTCTGGCAAAAAGCTTTTATCACCTGCATCTATTGCAGGACTATTAACTTGTAAGCGATAATCTTCATTACCTACAAAAAGAGGGTCTGTATTTAAAATATTACCATTACCTCTTAAATCTACATTACTAATACCTACTAGGTTATTTTTTGTGTAGATTGAGCCAATACTATCAATCAAAATATCATTAACAGAGTTATTATATACAATACAATTATAAAGGTCAACACCTTTTTCACTATATATACCTAAACCAACATTACTAATGACCGTTGAACTTATTATTGTAAAAGATGTATTTGGATATCCTTTAGGTTGATAATTAAACAATGTTCCATGTCGTTTCTCTATAGTTGTTGTTGTGTTTGTAATAAAAACACTATTAATGATTTTAGCATAACTGCTATTTATTAGACAGCTAGAAACACTGCCTTTATTATCTTTAAATAAACAATTATATATATATATATATATATCCGTCATTTTCAATAGCCCCAACACTACCACTTGCATTACATGTATTTTTCTCAAACAAACAATTATTTGTAATAAGAGTGCCAGCATTAAGAATCGCTCCAGCGAAATTTCCTGCACTATTTTCTACAATAAAACAATTATTCAATGTAAGAGTATTCCCTTTTCTGTTATAAATTGAGCCACCACAAGTATAGAAGTATCCATCTTTTAATGTTAAATTATTTAGGCTTGCTACGACTGGCTCTCCAATACCTGTCATATCTGGAAGTACGAAATGACGAGAGTTTGGTGCTAGAATTGTTGTTGTACTTATTGAATCACCAATAATTGTAACATTCTTTTCCAAAGCAATTACATAGGAAGTTAATGTTATCGTTGTTATACTATCTTCAAAAACAATAGTATCATTAGCCACAGCATCAAGCACAGCTTGGCGTAAAGTCCCTGCACCAGAGTCAGCACTACTATTTACGGTAATGGTTTTGCAAAATGCAGAACTGGCAATTACCGTTAAGATTAAGATGGAAATTAGTTTTTTCATAATATGTTGTTTTGACCTCCCCAAAGCCCACCAAAGGAGGGCTCAAAGAGTTATTTGTATTTTATTTTACTATTACTTTTTGGACTGCATCTTCTACTCGTACTATGTAAATCCCAGAAGATGGCACTGTAAATACACTGCTAGTACCATGGGAAATACAAATACCTTGTAGATTATAGATATAGACAAGTTTGTTTGTATCGCTAATTACGATATTTCTATCTACTGCAAATATCTTCAATCGATTTCCATTGGCATTTTTTGTATTTAAAAGAGGATTTCCACTTTGATACTCATATGCACCAATATCAATGGTTGAATTATCAATACGATAATTACTTAATATATCTTTTGGATAATTGCTATAAGAATAGAAACTATTGTTACCTGCATCTATTGCAGGACTAGATTCTTGCAGACTATAATCATTGTTTGTGCTATCAACAAATAATGGATCTACATTTAGAAAATTGGTTGTCGCATTAAACGGTAAATTAGTAGTCCCAATTATATTATTAAAAGAATTACTTAACATGCCTTGGGTATTGCTAGTAAGATCTGATAAATTTGCTAGATATATATCGTATTCATTTCCATTTGCGGAAATATTATTATAGAAAATATTGTTATACAAATAAATATTATTAAAACACTCTTCAAAATATGGATCTATTGGACAAGCTAAACCAACCCCAAGATTATTTACAATTGTAGAATTAATGATATTTAATGTCCCAACGCGTGCATTACTAATTATTCCAGAAGAATATAATGTAGGATCTGTAAGAATATTTTTGTAAAAGACACAATTAATTATTGTTACTACAGGTAGTGAAAATGTAGAAGTTTTAGTATTTAAGACTATTTGAGTTCTTCCTGTATTTTCAAGAAAAACGCTATTGCTTACTACAATTTCATTGCGATTATCAATAACCTTTGACGAACTATTTTTCATAAAGATACAGTTGTTAATTTTTGTCAATCCACTATTAGTTATAATAGCAGCATTTCCCGAATTCCCTTCAAACTCACAGTTTTTTATAGTAGAAGGACCTATACTTATTGCGGTTCCTGAGTTTAAACTCGAGTTCTTTTTAAATGTACATCCATCGAAAGATGTTTGCGACGAAGACACTGCTCCTCCTGAAACACTCGAGTTATTATTAAATGTACATTTATTTGCATATAGTTGGCCTTCACTATAAATTGCACCACCCCAATTGACAGATTTATTATTTTTGAGGACACAGTTGTTTAATGTTAGTTTTCCAAAATTATCTATGGCACCACCACTACAGTATGTGTAGCTATCCTGTAAGGTCAGATTATTTAGAATAACCGCTATAGCTGTCATAATATGAAAATGTTTTTTGTTATCTGTACCGTTTCCGTTGCGTTTTAGCACAGTAGTATTTACGGTATTACCTGTAATAATTAAACTCTTATCAATATCTATTTGATCAATAAGAGTTATCGTTGTAATACTATCTTCAAAAACGATTTCGTCTATAGATGTAGAGTCCGCGTCAGCTATTGCTTGGCGTAAAGTTCCAGCACCAGAGTCGGCACTACTGGTTACGGTAATGGTTTTGCAAAATGCAGAACTGGAGATTACCGTTACGGTTAAAAGAGTTATTAGTTTTTTTATCCGTAATAAATTGATTATTAATGGTCGGATAGAACTCGCATTTTCTTTATTGCGGTTTATGTTTAATATTAATGCTCGTTTCATAATATATTGGTTTTGACCTCCCCCAGCCCTTCCAAAGGAGGGGGTAAAGGGTTATTGTTGAATCTATATTAGTTTGAATTAGATTATCTAATTTGTATAAAGTCTTAAATAAGAACCGTGTCTGTTCTTAATAGAAGCAGATCACGGTTCTAACCAACCTAAAATATCTAAACTGTGATTAATAAGACAAAAGCATATTATTCACAGCTTTATTCCAGTATATTTTTCTATTAATTCATCTGTCATCCCGTCTGCCTTCATTTTCATAGCGGCATCGAGTAGTTTATTGTTTTGTTCCGAATTATCAAAAATGAGTTTAAAAAGGTCAGCTATTGCTTGTTGCAAAACTTCCTGTCCTTCTTTAGAATTATAGTCAATAGTGCAAAAAGTTGAGGCATCTTTGTGTAATACCAGATAGTAAATACCTGCAGTAACAATGGACGAAATGGCATTGAAACTGATACCGCTGTTTTTGAGTAGTTGTTCGTAATAATTGCAAATGAAGCGCACATTGCTTTCGCGATACACCGCTGACTTGTCGGTAATAAAATTACGCTCGGTTACTTCCCATATTAATAATTGTTGCATCACACGGTCTTTATAGAGTTTTTCAGCTATACCCTGCAAAAGACCAACTATAAATTCCTGATAATGACCATTTTCATACTTAGTTTGTAGCTTGTCGGATACATCATTGAGCCAATATTCGTAGCGTTTGGCAAAAGCAGCAAGTAATCCGTCCATTCCGCCGTAACGATTGTAAATTACTTGTGGCTCAACCTTGGCTTCTTTAGCCACTTCAAGCAGACTCAATGCTGCAAAACCTTTCTGGGTAGTCAAGGTTTCCATTGCTTCCATTATGGAGTGTTCTAATTGATGCTTTGTACGGCGTATGCGTGGTTTCTTTTCTTCGGGTTTCATTTGTTTTTATTTCTTAAATTCATAGAATTATCAATTTTACAAAGAGCTTCAACAAACTTATCAAGGTGATCTGTAGTATGTGAAGCTTGAATATTGAGTCTAATGCGTGCTTCTTTTTTGCTTACTGCGGGATAGGTTATACCAAGGGCGTAAATACCTTCGCGTTGCAAAGCTGCTGCTGCTTGATGTACTTTGTAATCGTTACGCACCATAATTGGTACAATGGGAGAAACCGAATGCCCAATATCAAAACCTTCGTCTGTTAAGCGTTTTTTGATATAATGCACATTATCCCACAAGCGAGAGAGAATTTCTGGTTTAGTGTTTATCACTTCAATAACTTTGTACGCCGATGCTGCCACTTGCGGTGTCATTGCTGTAGAAAAAATATTGCTTTTAGCATAGTGTTTAAGGTATTGTACCATTTTCTGCGATGCCGCGGCAAAACCACCAACACCACCAAAACCTTTACTAAATGTTCCTGCAATAATATCAACCTGTCCAAGTACATCGTAATATTCAGCCGTTCCGCGCCCGTTTTTGCCCATTACTCCGATACCATGTGCATCGTCCATCATTATCATTGCACCGTATTTTCGACATATTTTTATAATATCGGGCAACAATGCTAAATCACCGTCTTGTGAGTACACGCCGTCAATTACTACCATTTTTGTTGTATATTGGTTTTGGACTTTTTGTAAAGTACTTTCGAGATACTCCAAATTGTTGTGTCCAATGTTTTTGGTATTTGTTGTATGTAATCCTTCCACTAGGCTTGCATGAATAAAAGTATCCACAAGTGCAATATCGTTTTTACCTAGTAGTGCATTTAAAACGCCTACATTCGTACCAAAACCAGAAGAAAAAACAATTGCATCTTCTTGCCCTACAAATTCAGCTATTCCTTTTTCCAGTTTCTTGTGAATATCAGTATAGCCCCCAATAATTGGAGCTGCACACGCTCCACTACCGTACTCCATTAGTGCCTCTACACCTGCCATTATTACATCTTTATTTTGCGACATACCCAAATAGTCGTTGGTAATGAAGCTGATAAGATCCTTTTCTTCCCCTGAATACAAATCTTTTATACGCATTTCCGACTTAACTCCGCCAGCAGATTCAATCCACCATGCACGACATTGTCCAGCATCAAGTTGGTCAATAAACTGTTGAAACATACTAGCTCGTTCTCTTGCTTCCACATCTAATGAAAGGTCGAAGCTTTTTAAGGTTAATTCATTTTCTTTCATAATATTGATTTTACATATATATTGTGTTGTAATATATTTGTTTGATATATAATTATTTGAATTATTTATACATATAGCGTATAGTGTAAAATATTTTGATGTAAATATAAATAGAAGATGTCAATATATACACTTATTAGTATTAAATTTGATGGATATTGATAGTTTTTGATTGATTCTTATAAAAGAAACAAAGGTGTGAATGAGAAAGTAAATCTATTATCGTTGTACACAAGTAGGTGTGTAAGTGTTATTGTTACTGTGATTGTAGTAATATTGTGGTCAATGTAGAGAGTTGTTCTCTATTGATTTGATATAATTCTGCAACTTATGTTATTTTTTTGATAAAAAAATAGGGCTGTAACACAGCCCTATTTAATTATCCTACTTTCAATTTTATTTCGTTTACAGCCATTAGTTTATCTCTCAATTGCAAAAGAACAATTGATTATTAATTATTCTCTTTGTAGAAAGCTAAATTATGAATCTGAAATAGATCCTTATCAATAAATAAGTTATTTAAACTATAAAACCGAGCTGTATTGAAACCTTCTGATTTGAAGGCTTCTAAATTATACTCTAAGTTATTTGAAGAATCACAATTGTTACAAATTGTGAGGTAGTGTTGTAAAAGTTGTTGTTCGACCTTTAAATAAAGTTTTCTTTTATAGCGGTCATCTAATAATTTGTTATTAATAACTTCTTTAATAAATATCTCAATATCATTGTAGTTTTTAACTAATGGAAAAATAATACCTGACCTAAAATGGATAGTTAATTCGTGATCTTTTTCTGTAGGTGTGAATGTTTTTGGGGAATTGAAATACATGTTATAGTCGTGGAATAAATCTATATAACTTATTCCATTGGTTAGAGGCAAATGTTTTGTAAAAGATAAAGGCATATCTTTCATTTTTAAATCAAACTTAAGTTCTTCTAGTTTAGTTTTAATTAGGTTAAAATCATCTAACAATATTTTGTACTCGTCAATAATGAGTTGATTATCTGTTAGTTTTAATTGTTCTTTGTTGAATTCTTGGCTTTTCATTAATGTGAAAATCAATACAACTATAGAGAATAATGCTAAAAGTGGAGTTGTAACATTATTGAATATTTCACCTGTTATTTTAAAATAAGAAAGTATTATACTGACAGCTATCAATAGTATTATTAATATGGACGCAGCTATTATTATTGATTTTTGATTTAGAATATTTTTTTTCATTGTAATATAGTAATTATTGATTTTTCATCTTCGTTCTTGCAGTTCAAATATATATATGGGATTTGAATTGTTGTACCATTGAATGCTAAAGTGAAATATAGAATTTTTCGGTCTTTAATAGGTTGACTTTCGTTATTCCAAGACTGGAAGACTTCGACTTCAAATTTAAAGGCTCTTTGGGGTGGTATTTCAATCTCGTTTGGAAGTACTAATGAAGTTATCTCATTTTCTTCCGGTAATTGCATCTGATATTTTGCAATGGATTTTAATATGGAAACTTCTGGGATTCCTGATATTCCAACAGGTAAATGTTTTGCTTTGAGCTGGATTTCATTTAATAGGATGGTCTTATCTGAATGATTTATCATAGAGAAACTGAATATTGGAAAAAGATTTTTATCAGATCTTTCAAAGAAAAAGACATTTTCACTTTCATTGTATTTTGTCCAAGAACAATTATCTGTGTCAATAGAAATACGAGTACATTCTATTGTGTTTTTGTATTGTAGTCTCGACTTAACTTCTAATACCTCTGCCCTACTTATGTCGTTCTTGTGTATTTTCGAATGGCAAAGTGGACAAACTAATATTAAATTCTCGATATTGTTGTTAGACCTATTTTCGTTAATATGATGAGCCTGAAAATGTCCGACATCTTTATTGCGACAGAAAGGACAAATTGAATTGTTTTCTTGCTGAAGAATTGCTAGATCTTTTCTTGGTACTGGGATTCGTTTTGTCATTTGTTTATATGTTGGGCTTATATCTAAATGGATATAATTTCATTGTATATAGTTGTTATAAGAGAATCGAAGTCACTCCCACTTGTAAAATATTTTTTTCTAATTGAGGCTCTATAATCACCATCAATTTTAATTCTATTTTCAGATTCATCATTATCTGCATCTATCACACCACTTAAAAGAGGTTTTAAGTCATTTCCTATTTCATTATGAATATAGATGTTGTTTATGATTGTATCAATTTGAGGATAATGTCTTTCTTCAATATTTTCAATTTCACTTAAATCAACACAGCATAAGGAGTATTTGTTTGCATATTTAATCGCAGCTATCATTTGATTTTTACTCATGTGAGCTGGTTCTAAGAAATTCCATTTTGATTTAATTTCGATATAGTATACTGGTACTTCTTTAAAATAAACAATTATATCTTGTCCATTTTGAATATTTTCTACTCCAATTTCCCTTGTTTCATCATATGTGGGCTTATCAAGATATAAACTATTAGTATCGATTTCCTCGGTTAATCTTTCTTTAATCAATTTCTCAATACGAGTACCAATCTCATACTTAAACTCAAAATCAGCTTTTTGATTATCTTCTTTCCATATTATATCAGAAGCTTTAGCTAATATTGATCTTATCCTTGGATTTTTTGACAATTCAGCAAAACAATCTAGCGTTTCTTTATCATCAATTTTCATAAGTTCGTAGACACTGGATTTTTTATTTTCATCAATTCGTTCAATAAAGATTGAAGCTTTATTTTTATCAATATTTTTGAAAAGGTTCTTCAATTCATCGTTGTCTAGTTTTTTAATTATATCTAAGGTTATATTATTTTTATATCCATCTTCAGCAAGCTTATCATCAATTTGTTTTGCTACAGTTTCTCCTTTTAAAGTCTCAAATTCAAAGACTCTTTTTTCATTATCAGGTGAATAGAAAGCTTTAATTTCTTGATGAAGTAGATAGTCCTGAATGTTTTTCTCCGTAAATAATTTATTATAGAATTCTTTTAGATCCTCATGAATATTATCTTCTATTTTTAGTTCTGAAGTTATATGTAACGATAAATTCTCACTGGGGAAAATGCTGTATTTTTTAATTAAGTCAATATGTGTTTTACTTTGAGAAAAGTTTTCGTGGATTATAACTAATTTTTCAAAGTTATTTTGAATCCAATCCCTTTCTTTTAATGCTATCTGAAGGAATAAATCCTCAACAATTGTATTGAAAGCTAATTCGTGTAAATTTTCATCAGAAGTAATACTTGAAATAATTATCTCTTCAAAAGGTTGTTGCAGTAATTCACAGAAGATAGGCATTATATTTCTTCGAAGTGAGCTAGAACCCTTTGTTGAAAAAGAACAACAAAACTTTAACAAAGGATTTTCAAAAGCAACACTTAAAGTTTTATTATTCTGAAAGCATCTTTTTTCTTCACTGATTTTAGCGCTTAAGCTATTTTTAAGATCATCCCTTGTGTAAGTTCCATATACAGCTATGTCTGAATATTTAGGATCTAAAAATTTATTTGTACTATCTGGAACTATGGTTTTGACTAATTCATACAATTCATCTGTAATGGTTTCTGCATATACCAGATCTTCCTTTAGTTTTAATTCTCCTTCTCGGTTTGGAATTAATGGATACTTATCAAATAAATCCTTATTACCAGATTCTTTTATGAACAGAAGGAAATTGTGCAATTCACTATCAGTCCAATCGTCATTATTTTTAACAATATTCTCAATATTGCAAACATAGTCTTCAATATCTTTCTCGTACCAATTATAAATAATATTTGACCATTCAATAATTTCATCAGGATTTGGTAATATATAGTTCTTTGTTGCGTATTTATACACAGTATTTAAAAAATCTTCATCCATTTTAGAAACAGTTTCAACAATTTGACTATCAAATACTAAGAAATTATTTGAATTTTTAATTGAAAGATAACCTTCAGATGTAGGAATCATTGGAAGTTCTTCAAATATTTGAGTCCATTCTTTTTGAAGTTCTAAATAATATTTACTTAAATCCTCTTTATTTGTGTTTGTGTTAAACTGGATTTTAGCAATATTGATAGTTTTAGATAAGTTTTGTATATTATCTTTTAGATAATCAAAAACTAAAATCGAGGCTTCGTTTATTAGCTTCTTATTATTCTCCTCTTTCTTAATAGTGTTGGGGTTTTCTTCTGCAAGGAATAGTCCATTTCTTGCTTCTAAAGGAATAAAATCTTCTGAGTGTATAATATAATTAACACCCCAATTTTCGGTCCCTAATAAGGGAAAAAATAAAAATATCTTTGGTATTTCACCGATATCTTTAGTATTTGAAGAATTAACCAATGGTAAAATAACTTTTATATTTCTTTTTGTATTGGATAAATAGTATATATTCTCAATACGGTTCATTTCAACATTCTTAAAATCTATAATCTCAATGGGTATATATTCTAATCCATTTTCATTTGATGGCTCCTTTTGTGTAAATGAAATATGTATATCCGATAAATCATCTTTAATTATGAATTCTTTTATATTGGGGTTTAATGCAATAACATACGGAACTAATTTGATTCCATTGTTTATTGCTGTTTTTGCATTTTCTTTAAAAGTATTGTCCGATAATTTATACTTTAATCTTGTCATTTCACGACATGAAGTTGTCACCGGATTGTCCATTAGTTTATCGATTTCATCTAATTGATTGCATAGCTTTTTTACAAATTCATCTATTTCATCAAAAGTTCTGTCAATGGTAAAATCATTTAGGTCAACAAAATATTCTGGGTTGTTGTCTGGATCTAATTGGAATGAACCATCTATCATAATTATCCGTCCGAATAGATGTGTAGTAATAAATCCCGTTCCATATTGGCCGACTTTATTTGGGTCTTCCTTTTCCTCTGAACTAACTTGTTTTACTAAAGAACCTAATGTGTCGGGTGTAAAAGGAGCTCCATTATGTGAGAAAATAAAATAATCATTATTTAAAGCAATTTCAATCTTACAATTATTAGATAAATCTCTTGCGTTTTGAACTAGCTCCCAAATTGCTCTATCAGCACTTGATTTGTCAAAATCATCAAGCCCTTGACTTATTTTTGTACAATGTTGTTTATTATTCTGCCTTTTATCTTTTTCCTTTTTTGCATCCTTTGCACTCTTTCTTGCAATAGTATCAAAATCACTCATGTTGTTATGTTTAATAAGTTGAGATTTAATTGTATAAAAGTAGCATTTATGACAGTATTTTAATCTAAATATTCACAAATTATATTCAACTAAGAAGCTGTTTTCTTTTTTAACAAATTAGATTCGGCTAGTTTATCTCTCAATGTTTTCATATCATCACCCACCTTTTGGTCAAGGATTTTTGCGTAATGTTGCGTAGTTCTTAGATTTTTATGTCCAAGCATTTTTGAAACGCTTTCAATAGGTACACCATTGGTAAGTGTTACTGTTGTAGCAAAGGTATGGCGGGCAATGTGGAAAGTAAGTTCTTTGTTGATTCCACATAAATCTGCGATTTCTTTTAGATATGAATTCATCTTTTGGTTACTCAATATTGGTAATAAACGCCCTTGATTTGATGATTGTGGATGATTCTTATATTTTTCAATGAGAGCTGCCGGAATTGGTAGCAATGGAATGTTTGAACGGGTATCTGTTTTTGTCCGGTTGACGAATATCCACTTCTCCCCGTCTACTCCTAGCCCGATATTATTTTGTGTTAGTTTTTTTACATCTGCGTAAGCTAAACCGGTAAAGCAGCTGAATAAGAATATGTCTTTTACCTGATTTAGTCGGTCGGTAGAGAATTCTTTATTAAATAGTGCTTCCAGTTCGTCTTGTGCCAGGAATACACGCTCCACTTCCTTTACTTTGCTTTTGTAATTTACGAATGGATTCTTGTCTAGCCAGCCGTTGGCCATGCAAATACGGATAATCTTTCCGAAGTTCTTTATGTACTTGACAGCTGTATTCTGACAACAATTGCATTCGGTTTTTAAATAGAACTCATAACTGGTTATGAATTCGTGATCTATTTTACGAATGTCGATATCGGAAACCTTATATTTCCATTGCAAGAAGTCTACGGTGTGTTTTAAAGATGTTACATACCTTTCATGTGTTGCCGGTGCGAAATCTTTTCCAATTAAGGCTTTTACATCATCATTATGCTTCTGGAATATACCAACCAGCATATGACTTCGTTTATCGACTCCTAGGAGCTTATTTCGCATGTTTTCGGCATTAACCAGATTGTCTTCTCTGATTAGTTGTTGTTGGTAATCGTACACTTTTGCTTTTAGGGCATCCAAAAAGCTGTTGGTGGCTTTTGATTCGGCAGATGTGCCCTTCATACAGCTGCCCTCAATTGACCATTTTTCTGGATTTGTGTAGCGTTTCGTACTTAATTCTATGCGTTCACCATTTACTATTACACGCATGTAGATAGGAATTAATCCTTTGACTGTAGTTTTAGCCCTCTTTGCGTAAAAGAGGATGGATAGTTTCGTGTTCATTTTGTGGTATCCTTTTATGTGTTCAAAATTAGTTTTACTATCATTGCCAGTCAAGATGTTCAGATATTGAACTCCTTGAATATTAATGCTTTTTGAACAAATTCGGGTACCTGAAACTTGTGTTGTACTGGGGTAACCGATAAAGAACCACTTATATTGGTATTTATTGAACTTTACGGGAAAGGTATAAAAACAAAAAAGCCCGTAAAATCTACATTTTACGAGCTTTTAATTTGTTTTGAATTGTTCTCTGCGGAGAGAGAGGGATTCGAACCCCCGGTACCTTGCAGTACAACGGTTTTCAAGACCGCCGCATTCGACCACTCTGCCATCTCTCCTTGCTTGTTTAACTAGCGTGAACTAGTTCTCTAAAGCGGTTGCAAAGATACGCCTGTTTTTCGTATTTGCAATAGTATGATGAAACTTTTTTAAAAAAAATATGATAGAGCTGTAACTCATTTACAGCCCTATCATATCAACTATACTGATTGTAAATAAGTTGTGATATTTTTCTCAATTCTAGATGGAATGTTAGAAATATCTTCTTTTACAAATTTTTCACCTGTGATGTTCTCATAAAGCTCAATATAACGCTCACTAATACCTTCTACAATCTCATCAGTCATTTCAGGAACTTGTTGTCCTTCCTTACCTTGAAAACCATTATCCATTAACCATTCGCGAACGAACTCTTTAGAAAGTTGTTTTTGAGCCTCTCCTTTTTCAAAAAGCTCTTTGTAGCTTTCTGCGTAAAAGTAACGAGATGAATCCGGCGTGTGAATTTCGTCAATCAAATAGATTTGTCCATCAAATTTACCGAACTCATATTTTGTATCTACAAGGATTAAACCGCGTTCAGCAGCCATTTTAGATCCCCTTTCGAATAAAGCTAATGTATATTTTTCCAACATAGCATATTCGTTAGCCGAAACTAAACCTTGTTTTAAGATTTCTTCTTTGCTGATATCTTCGTCATGGAATCCCATGTCAGCTTTAGTTGTTGGAGTGATGATTGGTGTTGGGAAAGCTTGGTTTTCGCGCATCCCGTCAGGAATTGCAACACCACAGATTTCGCGAACACCACTTTTGTAAGCACGCCATGCACTACCGCAAAGGTAGCCACGCACAATCATTTCTACAGGATAGCTTTGGCAACGCACACCTACTGTTACCATTGGATCCGGTGTAGCAAGTTTCCAGTTAGGAACGATGTCGGCAGTTGCATCTAGAAATTTCGCTGCAATTTGATTCAACATTTGTCCTTTAAAAGGAATACCTTTAGGTAAAACTACATCAAAAGCCGAAATACGGTCTGTAGCAATCATTACCAATGTATCACCTATTGAATACACATCACGCACTTTTCCATTGTAAACCGCAGTTTGTCCGGGAAAGTTGAAGTTTGTTTTAGTTAATGCTTGTTTCATTTGTTTTATGTTGATTTAGTTATTATATATTGTTGTTAGAGGTTTAAATATTTTTTTTAGGGTCTTTTTATCTATGTCGCTCCAATCTTCTTTTTTCAAGAGAATTTCAATGTTCTGGTTTGTAGTTTCTTGTGCTAAGATATCATTGTATTTTTTGAAAAGAAAATAGATCTTTTTTATCTCATTATGTTTTATCTCGTCGTCTCTTATAATTTTTAAATTATATGTTCTATCAATATCATTAATGTCATTGACATTTATTTCAAATTTAATTGTTTCATAAGGATAAGCATAATGTATATTTATAGCATGTAATACATTATAAAAAGCTTTTATATTTTCTGTTTCTTCTAAAGTATTATTCCAGCATTCTTTTATATCAAAATAGTTAGGGTGAAGTTGAAGATAACCCATAAAGGTTAGTTTTTTATCTGCTACTTTGTTTAGGTCAAGAGAAATATTTGATTTAAGAGTACAATAATCTCTATTTTTTAAAAGATTGATTATTGCTGTTGGTCTTAAGTCCATTATTTTTTGATTAAGTTTTAATTTGATACTTTCAATATCAAGAACCTCTTTAGTAGTAATCAATCTATATTTTTCACAATCATTTTTTAATTTATCAGCAATAGAATCTAAATCACCAAATATTGTTTCATCTATCCCAAGTTTATTTAATTGCTGCAAGAAATGCTCTTTATGATTTGATTTAATATTAAATACTAATTCAATCTTAGATAATTTGTTATAATATGATTCTACATATTCAAGACATTCTGATTTTGTATAGCCATCTTTTAATCTTTCTAAACCAAAATTAGTTTGTTCAAACATATCCATATCTTCGATGTAATCAAATATTCGATTCACTTCAATTAAATAAAAAAATGAAAATTGTCTATGTGGAGGTGCAATAACTACAGGTAAATTGGGTCTTGGGTGAACTGAAAAGATTCCTTTTTGCAATGCTATTCTTGTTGTAGATACTTTGGGATAATGAAAACCTATATATGATTCATCAAATGGATTCTCATTATTCCAATAAATAGTGTTTTTTATGATATTAGTCATGTATATGCGACCATCTTTCTCTAAGTCTTCTTTATTGCTTTTTACGGCAAAGAAGCAAGCAATTAAAGGGTTTTCCGTCCAATCTAATAACCTTGTTGGTAGTCCGTGATGCTGAGCAATTGATAGCCATTCAAAATCATTCTTTGCAGAAGTAAGCATATTTGCTTTCATCTTAAAATGTTCAAATAGATTTATCTCGTTTTCGAAACTATAATTCATCAATCTACCAACAGATGGGACAAGAAGGTGTTCCTTATTAGATACTCCTCGAAAAACAAATCCATTAGATTTGTCCGAAATCCATTTAAGAAATTTTTGCCAAGATTCTTCTGCTGATTTGTTTTCCATGAGGTTTGTTCCTTCTGTTTATTCGTCAATTTAATCTTTAGACGAAGCACGCTTCGTCTCTACTGGTTCATCTTTTTTTGCTTTATCATACGCTTGTACAATTTGTTGAACCAACTTATGGCGCACGATATCTTGTACATTGAATTCTATTTTTGAAATTCCCTTCACTCCTTTTAGTACTTGTAGCGCATCTTTTAGTCCTGACTTTTGCGAAGGGGGTAAATCGATTTGAGTAATGTCTCCCGTCACAATGATCTTACTGTTCAATCCCATACGGGTTAGGAACATCTTAATCTGCTGTGTAGAAGTATTTTGAGCTTCATCGAGGATGACAAATGCATCGCTTAAAGTACGACCGCGCATAAATGCTAATGGAGCAATCTGTATTACGCCGTTTTCCATGTATTCTTTAAGCTTAGCAGCTGGAATCATGTCTTGTAAGGCATCGTAAAGCGGTTGTAAATACGGGTCAATTTTTTCTTTCATGTCTCCCGGAAGAAAGCCGAGCTTCTCTCCTGCTTCTACAGCCGGGCGACTAAGGATAATCTTTTTTACATGCTTATTTTTTAACGAGCGAACAGCTAAAGCAATCGCCGTGTAAGTTTTACCGGAACCGGCTGGTCCTATGGCAAAAAGTAAATCATTTTTCTTGTATTCGTCTACCAGTTTTTGTTGGTTTGGTGTACGAGCTACAATTGGTTTTCCATTAATACCGTGAAGAATTAAGTTATCTACTTTTACTTCTACGGGTGTATTTCCTCTTACAATATCAATAATGGTTTGTTCTTCCAGTTTGTTGAACTCACCACAATATGCTTGAAGTTTGTCTAATATCTCATTAAATACAGCAACATCCTCTACATCTCCTAATACTTTGATTATAGAACCTCTTGCCATAATTTTAACCTTAGGACAAATGGTTTTTATTAATTGCATGTTACCGTTGTTTACCCCATAAAATATTACAGGATCAACATTTTCATTTAATTCATAGATTCTTTCAAGCATAAATTGTTTAGGAATGAGGAGTTAGGAATGAGGAAAGAGTTTAGTTTTGCTTAGTATTTGCTTTGGTCGATGAAAATATCTTTAAAAGTTCAAAAGCTTCTTGTTTTAAATTAGAGAATGATGTTGGGTTGATTAATGTAGCCTCTTCTATTAACTCTAACCAAAATAGGGTTTCATCTGTTTCTTCAACAACAATACATATTTTAGAAAATCTCTCAGCTTTTGATCTTCCTCGAGTGTAAGCTCTAAAGTTAGCAGCTACAGAGGTACCGGAACGCAGCAATTGCTTTCCGATAACTCTTAGCTCTTCTGTCTTTTTGCAATTATTTGAATAGAAATGAATAATATTGACTGCAAATTTCTTTGTTCTGATAGAATATTTTGAGTTGAAATCAAGTCCTTCCATTTTAAACAAGATAAGCTATAGTTATATTAATCATTCCTAATTTCTCTATTCTCATTTCTAAAGTTTTACCAAGCGAATAATGGATATTTTTCCATGATGCTGTTTACTTTGCTACGAACAGAAGCAATAACGCTTTCGTCTTCAACATTAGAAAGAACAGTGTCAATCATATCTACGATTTCCACCATTAAATCTTCTTTAGCACCACGAGTTGTGATAGCTGCAGTACCAAAACGAAGACCTGAAGTTTGGAATGGAGAACGGCTGTCAAATGGAACCATGTTTTTGTTAGTAGTGATATCCGCAGCAACTAGCACTTTTTCAGCTACTTTACCTGTTAATTCAGGGAATTTTGTGCGAAGGTCAACTAACATTGAGTGGTTATCAGTACCATCAGAGATGATTTTATAACCTTTTTCCATAAATGCTTTAGCCATTACAGCAGCATTTTTTTGTACTTGTGATTGGTATTCTTTGTATTCCGGTTGAAGAGCTTCACCAAAAGCAACAGCTTTAGCTGCGATAACATGCTCAAGAGGTCCACCTTGTACTCCAGGGAATACGGCAGAGTCTAATAATGCAGACATCATACGAACTTCACCTTTTGGAGTTGTTTTACCCCAAGGATTTGGGAAATCTTTACCCATCATGATAACACCACCACGAGGTCCGCGAAGAGTTTTGTGAGTTGTAGTAGTTACGATGTGTGCATGTTTAACCGGGTTTTCAAGTAAACCGGCAGCAATTAAACCAGCAGGGTGAGCCATATCTACCATGAAAATAGCACCAATTTTATCAGCTAATGTGCGCATACGAGCATAATCCCATTCACGAGAGTAAGCAGATGCACCAGCGATGATTAATTTTGGTTTTTCAGCTAAAGCAACAGCTTCCATTTGCTCATAATCAACACGACCAGTTGTTTCACCAACATTATATTCTAAAGCTGTATAAGCTAAACCAGAAAAGTTAACCGGAGAACCATGAGAAAGGTGTCCACCATGAGATAGGTTTAAACCTAAGAATTTATCACCTGGGTTTAAGCAAGCAATAAATACAGCCATGTTAGCTTGAGCACCTGAGTGAGGTTGAACATTAGCCCATTCAGCTCCGAATAGCTTACATAGGCGATCGATAGCTAGTTGTTCGCTTTGGTCAACTACTTCACAACCACCGTAGTAGCGTTTTCCTGGGTAACCTTCAGCATATTTGTTTGTTAATACAGAACCCATAGCTTCCATTACTTGTTCACTTACAAAATTTTCAGAAGCAATAAGCTCAATACCATGTAATTGGCGTTGTTTTTCTTTTTCGATAATCTCGAAAATTTCGTTGTCTCTTTTCATTAGATGAGATTTTATTTATTTTTTGAATTAGATAATTATTTCTTTAAGTTGTGTCGTTTGTCAATCTTGGTTTCGGCTATGCTCAACCAAAGGTTTTTTATTACCCAATATGATAGCAGGCTGCCTGAGCGTAGTCGAAGGCACTATTTGTTATTTCTTTTTCTTTTGAACTGTCCAGCCAAATTTGCCAATCTCCTCGCCTAGTTTAAAGTAGTGTCCATGAGAGTATGCAATTAATTTTGCTTGGTCTAATTTGAATTCGCCTGTTGATTCATCAATAAAGCGTTCGTCGGCTAAAATGTTTACCACATTTGCAATAAACATATCATGTGAGCCAAGTTCAATAACTTCTTTTACATGACATTCAATTGATAATGGAGATTCTCCAATAACTGGAGCATTCACAAGTTCTGCAGGTTGAGGTGTTAAGCCCATTTCTTCAAATTTATTAAACTCAGACCCACTTTTAACTCCACACCAGTCTGTTGCTTTTGCTAAATCTTCTGTTGTTAAATTGATTACAAACTCCATATTTTTTTTCAAAATATCATATGAATGTCTGTTTTTACGCACAGAAATATAGCACATTGCAGGATCGCTACAGATTGTCCCTACCCAACTTACAGTAATAATGTTATACTCGTCTTTATGATTTCCAACTGAAACCATAACTGCAGGTAATGGATATATTAATGTTCCCGGTTTCCAATTCTGTTTTTTAAATTCTGCCATTTTTTAGTCTTCCTATGTTTATTTGATATTAATATCTTCTTGATTTATAGCCTTTTCACAGTAATGGCACTTGATACGAATATTCTTTTTGTCCATTACATGAAAATGAGATGCAATAGGTTCATTATTTGAAATACACTTTGGATTTAAGCAATGTACAATATCTTTCAGCTCATCCGGTAAGTCGATATTTCGTTTTTCCACCACCTCATAATCTTTGATGATGTTGATTTTTGCATCAGGTGCAATTAATGCAATCTTATTGATAACATCAGGCTCAAAAAATACATTTGAAATTTTGATGATACCTTTCTTTCCTTGTTTTTTACTTTTTAGGTTATTTCCAATCGTAATTTGGCTTTCCATTTTATCCAAATCAAGGATAGAAACAACTTTAAACAGCTTATCACAAGGTATATGGTCAATTACAGTTCCGTTTTCAAGTGAAACTACAACTAGTTCTTTTTTTAATTCTGCAGACATAATTTTCGTTTTATTAATCCAATAATCCTAATGCATCACATATAACTGCTTGGCGTGCAAAAACCCCATTTTTAGCTTGTTGGAAGTAGTATGCTTTTTCGTTATCATCTACATCTATGTCTATTTCATTTACGCGAGGAAGTGGATGTAAAACTCTTAAATTAGGTTTTGTATCATCCAACATTTTGTTTTTTAAAGTGTATACATTCTTTACCTTTTCATATTCCACAAGATCCTGGAAGCGTTCGCGTTGTACACGAGTCATGTAAAGGATGTCTGCATCTGAAATATCTGTTAATTCAGACTTTTCTTGATATTTAATGCCATTTCTATCACAGAAATTTTTGTATTCCTGTGGCATTTTTAGTTCATCAGGAGCAATAAAAGTGAATGTTGGGTTAAAGTGCGACATTGCCATTAATAGCGAATGTACTGTACGACCGTATTTCAGGTCACCTACCATGTAGATATTTAAGTTCACAAGAGTACCTTGAGTCTTTTTAATCGAATATAAATCTAACATTGTTTGCGTTGGGTGCTGGTTAGAACCATCTCCCGCATTGACAACTGGAACACATGAAACCTCAGAAGCATAGCGTGCTGCACCATCTAGCGGGTGGCGCATTACAATCAGGTCGGCATATCCACTTACCATTGTGATTGTGTCTTTTAGTGTTTCTCCTTTTGTAGAGCTTGTAGTAGATGCATCAGAAAAACCAACAACCTTCCCTCCTAATCTGTTTATTGCTGTTTCAAAGCTTAAACGAGTACGCGTAGATGGTTCAAAAAATAGCGAAGCAACTACTTTTCCTTTCAGAATATCCTGATTTGGATTCGCTTCAAACTGTTCTGCCTTCTCCAAAATGTGTAGGATCTTTTCTTTGGAGTAGTCCGAGATAGAAACCAAGCTCTTATTGTCCATTCGATTTTATAGATTTATGTAAATAATAATCCTTATAAAATGCTAAAAACCAATACTAAACCTTTTTAGGCTTAACATTGGTTTTCAGTAAAAACAGCAATACATAAGTGCGAATTTATATTGCACAGATTGGATTGAAGCTGAATATGTATTGTGCTGATGTTCATAAGTTGCACAAAATTATCTCATTTTTATGAAATTATATGTATTTGGAAGGGATATTTTTCAACAAAATTAATTCATAATTTCATCATCTAGCATTACTAGTCCTTCTACTTTGTGTAAACGGTTTTCCACTATTTCTGCTTGAGCTTTTCTAACCCGTAAACGAATAAAGCATGTTAGCTCAAAATTTTGCTCAATTAATTCACATTCCTCCTCTTTTACAATGCGCATTACATCGTTCATCATAGGGTATTCAAAGGTGAATGCAAAGTCCACATCTACAGTTCTTTCAATTATTTCATTGTTTGCTATGGCATCAGCAGCTGCTTCTCGGTATGCATGGATAAGCCCGGAGGTGCCCAGTTTTACACCACCAAAGTATCTGATAACAGCTATTAGTGTGTAAGTAAGGTTGTTAGAAAGCAATACTCCGTGAATTGGTTTGCCTGCTGTGCCCGAAGGCTCTCCGTCATCATTAGTCCTGAAAACAGAACCATCCGGTTCTAATGTGTAAGCAAAGCAAATATGTCGAGCATCGTAATATTTCTTTTTAAGTTCGTTGATGATTTCTTTGATTTCATCCAATGTGCGCACAGGGTATGCATAGGCAATAAATTTACTGCCTTTTTCTTTGTAAATGCCTTCAGATAAGTTGTTTATTGTTTTGTATGAGTTCAAAATATTGTTTTAATGTTTATCTGTATTTATTCTTTTGTCTTGACACAAAAGAAACAAAAAGTCAAGACTTTTGCTTTCAGTGACCTAGTTACTGTTCATTTCAGGGAACAGAATGAACTCGCTACGCTCAAACAGCATTCTGTTCTATCCTTCCATTTCACAGACTAGGTGCCCACTTAGAAGGCAAAGGTCAATCCTTAATCGGATGCTTGTAATAGCTTTTTAAACATTTACTCTCCTAAACAGATATATTTTGTTTCTAAATATTCTTCTATTCCGTATTTTGAGCCTTCTCTGCCCTGTCCTGATTCTTTTATTCCTCCAAATGGCATCCAAGCCGATGAGATTGCACCGCGATTAATGCCTACAATGCCATATTCTAAGGCTTCTGCAACTTGCCAAATGCGGTTCATGTCCTTGCTGTAGAAGTAAGCTGCCAAGCCTTGTTTGGTGTCGTTAGACATGGCTATAACTTCCTCTGTATCAGTAAATGAAATAATGCTTGCTATTGGTCCGAAAATCTCTTCGCTAAAAATTTCCATTTTATTGTTGACACCACTTAGGATTGTTGGTTCAAAGTAAGTGCCTCCTAGTTGGTGCGGTTTACCTCCTGTGGTAATTTCAGCGCCTTTATCGCAAGCATCTGCGATTAAATAGAGCATTTTATCAAAAGCCTGTTGATTTATAAGTGGCCCAATGTCAGACTGTTCAAAGCCATTACCTATTTTGAATGCTTTTACTTTAGCTTGAAGTTTATCGCTAAATTCAGCAAGTATGTCTTTGTGTACAAATATGCGATTTGCACAAACGCAGGTTTGACCTCCATTCCGGAATTTTGCTTGGATTAAACCTTCGACAGCTTGCTCAATATCAGCATCTTCAAATACGATAAAAGGTGCGTTTCCACCGAGTTCTAAGCTTAGTTTTTTTACTGTATCAGCCGATTGTTGCATCAGAAGTTTGCCAATTTTAGTTGAACCTGTAAAGCTGATTTTTCTAACTAAATTGCTTTTGCATAATGCATTACCAATCTCAGCAGGATTTCCACTAACTACATTGAGTACTCCTGTAGGAATACCTGCTTGTTGAGCTAAAGCTATGATAGTGAATGCCGAAAGAGGTGTCTTTTCATCGGGTTTAATCACGCAGGTACAACCTGCTGCCAATGCCGGTGCAACTTTGCGAGCCATCATGGCTATAGGGAAATTCCAAGGTGTAATGATGCCCACTACTCCTACCGGCTGTTTGTTAATAAACACGCGTGATTTAGGAAATGGTGAAGGTAAAATATCACCGCTAATGCGTTTGATTTCTTCTTGATAGAATTCGATGTATGAAGCTGCGTAATGTACTTCCCCAAGGGCTTCTGCATAAGGTTTCCCTTGTTCTTCTACTATCATGCAAGCTAGGTCATGTGCATGTTTCTCAACTAGTTGAAGCCAGTTTTTTAGCAGTTTTGTGCGTTCAGCTGCTGTTGTATTTTTCCATGCAGGAAGTGCATTGTTGGCAGACTGAATTGCTTCTTCTATTTGATTTTCAGTTAGATGAGGGATTTGATTGATCTTTTCTCCTGTAGCAGGATTGGTAACATCAATTACCTTATTATCAGTGGAGTCTACCCATTTACCGTTAATCAAACATTGATTCTTTATCAGCGTTCTATCAAATTCCATTGTTATTGTATTCTTTTTTGTCAGAATCACAAAAGTAAGATTTCTTCGCTTTTTATCCTGAAATATATCGAATAAAAGATGAGATTTTTCCACCCCTAAATCCCCTAAATGGGACTTGGAGTTATCTTAAAAGTAGTTGTATTATAGATGTTTAGTTGAAAAATGGAATGGAAAGTAATAATAATAACAAATTACAGCGCAATCATAAAGTCCCCTTTAGGGCAATTAGGGGGTAATTATAGTGATTCACTAGTGCGGAACCTTTTGGAAATCAAGTAAAAAACCATTCCTAGAACTGTGCATACTGCCATTGCGATACAGGTAGAGCGTAAATCGTTAGTGTGAAAAGAGGCTGCTATAAAGCCTACAAAGGCACTCATAGCAAAACGACTTACTCCTATTACTGCATTTGCTGAGCCTGAGATGTCAGGAAAACGGTGAATAATTAGCGTTACAAGATTTGCGAATACTAACCCAAGACTTCCTACATAAAGCACAATTAGTGTTGCAATTGTCCATACTGTTACATCAGCATTTAAAGAAAATACACCTAAAGTAATACCTGAAATAAGTTGAATTAAAAGCCCAATAAACAATAACTTAGATGGATGTATTTTCTTAACTAATTTAAAGTTGAGGATATTCAAAATAATATTTAAAGCAACATTAGCACCAAAGAAAAATGGAAACTGTCCTACTGATATTTTAAAATGTTCAATGTATATAAACGATGCTCCTGTGATAAATGCAAACATGCCAGAAATGGAAAAACTACTAGTTAAAACGAGGAATATTACCTCCTTGTGACTAAACACTTTTGTATATGAGTTAAGGAATTGTTTTGCTGTTACTTTGCGCGTAATAGCTTCTGTTGGTCGCGATTCAGGTACTAAAAATGCAAACATTAGCATCACAAATACCGCAAGAATCACCATAAACACAAAAATTGAATGCCAGCCTTGCGATAATAATAGTCCTGAGCCTATTAAAGGTGCTGCAAGCGGTGCTAACATCATAATCATGGTGATTAGAGATGAAAGGCGTGCAATCTCGCTTCCTTCAAACCAGTCGCGTACAAAAGCCATATTTACCACAGATGCCATACCTCCTCCAACTGCTTGTGTAAAGCGGAATAACCAAAGTAGTTCTACATCCTTGATAAACAGAATACATAAACTAGATATTCCAAACAAAGAAACACCGATGAGAGCGACAGTTTTTCGTCCAAAGGAATCAGAAATTGGTCCGCCAAGAAATTGTCCTACCGCTACACCAATAAAGTAAAAGCTTAAGGAAAGCTCAATTTGACTAATATGCACACCAAAAAACTCTGCCATAGTTGGAATTGCCGGTAGATAAGTGTCTGTAGCCATTGGAGATACAGAAGTTAGTAATGCCAATAATGTAGCGATGGATGGTATAAAATATTTAGAGTCTCTTTTTAGGTTGAATTGTTTTGTCATAATTGAATTGTTTTGTCGGATTGGTTGGTAGAGACAAGGCAATACCTTGTCTCTACTATATAAAAAAGGGCTTCATCAACGATGAAACCCTCTTTACTATTTTAATAATAAAAATATTAGTCTCTGTCGTAAATATACCAGTATGCTAATCCCACCAGAACTCCACCACCTACTATGTTTTCCTAATGTTGCAGGAATCAGGTTGTCAATGATAAATTCGCACCAAGTGATATCTGCTCCGTAAAACATTGCTGTTGGGATAAAAAACATATTGGCAACACTGTGCTCAAAACCAATGGCAACGAAAGCCATTACCGGAAACCAGATACCAAGTATTTTTCCAGGAATATCTTTTGCTGAATATGCTAACCACATCGCAAGGGCAACAAACCAGTTAGCTCCTATTCCTTTTAAGAATGTTTGATAGAATGATGATTCTGTTTTGTGTTCAGCAATATGAATAATGCTATCATGCCAAGGAGCTCCATTTAAAATGCCTGTAGAATAGGTAATTATATAACCAACAAACAAAGCTCCAATAAAGTTTCCGATATAAACCAATGTCCAGTTTTTAAGCATATCGTAAACATGTAGCTTCTTGTTCATTACCGGAGGAATAAAATAAGCTGTATTTCCTGTAAACAGGTCAGCTCCTGCAATTGCACAAAGCATAAGTCCTAATGGAAAGACTGCACCCATTAAGAATTTTGAAATTCCAGGGTTATTTGCTGCTATTCCAGGTATTCCTCCTCCAATAATTACGGCTAAAAGTCCTCCAAGAGCAATATAGGCACCTGCAAGGAATTGCTAAAACTAGTGTTTTCGGGATATTAGTATTTGCTCTGGTATGAGCTGCTTCATGTACTTTTGAAAGTATCTCTTTTGAAGTATAATAAGATGACATTTGAATTAATAGTTAAAAATTAAAAGTTAATAGTTATTTGCCTTCGGCGATAATAGTTAGATATTTGTCTGGTGACAATATTGTTCCTAATATCAGCGAAGGCGAATATCTCAGTATCGTAAGTTTTACCGCTAATCGCTTATCTCTAATCGCTAGTTAACGATTACCTCTTTTACATATTGAGAAAAGATATCTTCTGCTTTTTTCAATTGCTCAGCGGTATTCATCGGAACATCCTTAAGCTTGTATTCTTTCCCTAAGGCTTCGTATTTATAAATTCCTAGTTTGTGATATGGTTGAATTTCAAGTTTTTCTACATTTTGCATAGGTTTTAGGAATTCTCCTAGTTGGTGCAAATGTTCTTCATTATCAGAAAAACCAGGAACTAACACATAGCGAATCCAAACAGGAATATTTTTTTCGTTTAGGTATCTGGCGAAATTCAATGAGCGGAAATTATCAGATCCTGTTAAGGCTCTGTGTGCATCATTATTGAATTCTTTGATGTCTAAAAGTACTAAGTCTGTGTATTTTAGGACTTCTTTTACATTCTCGTTAAAAAGGTTTCCATTTGTATCCAAACAAGTATTAAAGCCTTCATCTTTAAGAGCTTTAAAAACTTCAGCTAAAGCTTTCGCTTGGTTTAAAGGCTCTCCTCCAGAGGCAGTAATACCTCCTTTATCTCCAAAGAACGGGCTTTGGTTGTGAGCCATATGTAGAATATCTTCAACAGAATATTGTTTGCTTTCGCGAAACTCTATTGTATCAGGGTTTGCGCAGTACAAACATTTAAAGTTGCATCCTTGAGTAAATAACACCAGACGAATACCAGGGCCATCATAAGTACCTAATGATTCAACTGAATGTAGATTTAACATGTAATAATAGGTGTCTAAATGTAAAAAGAAGCAGGTTGTAACCTTAATCTGGAAACAACCTGCTGTGTTTTATTTGCTTTTCTATAAAGTTTCAAAGAAACTGCGTGAAAGAACTTCTTGTTGTTGAGCTCTGGTTAAGCTAACGAAGTTTACCGCATATCCTGAAACCCTGATTGTTAACTGAGGGTAGTTTTCAGGATGATCCATTGCGTCTTCCAACATTTCTTTATTAAGCACATTTACATTTAGGTGGTGAGCTTCTTTTTTGAAGTAACCATTCATAATAGAAACTAGGTTCTCGCTTCTTTGTAAAGCTGTAGGACCTAATGATTTAGGTACAATAGAGAATGTATTTGAAATACCATCTAATGACTCGCTATAATCAATTTTTGATACAGAGTTTAACGAAGCAATAGCCCCACTCTTATCGCGTCCGTGCATTGGGTTAGCTCCCGGTGCAAATGGAACTCCTTGTTTACGACCATCAGGTGTAGAACCTGTTTTCTTACCGTATACTACATTTGAAGTAATAGTAAGGATAGATAATGTAGGTTCAGCATTTTTATTATGTTCCAAGTTGTTTCAACAAACCGTTGAAGTAAGCTGGAATTTCTTTTGCGAAAATATCTACGCGGTCATCATCGTTACCGTAGCAAGGGAATGTTCCGTCAATTTCGAAATCAGAAGAAACGCCTAATTCGTTACGAACAACTTTTACTTTAGCATGCTTAATTGCTGATAGTGAGTCAGCTACAATGCTTAATCCTGCAACACCATAAGCAAGGTTAATTTTAGGGTTTGTATCAACAAATGCTAATTGAGCTTTTTCGTAGTAGTAACGATCGTGCATGTAGTGAATGATATTCATTGTCTCGTTATATACACGAGCAACTTCTTTCATTGCAATTTTGAAGTTAGCCATTACTTCATCAAAATCTAATACATCAGATTTTAATTTAGGAATACCGTTAACCACTTGTTTGCCTGTCATCTCACATCTACCCTCGTTGATAGCTAATAAAAGTGTTTTAGCTAAGTTAGTACGAGCACCGAAGAATTGGATGTGTTTACCAATTTCTTGGAAAGATACACAACAAGCAATACCGTAGTCATCACTGCAACGAGTAGCTCTCATTAAGTCATCATTTTCATATTGAATAGATGATGTATCGATAGAAACTTGTGCACAGAATTTTTTGAATGCCACAGGAAGATCTTCTGACCAAAGCACAGTCATGTTAGGTTCTGGTGAAGGTCCAAGGTTATAAAGTGTTTGAAGGAAACGGAATGATGTTTTTAGTAACTTTGTGACGACCATCAGCTAGTTTACCACCGATAGCTTCAGTTACCCATGTAGGGTCTCCTGCGAAGATTTCGTTATAAGAATCCATACGCAAGTGACGAACCATACGCAATTTCATTACGAATTGGTCAATCATTTCTTGAGCTTCACACTCTGTGATTTTTCCTTCAGCTAAATCTTTTTCAATATAGATGTCTAGGAATGAAGAAACATTTCCAAGAGACATTGCAGCACCATCTTGCTCTTTAACAGCAGCTAGATAAGCCATGTATACCCATTGTACAGCTTCTATTGCATTTTCAGCCGGTTGGCTAAGGTCTAAACCATATGAAACTCCCATTTCAGTGATTTCACCTAAAGCTTGTATTTGAAGAGCAACTTCTTCACGAAGACGAATGCGCTCATCAGTCATAGGACCTGTAAGGTTTAATAAGTCTTGTTTTTTAGCTGCAATAAGTTTTTCAGTTCCGTAAAGTGCTAAACGACGGTAATCTCCAATAACACGACCTCTGGCATAGTTATCTGGTAAACCAGTTAAAAACCCTAGAGAACGGAAATTACGAATTTCTGGAGTGTACGCTCTAAATACTGCGTCATTGTGAGTTGTAGTATATTTGCTGAATGTTTCCAATACTAATGGGTCAATTTCGTAGCCATGCTCAGAACATGCTTTCTCAACAACTTTAACTCCACCGTAAGGTTTAATAGCCCGTTTTAGTAATTCATCAGTTTGAAGACCTACAATTACTTCTTTATCTTTATCAATATATCCGGCTGCATGTGAAGTAATAGTAGAAACAGTTTTTGGGTCAATACTTTTTACTCCTCTATTTGCTCTTTCTGCCATTACAGCATCCATGCAAATTTTAAATAAATCTTTTGTTTTTTGTGTTGGTTCACACAAGAAACTCTCATCACCATCATATGGAGTTAAATTTGACAATACGAAGTCTCGCACATCAATTTTCTCCATCCATCTACCCTCTTTAAATTTAGCCATAATGTGTTATATAAAATGTTTGAAATATGCATTATTTTGTTTCCTTTGCAAAGGTACTATAAGTTTAGGACTTATTTTGGGTGGAATATAACATCTCTTAAAGGAAAAAAAGCACTTATATTATATGTAAGTAGTTGAAATACAATTGTGTATTTTTATTATATAGGAATATGAATACCTAAATTAATTAACATTAGTTTGTTTTCATTAACAAATAATAAAATTTCATTGAAAATCCTTTGTGATAAGGCTTTTAAGCAAAATGTTTACAACTCAAAGTAGAAATAAGGATAACTGTTTTAATTGTTAAAAAAAAAGCCCAAATAGTTTCAGATTGTTACAAAATTGATGTGACTTTATTTTCAATATATGTTTAGAATATTTTTTATTGTTGTACTGTTTTGTTGTTGTCGCTTGATTTTTTGTCAAGATTCAATTTCTGTTGAGAGATTTAAAACCAATAAACTAATCATTCCTGCTTCATTAATAGTTGCGGGTACTGTAATAAATATTGATAATGGTAAGTTGAAATATTGGCTAAACGATTGGCGCAATGATGAATTTCCTGATTTTAGCACTCATGTAGATGATTATCTTCAATACTCTCCTATTGTAATTGCTTATGGTTTAGATGCTTTTGGTGTGAAATCAAAGACGGATGTTGTGAATAGAACTTTGATTCTTGTTAAAGGAGAATTACTTGTATTGGGTACAACTCAGCTAATGAAAAATACCATTTCAGCACAGAGACCGGATGGCAGTGCTATGAACTCCTTTCCTTCCGGACATACAACTCAGGCTTTTGCTGCTGCTACATTTTTATCAGAAGAATATAAAGACGAATTGCCTTGGATGTCATATTTCGCCTATACTATGGCAAGTTCTGTAGGAGCTTTGCGAATTGCAAATAATCGTCATTATTTGAGTGATGTGTTATTTGGTGCCGGTTTAGGTATTCTTTGTATGAAAGCATCTTATTGGACACATAAATATACTTATAAGCCTAAGAAAACGGCTGTGGCTAGTATGTACTTTTAGAAGTGAGGAGCGAGTAAGAGGGGAATGAGAGTTAAGAAATTAGTAAAGAATAGTACGGTGCGCTGCACCTATGTTTTATGTTGGTTATTATTCTACAAAGAGTTCGCTGCTATGCAGCTTAATTCTTGCGTGTAACGCCGTTTTATTTAATTAATGTTGTTTGCGTATTTTTCGGCGAGTTTTCCAACAAAAGCATTTCCGAGCGATGTGTTGTAATATTGCAGCAATACATAAAATTAAAAATATTTCCATAGTGTATTTATTTTGTGTTAATTCATTACCTTTGTTGAGGATAGTCCTGCGGGACAAACCTCACAAAAGCGATAATGACTTCGGTTATTGTCGCTTTTGCTTTTAATCTACAATAGTAGAAATTTAGTGAGGCTTCTAGCCTTCCACCGCTACACTATCATGCTCAAATAATCTACAATAGTAGAAATTTAGTGAGGCTTCTAGCCCTTTGGAACAAATGCTAAACAATACAAGGCTATCTACAATAGTAGAAATTTAGTGAGGCTTCTAGCCCATCGCCTAACTCCATTCTCCAGAATATAATATCTACAATAGTAGAAATTTAGTGAGGCTTCTAGCCGATGGCTCGCAAGTTATCGGAGAGATTAATCTACAATAGTAGAAATTTAGTGAGGCTTCTAGCCTCCAATTAATCCTCGTGTGTTTGGATATTTATCTACAATAGTAGAAATTTAGTGAGGCTTCTAGCCAGATGATAGCAGGATAAGAGGGAATCAAGGATCTACAATAGTAGAAATTTAGTGAGGCTTCTAGCCAATATTATTCGCATTGTTACTACACATATCTACAATAGTAGAAATTTAGTGAGGCTTCTAGCCCATGGTAGTTGCATTTGGATAAGTGCCACTATCTACAATAGTAGAAATTTAGTGAGGCTTCTAGCCTGACCTAAGCCATCTTCCCAAAAAACGCTATCTACAATAGTAGAAATTTAGTGAGGCTTCTAGCCTCAAATTCAGGGTCAGAAGGGTACAAAAAATCTACAATAGTAGAAATTTAGTGAGGCTTCTAGCCTTCCACACGGAACAGGATGAGGTCTATCCCTATCTACAATAGTAGAAATTTAGTGAGGCTTCTAGCCAGATGACTTGTTTAAAACAGAAGAAGAATCTACAATAGTAGAAATTTAGTGAGGCTTCTAGCCATTTTTAGACATTAATTATACATTTTAAAATCTACAATAGTAGAAATTTAGTGAGGCTTCTAGCCTATTGCGTCTGCCCTATGCGTGGAGAATGATCTACAATAGTAGAAATTTAGTGAGGCTTCTAGCCTATTATAGCCGGCTGGGAAAATCAATTCCATATCTACAATAGTAGAAATTTAGTGAGGCTTCTAGCCGAATGTTAATGTATATTGAAGCAGTTAAGATCTACAATAGTAGAAATTTAGTGAGGCTTCTAGCCAAGCTTGCTGTCATTATCAATAAATATTATCTACAATAGTAGAAATTTAGTGAGGCTTCTAGCCGGGTTGTTTTTTTTCATCTGCTCTACCTATCTACAATAGTAGAAATTTAGTGAGGCTTCTAGCCGCCATTTTAATAACAAACATTTTTACCATATCTACAATAGTAGAAATTTAGTGAGGCTTCTAGCCGTTCAGGTTCAAAAGAAGCAAAGCAAGCAGATCTACAATAGTAGAAATTTAGTGAGGCTTCTAGCCTACTATGAAAACCCGCAAGAAGCAATAATTATCTACAATAGTAGAAATTTAGTGAGGCTTCTAGCCGTAAATGCAGCCTTTAGAGAGCCAAGAACATCTACAATAGTAGAAATTTAGTGAGGCTTCTAGCCTTGAGTTGGTTTATCTCTCAATTGTCATAATCTACAATAGTAGAAATTTAGTGAGGCTTCTAGCCATATTACAATACAAGGAGCAGGCACAACAATCTACAATAGTAGAAATTTAGTGAGGCTTCTAGCCATTTTAGAAAGTGAAGTATTTAGTACCGATCTACAATAGTAGAAATTTAGTGAGGCTTCTAGCCACGCCAAAACTAGCAGAAACAGCATATATCTACAATAGTAGAAATTTAGTGAGGCTTCTAGCCAATATTTTAGTATCGTAAGCCATTATTTCATCTACAATAGTAGAAATTTAGTGAGGCTTCTAGCCTAAGATTATGTTAATTGCTTGCGATAAAAATCTACAATAGTAGAAATTTAGTGAGGCTTCTAGCCTTGAGGGTGTGAGTTGTTTGCTAGATTGGATCTACAATAGTAGAAATTTAGTGAGGCTTCTAGCCCTGAAGGATTCATTATTCGTCCATCTGCAATCTACAATAGTAGAAATTTAGTGAGGCTTCTAGCCTGCCTAACGATGGAATCGCTTTAGTAGGAATCTACAATAGTAGAAATTTAGTGAGGCTTCTAGCCTGACTTAGTTAACATAGGAGATACGAAATCTACAATAGTAGAAATTTAGTGAGGCTTCTAGCCTAAATATCTAATCGTATCACCAGATTATATCTACAATAGTAGAAATTTAGTGAGGCTTCTAGCCCGGCGTATCTGTTGCGATTGTTCCAGTTATAGATCTACAATAGTAGAAATTTAGTGAGGCTTCTAGCCAGTAGTTGACGAAATGATTTTGGGATATGCATCTACAATAGTAGAAATTTAGTGAGGCTTCTAGCCAAGAGTATGAATTGCACTTGCAGTAATTGATCTACAATAGTAGAAATTTAGTGAGGCTTCTAGCCTTGATTCACGAAAGATTGCACCAGTAGAGATCTACAATAGTAGAAATTTAGTGAGGCTTCTAGCCTACCAATATGATAGAGAACGAGAAGAGTTAATCTACAATAGTAGAAATTTAGTGAGGCTTCTAGCCTTGGGAGAGTGGTGCTTGGGGGAGCGAATATCTACAATAGTAGAAATTTAGTGAGGCTTCTAGCCTTCTAGTGTAACATTATTAGAGGCAAATAAATCTACAATAGTAGAAATTTAGTGAGGCTTCTAGCCATTCTAGAGCAGCTTCTTCAATTGTTTTCAATCTACAATAGTAGAAATTTAGTGAGGCTTCTAGCCTATAACAAAACTAAGGAGCTAGCAGAAGCATCTACAATAGTAGAAATTTAGTGAGGCTTCTAGCCCGTTAAATACTTCAATTGGTACATACGCATCTACAATAGTAGAAATTTAGTGAGGCTTCTAGCCGCAGCGAAGAAGCTCTACCGAGAACATGCATATCTACAATAGTAGAAATTTAGTGAGGCTTCTAGCCTCTACTTGCAGAATTCACACAGTGGAATATCTACAATAGTAGAAATTTAGTGAGGCTTCTAGCCCGCAACAAATGTCAGATGTACTTGGAGAATCTACAATAGTAGAAATTTAGTGAGGCTTCTAGCCTATTACGGCAATAGTACCGAACGCAGATCTACAATAGTAGAAATTTAGTGAGGCTTCTAGCCAATAAATGATAAAAACAGTTAAGTCGGAATCTACAATAGTAGAAATTTAGTGAGGCTTCTAGCCTCTATGGAATAAAAATTCCACTGCAAATATAGTTATTAATAAGGGTTTACACCAAAACTTTAACTAGAGTTTTTTCCCCCACCTAAATATTTGTAAGATTTTAATAAATTATGTCAAAGAGCTAATGTTCAATTGTTTGTGTTTATTCTTGATGTTTTTGCAAATAATATAAACACGAGGCTTTGTATTAATCAAAAAAGATTAAATCTTGGTCGCGATGAATTGCATTACCATATTTTATGCATTCATGCAAGTTGGTCTCAAAAATAAACACACTATCTCCGCCATCAAATTGTTTAGCAAATTGGCTTTCAATTTTTATTTTCAGGGTATCAATAATTCGTTTTGAGTTATTGATTTCATACACTGAGAATTGTAAGCGGACACCTCCCTCTTTAATCAAAAACTTTGAGAATTTGGTGCGAAGTTTTGTATCTGATATATCGTAACTGACTACTATCATAAGCTTTCCGTTATTTTAATAAAAACTCAGGATATTCCGGTGCACTTTTTCGTTGCATAAAGCAGCGGTAATAGTCTCGCACATAACGAAATGTTTCTGTTTTATGTTCAATCAGCACATCATAAAACATTTTGGTGTAATCCCTGTTTTTCTCACGCTTAAGTACATATTCATTTTTGAAAATTTTAAAATCATCAGCCTTGCACTGTTTTGTATTAAATGCTTTGCGTACTTGTTGCTCTATCAGGCAGCGAAAGGGCTCCATTAGGTCACAAATAAGTGACTTTCGCCTAAACCAGAGCCTGTGATATACACCCACATAAGGGTCAAAACCAAACAGGCGCGTAAAGGCTTCTATATAGTTAAACAAAATGGTGTAACCAATATCCAAAGTGCTGTTAATGGGGTCTGTTTTTGCCCTGGGGCATCTGCCCTTCCAGCCTAAACATTCAAAATATGCCGTAAAAAATTGTTTGGCAACTCTACCCTCTAAACCCATTACAGTTTCATAATCAGTGGCATTTTTTACCAGTTCAATCGCTTTCGGGTAATGCTCTTTCGCTTTTTGGATATTCTCGGTTTTTTGCCGTGTTTTTTCAAGCAAGCGAAGCTGATTTCTAATTTTATTCATTACCAGCACTTTAGGGATGTGCAAATCTTCTTTGGGCAAAGCATGCTGTTGTTGGCGTAACAAGAAATTTGCTTCTGCGGTGATGGCGTAGAAAAATACCGGACGAAAGTTTGGTTTCATTACCACTAGAGGAACACCATATTTGGTGCACTTGTCAATCAAAGCGGTGGTAATGGTAATGTGACCGACTACAAACAGTGCCAGAATCTTCTGAAATGGAAGTTTGGTAAGCGTTTTGTTTGTTTCGGTGTCTTCCAGTAGTAAGGCACCACTTTGAACTCGTAAGGCTTTATTCTCGATACAATTTATCACAAAAACCGAACGGTACTGCATGTCTTTAAGTGTAAACATTTTCTATCTCAATTTTATCACATAAGTTGCAATAAATGCAATGTGCACATTTATTGGGGTTAGTATTTATGGTTTGAGTAGGGTCATATGTTTTAAACTGACTGATAAACCGGATTAACTCATGCTTATCTGCTTCGTTGGGTAGTTCTATGGGTATTGTTTGGTTCACTGATATTGCATAAAATGCGAGTTTGTTTACTTCATACCCCATTTCTGTCATGCAAAAATATTGTGCCCATAGTTGGTAAACCTGTCCTCTGAAAATAGTGTTTAACTGATATTTGCGTTCTATTAATATCTTTTCTTTGCCTTTGTACAAGTCTATTTTTCCTATCAGTCCCAGTTCGTTGCTATATATTGAAATTGCTGAAATATCATCTTTGCGTGAACTGTATTTCTGTTGGTCAATGTTTTGGTGTGCTGCCTTGCCCCTGGTTTGAGGCGTGGCATGCACCAGTTCTTCATTTCCACCCATATACACATTATGCAGATAAATGGAATATGGGCAGAAAATAAAGTCATTGAGCGTGGATATGGAAATGTAGTCTTGCATTTATAGAGAGATGCATGATTTTGCATCTGTACATTATTAAATTTATTTTAAAGAATCATTTTTCCAATTTGCCACATTGGATTGAATATAATCCTGTATGCGGTTATATTCCTGAGGATTGCGTACAATATGGTCGTGAAAACGGGTTTGCCAACAAAAATCAATATGGTTATTGCGTGCAAATTTTGTTACCCCGATTTTAAATCCCCTAATAATCGACGCCACATTACCCGATTGTGCCCCGAAACGGTTTCCCGGTAGAGACGCAAAATCTTGCGTCTCTATTGTTGTGCGGTTATTATCATTATCAGACGCAAAATTTTGCGTTTCATTTGTTTCGTTGTTATTTGGGATTGTTTGAGACGCAAGATTTTGCGTCTGTACGGTATTCGCAGGCGTATTTTTATTTGTTTTATGAATCGTAAATAATAAATGCACATGGTTGGGCATAATCACCAATTCGTTCATCTGCACAAATGGAAAATGCAGAGGAATATTTACGGCACATTGATGTGCGTGCTGTCCTAATGGGGATAATTGCATTTCATTTTTGGGTGTATGTGGTAGAGACGCAAGATTTTGCGTCTCTACCACATCCGGCGTCTCTACGATATCCCCAAAATAATAAACCCTACCCTGTGTACAAATGGTAATAAAATAGGTACCGTCCCACCCGTAATTCCATGAATGTAAACGGGCAGACGGAATCCTGTATTTATTCGCAAAATATTTTTCTTTGTCGGTGCTCATGATGTGCTACGCAATTATTTTGAAATTTATCCATTGTTTATTTTTTGTTTGAGACGCAAAATCTTGCGTCTCTACGATTGCACAAATTGCATCCATTCTTTATTTGATATTGCCAATTTCAATTTCTTTAAATCCGTATTCGGATTTTTGATTTGGTTAATAACCCACAAACCTTTGCGAGCGATGTTGTAGGCACCATTAGCATCGGCATTATTGGGTAAATGTTTTGTTTCATTTCTGGTATCGAAAAATTCGCCACTTTCATTTGCCACCGGTGAAATCAAGTAATCAGTTTCAGTACCTGTAATGCTGTTACGCATTTGTAGCGTTAGTTTTAATAGTTTTAATAAATCAGTAAAGAATTCTTTGTTAGTTTGCTTTGTTATTTCATCTTTAATATCTGCATTTATGTTGATGTTATATTTTGCAAACAAGTCTTTAAATGAACTTGTAAGATCAATCTCCTTACTATCCCATTGACTGTTTTTTTCAGAGTTTCGGAATGTTTCTATGCGAGTGCCGTATGTGCATATAGTCCAATCTTGCTTTGTGTCATCAGCTTTACCGCTAAACAAACTGTATTTCTTAATTACAAATTCAAAATAGTTTTTTGTGTTATTAAATTTAATCGAGTCAAATTTGTTGAAGAATGCTTTTGCCTTATCCATATTTTCATAACGAGTGTCCATAAGGTTTACAAAACCTGTAACCGGATCCATTTTACTGGTATTCCAAGCCGGTATATAAAATAAGAAACCGCTTTGTTTTCCCATTTTTTGGAAACTCTCAAATTTATTGGTTAGTTGCAACGCTTTTAAAGTTCCGCTTAACTCAGATGTAGCTTTCTTCTTATCTACTAAGTAGTTAAGTTTATCAATCAGCATCTTCTCAAATTGCTGATAGACTGATTTTTCTACCTTTTGGCGTCCGCGCATAAATCCTGTATTAAGGTCTTCCAGCACTACAATGGCATTGTATTTTATTATGAGTTCACTGATTTTGTGAATTACCTGGCTCAAGTAGCCTTGTTTGAGTTCTTTGATGTTTTCAATGGTTTTCCAGTTGCGTCGTTCTTCGGTGCGTTCTCCTTCTCGTTTGTCTAATAAATCATGGTAATTTGTGCGATAAGTATTGCCATTGTATTCATTTACAATTTCATTTAACGAGTATTGATCTACAATACTTCCTTTACTATCAATAACTGAAAGATACAGCAAGTGGCGTTCTCCACGGTCAATTCCTATGATGTGAATATCATTTGATTGGCGTATATGTTCGTTTACTTTGCTATTGATATTATTAAGCCCTTCTCCTTTAAAATTCATGGTTATAGGCACATGAAACTGGAATTTATCTACTGTGTAGCGTTTGTCTTTAATGAGGTCGTATTCAAATGTGCTTTGTTTCTTTTTGTTTGCTTCGTTTTTGTTATTTACAGCTTCATTAGCCTTATGTATCACGACATCTTCAGGTTTTATACTAGCTTTACGATAAAAGACTTCAGCTTGTCCATTTAGCTTATAAACTACATCTTTCAGGTTTTCGGGATCAAAAAGCATTTTCCAGTAAAGGGTGTGCATGTTTGGCGTTCCTTTACTGTATGGAGAAAAGTCTTTGTTATAGATTTGGAATAGATAGAGTTTGCCCTCTTCCACTAGTTGATTGATAGAGGTGTCTGGAATAGCTTTAAATGATAGTTTATAGCCTTGTTTTTCGACTTCTCTATAAAATCCACTTAAATCTTCATATGTTTTTGTATCAGAAAACTTAAAGTCAAAATTCTTCCAGTCTTCATGTTTGTTTATTGATGACTTAAAAAAGTCGATTAATGTATGACAGTCTTTTATATTGAAATTATCTCCTTTCTTATGCGTATCATTTTTATAATTCTCTAGTAATTGGTCTGATGGATTAAATTCATCAATTCTTGATTTTGAAAAGAAAACTTTTGGTAACATTTTATTTGCTCCAGGCAATAATTTGTATTCCATCTTTTCAAAATATGAGTCTTGAGTATTTTCAAATTCTTTTTTGAATATTTTGTTATGCTTTTTATTCATAATACCCAAATAGAATAGACCATCTTTTCTAAAGATTAAGCTTGTATTGTCAGTTTCTTTGTTAACATCCCAACCATCTAATAATGTAGAATTCTCAAAATTGAGTTTTATCTTTTCAGTAGAATATGGTTTGCGAGTCATGTAATTTCGCACCTTATTGTAAAGGGGTGTGACTTGGTCAAGAGTTTCCCAAAGGGTAGCAAATTCGCCATAAAAGCGTTCGTCTTTTTCGGCTTCATTGCCTTTGCCGAGAAGTGGTTTAATAAACCATTGCATGGCTTTAATACTATCCAATAAAGTTTTGATTTTATCAACATCCACTTGTTGTTGAGCAAGGTTTTTATTGTCTGGGTATGGCGTGTTTATAAGATTCTTAGCCTGATTGTAATTGTTTTCTATAGTCTGTAACAAATTTATTGCTACCTCACCTTCTCCTTTGCCAAAAGCTGAGAAATACTCTTCTATTTTCTTTTTAGATTGCTCTGCTGGCAATAAGCTTATACAGTCATTCAAATACTCAATAGAGTAACTATCATATTTGCTTAATGCTTTCTTTCTCTCATCTTCGTATTTTTCTGTACCCAGTTTTTTTGTTCCGGTGTAAGTTTCATCGTAATTCAGATTAATTGCTTTTTGAACTGCTCCCCAGTCATTAAAGAGTTTCTGAGAAATATCTGTTATTGAAGTATCATTTCGCAGATATATTTTTGATAAATCATATTCCGGCAAATTTTGAAGTAATGCTTTTAGCGAATGCTCTCCTTTTACCTGTTTATTAAACACCTGTTCATTTAGCTCTTGATATAGTTTCTCAATACTTTCAAGCACTTCATTATCGTTTTCGTATTGTTCTGGAATAAAAGAAGCGGTAGAACGGTCGCTTAATATTTGTTTAAACAAAGGTTTCAGTTTAGGCAGTTTGTCATCTTTTTTTGCTGTTTGGTTGTATAAGTTTATGTATTCGTTTAATCCTTGAATTTTTGTTTTGCTATCTTCTGATGTGTATCCGCCAATTAGCTGATTGTATTTGTCAATACCAGTTTGAGTAAGCGTTTGGTTAAAGTAATCAAGTTTAAAGGCATCTTCAATAGCAAGAATTTGAATAATTGGCCCAAGTTGTTCGTTAGAATTTATGTGTAGAAATTTATCTTTTAGTGGCGAATTATTAATGCGCTCAAAAGAACGCATATTGTCGATAAACTTTGGCAAGTTTTGATGGATTATTCTAAATGCAATTGCTGTCGATTTATCTTCGGCAGAGTACATGTTTTTACGGTTTTCGTGAAAGCCTGTAAAATAGGTAGTGAAGTTTTCAAATTCTTTTACCAGTTCCCTTTCTTCAATATCCTGAACAAAAGCTTTTAAATCGTCTTTAATCAGTTCTTTAGCAAATAAGTTTTTATAGTTTTCGTGTTTAGTGAACCTGTCTGCAATCTGTTTACGCATCTGTGCATGAATATTTTCAAATTGCTTTTTCTGGTTATCATCTTTTTTTTGAATTTGATAATACATAAAATAATCTTCCAAGAGATTCAACTCAAGACCATCCAATGACTTCTCAATAAATGATTTATGATATTCATCAATAATCTTTTTGACAACCTTATAGCTGTTTGCACGATGTTCGTCCTGCATCAGCAAACCATTTTTTTCGATATGCTCTAAGGTTTTTCCTTGCGGAATCAATTCAAAACGCAGTGTTTTAGATAGTTGGTACAGATTGGTGAAAGCTGATAGGTTTTTCATAATGTATAATGTTTTTTAGTTTATATTTTTTAAGAGTCTCAAAGTTATTAAAAACTAGTTCATAGAAACTATATTGTTGGTAATAATACTTGATACAATAAGTTAAAAATCACCATGCCAAGCATCGGTTAAATCACTAATAGTAAATGAGATAATAGTTTCTTTCTGACTAAGGAACCATTTGTTAAGCTTATCTTTATCTTGTTGATTTGCAGATGATTTATATCTACATACAAAATAACTCTGGCTATAATTTCCTCCTCCTCCAACGCAAAGGTTATTACCTTCAATAGCATCTTCAATAAATCTTAACCATAGTTTATCCAAATCTTCTTTTGTTAAGTTTGGGTCATATTCAAATTCAATTTTGAAGCCCATTTCTTTAAACTCCCCTTTGTGTAATTTCTTTCTTAATCGTTTTTTCATGGCTTTATTCGTTTATTAAAATATGTAGTTTTCATAATTAATCATTCGGTAAAAGATGTTAGAGATGTGTATATACGGTTGAATATCAGAGAAATCACAATTGTAGTATGGGTCATGCTGTAGCTCTCTTAATTCAAAAAACTGTTTGAAGTTCATTTTAATGTCATCATATTCAGCTAGTTCATCCAAATAGTAACTGTGCTTTGTGGCTATTAGGATAAATAAGTACAGTTCAAGCATGGGTTTGTGAGTATTGGTTAGCATCAGTGGGTTAAATAAGAATTCCGGTTCTAGCTTGTAAGCCTCATTTTTATGACCTAAAAGCAAAAATCCACAAGCTCTGATGGTATAATAAATAGCTTTGTGCAGACGATATTTATCTGTTTGCTGTTCAATAGACTTTTCTACCCAGTTTGGAGTTAAATCTTTTAAATTAAAATATGAAGCATTGCATTTAAAGATATTTTCTATATCTGATTTTATCTTTTCGGAATGCATGATTGGATTTAACTGCTGTTTAAAAGCGTCAAAATCTAAGTATTCATCATGCCTGCTCTCTGCCTTATCAAAATGAACCGATAAATTTAAGCTAGCTGTGTATCGTCTATCATCAATAGATTTTATCTGAAAATCAACGGTTTCAGATAAATCATTTAGCAGTTTAAATTCTTTAATAATCATTTTGTAATCAAAGGTCGATGGCAACGGTGTTGTTAATCGCTCCAAACGCCTTCTGTATTCAAATATTTTGAGTGAGGTTTCACCTCTTAACTTACTGGTAGTCCATGTTACCTGTAGTTTGTATCTAGCTGCTGTTTTTTGTAAGTATAGGTTTATTGGTTCCACCACATCTGTTACTCTCAGGATAGAAATTACACCCCATAACATTTGATTATAGGCAATAGTGTGACTAGTATTAACACTTAAAATCTCTTGTTCCTTTCTTGGATTTATAATGCAGAAAAGGTTTCTTAAGTATCCTGTGTATGAATAAGTTTTAGTTTCCATAGCAACCGTTACTTCTTTGCAATCCTTACCACCACTCTAATTTGTTTCTCAGGATAGGCTTCTTTATTCTTTTGGTTGATTTTTACCTCAAAAATATCTGTATACCCAAGTTGAAGAAACTTGCTTATCAAGGAATTATATTCAGAAGGTACATAACCCAACATGGTTTGTTTATAGTAAATAGCAACTGCATTAGGGTCATGAGAGTTCGTTGGTTCGGCTTCAAGTCTCAGCTCTGTGCCAATTTGCAGGTGTTTGTATACATCTATGCCGTCGTAGTAAGTAAATCCGGCAATGTGGAAGTGGGAAAAGTGTCTGTCTTTCATATCGTTGTCCTCCGTTTATTTGTTTATAATACAAATAAACGGTAGGATTTTGACAACTTATGACACAGTAGTTTTTTTGTGAGATTATTTTGGATTTATTTCTTTAGAACCATGCTTGCCCCATCTTTTATAGGTATTTCTGTCTAGTTCTTGTAATTTCTCTTTTCGATATTGCTCAACTGCTCTTCTACTATTTTTATGTAGTTTCTTGTTGATATTTTGAGTCTCAAGCTCATCAGAAAACAGTTTATAATAAAGAAATTTCCCGAATAATGGCGTTATCACAATTGTAATACAGATAGCTGTAATTGTATGGAAAAAATCAGATTTAATCCGAATTATAAGACCATAGACTAGGCATATTGCTATGTATATTAGCATGAATGGCATATTTGATATTTTTAAAAAAGTTCCTTCTTATACTTAATTGGCTTTAAGTCTTTTCTTAAATATAGAGGGTGTTTTGGAGTACCGGTATTAGATAATTCCAAACAATATATTTTGTTATTTATCTGTTGCAGAGGATTATAATCCGGATTGTGTTTGTTGATGAGTTTTTTTACAATATCCCCATTACCCCATGCACAGATTGTAATTTCACACTCTGCTTGCATTGATTTTAAATATTGAAGATTATCTGTTCCAATAGGTTCTTCTGCTCTAAGTAAGTCTTTGGGGTCTGTAGCTCTGAACGCAAATAGATTTCCAACATAAATACCACCATAGCCCCAATCTTTAGCGTAATTGATGCACCTTCTTATAGTTGGATCATCTTGCTCGGCATCAGCAGTCGATGGATTTAGCATTATAAACATCACCTTTGGTTTATTATCATCCCAAGTTCGTTTTAGTTCATATCGGTATTTTTCGCAATCAGATAATACAGCATCTGTTGTTTTATTACTTGTAGGTTGAGTATAAATAAATTGTTTTGCCTTTTTATTATTGTTATTTATACGCCAATATTCTTTTGCTTGCAGCAATAATAAACTTGCCAAATCTTCTTGTGTAAAAAGATAATCATGTTGTTTATCAGCCTTTTTCTGAATCCTGAATTTGTACTCAGAATCAGAAATTCGTTGATAAGTAATAATTCCAGTAAATTCATCTATTAGAGGCAAACATGTTTGAAGCATACTTTCACCAAGGCAAATCCAGGTATTTTGTACATGAAAACCTGCATTTAATGGTAGTTTTGCCTCAATAGAATCTTGTAATTGGTCGGCATAATGAATTATCATAATGCCATCGGTTTCATTTTTTTCATTCAATGCAAGCATATTAAACGGTTGCTTGAATATTTTTTCGGTATCATCAAATGAAATGCGAATGCATGTTTTTCCATTTTGGGAAAAGAAGTTAGCAAATGCCAGATATAAATCTCTAATATCAAATTGTAGCATAATTATAAATTTTTAGCAAAAATATTCTAACGGATTGACAATTTATGACACAGCTATTTTTCTTGCATCTTTTTGATTCTATTTTCAATGAATCTTGCAAAATCGGGATTATCAATAATTTCAATATCATCATATAATCCAATAACAAAACGCCCTACTCCTTCATAGCTGCAAACATTGGTTTCAAATAGCCATTCTGTATTTGATATTTGCTTTAAGTATTGAGTTGACAAAGGATACTCCTCCATCAATAAGTTTGCAGCTCTTAAGCCAAGTTTAAGTTTTATTGGGAGTTGTTTGTCGCTATTCATTCGGAAAACATCAATGAGTCCTATATGGTGTTTGTCTGCATAATGCCATGCATGCTCTTTTCTTTCTACAGCTGCGATACGGGAGGTTTTGAAAAGTTTATTTGTGCTGTCTTCGCAATCATAACACCACACTTGTACATAGTTGGTGGTAAAAGCGAAAGGTTCTACTACTCTGTCGCGAACATCACTCCCGTGTGCCGAACTATAGTTTTTTAGAATAACTTGTTTTTGTGTTTCAATAGCTTCTACTAGGTGGTTTATGTTTTCGGCATTTTTACCCTTAACCACTGTTTCCGCTAAGATTTTGTAATCATAAACTGTGTAGAGTTTCTTTTTCAAATTTTGCTTAAGCAGGTTGTTTTCATCAATATTTTCTATGGCAGATTTAAGGATATATGCTTCTTCTTCAGTGAAATGCACCAACTGGCTAATGTCTTTAAAATATGGTGATGATTGGTCGATTCGTGTAAACTCTCCTTGTTTTTTGATAACAAAACCGGCTTCACGAAAGGTGTCGATATAACGATAAACTGTTCGCACAGACATTTCTAATCGTTCAGATAATTCATTCACAGTGTATGTGTTATTTGCCGTAAGCATCTTCATTAGGCGAAGAAGTCGTTCAAGTTTTGGTTGATCCATAAGCTCTTGTATTAATACTCAAATCTATTAAATCAGTTGTTTAGAACCAACTATAAATTAGAATATTTATTCACAAAACGATTTTTTAATTATAGGAATGAGAAAACTAGTAATGAGGAATGGTAATAGTACGGTGCGCTGCACTGCACCTATGTTTTATGTTGGTTATTATTCTACAAAGAGTTCGCTGCTATGCAGCTTAGGCGTTTAACGCCGTTCTATTTGTGTAGGCAGCTGGTATATTGACCTACAGCATAGAAGGCTGTTGCTCATTATTTATCTACTAATGCGAATTAAGGGTTGAAAAAAGATAAATAAAGTGCTGTGATACAGCAAAATAAGCGGGTACATATTTTGTTATATCCTTGAATATCATTAAATTAGATGAAAAATCATCCACGATTTATTCTAATTATGATACCCAAGGATAAGGCTATAAAACTAATAAAAATCTATTGCTATGTATGTGAGCAATACGATAAAGAGATAAAATATATTTGTCAACGCTTTAGCAACAATGATCAGCCAAAATTTACAGACCAAGAGGCTATGAGCATTTACTTGTATGTAATGCAAGTTGAAGAACATCACAAAGTGAAAAAGATTCATGAATTTGCAAGTGAGCATCTTCGTGAATGGTTTCCAAAACTCACATCATATGTGGCTTTCAACACAAGGATAAATAGACTCAATGAAGGCTTTAAAGCTCTTACATTGTCTTTGTTTAATGACTTTGTGCCAAATGATTGTGATAAAGAAATTAGTCTTGTAGACTCTATGCCAATTATAATATGTTCAGGAAAAAGAAATTCAAAAGTGGCACAAGAAATTACTGACAAGGGCTTTTGCTCTACCAAAGGTATATACTATTATGGATTGAAGTTACACGCCATTTCTTTTAGACGAAAAGGACATTTGCCTCATCCAGAACAAATGCTTTTCACAGAGGCTTCAAAACATGATTTATGTATGCTTAAAGAAGCTTCTCAAGACATGTATAACCGTACTATTGTTGCAGACAAAGCTTATTCAAATGCTGAATTCTGGTCTGAGAAAAAGAAAACAAACAACTTGTCCATTTTAACTCCTGTAAAGGCAATTAAAGGACAAACAGAATGGGAAAAACAACAAAATAAGGCTTGGGCTGATTTATATTCCTCAGCCGTTTCAACTGTAAGACAGCCAATTGAATCGCTTTTCAACTGGTTAAATGAAAAAACAAAAATACAAATAGCCAGCAAGGTTCGTTCTACTAGTGGTTTATTGACCTTTATATGTGGAAGAATTGCTGCTGCTTTTATTAATTTGATATTTTAATTTCAACCCTTAATTCGCATTACTATTCTAAATCAATAATAATGAAAAAGGAGCACTTCTTAAAGTACTCCTTCTTTTTTGTGTTAAAGTCGCAAAACAAAAACACTATGATAAATGGTAAAACTTTGTACTAATGTCTTTCATTTCACCATTTGGCAGAATTTCAAATAATTTTTGGTTTGAGGTTTTGCTTTTAAGATTTCCAAATTCTTCTTTATATCCACCTAATTTGATGTATTGAAAATCCTTATTGTCAAAACCCTGTGGAAGATTAGCACAACCTGAATACCAGCCTACTTTAATTTTAGGGTGATTGTTGCGGATATATTTAGTTAATCGGGCAACTTCAGCCGGATTATTATCCCCTCCCATAAAACAGAAACAGGTAATTGCTGTACTGTATTTCTTGATTAAAGCATCAATAGTTATTTCATCCAACACTTGACCAATGTTTCTTTGTAAATGCGTGCTGTGACAGCCTTTGCAGCGATTTGGACAATTAGTTATGTTGATTGCAAAAGTTACCTCATCCGGAATCTCTTGAAAAACAATATCGTAATTATAATACTTCAGCATGTTCTAATTCCTTTTTATTTTCTTTTTTTGCATAGTATCTGTCGCTAGCTTCTTTTTGGCGTGCTGCTGAGAAACTGCTAACTCGTTTGATGTAACCAATAATTCTAGTCAGGTAATCAATGTTTTTAGTGCCACATTCTGGGCACTCTTTTAAATAGCGTTTATCAATATGTCCACATTCGTTACAGACAGTGTTCGGGATATTGAATGTAAAGTAGTTACATCCTTCAGTAGCTGCTACGCGCAAAAGTTGGCGGTATTGAGTTTCGCTTAGGTGTTCTTCGAGGTTCATATGTAAAGCTGAGCCTCCTGTTAGGTGTTCAATGTATTTTTTACCGTGAATTCTAAATCTGTCGACAATGTTTAATGAAGTGTCTTCAACCGCATAGAAATAGCTGTTGTAACAATCTCGCTTAACAACATATCCATCCTCTTTATCCCATTTAGCATGCTTCACTCCTACATTCTCGGCCGGAATCATTTCGCAGTTAAACATGATTTCTTTTGAGCGATATTTTTTATTGTATGTTTCAATTAGTCCTAGAATCTCTTGTGTAAATTGCACATAATCAGCATTATCATTGATCTCAATACCCATAAATTCAGCAGCTTCAACTAATCCGTTCACACCTATAGTTAAGTATTGGCGACTTAGGTTGATATACCCTGCATCAAATAATGGAAGCATGCCTTTTTCGTGCAATTCCTTAAGGTTTTCGTTGTATCCCAATTGTACTTTGTGCACCAAGTCAACTATATCTTCAAGGAACTTCATATATGAAATTCCTTCTCGTTTTGCTTGTTGTACACAGCGGTTAATGTTGATGGTAAGCACACTTTTTGAGCCTGTAGAAACTCCTCCTGCTCCTAATGTGTAACTGAAGCCATTGTCCTGTATTTCGTTGCGAAGACGGCAACATGAACTTAGGCTATCTGCATTGTCGCTAAGGTAAGTAAAGAACGAATGTCCTTCTGAATACATTTTAGCAGAGAAGTCACCATATTCGGCATCTTTAATATCCCCGTTTTCGCTAAGTAAAGCCATGGTTTCTACCGGGAAAGTAAGTACAGTTCTTGTGCGCTCTTGGTTAAACCAAGTCATAAAGCGTTTTTGAAGCCAGCTTAGAGAATCCCAATCCGGACGACTTCCATCAGGGAATACAAACTCACCAAATAGGCTTTCAAAGTAGTATTTATCGTAATATGCAATATTCCAGAATACTGCTTGGAAATTACGAGCGCCTGTTGGCTGATTTAGTGAGTAAACGATTTGCTCAAAACAATCCGTGATGACTTTGTCAATAGTGCGTTTTTTTAGTGAAAGATCAACAACATCATTACTCCTTTTAAAGTAATCTAAACCAAATTCTTTGCCTATGAAATAATTCATATACATCAGGAATTCCGGTGTGGCACATGCTCCGCTCAACATACTGGAAACAATGAATACCATATTGATAAAACCTCCGCAAAATGATTTCAGGTTGGTTGGTGCCGTGGAATTCCCTCCTATTTTTGAGGTTCCTTCCAGTAACCATGGGTACATGGTGATACTTGCACAGTATGGAGCAAGGCTGGTTTCGTCATTTTTGTAGATAAAATGATGATTTAAGTAGCTTAAATATTTATCAGAAAGTTCTTTTCCAAACATCTCTGAAACTCTGTCTGTAAGCAAGCGACGATTGAGTCTTATGAAGTTCCCTTTGGGTAATTCGCCAATAAGTGTAGCAATATTTTTCTTGTCGACATTGGCATTGGCATCAAACTTACTTCCTGAGGCTGCATTGCCGGCTGCACAGTAGTCAATTAGGAACTTAATGCGGTCACGAGTATCACGGTCTTCAGTATGTTTTTGACGATATAGCATGTATGATTTTGCTACAGCAAAATAACACTCAGCCATAAGAGATCGTTCAACCTGATTTTGGATGTCTTCTACAATTATTCCGTCATAAATATTTACGCGTTGTAGAATATTGGTAATGTCGTCTTCACTAGCAAAACTACCTACAGAAAGAAACGCTTTTCGGATAGCGTTTTTAATTTTTTCGATAGAAAAAGGAACTCTTTTTCCGTCTCTTTTCACAATTAAGATTTCAGCACTACTCATACTCTTTAAATTAAAAATGAATAATTAATAATTAACAATCAAAGAAGCTTGATAGTGGAAATAAACCTAATGCACGAATTGAGTGTGACTTATAAATTGCCTAAAAATAGACAGAAAAAATAAGTGTAGAAATTGATGTGTATTAGTTGTATGAGCTTATTCCACGCAAGCTTTATTACTGAAAATGTGATGGTAGGTCTTCTGACTTAGTTCAGTTTTGAAATGCCTTCCCATCCCGACCTTCGGGACAGTGGCAAGAGTGTATTCAAAACCTGTGTAAGAACCTCACAGCAGGCGTGACTGTTTCCGAATTTCACGGAATTCCCTTTTAATCCCGTAAGCAAAGCTTTCGGGAACCATTACGAAAACAAAGGTAGAAATAGGATTGATTTTTATGTGAGTGTTGGAAGATAAGTTATCAACAATTTTGGGTTTAGTTTTCCGAAATATTCTTTAATTATCAGTTTAATAGTTGTTTATGTTTTATGTTTAGGTAAAAAGTTTTCCAAAAATATATTTTCTTCACTCTTTTGTGTAAAGAATCCGACTTGTAATATATGCAAGTCGGACTCAAAAGAAGAAACACAAATATAGAAAAGTATGGTGTTGGGAAAAATCTAAAATCATTTTATGAACAATGAATTTCTACATTCTTTTGCAAAGCAAAAAAATGTAGAATCCATTGAATCTCAACTCAACTAACAATTAATAAAAATGTATGGAAAAAACTAGTAAAAACTTAATTGTAAATAATATTGAACTCTAATAAAGTACCTGCTATTGTAAACTTATTTTTTAAGGATAACAATTTCTTAAGTTCAAGAAATTCTGATTTATTTAGACAGAAGTATATATTTTTCAACCCGATATTTAACATGAGTTTCCTATTATTTATTGCATTTTCATTTATTTTTAAAAAGTGTTCAAATCAATAGAGTCAATATAGTGTCTTAAATGTTCAAGATTTTCTTTTTTAAGATAGAAACATTGATTCCCGAATTCTAAGAAATAAGTATCTCTTTTCGGTGTATAGCAAATTTGTCCGTTTTTGGTTTGGTTTACTATTTTTTACATCCATTTTATTTGTATTATAATAATTTTGTCAACAAAAGACTGTTTCAGATTACTTTCTGAATAAAAAATATTTCTTTCCGCTATTTATAATGATTGGATTTCATCTACTAAAGAGGACGAATAATAATAATGAAAAATAAAAAAATATAATTGACATAAGAGTAAATCTTATATGTTAGATATATTTTTGTTTTATTAGAAAAATGATATATATGGAAAACCAAATTATTTATGAACCAAAGTTATGCTAATGATACGAGTTTATTAATCCCTTCAAATAGCTAATTTAGCCTGTCTTATTAGCTATAACTAATGGTTAAATGGATATAGTTGCCGTTCTACCATTTTTGCAAAAATCCCGTTTTGCTTTTTAAGTTCTTGGGGCGATCCGGTTTCGGCAACGATACCGTTTTCCAATACCACAATTTTATCGGCATTGGCAATTGTCCGCATACGGTGAGCAATGATTATTACCGTTTTGTTTTTTACCAGTTCGGATATAGCTGATTGTATTTTGGTTTCATTTTCCACATCAAGTGAGGCGGTAGCTTCATCGAGTAAAATAATTGGTGCATCTTTCAATAATGCACGAGCAATGGAAATACGCTGGCGTTCGCCACCAGAAAGGGTATCGCCGTTTTCGCCGATAATTGTTTTATACCCAAGTGCCATTTTATTAACAAACTCATCGCACCGGGCTAATTTTGCAGCCCTTAATACTTCTTCATCAGAGGCATTATGTTTTCCAATTCTAATATTATCTATGATGGTGGTATTGAAAAGAACCACATCCTGAAAAACAACCGAATAATGTTTTAAGAGTGTTTCAGGGTCAACGGTGCTTATATTAATTCCTCCAAGTGTAATGGTTCCGGAATTAATATCCCAAAACCTTGTAGCTAATTTGGCAGTTGTACTTTTGCCACCGCCTGAAGGACCAACCAACGCTGTTATCTCTCTTTGTTTTGCTGTAAATGAAACATCTTTTAATACTTGTTTACCATCTTCGTAAGAAAAGTTAACTTTTTCAAAACCTATATTATATCCTGCAGGATTGAAATCTGTTTGTCCTTGTTGGATAGGCATTGCCTGCATTTCGTTCATACGATTGATACGAATATTGAGGTAAAGTAGGGCTGCTATATTATTGAATACTTCACTTATAGGATTATAAATACTGGCAGAAATCATCAAGAAGATAAAATATACGAATAAACTTGTTGTACCTGTAGTAACCATATTAGCCCCAACAATTACTACTGATGCCAACCCTAATTTTAAGAAGGCAGCAGAGGCATTAACAAATACGCCTGTAAGTAATTCTCCACTGATTAATTGTTTTTCGTACACATTGATGGTAGTATCCAGTTCTTTAACATAAGCTTCTTCCTGATTGTAGGATTTTATTTCCTGAACCGTATCCAAACCTTCCTGAATTTTTTCGCTATATGCGGTCTTGACGGGTTTAAAGAAATCATAAATCCGACCAGTGATTTTAAAGTCGGCACGTTATGGACCTTTTGCCTTAAAATTATCACCCCTGCCATTCTATGCTATATGATAATATCCAACCTAATCGGGGATATTAAAACCCCATACAGCGGGTATCCGTCTCTGGCCTTGTTGGTATTCGGCTGGTGTATGGTGGGGGGAATCCTTATTATCAGCATCCTTATTAATTTTACCGTTCACGGAGGTGAAAAATGATGACTTCCGCTATTGTAATGATGGTGCTGGGGCTTGGTGTCACCTGGATCGGGGCCGGTGTCTGCATTGCTATTGCCATTAAGAAAAAATAGCCTTAGCGCAGATTGTTGTTTTAGAAAGAAAACTAAAGCGCCCGACCAAAATCGTATGTTTTGGTCGGGCGCAATGATATGAACTAACGGTCTTTTATGGAATCTTGACCGGTTAGAAACGATACTGGATACCGATACCTCCCTGGTACAAAGTCTTGTCGTAGGTGACTTCGGGGCGTCCTGTGGTAGCAAGGGCTGAAGGAGCCGTATCTTCTTCATAAAAATACCCGGTAAGACCCAGTATCAGGGTGAGTTTTTCCGTCATCCTGTATTTAGCACCGACGGCAACGGCATGGCAGTCCAGGGGCGGATTCATCTGCTCAATGATACCAAAGTTTTCCGGCTTCATGTCAACATTGATATAAAGATAACCAGCTGTCAGAGACCAAGTCTCATTTACATCATATTGAACGGCCATGGCTATTTCATAAGAGTTACCATCCACGGCATCATTTTGGGTATCCCAGTCCGCATCTTTTTCAAAAAAGTAGGAAAAAGAGGGTTTGAGTGTAAGCTTCGGGAGCACCTTCCATTCAACGCCCAGCGCAAGTACGGCCGGAAGGTCCCTGGCGTAGCTATGGCCGTCCTGTCGGTTATATCCCCTGAGGAGGGCTACACCAAGAGCATTTGATCCACTGGTATCCGTGTCCCAGTCCAGTTTGACCTTCGTGTCATATCTTATGCCAATGTTGAGGGTCTCCGAAGGATGGATATCAATACCGATGACCCCTCCGTAGCCCTCTGCTTCCTGATCGTACCTGGCCAGGATAAAGGCTCCGCTGTATGTGCCGTGGAGATCCACTTCTTTATCAGTGATTACATACCTGAGTCCTGCAGCAACTGAGACCATGGGGTGCAGATCGTAGGAAACGCCTGCAGTGAATGTGTAATCATAGCTTTCAGCGTAGGCATATGGCTGAGTAAGAGAGCCTCCTGCTGGGAGGGTCGGTGCGAATGCACCTCCTGCTAACCGGTTTTCGACGGTTTGGGTAATAATATTGCCGTTTTCGTATTCCGTCTCACCACCGCCGCCGTTAATGGTAAAAGAGCCCCAGAATGCCCATTTGTCCATTTTGTGGACCCCAAAAGCCATGGGGGCGACCAGTTTAGGACTGGCGGTTTGGGTTTCTCCATTATATTCATGGTCATAATCGAAGGTAAAAGGCAACAGATCAAGTTCCACGTAGGTCCCGTTTTTGAGCAGCATCAAGCCGGCAGGGTTATAGGCTGCGGCATCTGCACCATCTGTGGCGGCATTTCGGCTGAGACTGCCGGCATATGCCGATGAAAAATTCTGCTTGTTGTCAATACCGCCGCCAAATGCCGGCGCGGTCATTCCCAAAATTAAAACAATTAGTAAACATTTTCTTAACATTTTTTCTCCCTTACTCCCGTAGTCAATTGATTAGATTTCAATGGCTATTAGATATGCGTTTGCCCAAGTTTCTTCTCCCTGTACTAAAACTAAATTTTCGTCTATAAAATTATGCATACGTTTTGTTCGAACGGTTGTCAACTGTAAAGATCCGGACTTGACAGGGGTATTGTTTACGGGCTATCTGATACGTTTTTCTGCATATATACGCTATGCGGTTATGTTTCTATTATGCGACGCTTTGCGAAATTTTGCGAAAGCGAAACGGTGTAGATAAACACGGGATCTTCACGGAGATTTAACTGATTATGCATTTAAAAAAAGATAAGGAACATAAGGGAAATGCTTCTGTGGGTCAGTCTTGCGATTATTGGCGTCATCGTTTTTTTATCCGGCCCCCGGGTCCGTATTGATCAGACCATATCCCCCAAAAAAATTCCTTTGGACATAGAGGGCTATCTGATTCTTCGGGAACAGCAGTTTTCCGACGTTATACCCGGCACCCAAAAAACCGTTCGATGGGCATGGAAAGCCAATGAACAGACTGAATTCAGCGTGGTCTATATCCACGGGTTTTCAGCCACACGCAAAGAAACAGCACCTTTGAGCGATGTTGTGGCAAAAGCCCTGGGAGCCAATCTGTTTTATACACGCCTGACCGGCCATGGCCAAACCGGTCAGGCCATGGCCGATGCCAGTGTGAATGACTGGCTCAATGATGTGGTTGAAGCCTATGAGATCGGCCGGCGTCTGGGTAAAAAGGTCATCATGATCGGCTGTTCCACCGGCGGCACCAGTCTTGCCTGGCTGGCCCACAGGGCGGCAACCGCGGGGGGTATGGACGCCCTTTATGCCTGCATTTTTTTATCTCCCAATTTCAGGCCCCAAAACAGATTTTCAGCGTTGCTTACCTGGCCCTGGGGACGGCAGATTGCCCGAATCGTCATTGGTAAAGAAAGAGCGGTGACTCCGGAAAATAAGGGCCATGGCCAATATTGGACCACCCGGTATCCTGTGGCGGCCCTTCTTCCCATGATGGGCTTGGTCAAGCTCGTTGAAAAGCTGGATCTCTCAAAAATTTGTATCCCAAGCCTTGTGATCTATTCTCCCCAGGATCAGATTATTCATGTCCCCTCCCTGGAACAAGCATTCAAACAGATGAGGTGCGTCAAAAAGCAGCTCATTTCCTTTACCGATTCTGCAGATCCGGGACAGCATATCCTCGCCGGAGATATTTTTTCTCCTGGAACAAGCGAAAAACTGGCTCAAATGATCCTTTCTTTTGTACTTGAATAAGATATAAAATTTGCTGATCAGGGCTTTTGCTTGCCTTTAAGTCAAATTGATATATAACAGGCCCCATGAACGAAGTGACAAATAGAAAACTGCTGTTGGCATTGGGGTGTCTGGCCATCTTTTTTCCCGGAGCTTTTTTGTTTGGATTTCCCGGGGTGATGGCGGTTCAGTGGCAGCAATTGTTGGGGGTGGAAAAGGCCTGCATCGGGCAACTCATGTTTTTTATTCTGGCGGGCACAGGATGTTCCATGTACCTGTCCGGTAAACTCCAGGAAAAGATAACGCCCCAAGGGCTTCTCTTTGTGGGCACTATCGCTTGTGGCTTGGGTGTCGGCGCCGTTGCGTGGGCCTCAACGCTGTATCATATTTATGCCTGGGCGTTTTGGGAGGGGTTTTTCAGCTCTTTTGTTTACCTCCCCTGCTTGACCGTTTCCCAGAAATTGTTTTTGCTGCAAAAAGGCCTGGCAGTCGGTTTTATCAATCTGGTGTTCGGCGGAGCTGCGGCAGTCATGTCGCCGATATTCTCTTTTTTGCTGGTTACCCAGGGGTATAAGGCCACATGTGTTCTCTCCATGGCCCTGACAGTGTGTACCAGTATTATATGTGCCTTTTTTATGCGGGGTTCCGCATATTCATTGAAATCTGTAAAAGGAGCGGGAATGGCACTTGGCGTTGGTCGGATACTTACGTTGAGATCCTTCTGGTGTCTTTGGTGGGTATGGGCCCTGGCTGGTGCCGCAGGGGTTTCCATGGTTATGCTGTCTGCATCCCTGGGGCAGTCTTTAGGCTTTGACGTGACACGGTATGTGGTGATCCTGACCGGATTCAGCATGTTAAACGGCCTTGGACGGATTATCTTTGGAATGCTCTCGGACCGCATTTCCAAACATAAAATTTTAATCTGGGTATTTCTTATGGCGGCTTTGGCCTATCTGCTCATGCCATTTTTCCATAATCTTTATGTGTTAAGTTTATTGGCAAGCGTTGTGGGGCTTGCATTCGGGGTATTGTTTACCGTATCCGCGCCATTGGTCTCGGAGTGCTTCGGCCTTGAAAATTTCGGCCGGGTATTTGGACTCGTATTTACGGCCTACGGATTTGTGGCTGGATTTTTAGGTCCCTGGATGTCCGGTGTTGTGCTGAATTTGACCCACGATAATTTCAGTATTGTTTTTACCGGATTCGCCTTTTTTTATATGGTGTCCGCCATTCTCGTAAACCAGGTAAAGCAGGTTTAGAATTTATTCAAGGCGGTTGTCCGGGGCGGCCGTCTGCCGTTAAATAAATCGCAGGCCTTGTAATATTGAAGATCCTTGAACCAGCAGGCACCATACGCCGGATCTTTTGCCATTCTGGCCGCCAGGCGCCATGGTGCGGAAAAGGCTTCCATGAATGGCCCCCCAAGCTCGGTGGGGTCCCTGAAACATTCCCAGTCGCAGGCCAGGCAGTATCCTTTAGGTTTAATGGCATTGACGTTTAAGTCCTGAAACGGGCCTAAATTGTCTGCGCCCCGGTACCCGCAGGGGTAGGTGTTGCCGTCGGTGCAGTTCAAGTAAAAGAAATCAATGCCGCCCCGGCAGCCGTAGGGGATATCTGCGTTTTTGCCTGAATAGACATTGTAGAGTGTATGCAGGCCTGCAAGGGGGGAAAAAATTCTGATTTGGGATCTGAATTTTGGGATAGTGTCCGAAAGTGCCTTAAATAATAGGGCCTTTTCAGTACCCGTGAAACAAACCACCCGGTCGGCAGAGGCTGCGGCATAGACGGCATCCAAATCTTCTTTATCTGTACTGTCTTCCATGCTCATGGGGTAGCAGGCATTGGCAATGGTGAATCCCATGTCGATCACCTTGCGGTAGAAGTCGGCAAACCCTCGGGCAAAGGCCTGGTAAAAAGGGGAGGCCTCGGGGGTTGCAAGATCTTCCGGGGCTGGCGATCCTGAGACTTGGGTGATCTGGGACACATTACGATTCAATCCCAAATTCACGGAGGGAAAAATGCCTGCATCATGAAAAATGGGCAATGCTTTTTCCATACCGCGAACAACACCCTCAAACCCGCGCATTTGTTCATGGATCTGCGCAACAGAAGAATCCAGGCTGATCCAGAAGTTGCGCAGCGGGGTGGCTGCAAGCTCATCGGCAATGGCTTTAACCTTGTCTTTAAAGCCGGCTTTTTCATGGCCGGCAAAAAAGAAACCGTTGGTGCCGGTCCGGATATAGGGAATTCCTGCTTTTCCCGCGTGCCGGATCAATTCAGGCAGGTCCTTGCGCAGCAACATGGGTTCGCCGCCGGTAAAGGAGATGGCCTGGAATCCCTTTTCCCCGGCCGCATCAATGATCTCTTTGAGCTGATCATTGGAAAGCCGGGTTCTGTCAAACGGATTGGTTGTACGCATGCCGCACTGGGGGCAGGTGGCATTGCACCGGTCCGTGATCTGGATCACAAGCTGGCCGGGCATCCTGCCTTTGACCATCCGTGCGGCGGTTTTCAGTCCTGATTTTATGCGCTGCATCATTATACGGCCTTGGAAAATTCCAGCATGGAGGCCGGCATATCCATCTCTTTGTAAAACTCCCAGGATTGAATAAATGCGTTTTCAAACGATCTGTCTTCCATATATGCCCTGGCCTGGTCGGACATTTGACTGCACAGATCCGGGGTGTTTAAAAATTGCTGCATGGCCGATAAAAGAGCTGCAACATCATCACTTTTAACTATGATGCCGGTTTTCTGATCCAGCATATTTTCGCAGGGTCCGCCCAGATCCGATACAATCACCGGCAGGCCGGATGCCTGGGCTTCAAGAATCACATTGCCGAATGTGTCCGTGGTGGAGGGAAATACAAAGATATCTGCCGAGGCATAGACCCGGCACAAGGGTTCTCCGGAAAGATATCCGGTAAAGGTCACAGGATAATTTTTGAGCAGATATTTCATCTCATCGGCATAGGGCCCATTGCCCACGACAGTCAGATGCGCCTTGTCACTTGTTTTACAAAGTGCTTTGAAGGCATTCACCAGAATCGGCAGATTTTTTTCCTTGGATACCCGGCCCACATACAAAAATTTCAGGGCTTCTTCATCAACCCCGAAATTGGCGCTCAGGATATCGCATTGTTTTGAAGGATGGAATACGTCCGTGTTGATGCCCCGGGGCATGATTCGGATTTTTTCGGCCTTGATACCCCGCTCGGTGAGTTCGTCAAAGGAGTTCTGGCTGGAGACATAGATCTGATCCATCTGGTCATAATACCAGATCATGAATTTCCAGGTCAGATCTTCGATGAAATTGTCTCCGGTCAGGTACTGGGCATATTGGGGAAACTGGGTATGGTAGGTGGCGGTCAGGGGCAGCTTCAGAATTTTTGCAATGGCCAGGGCGGCCAGG